>NZ_JBKFTK010000009.1:0-65038 GCF_046507805.1 Alloalcanivorax sp. C16-1 | reverse complement strand
CCTACCAGATGCTCAAGGCCCTGGACCTGGAACCCGTCGTCCCCGGCGCCGGCGCCCTGCTGTCCGGCGCTTACTGAAGTTCGTTCTAAAGGAGACCGCACCATGGCCGATAACCACCACGATTCGAAGGACGACCTGGCGAACAATTACCAGGGCGTCTGGGGCACGCGCATCGGCTTCGGCCAGCGCCCGGCGTTACTGGCGGTGGATTTTCTGCAAGCCTATACCCGCCCGGGCGCACCGCTCTATGCCCCCGGCGTGGTGGAGGCCATGGATCATGCCCCGCGTCTGCTGCAAGCGGCGCGGGACAGCGGTATTCCGATCATACATACCAACATTCGTTACCATGGCGAAGGCCAGCTGGACGGCGGCATCTGGGTGAAAAAAGCCCCGGTGATGAGCGCCATGGTGGACGGCAACCCCGATGCGGAATTCTGTCGACCGGTGGAGCCGGCGGCCGGCGAGCTGGTGATTACCAAACAATACGCCAGCGCGTTTTTCGGCACGTCTCTTGCCTCCACCCTGGTGGCGTTGGGCGTGGATACCCTGATCGTGATGGGCTGTTCCACCAGTGGTTGCATTCGCGCCACGGCGGTGGACGGTCTGCAGCACGGTTTTCGCGTGATGGTCGTGCGCGAAGCCGTGGGCGATCGGCATCCCGCGCCCCACGAAGCCAATCTGTTCGATATCGACAGCAAATACGGCGACGTCATTTCCCTCGACGAAGCCCTCGCTCACCTCAATCCAGTCACCCAAGACTAAGGGGAAGAAAACCAATGAAAATGATTAAAAAACTGGCCACCGCCGCCGCAGCGGTCCTGCTCAGCGGAGCCCTCACCAGCCAGGCTCTGGCCGAATTTCCCGACGACACCATTACCATCGTGGTGCCCTGGCCCGCCGGCGGCGCCTATGATCTGTCCGCCCGGCTGATGGCCGAGAACCCGCCGGAAAATCTGCCGGTTTCCATGATCGTCACCAACGTGACCGGTGCCGCCGGTTCCAACGGTGTGCGTCACGTGGCCAAGTCCGATCCGGACGGCTACACCATCGGCATGATGGGCACCCACGCCATCGCGCAAAGCTACATGAACCGTAACGCCACGCCGCTGGAAGACATCGAGCCGCTGGTGTTCATCGGCCCCGAGCCGGCCTCCCTGGCGGTAGCCAACGACACCGGCATCGAAAACGTCAAACAGTACCTGGACCAGCTCAAGAAGCAGCCCGGCTCGATCATCAACGGCAACGACTCCCCCGGTGGTTTCTCCTACATTGCCGCCACCATGCTCGAAAACCACTTCAACGTGAAACTGTCCAAGGTGCCCTACCAGGGTTACGCCCCCACCGCCTCCGCGCTGGTGTCCGGCGAGGTGATGTCCACCACCCTGCCGATTCCGCTGCTGGCCGAACAGCACAAAGCCGGTAAAGTGAAAATCATCGGCGTGGCCGCCGAGAAGCGTCACCCGTTCGCCCCGGACGTGCCGACCTTCAAGGAGCAGGGCTTCGACTTCATCGCCGAGGACTTCTACATGCTCTACCTGCCCAAGGGCGTTCCGGAAGACCGCCGCGCCAAGCTTGAGGAAGGTTTCTACAAGCTGCTCAGCGACGAGAAGTTCCAGAAAAAAGCCGCCGAACTGGGCCTGGTGATCATGCCCCGCGACGCCGCCGGCACCCGTGCCTACCTCGAACAGCGCAACCAGGAAGTTAAACAGATCCTGGAAGACGCCAACCTGATCGAAAAATAAATCATGACTCAGCCCACCGACACCCAAGGTCAAGAGGAAAGCCAGCCTCTGAGCCCGGTCGTGGACCTCGGCGTCGCGATCCTGTTCGGGGTCATCTGCGCCGCCGGCTGGTTCTCGGTGCTCAGCGGTAAACGACTCATGGCCAGTCTCGACAGCGGCCTGGATCCCGGTGCCGCTTTCCTGCCGGTCGTGGTATTAGGCCTGCTTTCCCTGGGCACGGTATTGATCCTGATCAAGGGTCTCTACCGGTTGGCCAAACACGGGCGCGGTGGGCGCTCCATCGAGCACGGCGACCATGGGTCCGCCGTCGCTCTGTTGGTCAGCATGATTCTGCTCGGTGGCGGGGTGGCCGTGATCGGTTTCCTGCCCGCCACCTTTATCTTCAGCACCGCCTGGACCGCCTGGCTGAGCTGGCGCCGCACCGGTCGTCCGCTGCGCGCCGCCATCGTCGGCCTGATTCTCGGCGTGGCGCTGTGTCTTTTCCTCTATGTCACTTTCGTTTCCATCCTGAAAGTGCCGCTGGCCTGACGAGGTAATCCATGCTGACCGATTTTCTCGCCGCGCTTGGCACCACCCTGCTCTCTCCCTGGGGGCTGGTGCTCGCGGTCATCGGGACCTTGCTCGGCATTCTTCTGGGCGCCATGCCCGGCGTCAGCTCCACCATGGCGCTGGCGATCCTGCTGCCCATCAGCTTTGGCATGGACCCGCACCTGGCGATTCTGTTTTTGCTCACCGTGTTCGTCGCCAGCGTCTATGGCGGTTCCGTCACCGCCATTCTGATCAATATTCCCGGCACACCGGGCTCCATCGTCACCCAACTGGACGGTTATCCCATGGCCCGCTCCGGGCGCGCCGGCCAGGCGCTCACCTACGCGCTGGTGTCGTCCACCCTGGGCGGGCTGATCGGTCTGGTGGCGCTGGTACTGGTGGCGCCGATGCTGGCCGCCGCCGCCATGGAATTCCGCAGTCCGGAGTTCACCGCGGTGGCGGTGTTCGGCCTGGTGCTGCTGGCCTACGCCTCACCGGGCTCCACCATTCGCGGCATGATGGTGGGCGGTCTCGGCCTGCTGTGCGGCATGGTCGGTTTCGATAAACTCACCGACATTCCGCGCTTTACCTTCGACAGCACCGCCCTGCAGGGCGGCATTGAACTGGTGCCGTTGTGCGTGGGTCTGTTCGGTTTCGCCGAGGTGCTCAAGAACGTGGGCGCCGCCGGCCGTTCCTCCGGCAAGAGCGTGATGCCGGCCATCGGCAAGGTGTGGCCGCCGATGAAGGAGTTGCTGTCGCACTGGAAAACCATGCTGCGCGGTTCGCTGATCGGCGCCGGCGTGGGTGCCATTCCCGCCGCCGGTTCGGCCATCGCGGTGGCCATCGCCTACGCCCAGGAAATGCGTTTCTCCAAGCGCCCGGACAAGTTCGGCACCGGCGTCAGTGAAGGCGTGGTGGCGCCGGAGTCCGCCAACAGTTCCAGCATCGGCGGCACCCTGATTCCGATGATGACCCTGGGCATTCCCGGTGACGCCATCACCGCGGTGCTGATGGGCTCGCTGCTGATCCACGGCCTGCGTCCGGGGCCGGGGCTGTTCGCCAATAACCCGGAATTCGTGTCCGGCGTGTACTCCTCGTTCTTCCTGGCTCTGATCCTGACGCTGATCGTGGGGCTGCTGTTGATGCGCTGGGTGGCCTGGGTCACGCGCATCCCTTCCCACATTCTGATGGTGGTGATCGCGGTGCTGTGCGTGGTGGGGTCCTTCGCGATTCGCAACACCATGGACGATGTCTACATCATGCTGGCGTTCGGCGTGATCGGTTATCTGCTTAATCTGCTGCGTTTGCCGGCGGCGCCGCTGGCGTTCGGGTTGATCCTCGGGCCCTTGCTGGAGGAAAACCTGCGCCGCAGTCTGATCCTGGGACGCGGTTCCTGGGAGATTTTTATCAACAGCCCGATCGCGCTCACGCTGTTGTTGATGTCCGCGGCGGCGGTTCTTCTGCCGTTGCTGGCGCCTTGGTTCGTACGTCTCCGCAACGATCTGCGTCGTACCTACCGGTAATTACCCGTTACCTCAAAGCTGCCCCCCGCGTGGCCACCGGCGATCCCGGTGTCCGCCCGGGGGGCTTTTTTATGGTTCATCGTGCTTTGATGGGAGATCGATGCGGGAGGTCTCTATCCGGGACGCGGAGCTGTGTGGGGGCCTTCCCGGAAGGGCGTCGCGCTCTGAGCCGCGCCCCGGATGGAGGGTCCAGCTTCTTCAATCGTCTTCCGGGGCGCCGCTCATTTTGGCGAGCAGGTGCAGCAGGGCCACCCGCTCCGCCGGGTTGAGGCGCTCCATGGTCAGATCGGAAATGCGCTGCGCGGCCGGCACCATCTCTTCCACCAGATCCTCCCCTTCCTTGGTGATCGTCACCATCACCTTGCGCTGATCCCGCTCGCAGGTGGACAGCGCGATCCAGTCGCGGGCCTTCAGGCGCTTGATCACCCCGCGCACGGTGGCCGGGTCGATGGCGGTGGCCTGGACGATGTCGGTCAGTGAGCAGGCGCCCCGCTCCACCAACGTGCACAGCGTGACGAACTGAATGGCGGTGAGCTGCCGGTCGCTGGCGTGGCGCTGGAAGATGGCGGTGTGGCGCTGGTAGGCCCGGCGCAGCAAATGCCCCACCTGTTCCGAAAACTCGTAACCGTACTCGGAAGGCGTGTGGGGTTTGTTCCGTTTGGGCATGGGGCGTCCGCTCCGGTGCATTTAGGGTGTACACATTATAAACATCCCGGCCGGCGCCGGAAATCCCGCCGTCATCACGCCGCTCTTGACCCATGTCAACGGTCCTCGTGGTCGTCACTGCTAACGTTCATCCCGCCTCGATCCGGCCCGCCCGGACCGTCCATCAGAAGGGAAACAACATGCAAGACACCGCTGCGACGCCCGCCTACGACTATCAGGTGGTGCGGCAATTCACGGTCGCCACCGTGATCTGGGGGGTGGTGGGCATGCTGGTCGGCGTGTGGATCGCCGCCCAGCTGGCCTGGCCCGCGCTCAATCTGGAAATCCCCTGGCTGACCTTCGGCCGCCTGCGCCCATTGCACACCAACGCCGTGATCTTCGCGTTCGGCGGCAGCGCGCTGATCGGCACCTCACTTTACGTGGTCCAGCGGACCTGCGAAACCGCCCTGGCCTTTCCCAAGGTGGCGTCGTTCGTGTTCTGGGGCTATCAGTTGGTGATCGTGCTGGCCGCCGTTACCCTGCCGCTGGGTTTCACCAGCGCCAAGGAATACGCCGAGCTGGAGTGGCCCATCGATATCCTGCTGGCGGTGGTCTGGGTGGCCTACGCCCTGGTGTTCTTCGCCACCATCGCCCGGCGCCGCACCAGCCACATCTATGTGGCCAACTGGTTCTACGGCGCCTTTATCATCGCCGTTGCCCTGCTGCACATCGTCAACAGCGCGGCGGTGCCGATTTCCCTGACCAAATCCTATTCCGCCTACAGCGGCGCCATCGATGCCATGGTGCAGTGGTGGTACGGCCACAACGCGGTGGGCTTTTTCCTGACCGCCGGCTTCCTGGGCATGATGTACTACTACGTGCCGATCCAGGCGCAACGGCCGATCTACTCCTACCGGCTGTCCATCGTGCACTTCTGGGCGCTGATCGCCGTGTACATGTGGGCCGGCCCCCACCATCTGCATTATTCCAGCCTGCCGGACTGGGCACAGTCGGTGGGCATGGTGTTCTCCATCGTGCTGCTGGCGCCCAGCTGGGGCGGCATGATCAACGGGGTGATGACCCTGTCCGGCGCCTGGCACAAGCTGCGCACCGACCCGATCATCCGCTTCCTGATCGTGGCCCTGTCGTTCTACGGCATGAGCACCTTCGAAGGGCCGATGATGTCGATCAAGACCGTCAACGCGCTCAGCCACAACACCGACTGGACCATCGGCCACGTGCACTCCGGCGCCCTGGGCTGGGTGGCGATGATCACCATGGGTTCGGTCTATGTGATGGTGCCGCGCCTGTTCAACCGCCAGCGCATGTACTCGATCCGCTGGATCAACGCCCACTTCTGGCTCTCCACCATCGGCACGGTGCTCTACATCGCCGCCATGTGGGTGTCCGGCATCATGCAGGGCCTGATGTGGCGGGCGGTCAACGAGGACGGCACCCTCACCTACAACTTCGTGCAGGAGCTGGCCGAGCGGCAGCCGTTCTACATCGTGCGGCTGATCGGCGGCGTCATCTTCCTGGCCGGCATGATCCTGATGGCGGTGAACGTCTGGATGACGATTCGCGGTACGCGCAGCGATGAAGGCGAAGTCAATCTGGTCGGGGCGGAGGCGTAACGATGGCCAACTATCATTCGGTAATCGAAAAGAACGTGGGCCTGATGATCGTGCTCACCCTGGTGGCGGTGAGCTTCGGCGGGCTGGCGGAGATCGTGCCGCTGTTCTGGCAGAAGGCGACCACCGAGCCGATGTCCACCCTGCGCCCCTACACGGCGCTGGAAATGGCCGGCCGCGACGTCTACATCCGCGAAGGCTGCCATGTGTGCCACACCCAGATGGTGCGCCCGCTGCGCGCCGAGACCGAGCGCTTCGGGCCCTACAGCGTGGCCGGCGAGGACGTTTGGGAGCATCCGTTCCTGTGGGGCTCCAAACGCACCGGTCCGGACCTGGACCGGGTCGGGCTGCGGCCGATCACCGAGCAATGGCACCGTGAGCACCTGCGTGATCCGCGCCAGGTGGTGCCCGAGTCCAATATGCCCGCCTATCCCTGGCTGGCGGAGAACACGGTGGACTGGTCGCACATGGAACGCACTCTGAACGTGTTCAAGAACCAGTTCGGCGTGCCCTACAGCGATCAGGACATCGACGACCAGATGAACAAAGTACGCGGCGAATGGGCCAACGCCACCGAGGAAGACGCGGTGGTCGCCTATCTGCTGTCCCTGGGCCAGGCCCGGCGGGAGGAACGCTGATGAACTACCACGCTTTGCTGACGGTGATTTTCTTCATCGCCTTTCTGGCCCTGGTGGGCTGGGTGTACCGCCCCTCGCGTAAGGGTGATTACCAGCGCCTGGGCGAGATTCCCCTGAACACCGACCCGCTCGGCCCGGCCTCCCGGGACGGGCAAGACCACCGCCGGGGAGATCACTGATGAGTCAGTTCTGGAGCGTCTACATTATCGCCATCGTGGTGCTGAACCTGGCGGGGTGCGCCATCCTGCTGCTGGTCAACCTGAAGATGACGCCGGAGGAAGCGCGCAACGAGACCACCGGTCACAGCTTCGACGGCATCCAGGAGCGCAACCAGCCGTTGCCGCGCTGGTGGCTGTTCCTGTTCGTGGGCACGCTGATTTTCTCGGTCATCTATCTGGTGCTGTACCCGGGGCTGGGCCGGTTCGGTGGCCTGCTCAACTGGAGCAGCGTGACCCAGTGGCAGGAAGAAGTGGCGCTGGTGGAAAAACGGTCCGAGCCGTTGTTCCAGGAGTTCGCCAAGGTGCCGGTGGAGGAGCTTCACCAGTATCCGGAGGCCCGTGACGTGGGGGGCCGCCTGTTCGCCAACAACTGCGCCATCTGCCACGGCTCCGACGCGCGCGGCGCCAAGGGCTACCCCAACCTGACCGATGACGACTGGCTCTACGGGGGCAGCGCCGACGCCATCCTCACCAGCATCACCCAGGGCCGCAACGGGATGATGCCGCCCATGGCCGCCGCCATCGGCGGCACCGACGCCGCGGTGCGCGATATGGCGCTGTATGTGCAGAGCCTGAGCCGGCCGGACATGACCGGCGATCCACAGGTGGCGAAGGCGGTGGAACGGGCCAGGCCCAAATTCGCGGTCTGCGCCGCCTGCCACGGCCAGGACGCCACCGGCAATCAGGCCCTGGGCGCGCCCAACCTGACCGACGGCATCTGGCTGCACGGCGCCCGCCTGGAAGACATCGAAACCACCATTCGTCAGGGCCGCAACAGCCACATGCCGAAGCACGAAGGGGTGCTTTCCGACGAGCGACTGCATGTGCTCGCCGCCTATGTCTACGGCCTGTCGCAAAGCGACGAGGAGTAACCCATGAACGCAGGTCGCCGCATCCCGGTGGAGCAATCCCACCCCGACCCACACGGCGCGCGGCTCTACGCCAAGCGTCAGCGCATCCAGATCAAGGATGTGAAGGGGCACTACCAGCGTCTGCGCGACGCCAGTGTGCGGTTGGTGGTGGCGCTCTACCTGGTGCTGCCCTGGCTGACCTGGAACGACCGGCAGGCGATTCTGTTCAACCTGCCGGAACGCCGCTTTCATATCTTCGGCCTGACCTTCTGGCCGCAGGATTTTCTGTTCCTGGCCTGGGCGTTGATTCTCTCCGCCCTGGCCCTGTTTTTCGTCACCGTGTTCGCCGGCCGGGTGTACTGCGGCTACGTGTGCCCGCAGACCGCCTGGACCCGCTGGTTCATGGCCATCGAACAGTTCTTCGAAGGCGACCGCCATCAGCGCATCAAGCTCGACAAGGCGCCGCCGAGCCCGGGCAAGATCGCCCGGCGGCTGGGCAAGCACGGCCTGTGGCTGCTGCTGGCGCTGGCCACCGGCCTCACCTTCGTGGGCTATTTCTCGCCGATCCGCGACCTGGTGCCGGACTTCTTCACCGGCCAGGTGGGCGGCTGGGCGCTGTTCTGGATCGGCTTCTTTACCCTGGCCACCTACGGCAACGCCGGTTTCATGCGTGAGCAGGTGTGCCTTTATATGTGCCCCTACGCGCGCTTCCAGAGCGTGATGTTCGACCGGGACACCCTGATCGTGAGCTACGACCGGGCCCGGGGCGAGCCGCGCCGGCGCGGTGCCCGCAAGCAAGCGGAGGAGCCCGCCGGGGATTGCGTGGACTGCGGCCTGTGCGTGCAGGTGTGCCCCACCGGCATCGACATCCGCGACGGCCTGCAATATGAGTGCGTCACCTGCGCCGCCTGCATCGATGCCTGCGACCAGGTGATGGAACGGATTGACCGGCCCAAGGGGCTGATCCGCTACACCACCGAGAACGCCCTCAACGGCCGGCAAACCCATCGGCTGCGCCCGCGACTGCTGGGCTACGGCGCGGTGATTCTGGTGCTGGTGGGCCTGTTCATCGGCAGTCTGATCACCCGGGTGCCCCTGCAGGTGGACGTGCTGCGCGACCGCAACCAGCTGTACCGGGTCACCGGCAACGGCACCATCGAAAACAGCTACCGCCTGGAGATCCTCAACAAGGATCAGAGCCCGCACCGCTATGTGTTGACCCTGGAAGGGCCGGAAGGGCTGAGCCTGGTGAACGGCCCGCGCCACTTCAGCCTGGTGGGCGGCGAGCACCGCAGCCTGCCGGTGACGGTGAGCGGCGACCCCTACGCCGGCACGGTGCAATCCGCCGACATCCGCTTCCACGTGCGTGCCGTGACCGGCGCCGATGACGCCACCGATATGGAGATGGCCCATGAATCCCGCTTTATCGCCCCGCGTTCCTGAGGCGCCCTGGTACCGGCACCCGCTGGTCTGGCTGGTGATCGCCCTGCCCGCCTCGGCGATCATCGGCGGCCTGGTGACCCTGGCCATCGCCATTACCCACGCGGACAGCACCGTGGACGACAACTGGTACCGGGACGGCAAGGCCATCAACCGCTCCCTGGAGGCGGAGCAGCGCGCCGCCCTGTGGGGGTTGGGCGCCGCGTTTGAGACGGACGGCCGGGTCCGGCTGCACAGCGCCGTGGCGCTGCCGTGGCCGGATCATCTGGTGCTGTCGCTGCGTCACCCGGCGTTCGCCGATCGGGACCAGGAACGGCGCCTTCGCCATCTTGGAGAAGGCCGGTACCAGGCCGACGGCGCCCTGCCCGCCTCCGGTGATTGGGATGTGACCCTGGCGCCGCCGGACGGCGCCTGGCGGCTTTACCACCGCCTGCGTCTGGGCCCCGACGGGGCCCGCCTGGGCGCCCCGGAGACGCCCCGGTGACCACCGCCCGGCCCATTGCCACCCCCTCGGAGGTCCTGTGCGCCCATTGCGGCGAGCGGGCCCCCGATCCGCCATTCTGGGGCCCCGGCGACGTGGGGCAACGCCCGGCCTGCTGTCCCGGATGCGCCGCCGCCATGGCCCTGATCCACGACCTGGGCCTGGAGGATTACTATCACCTGCGCGGCGGCGACGGCGCCCCCGCCCCGGACCGCGGCGAACGAAACCGGACCCTGGCCTTGTTCGATGTGCCCGAGCTGATGGCCGCCCACCGCCGGCCGGACCCGGCCGGCGAGCGCCTGACCCTGGCGCTGTCCGGCCTGACCTGCGCCGCCTGCTGCTGGCTGATCGAGAAAGCCGCCGGCGATATTCCCGGCGTGGTCTCGGTGCGCACCAACCTGGCCGCCATGACCCTGACCCTGGTGTTCGACCGGGCGGACGCCCCGCGCCGGGTGGCGGAACGGTTGCTGGAACTGGGCTACGGCGTGACCCTGCCCGGCGACCCGGCCGCCGAGGCCGAGCAGCGCCGCGAAGCGCGCCGTCTGCTCGGTCGCCTGGCCCTGGCCGGGCTCGGTGCCATGCAGGCGATGATGTATTCCGCCGCGCTCTACCTGGGGGTGTTCGAGGACGGCGACGATGCGTTCGCCTGGCTGTTCCGCGTCGCCAGCCTGGTGGTGGCCACGCCGGTGGTGTTCTACGCCGGCTGGCCCTTCTTCCAGGGCGCCTGGCGGGGGTTGCGCGCCGGCCGGCCGGGCATGGATCTGCCGGTGGCGCTGGCGCTGGCGCTGGCCTGGTCCGGCTCCCTGGTGAACATGGCCCTGGGCGGGCGGCACGTCTATTTCGAGTCCGCCGCCATGTTCGTGTTTTTCCTGCTGCTGAGTCGCTGGCTGGAGCAGCGCCAGCGGCACCGGGTGCGGGCCGCCTGGCGCCGTCTGGAGGACGCCCTGCCGTTGGTGGTGCGGCGCCTGGACGGCGACCGGGAAACCTGGGTGGCGAGCCGCCAGGTGGGCGCCGGCGACCGGCTGTGTCTGAGCCAGGGCGAAGTGATTCCGGTGGACGGCCGGGTGGTGAGCGGCCAGGCCCAGGTGGCGGAGAGCGCGCTCACCGGCGAGCCGCTGCCGCGCCCGGCGGCGGCGGGCGACGCACTGCAGGCCGGCGCCCGCCTGCTGGAGGGCAGCCTGGTGCTGGAGGCCGCCGCGCCGGCGGCGCACAGCCTGGTGGCGCGGATCGGCGAGCAGGTGGCCCGGGCGGAGAGCGAACGGCTGCCGCTGGTGCGCGACTGGGGGCGGGTGGCCCCCCTGTTCACGCTGGGGGTACTGGTGCTGGCCGGGGTGACCCTGGCGCTGCACTGGTCCGCCGGCCCGGCCCTGGCCTTCGAGCACACCCTGGCGGTGCTGGTGGTGACCTGCCCCTGCGCCCTGGCGCTGGCCGTGCCGCTGACCGTGTCCGCCGCCCTGGGCGCGGCCCTCAAGGACGGCGTGCTGGTGGCCTCGCCCTCGCAGTTGCTGGCCCTGGATCGGGTGCGCGGGGTGCTGTTCGACAAGACCGGCACCCTCACCGAGGGTCGCTTCCAGCGGGTCGGCGCGCGTACCCCGGAGGGCGATGGGCGGGCCGACCATCACCGCGACCTGCTGGCGGTGGCCGCCGGCCTGGAACGGGGCCACCCGCACCCGCTGGCACGGGCCTTCGACGACCTGCAGCCGGCCCCGGTGGAGGCGGTGCGGATCCGCGCCGACGGCGCCGAGGGCCGCTACCAGGGCCGGCGCTGGCACATCGGTCCGGCCCCGGCGGAGGACGCCGCGCCGGATGGCGTGTCGGCGCTGCTGCTCAGCGAGGACGGCGTGCCACGCCTGTGGATCTTCCTGCGCGACCGCACCCGCGCGGACGCCGCCGATCTGGTGGCGGGCTGGCGACAGCGCGGCTGGCGTCTGCGGCTGGCCAGCGGCGACGGCGCCAGCGCGGTGGCGGCGCTGGCGGATGAGCTGGCGCTGGACCAGTGGCGGGCGCGCTGCACGCCGGACCAGAAAGCCGCCTGGCTGGGCGAACTGCGGCGGCAGGAAGGGCCGCAACTGATGGTCGGCGATGGCATCAACGACGCCCCGGCGCTGCTCGCCGCCGACGTGTCCGTGGCCACCGCCGACGCCACCAGCCTGGCCCGCCGCGCCGCCGGCCTGTACCTGCTGACCGCCGATCTGAAGCCGCTGGGCCGGCTGCCGGCCCTGGCCGGCAAGGCGCGCCGACGCATTCACCAGAATCTGATCTGGGCGCTGGGCTACAACCTGCTCGCGGTGCCCCTGGCCATGGCCGGCTGGGTGCCGCCGTGGGCGGCGGCCCTGGGCATGTCCGCCAGTTCCCTGATCGTTACCTTCAACGCCGCGAGGTTGTCCCGATGGCCATCGTCATTCTGCTGATTCCGCTGGCCCTGCTGTTTCTGGGCGCGGCCCTGTGGGCGCTGTTCTGGGCGATCCGCCGGGGTCAGTTCGAGGACCTGGAGCACGAGGCCTGGCGGGTGGTGTTCGAGGACCGCGACCATGATTGACGCGGTCCCGGCGTTGCTGCCGCTGATGGCCGGCGCGCTGATGCTGGCGCTGGGCGGCCTGTTGCACTGCGCCGGCATGTGCGGCGGCATCGGTGCCGCCCTGACCTTCACCATTCCCGCCCAACGCCGGCAAGGCGGGCGTCTGTGGCTGTGGCAGGGTCTGTTCGCCGGCGGACGGGTGGCCGCCTACGGGCTGCTCGGCGCCCTGGCCGGGACCCTGGGCGGTGCCCTGCTGGGCCGCCTGCCCGGCGGCGGGCCGGCCTGGCCGGCGCTGTTCTCGGGGCTGCTGATGGCGCTGCTGGCCGCCCATTTTCTCGGCCATGGCGCCCTGCTGAGGCGTCTGGAGCGGCCCGGCGCCCGGCTCTGGCGGCGGCTGAAGCCGCTGAGCGACCGTCTGCTGCCCGTGGACCGGCCGCACAAGGCGGTGGCGCTGGGCGCTCTGTGGGGGCTGCTGCCCTGCGGGCTGGTGTATTCCGCCCTGTTGCTGGCCGCCACCACCGGGGGCGCCGGGGGCGGCGCCCTGGTGATGCTGATGTTCGGCGCGGTCACCGTGGCGCCGGTGGCCCTGGCCGGTGTCGCCGGCGGGCGCCTGGGTGGCAAGGGGCGCGACCACCGGCGCTGGGCCGGCGCCGCCAGCCTGGCCCTGGCCGCCTGGTTTCTGGCCCAGGGCCTGTGGGGCGGCCACGGCGCCCTGCCCCTGCCGTTCTGCTGATCGGGAATCGGGCCCCGCTTGACCTGCGTCAAGATAGCCGGGGCCCGGGCTGGCATCATGGCCGGGCTTATCACCTGGAGCTTTGCCCATGACCCTCTGGAACCCGGATCTGATTCGCCGCTTCGGCGGGCCCGGGGCCCGCTATACCTCCTATCCACCGGCCACCCAGTTCCACGAGGAGATCCGCCCGGCCCAGGTGGCCGCCGCCGTGGAGGCCGGCAACCACGCCCACCGGGATCTGTCGCTGTACTGCCATATCCCGTTCTGTGCCACGGTCTGCTATTACTGCGCCTGCAACCGCATCGTCACCGCCAACCGGCACCGGGCGGTGGAATACCTGGCCCACCTGAAAACCGAGCTGCGCGCCAAGGCCACCCTGGTGGACCCGCAGCGGCCGGTGGTGCAGATGCACTGGGGCGGCGGCACGCCCACCTTTCTCAATGACGCCCAGATCACCGAGCTGGTCTATGACCTGGCCCGCTATTTCCGCCTGCTGGAAGACGACCGGGGCGACTATGCCATGGAGATCGATCCGCGCACCGTGGACCGCTCCCGGCTGGGACTGCTGCGCGGGCTTGGTTTCAACCGGCTGAGCCTGGGCGTGCAGGATCTGGACCCGCGCGTGCAGCAGGCGGTCAACCGGGTGCAGCCGCTGGACATGATCCGCCGGGTGTTCGAGGACGCCGCGGATTTCGGCTTCCACTCGCTCAACGCGGACCTGATCTACGGGCTGCCCTGGCAGAGCGAATCCAGCCTGGCCCGCTCCCTGGAGCAGCTGGTGGCCCTGCGTCCGGGACGCATCTCCCTGTACAACTACGCTCACCTGCCGGCGCGCTTCAAAGTGCAACGTCAGATTCCGGAACGCACCCTGCCGAGCCCGTCGGAGAAACTGGCCATGCAGGTGCGCGCCGGTGAACTGCTGCAGCAGGCCGGTTACGACCTGATCGGCATGGACCACTTCGCGCTGCCCGACGACGAAATGGCCGTGGCCCGCCGGGAAGGCCGGCTGCACCGCAATTTCCAGGGCTACACCCTGCACGGCGACGCCGACCTGATCGGCTTCGGCGTCAGCGCCATCAGCGATCTGGGCGATCTCTACACCCAGGCGCCCAAGCGGCTGGAGGACTGGCAGGAGCAGGTCCAGGCCGGACGCTGGCCACTGGAGCGCGGCTACCAGCTGAACCGCGACGACCTGCTGCGCCGCTCGGTGATCATGGGGCTGCTGTGCGACCTGCGCCTGGATCTGGCCGCTTTCCGCGAACGCTGGGGGGTGGATTTCACCGATTACTTCGCCGACGCCCTGGCGCCGCTGGGTGAATTCGAAAACCTGGGCCTGCTCACCATGGAGGGCAGTGACCTGGTGATCACCGACGCCGGCCGCCTGGTGGCGCGGGCGCTGGTGCAGCCGTTCGACCGCTTTGCCGGCGCCGGTCAGGGGGAACGTTTCAGCCGCATTATTTGAGGGCTGTCCGCTTTTTGCGGGGTCCGCCACTTGTTCAGCCTATGAGGCCTTTTATAATGACTTACGCAGCTTCTTTGATACGCAGCCAGGAAGGGGGCGCCATGCCGAGGACAGTATCCTGTAATGATTGCAGTCTCAGCCCGATTTGTTTGCCACTGGCGGTGGCGCCCGCCCAGCTTGATCAGCTCGACCACATCATCCAGCGTGGCCGCCCGCTGAAACGCGGCGAGCACCTGTTCCGCGCCGCCGACGATTTCCACTCGGTGTACGCGGTGCGTTCCGGTGCCCTGAAAACCTATGTGTTGTCCGACGAAGGCGAGGAACAGGTCACCGGCTTCTATCTGCCCGGCGAGATTCTCGGCATGGACGGCATCAGCACCGCCCGCCACCTGTCCAACGCCAAGGCACTGGAAACCGCCACGGTCTGTGAGATTCCGTTCCATCGTCTGGAAGATCTGTCACAGAAAATCCCCACCCTGCAGCACCATTTCTTCGGCCTGATGAGCAAGGAAATCCGCGCCGACCGGGAGCTGCACATGCTGCTCAGCAAGAAAAGCGCCGACGACCGGGTCGCTTCGCTGCTGCTGTCCCTGGCCGCCCGTCAGCAGCGCCGGGGCCTGAGCAACAAGCGTTTCCGGCTGCCCATGTCGCGCTATGACATCGCCAACTATCTGGGCCTGGCGGTGGAAACGGTGAGTCGTATTTTCACTCGCTTCCAGCAGCAGAAGATGCTGTGGGTGGACGGTCGCGAGGTGGAAATCCTGGATCGTCCGGCCCTGTGTGGCAGCGGCGGCCTGCACCCGGTGGAAAACGCCTGAGGTCGCCGCGCCGCCTTTCATTCGCACTGCAAAAGGACCCGCTGTATGAACTCCAAGAACGGCATTCTGGTGTTTCTTGATCGTGATCTTAAGGCGCCGCAACCGGCCCTGGAGAAAGCGCTGAAACTGGCCCGCGCCGCCGGCCAGCGGCTGACCGTGGCGGTCAACAGCGACTCCGCCGCCATGCGCCGGGCGGTGGGCTTCGACGAGCAGCGCCGCGAAAGCGCCGAGCGTCAGATCGTGCGGGCCTGGGAAAAGCGCATTGATGACCTGGTCGGCGACGTGAGCGTGGAAAAGCGCGTGGCCGCCCACCGCGACGCGGAAACCGCCCTGCGCGAAACGGTGGTGGACTGCGCGCCGTCGCTGATCGTGGTGCACACCAGCGACGAAGGCACCTTGAAACGGCACCTGTTCACGCCACGGGACTGGCTGTTGATCCGCCATGCGCCCTGCCCGGTGCTGTGCGTGCATTCCCCCGCCTGGAGCGATCCGCCGCGCATCACCGCGGCGGTGGAGCCGGAGGAAGAACCGGGCGGCCTCGACAGCGCCGTCATCCATCAGGCGCGCTACTGGAGTGAGCAGCTGCACGGTGAGCTGGAAGCGGTGCATGTGCTGGAGCACCCGGATGAAACCCTGCTGCTGGTGGCCGGCGAGGCGCTGCCGGAATACGCGGCCAGCGCCAAGAGCATCCGCGATTACCACGCCAAGGCGCTGGCCGAATTCGCCCGCCGCGAGAACCTGCCCGACGAGCGCACCACCCTGCTGGAAGGCCCGGTGACGCGCACCCTGGTGGACTACTGCCAGGACGAGGGCTGTGATCTGCTGGTGGTGGGCACGGTGCGGCGCAATACCGTGGAGCGCCTGCTGCTGGGTGCCACCGCCGAGTCCTTGCTGACCCGCACGGTCAACGATGTGCTGGTGGTGAAGCCGGAAGACTTTGAAAGCGACTGGAACGCGCCGGCCTCCTAGGCCGCTTTTACCGCTTTTAGCAATCCCCGCGAGGCCGGTCACCACGGGCCTCGCGCCGTTTCGGGAGCGTCTCGCTCCGCGTCGCCGGCTTGCGTTGTGTTTTGCCGTCCTTAGGGTTGGGTCCGGAAGGTCAAACCGTTTTCCGCAACCGCGAGGAGGACAAGGACGTGGACGATACCGATCTCGGCACCCTGGACGGCACCACCCTCACCCGCCTGTTCCGTGACGGCAAGGCATCACCGCTGGAAGCCACCCGCGCGGCGCTGGCGCGCATCGACCGCTTCAACGAACAGGTCAACGCCTACACCTACGTGGACCGGGAGGGCGCCGAAAAGGCGGCCCGCGCCTCGGCCCGCCGCTGGGGTCAGGGCCGGCCGCTGAGTCCCATCGACGGCCTGCCGGTGTCCCTGAAGGACCTGACCGAGGTGGCCGGCATGCCGGCCCGGGAAGGCTCCCTGACGGTACCCGGCGGCCTGTGCGACGAGGACGCGCCGCCGGCGCGCAAGCTGCGCGAGGCCGGCGCCGTATTGCTGGGCAAAACCAATACCCCTGAATTCGGCTGGAAGGCGGTCACCGACAACCGCGTGTACGGCACCACCCTCAATCCCTGGGACACCCGGCTGACGCCGGGCGGCTCCTCCGGTGGCGCGGCGGTGGCGGCGGCGCTGAACATGGGCGTGCTGCACCAGGGCGGCGATTCCGGCGGCTCGATCCGCATTCCCGCCAGCTTCACCGGCGTGTTCGGCTTCAAGCCGACCTTTGGCTGGACGCCGCAATGGCCGCCGGCCAAGGCACCGACCCTGTCGCACATCGGCCCGCTCACCCGCACCGTGGCCGACGCGGTAAGCATGCTCAACGTGATCGGCCGCTACGATTACCGGGACCCCTATGCCACCCGGGGCCAGCCGGAAGACTGGGGCGACCGGCTGCGCGACGATCTGAAGGGCCTGACCATCGCCTATTCCCCGGATCTCGGCTATGCCCGGGTGAACCCGCAAATCGCCGAGCGGGTGCGCGACGCGGTGGGCCGCCTGGAAGAACTGGGCGCCAAGGTGGAGGAGATCCACCCCGGCTTCGAGTCCCCGCTGGAAACCTTCCGGGTGCTGTGGTTCACCGCCTCCCAGCAGATTCTCGCCAGCAGCGACGCCGCCGACCAGCAACGCCTGGACCCGGGCCTGGTGGCCGACGGCAAGCGGGCGGAAAAATGCACCGCGCTGGATTACTTCCAGGCGTTGTCGGACCGCGCCCTGCTCACCGAGCGCCTGGAGCATTTCACCGAGCGCTACGATCTGCTGGTCACCCCGACGGTGCCCATTGAGCCCTTCGAGGCCAATCACAACGTGCCGCCGGACGGCGAGCTCACCGACTGGGAGCAGTGGACCCCGTTTTCCTACCCGTTCAACCTGACCCAGCAGCCGGCCGCCTCGGTGCCCTGCGGTTTCACCGACGCCGGCCTGCCGGTGGGCATGCAGATCGTCTCCGGCCGCTACCAGGACCCCAAGGTGCTGCACGCCTGCCACGCCTATATGAACGCCTTCCCGGCCCGTTTTCCCACGGTGCCGGACCCGGCGCAGTACGCGTGAACCGCCGAACCCTTCGAAACCAACCATCCGAAACAAGGAGACCAGGATGATCGTCAGAGACCGTAAGGACGCCAAACGCTCCGAAGTGGACGAGGAAAAATTCGTCAGCCGCCGCTACACCCTGCGCGCGGACGGCATGGGCCACTCGGTGCACGAGACCTACATCAAACCGGGCCAGTCCCTGCACATGTGGTACCGCAACCATAAGGAAACGGTGATCTGCATTGAGGGCGAGGGCCGCATCGAGGACGTTACCGAGGGCGGCCATTGGGACCTGAAGCCCGGCGTGCTCTACGCGCTGGACAAAAACCAGAAGCACATTCTCAGCAGCGAGGAAGGCATGACCGTGCTGTGCGTGTTCTCGCCGTCACTGGTGGGGCCGGAAGACCACGACGAACGGGGCAGTTACCCGCTCTACGACGACGATGGCAGCATCGTGCGGCATTGAGCGCCCCGCGCCACCACGGGAACCCACGGCGCCCGCCGGGCGCCGTGCCGGCTCATTGCTCGGCGCGACGGAACACCGGCCGGGTGTCCGAGGACGCTTCCTTGTCGTACCGGTAACCGGCCTCGCGGAATTTTGTCAGATCCGCCGGCTTGTCGATGCCCTTTTGCAGAATCCAGGCCGCCATCAGACCGCGCGCCTTCTTGGCGTAGAAGCTGATCACCTTGTACTGCCCGTTTTTCTCGTCCTGGAACACCGGCTCGATCACCGGCCCGGGCAGCCGCTTGGGGTGCACGGATTTGAAATACTCGTTGGAGGCCAGATTGACCAGCACCTCGGTGTCGGCGGCTTTCATGTCCTTGGCGAGCTGGTCGGTGATGGTCTCGCCCCAGAACTGATACAGATCCTTGCCGCGCGGGTTGTCGAGCCGCGTGCCCATTTCCAGCCGATAGGGCTGCATCAGGTCCAGCGGCCGCAGCAGGCCGTACAGGCCGCTGAGAATGCGCAGGCGCTTTTGCGCCGCTTTCAGGTCGTCGCTGTCGAAGCGCGCCACGTCCAGACCGGTGTAGACGTCGCCCTTGAAGGCGAACAGGGCCGGCCGTGCATTGGCCTTGTCGAACGGGCGTGACCATTGCGCGAAGCGCTCCGCGTTGAGATGCGCGATCTTGTCGCTGACTTTCATCAGCGCGGCGATGTCCGCCGGAGACAGCGCCCGCGCGCGCTCCACCAGTTCCGCGCTGTCGTCGAGAAGACGCGGCCGGGTGGCGCGCAGCGACGGCAGCGGTGTTTCGTAATCCAGGGTTTTCGCCGGCGAAACGACGATCAGCATGGTGTTCTCCTTTACATGACGCGGTAGTGATTATAAGAAGAGCGCAGTGAGAAGAAAGCTATCGGCCCGATTGATCCGCCCGCCCGGCGGCACGGGCCACTACCGGGAGTGCCTTCGACAATGCGTTTTCTGCTGATCCTGACCGTCTCCGTGGCCGTGGTGGTGCTGCTCTGGGGAAGCTGGCAGGCGGGCCGGCGGCCGTTCTACCTGGCGCTGGCCGGGGTAGTGGTGGCCGGCACCCTGTTCGCCCTGGCCACCCTGTTCACCGAGCAGGAGCGGCGGGTCCCGGCGGCGCCGGAGAGCGTGACCGTCAATGTGTACGCCGTGCACGGCACCGAAACCACCTACCGGCTCACCGGCGACATCGCCAACCAGGGCGAATACCCGGTGGCCCGGGTGCAGCTCGCCGCGGAGGCGCTCAAGTGTCCGCCGGCACGGGCCTGCCAGGTGCTGCACGAGGCCCGTGAAACGGTGTCCATGCACATTCCCCCCGGTGGCCGCTACCCGCTCAATCTGTCGATTCCGCGCCCTACCCCGGATGTGCAGGCCGATCGCTGGCGTCTGCGGGTATTGCGCGTGGAAGTCTATGGCCGATGACGACCGCCGCCGATAGAGGCTGGCCAAGGGAAATCGAACGGTTCACAATGCCGGCCTTCCCACGCACCGCAGCGGGTAGGAGAGACCATGGCAGCGCTGATTCCCGGCCAGCCCACCCCCATCGCCCCCCACGCCTGGCGGGTCCTCGGCCGTAATCCGGGGATGATGACCGGCCCCGGCACCAACAGCTATTTGCTGGGTGACCGGGCCTTGACGGTGATCGATCCCGGCCCGGTGGATCCGGAGCACACCCGCGCGCTGGTCGATGCCGCCGCCGCCCAGGGCAAGGCCATCGAGCAGATTCTGGTCACCCATACCCACCGGGATCATTCCCCCGGCGCCGTGGCGCTGGCGCAGGCCACCGGCGCCACCCTGCTGGGCCCGGACGTACCCGACGACGGCCTGCAGGACGAAAGCTGGGCGCCGGCCCGGCGACTGCGCCACGGCGACGTGCTGGACTGCGGCGGCGTGCCGCTGGAAGTGATCGCCACTCCCGGCCACGTGGGCAACCACCTGTGTTACCTGATGACCGAGCAGGCGCTGTTGTTCACCGGCGACCATCTGATCCAGGGCTCCACCGTTGTGATCGCCCCGCCCTCCGGCTCCATGGCCGCCTACATGGATTCCCTGGCGCTGCTCCGCGATTACCGCATCGACACCATGGCGCCGGGCCACGGCGATCTGATCGTGGACCCCATGGACACCGTGGAGAAAACCCTGGCCCATCGCCGGGAACGGGAAAAGAAGGTGTTCAATGCCCTGGACGGGCAAGCGGTGACGGTGCAGGAACTGGTCACCCGGGTCTACGCCGACGTGCCGGACTTTCTGCACGGCGTCGCCTGCCTGTCCCTGGAAGCGCACCTGATCAAGCTCCGCGACGAAGGCCGCGTCAGCCACGAACAGGGCAAATGGTCGGTTTGAAAGGGGCTACAACCACCCCTTCCGCTTGAAGTACCAATACGGCGCCAGCCCGGACAGAATCATCAACCCGATCACCATCGGATAGCCGAACGCCCATTGCAGCTCCGGCATGACCCGGAAGTTCATGCCGTAGATGCTGGCGATCATGGTCGGCGGCAGGAACACCACGGCGGCGATGGAGAAGATCTTGATGATCTGGTTCTGCTCGATATTGATGAACCCCTGGGTGGAATCCATCAGGAAGTTGATCTTCTCGAACAGGAAGGTGGCGTGGGACATCAGCGTATCCAGGTCGTGCTGGATCTCCGAGCAGGTGCGGCGGCGGTCCTTGTCGGCGCGCACGTAGCGCTGGATGAAGGAGATCGAACGCTGGGTGTCCATCAGGCACAGCCGCACCTTGCCGTTGCTGTCCTCGAGATGGGCCAGCTTCTCGATGCCGTCCTCCAGCTCCGCTTCCTCGTCCTCCAGCACCAGGTAGCTCACGTCTTCCAGATCCCGGTGGATGTCTTCCAGGGTATCCGCCAGGTTCTCGGTCTTCTGTTCGAGAATATTGAGCAGAATGTCGAGCGGCTGCTGCACCCGCACCCAACCCCGCCGCACGCGCAGGCGCATCAGCCGGAAGTCGGGCAGGCGGGAGTCACGGAAGGTGAGCAGGCGGCCGGGCTGCAGCACGAACGCTACGGTGGCGGTGCGATGGCGGCCTTCCGCCTGATAGACGAACAGGGAGTGCACGTGCAGGCCATGCTCGTCGTGGAAGAAGCGGGCCGACGCCTCGATCTCCTCCACGTCCTCGGAGGCTGGCAGTGCCTGCCGGAACAGATGCTGTACCTGCTGCCGCTCCTCGTCGGTGGCGTCCACCAGGTCGATCCAGCTGGCCGCGTCCGAGGTGGCCGGCGTCATATCGGCCACGTCCCGTTCGCGCAGAACGCCGTTCTCGATGTCGTAGACGTGCAGCATGCTAGACTCCCGGATCCATGAATGAAGTCGCCGCCCTGGCGACAGCGGTTAGATAGAGCAGCGCGTCATGAGTGTCAACTCCACCCTGGCACATCCGGAGCAGGCCGGCGCCGTCATCGACCTGGATCACGGTGCCCGCCTGTGGCGGTTTTGCCGGGTTCTCGGCGACCCCGCCGACGCTCTCTTTCACACGCTTTGTAACGAATTGCCCTGGGAAAGGCCCACGGTGCGCGTGTTCGGCCGCGCCCACCCGGTACCGCGCCTGACCTGCTGGATCGCCGACGCCGGGGTCCACTATCGCTATTCCGGCCTCCACCATCGCGGCCAGGGCTGGCCCGCCGTGCTGGAGCCCCTGCGTCAAAAGTTGCGGCACCTCACCGGCCGCGAACCCAACGGCGTGCTCGCCAATCTGTACCGTAACGGCGACGACACCATGGGCTGGCACCGGGACAACGAGCCGGAACTGGGCCCGGCGCCCTGGGTGCTCTCCTACAATCTTGGCGCCGACCGGGACTTCGCCCTGCGCCGCCACGGCGAGCACCGGCAATCCGACCTGATCACCCTGGGCCACGACGAACTGCTGGTAATGTCCCCGGAAGTACAGAGCCATTACGAGCACGCCCTGCCCCGCCGGCGCCGGGTCACGGCGCCGCGCCTCAATCTCACCTTTCGCGAGATCGTGGCGGGTGGTTAACCGAAAAACAGGTAACTGAAACCGATGGCGGCCAGCAACCCGGCCAGGTCGGCGCCCAGCCCGCACCACAGCGCGTAGCGCATATTGCGAATGCCGACACTGCCGAAATACACCGCCAGTACATAGAAGGTGGTCTCGGTGGAGCCCTGCATCACCGCCGCCATGCGCCCGGCCAGGGAGTCCACGCCCTGGGTCTGCATCACGTCGAGCATGGCCGCCCGGGCGCCGGAGCCGCTCAACGGTTTGAGAATCGCCACCGGCAGGGCGTCCACGAAGCGGGTGTCCCAGCCCAGGGCGGCGGCGCCGTAACGGACCCCGTCCAGGAACAGCTCCAGGGCGCCGCTGGCGCGCAGCATGGCGATGGCGGCGAGCATCGCCACCAAATAGGGAATCAGCTTCACCGCCAGGGTGAACCCTTCCTTGGCACCTTCCACGAAGCAGTCGTAGCTGTCGATGCGCGCCCGCCAGGCGGCCCAGAAAAACGCCGCGATCACCGCCAGCAGAATGCCGTTGCCGATCAGACCGGACAGCACCGAACCCAGCGCCGGCGGCGACAGGTAGACCGCCAGGGCCAGCAGACCGAGCAGGCACAGCCAGCCGCCGGCCACCGCCAACAGCAGCGGATCGCGTAGCGGAATGCGCTGCACCCGGGCGGTCAGCGCCACGCCCACGAAGGTGGATACGGTGGTGGCCATCAGCATCGGCAGATAGACCGCCGCCGGATCGGCGGCGCCCTGCTGGGCCCGGTACAGCAGCACGGTGACCGGCACCAGGGTCACCGACGAAGTGTTCAACACCAGAAACATGATCTGGCTGTCGGTGGCCCGGCGTGGCTCCGCGTTGTGCGCCTGCAGCGCTTCCATGGCTTTCAGGCCCAGCGGCGTGGCGGCGTTGTCCAGGCCGAGCATGTTGGCGGCCAGATTCATGGATACCGCCGCGCCGGCGCCGGGGTCGCGGCGCAGCGATGGCATCAGCCGCGCCAGCAGCGGGCGCACCGCGCCGGCCAGCCGGTCCGCCAGACGGCTCTGCTCGGCGAGGCGGAACAGCCCGCTCCACAGCGCCAGCACGCCGATCAGGCCGAGACTCACCTCCACCGCCAGGTCGGCGGCCCGCCACAGCGCGGTGACCACCCGCGACGGCGCTTCCAGATCGCCGCCCAGCAGTTGCGCCAGGGCACCGAGGATGCCGATCAGAAAGAAGCCGGTGAATAAGCGGTGCACGGTTTTGCGAGTCCTTGGCCGGGCAAAGCGCCCAGTATGTCGTGCCGCGCCGGCCTTGCCTATGGGGGTGGCGATGTGGTGTAAAGATCGGTCGCAGGCTCTTATACTGGGGCAAAACCTTTGATCCATCATAGAATCGAGTGTGCCGATGTCCGTATTCCGTAAGCTGTTTGGCGTGTTCCTGGCGGCCCTGCTGCTGGGAGGTGCCCTCAAGGTCGGCGGCGACCTCAAGGCCGGGCCCGAAATTCAGGGCGCGCTCAAGCCCCAGGCCGTGCACCGGGAGGCGGCGGAGGAAATCGTCGACCGGCTGGACCTGCACTACAGCCGGCTGAGCTTCGACGACGCCCTGTCCGAGCGGGTGCTGGAACAGTATCTGAAGGATCTGGATCCCAACCGCCTGTACTTCACCCGGCAGGACATCGACGACTTTCAGGTCTACCGCGATCAGCTGGACGACCAGCTGGAGGACGGCGAGCTGGAAGCCGGCTATTCCATCTTCAACCGCTTCCAGGCCCGCCTGGAAGAACGGCTCACCGAAATTCTCGCCGACATCAAGGCGGGCTTCGACGACTGGCAGTTCGACGGTGACGAACAGGTGCTGGTGGATCGCAGCGAAGCGCCCTGGGCCGCCGACGACGAGGCCCTGGACGCGATCTGGCGCCGCCAGCTGAAGAACGCGGTGCTCTCCATGCGCCTCAACGGCACCGAGGACAGCGCCATCCGGGAGCGCCTCACCAACCGTTACGAAAGCCAGCTCAACCGGATTCGCCAGAACACCGCCGAGGACGTGTTCCAGACCTACATGAACGCCCTGGCCCAATCGTTTGATCCGCACACCAACTATTTCACGCCGCACAATTCGGAAAACTTCGACATCAGCATGAGCCGCTCCCTGGAAGGCATCGGCGCGGTGCTGCAGTACGAGGACGGCTACACCAAGGTGGTGCGCCTGGTGCCCGGCGGTCCGGCCGCCAAACAGGGCCGCCTGAAACCCGCCGACCGCATCGTGGCGGTGGGCCAGGACGACGACGATCTGGTCAACGTGATCGGCATGCGTCTGGACGAAGTGGTCGACATGATTCGCGGGCCCAAGGGCTCCGACGTGCAGCTCGAGGTGATTCCCGCCGGCAGCGCCAGCGAACACGACACCCGCACCGTCACCATCACCCGCAACAAGGTGGTGCTCGAGGAGCAGGCCGCCAAGAAGGAAGTGATCGAGTTCGACCACGACGGCGACAAGGTCAAGCTGGGCATCATCGAGATCCCCGCCTTCTATATGGATTTCAACGCTTTCCACCGCGGTGACCCGAACTACACCAGCACCACCCGGGACGTGGCCGAGCTGCTGGTGGAGCTGCGCAAGGAGAACGTGGACGGTCTGGTCATCGACCTGCGCAACAACGGCGGCGGTTCGCTGCTGGAAGTGAACAAGCTGGTCAGCCTGTTCATCAACCGGGGCCCCACCGTGCAGGTGCGCGAGGCCGGCGGCCGCGTCAGCGTCGAAAACGATCAGTACCCGGGCATGCTCTATGCCGGTCCCCTGGCGGTACTGGTGAACCGCTACAGCGCCTCGGCCTCGGAGATCTTCGCCGGCGCCATGCAGGACTACGGCCGCGCGCTGATCGTCGGCGACCAGACCTATGGCAAGGGCACCGTGCAGACCCTGCTGGATCTGAACCACGGCAAGCTGAAGATGACCAACGCCAAGTTCTACCGCGTGTCCGGTTCCAGTAACCAGAACCTGGGTATCGTGCCGGACGTCAATATGCCGTCGCTGATCGACAAGGACGAGGTGGGCGAAAGCAGCCTGCCCAACGCCCTGCCCTGGGACGAAATCCAGCCGGCGGATTACGAGCGTTACCAGGACCTTATGCCGCTGCTGCCGACCCTGCGCGAGCGCCACGATCAGCGCATCCGGAACAACCCGGAATTCGTCTATGTGGAACAGCTGCGGGATCTGGTGGCCGATGCCAACCGGCGCCATGAGCTGTCACTGAACGCGGACCAGCGCAAGGCCTGGCAGGATCAGTACGATCAGAAGCGGCTGGCCATCGAGAACGCGCTGCGCAAATACCGGGGCGAGGAGCCCATCGACAAGATGGAGGATCTGCGCAAACTGGAAGAACAGCGCGCCCTGGATCCGGAGGCCAGCGAGGAGCCCATGAACGAAGACCCCTACCTGCGCGAGACCGGCCACATCCTGGCGGACATGGTCGGCCTGCTGCGCGAGCAGCGGGTGGCCAGCCAGGACTCCTAGCCGAGCGCCTTGAACCCCCAGCGGGCGGGATTCCCGCCCAACCCCACCTTGAGGGTGCGCCGGCCAAGGCCGTGATTGAAGTCCTCCAGACGCCGCTTGGCCGGCTCCGGCAGCAGCCGCTGGCCCAGGCTGGCGGCGCTCAGGGTGGCCCGCACCAGACGCACCGCCGCCGCCGATGACACCCGGCTGTGCAGACGCAGATCATCGGCCACCTTATCCCCGATCAGAAACCGGCTGAACGCCAGTAGCACGTCGTACGGCAGATGAAACGGCGGCTTGTTGGCCATGTCCCTGAGCAGCGCCTTGGCCAGCGCCTCGCTGTCCGGGGTCGGGTCGTAGAGATGGGCGGTAAGCTGCAGCGCCAGCACTTCCTGTTCCTCCACCGTGCTGGTCAGCAACGCCTCGTCCACCCCCAGCAGATAGCCGGCATAGCGCCAGAAATAGTGCATCGCCCGGTGTTCCTCGGCGCTGATATGGAGGCCCAGGCGCTTGAGCCCGCGCACCACCATGTAATCGAACTCCAGCACCGTGCCGGCCATGTCCTCCTGATTGATGGGCAGATCGTAGCGGGCCTCGTCCCAGTCGCCCCGCTCCGCCAGAAAACGACGCACCGCCGCGTGCAGCAGCCGTACCTCCATCAGGGTGCGATGGCCCAGGCCGCCCGGGCGCAGGCCCTCCGGCGCGGCGATGTTGTGCAGCATCTGGCCGGTTTCGTAGATGCGCCGGGACACATCCTTCTGCAGCCGGCCGGTGGCCACCAGCACCTGGGAGGGTTTGTTGTGGGCATAGCCCTCCACCAGGCTGGAGCACATCAGCACCAGTCCCTGCAGAGCGCCATGGCGGCGGTACATGCGCCGGCCCAGCTCCATCGCCTCGAAATCCACCCAGCCCGGCACCGTGAAGCAGTGATCCAGGAAGTCCCGATAAACCCCGCCCTGCGCGGCGGCGCGCCGCTCCACCTCGTCGAGCAGCCCGGCCGGACGCTGGAACGGGATGTCCACCAGGCAGCGATCCGCCAGCGGGTCCTGGACCCGCCGCCAGGCCTGCAGGCGGTGCGGCGCGAAGCGATCGAACCAGATGTGTTCCGTGGGGGTGCGGGGGCCGGCCCGGTGGCGGGCCAGTTCGGCGGGTGTGGCCATTCGATGCGCTCCTTGGCGTCAGAACTGGCGGGTTCTGTACACGCTAAGAGGCGGCGGCGGGACGGTCAAGGCCAAATCGACGCCGGGGCGGTGGCGGTAACAATGCCGTCATGCTTTTTCAGCAGGCTGGGGCCCCCGAGACACAGGACCCCGCTATGTCCGACGCCCCACCCCGCCTCGGCGATCTGGTGATCGCCGTGCCCGGCATCGATCCTCAACGCTCCATCGCCCACCTGGGCGAGCTGTTTCTGCTGCCGTTGTACGAGCCGTTGCTGTCCCTGCCGCTGGTGCGGGATGGCCGGGTGGCCGGGCTGATCAGCCGTTACCAGATGATGCAGCTGCTGTTCCGGCAGTTCGGTCGCGAGCTGTTCGGTCGCCGCCCGGTGCACCGGTTCATGAAGCGCGACCCGGTGGTGGTGGAAGCCGGCCTGCCCCTGGAGGCCGCCGCTGACCAGATCCTGGCGTCCATGACGTTTCCAGTCACCGAGGATTTCATCATCGTGCGCGACGGGCGTTACCTGGGCATGGGCACGGTGATCGGGCTGATGCAGGCCCTGCAACGGCAATTGAGCGCCCGCTCCCGCCAGCTGGCCCGGGCCCTGCGCGACCTCAAGGCGTCCCAGACCCAGCTGGTGCAATCGGAAAAAATGGCCTCCCTGGGCCAGATGGTGGCCGGCCTCGCCCATGAGATGAACACGCCGCTGGGCTATGTGAGCGCCAATGTGGAACTGGCCGAACAGTTCTTCAGCGAGGCCCGCCGCTTGAACGAGGCGGTGTTCGCGTTCCTGGATCTGGTGCTGGCGCCGCGGGTGGAGGCGGAGGCCTTCGACCAGGCCCTGGCGCGGCTGGTCCGGTTGCGCGAGCACCATGACCCCACCGCCCAGGCCACGGACGTGGCGCGCCTGTTCAGCGATACCCGCTTCGGCCTGGGCGAGATCGACAAGCTGGTGCGTGGCCTGCAGGATTTCAGCCGGCTGGACCGGGCCGGGGACGAAGCGGTGGACATCCACCACTGTCTGGATGCCGCCCTGCTGCTGGCCAACAACCTGCTCAAGGACCGGATCCAGGTGGTGCGCGACTACGCCGAACTGCCGCCGGTGCCTTGCCGCCCTTCCGAAATCAATCAGGTGCTGCTCAATCTGATCGTCAACGCCGCCCAGGCCATGCGCACCGGCGGCGTGCTGCGGCTGAGCACCGGCCGCCACGCCGACGGCGTTTGCATCCGCGTGACCGACAGCGGGCCGGGCATCCCGGCGGACCTGCTGCCGCGCATCTTCGATCCCTTCTTCACCACCAAGCCGCCCGGCGAAGGCACCGGGCTGGGTCTGTCCATCAGCCACCAGATCATCGAGCGCCACGGCGGCCGCATCGAGGTGCGCTCCGACCCGGACCGGGGCGCCACCTTCACGCTGACCCTGCCCGCCGGCACCCGGGCCCGCCCGGCCGCCTGTTCCGACACCCTTTCCCTGACACGGAGAACCCCATGAACGACAAGCCCACCGTGCTGCTGGTGGACGACGAGGAACGGGTGCTGCGCTCCCTGTCGCTGTTGTTCCGCCCCCACTTCCAGGTGCTGACCACCACCAACGGCTACCAAGCGGAGCGGCTGGTCCGCGAACAGCGCGTCCATGTGATCGTCAGCGATCAGCGCATGCCGATCATGGAAGGCATCGAAGTGCTGCGTCGGGTGCGGCGCGCCTCGCCCCACACCCAGCGGCTGCTGCTCACCGGCTACGCCGACCTGCAGGCAGTGATTGATTCGATCAATGACGGCGAAGTGTTCCGCTATCTGAACAAACCCTGGCGGATGCACGAGATGCTGCACGCGGTGCGGCGGGCGGCGGACATCGCCCTGTCGCTGGAGGCCACGGCACCGGCGCCGGACGCGGAGCCGGCGGCACCGGCCAACCCGACCGGGCAGGAGCCGGAGCCGCAGCCGGCGGTGCTGGTGCTGGATGAGGATCCGGACACGCTGGCCCTGCTGCGCGCCGTGGTGACGCCGGGCCAGGCGCTGCACCATCGCACGGACCTGGAGCAGGCGTTCGCGCTGCTCGCCGAGCAGGACATCGGTATTCTGGTCTGCGATGTGCGCCTGGGCGGCGCCGACATCAGTCACGCCATCGCCACGCTGAAACGGGCCCACCCCGCCCTGCTGACCATTCTGGTCAGCCCGGTGCGGGACGTGGAAATTCTGGGGCGCCTGATCAACCGGGGTCAGATCTATCGCTTTCTGCCCAAGCCGGTGCGGCGCGCCATGCTGACCATGAGCCTGGAGGCCGCCGCCCGACGGCACCGGGTGCTGCGCCACCACCCCGAGGCGCGGGCGGCGGCCACCCCGGACCCGCTGTCGGAGCAGGAAGCGGGCCTGTCCCGGCGCCTGCTCGGTTATCTGGAGCGCCTGCGTCAGCGCGGCGGCGCCTCCTGATCGTCCCTCTCCTGATCACCCGGGCCCCAGGCCGCCAGGGTGGTCGCCAGCCAGTCCGGCGCGTCCAGGGACAGATCGTGGCCGCCGTCCGGGTGTACCGCCAGCGGACACTGCCAGGCCCGCGCCAGTGCCCGCGAGCAATCGGGATGCACCAGCCGGTCGCCGGCGCCGTTGACGATCAGCACCGGCGCCCCGGCGGGCAGCGTCCGGGGGGCGCGGAAGCGGGCCGCCGCCCACAACTGCCGCACGGTATTGGCGGCGGACACCGGTCGCAGGGCGTTAACGGTGGCGAAGCCCTCGGCGATCCGCGCCCGCTGTTCCGCGCTCAGGTGGTTGGTGGTCAGCTCCAGAATCATCCGTTCCCGGGCCTCACGGTCCCGGGCCAGCAGGCCCTGGAACACAATGCGCCCGTAATTGCGCGGCCGCAGCCGGCGCCAGAACGGGCTGAAGGGGGCCGCGCTGGAGTTGATCAGGGCGGCGGCGGCGATCTCCTCCGGGTGATGGCGCAGCCATTCCACCGCCACCATGCCGCCCAGGGACAGCGCCACCAACCGCACCGGACCGTGCACGCCCTGCTCGCGCAGGGTTTCGCGCAGGCGGGCCACCATCCCCGCCACCCGGGTCGGGCTGGCCTGCCGATGCAGCACCCCGTTGCCGGGGAGATCCACCGGCAGCACCCGGTGGCCGGTACCGAGAGCGCCGGCCAGCCGCTCCGCGAAACCGTTCCAGTGGGCCTGTTCGCGGACCAGCCCGCGCAGCAGAATCCAGGTTGTGATACCGACCGCCGACGGGTCGCTCGCGCCATTTCCCGGCATTGAAATCGCTCACGTGTATAACTGGGACGCCCGGGCAAGATAGAATGCCAGGCGTTTGATGCCGTCCACCCGCGAGGCACTATGGCACGAAAAACCGTAAAACGGGTAAAAACGGGCTCCTTGGAGCGCCGCTTTTCCATGGCCCGCGCCGGCTTTCTGGCCGGCGCCCGCTACGCCACCAGTAGCGCCGGCACTTTGTTCGCCAGCGCCGACAAACGCGAGGCCCGGCGCCGGGAGAACCTCTCCGACCGGGCCCGCGAGCTGGTGGACGAACTGGGCCGCCTGAAGGGCTCGGTGGTCAAGATCGGGCAGATGATGGCCCTGTTCGGCGAGCACTTTCTGCCCGAGGAAGTGACCGCCGCGCTACACACCCTGGAGAACAACACCACGGCGCTGGAATGGCCGGCGGTGGAGAAACACCTCAAGCAGCAGCTGGGCACCGTCAAACTGCGAGATCTGGACGTCGACCCGCAACCGCTGGGCGCCGCCAGCCTGGCCCAGGTGCATCGGGCACGGCGCAAAAGCGACGGCCGCGAGCTGGTGTTGAAAATTCAGTATCCCGGGGTGGCGGACGCCATCGATTCCGACATGCGCGCGCTGGTGCGGCTGCTGAAGCTGAGCCGGCTGGTGCCGATCACCGAACAGTTCAATCAGTGGCTGGACGAAGTCCGCGCCATGCTCGGCCGCGAGGTCGACTACGATCTGGAAGCGCACACCACCCGTTATTTCCGGGAGATTCTGCGCGACGACCCGCGCTTCGTGGTGCCGGAGGTGTACCCGGACTACTCCACCCACAATATTCTCTGCCTCTCCTACGAGGAAGGCGTGCACATCAGTGATCCCTCGGTCACCGAGCTGAGCCAGGAGCGCCGCAACTTCCTGGGCCGGGCGATCATGGAACTGTGCTGCCGGGAGGTGTTCGAGTGGGACAAAATGCAGACCGATCCCAACTTCGGCAACTACCTGATGCGGGTGGACGATCAGGGCCGGGATCAGATCGTGCTGTTGGATTTCGGCGCCATCCGCGACTTCGACGACGAGGTGCTGGGCCCGGGCCGGGAGATGATCCGCGCCGCCTGGTACCACGACACCGACCGGCTGACGCGGGCCATGCGCGCGCTGGGCTTCCTGTCCGGGGAGGTGCCGAAACGGCTGCTGGACGACTTCGCGGCGCTCTGTTTCGAGGCCATCGAGGCGCTGCAGGACCCGGACCGGTTCCCGCCGCCGCCGTCGGTGGTCAATGAAAAAGGCGAGTATCTGTGGGGGGAGAGCGACCTGCCCAACCGGGTCATGAACCGGGCCAGCCGTACCGCCCTGTCGGTGCATTTCGACGTGCCGCCCAAGGAATTCATCTTCCTGTTCCGGAAACTGCTCGGGGCTTACACCTTTTTACACGTGATCAAGGCGAAAGTGCGCGGGGACACCATTCTGGAGCCCTTCGTGCACATGCGGGAGGATTCGGACCGGGCTATCGTCGATCAAAAAATGAGCGAAAAAGGGAAAAAAGCCTGATATTTCCGCTCAATTATTGACCGTTCGTCCAGTGGATGGCCATTTCCTGTTTGCCAAGCTCGCCACTCCACAATAAGGTTAGCACCCTGCTCAGCGGCCGGTTTGGATAAACCGGCCGTTTTTCGAGGTCCCCGGAAAATTCCCGGGACCGGTTTTAACGAACCATAAAATGGGGGTAACGCAGGTGATTATCGGTGTACCCAAGGAAATCTGCCCCGGCGAAGAGCGCGTCGCTTTGACGCCCGCCAACGTCGGCGCACTTTTGAAAAAGCAAGGCGTCGAGATTCTTATCGAACGAGGCGCCGGCGAGGCAGCGGGCTTTCCGGACAGCGACTTTGAAGCCGCCGGGGCCAAGCTTGCCGACAGGGATCAGATCTTTTCCAGCGCTCAGGCTATCCTGCAAGTCCAGACTCCGGGTAGCAATACGACCAATGGCGATAAAGACGTGGACAGCCTGAAAGCCGATCAGTTCCTGATTGGCATGACGGATCCTCTCGCCAACCCGCAATTCGCTCAGACCCTGGCCGACCACAAGGTCACCGGCATCGCTCTGGAACTGGTACCGCGGATTACCCGAGCCCAATCCATGGACGTGCTGTCTTCCATGGCCATGATCGCCGGCTACAAATGCGTGCTGCTGGCGGCCAACGCCTCGCACCGCATGTTCCCGATGAACATGACCGCCGCCGGCACCCTGAACGCCTCCCGGGTGTTCGTGATGGGCGCCGGCGTGGCCGGCCTGCAGGCCTGTGCCACCGCCAAGCGCCTGGGCGCCATCGTGGAAGCCTACGACGTGCGTCCGGCGGCCCGTGAACAGATTCTTTCAGTGGGCGCCAAGCCCGTGGAACTGGACCTGGACACCGGCGAAGCGGAAGGCTCCGGCGGTTACGCCAAGGCCCAGGGCGAGGACTTCCTCAAACGTCAGCGCGAGCTGATGACCGAGGTGATCAAGGAAATGGACGTGGTGGTCACCACCGCCGCGGTGCCCGGCGCCAAGAGCCCGATCCTGGTCACCGCCGACATGGTCAAGGCCATGAAGCCCGGCGCGGTGATTGTCGATCTGGCGGCGGAGCGCGGTGGCAACTGCGAGCTGACCCGGGCCGGCGAAACCGTGGTGGAGCATGGCGTTACCATCATCGGCCCCACCAACGTGCCCTCCTCCGTGGCTTTCCATGCCAGCCAGATGTTCGGCAAGAACATGGAAAACCTGCTTAACCTGCTGCTCGACGATAACGGCGACCTGCAGCTGGACTTCGAGGACCAGATCGTCGCCGACACCGTGATCAGCCACAACGGTGACGTGCCGCAGGCCCGCCTGCGCGAGATGCTGGGCCTGCCGGAACTGAAAAAAGCCGAACCGGAAGCCCCCGCCGAAGGCGGTGATTCCGACGGCGAGGAGGACAAGTAATGGACTTCGTATCACAGCTTACCCTCTTTGTGCTGGCGATCTTCCTCGGTGTGGAACTGATCACCAAGGTACCGCCCACCCTGCACACTCCCTTGATGTCCGGCTCCAACGCGATCTCCGGCATTACCCTGGTGGGCGCGCTGATCGCCGCCGGCTCCGACGCGGGTCTGTTGATCAACGTCCTCGGCTTTATCGCCGTGGTGCTGGCGACCATCAACGTGATTGGCGGCTTCATGGTCACCAATCGCATGCTCGCGATGTTCAAGAGGAAGTAACCCATGCAGATTTCCGATAACTGGATTGATATCGCCTATCTGATTTCGGCGGTTCTTTTCGTCCTCGGCATCAAGGGTCTGACCAAGCCGAAGACCGCCGTGCGCGGCAACCTGCTGGCGGCCGCCGGCATGGGCGTGGCCTGTGTGATCACCCTGCTGCACCGCGACATCGTGACCTACGAAATCATCATCGCCGGCGTCATCGTTGGCGGCGTGATCGGCGCCATCCTGGCCAAGAAAGTACAGATGACCGCCATGCCGCAGCTGGTGGCCCTGCTCAACGGCTTCGGCGGCGGCGCGTCCTTCGCGGTGGCGGCGGCGGAGTTCTTCCGTGGCGGCCATCCGGACATGGTGGGCATCATCGCCACCGGCGCCGCGGTGCTGATCGGCGCGGTGACCCTGACCGGCTCCCTGGTGGCGTTCGCCAAGCTGCAGGAACTGATCGACGGCAAGCCCATGGGCTTCCCGGGCATGAAGGTGGTTAACGCCATCCTGCTGATCGGCTCCGTGCTGGCCATCGCCTATCTGGTCGCCAACCCCGGCACGCCCACGGTGTTCTGGGCGCTGGCCATCGCCGCCGCGGTCCTCGGCCTGCTGCTGGTGCTGCCGATCGGCGGCGCCGACATGCCGGTGGTGATCGCGCTGCTCAACTCCTACTCCGGTCTCGCCGCCTCCGCCGCCGGTTTCGTGATGGGCAACAGCGCTCTGATCGTCACCGGTTCCCTGGTGGGTGCGTCCGGCCTGATCCTTACGCAGATCATGTGTAAGGCCATGAACCGCTCCCTTACCAACGTGCTGTTCGGCGTGATGGCGGAAGCCGGCGAGGCGATGGATCAGGACGAGGTCTACGAAGGCAAGATCAAGTCCACCTCCGCCGAGGAAGTGGCCATGGTTCTGGAAACCGCCCAGCGGGTGGTGATCGTGCCGGGCTTCGGCCTGGCCATGGCCCAGGCCCAGCACGCGGTGCGGGATCTGGCCGACACCCTGGAAGCCAACGGCACCGAGGTGGAGTACGCCATTCACCCGGTGGCGGGTCGTATGCCCGGTCACATGAACGTGCTGCTGGCGGAAGCGGAAGTGCCCTACGACAAGCTCAAGGACATGGACACCATCAACCCGACCTTCGAGCAGACCGATGTGGCCATCGTGCTGGGCGCCAACGACGTGACCAACCCGCTGGCCCGCGAGGACAAAGGCAGCCCCATCTACGGCATGCCGATCCTCAACGTGGACAAGGCGAGAACCGTGGTGGTGGTGAAGCGCTCCCTGAGCCCGGGCTTCGCCGGCCTGCCCAACCCGCTGTTCGCCAAGGACAACACCCTGATGTTGTTCGGCGACGGCAAGGGCGCCGTGGTGGACATCACCACCGCCCTCAAGGAAGGCTGATCCCCACGATCACCCGCCTACAAAAAAGCCCGGCCTTGCGCCGGGCTTTTTTGTGCGTGCGCCGGGAGGTTCAGCGCTGCGTTTCGATGCGCTCCCGGAATTCCGAATCGTACTGCGCCAGCTGCGCGATCTGATTGTACTTACGCACGTCCAGGCCGTTGTCCTGGACCGCCTCGACCATCTCCTGCTGCGCTTCGCGCTGCACTTCCATGGCTTTGTCCGCGTCCTGACCCTGCTTCTGGATCTCGCCGCGGTATTCGTTCTTGATCTCTTCGACCTCGCTCTGCGCCTTGGCGAACTTTTGCAGGTCCTGGTCGGAAATATCCGAACCGTCGCCCAGGGCCGGCTGCCGGGTGGCCGGCGCCTGCTGCTGAGCCGGCGCCCCCTGGCTTTGCCCGGCGGGCTGGCCCGGGGCCTGCTGTTGCGCCTGGGCGGCACCGGCGGCGCTGAGCACCAGTGTCAGAGCGGAAAGAGGCAGAAGACGATGTTTCATGATGACACTCCTGGTCGTTGAAGGTCGCTAATACGTCGGGCCGCGTCATGCGTGCCCTCATCTTCACCAACAGCATGGCCCGGTGGATGGTTCCGGATTTTTTCCGGCGTGCGGACATGGAACCAAACCGGCCCGCGCGCTGTTGGTTAAGTACGTGCAACGCCGGCGCACCGGCACAGGGAGCGTGATGAGTTACGAGCAGCAGGTTTGTGATCAGATTCCCCACCTACGACGCTACGCGCTGGCGTTGTGCGGCGACCCGACCCAGGCCGACGATCTGGTCCAGGATTGCCTGGAACGGGCGCTGCGCAAGCGTCACCTGTGGCGGCCCGGCGGTCGCCTGCGGGCCTGGCTGTTCCGCATGCTGTACCGGCTTTATCTGAATCAGCGCGCCTCCGCGCCCCGGCGGCGCGAGGTGGCGGACCCGGACGCCGGCCTGGACCAGGCGGTGGCGCCCCGCCAGGAGGACCACGCGGAATGCCTGCGCGCCCTGGAGGATCTGGATCGCCTGCCCACCGAGCAGCGCGCCGCCCTGCTGCTGGTGGCGCTGGAAAATCCCGGTTACCGGGAGGCGGCGCGCATTCTGGGCATCAAGGTGGGCACCCTGCGTTCACGGCTGTCCCGGGCGCGGGAAACCCTGCGCCAGCAACGCGACCGCCCGGCCGAACACCAGCCCCGCCAGGCACTAAAGAGGGTGAAATAATGTGGCCCCGTAATCGATCTCTCGACCACGCGGTAACCGACCAGGAGTTGAGCGCCTTCGCCGACGGCCAGCTGCCCCGTCACCGGGCGCGCCAGGTGGCCCGGCAGCTCCGTGCCCACCCGGAATACGCCGACCGCATCCACGCCTACTGGCGCCGTGAAGCGGCGCTGCAACGGGCGCTGAATCCGGTGTTCCTGACCCCGGTGTCGCCCCCCGTGCCGGCCCCCCGGCGGCGCTGGACCTGGGTGGCCGCCGCCGGGCTGGCCACCGGCACGGTGTTGTCGGTGCTGGTCTGGCGCGGCACCGGCGTGGCGCCATTGGATTTCACCGAGCTGGCCCTGCGCGCCTATGCCGGCGCCCCCGGCGCGGTCAGCCTGGGCCCGGCGCCGCCGGCGCCCTTCCAGGGGCTCGACCTGGAACCGGTGTCCCGGCGCACGGTGCGGATCGAGGGCGACCGGCTGGTGGAGTACCGCTACCGCGATCCCCAGGGTCGGGAGATGGCGCTCTACGAAATGGATCGTGGGGCCAGCGTGGACGATGGCTGGTTCCATGTGATGTCCCGCCAGGAGCGCCCCCTGGTGCGCTGGAGCCAGGGCGAGCGCAATTACGTGCTGGTGGGTGACGGCGGCCTGGCCCACCTGACCGGCCTGGCGCTGGAGATGCGCGGCCGTCTGGCACCGCTGCCCGCCGATCCTTCAGTTCCCACGGTGCCGGAGACGCCCGGCTCGGACCGGTCGATGCCAGCCATTGAGTCCCTGCCCGGCGCCGCCGGCGGCGACGGCGTGCAGGGCCGCCCCCTGCCCCAGGACGCCGGTCTGGCCACGCCGGAGCGCGGCGCGCCGGCCATTCCCGGCGCCTGACGCGCCCCTCAGGTCCGAGGGCCGACCAGGGGCCACTCCCGGAGCACCCGATAGCCGCCGCCGTCCAGCGGGCTCTCGTGGAACGCCAGGCTCGCCACCGGCATCCGCCAGGGTCCGGCCACCGGCGCCGCCCGGGTGGCACGCCCCAGCCGGGCCAGGGTCACATGGGGCAGGAAGGGGCGGGATTCCCGCTCCACCCCGGCGGTCGCCAGGACCCGCCAGAGCCGCTCATGAAGATCCGTCAGCGCCGCTTCCGGTGCCACCCGCGCCGCCCAGAAGCGGCCGCCGGGGGCGGGAAACGGGCCAGCGTCGGGCAGCGTCAGCGTAAAGGGCGGCGTGGCCACGGCCAGTTCGGCCAGCGACGGCCACAGGGCCCGCGCCCAGTCGCCCCGCCGCTCACCCAGAAACGCCAGCGTCAGGTGCAGGTCGGCGGCGGCCACCCGGCCATCGGCGGGCCCGGGCACCTTGCCCAGGGTGGCGGCGAGCGCGGCGCTCACCGGAACGGCAATAAAACAGCGCATTCCAGAGGGTCCTCCCGGGGTCGTCCATGGATGGCCAGAGCGATGGGCCGGCGTTAGAATGCCGCACCCCAAGTTCGAGGTGTCTATGTCCGGAAAAGTAGGGTTCGTAAGCCTGGGTTGCCCCAAGGCGCTGGTCGACTCGGAGCGTATTCTTACCCAGCTGCGCACCGAAGGTTATCAGGTCACCGCCAGCTATGACGACGCCGATGTGGTGGTGGTCAATACCTGCGGCTTTATCGACGACGCCAAGGCCGAGTCCCTGGACGCCATCGGCGAGGCCCTGGCGGAGAACGGCAAGGTGATCGTCACCGGCTGCATGGGCGTGGAAGAGTCGGTGATCCGCCAGGCCCACCCGTCGGTGCTGGCGGTGACCGGCCCGCAGCAGTACGAGCAGGTGGTGGGCGCCGTGCACCAGGTGGTGCCGCCCCGCCGCGATCACGACCCGTTCGTGGATCTGGTGCCGCCCCAGGGCATCAAACTGACCCCGCGCCATTACGCCTACCTGAAGATTTCCGAGGGCTGTAACCACAAGTGCAGCTTCTGCATCATCCCCAGCATGCGCGGCAAGCTGGATTCCCGGCCGGTGGGCGACGTGCTCGACGAGGCCGAGCGGCTGGTCAAGGCCGGCGTGCAGGAGCTGCTGGTGATCAGCCAGGACACCAGCGCCTACGGCGTGGACCGCAAGTATCAGACCGGTTTCTGGCAGGGCATGCCGGTGAAGACCCGCATGCTGGAGCTGTGCCAGGCCCTGGGCCGGCTGGGCGCCTGGGTGCGGCTGCACTACGTGTACCCCTATCCGCACGTGGACGACATCATTCCGATGATGGCCGAGGGTCACATCCTGCCGTACCTGGACATTCCCTTCCAGCACGCCAGCCCGCGCATTCTCAAGGCCATGAAGCGCCCCGCCCACGCCGAGAACAGCCTGGAACGGATCCGCCGCTGGCGGGAGATCTGCCCGGACATCACCCTGCGCAGCACCTTTATCGTCGGCTTCCCCGGCGAGACCGACGACGACTTCGAGAGGCTGCTGGACTGGCTGGAGGAGGCACAACTGGACCGGGTGGGCTGCTTCACCTATTCACCGGTGGACGGCGCCGCCGCCAACGCCCTGCCCGATCACGTGGATGAGGATCTGGCCCTGGAGCGCCAGGAGCGCTTTATGAACGTGCAGGCGCGGATCAGCGCCGACAAGCTGCAGCGCAAGATCGGCCGCACCCTGGAAGTGCTGGTGGACGAGGCCGGCCCGGACGGTGCCCTGGCCCGTTCCCAGGGCGACGCGCCGGACATCGACGGCCAGGTGCATCTGCTCGGTGTCGGTGACCTGCGCCCCGGCCAGCGCCTTAACGTGATCGTCGAGGACGCGGACGACCACGATCTGTGGGCCCGCCCGGCCCCGTGAGCGGCGAACGGTCCACCGGCGCGCCGGTGGACCAGCCCCTGCGCGGTGCCCTGCTGCTGATCCTCGGCGAGGGCCTGCTGGCGGTGATGGCGGCACTGATCAAACACGTTTCGGAGACCCTGCCCACCGAGGTGATCGTGTTCGGCCGCAATCTCTGCGGCCTGCTGGTGCTGATGCCGATCCTGATCGCCAGCGGCGGCATCCGCGATCTGGGCACCCGCCATATCGGCCTGCACTTCATTCGCGGCTTCACCGGCGTCACCGCCATGTTCTGCTTCTTCTTCACCATCGCGCATATCCCCCTGGCGGAGGCGGTGCTGGTGAAAATGACGGTGCCTTTCTTTTTGCCGCTGGTGGCCTGGCTGTGGCTGCGCGACCGCATCAGCATCCATACCTGGATCGCCATTGCCCTGGGCTTCGTGGGCGTGGGCTTCATCATGCGCGCCGACCAGGGCAACGTGAATCCGGTGATGCTGGTGGCCCTGGCCGGCGCGCTGATCATGAGCGTGGCCAAGGTCAGCATCCGCCGCATGGCGGCCAGCGAACCGGCCCACCGGGTGGTGTTCTATTTCTCCCTGTTCGCCACCGTGATTTCCGCCTCGCTGCTGCTGCGCGTGAACCAGTGGCCCACCGGCTCCGAATGCCTGTGGCTGCTGGCCATCGGTCTGGTGGCCATCGGCGGGCAATTCGCCATGACCACCGCCTACCAGCTGGCCCGCCCCGGGCAGGTGGGGGTCTATAACTACGCGGCGGTGGTCTGGGCGGCACTGCTGGGCTGGCTGTTCTGGGGCGAAACCCTGGTGCTTTCCACCCTGCTCGGCACCCTGCTGATCATCGGCGCCGGCGTCTGGAATCTGAAAACCCGCTAAGCGGCGGGCCGAACCGGTAGACGCAAAGTTTACCGATTTTGACCTTTCCGGCGGTGCCCTGCGCCACGCGGATCAACTACGCTGACCCTTCCCAAGGACGACCACAATCCGAGAACAAAGGGAGACGGGCATGGCGATACGCAGGGTTTTGCTGTTGGTGGCGGTGGCACTGCTGGGCGGTTGCGACACCACCCGACACTGGGCCTACCAGGAAGGCATGGCTTTCGAGAAATGGCGCGCCGGGCTGGAAGACCGCCGGGTGGAAACCGCCGACGGCCTCGACTGGCATGTGCTCACCAGCAAGGGCGACCAGGACGCCCCGGTGGTGGTGCTGATCCACGGCTTCGGCGCCGACGGCACCAACTGGCTGCATTTCGCCAATGAGCTGCAAGGCGAATACTATTTCGTGATCCCGGACCTGCCCGGCCACGGCCGCACCACGCCACGCACCGCCGACATGAACTATGGCATCAGCGAACAGGCTGAGCGGGTGTTCGCGCTGCTCGACGAAATGCAGGTGGAGCGTTTCCATGTGGCCGGCAACTCCATGGGCGGCGCCATCGCCATTGAGATGGCGCGCCGCCAGCCGAACCGCCTGCTGTCCCTGGGACTGGTGGACTCCGCCGGCATCACCCTGCAGACCGCCGAGTTTCTCAACACCCTGGAGCAATCCGACAAAAACCCGCTGATTCCGCACAGCGCCGAGCAGTTCCACACCACCCTGGACTGGGCCTCCAGCCAGTCGGTGGGCGTGCCCGGTTTCGTGATCACGGAAATGGGCAAGGAAAAGGCCGCCAACGCGGACGTGGCGGAAAAGGTCTGGCGGGACATGAACCTGGACCCGGCCATGCGCCTGCAGGGACGCGGCGTGCTGCCACGCATCGAGACCCCCACGCTGATTCTGTGGGGCCGGGAGGACCGCCTGCTGAGCCTGGAAAACGTGGAGGCGTTCCAGGAGGAACTGCCGAACAGCCGCGCGGTGATTCTCGATGAGGTCGGTCATATTCCGATGACCGAGGCCCCGGAACCCAGCGCCGAGGCGTTCGACGAATTCTGGCGCGATGTGCAGGGCGAGGCCGCGCGCTGAGCGGTTCACTTGATCAACCCCGCCGGCGCCCTTAAGGTCTTTTCTTTTTTCAGGCGCCGGCGACTCCCATGACCCTGCTTTCCGATTTCCCCGATCTCGACGTGCCGCGCGTGCGTCGCGGCGAACCCCACACCATCCAGACCCGCGGCATCACCCTGCTGCGCAGCGGCCACCGCGCCGTGCGCCGGCTGAAAAGCCAGCACGCGCCGTCGATCCACGGCAACAAGGTGTGGAACTCCAGCTTTCTGATCATGGACGAACTGAACCGCCGGCGCCGCGCCGGCGAGATCGACCCCGACAGCCATCTGATGGACATCGGCTGCGGCTGGGGCCCGCTTTCCATTTACGCCGCCAAACGGCTGGGCTGCCGGGTCACCGCCGTGGACGCGGACCCGGATGTGTTTCCCTATCTGGCCCTGCACGCCGCGGTCAACAAGGTAGAGGTGGAGACTCTGCGCTGCCGCTTCGAGCGGCTCACCAAACAGCGGCTTGCCGGGGTGGACATCATTACCGGCGCCGACATCTGCTTCTGGGACGAGCTGACCCCGGTGCTGTTCAACCTGATCCGCCGCGCCCTGGGCCAGGGCGTGCAGCGGATCATCATCGCCGACCCGGGCCGCTCGCCGTTCTATCAACTTGCCGAACGCTGCGAACAGCATTTCAACGCCCGGGTGGTGGAACGCCGCACGCAAACACCGCGCTCTTTAAGCGCCGATCTGCTGATCGTCGACGGGGATTGAAAAGCCGGAGGCCGACGCCATTTCTACGGCATTGCATTTACTTTCTTCAGGCGTGTCAGTGAGTCGAGAAATGAGTCAGGACGAGAACCGGACCACCATTGAACAAGGCACACCGCAGGGCGCCCTGGCCCTGCCCGACCGTACCCTGCCCCAGCGGGTCTATCTGATCCCGGTGCGCGAGCGCCCCTTCATGCCCGGCCTGGTGCAGCCATTGCTGCTCGACGCGGAGCAATGGCGCGGCACCCTGGAACGGGTCGGCCAGACGCCCCACCACGCCCTCGGCCTGGTGTACGTGGGCGACCGCGACCCGGACGAAGTGGACCCGGACCAGTTTCCCCAATACGGCTGCCTGGTGAAGATCCACGCCGTCAACGGCGAGGACAATCAGCTGCAGGTGGTGGCCCAGGGCCTGGCGCGCTTCCGCGTGGAAGGCTATATGAGCCGCAAGCGCCCCTACATGGCCGAAGTCAGCTACCCGGAGCCCCGCGACCAGCTGGACGACAGCCTGCGCGCCTACGCCATGGCGATCATCAACACCATCAAGGAATTGCTGCCGCTCAACCCGCTCTACAACGAGGGGCTCAAACACTATCTGCAGAACTTCTCGGCCCGGGACCCGTCGCCGCTCACCGACTTCGCCGCCTCCCTGACCAGCGCCAGCGGCGACGAACTGCAGGAAATCCTGGAAACCGTGCCGCTGCGCCCGCGCATGGAGCGGGTGCTGACCCTGGTGAAAAAAGAAGTGGAAGTGGCGCGCTTGCAGAACCAGCTGCGCGAGGAGGTCAACGAAAAGATCTCCAAGCACCAGCGCGAGTTCTTCCTCAAGGAACAGCTCAAGGTGATCCAGCGGGAGCTGGGGCTGGAGAAGGACGACCGCACCGCCGACGCGGACGAATTCCGCGAGCGGATGGAAGCGCTGTCGCCGCCGGAGGCGGTGAACAAGCGCTTCGAGGAAGAGCTGCGCAAGTTCGGCGTGCTGGAATCCGGCTCGCCGGAATACGCGGTGACCCGCAACTATCTGGACTGGCTGACCAGCGTGCCCTGGGGCCTGTACTCCGACGACAACCTGGACCTGGACCACGCCCGTAAAACCCTGGAAGAACACCACAGCGGCCTCACCGACGTGAAGGACCGCATCATCGAGTTCCTGGCGGTGGGCGCCATGCGCGGCGAGATGAAAGGCTCGATCCTGCTGCTGGTGGGCCCGCCCGGGGTGGGCAAGACCAGCATCGGGCGTTCCATCGCCGAGGCCCTGGACCGCCGCTTCTACCGGCTGAGCCTGGGTGGCATGCGTGACGAGGCGGAGATCAAGGGCCACCGGCGCACCTACATCGGCGCCCTGCCCGGCAAACTCACCCAGGCGCTCAAGGACGCCGGCACCAGCAACCCGGTGATCATGCTCGACGAGATCGACAAGCTCGGCCAGTCGTTCCAGGGCGACCCGGCCTCGGCGCTGCTGGAAGTGCTGGACCCGGAGCAGAACCAGGACTTCCTGGACCACTATCTGGATCAGCGGCTGGACCTGAGCCACTGCCTGTTCGTGTGCACCGCCAATACTCTGGATTCCATTCCCGGCCCGCTGCTGGACCGCATGGAAGTGATCCGTCTGAGCGGCTACATCACCGAGGAAAAGGTGGCCATCGCCCGCAATCACCTGTGGCCCCGGGCGCTGGAGCGGGCCGGCGTGAAACCGGCGCAGCTCAAGATCAGCGACAGCGCGCTCAAGGAAATCGCCGAGGGCTACGCCCGCGAAGCCGGCGTGCGTAACCTGGAAAAGCAGCTTAACAAGATCATCCGCAAGGCGGCGGTACGGCTGCTGTCCGGCGAGAAGAAGCTGAGCGTCACCGGCAAGAACCTGGAAGCGTTTCTCGGCCAGCCCTATTTCCAGAAGGAAAAAACCCAACGCGGCGTGGGCGTGGTCACCGGCCTGGCCTGGACCGCCATGGGCGGCGCCACCCTGTCCATCGAGGCCAGCCAGGTTCACGCCCAGCGGCGCGGCTTCAAACAGACCGGCCAGCTCGGCGATGTGATGAAGGAATCCGCCGAAATCGCCTACAGCTACGTGGCCAGCCATTTGCCGGAATACGGCGGCAGCGCGGACTGGTTCGACGAGTCCTTCGTGCACCTGCACGTGCCGGAAGGCGCCACGCCCAAGGACGGCCCCAGCGCCGGGGTGACCATGGCCACCGCCCTGATCTCCCTGGCCACCGGCAAGCGCCTGCCGCGCAAACTGGCGATGACCGGCGAACTGACCCTCACCGGCCAGGTCCTGGCGGTCGGCGGCATCCGGGAGAAGGTGATCGCCGCCCGCCGGGTGGGCATCCGCGAGCTGATCCTGCCCAAGGCCTGCGAGCGCGACTACAAGGAGCTGCCGGACTACCTGAAGAAGGGCATGACGGTGCACTTCGCGGAACGCTACCAGGACGTGCACGAGATTGTCTGGGGCAAATGACCGGGACCCGGGGCGGCCGCGCCGCCCCACCCGCGCCGAACAGCCGGCCCGCTATATCGTGCCCAAGTGTCGGGAACCGGTCACCGAGCTGTATCGGGACGCCCACATCCTGGTGGTCGGCAAGCCGCCGTTTCTGCTCAGCGTGCCGGGCCGCGCCCCGGAAAACCGGGACTGCGTGACCACCCGTCTCAAACGCGACCACCCGGACCTGCGGCTGGTGCACCGGCTCGATCTGGATACCTCCGGGGTGATGGTGTTCGCCCTGACCCGGGCCGCGCAAAGCGGGCTGAGCCGGGCCTTCCAGCAACGGCGGGTGACCAAGGTCTATCAGGCGGTGGTGCAAGGCGTGGTGGACGACGAGGAAGGCCGCATCGACCTGCCCCTGTGCCCGGACTGGCCCAACCGCCCGCTGCAAAAGGTCTGTTTCGAAAACGGCAAGCCGGCGCTCACCCGATGGCGGGTGCTGGAGCGGCAACCGGCGGAGCAACGCACCCGCCTGCGGCTGATGCCGGTCACCGGCCGCAGCCACCAGCTACGCCTGCATTGCCGGGAAATCGGCCATCCGATTCTGGGCTGTGATCTGTATGCGCCGCCGGAAGTGCTGGGTCGCAGCGAGCGTTTGCTGCTGCACGCGGAAACCCTGGCGTTCAATCACCCGGTCACCGGTTTATGGAGCGAGTTCCATTCGCCGGTGCCGTTCTGAAACCGTTCGCGATGTCAGTCGCGATCAGTTCCAGTCCTCGCCGTAATCGTGCAGCAACTCCTGTCCAGCCTTGATGTGCTTCAGGGCCACCACGGTGAGGTCTTCGTAATAGGCCACATTGGGCTTCTTGGCGTGGTTGATGTAGCGCAGGTCGCAGAGCACCCGGTAGCGCTCCCGGCCCTCGTCATCCAGCCACAGCACATAGGGGCCGTCGCCCTTGGCGGGCAGGGTCTTGAGCACGCCCAGTACGGTATCACGGGGAATGGCGGCGCGTGCGAACAGGCCGCGGCCATGGATCGGACTCTGCTTTACTTCCACCAGGTCCTTGCGCACAAAGGGTTTGTCCATGGTCCTCACGCTTGCAGTGGTGATCGGGGCCGTGGCATCTTGCCAGAAAAGCCGCCGGGACGCATGGCATGGGATTCGCCGACTACCCGTTCACCTCGCGCTACCACAGCGTCGACGGGCACCGCCTGCACTATATCGACGAAGGACAGGGCCCCACCCTGCTATTCCTGCACGGCAACCCCACCAGCAGCTATCTGTGGCGCAACGTGATCAAACCCCTGCGCCGGCATTACCGCTGCGTGGCGCTGGATCTGATCGGCTTCGGCCGCAGCGACAAACCGGACATCGATTACCGCTTTCTCACTCACTATCACTATCTGCGCGCGTTCGTGGAGGCCCTGGACCTCACCGACCTGACCCTGGTGCTGCACGATTGGGGCGGCCCGCTGGGTTTCCGGCTGGCCCAGCGGGAACCGGAGCGGGTGGCGCGACTGTGCTTCATGGAAACCTTTCCCTTCACCTTCGATTGGGAAGAGTTTCCGCTGGCGGCGCGGCCCCTGGTGTTCGCCTTCCGGGACAAGCGGCTGGCGCCCTGGCTGTTGCAGCGCCACAACCTGTTCGTGGACGTGGTGCTGCGCTTCAGCGTGCTGAGGCCGCTGCCGCGCAGCGTGATGGCCGCCTACCGGGCGCCCTTCCCGGACGCGCGCAGCCGCCGGCCGATCCGCGTGTTTCCGTCGGAATTACCGCTCAATGACCGGCCCGGCGAGGCCCACGACGCCATCGCCGAGATCGAGGCCGGCCTGGAATCCATGCCCCAGCCCATGCTGCTGCTGCATTTCCATCCCGGCGCGGTGCTCGGCCGCACCCGGGTGGCCTGGCTGGCGCAGCGCATCGCCGACCTGGAGGTGGTGGACGGCGGGCGCGCACTGCACTATGTGCAGGAGGACCAGCCGGAACGTATCGCCGCCGCGCTGGGGGACTGGCTGGCGCGCCGGATCGACGCCACGGCGCCCCGCCCCGCTCTCGCCAAGGCGGCGCCGGCGGCCAGCGCCCGGGTGGTGGCGGAGGACGGTCGCTTCGCCGGCGCCCTGCGCTGGTGCTGGTCGCCGGACCATCACGGCGGCCTGGTGGCGGCCTGGTCCGACGCCGGCCTGGTGCAGCTGTGCTTCGCCGCCGACGCCGAGGACGGCCGCGCCCAGATCGAAAAACGTTTTCCCCGGGCGGTCCTGGAGTCCATCGACAAGGACGCCATCGATGCCCTGCTGGCGGATCCCGCCGGCGCGCCGCTGCACCTGGTCGGCACACCGTTTCAGCGCGCGGTGTGGCGCGCCCTGCTGACCATCCCCGCCGGTGAGACCCGCCAATACGGCGAGCTGGCCCGGCAGTTGGACAGCCAGGCCCGGGCGGTGGGCAACGCGGTGGGCGCCAACCGCATCGCCCTGCTGGTACCCTGCCACCGGGTGGTACCCCGGGCCGGCGGGCCCGGCGGCTACCATTGGGGCGTGGCCCGCAAGAAGACGCTGCTCGCCGCCGAAGGCATCAAGGACCTCTGAATCCCATGAATCTGCTGCACACCGGTCGCGACCTGCGGCGCATCAACCAATTGGCGACCATTCTGCTCAAATACGGGTTCTCGGACATGCTGCGCCGGCTGGGCCTGGCGACGCCGGTGGAACAGGCCGGGCGGCTGGTGCGCGCCGGCGGCGACCACCGGCTGCTGCGCATGGGCACCGCGGAGCGGCTGCGCCACGCGCTGGAGGAAATGGGCCCCACCTACGTCAAGCTCGGCCAGGTGCTGGCCACCCGGGTGGACCTGTTTCCGCCGGACTGGATCGACCAGTTCGAGCGGCTCCAGGACCGCGCCCGCCCGCTGCCCTTCGAACAACTGCGCCCGGCGGTGGAGGCGGCGCTGGGCCGGCCCCTGGACCGCGTCTTCGCCCAGGTCGATGAGCAGCCCCTGGGGGTGGCGTCCATCGCCCAGGTGCACGGCGCCCTGACCCGCGCCGGCGAGCGGGTGGTGATCAAGGTGCGCAAGCCGGGCATCGAGGCCACCATCCGTTCCGACCTGCGCCTGCTCGACCAGCTCGCCAAGCTGGCCTCGGACAACTCCGAGGAATTGCGCCGCTACCGGCCGGTGGAGCTGGTGCGCGAGTTCCGCCGCTCGCTGACCCGGGAACTGGATTTCACCATCGAGGCGCGCAACGCGGAACGGATCCGCCGCAATCTGCGCGCCTTCAAATGGCTCACCGTGCCACGGGTGAATGTGGCGCTGAGCAGCGCCTCCCTGCAGGTGCAGCAGCGCATCGAGGGCATCCCGGCGCGGGCCCTGGACCAGCTCGACGCCGCCGGCCTGGACCGGCCGCTGATCGCCCGGCGCGGTGCCCTGGTGGCCTGGAAGATGGCCCTGGAAGACGGCTTCTTCCACGCCGACCCACACCCGGGCAACTTTCTGATCCTGCCCGGCAACCGCATCGCCATGCTCGACTTCGGCATGGTCGGCAAGCTCAGCGACGGACGCCGCGATCAGGTGGTGCGCCTGGTGCGCTCGATCCTGACCCGTGACTCCGAGCACGCCGCCGCGGTGCTGGCCGGCTGGTCCGACGGCCAGCCGGTGCAGTTCGAAATGCTGGTGGCCGACGTGGAGGACGTGGTGTCGCTGTATTACGGCATGCCGCTGGCCCAGCTCGACCTGGGCGCCCTGCTTGGCGACATCACCGCCCTGGTGCGCAACCACGGGCTGGTGCTGCCGGCGGACATCGCCCTGCTGTTGAAGGCACTGCTGACCCTGGAAGGCTTCGGTCGCCTGCTGAACCCGGCGTTCGATCTGATCGAGGAGGCGCAGCCGCTGCTGCAGCGGCTGGTGCGGCAGCGCTACGCGCCGCGCCGGCTGGCGCGCAGCCTGGGCCTGCGCGCCCTGGAGCTGGTCGACCGGGCCTATGCGCCGCCCACCGCGCCGGGGGCGCCGCGCCCGGGCCAGGGCGGCGGGCTGGACCCGCGCCATCTGGAATCCCTGGTGGCGCGCCTGGAGCGCGGTCAGTACCGGCAGATCCAGGGGCTGCTCACCGCCGCCGCGCTGATCAGCGGCGGCCTGATGCTGGCCGGCCGGGTACCGCCGGCGCCCTGGGATCTGTCCCTGCCGGGGGTGCTGCTATTATTGGCTGGCGGCCTGTGGTCCACATGGCTACTCTGGGTGGCGCGCCGCCACCTGCGCGAATGGAAATGAACGACCTGGAAAGGAGAAGCTCCACCATGAAACGTCTCGCTCTGCCCGCCGCTGTTCTGTTGCTGCTGGTGGCCTGCGCCACCTCGCCGCTGGGTCGGCAGCAATTCCTGCTGATGCCGGCGTCGGAGATGGACCAGATGGGCGCCACCGCCTACGCGGAAATGAAACAACAACAGCCGATCGAGACCGGCACCGCCGAGGTGCGCTACGTGCAGTGCGTGGCCAATGCCATCACCAGCGTGGTGGACTCCGACCAGCAATGGGAAGTGACCGTGTTCAAGGACGACACCGCCAACGCCTTCGCTCTGCCCGGCGGCAAGATCGGCGTGCACACCGGCCTGCTCAAGGTGGCCAAGAACCAGGACCAGCTGGCCGCGGTGATCGGCCATGAGGTGGGCCACGTGCTCGCCCAGCACTCCAACGAGCGCGTCTCGATCCAGTTCGCCACCCAGACCGGCGCCCAGCTGGTGGCCGCCCTGGCCGGCGGCGACAGCGCCGAGCAGCAGACCCTGATGGGCCTGCTCGGCGTGGGCGCCCAGTACGGCGTGCAGTTGCCGTTCAGCCGCAAACACGAATCCGAGGCCGACGTGATCGGCCTGCAGTTGATGGCCGAGGCCGGCTTCAACCCGGAGCAAAGCGTGAATCTGTGGCAGAACATGGCCGCCGCCGGCGGCGGCTCAACGCCGGAATTCCTGTCCACCCACCCCAGCAACCAGACCCGCATCGAGGGCCTGCGCGCGCGGCTGCCGGAAGTGCGGCCGATCTACCAGCAGGCCCGTGCCGCCGGGCGCACGCCGAACTGCGGTTGAACCGACGCCATCACGGCAAGAAAAAACGGGCCCCGGGGGCCCGTTTTTCGATGTCGCGCTAAAACCCTTCGCCGGTCTACTGGTAGTAAGCGTTCTCGGTCACGGTGTGGTCGGTCTTGTCACGCACCCCGGTGAGCTCCGGAATCTGCTCCATCAGGGTCCGCTCGACGCCGTCTTTCAGGGTCACGTCCACCACCGAGCAGCCCTGGCAGCCGCCGCCGAATTCCAGGATCGCCACGTTGTCGCCGGTGAGTTCCAGCAGCTGCACGTTGCCGCCGTGGGCGGCCAGGTTGGGATTGATCTCGGCGTACAGGATGTAGTTGATACGCTCTTCCAGCGAGGCATCCGGGCTGATATCCGGAACCCGGGATTTGGGCGCGCGGAAGGTGAGCTGGCCGCCCATGGAATCCTTCTTGAAGTCGATCACGGCGTCTTCCAGGTAGCGCACGCTCTTACCTTCGATAAAGGCGTGGAAGCCCTCATAGTCGTAGCGCACGTCATCGTCTTCCTGCTCGCCGTCCGGGCAGTAGGCCATGCAGCACTCGGCGTGGGGCGTGCCGGGGCGCTCCACGAAGATGCGTACCCCGATGCCGTCCTGATCCTGGCGGGACAGCAGGTCGCGCAGGTACTCCTGGGCGGAATCTGTAATGCGGATAAGCGATTCGGTCATGCCGGTTTCCGGTTGCCACTTTCCTGACTATTTTAGTCAGGTACTCCCCGGTTGCAATGGGCGGCCGACAGTCCTTTGCTATCGCTGGGGTAGCGACAGCCTTTCTGCTATGGTGCGCGCTTTCTGACACGGACCCTTTTCACCTTGCCCGATCTCGCCCGCAGCCGTCGGATCCTTGCCCTGGCCCTGCCCATCATGGCGGCCATGGCCAGCCAGAGCCTGATGAACCTGGTGGACGCCGCCATGGTCGGCAGCCTGGGCGGCCAGGCGCTGGCCGGCGTGGGCCTGGGCGGCTACGCCGCCTTCATGTCGATCAGCGTGGTAATCGGGCTGGGCGCCGGGGTGCAGGCCATGGTGGCGCGCCGCAAGGGCGAAGGCGACCCCCGCCACTACGCGGTGCCGCTCAACGCCGGCCTGGTGCTGGGTCTGCTGCTGGCGGCGCCCATTTCCCTGCTGTTCTGGGCGGCCAGCGCGCCGGCCATGGCGGTGCTGGCGCCGGACGCCGGCACCGCCGCCGTGGCCAGCGACTACCTGGATATGCGGCTGCTGAGCGTATGGGCGGTGGCGATGAATTTCGGGTACCGGGGCTACTGGAACGGCATCAACCGGCCCGGCGTTTATATGCGCACCCTGGTGATGACCCATGTGGCCAACGTGGTGCTCAGCTACGGCCTGATCTTCGGGCATTTCGGCCTGCCCGCCCTGGGCGCCGCCGGCGCCGGCCTGGGCACCAGCCTGGCCCTTTATCTGGGCAGCCTGATGTACCTGGCGCAGACCTGGCACGGCGGGCGCGCCCACGGCTTTCTGCGCGAGTGGCCGCCGGCCCTCACCTTCCGCCATATCCTGCGGGTCAGCGTGCCCAACGGCGTGCAGCAGTTCTTCTTCGCCGGCGGCCTGACGCTGCTGTTCTGGGTGATCGGCCGGGTCGGCACCGAGGAAGTGGCGGTGGCGCATATTCTGATCACCCTGATTCTGTTTCTGATTCTGCCGGCCATCGGTCTGGGGCTGGCGGCGGCGTCCCTGGTGGGCCAGGCCCTGGGCCGTGGCGACAGCGAGGATGCCTACCGCTGGGGCTGGGACGTGACCCGGGTGGCCACGGTGCTGCTGTTTATCCTGGCCCTGCCCATGTGGCTCACGCCGGACTGGATCCTGGGAGTGTTTCTCAAACAGCCGGCGTTGGTGGAACTGGGCCGGCTGCCGCTGATGATCACCGGGCTGGCGATCTGCCTGGACGGCGTCGCCATCGTTTTCACCCAGGCGCTGCTCGGCGCCGGCGCGGCCCGCTCGGTAATGATCGTGACCCTGGCGGTTCAGTGGTTTTTCTTTTTGCCGCTGGCCTATATCATCGGGCCGGTGCTGGGTTACGGGTTACTCGGCATCTGGCTGGCGCAGGCGGTGCAGCGGCTGATCACCTCGGTGTTGCTGTGCGGCCTCTGGACCCGGCGCGGCTGGGCTTCCATTGAGTTGTAGACTCGGAACCCTGACCGAACTGTGAACCCGGTTTGCAGCGCTTGCGAGGACCATCATGAGCGACCATCAATCTTCTCCCGGCGACACCCGGAACCAGGACGCACGGCACGACGAGCAGCGCCCCGCCGACCGTCCGGACCAGCGCCCGCGCTTCCTGCAGGTGGTGCACAGCGTGCTGGCCGCCCTGTTCGGCGTGCAGAGCGGCGCCAACCGGGAACGGGACTTTCAGAAAGGCAAGGCCGGCGACTATATCGGCGTGTTCGTGGTGATGGTGATCGCCCTGGTGATCGGCATGTTCGTCGTGGTCAGCATCGTGATCAACGCCGCCACCGGCGGCTGACAGCGCCGCTTTCTTAGACATCCATCGCCTAGCGATATAGCAATATATTTCTTTTAAGTATAAGCACGCTTTGCTACATTCCCGCCCAAATTCGATGGGTAAAGAGATTACTCTTTACGAATCAACGCATTAATCAGAGCGTAACGGCATCATGTACGTTTATCAGGACTACGACCAACGCCTTCTTGAAGAGCGGGTGGCTCAGTATCGCGATCAGACGCGCCGCTACCTGGCCGGGCAACTCAGCGAGGATGAATTCCTGGTGCTGCGCCTGCAGAACGGCCTCTATATCCAGCGTTACGCGCCGATGCTGCGCATCTCCGTGCCCTACGGCATGCTCGCCAGCAAACAGCTGCGCACGCTGGGCAAGATCACCCGCGAGTACGACAAGGGGTTCGCCCACGTCAGTACCCGCCAGAACATCCAGCTCAACTGGCCCGAGGTGGAGGATGTGCCCGATATCCTCGCCGAGCTGGCCGCCGTGCAGATGCACGCCATTCAGACCAGCGGCAACTGCATCCGCAACATCACCACCGATGAGCTGGCCGGGGTGCGTCCGGACGAAGTGGAAGACCCGCGCCCTTGGTGCGAGATCATCCGCCAGTGGTCCACCTTCAACCCGGAATTCGCCTACCTGCCGCGCAAGTTCAAGATCGCGGTGAACGCGGTGCCGGACGCGGACCCGGCGGTGATCGGCGTGCACGATATCGGCGTGCAGATCGTGCACGGCGCCGACGGCGAGACCGGTTTCCAGGTGTGGGCCGGCGGCGGCCTGGGCCGCACCCCCATGGTCGGGTCGGTGATCGGTGAGTACGTGCCCTGGCGGCACCTGCTGGCCTATCTGGAAGCGATCCTGCGGGTTTACAACAAGTACGGCAACCGGGACAACAAGTACAAGGCGCGCATCAAGATTCTGGTCAAGGCGCTGGGTCCCGAGAAATTCCGCGAGCTTACCGAGGCGGAATTCGCCGAGCTCAAGGACGGCCCCATGACCCTCACCGAAGAGGAAGTGGCGCGCATCCGCCAGTGCTTCACCGAGCCGGATTATCGCGACGACGTGGACGTCGGCGCCCTGGACCAGGCGCTGGCCGACGACCGCGCCTTCAACCGCTGGTACCACACCAACAGCCGCGCCCATAAGCGCGACGGCTACCGGGCGGTGACCCTGACGCTGAAGAAAACCGGGCGCATTCCCGGCGACATCAGCGACAGCCAGTTCGAGAAGGTGGCCGACCTGGCCGACCGCTACAGCTTCGGCGAGGTGCGCAACACCCACCAGCAGAACATGGTGATGGCGGATGTGGCCAAGGACGATCTGTTCGCCCTCTGGCAGGAACTGGACGCCCTGGGCTTCGCCACCCCCAACCTGGGCCTGCTCACCGACATCGTGGCCTGCCCCGGCGGCGATCTGTGCTCGCTGGCCAACGCCAAGTCGATTCCCATCGCCGAGGGCATCCAGCGTCGTTTCGACGACCTGGATTTCGTCCACGACCTGGGCGCGCTGGACATCAACATCTCCGGGTGCATGAACGCCTGTGGCCATCACCATATCGGTCACATCGGCATTCTCGGCGTGGATAAGAAGGGCAAGGAGTTCTACCAGATCACCCTGGGCGGCCGTGGCGACAAGGTCTCGCGCATCGGTGAGAAAATGGGCCCCTCCTTCGAGTCCCACGAAGTCACCGGCGTGATCGAGAAGATCATCAACACCTACGTGGACCAGCGGCTGGAGAACGAGCCGTTCATCGACACCTACGAACGCATCGGCATGGACCCGTTCAAGGAGAGCGTCTATGGGTAACGACACCACCATGAACGGCGGCCCGGCCCGGGTGATCGTGGACGGCGAGATCGTCGACAACAGCTGGCGGCGTCTCAACGACGAGCAGCTGGAAGCGGACGGCCTGCCCGGGAGCGGCGCGGTGATCGTGCCCCTGGCCTACTGGAAAACGCACCGGGACGCCCTGCTGGCGCGCGCCGACGCGGTGGGCGTGTGCCTGGAGCCCGGCGAGGAGCCGGCGGATCTGGCCGACGACCTGCCGCAGCTGCCGCTGGTGGCGATTCATTTCCCGGCCTTCAAGGACGGTCGCGGCTATTCCTACGCCCGGGAGCTGCGCACCCGTTACCGGTTCACCGGTGAAGTGCGCGCGGTGGGTGACGTGCTGCAGGACCAGCTGTTCTATCTGCACCGGGTGGGCTTCAACGCCTTCGAGGTGCGCGCCGACCGGGACATCGAGGAAGCGCTGGAGAACGGCCTGCGGCCGTTCACCGTCACCTACCAGGGCGATGTGCACGATCCGCGGCCGGTGTATCTGCGCCGCGAGGAATTGCAGGGCGCCTGAACGGCAATCGTGGCGGAAGCCGCTGAGCGGCTTCCGCCACGATCACTTCTTGCGCAACAACCAGTTGGTCCTGGTCAGCACGCCCAGGCGGCCCAGGCGCACCGCCTTGCTGGCGCGGTCACCGAACCAGCGCAGACGCATCATCCACAGCAACAGCAGCACGGAAAGCACGCCCAGGAAGCCCAGGAACCACCAGAAGGCGTCCGGGTCCTCGACGCCGGGCATGCCACCGATATTGATGCCGAACAGCCCGGTGAGAAAGCCCAGCGGCAGAAAGATCGCGCTGATGATCGCCAGCAGGTACATGCGATCGTTGATCGCCTCGTTCTGCACCGAGAACACCTCTTCCTGCAGCAGCGTGGCCTGATCCCGGGCGGCGTCCAGATCCTCCACCAATCGTTGCAGCCGGTCGCCGGCCTCGCGGATCAGTTCCGCGTCGTCCCGGTCCAGGCGGGCGTCGCCCTGCAAGCGGTTGATCGCCTCGCGCTGGGGCGCCAGGTAGCGACGCAGGGCAATGGAACGGCGCCGCACGCTGCTGATGGCGTGGGTCAGTGCCCGGTCCGGCTTCTGCTCCAGAGCGTCGGAGCACTCCCCCACCAGATCCTCGATGCGCTCGATCACGTCTTCCATGCGCCAGGTCAGCCCGTCGGTGAGCCAGGCCAGCAGCTGCGAGGCGCTGCGCGGCCCGTCGCCTTTGCGCAGGCTGTCGCTGATCTCCGAGACCGTGAAAAGCTGACGCTTCTGGGTACTGATGATCAGGTTGTCCTTGATCCACAACCGGATGGCGATCATGTCCTCGGGCCGGGCATCGGGATAGAGATTGACACCACGCAGATAAACCAGCAGGCCGCCACCCACCTCCGCCGCCCGGGGCCGGGTGTCCGGCGTGGACAGCGCCTCGGCGGCGGATTCCGGCACCCGCGCCTGGGCCAGCAGCCACTCGTGGGCGGCCTCGGCGGTGTAATCCAGATTCACCCAGAGGGTTTGTTTGCTCTCGGGCAGTTGCTCGCCGAGGTTGAAATCGGTGGCGCCGCCGGCTCCATCCAGTCGCAGGGCCAGTTTGACCCAGGCGGGGTTGTCGGCCATCCCTAGTCCTCTCCCGGTGTCAGTCGGCGACTTTCACGACCACCCGGCCGCGCACGCCGCCCTTGAGAATGCGGCCGAACCAGTCCGGCAGCTGTGAGCGGCCCACCTCCGCGGCTTCCAGGCGCGCCAGATCCGGGCGCCAGTCGCCGGCCAGCAGCTGCCACATCTGCTGCTTCACTTCGCAGGGCAGCTCGACGCTGTCCACGCCCAGCAGATTGACCCCACGCAGGATAAACGGCAGCACGGTGGCGTTTTCCAGCTTCGGCGAGCCGGCCAGGCCGCAGCAGGCGGCGCTGCAGCCGTACTGCAGCCCTTTCAGGGCGCTGACCAGCATGTCGCCGCCAACGCAATCCACCACCCCGGCCCAACGCGGCTTGAGCAGCGGCTTGTCCTGCCCCTCGCCGAGGGCGGCGCGGTCGAGAATATCGGTGGCGCCCAGCTCGCGCAGCCAGTCGTGGGCGTCCTGCTTGCCGGTCACCGCCACCACCTGGAAGCCCAGGCGCGACAGGATCGAGACCGCTGTGCTGCCGACCCCGCCGGTGGCCCCGGTGACCAGCACTTCGCCCTGCTCCGGCTGCAGGCCGGTGTCCAGCAGCGCCTCCACGCAGAGCGCGGCGGTCAGGCCGGCGGTGCCCAGCACCATGGCGTCGCGGGGCGCCAGACCGGCGGGCAGCGGCGCCAGCCACTCCGCCGGCACGCGGATGTAATCGCCGTAGCCGCCGGCGGTGTTCATGCCCAGGTCGTAGCCGGTGCAGATCACCCCGTCGCCGGGGCTGAACGGGCCGTCACCGGCCTCTTCCACCACGCCCACGGCGTCGATGCCGGGGGTGTGCGGGTAGGCGCGCGTGACGCCCTTATTGCCGCTGGCGGACAGGGCGTCCTTGTAGTTGAGCGAGGACCAGTGCACCCGGATCAGCACCTCGCCGTCCGGCAGGTCGCCGAGCTCGCGCTCGCCCACCCGGCTCACATAGCCGTCGTCGGTCTTTTCGGTAATCAGTGCCTGAAAGGTCATGACGTGTCCCTCCGGGGGGTAGTCCGTGTCAGTAGAGCTGGCGCTGGCTGCCGCGATGCCAGAAGCGGTCGATCAGCCGCTGGGCGGCGCTTTCCAGGGAAAAGCCCAGTTTCTCGGACAGCTTGCGCTTGTATTCCCAGCTCAGCTCGTAGATCTCCACATGGTCCTTGCGGCCCTGCAGGTATTCATCGCTGGTCATCAGATCGTCCACCAGACCCAGCTCCCGGGCCTGGGTGCCGAACCAGTGTTCGCCAGTGGCCACCTTGTCGATGTCCAGGGAACGGCGATGCTCGCGCACGAAGCTCTTGAACAGCTGGTGGGTTTCCTCCAGCTCTTCCTGGAATTTCTCCCGCCCCTTGGCGGTGTTTTCGCCGAGCATGGTAAGGGTGCGCTTGTACTCACCGGCGGTCATCAGTTCCACGTCCACGTCGTGCTTCTTGAGCAGGCGGTGGAAGTTGGGAATCTGCGCCACCACGCCGATGGAACCGATCACCGCGAACGGCGCCGACAGAATGCGATCGCCGATGCAGGCCATCATGTAGCCGCCGCTGGCCGCCACCCGGTCCACCGCCACCGTCAGCTTCAGGCCACGGCCGCGCAGACGGCGCAGTTGCGAGGCGGCCAGGCCGTAGCTGTGCACCAGGCCGCCGGGGCTTTCCAGGCGCAGCAGCACCTCGTCGTCGCCGGTGGCCACCTCCAGCACCGCGGTGATCTCCCGGCGCAGCCGTTCCACGTCGCTGGCCTGAATGTCGCCGTCGAAGTCCATCACGAACAGGCGCGGCTTGCTCTTGGTTTCGGCGCCGGCCTTCTTGCGCTGCTTCGCCTTGGCCTTCTCTTCCTTGCGCTTTTTCTTCGCCTCCGCCTTGCGTTCCTCCGCCGGCAGCACCTGGTCGGTGATGCTGTCGCGCAGGTCCTCGAAGTCGTCGTTCAGATGGCGCACCCGCAGGTCGCCGTCGCGGGACACCCGGTGGCGGTTGCGCATGGCCGTGGCGGCGATGCCCGCCACCACGATCAGAATCGCCACCACCAGGGTAGCGACCTTGGCGAGAAACATGCCGTACTGGTAAAGAAAATCGATCACCGTGTCGGTTACCTGTCCTGGTTAGTCGGTTTGGATTACTGCCAACCCGCCACGGCGCGTTGGGCGCTGCCATTGAGGGGCCGCCCGATCAGGCCGCCCGCCGGCGGCACCGTCACCTCGAAGATGGCGCCGTCGGCCATGGGCAGATAAGCCGCGCTACCATAGCGCGCATCCACCAGGAAACTCCAGCCCTCCCGCGCGTGCCGCCAGACGTCCATGCCCAGGGGCTTTTCGCTGAGGCTGTAGAGGGTGCGGGGTTTGGAGCGCTCGTCCTCCAGGGCGAAGTAGCGCCCCTGGATGCGGTCCAGCTGATAGCCGGGTTTGAGGCCCAGCAGGGAGAAAGGGGTTTTCCATTTGACGATGCGGGCGTCCAGCTGCCACTGGTCGCCGTTAAGGCGAAAATCCTGACTGTCGCCGTCACCGCGGGTGACCGTGGCGATGTAGCTTTGCTCACCGGTGGCGCGGAAGCTGATGGTGGCCACCGGGGTCTCCTCGGTAAGCTCGTGGAAGCTGTACAGATTGAGCGCCACCAGCAGCAGGTACACGGCCAGGGCCACCAGGGCCAGACCGGCGGTGCCCTTGATCCATTGCCACACCCATTTGTGGCGCAGCAGCACCCAGGCCCCCACCAGCACCAGCAGCAGGCTGACGCCCAGAATCAGGATCGGGGCGACGCTGAAGCTCATCGTCCGGCTCGCCAGTGGTCGATCAGGGAGCGGGCGATGCTGCCCGGCGGCGGGATATCCGGCAGCTCCCGATGGTGAAACCAGCGCGCGTCGGTGATCTCGTCATCGTCGATGCGGATTTCGCCGCCGGCGTATTCGGCGTGGAAACCCAGCATCAGGGAATGGGGAAACGGCCAGGACTGGCTTGAGAAATAGCGCAGCGCGCCCAGCGTGACGCCGCTCTCCTCCATCACTTCCCGGCGCACCGCCTGCTCGGCGGTTTCGCCCGCTTCCATAAAGCCGGCCAGGCAGGAGTAGAAACCTTCCGGGAAGCGCGCGGAATGGCCCAGCAGCGCGTGATCGCCGTCGGTGACCAGGGCGATGATGCAGGGGGTGATGCGCGGATACTGGCGGTAGTCGCAGGCCGGGCACAGCATGGCCAGCTCGGTGGGATGGGCCTCGGTGGCGTGCCCGCAGCGGCTGCAGAAACGGTGGTTGGTGCGCCAGCTGAGCACCTGCAGGGCCCGCGCCGCCATGGTGAACAGGGCCTCGTCCATCTGGCCGAGCAACTGGCGCAGGGACATCGGGTACAGGGGGCGGTCGGCCAGCTCATGGTCGGTTTGCCGGCACACATAGCAGGGTTCGCCGTGCAGCAGGCCGAGAAACCGGTAATCCGGGTGGCCGCGCAGCAGAAACGCCGGCAGCCGGGGAATGCCCGGGCCCGGATGCTGCTCGGTGTCCACGCACAGTTGCTGGTCGTGGATCACGAACACCCAGCCCTGATCGGCGTCGCCGGGTTCCGGCGCGGAAAGATCCATGGGACCGGTATCAACCACGGCCGTTCTCCAGCCCCGTCACCGGATAGCCCAGTTCCGCCACCGCCCGTTCCGACACGTCCAGCACTCCTTCACCGATGGGTTTGCGCTCTTCCATGCTCTCCAGATAATAGTCGATGCCCGTGAGCGCATCGGCAAGGGTTTCCATGGCCGGCTGCCCGGGGGGCTGATCGCCGCGCAGCAGGCGCTCCTCGATATGGCGCCGGCAGGCGGCGATCACCCGGCAGGCCCGTTCCAGTTCCAGGAACATCAACCCACCACTGATGGTGGCGAAGGTACCCGGCAGGTTGCTGATGTGCATCGGGTCCCACTGATTGTCCATGTAGCCGGCCAGGGACCGCTTGGCCAGGGCCAGCCCGGCCCGGCACTCGCCGACCACGGTCATGCGGGCGTCGTCCAGCTGGTAGAGGGAAATATTGCTGTTGGTGGCGTCGCGGCGCACGTCGTCGGACGGCGCCAGGCTGCGCTCCAGGCTGGCCACGGTGTTCTCGGCGGCGAGCAGATCGTCCACCAGCAGATGGAAGTCGGCGCTCTCCACGTCGGTGTCCGCCGGCCAGCCGGCAATGGCGTCGGCGCGCTGACGCAGGCCGCCGGCTTCCTGTTCCTTGCCGACCATTTCCAGGGTGCTGGCCACCCGGCGCAGGCCCCCGGCCACCGCCGCGTAATCGGTATCGGCCACCCCCTGGGCGGCCAGATCCAGGGTGTCCTTGATCTGATTGATCTCGTCCTTCAGCGCCCCGGCCACGGAGCGGATCACCGAGCCCCGGGAGCCGGTCATCAACGCCAGCTCCCGTTGCAGGTCCGCGTCGCTGATGCCCTGGCCGGCGCCGAACACCGCGCGCACCTCGGCGGCGCAGTCGCTGGCCCCGGAGCCCAGGCTGGCCAGGAACACGCTTTCCTTGATAAGGAGCAGCGGCGCTTCCTGGGTCAGGGCACGCTCACCGTCATAGACCAGCTTCTTGAGCTGACGGTCATACTGGGCCAGCAACGCCTTACGCGCCGGGGTGATCACCATGCGGTCCATCGCCAGGCTCTCGGTGGCGGCCCGTGCCACCCACCAGAAACGGCTTTGCGCGCAGTCGCCGCACAGGCGGTCGACGCGCTGCAGGGCGCGGGCCATCAACTTCAGGTGCGCGTCCCGGTTGTCGCCGCGCAGCAGGCCCAGCAGGCCCACCTGGTACATATGACGCAGGCGGCGCCCCTGCTCCACCAGCGCCGCCGGCTCACCGGGCCCGGCGGCGGGCTCCCGGGCCCGCGCCAGGTCCACGCTGAAGAAATGGCTTTCCTGAATCAGCGACTTGCCGCCGGCCCGGCGCAGTTCGTTGATGCCGCCGATCAGCAGCTCCGGCAGGGCGCTGTCCTTGAGCTGAACGTATTCGAAATAGCGGCTGAGCAGAACGATGGCGTTGCCCAGGGCCTGAATCAGGGCCCGGTCGCGCTGGCGCTTGAGCGCCTCCGCCGCCAGTTCCATCTCCTCGCTCATCAAGGTGGCGGCGTTCAGTTCCAGCACCTGGGAGATGCCGCGCAATTGATGGAAGGCCGCGGCACATTGATCGAGGGTGGCGGCGTCGCCGCGTTCCTCGGCGAACGCCTCCAGGGCGGCCTCGGCTTCGCTGAGCGTGGTGTCGATGGCCTCCTTGAGAAACGTCAGGGAGGTGGTATTGGTAATGGCGACCATGCGTTCCGAAACCCCTGGTAATAATCAGTCCCCGGCGTGCCGGAAAGGCTCCGGCGACGAGGTTTTCACTTTCTCATGAGCTTCAACAATGCGTCAACTTTCAACTCTAAGCAACTGATTCATGGGCACATTGTTAACCCGGACACAACCGCCAACCGGCGCCCGCGCTTGATCCAGGACAAGTCCCGGGGCCGCCGCCCTGTACCCGACCGGCGGAAGTGCTTATGATTGCCGCGCCCAGCCGCACCCTCATTCATACAGACAATCCATAAAAGCAGGAAGTCGCGCCATGTCCGCCCACCTTGGCCGTGCGTTCGGCCAGAATTTCCTGGGGCAAGCCCCCGCCTGGTACAAGTACACCATTGTCGCCTTTCTGGTGGTCAATCCGATCGTGGCCTGGACCCTCGGCGAAGCCACCGCCGGCTGGCTGCTGCTGGCGGAGTTCATCTTCACCCTGGCGATGGCGCTCAAATGCTACCCGCTGCAGCCCGGCGGCCTGTTGGCCATTGAAGCGCTGCTGATCGGCCTGACCAGCCCCGCCACCGTGCTGCACAAGGTGGAAGGCAACCTGGAAGTGCTGTTGCTGCTGATCTTCATGGTGGCGGGCATTTTCTTCCTCAAGGACCTGCTGCTTTATGTGTTTACCCGGCTGTTGCTGGGGGTGCGCTCGAAGATGCTGCTCAGCCTGCTGTTTTCCATCGCCGCGGCGGTGCTGTCCGCGTTCCTGGATGCGTTGACCGTCACCGCGGTGGTGATCGCGGTGTGCACCGGCTTCTACGGCATTTACCACAAGGTGGCGTCGGGCAAGAACTTCCAGCAGAAGCACGACCACGGTGACGACACCGGCGTGGAGGAACTGCACCGCGAGGACCTGCGCCGCTTCCGCGCCTTTTTGCGCAGCCTGCTGATGCACGCCGCGGTGGGCACCGCCCTGGGCGGGGTCTGCACCCTGGTGGGCGAACCCCAGAACCTGCTGATCGCCACCAAGGCCCAGTGGGAGTTCGGTGAGTTCTTCCTGCGCATGGCGCCGATCAGCCTGCCGGTGCTGGCCATGGGGCTGCTGACCTGCCTGTTCCTGGAATGGAGTGGCAGTTTCGGCTACGGCGAGGAAATACCGGAAAAAGTTCAGGGCATCATGAGCCAGTACGCCCGCGAGCAGGACGACCGCCGCACCACCCGCGACAAGGTCAATCTGGTGGTGCAGGGTCTGATCGCCGTGTGGCTGGTGGTGGGCCTCGCCACCCACGCCGCGCCGGTGGGTCTGGTGGGCCTGAGTGTGATCATTCTGGCCACCGCCTTCTGCGGCGTCATCGAGGAGCACCGCCTGGGCGCCGCCTTCGAGGAGGCGCTGCCGTTCACCGCCCTGCTGACGGTGTTCTTCGCGGTGGTGGCGGTGATCGCCGATCAGCAACTGTTCGCGCCGGTGATCGAGTACGTGCTGACCCTGGAGCGGGACGCCCAGGGCGCCGCCTTCTATATGGCCAATGGGGTGCTGTCGGCGGTGTCGGACAACGTGTTCGTGGCCTCGGTGTACGTGGACGAAGTGGCCCTGGCGCTGGTCAATAACGAGATCAACCGGGACACCTTCGATCTGCTGGCGGTGGCCATCAACACCGGTACCAACATTCCGTCGGTGGCCACGCCCAATGGCCAGGCGGCGTTCCTGTTCCTGCTCACCTCGGCGCTGGCGCCGCTGGTGCGGCTGTCCTACGGGCGCATGGTGATCATGGCCCTGCCCTACACCATCGTCATGAGCCTCACCGGTCTGATCATGACCGCCACGGTGCTGGAGCCGGCCACCGAGTACATGTACGAGAAGGGCTGGATCGAGCACCACGAGAGCCACGAGCTGAACATGGACGCGGACACCACGCCGCATCATTGAGGTGGGGGGGGCGCGGGTTCGGGTGATGCCCTTCCGGGAACGCCGTGAACCCCCGCAAGCGGGCCCGGCCACCCATCACAGATGGGCGGCGTTCGGCGGCGCGCGAAGCGGTGCTTCGCAACACGCTTGCCTCACCCCTGGGGGCTCCGTTTCGAACGTCCTGTTCTCAACGGTCCCGGAAGGGCATCATCCGAACCCGCTTATACGTGACGTCAGTGGACCCGCGGGTCTTCCAGTTCTTCCCAGAGGGTGCGCTGGCCATTGCGGGAGGCGATCGCCTCCAGTTTGGCCCGGTGGCGGGCCAGGTCGGCGTCGGCGGCGCGCACCACGGTGAGCGGCGGGCGGTCGCGGTTAAGCCGGCGGATCGCTTCCGCCACGCTGGCGCCCTGCTCGCCGCTTTCGGCGCCCAGGGACAGGCGGGTCTGGCCGCCGGTCATGGCCAGGTAGACGTCGGCCAGGATCTCCGCGTCGAGCAGCGCGCCGTGCAGTTCCCGGTGGCCGTTGTCCACGTCGTAGCGGCGGCACAGCGCGTCCAGGCTGTTCTTCTGCCCCGGGTGCAGGTCGCGGGCCAGCTTGAGGGTGTCGAGCACGCCGCAGGCGTCCGCCACCTTGCCCCATTGCCGGCCCAGCAGCTTCAGCTCATGGTCCAGGAAGCCCACGTCGAAAGGCGCGTTGTGGATCACCAGCTCGGCGCCGCGCACGAAGCTCATGAACTCCTCGGCGATCTGCGCGAAGGTGGGCTTGTCGGCCAGGAATTCCACGGTGATACCGTGCACCTCCAGGGCCCCCTCGTCGATGTCACGCTCCGGGTTGATATAGAGGTGCAGGTTGTTGCCGGTCAGGCGCCGGTTCTCCAGCTCCACGCAGCCGATCTCGATGATGCGGTGGCCGCTTTGCGGGTCCAGGCCGGTGGTTTCGGTATCCAGAACGATCTGTCTCATGCGCCTGCCTTCATTTCATCGATGCCGCGATTGGCGAGCTGGTCCGCGCGCTCGTTCTGCGGGTGGCCACTGTGGCCCTTGACCCAGTGCCAGTGCAGCCGGTGGCGGGCGGCGGCTTCATCGAGCCGCATCCACAGGTCCTGGTTGAGCACCGGTTTTTTCGCGGCGGTTTTCCAGCCGCGCTTTTTCCAGTTGGCCAGCCACTCGGTGATGCCCTTGCGCACATATTGGGAGTCGGTGGTCAGATGGACCTCGCAGGGCCGTGTCAGCGCTTCCAGGGCCTGGATCGCCGCCATCAGTTCCATGCGGTTGTTGGTGGTGTGCGGCTCGCCGCCGTGCAGTTCCTTTTCGCGGTCGCCATAGCGCATCACCGCGCCCCAGCCGCCGGGCCCGGGATTGCCCCGGCAGGCGCCGTCGGTAAAGATTTCAACCTGATTCAAACGTTACTCCGTATTCCGTTCCTGTCGCCAGCGGGCCACCGGCACCGACACCACCGTGGGTCGCTGTCGGCTGAACCCCCGCTGGGGTGCCAGCGGCCGCATCATGGCCGCGCGCTTGCGGGCCACCAGCAGGTAGACCCCGCCAAACCGCCACCACAGCTTGCCGCCCAGCCACTCCAGCCAGCGCAGCCGCGCCCGGCCCCGGTCGCCGAGGGGCAGATTATAAAAGCCACCGGCCAGCCCTTCGACCTCGAAACCCAGCACGTGCAGCCAGTCGCTGACCCGGTAGGGCCGGAAATAACGGCCGCTCCAGCCCGGGCGGCTGGCGCCGCCACGCAGCCAGCGGGCCAGGCCCATGACGCTGAGTGGATGAAAGCCGACCACCGCGATGGTGCCGCCCGGCGCCACGCAACTGGCCGCCTCGCGCAGCACCCGATGGGGGTTGTCCTGAAATTCCAGACCGTGGTGCAGCAACACCACGTCGACGCTGTTCTTGGCCACCGGCAGTGCCTGGGGGCAGGCCTTGACCCGCACCGGCGGCCGCTCCGCCCCGTCGGGCGCGGGCTGGCCGGTGTCGACGGCGCCGCCGCCGGGCTGATCGAGGCAGTGCATCGGGGTCACCGAGCAGCGCCACGGCAGGCGGATGCCGGCGAGCAGATCGTGGCCGCGACCGCCACTGATTTCCAGCGCCCGCTGGCCCACCAACTTGGGCAGCCAGTCGGCGAGCATGGCGCGCTCGGCGGCCAGTACCGCCTGGCCGGCCTCGCTTTCCAGCCAATGATCGAAGCGACGCACCATGTCCTCGGGCTGCCGGCGAAACGGCGCGCGCGAAAGCGGGGGCAGTTGCATCTCTGACATTCTCCGTGCCGGCTGTTAGCATCACAGCATCCCAAGCACAGAGTATCACGTCATGCTGCAAGCCCCTACGGCGATCCCCGCCTTTTCCGACAACTACATCTGGGCCGTTCACGACGGCAGCCACTGCGTGGTGGTGGACCCGGGTGACCCGGCGCCGGTGGAAGCCTGGTTGACCGAACAGGGCCTGACCCTGAGCGCGCTGCTGATCACCCATCACCATCCGGACCACGTGGGCGGCGTCGCCGCCCTGTGCCGGGACCGGGACATTCCGGTGTACGGCCCGGCCCGGGAAACCATCCCGGAGATGGACCAGCCGCTGCGCGACGGCGACCGGGTGCGGCTGGCGGAGCCGGACCTGGAGCTGGAAGTCATCGACGTGCCCGGTCATACCCTGGGCCACATCGCCTTTCTGGCGCCGCTGCAGGGCTGGCTGTTCTGCGGCGACACCCTGTTCGCCGGCGGCTGCGGCCGCCTGTTCGAGGGCACCCCGGAGCAGATGCACCACTCCCTGACCCGGCTGGCCGGGCTGCCGGAGCAGACCCTGGTGTTCTGCGCCCACGAATACACCCTGGCGAACCTGACCTTCGCCGCCACCGTCTCGCCCGGCGACCGGGCGGTGAACGACCGGCTTGCCCGGGTGCGGGAACTGCGCGATGAACAACGCATCACCCTGCCCTCCACCATCGGTGAGGAGCGCCGTACCAATCCGTTCCTGCGCGCCGCCGAACCGCAACTGCGCGAAGCCTGCCAGCAGCACTTCGGCCAGCGCCCGGACAACCCGGTGGAAGGCTTCGCCGCCCTGCGCCGCTGGAAGGACTCCGCCTAACCCCCAAGCGGGCGCGGCCGGCGCCCTTCCGGGACCCTTGAGAACAGGACGTTCGAAAGGGAGCCCCCAGGGACGGGTTCACGGCGTTCCCGGAAGGG
>NZ_JBKFTK010000008.1:0-96655 GCF_046507805.1 Alloalcanivorax sp. C16-1 | reverse complement strand
CGAACGCCGCCCATCTGTGATGGGTGGCCGGGCCCGCTTGCGGGTACTCGCGGCGTTCCCGGAAGGCCCCCACACAGATCCGCGTCCCGGATAGATGCCTCACGCATCGATTTCCCGCCATAGCGCGATGAAGCATAAAAAAACCGCCCCGAAGGGCGGTTTTTTTTGGGGCCGGTGGGATCAGGCGTCGTGGTTGGCGTCTTCACCCGGGTTCGGCGTTTGCGCTGCTGCCTGTTGCTCGCGGCGGCGTTGGCGCGGGTCGTTGCCGGCGCGGCCGGCGGGGATTTCCGCCGGAGCCGGTTTCGGGAACGACGGGCGGGCCGCCTCGGCGGCCGGTGCCTGCGGTGCCGGCGCCGGCTCTGCGGGCTTGGCCGGCGCCGGGCGTGCCGGTGCCACCTGCGGGCTGCGCTGACGCGGGTCGTTGCCGGCCCGTTTCGGCGCTTCGTCCGCCACCGGTTCGGCGGCCGGGGAGGGCGCCGGTGCCGGGCTGCGGTCCGCCGGCGTCACGTCCATCGGTGCCGCTTCCGGAGCGGCCTCGGTGCGTGCCGGTGCATCGGTCGGCGTGGCGGCCACTTTGTCGTCCGTGGCCGGCGCCTCGGGCTCAGCCTGGGCTTCGGTCTTCACCTCAGCCGGGGCTTCGGCCTTCACCTCAGCCCGGAGCTCCGCTTTCGGCTGCCCGGCTTGCTGCTCCGCCTTGGCTTCGGCCTTCGGCTCGGCTTGGGGCTCTGCTTTCGGCTCGGCCTGCGGCTCGGCTTGGGGCCCCGGCTTCGGCTCGGCTTGCTGCTGCGCTTTGGGCTGGGCCTGCTGCTCCGCTTTGGACTCGGCGTGCTGTTCGGCTTTCGGCTCGGCTTTCGGCTCAGCTTTCGGTTGAGCGGACGGCTCAGCCTTGGGCTCGGCGGTGCCGGCCTGGGGTTGCGCTTGCGCGGCCGGTTTGGCGTCCGCCGGTTCGCGGGCCTCGTCCCGGGCCGCCTTGACCGGCGCTTCCGGAGCGGCCGCCGGCGGCTGCTCGGCGGCGTTGGTGCCGGTCTGTTCCGGTTTCACCTCGGGCACACCGGTTTCCACCACCTGGGTTTCGCGGGCACGCTGTTCACCGTTGGCTTGCTCGGCGGCCGCCTGGCCACGGGGAGCACGCTCGGCGCGTTCGGAGCGCTCGGCGGCATGGTCCGCCGCAACGCTTTCCGCGCCTTCATCGGCGGGTACCAGCTTGGCCTTGGGCGGACGGCTGTCGCCCCGTTCCTGGTCACGGCCCGGGGTGTTGTCCTCGGAGGTCATGCGCGGCGGCTGGCCGGCGGTGTCCTCGCGGGGCTCGGCGGCGTCCGCCTGGCCGGCTTCCGGCCGGGGCCGGTTGTCGTCGGCACTGGCGGCGGCGTCCTGCTTGCCGGGGCGCTGACGTTCGCGCAGCGGCCGTTCATCGCGGGAGTCGGTGCGGCGCTGGGCCTTGGGGCCGTCGTCCTTGCGCGGGCCTTTGTCCTCGGCTTTCTCCTGGGGCTTGTCCTGGGTGCGCGGCTTGCCGTTGCGATTGTCCGCCTTTTGCTCGGCGGGCTTGTTGTCGCGCTGGCCGCCGTCACGCTGGCCGGCATCGCGTTGGTTGTTGCCGTCGCGCTGACCGTTCTCGCGCTGGCCGTCGCTGTTGGCGTTGCCGCCCTGGCCACCACGGCCACCGCGGCCGCCACGGCGGTTGCGGCCACGACCGCGTCCGCCATTATTCTCGCCACCGGTGCCGCCATTGGCGTCGTCCTTGGCGTTGCGGCGCTGGTCGTCGCGCTGGTCGCCACGCTGGTCGCCACGTTTGTCGTTGCGCTGGCCGTTGCGGTTGTCCTGGCGGTTGTCGCCTCTCTGGTTGCCGCCCTTGGCCCGGTTCTGGCCACCACGGCGTTTGTCGTCGCGCTGACCGTTACGGCCGCCACGCTTGTCGTCGCGCTCGCTCTGACGCTTGGCGTTCTGCTGGTTGCGGCGTTTGGCGCGGGCCGCCTGTTCTTCCGGAGTGCCGTTGAACAGCACCGCCAGCCAGGTGAAGAAGCGGGCCAGGAAGTTGGTGGGCCGCACGGTCGGCGCCGGGGCCGCCTTGGCGGGTTTGGCGGTGGCTTCCGGCTTGGCCGCTTCCGGTTTCTCGGCCTGCGGCTTGGGCGGCGGCGGCGCGGTGTCCGGGGCCACCAGCTTCACCACCGGCTCCTGGGTCTTGATCTCGGTGTCCTGGGCGGACTGAACGGCCGGGTCCTGGTGACCTTCCACCAGTTCCAGCTCATGGCTGACCAGATCCTTGGTCTGGTCGTCGCGGATCCGCTCCACCTCGAAGTGCGGCGTTTCCAGGTGCGGGTTGGGGATCACCAGCACGCGCACCTTATGGTTGGCTTCGATCTCGCGCAGCACCTGGCGCTTTTCATTGAGCAGGAAGGTGCCCACGGCCACCGGCACCTGGGCCTGGATTTCGCCGGTGCGCTCCTTCATCACCTCTTCTTCGATCAGGCGCAGGATGCTCAGAGCCAGGGATTTCACATCGCGGATGTGGCCCAGGCCGTCGCAGCGCGGGCACACGATGCTGGACGTCTCGCCCAGGCTGGGGCGCAGCCGCTGGCGGGACAGCTCCAGCAGGCCGAAGCGGGAAATGCGGCCCAGCTGAATGCGCGCGCGGTCCGCTTCCAGGGCTTCGCGCATGCGGTTTTCCACCTCGCGCTGGTTGCGCGCCGGGCCCATGTCGATGAAGTCCACCACGATCAGACCGCCGATGTCGCGCAGACGCAGCTGGCGGGCGATCTCGTCCGCCGCCTCCAGGTTGGTCTGCAGGGCGGTTTCCTCGATGTCCGCGCCCTTGGTGGCGCGGGAGGAGTTGATGTCGATGGACACCAGGGCCTCGGTGGGATCGATGACGATGGAGCCGCCGGAGGGCAGCTTCACTTCACGCTCGAAGGCGGTCTCGATCTGCGACTCGATCTGGTAGCGGGAGAACAGCGGCGTGTCGTCGCTGTACAGCTTGATCTTGTGCTGGAAGTCGGTCATCACCTGCTGCACGAAGGCCTGGGCCTCGTTGTAGACCTTCTGGGAGTCGATCAGGACTTCCCCGATGTCCTTGCGCAGGTAGTCGCGGATGGCGCGGATGATGACGTTGGATTCCTGGTAGATCAGGAACGGTGCCTTGCGGGTCTCGGACGCCTCGGCGATGGAGCTCCACAGCTTGAGCAGGTAGTTGAGGTCCCACTGCAGCTCCTCGGCGGAGCGGCCCAGGCCGGCGGTGCGCACGATCACGCCCATCTCGTCGGGGATCTCCAGGCTGCCCAGGGCTTCCTTGAGCTGCTGGCGTTCCTCGCCCTCGATGCGGCGGGAGATGCCGCCGGCGCGCGGGTTGTTGGGCATCAGCACCAGATAGCGGCCGGCCAGGCTGATAAAGGTGGTCAGGGCGGCGCCTTTGTTGCCGCGCTCTTCCTTGTCCACCTGGATGATGACTTCCTGGCCTTCCTTGATCACCTCTTTGATATTGATGCGACCCTGGATGTCCTTGGGGTCCTTCTGGAAATACTGACGGGAGATTTCCTTGAGAGGCAAAAAGCCGTGGCGCTCGGCGCCGAAGTCCACGAAGGCGGCTTCCAGGGAGGGTTCGATGCGGGTGATCTTGCCTTTATAGATGTTGGCTTTTTTCTGCACGCGGGTGCGGTGTTCGATGTCCAGGTCATAGAGTCTCTGGCCATCCACCAGCGCAACCCGAATCTCTTCGGGGTGCGTGGCATTGATCAACATACGTTTCATTGTGCTACCACAAGGTTCGTGGCGGCGAGCAGCGGGCCGGTATCCATACCGGTATCAGACCTTCTGGCCCGGGCGTCGGAAGAAATGCCTGACAGGCATGAACGTCCGTGGGAGAGGCGCGCTAGCGCGATCACGACGGTGCTGATTGCCTGTTGTCGACCTTTCCCTGTGCTCCGGACTGGTTGAAGTTGCGCCGTTGGCGTCGCTCGCGAGGCGATAGAGTGGTATCGGCTTCGCGGTTGGTCCGGCGCGTCGGGCGCCGGAACCTGTGTCTGTATACCAGTGCGGTCCGTCCCCGGGCGCGTCGTGCGCGGCCACGGGGGCGGGCCGTTTTGTCTTCGACCTGATGCTGCCACCGCCGGTGTTGGTTGTCGGTCGACCGCCGGGGGGAGTTGTGTTGCCGCCCCGGGGGTCGTGCAGCGTCCGGACCCGGAGGTCCGTTCGGTTCTTTTGTCGGGCGGGCTGGCGGGGTGTTCGGGTCTACCGACGGCGAATGGTCGCTGCGCGTCGCCGTTGGCCAGCCCTGGCCGACATCGGATCATAGCAGCGAAACCGCAATGGGATCAATCAGATACATTGCTGATCCGTGAACGCTTCGAGTCCGCACGCAAGGCTGGCGGAGCGCGCCCACAGGGCCTAGAATCGCCGCATGTCAGACACCCCCGCCGCCGATCGCGTCACTTTCATTACCATTGATGAAGGCCGTGACGGCCAACGCCTGGATAATTTCCTGTTCGTCCATCTCAAGGGCGTGCCCCGTTCGCGTATCTACCGGATCATCCGTGCCGGCGAGGTGCGCGTGAACAAGAAGCGCGCCAAGCAGACCACGCGGCTGGCCGCCGGCGACGTGGTGCGCATCCCGCCGGTGCGCACCAGTGAGTCGACGGCGCCGCCGGTGGTCAGCGACGGCCTCGCCGAGCGCCTGTCCCGGGCGCTGCTGTACGAGGACGAGCGGTTGATGATCTTCAACAAGCCCGCCGGTCTTGCGGTGCACGGCGGCAGCGGCGTCAGCCTGGGGCTGATCGAGGCGCTGCGCGTGCTCCGTCCCAAGGAAACCCAGCTGGAGCTGGTACACCGCCTGGACCGGGATACCAGCGGCTGCATCATGGTGGCCCGCCATCGGGGGTTTTTGCGCAAATTGCAGCGGCTGATGCAGCAGGGCGGGGTGGAGAAGCGCTACTGGCTGCTGTGCCAGGGCTTCAAGGGCGGCGAGCGTCGCATGGAGGCGCCGCTGCTGAAGCTGATGCAGGGCAATGAGCGGGTGGTGCGGGTGTCCCGGGAGGGCAAGCCCTCGATCACCGATTTCACCCTGCTGGAGCGCTTCGGCGACACCGCCCTGGTGGAGGCCACCCTGGGCACCGGCCGCACCCATCAGATCCGCGTACACGCCCAGTTCGGCGGCTTTCCGCTGCTCGGCGACGACAAGTACGGCAGCGAGCGCGGCGACCGCAAGCTGGCCGACCTGGGCCGGCGACGGCTGTGTCTGCACGCCCGCTCCCTGGCGTTCCGGCACCCGGAAAGCGGTGAGCGGGTGCGGGTGGAGGCGCCCCTGGACGAGGATTTCGAGGCCATTCTCGCGGCCCTGAAGGCGGACAAACGATGAGCGGCCGCTACGATCTGGTGATTTTCGACTGGGACGGCACGGTGATGGACTCCACCGCGCGCATCGTCGAGTGCATGCACCGGGCCGGCGCCGACCTGGCGTTGCCGGTGCTGGACGACGAGGCGGTGCGCGGCATCATCGGCCTGGGGCTGCCGGAGGCGATCCGGGTCCTGTACCCGGACATCGACGACCACGGGGTGGGGCGCATGCGCGAGTGCTACGCCAGCCACTTCGTGGCCGCCGAGCGGGAGCCCAGCCCGCTGTACCCGGGCGCGCTGGAAACCCTGGCGGCGCTGCGCGAGGGCGGCCTGCGCCTGGCGGTGGCCACCGGCAAGAGCCGCAAGGGGCTGGACCGGGTGTGGACCGGCAGCGACCTGGGGCACTGGTTCCATGCCTCCCGCTGCGCGGACGAGAGCGTGTCCAAGCCGGCGCCGGCCATGGTTGAGGAATTATTGGCGGAATTGGCGGTCCGTCCGGAGCGGGCCGTGGTGGTGGGCGACACCGCCTTCGACCTGGAAATGGCCCGCGCCGCCGGCGTCGACCGCATCGGCGTCAGCTACGGCGCCCACCCGGTGGAACGGCTCCGCCCGTTCCAGCCCCTGGCGGTGATCGACGCCTTGCCGGAACTGCTGCCGCTGGTCGGCATCGGTGCTCACATTGACCACGAGGAACGAGTGTGACGATGGAACCCTATAATAAGGAACCGGACCACAAAGAGTGGAAGCTGATCGAGAAGCTGCTGGGCCAGGCCCAGGCGGAACAGCGTAAAAGCCGCCGCTGGGGGATCTTCTTCAAGAGCCTGGGCTTTATTTATCTGTTCGCCATGCTCTATCTGTTCGCCGCCAACCGGCCCGGGGATTCCCTGGCGGTGGCCGAGCCGCACGTGGCGGTGGTGGACGTGACCGGCGCGATCATGAGTGATTCGGCGGCCAGCGCCGACCTGATCACCAGCGGCCTGCGCGACGCCTTCGAGGCGGACAACAGCAAGGCGGTGCTGCTGCGCATCAACAGTCCCGGCGGCTCGCCGGTGCAGGCCAATTTCGTCTATAACGAAATCCGCCGGCTGCGGGCGGAGTACCCGGACAAGAAGCTGTACGCGGCGATCACCGACATGGGCGCCTCCGGGGCCTATTACATCGCCTCCGCGGCGGATGAGATCTACGCCGACCCGGCCAGCATCGTCGGTTCCATCGGTGTGATCATGGCCGGTTTCGGTGTGCAGGAGGCCGCCGAAAAGTTGGGCGTGGAGCGTCGCGTCTACACCGCCGGCGAGAACAAGGACATCCTCGACCCGTTCGCGCCGGTGCGTGAGAAGGACCGCGAGCACGTGCAGACCATGCTCGACGAGATTCACCAGCAGTTTATCGGCGCGGTGAAGGAAGGACGCGGCGACCGCCTGAAAGTGGACGGCCACCCGGAGCTGTTCTCCGGCCTGTTCTGGACCGGCGAACGGGCCCAGGCCCTGGGGCTGGTGGACGGCCTCAAGAGCCCGGGGCAGGTGGCCCGGGACGTGGTGGGCGTGGATGAGATGGTCAACTACACCGTCAGCGGCTCGGCCCTGGACAAGGTGCTCAAACGCTTCGGTGTGTCGGTGGGCGACGGCCTGGGCAAGTCCCTGGGCCTGGACGCCGCCGCGCCGAACATTCGCTAGGCCCGGACGCGGCTTTAGCCGCGATCCGCCGTCTCAGGCCGGCAGCGCGACGCCCTCGGCGGCCAGGAAGTCCGTGAGCATGATCAGCGGCAGGCCGATCAGGGCGTTGGGGTCGCGGCCTTCCAGGGCCTTGAACAGCACGATGCCGAGGCCCTCCGATTTGAAACTGCCGGCGCAATTGAACGGCTGTTCCTGTTCGATGTAGCGCTCGATCTGATCGTCGCGGAGGGTGCGGAAGTGCACCTGGAAACGCTCGCAGCCGCTCTGATGGCGGCCGGAGGCGGCGTCCAGCAGGCACAGGCCGGTCAGAAAGGTGACCCGCCGGCCGCTGGCGCGCCGCAACTGGGCCCGGGCGTTGGCGTGGTCGCCGGGCTTGCCGAGCACCTCGCCGTCGATCACCGCCACCTGATCGGAGCCGATGATCAGGGCATCCGGGTGGGCCGCCGCCAGGGCGTCCGCCTTGGCCCGGGCCAGGCGCAGCACCAGCTCGGTGGGGCTCTCGCCGGCCCGGGCGCTTTCGTCGATGTCCGGGCTGTGATGGCCGAACGCCAGCCCCAGCTTGCCGAGCACCTCGCGGCGGAACGGGGAGGAGGAAGCCAGGATCAGGGGTCGGGATGGTGCTTTCATGGAGTGCTCCGCGGGTCAATCGCCGCGAAGTGTACCGACGGCGCCACGCGCCTGCACGAAAAAACCCGGTTTCTCAAACAGTTAACAATCCGCCGGCCGCCGCAATTTCGCTTTGACAGAGGGCGGGGCCGCGCCTAGAATTGCGCGCTTATGTTTTCAGGGCAACTGCCACCGTATCTGGAACCGCGCAAGTTCGCGGATCAGGAACGCGTCATCGAAGGCGAAGCCCGTGTCGGGGAACTGCCCCGTCTGCGGGAATATCGCGACAGCCAGGATCAGCCGGTCCGGGTCTCCCTGGCCTTTGGCCGCGATGAAGACGGCCGTGGGCGCGTTCAAGGTCGTGTGGAAGCCACCCTGATACTGGTTTGCCAGCGTTGTCTGGAACCGGTGCACCACCCCGTCGTCGCCGATGTGGATCTGGTGCTGGTGTGGAGCGAGGATCAGGCCAAGGCGCTGCCGGCGGACCTGGACCCCTTGCTGGTCACCGAGGAGCGTTTGAGTCTGGCGGAGTTGCTCGAAGAGGAACTGCTGCTGGCCCTGCCCCTGGTGGCCCTGCACGACGAGTGCCCGCGTCCGGCGTCCACCGGTTCCGAACCGGAATCGGAAGGTGGCCCGGACGATACGCAAACCAATCCGGATAATCCGTTTGCCGTGCTGGCCCGCCTCAAGGGCCGCCGCAAGTAACAGGCCGAGGAGCAAGCAATGGCTGTTCAACAGAATCGCAAGTCCCGTTCCAAGCGCGGCATGCGTCGTTCCCACGACGCCCTGTCCGCACCGACCATCACCGAGGACAGCAACAGCGGTGAAGTGCATCGTCGTCACCACATTTCTCCGGACGGCATGTACCGTGGTCGCCAGGTGATCCGCACCGAAGAACTGGACGACGAAGAAGAGTAAGTCCGTCGTCGCCCGTGGGCGGCGTCACAGGACCGAAGCGGAACGGGAGCCCTGAGGGCTCCCGTTTTGTTGTTGCCCGGTTCCCTCGGGGCCATGACCACCCGTATCATGGCCATCGCTTCGTCAAGTCAGGATACTTGCCATGCCAGCGGTTGTGACCCTGGCCGTGGACGCCATGGGTGGCGACCACGGTCTGCCGGTAACCGTGCCCGCCGTGGGCCGGATACTGGCCCGCCATGACAATCTGCACGTGATCATGGTGGGCGAACCGGGCGCCCTTGCCCCGGAACTGAAGAAAGAAAAGCTGGACGCCCACCCACGCCTGAGCGTGCAGGCGGCCTCCGAGGTGGTGGCCATGGACGATCCGGTGGCCGTGGCCCTGCGCCAGAAAAAAGACTCCTCCATGCGGGTGGCCATCAATCTGGTCAAGGAAGGACGCGCCCAGGCCGCGGTCAGTGCCGGCAACACCGGCGCCCTGATGGCGGTGAGCCGTTTCGTGCTCAAGACCCTGCCCGGGGTGGACCGCCCCGCCATCTGCACCGCCATTCCCACCGCCTCCGGCCACTGCCACATGCTCGATCTGGGCGCCAACGTGGACTCCGAGCCCGAGCATCTGCTGCAGTTCGCCATGATGGGGCAGGCGGTGGTGCGTGCCGTGGACGGCCAGAAAAGCCCCAGGGTGGCGCTGCTGAACATCGGTGAGGAAGACATCAAGGGCAACGAGCAGATCAAGGAAGCCGCCGCCCTGATGAGCCAGACCGAGGACCTGAACTATGTGGGCTTCGTGGAAGGCAATGGCATCTTCCTGGGCGATGTGGACGTGGTGGTGTGCGATGGTTTCGTCGGCAATGTGTCGCTGAAAACCATGGAAGGCGTGGCCAAGATGATCGGCGGCATGATCCGCGAGGAAGCCGGCCGTTCATGGCTGCGCAAGCTCAGCGGCCTGTTCGCGCTGCCGCTGCTCGGCGGCCTGAAAAAGCGCATGGACCCGGACCGCTACAACGGCGCCAGCCTGGTGGGCCTCAATGGCGTGGTGGTAAAAAGCCACGGCGGCACCAGCGTGGAAGGTTTCGCCAGCGCCCTGGAAGTGGCGGTGCTGGAGGCCGAGCGCAATGTGCCGGCGCTGATCCGCGACGCTCTGGCGCCGGCCTCCACCGCGTAGAAGCGATTTAAGCAGCACGCCGGTTCATACTTTGTTGCAGGCCGGGAACGGACAAGCCCGGCCCGGACGGGCATACTGCCGGCCACGAACAAACGGGCGAACACCGATAGAGGATCCCCATGTCGAAAACCGCATTCGTCTTTCCCGGCCAGGGCTCCCAGAGCCTCAATATGCTGGCCGATTTCGCCGACCGCACGCCGGTGCGCCAGGCCTTCCAGGAAGCCTCCGGGGCGCTGGATCTGGACCTCTGGGCGTTGTCCCAGGAGGGGCCCGAGGCGGCGCTCAACCGCACCGAGAACACCCAGCCCCTGCTGCTCACCGCCGGCGTCGCCCTGTGGAAGCTGTGGGAGCAGGCCGGCGGCCCGCGTCCCGCGTTGCTGGCCGGTCACAGCCTGGGTGAGTACACCGCGCTGACCTGTGCCGGTGTGCTCAATCTCGGTGACGCGGTGCGCCTGGTGCGCACCCGGGGCCAGCTGATGCAGCAGGCGGTGCCGGACGGCGCCGGCAGCATGGCGGCGATCCTGGGCCTGGACGACGATCAGGTACGCCAGGCCTGCGCCGACGCCGCCGACGGCGACGTGGTGGAAGCGGTCAACTTCAATGCCCCCGGGCAGGTGGTGATCGCCGGCCAGGCCAGCGCCGTGGAGCGCGCCGTGGCCGCCTGCAAGGACGCCGGCGCCAAGCGCGCCATGCCGTTGCCGGTGAGCGTGCCGTCCCACTGCGCGCTGATGAAGCCGGCGGCGGAGCAGCTCGCCGATTACCTGAACAACACCAATTTCCACGCTCCGGAACTGCCGGTGATCAACAATGTGGACGTGGCCCGGGAAACCGACCCGGCGCGCATCCGCGACGCTCTGATCCGCCAGCTGTATTCCCCGGTGCGCTGGGTGGAAACCGTCCAGGCGCTGGCCGCGGATGGCGTCACCACCCTGTATGAATGCGGCCCCGGCAAGGTGCTCAGTGGCCTGGCCAAGCGCATTGACCGTTCCCTGACCGCCAAGCCGCTGGAAAACGGCGCCGCCTTCGAGGCGGCCCTGAGCGGCGATCAGGTCTGATTGAGGACAAGGACACAGCCATGAGTGAAGAACGTAAGGTCGCCCTGGTCACCGGCGCCACCCGCGGCATCGGCCGCGCCATCGCCGAGCAACTGGCCGACGCCGGCCTGTTCGTGGTGGGCACCGCCACCAGCGAGAAGGGCGCCGCCACCATCGCCGACTACCTGGGCGAGCGCGGTACCGGCGTGGTCATGGACGTGGCCGACGACGGCTCCGTGGCCGATACCGTCAAGCACATCAACGAGGCCCACGGCGCGCCGCTGGTGCTGGTCAACAACGCCGGCATCACCCGCGACAACATCATGCTGCGCATGAAGGCGGACGAGTGGAGCGACGTGATCAACACCAATCTGAATTCCCTGTACCGGGTGTCCAAGGCCTGCCTGAAAGGCATGACCAAGGCGCGCTGGGGGCGGGTGGTCAACATCAGCTCGGTGGTCGGCACCATGGGTAACGCCGGCCAGGCCAACTACGCCGCCGCCAAGGGCGGGGTGGAAGGCTTCACCCGGGCGCTGGCCCGGGAACTGGGCTCGCGCAACATCACCGTCAACGCGGTGGCGCCGGGCTTTATCCAGACCGATATGACCGATGCTTTGCCCGAGGCACAGCGGGAATCGCTGCTCAGCGGCATCCCCCTGGGACGCCTGGGTTCACCGGCGGAAGTGGCCAGCGCGGTGGCCTGGCTGGCCAGTGACGGCGGCGGTTATGTGACCGGTACCACGATCCATGTCAACGGTGGCATGTTCACCGGCTGAGAAAAACAGCCGAACGGCGGGACACGGCGGCAAAAAAACGCTATCGTGCCCGCATCCGAAGCTTAAACATTTGGAAACCTATCCGTGAAGGCGGGTATCGAGAGCGGCTTGCAAGCGCGTTTGGCGTTCCCCTAGAATAGCCGCTCATAGGTGCTCGCACACCATCAACAGGAGAGTTATAACATCATGAGCAGCATCGAAGAACGGGTCCAGAAAATCATCGTCGAACAACTCGGCGTCAAGCCGGAAGACGTGAAATCCGAAGCTTCCTTCGTCGAAGACCTGGGTGCCGATTCACTGGACACTGTTGAGCTGGTAATGGCCCTCGAAGAAGAATTCGAGACGGAAATTCCCGACGAAGAAGCTGAGAAGATCAGCACCGTTCAAGCTGCCGTGGATTACATCAAGGCGCATAGCTGATACCGATCGCGGCCGACGAACAGACAGCCAAAAAACCGCAGGCTCATCGGGCTTGCGGTTTTTTTTCGGTTAGCGTCCTACCGTGCCCACGGCGCGGTGACGCGGTTACAGTGGGAGTCGCGCCGCCGCGTGGCGCGCTTCCGAGTCGGGAGGAAATCAGGTGACACGACGTCGAGTAGTAATCACCGGTCTGGGCATGCTGACGCCGTTGGGCGCCGACGTGAACAGTACCTGGGAAGGCATTCTGGCGGGCCGTAGCGGCATCCGCCCGATCGAACATTTCGACACCGAAGCCTTCGCCACCAAATTCGCCGGCCTGGTGCCGGAGTTTCCCTTGGAGGAGTACCTGTCCCCCAAGGAAGCGCGCAAGATGGACCTGTTCGTGCAGTACGGCATGGTCGCCGCCATTCAGGCGATCCGTGATTCCGGCCTGGACATGGACAAGGAAAACGGCGAGCGCATCGGCGCCGCCATCGGCTCCGGCATCGGTGGCCTCACCAACATCGAGGAAAACCACCAGAAGCTGCTGGAGTCCGGCCCGCGCAAGCTGTCGCCGTTCTTCGTGCCGAGCACCATCATCAACATGATCGCCGGTAACCTGGCGATTCTGTTCGGCCTCAAGGGCCCCAACTTCGCCACCGTCACCGCCTGCACCACCGGCACCCACAACATCGGTTTCGCGGCCCAGCAGATCCAGCTCGGCGCCGCCGATGTCATGATCGCCGGCGGTGCGGAGAAGGGCTCCACGCCGCTGGGCATGGGCGGTTTCGCCGCCGCCCGGGCGCTGTCCACGCGCAACGACGATCCGCAGGCCGCCAGCCGGCCCTGGGACCGGGACCGGGACGGTTTCGTGCTGTCCGACGGCGCCGGCGCCCTGGTGCTGGAAGAGTACGAGCGCGCCAAGGCCCGCGGCGCCAATATCTACGGTGAGCTGATCGGCTTTGGCATGAGCGACGACGCCTACCACATGACCGCGCCCTCCGAGGACGGTGCCGGCGCCGCCCTGTCCATGGGCAACGCCTTCCGGGACGCCGGCGTGGACCCCGCCGAGGTGGGCTACGTGAACGCCCACGCCACCTCCACCAAGGTGGGCGATCTGATCGAGATCCACGCGGTCAAGAAGATCTTCGGCGAGCACGCTCCCAAGCTGGCCATGAGTTCCACCAAATCCATGGTCGGCCACCTGCTCGGTGCCGCCGGCGCGGTGGAGGCGATCTTCACCCTGCTGGCCATGCGCGACTCGGTGGCGCCGCCCACCATCAACCTGGACAACCCGGACGAAGGCTGCGACCTGGATCTGGTGGCCAACCAGGCCCAGTCGCGGACCATCGACATGGCGCTGTCCAACTCCTTCGGGTTCGGCGGCACCAACGGTTCGCTGCTGTTCCGCAAGGTGTGAACGGCCCGGTCGCCAGTGACGACCGGGGCCTCGCCTATGGCGATGGCCTGTTCGAGACCCTGCGGGTCTCCGCCGCCGGCGACACGCCGCTGTGGCCGCGCCACCGGGCGCGGCTGCTGGACGGCGCCGCCCGCCTCGGCATCCCGGTGGACCACGCGGCTCTGGAACGGTGCCGCGCCGACGCTCTGACCGACGGCGCCGGCCCCGGCGTGCTCAAGCTGACCCTGACCCGGGGCCCCGGCGGCCGCGGCTACCTGCCTCCCGATTCCCCCACGCCCACCCTGTTCGCGCGACGCGGCGGCCTGCCGCCGTGGACCGCCGCCCAGCGCGAGCAGGGCGTGCAGCTGGGGGTCTGCGACACGCCCCTGGGTCTGGACCCGCTGGCCGGCTGCAAGCACCTGAACCGGCTGCCCCAGGTGCTGGGGCGCCGGGAAGTGGCGGCGCGGGGCTGGGACGAGGGCCTGATGCTGGACGAGTGGCGGCGGCCGGTGGAGGCCACCGCCATGAACCTGTTCGCGGTGTTCGGGAATACGCTGTGGACGCCGTCCCTGGAACGGGCCGGGGTGGCCGGGGTGGCCCGGGCCTGGCTGCTGGAGCGGGCCGCCGACGCCGGCTGGTGCATCGATGTGCGTATGCGGCCGCTGTCACATCTGCGCGCCGCCGACGGGGTTTTTCTCAGTAACGCTGTTGTGGGTGTGCTGCCGGTGCGTAAACTGGCGCAATGGGTCTGGCCGGTGCCCGAGCCGGTACGACGATTTCAACGGGATCTGGATCACCTCTTTCAATAATGCGCCGAAAAATTCGAGTGTTCGGTCTGCTGGTACTGCTCGTCCTGATCGGCGTGCCACTGGCCGGTTTCTGGGTGAGCAGCTGGCTGCACCGCCCGCTGCCGATGGAAGAACCGGTGGTGGTGACCGTGGAGCGGGGGGCGTCCTTCAACGGCATGCTGGCCGACCTGCGTGGCCGGGGCCTGCTGGGCGAGCCCGGCGAAGCGCGCCTGCGCCGCTGGGGCGCGCGCCTGTACAGCGCCTTCACCGACCTGGACGGGCGCCTGCACGTGGGCGAATACGAGCTGGCCCCCGGTGACTCCCTGCTGACCCTGCTGGAAAAGATCGACCGGGGCGAGGTGCTGCAACGCAGCGTCACCCTGGTGGAGGGCTGGAACTTCCGCGAGTGGCGGGCGCTGCTGGCCAGCAAGGACGGCATCGAGCACACCCTGGGCGAACTCAGCGGCGAGCAGATCATGGCCCGCCTGGGCCTGCCGGACAGCCACCCGGAGGGCTGGTTCGCGCCGGAAACCTACTTCTACACCCGCGGCACCAGCGATCTGGAGCTGCTGCGCCGGGCCCTGGAGCGCCAGCGCCGCCTGCTTGACGACGCCTGGCTGTCCCGGGACGAGGATTTGCCCTACGACAGCCCCTATCAAGCGCTGATCATGGCCTCGATCATCGAAAAGGAAACCGCGGTGCCCGACGAGCGCGGCCGCATCGCCGGGGTGTTCATCAATCGCCTGCGGCGGGGCATGCGCCTGCAGACCGACCCCACCGTGATCTACGGCATGGGCGAGGCCTACGACGGCAATATCCGCCGCTCCGATCTGCGCCGGGCCACCCCCTACAACACCTATGTGATCAGCGGCCTGCCGCCCACGCCCATCGCCATGCCCGGCCGCGACTCGATCCTGGCGGCGGTGCGCCCGGCGCCCACCGAGGACCTGTTCTTCGTGGCCCGGGGCGACGGCAGCCACAAGTTTTCCAAGACCCTGGCCGAGCACCAGCGGGCGGTGCGGGAATTCCAGCTGCAGCGCCGCGCCGACTACCGCTCGCGGCCGGAGCCGTCCCGGTGACCGGCCGCTTTATCACCCTGGAAGGGGGCGAGGGCGCCGGCAAGAGCTCCAATCTAGCCTGGCTGGCGGAGCGATTGCGCGAGGCCGGCGTGCCGGTGACCGTGACCCGGGAACCGGGCGGCACCGACCTGGCCGAGCGCATCCGCGCGGTGCTGCTGGACCCGGGCACGGAAACCATGGCCGACGGCACCGAGCTGCTGCTGGTGTTCGCCGCCCGCGCCCAGCACCTGGAAGCGCTGATCCGGCCCGCCCTGGCCCGTGGCGACTGGGTGCTGTGCGACCGCTTCATGGACGCCACCTGGGCCTACCAGGGCGCCGGACGGGGGTTCGACCCGGCCGCCATCGCGGCCCTGGAATCCCTGGTGCTGCGCGGCCTGACCCCGGACCGCACGCTGCTGTTCGACGTGCCGGTGGCCCAGGGCATGGCCCGCGCCGGCAAGCGCTCCAGCCCGGACCGCATCGAGCGGGAGACGCTGGCCTTCTTCGAGCGGGTGCGGCAATGCTACCTTGAGCGGGCGGCGGCGGAGCCGGAGCGGTTCCGGCTGGTCGACGCCGGCGCGGACCTGGACGCGGTTCGCGCCGAACTGGACACCCATCTTCAGGAGATGCTGCGGTGGCGGTAGGTTCATCCGCGAAGCGGGCGCCGATCCAGGTGCCCTGTCCCTGGCACCGGGAGACCATGCAGCGGCTGCTGGATCAGCACGCCCAGGGGCGTCTGCCCCATGCGCTGCTGTTCGCCGGCGCCGCCGGCATCGGCAAATTCCGTCTCGCCCAGGCCCTGGCCCAGGCGCTGCTGTGCGAACGACCCGCCGCCGGTCTGGCCTGCGGGGAGTGCGACGGCTGCCATCTGAGCGTGGCCGGCACCCACCCGGACTTCCAGACCCTGGCCCCGGAGCCGGGCTCCAACACCATCAAGATCGACCAGGTGCGCCGACTGCTGGAATTCGCCGGCCGCACCGCCCAGTACGGCGGCGCCCGGGTGGCGCTGATCGCGCCGGCGGAAGGGCTCAACCGCAGCGCCCAGAACGCCCTGCTGAAGACCCTGGAGGAGCCCGGCGACGGGCTGGTGCTGATTCTGGTCAGCGACCAGCCGAGCCTGTTACTGCCCACCATTCGCAGCCGCTGCCAGCAGCGTCACCTGCCGTTGCCTCCGGGGGAGGCGGCGCTGGCCTGGCTGACGCCGCAGACCGGCGAGCGCGAAGCGGCGGCGCTGCTGGCCGCCGCCCAGGGCGCGCCGTTGCGGGCCCTGGCGCTGCAGGAGGCGGACTGGTTCGCGGCCCGGGAACAGCTGGCCGGCCAACTGCTGGCGGTGGCCCGGGGGCGCACCTCTCCGGCCCAGGCCGGGCAGGTGCTGGCCGGCCAGGACCCCCGGGTGATGGCCGGCGTGCTGTACGGCTGGCTGGCCCGGGCGGCGGTGTTGGCGGCGCTGGGTGAGGAGGGCGGCGAAGCCGATCCGGCCACCGTCACCGACCCCAAGGTGGAGCCGTTGCTGCGGCAACTGGCCGCCCAGGTGCCGCCGGCCCGGCTGCTGGCCGCCGCCCGGCGGGTGATGGAGGGGCGGCGCCAGTTGCTGGCCGGCGCCAACCCCAACAAGGAATTGCTGATGGAGCAATGGTTGCTGATTCTGGTGGGCGTTGACGCCTCCGCCAGCGGCTTCTAATCTGCTTGAGCGTCGAGTCGGCGCGTACAAAAAAAGCGCTTGGGAAAAGAGGGTGCCGGAGCGCCCGCACGGGGGAAACGCACATGAAAATGCCCGGAGGCCGCAGCGGCATCCTGTCGCTGAGCATCAAGGACAAGGCCGCACTGTATTCCGCCTATATGCCGTTCATCACCAACGGCGGTCTGTTCATACCCACCGATAAGGACTATCAGCTGGGCGAGGAGATCTTCCTGCTGCTCAATGTGATGGACGAACCGGACAAGATTCCGGTGGCCGGCAAGGTGGTCTGGATCACGCCCCAGGGTGCCCAGGGCAACCGCACCGCCGGCATCGGCGTGCAGTTCTCCGACCAGGACGACACCGCCCGCCGCACCATCGAAAACCATCTTGCCGGCGCGCTGCAGTCCGACCGGCCCACCCACACCATGTAACCCTCATAGCGTGTAGAATAGGGCGCTTCTCGAAGTCCGCGGCGGAGAGACGCAACCCTATGTCCGACACCCCCCTCGACCTGGTGGATTCCCATTGCCATCTGGACCGGCTCAACCTGGACGCCTATGACGGCGATTTCCAGGCGATGATGGCGGCCACCCGCGCCGACGGTATCTCCCACATGCTGTGCATCGGCGTCGATCTGGAAACCTTCCCGCGCGTGCGCGCCCTGGCGGAAGCCCATGACGATGTGCACGCCACCGTGGGTGTCCACCCCCTGTACAAGGAATCCCGGGAGCCGGACGCGGACGAGCTGGTGCGCCTGGCGGACCACCCCCGGGTGGTGGCCATCGGCGAAACCGGGCTGGATTATTTCTACGCCAAGGAACAGCGCGAATGGCAGCAACGGCGTTTCGTGGCGCACATCCAGGCCGCCCGCCGCACCGGCCTGCCGCTGGTGATCCATACCCGGGGCGCCAAGGAGGACACCCTGGCACTGCTGCGTGAGCACGGCGGCGGCGAAGTGCGCGGCGTGCTGCATTGTTTCACCGAGGACACCGACATGGCCGAGCAGGCCATGGCGATGGGGTTCTATATTTCCATTTCCGGCATCGTCACCTTCCGCAACGCGGAGGCCCTGCGCGACACCGTGCGCGCGCTGCCCCTGGAGCGTCTGCTGATCGAAACCGACTCGCCCTGGCTGGCGCCGGTGCCGTTCCGGGGCAAACCCAACGAGCCCCGCCATGTGGCGCGGGTGGCGGAATGCGTGGCCGGCCTGAAGGACCTGCCGGTGGCGGAGGTGGCGCGGGTCACCCGCGACAATTTCTACACCCTGTTCAGTAAGGCGGCGGCATGAACGGACTCAGCGATCCCCTGCAACTGGCGTTGGCGGTGGCCCTGGCGGTGGTGGTCACCGCCCTGGTGGCGCTGCTGCTGACCCGGGCGCCGCTCAACCGGCTGGGCCGCGAGCGGGACCAGGCGCTGCACGATGGCGAGGCACGCGGCCGTGAGCTGGCCCGGGAACAGGAGCGGGCCACCGCCCTGGAGCAGCAACTGCAGGACCTTCAGGGTCAGTACGCACAGTCCCGCGCCGACAAGGCGCGCCTGGAGGAACGGCTGGCCGGCCAGCAGGACAAGCTGGCGTTTCTGGAGCAGAGTCGCGAGCAGCTCAAGCAGGAATTCGAGAACCTGTCGGCGAAGATTTTCGAGCACCGCAGCAAGCAGTTCGAGGAGAAGAACCGCCAGGGGCTGGACACGCTGCTCAACCCGTTCCGCGAGCAACTGGCGGAATTCCGCCGCCGGGTGGATCAGATTCACAGCGACGACACCCGCGCCCAGGCCGCCATGACCGAACAGCTCCAGCATCTGAAAAGCCTCAACCAGCAGATGCATGTGGACGCCCGCAACCTGACCCAGGCGCTCAAGGGCCAGGTGAAGACCCAGGGCAACTGGGGCGAGATGATCCTGGAACGGGTGCTGGAAAGCTCCGGCCTCACCAAGGGCCGCGAGTACGACACCCAGGTGGCGCTGAAAAGCGAGGACGGCGGTCGCCGGCTGCCGGACGCCATCGTCCACCTGCCGGAAGACAAGGACGTGGTGATCGACGCCAAGGTGTCGCTGGTCGCCTACGAGCGTCTGGTCAGCGCCGAGGACGACGACACCCGGCGGGAAAGCCGCGACCAGCACCTGCAATCCCTGCGCGCCCACATCAAGGGCCTCAATATCAAGGACTACGGCAACCTGGAAGGGGTGCGCAGCCTCGACTTCGTGCTGCTGTTCATCCCCGTGGAAGGCGCCTTCATGACCGCCATGGAAGCGGACCCGGGACTCTACATCGAGGCCTACGAGCGCAATATCGTGCTGGTCAGCCCGACCACGTTGCTGGTGACCCTGCGCACCATCCAGAACATCTGGCGCTACGAATACCAGAACCGCAACGCCCTGGACATCGCCAACCGGGCCGGCCTGATCTGCGACCAGATCACCCGCCTCAGCGAGTCCCTGGCGGACGTGGGCGACAAGATCGACCGCGCCCACGATTCCTGGGAAACCGCCTACAAACGGCTCACCGAAGGGCGCGGCAACCTGCTCGGCCAGGCCCATAAGCTGCACGAACTGGGCGCCAAGGCGCGCCGGGCCTTGCCGGCGAGGGTGGATGACGAGGACGGCGGGGTGCGCGCCGCCGACGCCGCCGACGCCGACGACGATTAAGCGGGGCCGGGGAGAAACGCGGGCCGGCCCGCGGCCCATCAAAGGCCCTTCAGAAAGTGGAGCAGCGCCCGCCGGCGCGGGCCGGGCAGTGTGGTGAAGGCGTCCCGGCTGGAGGCGGCTTCGCCGCCGTGCCAGAGAACCGCTTCCTCCAGGGTGCGCGCGCGGCAATCGTGCAGGTAGCAGGCCGGCAGCCCGGCACGGCGCGCCCGCCCCAGCCCCCACAACGGCGCGGTGCGCCATTCCCGGCCATCGGCGTCGTGGTCCGGTCGATGGTCGGCCAACCCTTCGCCAAGATCGTGCAGCAGCAAATCCGTGTACGGTGCCAGGCGCGCCGTTCGTCCCTGTTGCCGCCATTCGATGGACGGCCGGTGGCAGCCGGCGCAGCCCAGTGCGCGGAACAGCTCGGCGCCGTCGCCGGACGGATCGGCCACCGGCGCCGGCGGCGCCAGCCCGGCGACGAACGCCACCAGGGCGGCCAGGTCGTCGTCGGCCATCTCCGGCTCGCCGCCGTTGGGCGCCGCCCGGCAGCGCCGTTGCGCCGGGGCGCAGCCGGATTCCGGACGTCGCGAGGTGGTGATGCCCTGCTCGTTGATCAGGGCCGCGGCGATCTGTGTTTCCAGGTCCGGATGATTGGCCTTCCAGCCGAAGCGCCCCAGGCGCCGTTCGCCGTCCACCACGACCCAGTTGGGCCGACCGCGGATGCCGTTGCCGTCCCGGTCGCCGGCATCCGCCCCGGCCAGGATCACCGCCGTTGGAATGGCCGCCAGCGCCCCGACACCGTCCAGGGTGGCGGCGCCGCGCACGGAGAACGCCGCCGCCTCGCCGAGGGGGCCGTGGCTGAGCGCCTGGAATTCATAGTCCGGCGTTTGCAGCCGCCAGCCCTCGCCGTCCGTGTAGCGGCCGTGCCGGGTGCGCCAGCGCATGGTTATCCGGCCCTCGGCGGGCACGCCGGACACCGCCAGCGGATTGAAGGTGGTGCCGTAGGCGTCGTGGGGGCCCCAGGCGCTGTCCGCCTTCCGCTGGCTGAGTTGCATCACCAGACCGGTGGGCAGCGGCTCGCCGTCGGCGGGCCGCAAGCGCCGGCCGCGCTGGCTGTGGCACTGATCGCAGGCGGCGGCGTTGAACAGCGGGCCGAGCCCGTCGCGCAGGCTGGCCGGGGAGGGCGCCGCCACGAACGCGGTGTTGAAGAACGCCTCGCCCCGGCGCGGGTCCGGCGCCGGCCCGGCACCGGCCTGGCCGATCAGTGCCACAAGCAGCCATGACAGAGGCCACCGCCATCCTGGCTGACCCATCAGCTACGGTCCGGTTGCACCAGCACGCGCACCTGCTGCCGGGTGCCGCCGCTCAGTTGCAGCACATAGTCCCGATCCGCGTCCAAGGAATAGACCACGAACTTGCGCAGCGCCTCGCAGTGGTGGCGGCCGCCGAAATCCTCCGAGGGCACCAGGGCGCCCTCCTGGTCCACCAGATCCACCCAGCTGGCGTCGTCGATATAGGCGCGATAGGGGCCGGCCTGGTCGGTGTGGAACACGAAGGCGCCGGCGTAGGCGCCGTCCGCCAGGGTGTGGCGGCCGGGTTCGGCGGCGAACGCGAAACCGTGCTGCGGTGACAGCGTGGCGCGGTAGGCGGTGCCGGTATCGATGGGCGCCGGGGCCGCGCCTTCCGCGCCGCCGGGCTCGGCCAGGGAGGACGCGGTGAAGCGTTTGATCACGGCCTGTTCCGGCGCCGCGTAGGTGGCGCAGCCGCTGTCTTCCTGGGCCTCCATGGCCGGCGCGGCCAGCGGCAGGGCGAGCAGCGCCAGGGCGGCGTAACGGGAAACGAATGTCATGGTGATCTCCTGAATGACCGTCTGGAGCGCGCCGCTCAGTAGCGCCAGCGCACTTTGGTGAAGTAAGTGCGGCCCGGCTCGTAGTAGCCCTCGTCGTAGGCGTAGAGCTTGTCGCCCAGGTTGTCCACGCCCGCTTCCAGCTGCCATTGCGGCAGCGGGCGCCAGGCGGCCTTGAGGCCGGTGGTGACGAAACCGGCGGTCTGCCGCGTGCCGCCGCTGTCGTTGTAGCGGCCGCTGTCGGCGCGGGCGCTGGCGGTGAGGGTCCAGGTGTCGCCCGGGAACCAGCTCAGGTAGGTGAAGCCGCTGTGGCGCGGCGTATCCAAGGCGCGCAGGTCCGGGTCGGACTTGTTGTCCCGGTGCAGGTAGGTGTAGTTGAGGTGGTATTGCCAGGCGTCGCCCAGGTTCACGGTCAGCTCGGCCTCGGCGCCCTGCAGCACCGACTCCGCCACGTTCTGCAGTTGCGAGCAGGGCGGTGAGGTGCACAGGCCGTTGTCGATGGCGATGCTTTGGATGCTGTCGTCGATCTCGTTGCGGAACACCGCGGCGCCCCAATGCACCGGCATGTCGGTGCCGACCAGCAGGTCGCCGGCCAGACCGGCTTCCACGCCGGTGCTGGTTTCCGCGTCCAGATCCGGGTTAGGCAGCGCCGAGCCCATGCGGAACGAGTAGCGGTCCTTGATGGTCGGGTAACGGCTGCGCTTGGCGGCGATCAGGCGGCCTTTGAGGTGGTCGTTGAAGGCGAACAGAGCGCCGGCCTGTAGGTTGACCGCCGAGGTGGACGCCAGCTCGAACGGTTCGATGGTGCCGTTGACCAGATTGTCGGCTTGCTCGCCGCGCAGCCGGTCATAGCTGATGCCGGCCAGCAGCGTCAGCCGGTCGGTGGCGGCGAAGCGGTCTTCCACGCCCACCGACACGGTGCGGTCCTCGAAGCGCTGCTCCGGCTCGCCCAGGTCGCCCACTTCGCGGTGAACGTCGGTTTTGTAGTGCACCGCCAGGCGCGGATCGTGGCGCGAGAACAGGTCGGTGCCCAGTTCCACGCTGCCGCCCCAGGAGTAGTCGTCGTAGGTGCTGTCGAAGGCGTAGGGCCGGTTCATGCTGCTGTAAGTGGCGTCGTCGTAGGAGCGCAGCGAATTCTCGAAGCTGTCGTAGTAGAGCCGCAGCCTGGCCTCCAGATGCTCATGCAGCCGGGTCTTGGAATTGAAGTAGACGCTTTCCTTGTCGTACCAGGGCCACTGCCAGAAACGCACCCGGGTGTTGGCATCGTCACCGGCATAGGGGGGCGTCTGCTTCTCACCGTCCTGCTTGTAATAGCTGAACACGTATTCGTCGGAGGCGTTGGGGGTAAAGCCCAGACGCAGCGACAGTTTGCGGTCGGTGTATTCGGAGTTCTCCCGGCGGCCGCCGTCTTCGTCGGCGGTGGGGTCGAAGTCACCGGCCAACGGGAAATAGTCCTGATCGCGGATCGAGCCGCCGACCTGGGCGTACCAGCGGCCCTGGTTGGTGCCCACATTGGCGTAGCTGTCCCAGGCGTTGCGCGAGAAGCGATCGTCGAAGCTCATGCCGTAGCCGGCTTCCGCCTCGGTGCCCAGCCGGGGCCGGCGACCGACCACGTTGATGGCGCCGCCCAGGGTGTTGGGGCCGGCCAATAGCGAGGTGTAGCCCTTGCTCACCGAGATTTCCGCCACGTCGTAGGTGGTCAGACGGGACAGATCGATGTTGCCGTCGTAGGGCACGTACACCGGAATGCCATCGATAAACAGCGGCACCTGGCGGGAGTCGAAGCCGCGCACATTGATCAGCCGCTCACTGCGACCGCCCATCATCACGGTATTGACGCCGGGCAGCAGCTCCAGCGCCTGGGAGACGTCGGTGCGGTTGAAACGGCGCATGTCGTCGCTGGTGACGGTGGCTTGGGTACTGGTCTGGTCGGCGTCGATACCGTCCCCTTGCACCACCACCGGCTCCAGAACGCCCAGTTCGAAGCGGTCGCCGGGTTCAGGGGACGGGGCAGCGTGAGCTGGCAGGCAAAGCGAAGCCGCCAGCAGGCACGGGGCCGCCGGAAAAAGAAAAACGTTCATGGAAAAACTCTCTGGCTGACGAGCGAATGTTATGTTGGTTTTCGTTATGCACGAAAGAATATAGCGGTGGGCGAGGAAAAGCCAGAGGCGTGACCGACCGGTTTCGCCGGGCGCTCAGCTCAGTTCGTTCTCCAGGCTTTTTTCGAAGTCGTCGGCCAGATCACGCAGCGCCCGTTCCATCTCCCGGTAACGCTGGCGAATGCGCCGGCCCGCCTCGGTGATCTCGGCGCCGCCGCCGTGCTTGCCGCCGGGGGCGGAATGCACCAGCGGCTCCCGGAAGCAGCGGTTCATGGTGTCCACCAGCAGCCAGGCGCGCCGGTAACTCATGCCCAGTTCACGGGCCGCCGCGGAAATCGAGCCGGTGCTTTCGATGGCGTCCAGCAGTTGCGCCTTGCCGGGGCCGAAGGCGATGTCGTCGTCGCGCATCAGACGGGCGCGCAGTTTGATGTAGTTGGCCATGGACGTAGTGGTCTGCCTCGTCGCCGTTCACGGTAGAGGCCGAGTGTAGTGCACCGGCGCCGCCGCCGACACGGCGGCGCGGCGTTTACCAGCCTTTACTTTTCCGGCGCGGCGGGTGGTCCGCTTTTGCGCTAGGCTCGGGCGGAACTGTCAACACACTTGATGGGTCTGTCAGAAACACGGCGTTTTCAAAAAAACGGAAAGGGGAGCAAGGCGTTCATGAGTACAACCGCACCGGCACGTTTCGGAGCTCTGGTCCTGGTCTGGCTGTGCACTCTGGTGGCGGCGGTGGCGGTGTGGCGCTGGTCGCGATCGCCGTGGGCCTGGGCGGCCCTGGCGGTGTTCGGCGTGCTCGGCCTGCGCGGTCTCTGGGATCTGGTTCAACGCCGCCACACCCTGCTGCGCAACTATCCACTGCTGGCCCATTTCCGCTGGTTCTTTGAGTTCCTGCGGCCGTTTCTGCGCCAGTACATCGTCGAGGACGACCGGGAAGGGCGGCCCTACAACCGGGATATGCGGTCGCTGATCTACGAACGGGCCAAGGACCAGGTGGACGTGAAGCCGTTCGGTACCGATCTGGACGCCTACGACGCCGAGTTCCAGGTGTTGGCCCATTCCATGGCGCCCCGGCCCAAACCCGACGCGGACTTCCGCGTCGAGGTCGGCGGCGCCGCCTGCCAGCAACCCTACCGGGCGTCGCTGCTGAACGTGTCGGCGATGAGTTTCGGTTCGCTGAGCGCGCCGGCCATCGAGGCGCTCAATCTGGGCGCGCGGCGCGGCGGTTTTTATCACGACACCGGTGAGGGTGGCATCAGCCCTTACCATCGCCGGCACGGCGGCGATCTGGTGTGGGAAATTGGCAGCGGCTATTTCGGCTGCCGGGACCAGGATGGGCACTTCGACCGGGGGCTGTTCCGCGAGCAGGCCACCCTGGATCAGGTGAAGATGATCGAGATCAAACTCAGCCAGGGCGCCAAACCGGGCCACGGCGGCGTGCTGCCGGCGGCCAAGATCACCCGCGAGATCGCCGACACCCGCAAGATCCCCATGAACGAGGATTGCCGCTCACCGGCCTGGCACAGCGCCTTTTCCACGCCCCGTGAGTTGCTCGAATTCGCCGCTTCCCTGCGCGCGGATTCCGGCGGCAAGCCGGTGGGCGTGAAGCTGTGCGTGGGCCATCCCTGGGAGGTGCTGGCGCTGTGCAAGGCGATGCTGGATTCCGGCATCGAGCTGGACTACATCGTGGTGGACGGTACCGAGGGCGGCACCGGCGCGGCGCCGGAGGAATTCTCCGACCATCTGGGGCTGCCGCTGCGCGAGGGCCTGCTGATGGTGCGCAACGCGCTGGTCGGCACCGGCCTGCGTTCGCGGGTGCGGCTGGCGGCCAGCGGCAAGGTGTACAGCGCCTACAGCCTGGCCGCCAACCTGGCCCTGGGCGCGGACTGGTGCAACGCGGCCCGCGCCTTCATGCTCAGCCTGGGCTGCGTACAGACCAAGAGCTGCCACAACGACCGCTGCCCCACCGGCGTGGCCACCCAGAACCCCAGCCGCCAGCGCGGCCTGGTGGTGGCCGACAAGGCGCCCCGGGTGGCCAACTTCCAGCGCCACACTCTTGAGCATCTGGCCGACATCATCTCGGCGGCGGGGCTGGAGCATCCCGGCGAACTGCTACCCCGCCATCTGATGCACCGGCGCGGCACCACCGAGCTGATGACCCTGGACAAGATGTACGATTTTCTGGAACCGAATGCGCTGTTGGAGGCGCCGGACGAGACCGTCTACGGAGAGTGGTGGCACGCCGCCGACCCGGACAGCTTCCGGCCCCGCCGGCCGGTGGGGCCCCTTCATCACAAATAGGACGCATCACAAATAGGTGAATCGCAGCAGGGCGGTGGCGAGCACCGCCAGCCAGATCAGGCTGAGGATCACCGTGGTCCAGAGCGGCGGGTGACGCGGCGGCAGGCGCAGAAAAGAGAACACCACCAGCAGCACCATCAGGACGGTGGTGATGCCGAGCTGGGCGCTGGACGGCAGCGCCGGCAACGCCAGGGGCGGCCCCATGGCGATGCCCAGATTCGCCGCCAGCATCAATAACAGCAAGGGGTACAAGCCGGTGGGGTGGCGCCGGCGCGGCGCGGGTTCGGTGCTACGCGGCATGGGTGTCACGGGGCATGACCGATCAGGTAGACGGCGGTGAAGCTGGCCAGCCAGGCGATTTCCACCAGCGCCCAATAACCGCCGGCCAACCGCAGCCGGGCCGCGCGCCGATCCGGATCCCGGGTGCCGAGCGCCGGCAGGACCGTCAGCATGGCGATGATGACGAACGCCGCGTGCGCGATCACCAGCAGATGATGAAAGTGAAAAAACAGCAGGGCATCCAGAGGGCGCGGCCCCGGGTAACCGAACGGCTGGGTCAAAGGCAGCAGGCCATCACCGTATTCCAGATAACCTTCCCACACGCGCAGGGCCAGAAACGCCAGGCCCAGTGACCAGGCCATCAGAATAGCGCCGACGGCACCCCGGTGGCCGGCCTGGCCCGCCCGGGTCAGCATCCAGCCGGCGCTGATCAGTAACGCTCCGCCGAGCGCCGCCGGTTGCCAGTGCAGGCTGCGGGCGGCGGCGCCAAACACTTCCGGTGTCACCCGATAGTGCAGGGCGAAAGCCAGCAGCAGGGAGGCGAACACCAGAATACCCAGAAACAGGTACAACCCCAGGCGCAGCCGGTTGGCATCGAACAGGCGGTGGAGCCCGCCGAGATCGTGGGTCACGATCAGCGTGGCGACGTTTCTGGAGCGGGTCGGCCGGTGCGTCATGTTCGTACGCCTCGGTAACGGAAACTCGGCCTGGGTGGCCATGCTGCCTCCTGCAACGACAAACCGGGAGCGCGAGCCGGTGCGGTCGAACATCCGGCCGTTGTGAAAATCGTTCCACTTCCCTGGGTATTCAAGCCTCAGATTAGGACCAGCCGATGGCGTTCACAAGCGCGCCCGAAGCGTCCCCGGAGCCCGCCAGGGCGCGCGGTGCCCGGCGCCGCCAGTGGCGCCGGGCACCGCGCGGGAACGTAAAGAAATACAAAATGAGCGCCGCCGCCGGGCAAAGGCGGGTTTTGTGGCTGGCGTGGTGGGACCACCCCGCGTTACAAAGGGCGAAGCCTTGGAACAAGGCATGGATTTTTTGTCACTGGCAAGGAGCAACATAATGCGCATTCATCAACGTTTCGCCCTGGGTCTGATCGCCGCCACCGTGGCCGGCGCCGGCCACGCCGCCACCACCATTCCGATGCATTCGGTCAGCGCCGACGGGGTCGGTGAACAGGTGGGGCAAATCATGGTCTCCGAAAGCGACCACGGTCTGGTGTTCACCCCGCAGCTGAAAGGCCTGGAGCAGGGCGCCCACGGCTTCCATGTGCACCAGAACGCCTCCTGCGAGCCCGCCGAGAAGGACGGCAAGATGACCGCGGCGGCGGCGGCCGGTGGTCACTACGATCCGGAAGAAACCGGCCATCACGGCACCCCGTGGGGTGACGGCCACCTGGGCGACCTGCCGGCGCTGTACGTGGACGCCGACGGTAACGCCACCATTCCGGTACTGGCGCCGCGCCTGGACATGGACGATCTGGAAGGCCGCGCGGTGATGATCCACGCCGGCGGTGACAACTACTCCGACCAGCCCAAGCCCCTGGGCGGCGGCGGGGCCCGCATGGCCTGCGGGGTCGTGCCGGACTGATCCTCCTTCGTCCATCCCGGTCGGACGACCGCTCCCGCGCGGGCCCGTCCGGCCTCACCGCCTCATTGTAGGAGCCGCTCCTACCCCCCCTTCCTCCCGCCCAAAGCGTCCGTTCCGGCTGCCGCTAATTGCATATTTTGCCAATTTTTGCTGTGCGTCAGGCCCGAATGACGTACCGATTCGGTCACAAATAAGAATGATGGCGTAGTAATATTAAGGCGTGAGTATGGTCTTTCACGTTCGATCCCCTCTAGTATCCGCTCCGTACGAATATAGGAGTAGGTGGGATCGTCATGCGTCATTCATTTCTCGTAATCGGCTTGCTGGTCAATTTGTACGCGGGGGTCGCGTCCGCCGCCGAGGCCACGCCTCGGATCATTGGTGGGGAGGACGTCGGAAGCGCCCCGTCCTGGATGGTGGAGGTCAAGCGCAGCCTGTCCGGCAACGCCAATTACGCGGGCACCCGTTGCGGCGGCGCTTTGGTGGCGCCGCGCTGGGTGTTGACCGCCGCGCACTGCGTGCGCACCAACGGCGTGGATTTCGACGCTGGTACTTTATTCGTGGCGCTGGGTCACCTGAACCGCTACGCCACCCCGGCGGAAACCATCGCGGTACGGGCCGTGCATGTGCACGACGGCTACCGCAGCGACATCTACCAGAACGATCTGGCGCTGCTGGAACTGGAGCGGCCGTCCGCCCAGGCGGCGCTGGACCTGGCCAAGAACGCGGAAATGGAGCGGCTGCGCCGGGGCAGTCCGGACGAGGCGCTGCGTGCCCTGGGTTGGGGGCAGACCGAGAACACCTCCATGTCCACCCTGCTGCAGCAGGTGGATCTGGACTACGTCAGCCCGTCCCAGTGCGCCCGCCACTGGAACAACCTGGGCAGCGGCCAGCTGTGCGCCGGTGAGATGAATCCGGTGGCCGGCGTGGATCAGGACACCTGCCGGGGCGACAGCGGCGGGCCGCTGGTCTATCGGGACGGTGACCGCACCTGGCTGGCCGGCGTCACCAGCTACGGCGCCAAGCAGTGCGCCTCCGGCGTGCCGGCGGTGTACACCCGGGTCAGCGCCTATCTGAACTGGATCGAGCGCACCTCCGGCGGCGCCATGGTGGATCTGGAGAGCGAAACCGCCGGCGGCGCCTTGTACGCCGGCCCCGGCCAGACCCTGACCCTGGAGACGCGCATCAGCAACCGCAGCCTGGTCAACGCGGCCCGGGGCGTGGGTCTGCGCATCGACCACCAGGGCGGATTGAACGTCTGGGCGGACGATCTGAATTGCCGCGAGCAGACCGGCTACAGCCTGTGCCAGGGCTGGAACAACCTGGACACCGGCGCCAGCGGCGAGATCCATCGTCTGCGTCTGACCCATACCGGCGCCGGCGCGGTGGCCGGTCTGGCACGCATCGTACCGATCAGCGACGAGCACGATTACTACACCGCCAACGAGGAACGCCTGAGCGTGGTGTTCTCCGATCAGCCGGACCTGAAGCTGGAGGCCACCACGGTGCGTGCCGGCGGCGCGGTACGGGTTACCGCCACGGTCACCAACCAGGCCACCCACCGGGACGCGCCCCGCGCCTGGGTGGATTTCCGGCTGCCGTCCGGGTGGGACTGGCAATCGCTGCCGGAGGGCTGCGTGGCCGGGGCGACGGTGCGCTGTGATCTGGGCGACTTGACCCGTGGCGGCGCCGCCTCGCGCACCCTGGCGCTGCAGGGCGACGGTGACGGTCGGGTGTTCATGAGCGCGGGCAACGCGGCGGGCGACTTCCCCGCCGGGGATACCACCGCTTTCGTGACGCCGGCCCGGGCCGGCGCGGAAAGCGCGCGCAGTGAAGAAAGCGGCGGTGGTGGCGGTGGCGGTGGTGGTGCCGCGGGTCTGTGGCTGGCGATGATGCTGGCCGGGCTGGGGGTGTTGCGCCGTCGTCGTTAGCGAGCGGTCAGTCGACCACGGAAAGATGCTGCCGGCGCTGCTCGGGGACGAGCGCGCCGGCATTGCCTTTCCAGGGCACCGCGCCGAAACCGGAGGGCACCGCCTGCAGCAGGTAGGGGGCCTTGATCACGTCGAAGTAGGGGGAATGGTCGAAATCGGCGGCGTGGAACAGCCGGGGCTGCAGCCGTAGCAGCCGGGCGGCGGCGTCCTCCGGCTGTTTGACCAGCGGGTGCACCGGAAACTGGATAAAGGCGAACGCCTCACCGGCGGTGGTGCCGGTAATGGCGCGCAGCAGATCATTGGCCCAGCGGTTGAGCAGCCGCCGGCGCAGGCGCGCCGCCAGGGTGCGCCAGGGCACCAGCCACAGCAGCAGCAGGGTGCTCCAGCCATGCTGGGTGCCGGTGCCGAGCCGGCTGATGGCGAACCGCAGCGCGTCCTGGCACTCCTCCGGCGCCAGATTCTGGGCCCGGCAGACGCGCAGATGCAGGCCGTGCAGGTTGCTCAGGTCGCGCACCCACAGCCCCCGTTCCAGGCTGGCGTCCAGCACCAGCTGGGTGTCCGGTCCACAGGGCAGGTAATCGGCCAGCAGCGCGCGCAGGGCCGGGTCGGCCACTTCGTGGGGCCGGCCTATATAGAGAAGGGCGCGGGAAAAGCGACTGCCGGTCAGTACCTTGAGGCGCCGGTCCAGGGGGCTTTCGCCGTCCACCAGCAGCACGTCGCAGGGGCGCAATTGGGCGCGCTGGCTTTCCAGGTCGCCCAGCGGCCATTCGCCATGCTCGGGCTGACGCTGCAGCCGTTCGCAGAGCCATTGGTAGAATCGTGGTGAGTGCATGCGGCGATCCTACAGCAGAGCCAGAGCGCGATCCATGACCGAATAGTCAGTGTAGAAGTGGGGGGACAGGCGCACGCCGCCGCCGCGCTCGGCGCACACCACGCCGCCGGCGTGCAGCCGGGCGCGGGTGTCCGACGGTGCCTCGCCGGGCAGCCGGAAGGTGACGATGCCGGCGCGCCGGGCCGGGTCCGCCGGGCTCAACAGCTCGGCGCCCCGCGCCGCCAGGCCCTGGTGCAGATGGGCCACCCGCTCCGCCAGGGCCGCCTCCACCCGCTCCATGCCCAGTTCCTCGAACAACGACAGGGACGCGTCCAGGGCATGGGTGGCCAGCATATTGGGGCTGCCGCACTCGAAGCGGGTGGCGTCGGCGGCCACCTGCCAGTCCTTGCGGGTGTAGTCACCGGCGTCGGCGATCATGTGCCAACCGAACTGCCGCAGGGTCAGTTGATCGCGCACCGCCGGCCGGCAATGGAACAGCGCCAGCCCCTCCGGACCGAGCATCCATTTGTGGCCGTCGGCGACCACGAAATCGGCAAAACAGGCGGCGGCGTCGAACGCCACCGCGCCCAGGCTCTGAATCGCGTCCACGCAGAACAGCACGCCGCGCTCGCGGCAGGCGCGCCCGATCGGCGCCAGGTCCAGGCGGATACCGCTGCCGTACTGCACCGACGACAGGGACACCAGCCGGGTGCCTTCGCCGATGGCGTCGATAACGCGCTGCTCGGCCCCTTCGCCGCTCACGTCCACCTCCACCACGTCCACGCCCTGGTCGGCCAGGGCCTGCCAGGGGATGCGGTTGGACGGAAACTCCTGGTCGCTGATCAGCACCCGGTCGCCGGGCCGCCAGTCCAGACCCTGGGCGATCACCGACAGGCCCTCGGAGGTGTTTTTCAGCAGCGCCACCTCGGTGGGGTCCACCTGGATCAGCCGCGCCAGCCGCTGGCGCAGACGCGCTTCCACTTCCAGCCAGGCCGGGTAGTCCCGGGCGCCCACATGGATGTTCTGATCGGCGAAGGCGACCACCGCGTCGCGGGTGCGGCGCGGCCAGGGCGCCACCGCCGCGTGGTTGAGATACAGCACCCCGTCCTGGAGGGGGAATTCCGCTTTGAGATCGACCATCAGGGGCTCCTTGAGTATGATCCGGCCCGGCACCCGCGCGGCGGGGCCGCCCGTCACGTGGTGGGACCTGGCCCGATTGTAGCGGCCATGGCGGGGACGTGCAGGGCTTCGGGTTGTGATAGGGTAACGGGAACCGTCCCCGGTTGGCGGGAATGAGGAGAAGTCGATGGGAGATCTGGAAAAAGCGACGCGCAAGGCGCGGGAATTCCGCCAGCGTGAGCAGGAGATTCTCGACGCCGCCCTGGCGCTGTTTCTGGAGCAGGGGGAAGACCGGGTCACGGTGGAAATGATCGCCGACCGGGTGGGCATCGGCAAAGGCACCATCTACAAGCACTTCGAAACCAAGAACGAAATCTACCTGCTGCTGATGCTGCGCTACGAGGAGGATCTGGCGGAGGTCTTCAACAGCATCCACGGCAGCCACGACAAGGAAGCGCTGGCCCGGGAATACTTCCGTTTCCGGATCGGCGACCCGGCCCGCTACCAGCTGTTCGACCGGCTGGAAAACAAGGTGATCAAGGATCACGCGGTGCCGGACCTGGTCGACAAACTGCATCGCATTCGCGAAGCCAACTTCAAACAGCTGACCCACATCGTCGAAGCGCGCATCCAGGAAGGCTCCCTGGAGGACGTGCCGCCCATGTACCACATCTGCGCGGCCTGGGCCCTGGCCCACGGCGCCGTGGCGCTGATGCAGTCGCCGTTCTACCAGCGGCTGATCGACGACAAGCCCGACTTCCTCGATTTCCTGGTGGAAATCGGCATCCGCATGGGCAACAAGGGTCAGCGCGGTAAATAGGGACATCATGAGCAAAGCCGAGGAACTGCTGGCGCTGCTGGAAAAGGCGGAGCAGGACGAACAGGGCCTGCCGCCGGTTCACAAATGGAACCCGGAGCGCCGCGACGACATCGACATGCGCATCGCCAGTGACGGCACCTGGTATTACCAGGGTTCGCCCATTGAGCGGCACCGCATGGTGAAGCTGTTCTCCACCATTCTGCTGCGCGAGGGCGACGACTATTTTCTGGTCACGCCGGTGGAGAAGCTGCGCATCCAGGTGGACGACGTGCCCTTCGTGGCCACCGAGGTGGAAACGGTGAGCGGCGACGGACCCGACAAGCTGGTGTTCACCACCAACGTGGACGCCCATGTGGTGGCCGGCGCCCGCCACCCGCTGCGGGTGGAAACCGATGCGGAGAGCGGCGAGCCGCGCCCCTACGTGCATGTGCGCGACAATCTTGAAGCACTGATCGCGCGCACCGTGTTCTACCGGCTGGTGGAACAGGCGCGCCGGGAAGAGCAGGGCGATGGCGCCCGTCTGGTGATCGACTCCGACGGCGAAACCTTCGAGCTGGGCCGGCTTTAGTCCGGCTCGCCGCCGGGGCGGGGCAGGCCGGTGCCGCACTGCTTGCAGAAGCGCGCGTCCGGATCGTGGTCGTGGCGGTGGCAGTTCGGGCATTCCCGCTCGTAGCGTTTGACCATGTGCGCCCGGGACATTTCCGCGGTGACGATGCCGGTGGGCACGGCGATGATCGCGTAGCCGGTGATCATGGCCAGCGACGCCACCGCCTGCCCGAACGGCGTTTGCGGCGAAATGTCGCCGTAGCCCACCGTGGTGATGGTGACGATGGCCCAGTAGATGCTGCGCGGAATGCTGGTGAAGCCGTTGGACGGGCCCTCCACCACGTACATCAGACTGCCGAAGATAATGATCACCACCACCACCGCGAACATGAACACGCCGATCTTGCGCCGGGTGCGCACCAAAGTGCTGCCGAGCTGATTGGCCTCTTCCATCAGATGGGCCAGCTTGAGCACCCGGAACACCCGCAGTACCCGCAGGGCGCGGATGGTCAGCAGATAATTGGCGCCGGGCAGCAGCAGACTCAGATAGGTGGGGATCACCGACACCAGATCCACCACCCCGTAGAAGCTGCGCGCATAGCGCAGTGGCCGGTCGCTGACCCACAGCCGGATGATGTATTCCAGGGTGAACAGCACGGTGAAGAACCACTCCGCCGCGTACAGCAAGGTGCCGTGGCGCTGATGGATGGACTGCACGCTGTCCAGGGTCACCGCCACCACGCTGGCGATGATGGCCAGAATCAGTAACTGATCGAACCACCGCCCGGCGGGCGTGTCGGTGCCGAAAATTATGTGGCGCCAGCGGTCACGCAGACTGGCGTAGCGAGCGTTCATGGCCGTCCTTACGGACCGCCCGACGGGCGGTGTCGAAAGCTGTTTGGGGACCGGGAAGGGCGCCTATTCTGGCTGGTTCGCGGCGCCGTTGCCACTGTGTCTTCCTGGCGCTGTCCGGCCCTCGGCGCCCATGTCCCGCTGAGACGTGCTTCTCGAACGCCCGTGCCACCCTCGCGGGCCTTGGTAAGGAAAGGTTTCCGGGGGGCCGGGCCGGACACCGTTCGATACCACCGGCTACGCTTCATTACACAGGTGCAACCGCGCCGGTCTACATCGCTTTGCACACCCCTTCCATAGTCGCTTCATGCGCCATCCCTCATCGGGGGCGATAACGACGAGAACAGACGGAGGGGTAAACCTTGGATACCGATATCAAGAAGCTGATCGGCGGCGGCGTACTGGCGCTGCTGCTTACCGCCTGTGGGGGCGGTGGCGGTGGCGGTGGTGGCGGCGATAACGCCGGCGCACCGACACCTTCCACCCGCGAACTGCCTCAGGAAATGGCGGCGGTGGTGGATGAGAGCAACGAATTCACCAACGAATTCTGCCCGCAAACCAGCGGCGGCCAGGCCCCCGGCGCCAGCGTCGACCCCGGCGCCTGCGTGCAGGAGGCGGAGGCCGCGGACGGCGGCGTGCCCGATCCCACCAGCGTGGTGGCGCAGTTCTGCCCGGTGGCCTCGGAGTCCTTCGACCTGGGCGGCCTGTTCGATCCCACCGCCTTCCTGGACAACCTTCAGAATCCGCAGGACCTGCTCAGCGGCGGTCCCTTGACCTTCCCGCTGGCCTGTCTGCAGGAATCCGCCGGCAACCTCGGCCAGCTGCAGGACCTGATCGGCGGCAGCAACCCGATCACCGAACAGCTGTGTCCGGAAGCGGCCGCGGCGGGCGGCTTTGACCCGGCCACCTGTCTGGCGGAAATCGCCGGCGGCGCCGGCGGCGGCCTGCCTGAGTTCCCGGGCACCGGTGGCGGCGGCGCGCCGTCCATCCCCGGCGCGGACGGCTTCTGCCCGACCACCGCCGCCGGCGGCTTCGGCCCGACCACGGTGCTCGATTGCCTCAACGAGGTCAGCCGTGTGTACGTGACCATCGTCGACCAGATCCGCACCCCCAACCCGATCACCGAAGCGGTGTGTCCGCTGGAGCACAGCAGCGGCCTGGTGGATCCGGTGGCCTGTCTGAAGGAAGGTCTGGCCGGCAACGGTCTGCCCGGCCTGCCCGGTCTCGGCGACCTGCCGGGTCTGCCCGGTGGCGGCGGCGGTGAAGGCCCCGGCCTGCCGCCGGAGCTCACCGATGCGCTGGGCGCGATCTGCCCGGACGCGCTGGGCGGTGAAATCGGCCCGACCACGCCCATCGACTGCCTCACCGAGGCGGGCGGCAACCTGGGCGGGCTCACCGACCTGTTCGGCGAACTGGGCGGCGGCAATCCGCTTACCGACGCGCTCTGTCCGGCGGCCTCCGGCGCCGGCAGCCTGGACCCGGCGGCCTGTCTCACCGAGGCGCTGCAGAAGCTGCCCGCCGGTGGCGGCGGCGGGACCCCGCAGATCCCGGGCACCGGCATGCTGCTGGAGCAGATTTGTCCGGACGCGGCGGCCGGTGAACTGGGCCCGACCACGCCCATCGCCTGCCTGAGCGAACTGGGCAGCGGCTTTGGCGGCCTGGAAGATCTGCTCGGCGTGATCGGCGGCGATAACCCGCTGTTCGACCAGCTGTGCCCGGCGGCCTCCGAGGGCGGCAACGCGGACCCGGCGGCCTGCTTCATGGAAGCCCTGGAAAGCCTGCCCGGCGCGCTGCCGCTGCCCGGCGGCGACGGTGGCGGCGGCCTGCCCGGTGCCGATCAGCTGCTCGGTCAGATTTGCCCGGCCACCGCCGAAGGTGACGTGGGCCCGACCACGCCCATCGACTGCCTCACCGAGGCCGGCGGCAACCTGGGTGGCCTGACCGATCTGCTCGGCGGCCTGGGCGGCAGCAACCCGCTCACCGACGCGCTCTGCCCGGCGGCGTCCGGCGCCGGCAGCCTGGACCCGGCGGCCTGCATCACCGAGGCCCTGGGCAATCTGCCCGGCGCTCCGGGCGGTGACGGCGGCGTGCCGGAAATCCCCGGCCTGGGCGATGGCCTGGCGCAGATCTGCCCGAACGCGGCGGAAGCGGGCCTGAGCCCGACCCTGCCGCTCACCTGTCTGATGGAGGTGGGGGGTAATTTTGGCCAGCTCCAGGATCTGCTGGGCGGCCTGGGTGGCGGTCTCGGTGGCGGTGAAGGCGGCGCCGACCCGGTCACCGGGCAGCTTTGCCCGGAAGCCGGCGCCGGTGGCCTGAGCCCGACCCTGCCGCTGGAATGCCTGCTGGAAGCGGGGCAGAACCTGCCGGATCTGCTCACCGGTCTGCTCGGTGGCCTGGCGCCCTGATGCCGGTGGTTTAAAAAGTGTGGTAACAAAAAGCCCCGGCCTTGGCCGGGGCTTTTTTTTGCCGAAGCGGCGCGACGTCAGTCGCGGACGCGGCGGGGCAGGGTGTCGCGCACCTTGTCGGCCAGGTTGATGATGGCCTGCTCGGTGGTGTCCCAGCCGATGCAGCCGTCGGTGACCGACACGCCGTATTCCAGCTCGTCCAGATTGGCGGGGATCTTCTGATTGCCTTCCTTGAGGTGGGATTCCACCATCAGCCCGACGATGGAGGTGTTGCCCTCCAGAATCTGGTTGCCGATGTTCTCCATCACCAGGGGTTGCAAGCCCGGGTCCTTGTTGGAGTTGGCGTGGGAGCAGTCGACCATGATGTTGGTGGACACGCCGGCCTTCTCCAGGGCGCTTTCCGCCAGGGCCACGGACACCGAATCGTAGTTCGGCTTGCCGCCGCCGCCGCGCAGCACCACATGGGCGTACTGATTGCCCTTGGTGGTGGTCAGCGCCACCCGGCCGTCCGGGTCGATGCCCAGAAAACGGTGCGGATGGCGGACGCTGAGCATGGCGTTGACCGCCACGTCCAGGCTGCCGTCGGTGCCGTTCTTGAAGCCCACCGGGCCGGACAGGCCGGAGGACATTTCCCGGTGGGTCTGGGATTCGGTGGTGCGGGCGCCGATGGCGGACCAGGAAATCAGGTCCTGAATGTACTGCGGGGTGGTCGGGTCGAGGGCCTCGGTGGCCGCCGCCAGGCCCAGGTCGGCCACGTCCAGCAGCAGCTTGCGGGCGATGTTCAGGCCGTCTTCCACCTTGAACGAGTCGTTCATGTAGGGATCGTTGATCAGACCTTTCCAGCCCACCGTGGTGCGCGGCTTCTCGAAATAAACGCGCAGTACCAGGAACAGGGCATCGTCCACCTTGGCGGCCAGCGTCTTGAGGCGCTCGGCGTATTCCATGGCCGCTTTCGGGTCATGGATCGAGCAGGGCCCGATCACCACGAACAGGCGCGGATCCTTGCGGTCCAGGATGTCGCGGATCTGCTGGCGGCCCCGATAAACGGTGTCCGCCGCCTGGTCGCTGAGCGGCAGCTTTTCCTTCAGGGCCCGGGGCGTGATCAGCACGTCCTGGGATTCGATATTGAGGTCGTCGAGTTGTTGATGGCTCATGGTCTGGCTGCTTATTGGTGGTCGTGGCCGGAAGACCGCAGTCTAGCCGAATAGCGCTAAGGTTTCAGCCCGGTGCGCCGATAACGGCGACGCCTATTTTGCGTTTCCTTCAGGACCGACATGAAACCTTTCGCTTTCCGCGGCCTGCGTTTGCAGGCCAAGATCCTTTTGCTTTCCCTGGTGCCGCTGATGGTGGCGGTACTGGCTCTGACCACCTGGTCCGCCGTGGAGCGGGCGCGCACCACCGATCACACGCTGGCCCAGCAGCGCCAGGCGATGATCGGGATGCGGGAACGGGGCATCCGCAGCGCCGCGGAAGTGGCCCGCTCGGCGATCCGCCCGTTGTTGAACATGGCCGACGAGGACGAAGCCCAACGCCTCGCCAAGGCCATGATCCTGGGCATGAAGTTCGACGGCGACAGTTATCTGTTCGCCTACGACTTCCGAGGCAATAAGGTCGCCAACGCCAACAACCCCAGCAGCAATTCCTGGGACCTGCAGGACGCGGACGGCCAATACATCGTCCGCGACATGGTGCAGGTGGCCCGCGACCAGGGGGAAGGCCCCTACCAGTACAAATGGCTGCACCCCGGCACTGGCAAGGTGGAGACCAAATACGGCTACCTGGTGTCGGTGCCGGAATGGAATTGGGTGATCGGCACCGGTGTTTATATCACCGACATCGACGAGGACATGGCCGCCATCGAGGCCGCCGCGCGGGCGGAACTGCGCCGCTCGGTGACGGTGGGCGTGCTCGCCGGCGCCGCCTTGCTGGTGGTGGTGGGCGTGCTCGCCCTGTGGCTGGTGCGCCGGGTGGTGCGCCCGATCCGCGATACCGCCCGGGCCATGCAGGACATTGCCCGCGGCAAGGGCGACCTGACCCGCCGCCTGACGGCCTCCGGTGACGACGAAGTGGGCGATCTGGCGCGTCAGTTCAACGCCTTCGTGTCGCGCATGCAGGATGCCCTGCGCGAGGTGCGTGACACCACCGGCTCGGTGAACCGGGCCGCCGACGAAATCGCCTCCGGCAGCGAGGAACTGGCCACGCGCACCGAGCAGTCCGCCGCCAGCCTGCAGGAAACCTCCGCCTCCATGGAGGAAATCACCGCCACCGTCAGCCACACCGCTGACGCCGCCGAGCGCGCCAGCACCATGGTGGGCGACACGGCGCGGGTGGCCGGGGAGGGCGGTCGCGCCATGCAGGAGGTGCAGACCACCATGGCCTCCATCGACGAGGCCGCCGGGCGCATCGCCGAGATCATCGGGCTGATCGACGGCATCGCCTTCCAGACCAATATCCTGGCCCTCAATGCCTCCGTGGAGGCGGCCCGGGCCGGCGAACACGGCCGGGGCTTCGCGGTGGTGGCCCAGGAAGTGCGCAATCTGGCCGGGCGCAGCGGCGACGCCGCCGCGGAAATCCGGGGCCTGATCGATACCTCGGTGACCCGCACCCGTCAGGGCTCCGAGCTGGTGCGCCGGGCCGGCGCCACCATGAAGGAGATCGTCGACAGCGTGACGCCGGTGAGCGAGCTGATCGGCGACATCAGCACCGGTGCCCGGGAACAGAGCCGGGGCATCGCCCAGGTCAACACGGCGGTGGCGGAAATGGATTCCATGACCCAGCAGAACGCGGCCATGGTGCAGCAGACCTCCTCGTCGGCGGTGGAGATGCGCCGCCATGCGGCGCGCCTGGACACGCTGATCAAGTCCTTCGTGCTGTAGGCCCTTGCGGACCAGCGGCCGGCTCAGGCGCCGGCCAACAGCTCCGCCACGTACTCCGGCACGCGCTGCGAGGCCGGCCCGTGGCGGTGCTCGGCGAAGGCGGTGACCTGCTCCGAGGGCTCCAGATTGAGTTCCACGGTGTGCGCCCCGTGGCCGCGCGCTTCGGCCACGAAGCCGGCGGCCGGGTAGACGTTGCCGCTGGTGCCGATGCTGATAAACCGTTCGCAGCCGGCCAGGGCATCGAAGATCCGGTCCATCTCCAGGGGCATTTCCCCGAACCACACCACATGGGGGCGCAGGCAGCCGGCCACGCCGCACACGCCGCACGCCAGCTCCGGGTCCAGGGCGTCATCCACCGGCACCAGGGCATCGGTGGACTGGCAGCGCGCCTTGAGCAGCTCGCCGTGCATATGAATCACATTGCGACTGCCGGCGCGTTCATGCAGATCGTCCACGTTCTGGGTGATCACCAGCACCTGGCCGGGCAGGGCCCGCTCCAGCTCGGCCAGGGCCCGGTGGGCGGCATTGGGGCGGATCGCCGGGTCGCGCAACTGGGCGCGGCGCTGGTTATAGAAACGCTGCACGCCGTGGGGATCGCGCTGAAACGCCTGCGGCGTGGCCACGTCTTCCAGACGGTGGTTTTCCCACAGCCCGCCGCTGTCGCGGAAGGTGCGGATGCCGGATTCCGCCGAGATTCCGGCGCCGGTAAGTATTACAATCTTTTCCTGCATGGGTGACCGTCTCCCGTTACCGTTCAACGTTCGCGGAGTGTTATGGATACGATTATCTCACGACAGGAAGTGCTGTCGTTACCCGCCCGGGGCGCCGTCAATCTGCTGCATTTTCATCAGGGCATGGTGCTGGTGGTGGGCGCCGACGCGGTGGGCCTGTACCGGGACCGGCGCGCGGTGGAAGACCCGCTGGCCAATGGCCTGGTGGGCTATGAGCCGATTCCCGACGCCCTGCGCCCGGTGTTCGTGGACCCGGAAGGGTTTATCAGCGAACAGACCTCCGGCTTTATCGGCCTGAGTTCCGGTGCCGCCCTGTTCGTGCGTCCGGACGGCGTGGCCCTGTATCCGTCCAGCCTGGACGCGCTGCATAATCGCGATTGTTGCTGGCTGATCCCCTTTCCGCCCCTGAACGCCTGACCGCCGGCGGCGGCACACTATTATTCTGATGGAGCATAGGCATGGCCGAAGAAAGTACACGACTGCGTCTGCGCCAACTGACCGGGGACGATTACCCGGCCCTGGCCCGTCTTATGGACATGGTCTACCACGACATCGGCGGCGCCTGGCCGGAAGAGACCGTGACCACTCTGATCCGGCTGTTCCCGGAAGGGCAGATGGTGATCGAGGACAACGGCACGCTGGTGGCCACCGCGCTGACCATCAAGGTGAGCTACGACCGGTTTTCCAACCCGCACCGCTATGAAGACCTGATCACCGACGACAAGGTGCGCTCCCACAGCCGCAAGGGCGACGCGCTGTATGGTCTGGACGTGTTCGTGGACCCGGAATACCGGGGCTACCGCCTGGGCCGCCGTTTGTACGAAGCGCGCAAGGAACTGTGCCGCGAGGAAAATCTGCGCGCCATTCTGGCCGGCGGGCGGCTGCCCGGTTACAAGGACTACGCCGACACCATGTCGGTGACCGAGTACATCGCCGAGGTGGAAAGCCGGGCGATCTACGACCCGATTCTGACTTTCCAACTTTCCAACGGCTTCGACGTCAAACGGCTGCTCAAGAAATACCTGCCCGAGGACGAAAGTTCGCGCGGTTATGCCACCCTGCTGGAATGGGACAATATCCTCTACCAGCCCGACGACGACGGCGACTGGCCGCGCCGTTCGGTGGTGCGCCTGGGCGTGGTGCAGCGCCGCATGCGCGCCGCCCGTTCGGTGGAGGACCTGCTCAGCCAGGTGGAATTCTTCGTCGATTCGCTGTCCGATTACCGCGCCGACTTCGCGGTGCTGCCGGAGTTCTTCAGCGCCCCGCTGATGGGCCTGAAGCCGGACCTCAACTCGGTGGAGGCGGTGCGCTACCTGGCCAGCTTCACCGAGGAAATCCGCGACGCCATGGCCGACATGGCGGTGAGCTACAACATCAACATCATCGGCGGCTCCATGCCGCTGGAAGAGGAGGGCCGCATCTACAACGTGGCCTACCTGATGCGCCGCGACGGCTCCGTGGAAGAGCAGAAGAAGATCCACATCACGCCCCACGAGCGCAAGGACTGGGCGATCCAGGGTGGCAACGATTTGCGCATCTTCGACACCGACGCGGGCCGCATCGGCATCCTGATCTGCTACGACGTGGAGTTCCCGGAACTGGGCCGGCTGCTGGCGGAGCAGGGCATGGAAATCCTGTTCGTGCCGTTCTGGACCGATACCAAGAACGGCTACCTGCGGGTGCGCCACTGCGCCCAGGCGCGGGCCATCGAGAACGAATGCTACGTGGCCATTTCCGGCAGCGTCGGCAATCTGCCCCGGGTGGACAACGTGGACATCCAGTACGCCCAGTCGGCGGTGTTCTCGCCCAGCGACTTTTACTTTCCCCACGACGGCACCATCAGCGAATCGGTGCCCAACACCGAGATGCTGCTGTTCGCCGACGTGGATCTGGAAAAGCTCAAGCTGCTGCACAGCGAAGGCTCGGTGACCAACCTGCGCGACCGCCGCAAGGACCTCTACAGTCTGGTGTGGCGTGGCCGCAAGGCGCTGGACGCGGAATAACGCCGCGCCCCGGGAGTGACGCTCAGCGCCATTCCCGGAACGCCTCCAGGACCTGGGTGGCCAGGGCCTCGGCGGCGGGGGAGAGGCCCTCGCCGCGCAGCAGCGCAATGCGGTAATCGCCCAGGGGCGGCAGGCCGTGCTCGGCGCCCAGCCGGCGCAGGGGCGGCCGCACCAGGCTGCGTGGGAACGGTGAGACCGCCAGATCCGCGAGCATGGCCGCTTCCTGACCGGCGCAGTGTTCGCTGCTGTAGGCCACACGGTAGTCGATGCCGGCCTGGTCCAGCGCCGCCAGAGCCATGGCCCGCCAGGCGCAGCCGTGGCTGGCCAGCGACAGCGGCAACGGCGACCGTTGCGCCGCCACGCCACCTTCCCGGCCGGCCCACACCAGGGGTTCGGTGTGCACCACTTCCCCCAGGCCAGGTGTCAGGTCGTCGTTGCCTTCGGTGACCAGTACCAGATCCAGTTTGTCATCGACCATGCGGCTGACCAGATCGCCGCTGCGGCCGGCCACCACCTCCACCTGCACCGCCGGATGGCCGCTGGCGAAGCGGCTCAGCACCCGGGGCAGGATGCGGGTGCCGATGTCGTCCGGCGTGCCCAGACGCACCACGCCGTCCAGGGCCGGCGACAGAAACCGCGCCACCGCCTCCTGATTCAGCTTTAGCAGACGCCGCCCGTAACCGAGCAGCATCTCGCCTTCCGGCGTCAGCCGCACCTGACGCGCCTCCCGCACGAACAGCGGATGGCCGAGGGTCTCTTCCAGCCGCTTGATCTGCATGCTCAGCGCCGAGGGCGTGCGGTGCACCTGCCGGGCGGCGCGGGTGAAGCTGCCGCTCTCGGCGATGGCCACGAAGCTGCGCAGCACATCGGTGTCGAGCAGTGGGGGCGGGGCAGTGGCGGAAACCGTCATGGAGAGACCTTTCAATAAAACTGAAAGGGCAGTGTAGATCTTTTCGTTGGATTGAACAAAGACCGGCGGCGATGCTGGGGATCCTTGGAACCGGATATCCAGAACAGGAGCCCACCATGACGACCCCCGAATCCAACCAGGAACAGCGCCCGCGCCGCCCGCGGGAACCGGAGCTTTACATGCCGGCGATGCCGCCCCTGGGCCTGATTCACGCCCTGGAGACCCGCGTGAAAGCCTGGGTCCGGCGCTGGCGCCAGCGCCGGCGGACATAAAAAAAGCGCCCCGAGGGGCGCTTTTTCGTTTCCGGCGAGGGACCCGCTTACATGTTCGGGTAGTTGGGCCCGCCGGTGCCTTCCGGGGGCACCCAGTTGATGTTCTGGGTCGGATCCTTGATGTCGCAGGTCTTGCAGTGCACGCAGTTCTGCGCGTTGATCTGGAACCGCTTTTCCCCGCTGGTTTCGTCCTCGACCACTTCGTACACGCCGGCCGGGCAATAACGCTGCGCCGGCTCGTTGTACTTGGGCAGGTTGTACTCAATGGGGATGCTCGGGTCCTTCAACTGCAGGTGGCAGGGCTGATCTTCTTCGTGGTTGGTGTTGGACAGAAACACCGAATCCAGTTTGTTGAAGGTCAGTTTGCCGTCCGGTTTCGGATAATCGATCTTCTTGCACTGATCCGCCGGCTTCAGGGTGTCGTGGTCCGGGGTGGTATCGCGCATGGTGAACGGCAGTTTGCCGTTGAAGATGTTCAGATCGACGAACGCGAAGGCGGAGCCCAGCAGGTTGCCGAACTTGTGCTGGGCGGGGCCGAAGTTGCGCTGCTGGTGCAGCTCTTCGTAGACCCAGCTGTTCTCGAAGGTGGCTTTGTATTCGCTCAGCTCGTCGGCGGAACGGCCGTCGGCGATCGCCTTGGCGATGGTCTCGGCGGCCATCATGCCGGACTTCATGGCGGTGTGGTTGCCCTTGATCTTGGCGAAGTTCAGGGTACCGGCGTCACAGCCCACCAGAATACCGCCGGGGAAGGTCATCTTCGGCAGCGACTGCAGGCCGCCCTTGGAAATGGCACGGGCGCCGTAGCTGACGCGCTTGCCGCCTTCCAGGTATTTCTTCACTTCCGGGTGGGTCTTCCAGCGCTGCATCTCGTCGAACGGCGAGACGTGCGGGTTGGAATAGGCCAGGTCGGTGATCAGACCCAGGGTCACCTGGTTGTCTTCCAGGTGGTACAGGAAGGCGCCGCCCGGGGAACCGGACTCGCTCAGCGGCCAGCCGGCGCTGTGCATCACCAGGCCCTTCTTGTGCTTGGACGGGTCGATTTCCCACAGCTCCTTGATGCCGATGCCGTAGTGCTGCGGGTCCACGCCGTCGCGCAGGTTGTACTTCTCCATCAGCTGCTTGCCCAGGTGGCCACGGCAGCCCTCGGAGAACACGGTGTACTTGGCGTGCAGTTCCATGCCCGGGTCGTAGCTGGGCTTATGCTCGCCGTCGGCGGCGACGCCCATCTGACCGGTGGCGATGCCTTTCACGGAACCGTCTTCGTTATAGAGGATCTCGCTGGCGGCGAAGCCCGGGAAGATCTCGATGCCCATGCCTTCCGCCTGTTCCGCCAGCCAGCGGCACAGGTTGCCCAACGAAATGACATAGTTGCCTTCGTTGTGCATGGTCTTCGGCGCGAACGGGCCGGGCACCTTGCTGGCCTTGTCGGCACCGGTGAAATAGTAGATTTCGTCGGTGGTGACCGGGGCGTTCAGCGGCGCGCCTTTCTCTTTCCAGTCGGGGAACAGTTCGTTCAGCGCGCGCGGCTCGAACACCGCGCCGGAGAGAATATGGGCGCCGACTTCGGAGCCCTTCTCGACGACCACCACGCTGAGTTCCTGGCCGCTTTCCTGGGCGATTTGGCCGAGCCGGCAGGCGGTTGCCAGACCGGAGGGGCCGGCGCCGACGATCACTACGTCGACTTCCATTGATTCGCGTTCCACAGCCTGTCTCCTAGCTTTCGGTTGCGTTACGGCCCTTATAGTGCCTTGTTAGGGGCCGGCCGGGACCTCGCCGTGACGCCGTGAGCCTGAGGCTGTGTGGCCTGGCCGGTGCGGGCGGAGGTTCTTGGGGTGGCGCGAGTATATAAGCATCCGTTGGACGGCACCACCAATTGGGCGGATGTGAAACGGTCTTTCACAAACGCTCAAACGAGTGTTTGGATTATCCGTCGCCAGGTGATTGATTTTCAACAAAATGAGCGACCGGCGAGTCATGAATAATGAACACAATTGGCAGAAAAATCATCCGCTTACACATTTTCGGCCTATTGACCTTGCCGGGGTTGGCGTTCAAGATACCGGACCTCGCGCGGGGCCCCGTGTTCGGCGTCGTCTCGCCTTTTTCATCGTTTTCGTCCCTCCCGGGGACCGGGTTGCCACAAGGCAAGGCGGGCTTCCAAACCCTGGTTTGTGGCAGCCGCGGCAGGGAACGATTCAAGTCACCAAGTGGAAGATTCCGAGGATCCTATGAAGGTTCTTGTACCCATCAAGCGAGTCATCGACTACAACGTTAAGGTTCGTGTCAAAGCGGACCACTCCGGTGTCGATCTCGCCAATGTCAAAATGGCCATGAACCCCTTCTGCGAAATCGCCGTGGAAGAAGCCGTGCGCCTGAAGGAAAAAGGCGTGGTGTCCGAAATCGTGGCCGTGAGCATCGGTCCGAAGGCCGCCCAGGAACAACTGCGTACCGCCATGGCGCTGGGCGCCGACCGTTCCATCCTGGTGGAAACCGACGAAGACGTGCAGCCCCTGGGCATCGCCAAGGCGCTCAAGGCCATCGTCGACGAAGAGAAGCCGGAGCTGGTTATCCTCGGTAAGCAGGCGATCGACGACGACAACAACCAGACCGGCCAGATGCTGGCCGCGTTGACCGGCATGCCCCAGGGCACCTTCGCCTCCGAAGTGAACATGGAAGAAGGCAAGGTCAAGGTCACCCGTGAAATCGACGGCGGCCTGCAGACCGTTGAGCTGAAGCTGCCGGCGGTGGTGACCACCGACCTGCGCCTCAACGAGCCGCGCTACGCCTCCCTGCCCAACATCATGAAGGCCAAGAAGAAGCCGATGGACGTGAAGTCCCCGGCGGACCTGGGTGTCGACATGACCCCGCGCGTCACCATCGAGAAGGTGGAAACCCCGGCCGAGCGCAAGGCCGGTGTCATGGTGGGCTCCGTGGATGAGCTGGTCGACAAACTGAAGAACGAAGCGAAGGTGATCTGATGAGTGTTTTAGTCTACGCCGAACACGACAATGCCGCGCTGAACAAAGCGACGCTCAGCGTCATCGCCGCCGCCAAGGAAATTGGCGGTGACATCACCGTTCTGGTCGCCGGCAAGGGCTGCAACGCCGTGGCCGAGCAGGCCGCCAAGGCCGAGGGCGTAAGCAAGGTACTGTGCGCGGACAACGACGCCTATGAGCATCAGCTGGCCGAGAACATCGCCGAGCTGGTGGCCGAAGTGGGCGCCGATTACAGCCACATCCTGGCCGCCGCCACCACCACCGGCAAGAACTTCGCGCCGCGCGCCGCCGCGCTGATGGACGTGGCCCAGATCTCCGAGATCTCCGAAGTGGTCGACGGCGACACCTTCAAGCGCCCGATCTACGCCGGCAACGCCATCGCCACCGTGAAATGCGGTGACGACAAGAAAGTGATCACCGTGCGTCCGACCTCCTTCGACGCGGTGGCCGAGGAGGGCGGTTCCGCCTCCGTGGAAAGCTGTGACGTGGTCAAGGACGCCGGCATCTCCTCCTTTGTGGGTGAGGAACTGGCCAAGTCCGACCGCCCCGAGCTGGCCAGCGCCGAGATCGTGATCTCCGGTGGCCGTGGCATGGGCAACGGCGACAACTTCGAGATCCTCTACAAAGTGGCCGACAAGCTGGGCGCCGCCGTGGGTGCTTCCCGCGCCGCCGTGGACGCCGGCTTCGTGCCCAACGACATGCAGGTGGGTCAGACCGGTAAGATCGTCGCCCCGAACCTGTACGTGGCGGTGGGTATCTCCGGTGCCATCCAGCATCTGGCCGGCATGAAGGACTCCAAGGTGATCGTCGCGATCAACAAGGACGAAGAAGCGCCGATCTTCCAGGTGGCCGACTACGGTCTGGTGGCGGATCTGTTCGAAGCGGTACCGGAGCTCGACAGCAAGCTCTGAACCCGGTTCGACTTCCGTTCCCGAAAAGCCCGGCCTCGCGCCGGGCTTTTTCGTTGCCGGCGCACCAAACCGGCGCACGTTCCCTTCGCAAAGCTTTACAATTTCTGGCACGCCCTTTGCTCATACTGAGACAGGGTCTGGCAAGGAGCCGGGCCGTGCCAGTGAGAGCGCCATGGGGACACTATCCCTGCCGGACGTGTCCGGCTACGACGAGATGATTTTGCCGGGCGGCAAGGTCCGGGACGCCTACAAAGGCTATCACCGATGGTTGCTCGGGCAGGCCCACGACGGGCTGCTGCGCAAGCGTAAGGAGGCCGAGCTCCAGTTCCACAGGGTCGGCATCACCTTCAATGTCTACGGCGAGGAGAGCGGCACCGAACGGCTGATTCCCTTCGACGCGCTGCCCCGGGTGATCCCCGCCGCGGACTGGCGGCGTCTGGAGCAGGGCGCCATCCAGCGGGTACGCGCCCTGAACCTGTTTCTGCACGACATCTACCACGACCAGGCCATCGTCCGCGCCGGCCTGGTGCCCGCCGAGCAGATCTTCGGCAATCCCCAGTACCAGCCGTGCATGCAGGACCTGGACCTGCCCAACCGGGTCTACTCGCACATCAGCGGCGTGGATGTGATCCGCGACGGCGAGGGCACCTGGTACGTGCTGGAGGACAACCTGCGTACACCGTCCGGGGTCAGCTACATGATCGAGAACCGGCGCATGATGATGCGTCTGTTTCCGGAGCTGTTCGCCCACCAGTCGGTGGCGCCGGTGGAGCACTACCCCTCGCTGCTGCTGGAGACGCTCCAGGAAAGCGGCTCCGTGCCCAATCCCACGGTGGCGCTGCTGACCCCGGGCCGCTTCAACAGCGCCTATTTCGAACACGCCTTTTTGGCCCAGCAGATGGGCATCGAGCTGGTGGAGGGCGCCGACCTGTTCGTCAAGGACGGCTTCGTGTTCATGCGCACCACCGCCGGCCCGCAGCGGGTGGACGTGATCTACCGCCGCATCGACGATGATTACCTGGACCCGCTGGCGCTCCGCCCGGACTCCATGCTCGGCGTGCCCGGCCTGCTGTCGGTGTACCGGGAAGGCAACGTGATTCTGGCCAACGCCATGGGCACCGGCGTCGGCGACGACAAATCCATCTACCCCTATGTGCCGGCCATGATCCGCTTCTACCTGGACGAGGAGCCGATCCTGGCCAACGTGCCCACCTGGCAATGCCGTGACCCCAAGGCGCTGGACCATGTGCTGGCCCACCTGCCGGAACTGGTGGTCAAGGAGGTCCACGGCGCCGGCGGCTACGGCATGCTGGTGGGGCCGGCGGCCAGCCACGCCGAGATCGAGTCGTTCCGCGAGCGCCTGAAGGCGCGGCCGGCCAACTACATCGCCCAGCCGACCCTGTCCCTGTCCACCTGCCCGATCTTCGTGGACCAGGGCATCGCCCCCCGGCACATCGACCTGCGGCCCTTCGTACTGAGCGGCAAGGAAACCCGGTTGGTGCCCGGGGGCCTGACCCGGGTGGCGATGAGCGCCGGCTCCCTGGTGGTGAACTCGTCCCAGGGCGGCGGCACCAAGGACACCTGGGTGCTGGAGGACGGATCATGCTGAGTCGTACCGCCGCCGACCTGTACTGGCTGTCCCGTTATTTCGAACGCGCCGAGAACACCGCGCGCATGCTGGACGTGGCCTGGAACCTGTCGCTGATTCCGTTCGCCGTGGACGCCCGCGAAGAGATCACCGCGCCGCTGGTGATCACCGGCAGCCTGGACAGTTACCTGGCCACCCACGACGACGTCCGCGTGGACGAGGTGATGCATTTTTTCACCCTGGACGATGGCAACCCGGGCAGCATCTTTCACTGCCTGCGCACCGCCCGGGAAAGCGCCCACGCGGTGCGCGGAAAAATCACCGCGGAAATGTGGGAAAGCGTCAACAGCACCTGGCTGGAACTGCGCGAGATCCGCGAACTGGGCCTGGAAGGTTACGGCGCCAGCGAGTTCTTTGACTGGGTGAAGAACCGCTCGCATCTGTTCCGCGGCGCCACCTACGGCACCAGCATCCGCAACGACGCTTTCCGGTTTTTGCGACTGGGCACCTTTATCGAGCGCGCCGACAGCACCGCCCGCATTCTCGATGTCAAACATCAGATCGACAGCGCCGCCGGCGACGGCGCGGTGGACTTCTACCGCTGGCACGCCCTGCTGCGCTCGGTGGGCGCCTACGAGGCCTACCGGGAAATCTACAGCGAACCGATCAACGCCGAACGGGTCTCCGAGCTGCTGATCCTGCGCCCGGAGGTGCCGCGCTCGCTGCGCTCGTGCATGCAGATGCTGTGCGAACTGCTGCCCGCCATCGAAGGCCACGCCGGCCAGCAATCCAAACGCCTGGCGGCGGTGCAGTTCGCCCGCCTGCAATACGGCGACCTGGACCATATCGTGGCCACCGGCCTGCACGAATACCTCACCGACTTTCTGCGGCGGGTCAACGAACTGGCGGACACCATCCGCGAAGAATACCTGGAGGTGGTATGAAACTCTCGATCCGGCACCGCACCGAGTACCGTTACTCCGAACGGGTTCGCCACAGCACCCAGTATCTGCGCCTGACCCCGCGCCCCTCCCGTCGCCAGCGCATTCTCGACTGGCATCTGGATCTGCCGGAGCAGGCCACCCGCGCCTCCGACGGCTTCGACAACATCCTGCACGTGCTGACCCTGGATCACCCCCACCAAAGCATCGAGCTCACCGCCCGGGGCCAGGTGGAAATCGTCGACGAGGACCAGGAAGACGACGACGCCCGGCTGTCGCCGCTGGTGTTCGCGCGTACCTCCGCGCTCACCGGTACCGACGCCGTCCTGGTCGACCTGGCCGAGGGCTACCGTGGCGATCACACCCTGGCGGCATTGGAAAAACTCAGCGAACGGATCCTGGCGGACATGCCATTCACCGCCGGTGTCACCGACGTGGCCAGTGACGCCGTGGCCGCTTACCGGGGCGGGCAGGGCGTCTGCCAGGACCACACCCACGTCTTTCTGGCCTGCTGCCGCGTATTGGGGATACCCGCGCGCTACGTGAGCGGCTATCTTTACAGCGACGAAAGCGAACACGTGGCCAGCCATGCCTGGGCCGAGGTCTGGCAGGACGACCGCTGGCACACCTTCGACGTCACCAACCAGACCCGCCGGCCCCGGCACCACCTGAAACTGGCGGTGGGTCTCGACTATCTCGATGCCTGCCCGGTACGCGGCGTGCGCTACGGCGGCGGCGTGGAATCGCTCAACGCGGTGGCCCACGTGCGCCTCACCAGCGCGGCGGACCAATAAGGCAGGCGGTAAGCGGAGTTCGGCAATGACCTATTGCGTGGCCCTGGCGCTCAAGGACGGGCTGGTGTTCGCGGCGGACTCGCGCACCAACGCCGGTGTCGATCAAATCGCCACCTACCGCAAACTGCACAAATTCGTCATCGAAGGCGAACGCGTCATCGTCCTGATGACCGCCGGCAACCTGGCCACCACCCAGAGCGTGCTCAGCCTGATGCGCATGCGCCTCAACAGCGACCGGCCCAACCTGTTCGGCGCCGCCTCCATGTACGACGTGGCCACCATCATCGGCGCCACCGGCCGCGAAGTGGTCGCTCGCGACAGCGGCCAGGGGCAGGGCCACGTGGACTTCGGCAGCAGCTTTATCGTCGGCGGCCAGATCCAGGGCGAGCCGCCGCGCCTGTTCCTGGTCTACCCGGAAGGCAACTTCATCGAAGCCACCGCCGACACCCCGTACTTTCAGATCGGCGAAACCAAATACGGCAAACCCATCCTCGACCGGGTGATCGACTACGACACCTCCCTCGACGACGGCATCAAATGCGCCCTCATCAGCATTGACTCCACCATCCGCTCCAACCTCTCCGTGGGCCTGCCCCTGGACGTGCTCCGCTACCGCCGCGCCAGCTTTATCGCCACCGAACACTTCAACGTGGACGAACACCACGAAGGCTTCCGCCAGCTCGGCGAAGCCTGGTCCGTGGGCCTGCGCGATGTGTTCCACCGCATTCCGAATTTGAAGTGGTGAAAGGCGACGCCGCGTAAAACCGGCTCGCCGGCGTACCGAAACCGGCTATTCTGTCCGTTTATTTTTTGATCAAATTATCTGGTGGAAATTCAGAGTCCAATTTTATTGTTTTGAATCAATGGGATACATTTAGAGTGTTCCCCACAGGTGTGGGGATGAACCGTGCTTCCGCTCGATGGCTTCGCCGTCGGCGATGTGTTCCCCACAGGTGTGGGGATGAACCGGACTCCCTGGGGCGCTACATCCTGGCCAACCCGTGTTCCCCACAGGTGTGGGGATGAACCGGGGGCGATGTGTCGTTCCTGGCCCAGTTCGCCGTGTTCCCCACAGGTGTGGGGATGAACCGTATGCCCGATCCTGCCGCCCCCGCGCCACCAGGTGTTCCCCACAGGTGTGGGGATGAACCGGCCAAGGCGTATCTGGCGGCGGCCCCGGTCGAGTGTTCCCCACAGGTGTGGGGATGAACCGCACCGCATCGTAGTCAGGTGCCGGGCGTGGGAGTGTTCCCCACAGGTGTGGGGATGAACCGGCCCATGAATATGTGTTCCTGCTGAGCAAGGGGTGTTCCCCACAGGTGTGGGGATGAACCGTTAAGCGCAGTCACCACGAGGGCCGGGGTTCGGTGTTCCCCACAGGTGTGGGGATGAACCGCAGAGGCTGGCCCTTCGCGTCGGGCCCGTGCGGTGTTCCCCACAGGTGTGGGGATGAACCGGGTGGTTAAAACCGCCGGCCCGCATGGCCAGAGTGTTCCCCACAGGTGTGGGGATGAACCGCTGGAATCTTCCACCTGCACCTGGAGCCGGCCGTGTTCCCCACAGGTGTGGGGATGAACCGACGACGGCGACGCCCTGAGGCTGGCGGTGAATGTGTTCCCCACAGGTGTGGGGATGAACCGCATGGACGACGGCACCCCTGATGGGTATCAGGGTGTTCCCCACAGGTGTGGGGATGAACCGCCGGCGGGCACCGTGGTGGCGACGTACCGCGAGTGTTCCCCACAGGTGTGGGGATGAACCGCAGGGGGACTCATGGATCGAGACCCATCGCTCGTGTTCCCCACAGGTGTGGGGATGAACCGGCCTCCACCCCACCGTCGGCGATCTCGGCCAAGTGTTCCCCACAGGTGTGGGGATGAACCGGTGCTTGCTCACCGCCGGCTGGCTGATCCCTACGTGTTCCCCACAGGTGTGGGGATGAACCGGCTCATCTGGACGGCATTGCTGACGCCATGGGGTGTTCCCCACAGGTGTGGGGATGAACCGTCGCCGCCGCCCGGGCATCCCCGAGTGGTGCTGTGTTCCCCACAGGTGTGGGGATGAACCGGGCTGTTTCCACCTGGTGGGCGAGATCGGGGCGTGTTCCCCACAGGTGTGGGGATGAACCGTTGTAGTTGGACTGGGGCATGGGGCGCGGCAGCGTGTTCCCCACAGGTGTGGGGATGAACCGACCATTCAGCAAATCGAGGTGCTCCGCCTCATGTGTTCCCCACAGGTGTGGGGATGAACCGCGCTGATTCGGTTTGCGGGGTCCGCCCCGCCTGTGTTCCCTACAGGTGTGGGGATGAACCGGTTATCAGCGACATCGTGAACGATGACCTGTCGTGTTCCCCACAGGTGTGGGGATGAACCGCTGGCGGTTTCGCGGATCTGGTCGCGCCAGGCGTGTTCCCCACAGGTGTGGGGATGAACCGGGGCAGGGCAGCAGGTGGGGCAGCTGGGGTTCGTGTTCCCCACAGGTGTCGGGATGAACCGGGCTCTGATACGGCTTGGGCTGACGCAGCAGGGTGTTCCCCACAGGCGTGGGGACAAACTCCGGATGCTGTAAAACATCCATGGAATAATTTAAGGATAAATTTCGGCTTATTTAGATTGCTCTTTGCTGGTTGGAGGAATGTTCATGGTAACGCGAACGAAACTCGTGCGGTTGGGCAACAGTCGCGCTGTAAGAATCCCCAAAGCGATTCTGAATCGGGTGGGCATGACGCTTGGTGACGTGGAGATCGAGGTGCGCGGTCGGGAGTTGGTGATTCGCCCGGTGGCGACAATGACGTTGAGTGAAATGCTCAAAACCGTCAGCCCTGGAGATGCGGCTCTCACCGCCGAGGACCGCGACTGGCTTGATGCCGCCCGGGCGGGAAACGAGGTGCTGTAGTCGTGGCGTATACCCCAAGCACCTGGCGGTCGATCTTTGCCGCTCCCCGAATGGCTTGCATTACCTCCGGGAAATTGAGATATTACATGATATATACCATCTGCGTGGGAGCTGCCCATGACCGATACAGCAAAAGTATTCATGAGCGGGCGGAGCCAGGCGGTGCGCCTGCCGGCTGAGTACCGCTTCACCGAGAAGGAGGTTTTCATCCGTCGGGACCCCGTCACCGGGGACATCGTGCTGAGTACACGCCCGGAAAGCTGGGCCGGCTTTCTGGAAGTCCAGGCGCTGACGGATGTGCCCGGTGATTTTCTGGGCCCGGATGAGCGCGAAGCACCCGATGCGCATCGGGACCCTCTCGAAGGGATTGATCGTGGCTAGATTCATGCTCGATACCAACATCGTGAGTCATCTGCTTCGCGGTCACCCGGCTGTTGTCACGGCGGTCACGGCCACCGCAATAGGCGAGATCTGCATATCCGCTGTCACTGAAGGTGAGCTGCGATTCGGACTTGCGCGTCGGCCTGAAGCGACGCACCTTGCGAATCTGGTCCGTGAATTTTTGGCCCGGGTCTCGGTTGAGCCATGGAATTCCGATGTGGCGCAGCGATACGGTACCTTAAGAGCCGAGAATCAGGCACGTGGTGTATCCCTTTCCGCCCTGGACATGATGATCGCCGGGCACGCCTATTCACTAGGCTTGGTATTGGTCACATCAGACAATGCCTTCACCCATGTGCAGGGTCTGAGCGTGGAGAATTGGGCTGCCAGTCCCTGATCGGTGGCATCCTGTCTGAGTCGCGGCTTTCAACTCGCTGCCGCATCCCCCTCAACATCAAGTTTTCAATAACCCGCCGGTGATTCTCCAATCGAGTACACCACGCCCCCTCATGCTGAAGCGGACAGCCAGCGCTGCGGACTGTTCATCTGGCTGGTCGCTTAGGCATCGTATCTGAAGTGGTAAAGTGCCCTGTTTTATTGGTTGTTTTTTGATCTTTTTGCTTGGTGGAAAAACAGACCCTGATTTTCCTCTTTTGAATCAATAGGATACATTTAGAGTGTTCCCCACAGGTGTGGGGATAAACCGGGTTTCCACGTCCTCCCACTGGTCCGGCAGCGGTGTTCCCCACAGGTGTGGGGATAAACCGCCCCGCCAAGTTGGGTTACTCAGCGGCCGGGGGTGTTCCCCACAGGTGTGGGGATAAACCGCCCGCTACCAGCGTTACCGCGAGTTCGGCGACGTGTTCCCCACAGGTGTGGGGATAAACCGAGCTGGACCGCGACCGACTGGTGTTCGACCCCCGTGTTCCCCACAGGTGTGGGGATAAACCGGCGGGCGGTACACCTCGTCCAGGTATTCGCGAGTGTTCCCCACAGGTGTGGGGATAAACCGTGTTCTTTGATCCCCCGGACATCCCGACGGGCGTGTTCCCCACAGGTGTGGGGATAAACCGCCAACGGCGTGCGCCCCTACACCGTCACGGGCGTGTTCCCCACAGGTGTGGGGATAAACCGCCGCTCATGCCTGAGCCGCTGCAGGTGCCCGTGTGTTCCCCACAGGTGTGGGGATAAACCGGTGACCATGTAGAGGTCTTTCGTCGCAGGACAGTGTTCCCCACAGGTGTGGGGATAAACCGGTATCCCAGCTGGGCCGCCCGAACTCAATCAGGTGTTCCCCACAGGTGTGGGGATAAACCAGAAGCTCTTCTTATCGGCGGCCCCTGGGACGGGTGTTCCCCACAGGTGTGGGGATAAACCGGAGGGGTACATTTTCAACGTGGAAACCTGGACGTGTTCCCCACAGGTGTGGGGATAAACCGTTTCTATTTTCGTGGGACGCTGGGTTTCTACAGTGTTCCCCACAGGTGTGGGGATAAACCGTTGTCTGAGTTCCAGGCCCAGGCGGGGGTCGTGTGTTCCCCACAGGTGTGGGGATAAACCGCTGAACGTCAATTTGACGGCGTTAGGTCCGACGTGTTCCCCACAGGTGTGGGGATAAACCGGACGCTCTCGCATCTTCCCGCGTGCTGCTGGAGTGTTCCCCACAGGTGTGGGGATAAACCGCAGATCCACATTGCCGCCGGTGAGGCCGGATTCGTGTTCCCCACAGGTGTGGGGATAAACCGCTGCATGAGGTTGCCGAGTTGGTTCTGGGTGTGTGTTCCCCACAGGTGTGGGGATAAACCGTTATGAGTATTGCGAAAGCGCCTTACCTCACCGTGTTCCCCACAGGTGTGGGGATAAACCGTTCCACAGGAGCTGGTCCACGATATTGCCCAGGTGTTCCCCACAGGTGTGGGGATAAACCGGACTTCATGCTGGACCTCGCCCAGGAGCGCGAGTGTTCCCCACAGGTGTGGGGATAAACCGCAGCTGAAGACGCTGGCCGGCATCGATGTCTAGTGTTCCCCACAGGTGTGGGGATAAACCGCACATCACCTTCCGGTCCATTCTCACGAATGAGTGTTCCCCACAGGTGTGGGGATAAACCGGCCACGCCGGTGTTCCGGAAATACGGCGCCGAGTGTTCCCCACAGGTGTGGGGATAAACCGTTCCTGGGGCACCAGACCAAGACAGTGGGCCAGTGTTCCCCACAGGTGTGGGGATAAACCGAACGCCAGCGGCAAGGCCAGCACGGCCTGGGTGTGTTCCCCACAGGTGTGGGGATAAACCGTTCAGCACGCTGGACGGCCCGTTGGCGGTGTCGTGTTCCCCACAGGTGTGGGGATAAACCGCCATCCCACGCCGCGTCCAGCTGCGCCGCAGCGTGTTCCCCACAGGTGTGGGGATAAACCGGGTTCGACGCTCGCCAGGCCAAAGGCCGCTCCGTGTTCCCCACAGGTGTGGGGATAAACCGCAGGCGGACGCCAGCAACGACAACAAGCCGCCGTGTTCCCCACAGGTGTGGGGATAAACCGGGAACGGCATGAGTCTCTGGGACACGATCACCGTGTTCCCCACAGGTGTGGGGATAAACCGCTGGCAGAGAAGGGCGCAGCCGGCGAAGCGCGTGTGTTCCTCACAAGTATGAGGATAAACCGTTCAATCCGGTGAACCAGCTGATCTGATCAAATGTTCCCCACGGTCGTGGGTGGCCACGAAAGAACATAATGTAGTGATTCTGGCCGTTGTGTTGTTACAACGGCACGCACTGGCGGGGGTATTCGATACGAGCAGCGTAGCCCTTATAACTCAACCAGCAGCGCTTCTATCGGCCGATTCGTCCCTGCCGTCCATATAGGCGTGGCGCCAGGGTCAACGGTGCTCTGTTGTGATCTGCGTCACAGAGCGCTAGATTATGAGCTCGGCGACGTGGCTTGGGGCGATGTCGTCAATGGTTCCGCGTGATGGGTCGAAGAGCCCAGCGATAATAAAACCTCGCCGTCGGAAAAAGCGGCTAAAAGAGGCAAAAGGGATTTGTGATCGGGATACACGCTACTGATTGGCCGTCCTGCTTTCTGTATTGGGGTAAAGCGCGGCCGGCTTCCGCTGAGGGCGCGGCCTACCACCTGCTACCGTTCCATAGTCTGGACGTGGCGGCAGTGGGCTGGCATCTGTTGGCGCCGGAGCGTCCCTTGGCCCTGCTGCTGGCCCGGCGCCTTGATCTTCCTCCAACGGTATTGCGCTCTCTGCTGGTGTTCTTCCTGGGACTGCACGACTTGGGCAAGTTCGCCCGTGCTTTCCAGGGGCAGGTTTCCATGGGGGCGTTGGTCCCGCCGTTAGCGTCCTGCCGGTACACTGAACGCCACGATCGTCTGGGCGCCTTGCTGTGGTCCGAGGCGGGCATTCCCTGGTTGAGGGATGGCACCCTGGGCTTTCCGAAACAATCCTTCAACGGTGATCAACGCAACACCCTGAGCGCCGTGCTGGGTGTATTGACCAGCGTGGTGTTCGGGCACCATGGAAAGCCGGTGGCGCGGAATGGCTTGCGAATGCAGTCTTTCTTCGGTGCGGATCAGCATGCCGACGACCACCGGGCCGCGAGTGCCTTTGTGGCGGAATGGGCGGCTCTGATGGCGGTGCCCTGGCCGGTGGAGCAATTAACCTCGCCTCAGTGGACCGCATCACTGCGTGGGTTGAGTTGGACGCTCGCCGGCTGGGCGGTTCTTAGCGATTGGCTCGGTTCCAACCAGACTTATTTCGAATACGTTGCCGAACCCGAGCCCTTGAAAGCGTACTGGCCGGTGGCGCTTGAAAAGGCGGAACAGGCCCTGTCCGCCACCGGGTTCGGTCACGCCCTTGAGCCCAGGCCGTATACCGGCCTGAGCGCCTGGTTCAACGGTAAGGCGGTAACGCCCACGCCCCTTCAAAGCGCCGTGGAAGCGCTTGAGCTTCGGGCCGGGCCACAGCTTTTTATTCTTGAAGACGTGACCGGGGCCGGCAAGACCGAGGCCGCCTGTATTCTGGCCCAGCGGCTGCTGTATGCCGGGGAGGCGGAAGGACTGTATTTCGCCTTGCCCACCATGGCCACTTCCAACGCCATGTACTCCCGCCTGGGCGCCATGCATCGTCGCTTTTACGCGGAAGAGGGCGAGCCATCCTTCGTGCTGGCCCATGGGGCCCGCGACTTGAATGAGGACTTCGCCCGTTCGCTGGTCGGTGATCAGCCCGGCGACTGGAATTATCAGGCCGGCGAAGCCAGTGCGTCCGCACAATGCAACCACTGGCTGACGGATTCTCGTAAGAAAGCACTGCTGGCCGATGTGGCGGTGGGCACCATCGATCAGGCGCTGATGGGCGTGCTGCCGTTCCGGCACCAATCGCTGCGACTGTATGGATTGGCACGCAAGGTGCTGATCGTTGATGAAGTTCACGCCTACGATGTTTATACCCGCTCTCTGCTGGTTGCTCTGTTGGCCCACCACGCCCGGCAGGGTGGCAGTGCGATTTTGCTGACCGCGACCTTGCCGCTGGGCCAGCGGCAGGCGCTGGTGAACGGTTGGCGCCAGGCATTGAACGCCGCCCCGATATCGTTGCAAGAGACGAAGTTTCCTTTGCTGACCCGCACCGGCGGCGATCCGTCCGTTCTGGAACAGCCGGTGGAGGCGAGACCGGCAAGCCGCCGATCCGTGGCGGTGGATTGGCTTGAGCATGAAGATCAGGCGGTGGAGGCAGTGATCAACGCCGTGTCCGAGGGGCGGTCTGTGGCCTGGGTACGGAACACGGTGGATGACGCCATCCGGGCTTATCAAACGGTGCGGGAACGGCACCCCGAGCCGGATCGCTGCGTCCTGTTCCACAGCCGTTTCGCCATGGCGGACCGCCAGGAGATTGAGTCCAGGGTGCTGTCAGCGCTTGGCAAGGAATCGGAACCGGCGGCGCGCCGAGGTCAGGTGCTGATCGCCACCCAGGTCTTCCAGGAGAGCCTGGATTGCGACGTGGATGTGATGATCAGCGACCTGGCGCCGGTGGATCTGCTGATACAGCGGGCTGGCCGCCTGCAGCGCCATGCCCGTGGTGAGCGCCCGCCGCCACGCCTCTGGGTGCTGGCGCCGCCATGGGATGAGCGGCCCGGCGTCAGCTGGCTGCGGGACGCCTTGCCTGGCACCTCCTTCGTGTACCCCGATGTGGCGATAAGTTGGCTGACTCAGAAAGTGCTGCGCGAGCGCGGCGGCATCCATCTGCCCAAAGACGCCCGGGCACTGCTGGAGGGCGTCTACGGCGTATCCGAAGAGACGCTGCCCGAGGGGTTACGGGACACACGCCTTCAGCAGGAGGGCGAAGATCAGGGCAGGATCGCCATGGCGCGCTACAACCTGCTGGACCTGGCCGCCGGTTACGTGGGCGATGACCAACCCTGGCTGGACGACCACCAGGAAATCGGCACCCGACTCAGCGACGAGCCAACCGTGAATGTGGTGCTACTGAAAAGGGAGGCCAAAGGCGGGATCGTGTTGTGGGCTCAAGGCGAGCAACACGCCGCCATGCTCAGCCAGCTTCGCCTGCGCGAAAGCCAGGCACGCAAGCTGCCCGAACTGGCCGGGCCCGATCTGGCCGCCTGGGAAGAATTGCAGGGCCGGTACAAAGCACTGAAATACACCCAACCTTGGCTGCCCGAGGCGGACGCAGCGGTACGCTACGATCCGGCCCTCGGGTGTTTGTTGGGGTGAGCATAATCCCCGCATGGGCGGGGAACGGATCGCCGAATTGGCCGGAAACGGCATCATCGACGGGTCATCCCCGGCGAGCCGAGGAGCGACTTGATGATAGTATAGAGAAGCTTTTGGTGCATTGGGAAAAGATATTATCGACTTTACTATTCCTTTTCTTGGTGATATTTTCACCAGAAATTGGTCTGGAGGTGGTTCCTAATGCGCAAGGCAAAGCGGTCAGGTGGTCGGGTGGATGACTGGGAATGGATCGAGATCGTGAGAGGGTTTCTCAATCTTGCCCTTCAAATCGTTCGGCTCTTAAAAGCACTACACAAACGAAAAAAATAGAGGTGTGAATGAACCTCCTTGCCAGTGACTGGATAGCATTCAAGACCGGTGATGGGCGAGTCATCTATCGCCCACCTTCTGCAATTGCGGACAAGGACATCGTTGACCTGGCCCTGCCGCGTGCCGACTTCCAGGGTGCCGCCTACCAATGGCTGATTGGCCTGCTGCAAACCGCCTTGCCCCCCAAACACCACGTTGACTGGCTGGAACACCTGACGCATCAGCCGGATCAGAAAGCTCTGGAAGAGGCCTTTGCCCCTTTTCTGCCGGCCTTTGAGTTGGATGGTGACGGTCCGCGTTTTATGCAGGACCTGGACCCGCTGGACGACGCCAAGCCTTCGCCGGTGGCCGGGTTGCTGATCGACGCGCCGGGTGCCAACGGCATCAAGAACAATACCGACTTCTTCGTGAAGCGCGGCGGCACCGAGGTGATGTGCCCGGATTGCGCGGCCATGGCCTTGTTCACCATGCAGATCAATGCGCCGTCCGGTGGCGCTGGCTACCGGGTCGGTCTGCGGGGCGGCGGCCCCCTGACCACGCTGATTCTTCCCGAGGCGGGCGACGCCAGTCTTTGGCAGCGGCTGTGGCTGAACGTGATGCCGACATCGGTGTTCGACCGTGACGGGCAGGCCTGTGCGGCGCCCTCGGCGGAGGATGGCACTCTATTCCCCTGGGTGGCGCCCACGCGGGAAAGCAAAGCCAAGAACACCGAGGTCTTTCCGGAGCAGATGCATCCGTTGCATCCGTACTGGGCGATGCCGAGGCGCTTTCGCCTGATGGTGGAAGACCAGCCCTGCCGCTGCGATCTGTGTGGCCGTGAGGCGCAGCGAAGCGTGCGCGAGGTGAGGGCCAAGAATTACGGCGCCAACTATGCCGGGCCCTGGCTGCACCCGCTCACCCCCTATCGCACGGACCCGAAGAAACCCCAGGAGCCGCCGTTGTCCAGCAAGGGCCAGCCCGGGGGGATCGGCTACCGCAACTGGTCTTATCTGGTGCTGCCCGATCCGTCCAATACCGGTGCGTTGCCGGCGAAGGTAGTCCGTGATTTTCTCGGCGCCAAGTATCAAACCAGTACGCATGAAAGGGCCTGGGGACAGGAAGTGGAGGCGCTTCTAACGCGGCCCCGGCTGTGGGTGTTCGGCTATGACATGGACAACATGAAGGCCCGCTGCTGGTACGGCACGGAAATGCCGCTGGTGGTACTGCCGGAAGCTCAGCAGGACGCCTTTCGCTCGGCGGTGCAGCAATTTACGGAGTTGAGCCGCCAAGTCGCCTGGCACACGCGGAGGCAGATCCTGAGCGCGTGGTTCGAGCGTCCTGGCGATGCGAAGGGCGATACCTCGTATATCGAGGCGCAATTTTACGAGGACACCGAAGGAGCCTTTTTCCAGGCGCTGGAAAACATCAAGGTGACCCTGGTCGAACAGGTCCATGAAGCCGACCTGGCCGACCCCGCCAATCTTTGGTTCCGCGCCTTGCGCTCTGAGTCGCTGGCGCTGTTCGAAGACAAAGTGCTGAACGCAGCCCAGGAGGCCCTTAACTGGAAGCGCGCTGTGTCCGCCAGGGCGTGGCTGCTGACGGTGCTGAGTGGTCAGGGAAAAGGTGCCAAACCGATTAAGCAGTTTGCAGATTACTACGATGTTGCTTTGACGCGGAGCAAAAGCGACACCACCAAGCGGGAGGAAACCGCATGAGCGATACGGAGCTTGAAAACGCACAGAAGAAGGACTCGCGGATTGAGCGCTGTAGCGTTCTGTCTCATCAAGAAGCATGGGCGGTGCGTGACTGGTGGCAGCGGCTGACCCTGCCCCCCGAGATGCTCAAGAAGATCGGTTCCCGTCCAGGTTGGTCAAAAGGTGTGCGCGCCGAATTACGCCGTTGCGACCGCCCGGAAGCCGCTCTGCTCACCGAAGGCTTTCGGCATCTCTGGGGGGAGGTGGGCAGTAATGACACCCCAAAGGATCAACTCTATGTCTGGGCCGGGGTCGCCATGGTCTTGGCGGAACTGCGCGACGAGCAACCCGGCGTTACCTTGGCGTCCGAAGCGGGCAAACAAAAAGGCGAGGTCAACAAGCCGCGCATGAGCGAACTGCGCTTTCAGCAACTGATGGAATGCCATTCGTTCGAGGAATTGCTGACGCGGCTCCGGCGGGCGCTGGCGCTGGTGGACAAAAAGGGCGTCAGCGCGGTGTCCCTGGCCGAGGATATTCTTCAATGGTGGAAAGAAAACGAGAGCCCCTGGCGCCCCGAGCGGCCCACGCAGGGGGTGGCGTTCCGCTGGGCCAACGACTATTTCCGCCAGGTGGCGGGCTACCGCACGAACAACGACTGAATTCACTGATTATAAATAGGGATGTGTCATGACTCATTTTATTCAAGTGCATCTGCTGACGTCCTACCCGCCGGCCAACCTCAACCGGGACGACCTGGGGCGCCCGAAGACGGCGATGATGGGGGGCAGAAAGCGGCTGCGGGTTTCGTCTCAGAGCCTCAAGCGCACTTGGCGCACGTCGGAATTGTTTGAGGAGGCGTTGGGGGAGCATTGCGGTAAGCGCACCAAGAAAATCGGCGTCAATGCGGCGGCGGACCTGATCGCCAAGGGCGTCGATGAAAAGAAAGCCAAGGAGTGGGCCGTCCAAATCGCTGAGACCTTTGCTGCTGTGGAGAAGGGCAAGCTGGAAACCGGACAGCTTGTGCACATTGGCCCCGAAGAGCAGGCCGCGGTGGACCATCTGGTCGCTATCCTGGCCGAAGAGAACCGCGCCCCGGAAAAAGCCGAACTGCAATCGCTGCGACACCGTACCAGCGCCGTGGACGTGGCCCTGTTTGGCCGCATGCTGGCGGAGCATCAGGACTCCAGCGTGGACGCCTCCTGCCAGGTGGCACACGCCATCACCGTGCATGCCGCCGAGGTCGAGGACGATTATTTCACCGCCGTGGACGACCTGAACACCGGTGAGGAGCACCGTGGCGCCGCCCATGTGGGTGATGCCGGCTTTGGGGCGGGTTTGTTTTACTCCTATATCTGCATTGACCGCCAGATGCTCGAGAAAAATCTGGATGGCGATCGAGAGCTGGCGGACCGCGCCATTGCCGCGCTGCTGGAAGCCGCCGTGCGCACCTCGCCCAAGGGCAAGCAGAACAGCTTTGGCTCCCGGGCCCACGCCAGCTATGTGCTGGTGGAAGCCGGCGATCAGCAGCCCCGCTCCCTGTCGGTGTCCTTCCTGAAGCCGGTGAGCGGTGACAATCAGGCGCTGGACGCCATCCAGCGCCTCGAACGCCAAGTGAGTGCTTTCGACGGTGCCTATGGTGCCGGCGCCGACCGCCGCTTCGTACTGTCCGCCGAGCCGGATTACCCGGGCGCGCCGGAGGGCACGACGTCCGGCGATCTGGGTTCGCTGATCGAGTTTCTGAAAGCGGATCGCTAGGGGGCGCCATGAGCGAGTATCTTGTGTTCCGCCTGTACGCGCCGCTGGCCAGCTGGGGCGAAGCGGCGGTGGGCGAGACGCGCCCCTCGGGGACCTGCCCGGGCCGAGGCGCCTTGCTGGGCCTGCTGGGCGCCGCCCTCGGGCTGCGCCGTGACGATGCGGAAGGGCAGGCGGCGCTGTTCGGCGGCTTTCGCGTGGCGGTGAAGCAATACCGCGCCGGTACCTTGCTGAGCGATTATCACACCGCCCAAGTGCCCGCCTCGCAATCAAAGGTCCTCTATCGCACCCGCCGTGACGAACTCAATGCGCCTCAAAAGGTGATCCATACCATTCTCTCCAGCCGCCAGTATCGCTGCGACGGGCTGTGGACGGTGGCGGTACAGACGACTCCGGCTGCGCGGCAGGACCTGGCCGCCCTCCGAGAGGCCCTGTTGAAGCCTGTTTTTCCCCTGTACCTCGGCCGCCGGGCCTGCCCGCTGGCGGCGCCATTGGCGCCGGAGGTGATGGAGTGCGAGACCTTGAAGGTGGCCCTTGATCACGAGTTCGAGCCATTGATGCCCGGCCAGCAAAGCTGGCTACGGCCGGACTCTGCCTGCCTCTATGTGTGGGAGGGAGCGGTCACCGACCTGGACGGTGACGACCGGCACGTCGAGAGCAACGACGTGTGGGATGACCCGCTCAACCGCGACCGCTGGCAGTTCGGCCCGCGCAAGGCATTTCGCCGATACCAATACGCCCAGGAGGTGGCTTGATGCATCTCTCACGCGTTCGTGTTGATCTCAATGGCCTTAGCCGCAATGAACTGTTCGCGGTGATGGGCGGTGAGCCTTACGGTACCCATCAACTGCTCTGGCGGCTGTTTCCCGATTACACCGGTCTGCGGCCTTTTCTGTTCCGCCAGGAAATCGAGGACGGCGCCGACGGCGAAGGCCGCTGCAAAGGCTTGCCGCTGTTTTATCTGCTCTCCGAACAAACACCGGTGGCGATACCCGGCTTTTTGGATGTGGAAAGCAAACCGTTCGCGCCGCGCCTGGACGCCGGTGAGACGTTGGCGTTCCGACTGCGCGCCAACCCCACCGTGGCGCGCCGGGTCGACGGCCAGAAGCACTCCGTTCGCAGCGATGTTCTGATGCATGCCAAAGCGGCGTTCGCACCGGACCAGCGCGCCAGCCAGGAATGCAAGGACGCCATGGACGCCGCCGCGCGGCAGTGGCTGGCCGGGCAGGGCGAGAAGAATGGCTTCGTCCTCGAAGAGCAGCCGGAGGTCAGCGGTTATCGGCAACACAGCCTTGGGCGCAAAAGGCAGGGTAAGCCAATTCAGTTCTCCGGCGTGGATTACACCGGCACGTTGGAGGTGATCGATGCACAGGCCTTCATGGCGTCGTTGGCCCAGGGCCTGGGCCGTTCCAAAGCGTTCGGCTTCGGCATGATGATGATACGGCGTGCCTGACCATGGCCTTCGTGCCGCTCAAACCGATCCCGATCAAGGACCGTGTCTCCATGATGTTCGTTGCCTACGGTCGCATTGACGTAAAAGACGGCGCCTTCGTGGTGGTCGATGAGGTCAATGGCGAGCGCATGCACATTCCCGTGGGATCGGTGGCGTGCATCATGCTGGAGCCCGGCACTCGGGTCTCTCACGCAGCGGTAAAGCTGGCGGCGGTGACCGGTACTTTATTGATCTGGGTTGGCGAGGCCGGCGTGCGCTTGTACGCCAGCGGCCAGCCCGGTGGGGCTCGCTCCGACAAGCTGCTTTATCAGGCCAAGCTGGCCCTGGACCCGGACCTGCGGCTCAAGGTCGTGCGCCGTATGTTCGAGCAGCGGTTCGGGGAGCCGGCGCCGGAGCGACGCAGCGTGGACCAACTGCGGGGTATCGAGGGCGCGCGTGTACGCAAAATCTACGAGCTGATGGCCAAGCAATACGGCGTTACCTGGAAGGGGCGCCGCTATGACCCCAAGGAATGGGACAAATCCGATGTGGTCAACCAGTGTCTCAGCGCCGCCACTGCTTGTCTGTATGGCGTCACTGAAGCGGCGGTGCTGGCCGCCGGGTACGCGCCGGCGGTCGGCTTTGTACACTCAGGGAAGCCGCTGTCGTTCGTGTACGACATAGCGGACCTGTTTAAGTTTGACACCGTTGTTCCCGTGGCCTTTCGCATCGCTGCCAGCAAACCCGTGGCACCAGACCGTGCCGTGCGCGTCGCCTGCCGCGACGTCTTCCGGCAAAGCAAGTTGCTCAAGCGCATTATACCGGCCATCGAAGACGTTCTGGCCGCTGGTGGTATAGAACCACCCCCGCCCCCGGAGGACAGCCAGCCACCCGCCATACCCGAACCCCAATCCCTCGCCGACAGCGGCCACCGGAGCCAGGGATGAGCATGTTGGTGGTGGTCACCGAGAATGTTCCGCCGCGATTGCGAGGCCGCCTTGCCGTCTGGCTGCTGGAAATCCGCGCCGGCGTCTACGTCGGCGACGTCAGCAAACGCATCCGTGAAATGATCTGGGAACAGGCCAAGGAACTGGTGGAGGAGGGCAACGTGGCCTTCTGCTGGGCCACCAACACCGAATCCGGCTTCGATTTTCAGACCTGTGGCCAGAACCGGCGTATCCCCGTGGACCATGACGGCCTGCGGCTGGTCTCTTTTCTGCCCGTGGACGACTCATCCACCCCCTGATTTCTCCCTCCTTATAGCGAGCAAATTTTGATCGATTTGACCGGTGGATTTTGTCCGCCTGATTTTTTCCATAGAGATCAGTAAGATACGTTTAGAGTGTTCCCCGCAGGCGCGGGGATGAACCGCTGGCCGTCGTTATCCACACCCAGGATCACGTGTGTTCCCCGCAGGCGCGGGGATGAACCGACCGCCGACATGGTCGACAGCGCGCCCGAGATGTGTTCCCCGCAGGCGCGGGGATGAACCGTCCGGTGGCGGCTCGGAAAAATCGGCCGCAGCGTGTTCCCCGCAGGCGCGGGGATGAACCGGTGCCTGTCACGTCGAGGCCGGCGGCGCCCTTGGTGTTCCCCGCAGGCGCGGGGATGAACCGCTTTCTCAGCTCATCTCGCTCGCTGACTTGCCGTGTTCCCCGCAGGCGCGGGGATGAACCGCTGACCGACCGCGCCATCGAGCTGATCACCAAGTGTTCCCCGCAGGCGCGGGGATGAACCGGTCGCGGCGCAGGCCGGGGCGTTCATGCTGGGGTGTTCCCCGCAGGCGCGGGGATGAACCGCTACCAACACAAAAGTAACCCATTTCATTGAGCGTGTTCCCCGCAGGCGCGGGGATGAACCGCCGGATGGGCGCCGGCACCCCGGAGTACCTGTGTGTTCCCCGCAGGCGCGGGGATGAACCGGATTCGTAAAGGCCGCCTACCAGAACTCCATCGTGTTCCCCGCAGGCGCGGGGATGAACCGAGATCCGGGCCGAGGCTGAGTCGATGATGCTGGTGTTCCCCGCAGGCGCGGGGATGAACCGGCGGATGGCATCACGGCGCGCAGTCCCATCATGTGTTCCCCGCAGGCGCGGGGATGAACCGCCCACTTTACTGGCGTCGTAGTTCGCCAGGCCGTGTTCCCCGCAGGCGCGGGGATGAACCGCGTTCCACCGGTCATTGATCCGGTAGTCCCGGGTGTTCCCCGCAGGCGCGGGGATGAACCGGCTCGGTACCAGCGGTACCGCGAGTTCGGCGAGTGTTCCCCGCAGGCGCGGGGATGAACCGCGGCAACCAATCGGCAGGGCCCAGGTTCAGTGGTGTTCCCCGCAGGCGCGGGGATGAACCGTTCTCGGCCCGGTTGTCGCCGGTAAACGGATTGTGTTCCCCGCAGGCGCGGGGATGAACCGCAGCATCGGACGCTGGCGAAGCTGCGCGCCCTGTGTTCCCCGCAGGCGCGGGGATGAACCGGTCATCTGGTTTTCGTTGAAGTCGCCGGCAATGTGTTCCCCGCAGGCGCGGGGATGAACCGCGACAGCCTCGACCTGCTAGCCGAGCTTTACAAGTGTTCCCCGCAGGCGCGGGGATGAACCGTCTTTCACTGAGCACTGCGTCATTATATCTGCGCCATCGGGTCGGACCCGGGCAGCCCCCTGTCCCGCGAGGCTTTAGCGTGAAACAGAATGTCCCTGGGCGCCTTAGAATACAACTTGCCCGCCCGAATTACGCCGCTAAGCGCTCCAACTGCTCTCTTACTCAGCCGTTGCGGCCCGGGAAAAGCCAATCTAACGCTCTCTACGGCAGCCTGCGAAGCAAAAAACACGGTCGTATCAGTAGTTTCCCCGGGTCCGACCCGATGGGTTTTTTCTGGCACCGACATGCAAGTCGTGGCCTGGCGTCTAACCCAGGAATGAGCGTCGAGCCAGAGCGAGGCCCTGATCCGCCTCTTTGATCAGCGCCTCGGGAACCCCGTATTCCTCGCTGAGCGCCGGCCAGAGCGTCACTGCTTCGATGACCTGGTCGATGATTCGGTCACGGGCCTGTCTTGAGACCCCCGCTCTTTTGGCGATAGCCTCCAGGTCCGCGCGGGTTATGCCGTCGGCTTTCCCATTGATGGTCATTTGGTGCTCGCTTGTGAAGTCGCCGGCGGGATTGAAAGCAAAGGTTACGTCGTAGGCTGGAGACAGGCGCCACTGGCCAGCCTTATCCATGAGAAAAGAGGTATTCTTGGTGTGATCGTCGCGATTCATCGCGAGGACGTTAAAAACAAGTCGCCTGAACTGCTCCTGCGCGGCCGCCCGTCCCAGCCCCAGCATTTCCATATCAAGGAACAGTTCGTCGTAACTGACGCTGCCGGGCGTGTTGTAGTCGTAATGTCCCAGGGCGCAAAGGGATTGCATGAATATCTTGTCTCCGACCCTCTCTCCCGGCCCGGTGGGCGAGTGAGCCCGGTCAAATCGCCGGGTCAGGAAGTGCCGGCGTCCGTTTTCCTCCATTAGCCGGCATTCGGCCATCTCCATGCCTGCTTCCCGGGCCATCAAGTAATACACGTATTCGCGGGCGCAGTACCCCTGAGGATCGAATCCTTCCTTATCCTGGTTCTCCGTGATGCCGTCCAACTTCAGGATCCAGTGGCCAAATCCTTCGCCGAGGTCCAGCTGCCCGGACCTGACCTCGCCGGTTTTTTCATTCCACGCGATGATGGCCTTGGCGCGGGCACCGCCCACGGAGGTGCCAACCTGAAGGATTTGCTGCATGGCCGCCTCGTCGATCTCCTCGTCGAGCCTTGCCGACGACGCCCCTCTGTCGGAGAGGACCTTGTTTGAGAGCCTGACGAGTTCCTCCACGGCGATAGGCGCGTCGGTGGCGGCCCGGGGCCCGCTGGCGGGCGTGTATTCCAGCGCCCCCATCCCACGTCGGCCCACGTAGCATAGGCGCTCCACGGGATTGAAGCTGTTGGGCTTGCGTCCCTGGCGAGCCAACCAGGCGTTGATGAGCTGGTTTCCGAATCGATCCGGAAGAGAATCCGCCAGCATCCCGGGAAGCCCCTTGAAGGTCTCTTCGTTCAGGCCGGGAAAACCGTAGACTCGCGGACTTTTTGGCATCTTCAGCGGAGCCAGCTCGAAGGGGGTGTCCAGAAACTCAGGCGTATACTGGAACTCGCCCACCTTCTTCTCGGGGTTCCACGCCAACGCGCCGATCTCCATTCCCCAGAGACTGACGCCGGCGACATCCACCTCGGCCATCATCGGTCCTCCGGCCAAACGAAGGTGCCTTCGGGGGGAGTTGGATTATTGGCCCTTGAGCGGACAGTTTTCCCCGGGCCGTTCCCACCGGTTGGTCTAACCCGGACCCTGGCGGTCTGCCGCTTTTTCCCGCGCAGAAGATCCAGGGGCGTGGCCTCTGGCATGCTGATCACGCTGTCCAGGTCGCCCAGCAGCCCTAGCGCGTCAGCTACTCGGAGGAACTCCGCCAGTCCGACATTGCGCCCGTTTTCAATCTTGGTGAGGGTGGTTCGAGACACCTTCGCCTTGTCCGCCAGGTCTGACTGGGTCAGCTTTTCCTGCACGCGTCGGTGTTTTAAGCGAGTCCCCAGCTCTTCATGAAGGGCTTCGCCTGCGAGGTCGGTCAGTTTGGGCATGGGGTCTCCTTGGCGGGTGCAGGCTTGAAGTGTCCGGCAAAGCGCTTGAACCAGGCTCCTTGGGCGGCAATCGTGCGTGAGACTCGATATGCATGCCGTGTGCGGAAGAGAGGTCTAGGTTGCCGTACTCCGCCTCCATTCCGTCCCATTCAGTGTATTGGGCATGTCGGATATTGCAATCTAATGAATGTGAAAGCGATCATTATATTAATTTAATAGGTTTAATGCGTCTTTTAACGGTCGCAAAAAGAAGGCGATCCAACACAGTGCTTCCGTTCATTTTTGATTGTAAATGCCAACAATACCAGAATTTTCTTCTTTTATGACTGCTTTCGCAATCATTATGATTTTCGGGCCGGGCCCTGTGCGGCTTTAGCCCGATAGGCGTGCCACCCGCTCCGCCAACGCCAGGGCGGCGGTGAGGCCGGGGGATTCGATGCCGAGCAGGTTGGTCAGGCCGTCCAGGCCATGACTCCGGTGGTCCTGGATCAGAAAGTCCGGGTGGGGTTGGCCGTGGAGCATCAGTTTGGGGCGCACGCCGGCGTAGTCCGGGTGCAGGGCGCCGGCGGGGAGCGCCGGCCAGTAGCGGCGTACCGCGATTTCGAAGGCGGCGCGGCGGGTGTCGTCGACCCGGTAGTCCGGGTGCTCCACCCATTCCACGTCCGGGCCGAAGCGGGCCTGGCCGGCCAGGTCCACGGTGAGGTGCACGCCCAGGCCGTGGGCTTCGGGGAGCGGGTAGATGAGCCGGTCCGTGGGGCTGGGGCCGGCGAGGCGGAAGTAGTTGCCCTTGGCGAAGCGCTGGGTGGGGCGTTGGGCGTCGGGGAAGCCGTGCATCCGTTCGATCAGGGGCACGGCGCCCAGGCCGGCGGCGTTGATCAGGCGGTCGGTGCGCAGGGCGAAACGTTCGTCGCCGGCCTCCACCCGCAGATCGAAGCGGCCGGGGGCGCAGTCGATGTGGGTGACGCGATGGCGCGGGCAGAGCAGGGCGCCGTGGTCTTCCGCGTCGCGGGCCAGGGCGGCCATCAGGCCGTGGCTGTCGACGATGCCGCTGTGGGCGGAGTGCAGGGCGGCGGTGCCGCGCAGCCAGGGTTCCTCGCGGGCCAGTTGGCGGCCGCTGATCGGGGTCAGGCCGGCGGCGCCGGCGGCGCGGGCGTTGTCGTGTAGCCGTTGCAGGGCATCGGACTGATTCGCGCCGGCCACGATCAGTTTGCCGCAGCGGCGGTGGTCGATGCCGCGGGCGGCGCAGTAGTCGTAGAGCAGGGCGTTGCCGCGCAGGCAGCTTTCCGCTTTGAGCGAGCCGGGCGGGTAGTAGAGCCCGGCGTGGATCACCTCGCTGTTGCGCGACGACAGGTGTTCGCCGAAGTGGGCTTCGTTCTCCAGCACGACCACCGGGTCGCCGGCCTGGGCCAGGGCGCGGGCCACCGCCAGGCCCACCACGCCGGCGCCCACCACCACGGTGCCGACGCGCTCCATCAGGGCGCCGCGTCGCCCTTCGTCGCCCGGCTCTGGCGGTCGCGGATGGCGTTGTCGTAGAACAGGTAGCGGGAGGTTTCGTAGAAGCCGCGCGCCAGATCGAACAGGTGCTGGAAGGTGTCCGGGTCCGCGTCGGAGCGATCCCGTTCCGGGTCGTCGCTGTAGAGCTTGTGCAGGCTGGCGGCTTCACCGTCGTGGTTGAGGCGCGCCATATGGTTGGCGGTGACCGCGCCGATTTGTGGCCGCGGGCCTTCGCGCAGCACCACGAAGGCGGTGCGGTCGCCCTCCGGCGCCGGCTGCTGGATGTCCCGGCCCAGGGTGGTGTTGTCGTACTCCAGGCCGATCAGGCCGGCCACCGTGGGCATCACGTCGATCAGGCTCACCGCTTCGCGGATACGGCGCGGTTCCAGCAGCTTGGGGGCGTAGATCATGTGCGGCACATGGTGGCTTTCCAGGCGCAGAGCTTCCTGGAAGCGCGGCATGTGCGGCAGGGTGGTGATGCGGTTGTTGTGGTCGCCGAAGAACACGAACAGGGTGTTGTCGAAGTAGTCGCTCTGCCGGGCCATGTCCATGAAGCGGCCCACGTTGTAGTCGAGCAGGCGCACCGCGTTGTACTGGGCGGCGTTCTTGAAGCCATTGCCGTTCAGTTGCTCCTCGCTGAGGTCGTCGCGCACCTGGAAGTCGTCGTTGTTCGGCGGAATGGTGAAGGGCCGGTGGTTGCCGGCGGTCTGGATAAAGGCGAAGAACGGCTGGTCGTCGGGAATGGCGTCGAGGATGGCGTGGGATTCCTTGAACAGGGCCAGGTCGGAAATGCCCCATACGTCCACGTTGGGGCTTTGCCAGTCGCCTTCCTCGTACAGTTCCAGGCCGTCGATGCTGCGGGTGAGCAGACCCTCCAGGTTGGCCCAGCCGGCGTTGCCGCCGACCATGTAGAGCTTCCGGTAGCCGTCCAGCTGATCGACGATCATGCGCTGGTGGCCGATCAGCGGATTGCGGCTGGCGGTTTCTTCCGGGGCCACGTCGGGGATGCCGGTGAGAAATGCCCAGATGCTTTTCGCGGTGCCGGTGACCGGCACGTAGAAGTGCTCGAAGAACCAGCCGCCCTCGGCGATGCGGTCCAGGTTCGGGGTCGGGTCGAAGGGGGTGCCGTAGGCACCCACCCGGCTGGCGCCCAGGGATTCCAGCATCACCACCACGATATTGGGTGGCCGGTCGGTGTCCAGGCGGTGGGGTTGCACGGTGACGTGGCGGCGGTAGTTCAGGTCGCCGCGGCGGTCGGCGGGCAGCGCCAGGAAGTCCGCCATCATCGGGTAATAGCGGCGCACCGCCTCCAGGTCGTAGGGCTCGGTCTCCAGCTGGCTGGTGTCGTAGAAGAACAGCACCGGGTTCAGCCCCAGCGCCGCCACCGCTTTGTCGCCGGACACGAAGGCGTCGCTCCAGCGCAGCGGCACCGGGTTCTCCCAGTTGATGTCGGTGGCCCGGCCCAGCAGGCCGAAGGCCAGCACCAGCACCACCACCACGCCACCGGCCCACAGGGAACGGGTGCGGATGGGCGGCTTATCGCGCAGCAGGAAGCGCGACGACAGGCGCGCGAACAGCCAGACCATCAGCGCGCTCAGGGCCAGCCAGCCCAGGGTGATCCACACCACCGGGTAGCTCTCCCAGACCATCTGCGTGGACATGCGGGTGTCCTGCAAAAACCGCAGGGCGGTGATGTTGAGCCGGTCGCCCAGGTACACGTAGTGGCCGAAATCCAGAATGTAGGTGAGCAGCAGCAGCAGGGTGGCCAGGCCCAGGTACACCAGCGCCAGGCCGCGCACCGCCCGGGAACGGACCAGGTTGAAGCGTGGCAGCCAGGCCAGCACCGCCAGTGGCAGCACCATCAACAGAGTGAGCCGCAGATCGAAGCGCAGCCCCACGCCCAGGGCCTGCCAGACCTGGCCGGGGGAGGCGGTGACGGTGTCGCCCACTTCGGAGAAAAACAGATAGAACGCGGCGCGCAGCAGCACCATCAGAATCAACAGCGCCGCCGCGCAGGCGGTCAGAAAACGAAGCCGGCGGGAATGCCACCACCCCATCATGCGCGTGCCTCCAGAAAAACGTGGTTCGGTGTCGACAAGCCGCCCATCCTACCGGCCGGGCCGACCGCCGTCATCGCGCCGTGCCCGGCACGGCGGCTAACGGTTACCGACCGGGCCGGGGCGGCGGGGGTTCCCGGAATTTCCCTTGGTGGCGCCGGGAGTGCGATCATCAGCGTTCCGAACCCATGCCGAGTCCATCATGGTGCTGAGCGAAACCCGGGCGGATACCACGGTGATCACCCTGCGGCCCCACCTGTCCGCCGATTGGCGCCAGGTGAAGCGCTTCATGGCGCTGATCGCGGCGGTGGTGTTCGTGGTGGCCGCCGCCTGGAGCGCGGCCGGCATCTGGCTGGCGTTGCCGTTCGCCGGCTTCGAGGTAGGGCTGCTGTGTTATCTGATGCATCGGGTGTGCTTCCGGCTCAGCTATCTGTACCAGCGCATCACCATCGAGCCGGGCCGGGTGCTGATCGAGCAGGGCGTGCGCGGCCCGCCGCGCCGTCGCTGGGAGCTGAGCCGGCCGGACGCCCATCTGCACGTGATCCTGCCGGCCCGTTCCGTGGACCTGATGCGCCTGACCCTGCGCGACGACCGGAACGGTCTGGAGGTGGGGGCCTTCCTGCACGCGGACGCCCGGGAGCAAGCCCGCCGGGCGCTGCGCGACGCCGGCCTGATGGAAACCTCGGACCGCTGGTGGCAGACCGCCGGCCCCTGAACCCGCTTGATAACCACCCTGACCCGATAACCACGATGCTGGGAACCGCCATGAAATACATCTTCGAAGTCCGCATGAAGGACGGTTACACCGTGGAGGAGTACGCCGAGGCCTGGATCGAGGCCAGCCGCGTGATCCAGCAGACCCCCGGCGCCCGGGGCACCGACCTGCACCGCAAGATCGGCGAGCCGGACACCCTGCTGGCCATCGCCCATTGGGATTCCAAGGCGCACCGGGACGCCAAGGACGACAGCCGCAGCGCCCGGGTCAAGGCGATTCTGGAAAAGCACGCGCGCACCTGCGAGATCACGCCGCTGGGCGAGTTCGAGGAGCCGGAGTGGCGGGTGCCGCCGCAACCGGGCAGTGGCAATGACGAGAGCGGTAATGATCTTTGACGCGGGCCGCCGCGCGGCGGCGTTGGCGTTGACGGTAACGCTGTCGCTGGCCGGCTGTGATTACAGCGACGCGCCCCAGGGGGCGCCGCTGCGGGCCCTGGCCGCCGAGCCGGAGACCTACCAGGGCAGCCTGGTGGCCACCATCGGGGTGGTGCGGGGCTTCGACGAGCCGGAGCATTACTGGATCGAGGACGAGGCGCTTAACCGGGTGGCGCTGATGCCATTGGACACGGCCCGGAACCACCTGGGAGAGCGGGTCCAGGTGGTGGGCACCTTCCATTACGAGGCGGGCCGGGGACGCTGGCTGGAGATTCGCAGCCTCGGGCCGCTTTGATCGTGGATCGCGACTGAAGTCGCTCCTACATAGGGGGCCACCGTAGGAGCGGCTTTAGCCGCGATCCACCGTCGCTGGGGTTATTCCACCTCGAACCGCAGACCGGCGTGCTCGGTGAGCCGCCGGATCAGCTTGTCGCCCATCGCCGGCGCGGTGGTCCAGATGCCGCCGCCGGTGTCGGTGGCGTCGCGCAGCAGGCACAGGGCGCTCTCGCTGATCATCCGCGAGGTGGAGCCGTAGCCCGGGTCCTTGTCGCCGGACACGCTCACCGCCAGGTGTTCGCCCTGGTCGTTGCCGCCCAGGAACAGCACATCGTAGAAGCCGTTTTCCCGTTCTTCCTTGCTCGGACCCTCGCCGGGTTTGGGGGCGTCCTCGCCGGCCAGGGAGCGGTCCTGGGCCACTGCCTCGGCGGTGGCCTTGCCCTTGTCGCCGTCGCCGGTGAGGATCATCTCGTCATAGGTGAAGTCCTCGCCGTAGGCGTGGCCGAGCAGGAAGTTGGAGCGGTGCACGTTGCGGGTGTTGATGGCGGCCATGATGAACGGCGCCGCCCAGGTGCCCAGGGCGTCGTCGTATTCCGGTTTGGCCGCCGGCGGCTGGGCCGGCCCGCTGAAGCCCGGGGTCAGCGCGAACGGGTCCACCAGCAGATCGCGGATCGCCGGGTCCTTGGCCGCCGCCAGGGTGGCCTTCAGGCTGGCGGCGGTGCCGCCGGAGAAGGTGCCCTTCATCTTGCGCACCCGGCCCTTGACCCGGGTCATCGGCGCCAGGCCTTTCTCCTTCGCCTGTTGCTGCAGGAACAACACGCCCAGATCGAAGGGAATGGAATCGAACCCGCAGGAGAACACGATGCGCGCGCCGCTCTGTTTGGCGGTGTCGCCGTAGCGGTCGATCATCTGCCGCATCCAGGCCGGCTCGCCGCACAGGTCCACGTAGTCGGTGCCCGCTTCCGCGCAGGCTTTCACCAGCGGCTCGCCGTACAGCTGGTAGGGGCCCACGGTGGTCAGCACCAGCCGGGTGCGCTCGGCCAGGGCCTTGAGGGTCTCCGGCCGGTCCGCGTCGGCGGTGACCACCGGCACGCTGTCACGGATGCCCATTTCCGCGCGCACCGCCTCCAGTTTTTCGGCGTTGCGGCCGGCCAGCGCCCAGTTCAGGTCGCCGCCGTAGGTTTGATCCAGGTATTCCGCCACCAGCCGGCCGGTGAAGCCGCTGGCGCCGTACACGATCAGATCGAACTCTCTTCCGTTGCTCATGATCGGTTGTCCGTTCCGTTGCCAATGATGGGCTCACTATAGACCCCGGAGCGGCCCTCCGTGCAGGGTCGCGAACGGCCTTTTGATGGTGAAGGTGGCCGCCATCCCCTGACATCTATTTGAAATCCCGTGAGCGCACCACCAGCTCGTCCAGGGCGTCCCGGGCATCGGCCAGCTGCCCGGCCATCAGGTGCACGATGCGCTCCGGGCTGATCTCCACGGTGCCGGTGACGATCACCAGCGGGCTTTTCAGCAGGGTCTGCCGATAGCGCTCCTGAATCGAGGTCCAGACCACCACATTGGTGTTGCCGGTTTCGTCCTCCAGGGTCATGAACAGGGTGCCCTTGGCGGAACCGGGGCGCTGGCGGTTGGTGACCAGGCCCGCCACCCGCACCAGCTGGCCGGGCCGGGCGCGCTTCAGGTCCCGGGCCCGGTAGCAGCGCTTGAAGCGGGGCAGGTGGCGCACCAGGGCCATGGGGTGGCGGCCCAGGGTCACGCCCAGGTGGCGGTAGTCCTCGATCAGTGAGGTGTGTTCCGAGGGCGCGTCCAGGTAGACGCCGTCATGATCGTCGCGCACGCCCTGGCCGCCGAGCAGCGGCCGCCGGGCCTCCAGGCCCTGCACGTCCCAGTGGGCCTGGTGGCGGTGGCCGCTGAGGCCGCGCAGGGCGTTGCCGGCCACCAGAGCCTCGCGCTCGCGGCTGCCCAGGGCGGCGCGCTCGCACAGGTCGCGCACGCCACGGAACGGCGCCTGGTCGCGGGCCGTCACCAGCCGCCCGGCGGCTTCTTCATTGAAGCCCTTGATCTGGCGCAGCCCCAGCCGCAGAGCCGGTTGCACCCCCAGCTTCTGCCGGTGGGTGTCCTCCAGGGTATGGTCCCAGTGGCTGTGACGCACGTCCGGCGGTCGCGTTTCCAGGCCGTGGCGGCGGGCGTCCTGCAGCAGCTGGGAGGGCGAGTAGAACCCCATGGGCAGGCTGTTGAGCAGCCCGCAGAAGAAGGCGCTGGTGTGGTGGCGCTTGAGCCAGGCGGACACGTACACCAGCAGGGCGAAGCTGGCGGCGTGGGACTCCGGAAAGCCGTAGCCGCCGAAGCCCTTCATCTGCTCGAACAGGCGGCGCGCGTAGTCGCCGCTGTAGCCGTTGGCGCGCATGCCCTCGATCACTTTGTGCTCGAACTGCATCAGCTCGCCGCTCTTGCCCCAGCGCGCCATGGCGCGGCGCAGCCGGTCCGCCTCGCCGCCGGAAAAGCCGGCGGCCACCATCACCAGCTGGATCACCTGTTCCTGGAAGATCGGCACCCCGTAGGTGCGCTCCAGCACGCCTTTGACCTTTTCGTCCGGGTAGTCCTCTTCCTCCAGGCCGTCCCGGCGGCGCAGATAGGGGTGCACCATGTCGCCCTGGATCGGGCCCGGGCGCACGATCGCCACCTCCACCACCAGATCGTAGAAGCGTCGGGGGCGCAGGCGCGGCAGCATGTTCATCTGCGCCCGGGATTCCACCTGGAACACGCCCACGCTGTCGCCCTGGCAGAGCATCTCATAGGTGGCCTCGTCGCCGGCGGGGATGTCCTGCATGGTCAGCGGGCGCCCCCGATAGCGGCCCACCAGGTCCAGGGTCTTGCGGATCGCCGTGAGCATGCCGAGGGCCAGCACGTCCACCTTCATCAGCCCCAGGGATTCCAGGTCGTCCTTGTCCCACTGGATCAGGGTGCGGTCGGGCATGGCGGCGTTTTCCACCGGCACCAGGGTGTGCACCGGGTCGCGGGTGATCACGAAGCCGCCCACGTGCTGGGACAGATGGCGGGGGAAACCGACCATCTCCTGGACCAGTTCCCGGTAGTGGCGGCCCAGGGTGGAGCCACCCAGGCCCAGTTCCTGGAAGCGCTCCACCAGGGAATCCGGCCGGTCCCACCAGGCCATGTTGCCGCTGAGCCGCTCGACCACATCCTGGTCCACGCCCAGGGCCCGGCCCACGTCGCGCACCGCCGAGCGGGTCCGGTAGCGGATCACGGTGGCGGCCAGGGCGGCCCGGTCGCGGCCGTACTTGCGGTACAGGTACTGCATCACCTCCTCGCGGCGCTCGTGCTCGAAGTCCACGTCGATGTCCGGCGGCTCGTCCCGCTCCTGGGAGATAAAACGTTCGAACAGCAACTGGCTGCGGCCCGGGTCCACCTCGGTGACCCCCAGGCAATAGCACACCGCGGAGTTGGCGGCGGAGCCGCGACCCTGGCAGAGAATGCCCTGGCTGCGCGCGAAGGCGACGATGTCGTGCACGGTAAGAAAATAATGGGCGTAGCGGAGCGCGCGGATCAGCCCCAGTTCCTTGTCGATCAGGGCGCGCACCGGCTCCGGCACGCCCTCCGGATAGCGGGCCTCGGCGCCCTGGTGGGCGAGGGCGGCCAGGTACTGGTCCGCGTCCTGGCCCGGCGGCACCACCTCCTCCGGGTACTGGTAGCGGATTTCGTCCATGCCGAATTGGCACTGATCGGCGATCCAGGCGGCTTCCTCCAGCAGCGCCGCCGGGTAAATCTCCGCCAGCCGCGCCGGCGCGCGCAGATGGCGCTGGTCATTGCGAAAGCGGCGGTCGCCGAGCCGCTGCACGGTGGTATTGAGCCGCAGGGCGGTGAACACCTCCTGCAGACGCTGCCGTTCCGGCACGTGGTAATGCACGTCGTTGCTGGCGGTCATGGCCAGCCCGTGGCGCCGGGCCAGATCGTGCAGCGCGCGGTAGCGCAGGGCGTCGTTGCCTTCCTGGAGCAGCTCGCAGGCCAGCCACAGCCGCTCGCCGAAGTGCTCGCGCAGCAGCGGCGCATGGACCTCGTCGCGCTCGTCGCCGGCGGGCAGCCACAGGCACAGGGCGTGGCGCTCGATGCGCGCCAGATCCCGCCAATGCAGCTGGTAGTGGCCCTTGGGGGCGCGCCGCCGGCCCTGGGTGATCAGGGTGGCGATCTCCCCGTAGGCCTGCCGGTCCCGGGCCAGTAGCACCAGACGCAGCGGGCCCCGTTCCTGGTCGAGGCGAAAATGACTGCCGACGATCATCTTGAAATTCAGTGTCTTACCGTCATTTTTGCAAGCGGTTTCGAGGTCTTTCCAGGCCTGCCAGGCGCGCGCCACCCCGGCCAGGGAGCCGTCGTCGGTGATCGCCAGTGCCCGGTAGCCCAGCGCATGGGCCCGGGCCACCAGCTCCTCCGGATGGCTGGCCCCGGTCAGAAAGGTGAAGGCGGAGGTGCAATGGAGTTCGGCGAACGACATCAGAAGAACCCCTGCAACCACCACCCCTCATCCCGCTCGTCCTGAAACACCCAACAACACAATCCGTCCGGGTGATGGGCCACGTGGTAGCGGCGGGCGGCCTGGTCGTGCCAGGGCTGGCTGAAATGTTCCTCCTGGGGAAACAGGCTCAGGGGCCGGTCCCGCCAATGGGGCACGCTGTCGCGCACCGCAAGGGGGCGCGGCGGGTCCAGCAGCCACAGGGGACGGTCCTCCGGCGGGGCCGGCGTGTCCGGCGGCGGCGCGGGGCGCGCGGCTTTCTCGAAGGGTGGCCGGCCCCGTTCGGTTTCCTCGGGCAGGTGACCCGGTGCCCGGTCCGGCCGGTACAGGCGCAGGGCCGGTTCGGTGGCCAGCTTTTCCAGCAGCCCGGACAGCGGCGCCCGCGCCCCCGGGTCCGGGAACAGATCCGCCAGGCCCGGGTTGCGCGGGCGCGGCCGGCCGCCGTCCAGGCCCAGGCCCAGCACCGGGGCGTCCAGCACCTGGTGTTCCAGGCGCCGGCGGGTCAGGTCCAGCCAGGTGGCGGCGTCGTGGCCGGCCTGGGCGCGCCGCACCACCAGGGTGTCCCGGTGGCCGTTGTTCAGGTGCAGATGCCAGCGAATCGCGGTGAGGCTCTCCTGGTGGCGTTCCAGGTCGGCGCTCAGCCGTGCCAGCAGTTCGCTCATGGGGGCGTGCAGGTGGTCGAGGCGGTCCAGCGGGTCGTCGAAGTCCAGCCGTTCGCGGAACGGCCGGGGCGGCGGCAACGGCCGGCGCGGGTCCGGTTTTTCCCCCAGCAGCCGCTGCAGCCAGTCCAGGAAACCGGCGCCGAAGCGTTTGCCCAGGGCCGCCCGGGGCAGCGGATAAAGATCGCCCAGGGTGCGGAACCCGGGCGCCCGCAACCGCTCACGCAGGCGCGGCTCCAGGTCCAGGCCGTCCAGATCCAACTGCGCCAGCCAGGCCTGGAACCGGGCCGCCTCCGGCACCGTTTCCAGGGGCGGCGGGTCGTTGAGGTGCCAGGCGGCCAGCGGCGTCGGCCCCAGGCCCAGGCGGGTGGTCAGCGGGCAGTGCAGGCGGTAGCGGTCCACCCGCGCCATCAGCCCCTGAAACCCGCCGTGGAGTTTCAGGCAGCTGCCCACCTCCAGCAGCAGGCTGGCCGGCGGCGCCGCGCACACCTGGGGGGTGAGCGCGAGAAGCTGCTGGCCCTGACGCCACAGGGCCGCTTCCCGGGCGCCGTCGTCCGCCTCCAGCACCTCCAGGTCCTCGCACAGGGCACGGGCGGTGGCCAGCCGCAGGCCGTCCTCCACGCCGGCGGCGCGGGCCGCCCCGTTGGCCAGCTGTATCCGGTGCTGGTGCACCAGCACCCGGGGCCGCTCCACCGGGCCGTCTCCGGCCTCCAGGGCCAGCAGGGGGAAATGCAGGGCCAGCCACAGCGGGGTCATGAGGTCTCTCTCATGGGTACGGCTTTCATGGACGCAATTCGGGCGGTGGCGGCGCCGGCAAGCGTAGCGAGGGGGGCGCCAGGGTGGGACGCGGGCGCCGGGTCAGGGCCGGCAGGCTGACGGTGGCCGGCGGCGCCCGGCGCAGGTGCTCGGGCAGCACCGACAGATGGCACTGGTCCCCCGGCCGCCCGCCGGGCTGTTTGTGCACGGTCACCGTCAGCTCGCCGGGGGCCGGGCAGTCCAGGGCCAGCCGCAGCGGCGCCGGGCTGGGCTGGCGCGCCGCCCGCCGTGGCCGGGCCAGCACCAGCAGGCAGCGTCCCTGCTGGGCGCCCAGGTGCAGCCGCCGCAGGGTGCCGGTGGGCAGGGCGCCGCCCGGGGCCCACAGCAGCAGCAGGCTGAGCGCGTCGCTGGCGGCCGCTTCGTAGCAGGCGCGCAGCAGCCCGTCCCGCTCGCCGCGCAGCACCAGAAGTTGCGCCAGCGGCACCCCGGCCCGGGCCAGGGTGTCGGCGCTGGGCCGCTCCGGGGGGTTGGCGATCAGCCGCGCGCCGGGCTCGTCGGCGGCCAGCAGCGGCAGCACCAGATGCAGCAGGGGCGGGCAGGGCAGCGGGCACAGCAGCTCCACCAGGCCGTGGCGGGGCCAGCCGCCCAGGCTCAGCAGCCGGTCCAGGGCGGCAAAGCCGGTGGGCCGGCCGCCGTGGGCGGCGCCGTCGGAGTCGCGCCCCCACCAGGTGTCCCGGCGGGCGAGCAGTTGTTGCAGAGAGGCGGAGGACATCAGGAAAGACACTCGGATACTGTACATAAGGACAGTATCCGAGATGGCTTCCGCCTGCAAGGTGAAGGCTTGTGGCCATGTCCCCCACGGTCAATCCGTCCTGTGCGGGTAAACATATTGTATTCCCCGGGGCGGTTGAGTAGCTTCGAAGGCCTGTTTCCGAGCGCCGAGAGACCCATGACACCACAACACAGCGCCCGCCGTGTCACCGCCGTCTGGCAGCGTGGCCTGAGCCGGCGTCGCTTTCTCACCTGGGCCCTGGCCGGCACCGCCGGGGTGGCGGCGGTGGCCGCCGGTGGTTTCGCTTTGCTGCGCCGCTCGCCGCTGGACGAGCAGGCCAAACCCGCCTGGGCCGGGGGGCTGAGCCGTCAGGAATACCATCTGTTCGACCGGGCGCGGGTGGCGCTGCTGCCCACCGAGGGCACGAATCTGCCGGACACCGGGCAGGTGCCGGTGGTGGCCAATGTGCAAAACATGCTGGGCTACATGGCGCCGCCGTTGCGCGACCAGCTGGCCACCGGGCTGGGGCTGTTCGACAACGCGGCGGTGGTGTTCCACGGTCGCCGCTTCGTGGACCTGGACCCGGCCACCGCCCGGGACTATTTCGATGCCTGGAGCCGGGGCAACGCGATCCAGCGCACCCTGGCCACGGTGATCAAGCAGCTGGTGTACAGCGCCTATTGGAGCGACCCGGCCACCTGGCCGCCCATCGAGTTCGACGGGCCGGTGTCCGAGCAGTGGGGGCTGGCCTATCTGGGTAACGCGCCCCTTCCTGATGACGCGCCCGGCAAAGAGCGCACGGAGGAAAACGCATGACGGCAACGCAGAACGGCCAGCCGGTTCAGGCCTCCGGTCTGGCGGTGACCCGGGCCGAGGACGTGCGCGAATCCCGGCTGACCCTGGACGCGGACGTGGTGATCGTCGGCTCCGGCGCCGGCGGCGCGGTGACCGGCTACGAGCTGGCCCGGCGCGGCAAGAAGGTGGTGATCCTGGAAGCGGGCCCGTACATCCCTTCCAAGGACTTTACCGAACGCTTCACCCACAGCCTGGAAACCCTCTACCAGGACCACGGTGGCCAGACCAACAAAAGCGGTGATCTGCTGGTGCTGCAGGGCGCCTGCGTGGGCGGCTCCACGGTGGTCAACGGCTGTGTGTGCTTCCGCACGCCGGATTTTATTCTTGAAGACTGGCGGCGGGACTTCGGGCTGTCGGATCTCACCACCGAGGAAATGACACCGTACTTCGAACGGGTGGAGCGCAACCTGGCGATCCATGAAAACGGCGAACACGAAATCGCCCGCCATGGTCGGCTGATCCGCGCCGGCGCGCACAAGCTGGGCTGGTCGGTGAAGCCGTTCAAACGCAATATCCGCGACTGCGCGCTCACCGGCCACTGCCTGTCCGGCTGCAAGACCGAGCGCAAGCAGTCCATGCTGGTCAGCTATCTGCCCTGGGCCAGCGCCCACGGGGCGCGCATCTTCGCCGACACCCGGGTCACCGAGGTGCTGGCGGAGAACGGCCGGGCCCGCGGCGTGCGTGCCGAGGTGACCGGCCACGACGGCGTCAAGGTGGCGGATCTGACGGTCAACGCGGAGCGCGTGATCCTGGCCGCCGGCGCGGTGCAGACGCCGCTGCTGCTGCTGAAAAGCGGCCTGGCCAACAGCTCCGGGCAGGTGGGCCGCAACTTCGCCTGCCACCCGTCCCTGTACGTGTCCGCCCGCTACCCGGAACCGGTGCATCCCTGGCGGGGCGCCATGCTGGGGGTCTACGTGGACGAATTCCTGCACCCGGACAAGGGCGGCTTCGTGCTGGAGGACGGCGGCGCCGGCCCGGTGGAACTGAGCATGACCGCCGAGCCGGGCAGCGGCGAACCGTTCATGACGTTCATGCGCGACAGCAAGTACCTGGCCGGGCTGGTGACCCTGATCCACGACCACAACGTGGGCACCATCCGCTGGGAAGACGGCCGCAAGGTGATCGACTACCAGCTCGACAACGCCGACTTCCCGTCCATGAAACGGGCCCTCAAGGCCGCCGCCCGGCTGCATCTGGCGTCCGGCGCCGAGGAAGTCTATGTGCCCTCCAGCGACCGCCGGGTGATCCGCTCGGAAGCGGACATCGACCGCGCCGTGGACGGCCTGGAAAACGCCCCACAGCACCTGCGCATGGTCAGCTACCACCCCCAGGGCAGCACCCGCATGGGCGCCGACCCGGCCACCAGCGTGGTCAACGGCGACGGCCAATGCCACGACGTGGAGGGGCTCTACATCGCCGACGCCGGCTTGCTGCCGACCTCGATCATCGTCAACCCGCAGGTGACGGTGTATGCGCTGGCCACGCGGATCGCGGAAAGGATGGTCGGTAACGGTTGATCGCGACTGAAGTCGCGATTCATCGGCCTGGCTCTACTGCCCCCGGGTGATGACGACCCGATACACCTCCCCGGGCACCCGGTAGCGCAGAATATCGCTTTCCCGGGCCAGGCAGGTGCCGTGTTGGGGGTTGAGGCGGCACCAGCGCACCTGCTGGTCCACGCTGGGCGGCACGCTGAAGCGGGTCAGATAGTTGTCGCCGCCGCGCAGGGCGATGAACAGCTGGTTGGCCTGCCAGCCGCAGCGGGGGTCGTTGAACAGGTCCAGGGCCACCTGGAACACCAGGCTCTGGCCCTGGCGCTCCGGCGTCACCCGGGTGCCGGCCTGGGTCACCGGGCATTCCGGTTTGCCGGCCCGGTAGACCACCTCCACCCGCACCTGCTCCGGTGGCAGCGGCGGATCGATGCGCAGTTGATAGACACGCAGGTCCCGGGGCGCCGGGTTGGGGCTGGGCTGATAATCGCCGGCCGGGGCGGTCACGCAGCCGCCCAGGGCGAGGGCGGCGGGCAGAACACCGGCGAGCAGGGCGCGGGATCCCATGGGCATCTCCTGTGGGCTGTCAATCGTCGTTGTCGCCGTTCTCGAAGCGCGCCGAGAAGGCTTCCACGAAGGCATTGCGCAGGATACCGAAAAGCGCCGCCCAGGTACCGGTTTCGCTTTGCTCCACCTGGCCGCGGATCGGCACCCGGGTGGCGAACTGGTCCTGGCGCTGGTTCTTGAACAGGGTCTGCACGGCGCCGGCCAGGGCTTCCCACAGGCCGCCCAGCACCGAGCCGTCGGGGCCGGCCACGTCCTGTTGCCAGTCGAACACGTCCAGGTTCTTGAGCAGCGGCTTCACATAGCCGTCCAGCTGCCCGTCCCGGGCGCTCAGTTCCATCACCAGGTCGCCGTGGCCGGACTGCACATCCAGATTGGCGTAGGCGCGGCTGAAGTCGTTCAGGCGGGTCAGGTCCACATCGGTGACGCGCAATTGAAAGTCGAAGTCGCGCAGGTCACTGAACGGGTCGAAGGCGGCGGAGGTTTCCAGGGGCGCCTCACCCAGTACCCTGGCCCGTCCTTCCAGGGTGGCCACCCGGGTGCCCTGGCTGTCGCGGGTGTTGGTCAGATTGGTGACCCGGGCGTTCAGGTCGGTGGCCTCGAGGTTCACCGGGGGGGCCGAATGGTCGTTGCGGAACACCAGGCGGCCGTTTTGCACCCGGACTTCGTTGAGGGTGATCGGCACCAGTTGCTGCAGCCGCGCGCGCCAGTCGGTGCCGGCGCCGGTCTGATCGGCACCGTTGTCACCGCCGTCCACGAAGGTCACGGTGGGCCGCTCGAACAGCACCCGCGCCACCAGGGCGTGGTCTTCCCACAGGGCCCGCCAGCTCACCGCCAGATCGATGGCCGGGGCGTCCAGCAGCGGTTGCGGCACGGCGCCGTCCACCCGCGCGATGGTAAAGCCCTCCAGCCGGTAGGCGCCGCGCCACCAGGCCAGGTCCACGTCCTCGATATGGCCCCGGTAATCGCCCATTTCGGCCATCTGCTTATTGAGGTAATCGCGCACCAGCCAGGGCAGCGCCAGGTGCAGCACCAGCAGCAGCGTAACCAGGGTAAGCAGAACGGTGAGGGCGATACGGCGACGTCGTGTCATGGGCAATGCCTGTCCTTGCGCAATGGAGTCTTCAGAGTGCCGATACCGGTACCGGCGGTCCGTGAACCGCGCCGCGCTCTCGGGTTATCATCGCGGGCCCGCCCGATGACCCGCATAAGGATCCGTCATGAGCGAAGCCCGAGCGCGCCCGTTGCGCGACGAATTCGGATATCTGTGCCCGGTGGACAGCCGCTGGGCGGACAACGACGTCTACGGCCACATCAACAATGTGGTGTATTACAGCTATTTCGACTCCACCATCAACCGTTATCTGATCGATCACGGCGGCCTGGATATCCACGACGGTGAGGTGATCGCCTACGTGGTCAGCTCCGGCTGCGATTATTTCGAGGCCGCCGCCTATCCGGACGCGCTCGCCGTGGGGATGCGGGTGGACAAGCTGGGCAACAGCTCGGTGCGCTACGGGCTGGCGTTATTCGGCGAGGAGGGCGCCGCCAAGGCGCTGGGGTTCGTGGTGCATGTGTTCGTGGACCGCGCCAGTGGCCGGCCGGTGCCGATTCCGGAACCCCTGCGAGAGGCGCTGGCGGCGCTGACCCGGGAAAGCGACGGCTAGCGCTGCCGCCACTCGCTGGGGCTGACGCCGAAGGCCGCCTTGAAGGCGCGGCTGAAGGTGGCGCTGTCGGTGAAGCCGTAGTCCAGGGCGATGTCCAGAATGCTGCGCTGGGCGTTGTCCGGCGCCGCCAGGGCCTCGCGGATGGCGTCCAGCCGCACCCGGCGGATAAAGCGGCCCGGGGTGAGCTGGTGCTCCTCGAACAGCCGGTACAGGGCGCGTCGGGACACGTGCAGGGCGCCGGCCAGTTCATCCGGGCTGAGCTCCGGATCGTCGATGTGCGCCAGCACATGGCGGTGCGCCACATCCAGGCTGATGGCACCGCCGGCGCGCTCCGGGGCGGAAGCGCCGTGCAGCAGCGCGGACAACATCATCTGCACCGCCTGGAACACCGGGCTGGCGCTGCCGTGGCCGTCCGGCTGGTCCATCAGGGCCATCACCGCGGCCAGGGCGGCGCGGGCGGTGGTGCGGTCGTTGAGCGTGTGCGCGCAGACCCGCTGGCTGAGTCGCTCCCAGCCGGGAATCGCCTCGTAGGGCAGCATCAGCACGGCCAGTTGGGCGTGGTCCTGCATGGCCAGCTGATAGGGGCGGGCGGTGTCGCAGATGGTGACGTCGCCGGTATTGAGCAGGGTTTCCCGGCCATCCTGTTCCACGGCGGTGCGGCCGTTCTGCTGCCACATCACCTTGAGCAGACCTTCCTCGGCGCGGCGCGCGCCCAGGCCGGTGCGGCGCACCCGACAGGAGTCGGAGCGGATCACCGCCACCGCCCGGTGGTCGAAGTTGCACAGCTGCACGTCGGCGCGAAAGTCCTGCTGCTTGCTGGCGCTCATTTCCAGCCAGGGGAAATTGCAGTTGACGAAGTTCTGCCAGGGTCGGAAGCCTTCGATCACCTGATGGCTGGCCGATGGAACCGGGTTGAGACTGCGTATTGCCTGCACGGCGCTCTCCACTTAGGGCCATGGACACACCCTTCGGGGTGCACCGGAATGGTCACCACAGGGTCGGTCATTCGAGTGGCTTGCACGATACGTGCCTGTCACGAAGCGGCCCGGGCCGGCCCGTTATTATTCGACTGATCCCGAATATAACAGATTGATGGCATCGGACAACAAAGGCGCCGGGCGACCCGGCACGCAGCGTCAACAACTTTGCACCCGCTGCCATGCGGGCGCGGTGGGCGGCGGCGGACAATGCCAGGATCAGAAAAACCGACATCCTGGAGGCATTCCGTGACAGCTCAGCGAGGACACTTTATTGCCGGACGCGACGTTCCGGCTTCCGACGGCGGCATCATGAAAGTGGTCAGCCCGGCCAACGAAACGTTGCTGGCCGAGGTGGCGCGCGGCACCACCGGCGACGTGGACGCGGCGGTGGCCGCCGCCCGCGCCCAACTGGACGGGGGCGACTGGAGCGCCCTCTCCGGGGACCAGCGCGGCCAGCTGATCAACCGGCTGGCCGACCTGGTGGAGCGCGACGCCGATATCCTGGCCGACCTGGACGCCTCCTGCATCGGTCGCCCGGGCATGGAGCCGCGCCTGCTGGATCTGCCCAACACCATCGCCACCCTGCGCACCTGCGCCGGTTGGGCCGACAAGATCGAGGGCCGCACCATCCCCACGCCGGGTTACATGGGTACCCCGACCCTGTCCTACACGGTGCGCGAGCCGGTGGGTGTGGTGGGCGCCATCACTCCCTGGAACACACCGCTGATGATCACCAGCTGGAAGCTCGGCCCACTGCTGGCGGCGGGTTGCACGGTGGTGATCAAGCCCTCCGAGGAAACGCCCCTGTCCGCCCTGCATCTGGTCAAACTGTGCCAGGAGGCCGGCTTCCCGGACGGCGTGGTGAACGTGGTCACCGGCGAAGGCGCGGTGGTGGGCGAGGCGCTGTGCGTGCACCCGGACGTGGACAAGATTTCCTTCACCGGCAGCCCGGAAGTGGGCGCGCGCATCCAGACCACCGCCGGCGCGCGCTTCAAGCGCGTGGCCCTGGAGCTGGGCGGCAAGAGCCCGCAGATCGTGTTCGAGGACGCCGACCTGGACGCCGCCGTGCAGGGCTGCGCCATGGGCATCTTCTTCAACAGCGGCCAGGTGTGCGCCGCCGGCAGCCGCATTCTGGTGCACAACAGCCGCCTGGCGGATTTCGCCGAGCGTCTGGCGGCGGTGGCCGAGGGCATCCAGGTGGGCGACCCCTCCGCCGGCGAGGTGCAGATGGGCGCGCTGGCCAGCGCCGATCAGAAGGCCAAGGTGGAGGACTACATCCGTCGCGGCGTCCAGGAAGGCGCCAAACTGCTCAGCGGCGGTGAGATGCCCACCGACAAAGGCTGCTACGTGCGGCCCACGGTGTTCGTCGGCGGCAACCACCTGAGCATCGCCCGGGACGAGATCTTCGGCCCGGTGGCCACGGTGATCGGCTTCGACGACGAGGCGGACGCCATCCGCATCGCCAACGATACCCGCTACGGCCTGGCCGCCACCCTGTGGACCGGCGACGTGGGCCGCGCCCACCGGGTGGCCCGGGCGGTGCGCGCCGGCGCCATCGGCATCAACGGCTGGGCGCCCATCGACGCCCACCTGCCCTGGGGCGGCATGAAGTCCAGCGGCATCGGCCGTGAGGGCGGCCTCAGCGGCGTCCTCGCCTACACCGAGGAGAAGGTGATCACGGTCGTTACCGGTTGATCCGACGTTCCTCCGCTAAAAAGCCCGGCTCAGGCCGGGTTTTTTTATGCCGATAGGCGGGGGCGGGGCTGGCCCCCATAAAAAACCCCGGCCGGAGCCGGGGTGGCACAACGCTACAAGGTGCGAGCAGCGTTAAAAACCGAAGGCAACGATCAGCTGCGTGTAGAGATTGTCGTCGTCGCCGCCGAGCTGGGTGCCGCCTTCGGCGGCGGAGGCGTCCGGCTGGTACAGGCCGACCAGCGGGATGATCGCCAGGTTGGCGGTAACGCCCCATTCCGCGTACAGGTCGAACTCGCGGGCATCCAGGTTGCCGCCGGCGTCCTGGTCCAGGGTGGCGAAGTCGTAGGCGAGCAGGCCGATGGACAGGTTCTCCCGGGGCGTGGCGCGCAGGGCGATGTTGTGCACCTTGGTGTTGGTGTTGAACGGCCCGGAATAGTTGGCCGCCACTTCGCCCTGGAACCAGGTGCCCAGGCTGCGGCCGTTGCCGTAGAACAGCGGATCAAAGCCCTCCGAGAAGCGGCTGTAGCGATAATTGACGCTGGGCTGCCAGGGGGCGTCGGCGAAGGTCCAGCCGGCTTCCAGGTACCAGGCGTCCTCGTCGCCCTGGTCCTGGTCCTGCCAGGCGTATTCGCCGGACAGGAACAGGTTGTCCACGCCGGCGTCGCCCTGGTAGCGCAGGCTCCAGGTTTCCTCGCCGTCCCGTTGCGGATAAAGGAAGGCCAGGTCCCGTTCCACGTCGTCCACCTTGATGTAGGTGAGGCCGAAGGTGCCGGTGTCGCCCACGTGTTCCAGGTTGCCCACCTTCATGGCGGCTTCCGCCTGGGCCGGGTTGTCCGACTCGATCCACATGGCGTCGCCGCGCCAGCCGCTGTCGCCGCCCAGGCTCAGCACGGCGGTTTTGTCGAACGCCTGGCGGGCGGCCAGATAGTAGGCGCCGCCCCGGTTCAGGTCGCCGCCGGCGATGCCGTTGCCGAAGTTGAGGGCGTCGCCGGAGATCAGGAAGCCGTCGCCGATCTTGATGGCCTGACGGCCGGCGGAGAACGCCAGGCCGTTTTCGCCCAGGGCCGGGAACAGGTCGCCGGAGCGCCAGCCCAGATAAGCGTCCTCGATGTCGGTTTCGCGCTCGCTGCCGTCGCTGAAGCCGGCGGCGTCGCCGTCGTCCCAGGTGCCGCTGCTGAGCGCGTTGACGGCGCCGAACAGCTGGCCGGCGCCGAGCTGCTGCTCCAGGGCGAAACCGTACTTCAAGTAGCCTTCCTGCCAGCTCGAGGAGCCCTCGCTTTTGCTGCCGGCGGTGGCGTAGTTTTCCTGGCTGTGGAAGACGCCGCCGACGCCTTCGATGGTCAGGTCCAGGCGGGTCTGGTCGTTGGCCACCAGTTCCAGCGCCTGGCTGTGGGCCCCCAGGGCGGTCAGTGAACAGGCAAGCAGGGCCCGTTTCACGGCTTTTGAGTAAGCAGTGATCATGGTTGTGTCTCCATTCGGGTGAAGCCCGCGCCGGCGGCGCGGGCGGCGGGATCAGCTCATCGGCTGTCTCCGTTGTTGTGGTTGTCGTGGGGCATGCCGTCGTGGATGGCGATGCCCTGGTCGCGCATGCGCTGGATCAGCCGGGCGCGGGTGTCGGGCAGGTTGTGCAGCCGGGTGGCGCGGATGCGCGCCACTTCGTCGCCGGTGTAGGGCGCCGCGTCCTCCGGCGTGCTGGCGCCGGCCATGCCGTCACGGGCCAGGATCCAGTTGAGCAGCTCGGCGAGCTGATCGTTGTTGAGCGCCGCCTGGGCCACGCCGGGCACCCGCACCAGAAATTCCCGGCCATCCTCCACGCGCAGGAAATTGCCGACGAAGCCGGTCATACGAGGCACGTCGTTGCGCGGCGCCCCCTGGCCCTCGGGCAGGTGGCAGCCGGCGCATTGCAGCTGGTAGTTCACCGCCGGGCTGTAACCGGCCCGGGACAACGGAATCTGCGGTTGCTCGTTGCCCGGGGCCGGTGTTTGCGACGGGTCCGGCATGGCCCGGGCGTGGACGCCCGGGGCCGTGACGGTGGCCGCCAGCAGAACGGTGAACAGCAGGCCGCGTCGCATGCTTCTCAACCGGCCTTGGCCACGCCGCGGATCACGGCGACGGTGCAGTTGTAGACGTTGGCGTCGGCGCCCAGACACCAGTTGATGTCGTTGTTGTTGAACGGCCGGTACATGGGTTCCTCGCTGTCGTTGCGGGTACAGGCGCACTGGGCGCAGCTGTGCTTACCGCAGCAATCGTTGTAGGAAATGATGTAGTCGATGCCGTCCGCCGGATTACGGCAGGTGCCCACCCAGGTGACCTCGGAGCCCTGGGTGCCCGGCGGGCAGCTGTTCACGGTGCCGCCGCAGCAGCTGCAAAGAAAGCCGTCCACCGAGCAGTAGCGCCAGTAGTCGCAGCTGGTCGGGTCACCGGGGTCGCCGGCTTGCGGCGATTCGGCGGCCAATGCCTTGGCGGTGCGGTCCACCGGCAACAGTACCGGCATGGCGGCGCCGGCCACCAGGAAGGAACCGAGCCGGCCCAGAAAGCGCCGCCGGGAGGTGGTGCTGGCCACGTGGCGCGTGGAGCGCTCGAAGAATTGATCGAGGAATTTCATGGTCAGGCGCTCCCTTTTTCGGTGGGCGTGTGAATGTGCGGGGCCTGGCCACGGAGATAGTCCTGCAGGGTGGCGGCGCCCAGGAATTCGGTTTCGAACAGGCTGTCCAGATGTTCCCGGGAGTTCACCAGGCCCTTGGCCTTGAGGGTGCCCTCACGGTCGATCAGCACCGCGTAGGGCAGCTTGCCGATCTGGTAGGTCATGCCCACCTGCGGGTCCAGCACATAGTGGGAACGGTCCAGTTTGAAGTCGGCGATGATCTTGTCCTGCTCGGCCATGTCGCCGTCGCTGACGTAGATCACCTCCAGGTCGTCCCGGGAACGCTCGATGGCGCGCACCGCCGGCAGCAGGGATTTACAGATCGGGCAGGTGGGCGACAGGAAGAACAGCATCTGCGCCCGCTCGCCGGAGTAGCCCACGTTCACCGGGCGGCCCTGGCGGTCCTCGGCGGTCAGTTTCGGCGCCGGCTGATTCACCGCCACGCCCTTGTCCACCATCAGTGCCCCGGCCGGGGCGATGCGCGCGTGCAGCACGCCGATCTGGCGGATCAGGCCCACCACCACCAGGGCCATGGCGATCAGCAGGCACCAGAGAAGTACATTGGAAACGATCAAGGCTTGCATGGGATTCACCTCAGTTCTATTTGTTCATCGTCCGGACAGACCGAGCAGACGCGGCTGGTTGGCCAGCCACACCTCGATCGCCGCGTACAGCAAAACGGTCACCGCCGTGGCGGCCAGTACCACGAAGCCGTCGAACACGCCCAGCGCGCGTGGCGCGGCGGGGGCGGCGGCGGCCAGGGCCAGGCCGGCCAGCAGCAGGTTGCGCAGCAGCAGCCGTGGATGCAGCGGCTGGGGGGCGCCGGGGCCGGCGCAGCCGCAGTCCAGATCACGGCGGCCCCGGCTCAGGTTGATGCCGATGGCGGCGGCGTACAGGCCCACCAGGGCCAGCGCCGCCAGGGCCGCCGGGCCGCGCGTGGCGGGCCACAGCAGCGCCAGCGCCAGGGCGCCTTCCAGCAGCGGCAGGGCGCGCGCCGCCGGGCCGTGCAGGGCGCTGGGCAGCAGCCGGTACTCCGCCACCTGGCGGCGGAACCAGGCCGGCGCGCGCAGCTTGTGGCTGGCGGCGCTGGCCAGGATCACCGCCAGGGAGACGGCGCCGGCGGCGGTCAGAATCGGGTCCAGGCTCATAACGCCTCCTAGTGGTTGATAACCAGGGTCGGGGTCTTGCTGACGCCGTCCATGGTGTCCACGTACTCGCCCTTGGTCAGGTCAAAGATGTCCAGGCCACCTTCCACGTTGGTGCCCAGCAGCAGGGGCTTGTCGTCGGAGGTGGCGTTGAGGCTCCACACCAGGCTCGGGGTCTCCATGGTGCCCACCTTCTTGTGGGTCTTGAGGTCGAACACCCAGATGGTCTGGCTCGGGTCTTCCCATTTGTGCGGGGCGTGGTCCGGATGCATCAGCACGTACAGCCGGTTCAGCGCCGGCGACACCGCCATCAGCTGCCAGCCGCCCGGCGCCCAGCCGTCCTGGCGTTCCTGCTCGGTGGTGAGCCACCACGCGGGCAGCTTTTTCGGCTTCTTGCCGGACAGGTCGACGCCGCGTACCTGGCCTTCGGTGGTCACGAAGTAGTAGGTGTCGCCGTCACCGGCGGCCCGCTCCACCAGCTTTTCCTTTTCCGGGTCGAAGAAGGGCGTGGCGTTGCGGTCCACTTCCTGGCCGTTGTCGTCCAGGGTGATCATCTGCAGCTTGCCGTCGCCGCACAGCGACGCGAAGCGGCGCTTGCCCACCGGGTAGTTGAGGATGCAGCCGGGAATGGCCAGCTCGTTGACCACCTTCTGTTTGTTCGTGTCCACCACGGTCACCGAGGTGGCCGGCGTGAAGTTGTAGATGTACACGAAGCGGTCATCGGCGCTGGTGCTGAGGCCGTAGCGCTCGGTCAGCGTGGAGGCGCGCTTGGAGGGGATCTTCACCTCCCACCTCGGCGACAGGCTGGAGGTGTCCCAGGCGGTGATCACATCGGTGCGTTCGCCGCGCACGTAGCGTTCGAAGAAGATGTCCGCGGTGTACACGGTCTTCTGATCGTGGGAGAGCACCGCCGGCGCCGCGCCGCCGGTGCTGAGCATGCCCAGCACCTTGCGCTGGTCCGGGTCCACCACCACCACCCGGGTGGCCACCATGTTGTTGAATTCAAAGTCGACGATGTAGCTGCGGTGCGGGTCCGGCGGGAACGGCAGGGTGGTGTTCTGCCCGAGCTTTTCCACCGGCAGTTGCGCTTGGGCGGTGGCGCTCACGGCCGCCGCCGCCAACAGCAAGCCCGTGCACAGGGGTCGTGAAAGTCGCATAGCTGCTCCGGTTGTAAGTGTGGTTATGGGCCGAGTGTGTGCCTCGCCGCCCCGGGTTGCATGGTTCTGAGTGCCAACCGCTTGTTATTTCTTGCCAGGGATGGACCGCCGGGACCGGCTGGCACTGACGGTCAACAACTTTGCACTGGCTGCCGGGCCGGGAACGGGCGGCATCGCCGAGAATGCCCTGAGCCCTCCCTCAACGGGCCGGATAGCACAACAACAATAGCGAGGACCGACATGACCACGACCCTTCACGCCGGCGCCCGGGCGCTGGCCGTTGCCTGCCTGCTGCACGCCTGCACCTTCTCCGAACAGGCCCCGTCCACGGCGCCCGCCGGCGCGGCCCTGGACGCCAGCCGGCTCAATGCCGCCGCCGGCGAGCCCGGTAACTGGATGACCCATGGCGGCACCTACGCGGAGCAGCGTTTCAGCCGCCTCGACCGGATCAACCAGGGCAACGTGGACCGGCTCGGTCTGGCCTGGACCTACAAACTGGACATCGACCGGGCGGTGGAGGCCACCCCCATCGTGGTGGATGGCGTGATGTACACCACCGGCCCCTTCAGCATTGTCTACGCCCTGGACGCGCGCAACGGCGAACTGCTCTGGAAGTACGACCCCGGGGTGGCCAAAACCCGCGCCCGGGACGGCTGTTGCGGCCCGGTGAATCGGGGCGTGGCGGTGTGGAAAGGCAAGGTGTTCGTCGGTGCCTACGACGGCCGGCTGATCGCCCTGGACGCGGCCAGCGGCAAGCCGGTATGGAGCGTGGACACGCTGATCGACGCCAACCGCAGCTACACCATCACCGGCGCCCCCCGGGTGGTGAAGGGCAAGGTGCTGATCGGCAATGGCGGCGCCGAGTTCGGCGTGCGCGGCTACATCACCGCCTACGACGCGGACGACGGTGAGCAGGCCTGGCGCTTTTTCACCGTGCCCGGCAATCCGGCCCTGCCGCCGGAGAACGAGGCCATGGCCCGGGCCCGCGACACCTGGTTCGGCGACCAGTATTGGAAGCTGGGCGGCGGCGGCACGGTGTGGGATTCCATGGCCTACGACCCGGAGCTGGACCTGCTCTATATCGGCACCGGCAACGGCAGCCTGTGGAACCGCCAGGCCCGGTCGGCGGGCAAGGGCGACAACCTGTATCTGAGCTCCATCGTGGCGCTGCGTCCGGACACCGGGGAGTACGTCTGGCACTACCAGACCACCCCCGGTGATCAATGGGACTTCACCGCCACCCAGACCATCACCCTGGCCGACCTGGAGATCGACGGTGAAACCCGCCAGGTGCTGATGCAGGCGCCCAAGAACGGTTTCTTCTACGTGCTCGACCGGCGTACCGGCGAATTGCTTTCCGCCGAACCCTATGCCCCGGTGAACTGGGCGGACGGCGTCGACCCGGACAGCGGCCGGCCGCGCATCAATCAGGAGGTGGCGGACTGGAGCCAGGGGCCGCGGGTACTGGTGCCCGGGCCCCTGGGCGCGCACAACTGGATGCCCATGGCGTTCAGCCCGGACACCAGCCTGGCCTATATTCCGGTGCAAGAAGCGCCGGCTCTGCTGGTGCCCGATAACGAGGCCACCTTCAAGGGCCGGGGTCGCTTCCAGGTGGGCAGCCAGCCGGTGGAACTGCCGGAGGACCCGGCCGCCCTGGCGAAGACCGTGGCCGCCTACAAGGGCCGGCTGGTGGCCTGGGACCCGGTGGCGCAAAAGGAAGTGTGGCGTCAGCCGTTCCCCAGCATCTGGAACGGCGGTGCCCTGGCCACCGCCGGCGGCCTGGTGTTCCAGGGCAACGTGAACGGCAAGGTGGCGGCCTATGCGGCGGACGACGGTGAACCGCTGTGGGAGGCGCCGGCCAACACCGGCGTGGTGGCCGGCCCGGTGACCTACGAAGTGGACGGCGAGCAGTACGTGACCTTCATGGCCGGCTGGGGCGGTGCCTTCCCGCTGGCGTTCGGCGGGCTGGCCTCCAACGCCAAGGTGGCGCCGGAAGCGCGCATTCTCACCTACAAACTGGACGGCACCGGGACGCTGCCCGCGCCCCGTCGCGTGGCCCGGTCCCTGCCGGACACGCTACCGGCGCTGACCGCCGATGCGGGCACCCTGGACCAGGGGCGCGACCTGTACAACGACAACTGCGGCATCTGCCACGGCTTCAGTGCTCTGGGCGGCGGGGTGATTCCGGATCTGCGCTATCTGGATGAGCAGGGTCACCAGGCGTTTCCCGCCATCGTCGCCGGCCTGTACGCGGACAAGGGCATGCCGTCCTTCGCTGGTGACCTGAGCCTGGAGCAGATCGAGGCGATCCACCAATACCTGATCAAACGCACCGGCGACCTGCGGCGCGAGCTGCAAAGCGCCCGCTGAGCGCGGCCCGCCGGGAGCGGCCCACGGTCAGCGCGGCTGCCAGTGGGCCGCCGGGCGGGCCAGGCGGCGGGCCGCGTAGGCCGCCGGGTCGGCGGCGCCGTCACCGTCGGAGAAGTACAGCTCGGCGACGAAATAGAACTCCTGGCCGAACGGAATGCGGTCCAGGGCGAAGCCCACATTGGGCCGCTGCCCGGGGAAGCGTTCCGGTTCGTCGTCCAGGGCCGGGTCGTCCTGATAGATAAAGCGGGCGCCGGTGTCGAAGCCCTCGGCGAAATACAGCCGCGCCAGCAGATCGAAACCGTCGCCGGTGCCGAACCACAGCCAGTTGTCGGTGGGCACCGGGGTGTCGACCATGGCCTGTTCGGTGTCGTCCAGACGGCCGTCCACACGGGCCTCCCGGTCGCCGGTCCAGCTGGTGCGCAGGCGCGCGCCGGTCAGGTTGTTGCCGTCCACGGTAACCCGGGCGCCGGGTTCGCGCAGCACGGTGGCGGCGAAGCCGGGCAGGGTCAGGCGGCTGTGCACCGCCACCGCCCGGTCGCGGACCAGGAAATAGTTGTGCAGCTTGAGCACCGGCAGGCCGGCCACCCGCACCCGGGTGGTCACATAGGCGCGGGTGGCCAGGGGGCCGTCCACCACCTTGCGGATTTCCGGGTCCAGGTTTTCGTTGGTCAGGGTGAGCCGGGCGCCGGCGCTGAACACCCCGGCGCTGAGGCGCAGCTTGAGGCTGTCCAGCAGGTTCAGCGGCTGGCCGTCCGGGCCGGTGCGGCCGGTGTAGAAGAAATCCCCCCAGCGGAACAGGTTGTCGTCCTCGAACGCCAGCTGGAAGGCCGGGGTGCGCAGGGCCAGCGGCTCCCGGCGCAGGCGCTCCGGGGCGGGGCGGGGCGGCGGCCGCCGGGCCAGGGCGTAGAGGCTGCGGGCGTGTTCGCCGGTGCCCACGGTGAGCACCCCGAGTACTTCGTCGGGCAGTGGCGACGGGGCGGACCGGGTGGTGTCCGGCAGGTCCACCAGCAGATGGTCCTCGGCGGCGATGCGGTCGGCGGGCTGGGAGCGCTCGGCGTCGCCGTCCTCCTCGAACCAGGGCGCCCGGCCCTGGGTCCAGGGCAGCCACTGGTGGGTCAGGCTGACGAAGTCGCCGTCCCGGTAGACGGCCAGATCCACGCTGGCCGGGTCGCGGCCGGCCAGTCCGGCGATGGCCGGGCCCTTCAGTTCGACGATGGCCGCCGTGGCCGGGGCGCCGAGCAGCGCCAACGCAAGCAGTGTGAACACACGAAAGTGGGTAAGCATAGGGCCTCCCTGGCACCGGTTGATCCGTTACCGGACAGGCTGAGGGCAATGTCGGGGAAAGTCGCTGGCCGACCAGCGGGTGGCCGGTGGCCGCAGAGTCGTTGGCGAGGTATCGGTCTCCAGCGGGGCCGCGGGCCTGGGTGGCGCCCTTCCGGGAACGCCGTGAACCCGTCCCTGGGGGCTCCCTTTCGAACGTCCTGTTCTCAAGGGTCCCGGAAG
>NZ_JBKFTK010000007.1:0-102433 GCF_046507805.1 Alloalcanivorax sp. C16-1 | reverse complement strand
CCCTTCCGGGACCCTTGAGAACAGGACGTTCGAAAGGGAGCCCCCAGGGACGGGTTCACGGCGTTCCCGGAAGGGCGCCGGCCGCGCCCGCGCACCCTTGGAACGGCACGATTATCGCATCCCGATGTCTCTGTGACGGACATCGGATTTCCGGCAGAGGGCACCGTGGCCGGGGCATTTTTGCTTGCCCCGGCCGGGGGCGGTGCCTAGAATCAACTGCAAATTTCGCACGTATATCATTGTTATGAATAAATTTATGGGTTGCGCGATCTTGGGGATCGCGCTAGTGGGGAGTGGCTGTGCCCTCTCTCCCTCGGGGAATGGACAACACCGCGACGATACACCGGACGTAATACAACTCCCGCCAATGCCGGCGGCGGAGCCCTCCCTGGAGGACCCGGACCTGGCCAACGGCATGGACGAACCGGCGCCCCACGATCCCGCCGGCGACCAGGCCACCGACCAGGATCTGTGGGAGCGAATCCGCCGCGGCTACGCGCTCAACCTGGATCAGGACAACCCCCGCGTGCGCGCCCAGCGCGACTGGTACGCCCGCCACCCTCAGTACTTCACCCGCGTCACCACCCGTTCCGAACGCTACCTGCACTTTATCGTGGAAGAGGCGGAAGCCCGCCAGATGCCCCTCGAGCTGGTGCTGCTGCCGGTGGTGGAAAGCGCCTTCGACCCGTTCGCCTACTCCCACGGCCGCGCCGCCGGCCCCTGGCAGTTCATCCCCTCCACCGGCAAGTACTTCGGGCTCGATCAGACCTGGTGGTACGACAACCGTCGCGACATCGTGCGCTCCACCCGGGCCGCGCTGGACTACCTGCAGCAGCTGTCCGAGCGCTTCGACGGCGACTGGCTGCTGGCGCTGGCCTCCTACAACGCCGGCGGCGGCACCGTGTCCCGGGCCCGGCGCCGCAATGAAGAAGCCGGCCTGCCCACGGATTTCTGGAACCTGGATCTGCCCAGCGAAACCACCGCCTACGTGCCCAAGCTGCTGGCCGTGGCGCAGATCGTCCGCACCCCGCAACGTTACGGCGTGACCCTGCACCCCATCGACGACCAGCCTTATTTCGCCAGCGTCGACGTGGGCGGCCAGATCGACCTGGCCCAGGCCGCCAGCCTGGCGGGCATTTCCACCGAGGAACTGTACCTGCTCAATCCCGCCTTCAATCGCTGGGCCACCGCCCCCCACGGCAGCACGGAACTGCTGGTGCCGGTGGGCTCCGCCGACACCTTCCGGGAGCGGGTGGCGGCCCTGTCACCGCAGGAACGGATGCACTGGCTGCGTTACACCATCCGTCCCGGCGATTCCCTGATCGCCATCGCCCGGCGACACCGCACCACCCCGGCGGTGCTGCGCGACATCAACGATCTGCAAGGCAGCACCATCGTCGCCGGCCGTACCCTGCTGATTCCGGAACGGGCCGCCGCCAACGGCCGGCTCGCCGGCCAGACCGAGCGGGCCGGCGGCGGTCGCCAGCGGGTCGATCACCGGGTGGCCTCCGGAGAGACCCTGTGGGCGCTGGCGCGCAGCTACGACGTGAGCGTGCGCGAGCTGGCGCGCTGGAACGACATGTCCCCCGGCGACCCACTGCGCATCGGCCAGACCCTGGCGGTGTGGACCGAGGACGGCCCCGCCGCCAGCCGCGCCGCCGAGCGCCGCGACGAGATGATCCGCAAGGTGCGGTATTCGGTGCGCCGGGGCGATTCCCTGTACGCCATCGCCAGCCGCTTCAACGTCTCGGTCAGCCAGATCCGCGACTGGAACAACACCGTCAAGCAGCGCCGCTACCTGCAGCCCGGCGACCGCCTGACCCTGTACGTGGACGTACGCCGCGCGCCCTGATCGGCGCGCCGCGAACTCCGCGGCGGAAAGCGGCTCCAAGTAGTCCGGGTATTTGGTGAAAATCGCGGCCTGGGCTATGGTGTCGCCACCGGCCCCTTTCTGGAGTCCACAATAACGATGACAGGCGCTATGCGGTCCTTTCTGTTTCTGGCGGTCCTTTTTCTGGCGGTACCGTGGCCCGAGGCGGTACGGGCGGACACCACCACCGCCCACGCCATCGCCATGCACGGCAGCCCCAAGTACGGGCCCGGCTTCCCCCACTTCGATTACGTCAACGCCGATGCCCCCAAGGGCGGCGACCTGCGCCTGCACGAGCTGGGCGGCTTCGACAATTTCATGCCCTGGCTGCCGAAAGGCACCGCCGCCGCTGGCGCCGGCGAATACCTGTTCGACACCCTCACCGTGCGCAGCCTGGATGAACCGTTCAGCGAGTACGGACTGCTGGCGGAAACCATCGAGTGGCCCGAGGACCGCCGCTGGGTGACCTTCACCCTGCGCAAGGAAGCCCGCTTTGCCGACGGCGAACCGGTGCGCGCCGAGGACGTGGTGTGGACCTTCAAGACACTGCGTGACGAAGGCGAACCGTTCTACGCCTATTACTACGGCGACGTGGACAAGGTGGAAGCGCTGTCCGAGCGCAAGGTGAAGTTCAGCTTCAAACCCGGTGACAATCGGGAGCTGGTGATGATCGTCGGCCAGTTGCCGGTGATGCCCAAGCACTACTGGAAGGACCGGGATTTCGCCGACGCCAGCCTGGAGCCGCCGATGGGCTCCGGCCCCTACCGGGTGAAGAGCTTCAAACCCGGCAAGCGGGTGGTCTACGAACGCCGCGACGACTACTGGGCCAAGGATCTGCCGGTGATGCGCGGTCGCTACAATTTCGACCGCATCATCCACGAGTATTACCTGGACGAAACCGTGGCCCTGGAGGCCTTCAAGCGCGGCGACTACGACTGGCGCACCGAAACCAATTCCAAGCTGTGGGCCACCGCCTACACCGGCGATGCCTTTAGCAGCGGCCGTCTGGTCACCGAGGAAGTGCAGCACAGCAATCCGGCGGGCATGCAGGGTTTCGTGTTCAACACCCGCCGCCCGGTGTTCCAGGATCCGCTGCTCCGTGAAGCGATCACCTACGCCTTCGATTTCGAATGGTCCAACAAGAACCTGTTCTACGGCCAGTACCAGCGCACCCGCAGCTACTTCCAGAATTCCGACCTGGCCGCCGAGGGGCTGCCGGACGAAGACGAGCTGGCCCTGCTGGAGCCGCTCAAGAAGGACCTGCCGCCCCGTGTGTTCACGGAAAGCTACCAACCACCCCGCTCCGACGGCTCCGGGCGCCCCAGGGAAAACCTGCGCCACGCCCAGAAGCTGCTGATCGACGCCGGTTATCAGGTCAGGAACGGCAAGCTGCATACCCCGGACGGCCAGCCGGTAAGCTTTGAGTTTCTGCTCTACCGGCCGGCCTTCGAGCGCATCGTGCTGCCGTTCGCGCGCAATCTGAAAACCCTGGGCATCGATGCCAATGTGGTGCGCGTGGATCAGTCCCAGTTCGTGCAGCGCCTGCGCCGTTTCAACTTCGACATGATCGTCGGCGGCTGGGGCCAGTCCACCTCGCCGGGGAACGAACAGCGCGGCTTCTGGAGCTGCGAAGCGGCCGAACGGGAAAGCAGCCAGAACTATGCCGGCGTTTGCAACCCGGCGGTGGACGCCCTGGTCGACAAGGTGATCGCCGCGCAGAGCCGCGAGGCGCTGGTGACCCGCACCCGCGCCCTGGACCGGGCGCTGCAGTGGGGCTTCTACGTGGTGCCCAACTGGTACGCGCCCACCCATCGGTTCGCCTACCGGGCCGGCCTCGACCATGCGCCGCTGCCCGCCTATGTGCCGATCACCGGAGCGCTGGACCTCTGGTGGAATGAAAGCGCGCGCTGATGCTGGTCTATATTCTCAAACGGCTGGCGCTGATCGTTCCGACCCTGTTCGGCATCCTGCTGCTGAATTTCGTGATCGTGCAGGCGGCCCCGGGCGGCCCGGTGGAGAAGGCCCTGGCCCAGCTGCAGGGGATGGGCGGCGGTGGCGCCGGCGGCGGCTTTGCCGGCAGCACCGCTGATTTCGTCGGCTCCGGGGGCAGCGATTACCGGGGCTCCCGCGGCCTGCCGCCGGAACTGATCGAGCGCATCGAAAAGCTCTACGGTTTCGACAAGCCGGCGCCGGAACGCTTCTGGCTGATGATCAAACGCTACCTGACCTTCGACTTCGGTGAGTCCTATTACCGGGATCGGGCGGTGGGCGATCTGATCCTGGAGCGGTTGCCGGTGTCGATCTCGCTGGGCCTGTGGAGCACCTTGATCACCTATCTGGTGGCGATACCGCTGGGCATCCGCAAGGCGGTGCGCGACGGCAGCCGCTTCGACGTCTGGACCAGCACCGCCATCGTGGTGGGCTACGCGATCCCCAGTTTTCTGATCGCCATTCTGCTGGTGGTGCTGTTCGCCGGAGGCTCCTATCTGGAATGGTTCCCGCTACGCGGGCTCACCTCGGACGACTTCGAGCAGCTGTCCGCGTTCGGCAAGATGCTCGACTATCTGCACCACATCACCCTGCCCACCCTGGCCATCGTGATCGGCAACTTCGCCACCCTGACCATGCTCACCAAGAATTCCTTCCTCGACGAAATCGGCAAACAGTACGTGCAGACCGCCCGCGCCAAGGGACTCACGGAGAACCGGGTGCTCTACGGTCATGTGTTCCGCAATGCCATGCTGATCATTATCGCCGGCTTTCCGGCGGCCTTCGTGGGCATGTTCTTCACCGGCGTGCTGCTGATCGAGTACATCTTTTCCCTGGACGGCCTGGGCCTGCTCGGCTTCGAGTCGGTGATCAACCGGGACTACCCGGTGGTGTTCGGCACCCTGTTCATCTTCACCCTGCTGGGCATGCTGCTGAAGCTGGTGTCGGATCTCACTTATATGTGGGTGGACCCGCGCATCGATTTCGAGCGGAGGGCGCGCTGATGGGCACCGAGCCGATCTGGCACCGCCAGTGGCGGGCCTTCCGGCGCAACCGCCGGGGCCTGTGGTCGCTGTATCTTTTTCTGGTGCTGTTCGTGGTCAGCCTGGGCGCCGAGCTGGTGGCCAACGACAAGCCGATTCTGGTGCGCTACCAGGGTGAGCTGTACTGGCCGGTGTTCCAGGTCTATCCGGAAACCGCCTTCGGCGGTCTGTTCGAAACCGAAGCCAATTACCGCGATCCCTACGTGCGGGAATTGATCGACGAGGACGGTTGGATGCTGTGGCCGCCGATCCGCTACAGCTACGACACCATCAACTACGAGCTCACCGTGCCGGCGCCGGCGCCGCCGTCGGCGGAGAACTGGCTGGGCACCGACGACCAGGGCCGGGATGTACTGGCGCGGCTGATCTACGGGTTCCGGCTGTCGGTGCTGTTCGGCCTGATCCTGACGGTGGCCTCCAGCGCCATCGGCATCGTGGTCGGCGCGCTACAGGGCTATTACGGCGGCTGGCTGGATCTGACCGGGCAGCGTTTTCTGGAAATCTGGTCGAGCATGCCGATCCTCTATCTGATCATCGTGATTTCCAGTTTCGTGGTGCCCGGCTTCTGGACGCTGCTGCTGATCATGCTGCTGTTTTCCTGGATGACGCTGGTGGATCTGGTGCGCGCCGAGTTTCTGCGCGCGCGCAATCTGGACTATGTGCGCGCCGCCCAGGCACTGGGCGTGCGCACGCCGGTGATCCTGTTCCGCCATATGCTGCCCAACGCCATGGTCGCCACCCTCACCTACCTGCCGTTCGTGCTCAACGCCTCGGTGATCCTGCTCACCTCCCTGGACTTCATCGGCTTCGGGCTGCCGCCCGGCGCGCCCTCCCTGGGCGAACTGCTGGGCCAGGGCAAGGCCAACCTGCACGCCCCCTGGCTGGGGCTGAGCGCCTTCGTCACCCTGGCGCTGATGCTGTCGCTGCTGGTGTTCGTGGGTGAAGCCGTGCGCGACGCCTTCGACCCGAGGAAGTACCGCGCCGACGCGGGAGAACGCCCATGAGTCTGCTCCGTCTTCGTGAACTGAGTGTGTGGTTCGACGACCCGGCCCGGCCGGCGGTGGACCGGGTCAGCCTGGATCTGAATGCCGGTCGCATGCTGGCGCTGGTGGGTGAATCCGGGTCCGGCAAATCGCTCACCGCCCTGTCGATTCTCGATCTGCTGCCCGGCGGCGCCCACCGCCGTGCCCAGGCCATCGAACTGGACGGCGACAATGTGCTGGACTGGCCGGAAGCCCGGCGGCGCGCCCTGCGCGGCGGCCGCATCGGCACCATTTTTCAGGAACCGCTCACTGCCCTGAACCCGCTGCACCGGGTGGAAAAACAGATCGGCGAGGCGATCCGCGTGCACCAAAAAACGGGCGGCGCGGCGGTACGTCGGCGTTGCCTGGAGCTGCTGGAGCAGGTGGACCTGCCCGCCACCGCCGACATGCTGGCGCGCTATCCGCACCAGCTCAGTGGCGGCCAGCGCCAGCGGGTGATGATCGCCATGGCGCTGGCCAATGACCCGCGACTGCTGATCGCCGACGAGCCCACCACCGCCCTGGACGTGACCATCCAGGAAACCATTCTGGATCTGCTGAAACGGCTGCAGCGGGAGCGTCACCTGGGCGTCTTGCTGATCAGTCATGACCTGGGCCTGGTGGGCCGGTTCGCCGAGGATGTGGCGGTAATGCATCAGGGCCGCGTGGTGGAATACGGCGACACCGACCAGGTGCTGAATCGCCCGGAGCACGACTACACCCGCCACCTGCTGGCCGCCGAACCCGGCGGGCGCCCGCTACCGACGCAGCCGGACGCTCCGGTATTGTTGCGCGCGGAGCAACTGGAAATGCACTTCAGCGGCCGCCGGCGCGGCTGGCTCGGCGCCCGGGAGACAGTGGCGGCGGTGGACGGCGTATCCTTCGATCTGCGCCGGGGCGAAACCCTGGGCGTGGTGGGCGAATCCGGCTCCGGCAAGTCCACCCTGGCCCTGATCCTGCTGCGCCTGATCCGCGCCCGCGGCAAGGTGGTGCTGCTTGACCAGCCTCTGGACAGCCTCAGTAGCCGCGCCCTGCGACCCTGGCGCAAGCACATGCAGGTGGTGTTTCAGGACCCCTACGGCAGCCTCAATCCGCGCCTCACCGTGCATCAGGCGGTGGAAGAAGGGCTGCGCGTGCACGACAAATCCCTGGACGCGGACCAGCGCGCGGAACGGGTGCGCGCCCTGCTCGCCGAAGTGGGCCTGCCGGCGGACAGCGGCGACCGCTATCCCCATGAGTTCTCCGGCGGCCAGCGCCAGCGCATCGCCATCGCGCGGGCGCTGATCCTGGAGCCGGACCTGCTGATCCTGGATGAACCCACCTCCGCCCTGGACCGCAGCGTTCAGGCCCAGGTGCTGGCGCTGCTGAAAGACCTGCAGCAACGGCGCGGGCTCAGCTACCTGTTCATCAGCCACGACCTGAAAGTGGTGCGCGCCATCAGTCACCGTCTGCTGGTGATGCGACACGGCAAGGTGATCGAGCATGGCGACACCGAACGGGTATTCGACGCCCCGCAACAGGCCTACACCCGGCGTCTGATCGAGGCGGCCTTCAACCGCGACGGGAAACAAGCCGTTGCACAATAACCCCGCCGGCGCCTTTCACGGCTAACGTGATCGCCTATACTGGGCGCCGGAGTGACTATCTTTTTTGAGGACAGACCATGGGTTTTCTCGCAGGCAAGCGATACCTGATCGTGGGCATCGCCAGCGACCGTTCCATCGCCACCGGCATCGCCGACGCCATGCACCGTGAAGGCGCGGAACTGGCGTTTACCTACCAGAACGACAAGCTCAAAAGCCGGGTGACCAAGGTCGCCGAACGGTGCGGCAGCAGCGAAGCGCTGTGCTTTCCCTGTGATGTGACCTCCGACGAGCAGATCCAGCAGGTGTTCAAGGGTCTCGGCGAGCAATGGGACGGCCTGGACGGCGTGGTGCACGCGGTGGGCTTTGCCCCGGCCGCCGAACTGGACGGCAACTTCGCCGACGTGGCCACCCGGGAAGGCTTCCGCATGGCCCACGACATCTCCGCCTACAGCTTCGTGGCGCTGGCCCAGGCCGCCCGCCCGATGATGGCCGGCCGCAACGGCTCCCTGCTCACCCTCACCTACCACGCTTCCCGGCAGACGGTACCGAACTACAACGTCATGGGCCTGGCCAAGGCCAGCCTGGAAGCGTCGGTGCGTTACCTGGCCGCCAGCCTGGGCCCGGACGGCATCCGCGTGAACGGCATCTCCGCCGGCCCGATCCGTACCCTGGCCGCCTCCGGCATCAAGAAATTCCGCACCATGCTGGACTACAACGCCGCCAAGGCCCCGCTGCGCCGCAACGTCACCATTGAGGAAGTCGGTAACACCGCCGCCTTCCTGTGCTCGGACCTGGCCTCCGGCATCACCGCCGAAATCACCTACGTCGACGCCGGCGCCGCCACCGTCTCCATGCCCTTCGAAGAACCCGCCGAATAACCGGGGTCGGACCACGGCAACTCACTGATTCCAGTAGAGTTGCCCTGATTTTTGGCGGGGGAAAAAGGCTTTATATGGCCTTTTCCCCGCCAAAAATCCCCCTCCAAGAAGCACCATCCCTTCTCAGACGTCTTCTTAATGCCCTTTTTTCAGGGCAAAAATAGCCTTTTAAGCGTCAGGATCAGCCCTGAATCGCCACGAAGTATTGGTGTATCAAGCAGTTAGCGGGGTCCGACCCCGAAAAAGCCCGCCGGAGGCGGGCTTGGGGGGTTACTGGGCGGCGTCGGTGTCGGCCAGGCGGTTGGGGTGCAGTTTCACGTCGAGGCTGTCGCGGAGGAAGGTCATGACCTGGCGGAAGGTGCGTTCGCCTTCCACGCGGGCCAGTTCCTGCAGCGCCTGTTGCTGCTGTTCGTCGGGCAGCGGGTCGGCGTTGCCGTCGGCGACGGCGGTGACCTGCAGGGCCACCAGGTCGCCGTTGCGCAGGTCCACGAAGCGGATGTCGCTGGCCTGGCCGTCGGCGGGACGGGGGGTGGCGAAGGCGGCGTCACTGACCGCCATGTCCGGTTCCGCGGCGCCGCGTTGAACGCCCTGCTCTTCTTCCACCTCGGTGCCCAGCAGTGTGGCGAGGCGGTTCAGGTCGGCGCCGTCTTTCTCCACCGCGTCGCGGGCTTCGGTGGCCAGTTCCTCGGCCCGGTCGCGGGCTTTGTTGAGGCGCAGTTGGGCGCGAATGTCATCGCTGACCTCGGCCAGAGGCAACGGCTCCGGTTCTTCCACTTCCTGCAGGCGCACCGCCGCGTAGCGGTCACCGCCCAGCTCGAGCAGGTCGCTGTTGTGGCCCTGCTCGCGGACCGGGTCGCTGTTCAGCGCCTGGCGGACACGATCGTTGTTGAGCGGCGCGGGCAGATCCTGCAGCGACACCCAATCGGTGGTTTCCAGCGGCAGGTTCAGCTGTTCGGCGGGCACTTCCAGATTGGCGTGTTCGTAGATCAGTTCTTCCAGGGTCACCAGGTCCTCGGACAGCAGGGCCTGGGATTGGGAGCGACGCAGGTCGGCGGCAATGCCTTCGCGCATGTCGGCCAGCGGCGCCATTTCCGGCTTGCTCTCGCTTTCCAGCTTGAGCAGATGCACGCCGGACTCGGAGACCACCGGTTCGGACACCTGACCCACCTGCAGACCGTTGAGGGCGTCGTCCAGCGCTTCCGGCAAGGTACCGGGCTCCACGGTACCCAGTTCGCCGCCGCTGCCGGCGGTGGCGCGGTCATCGGAGTAGTCGCGGGCCACCTGGGCGAAGCTGGTGCCCTGCTCCAGGGCCTGGCGGGCTTCCCGGGCGCGTTCGATGGCCTGATCCTCATCGCGGTCGTCGTTGACGGCGATCAGCACATGGGCCACCTGACGACGGGTGGCGCCGTCCTGCTGCATCTGCCGGCGGGCGTCGTATTCCGCCTGGATCTGTTCGTCGCTGATCTCGACCCGGTCGCGATAATGCTCCGGCGAGAGCACCAGGTATTGTACTTTTACCTGTTCCGGGCGCATGAAGCTGTCCCGGTTCTGCTCGTAGTAGGCCTGGATTTCGTCGTCGCTGACCTGCGCCTCGCCGCGCAGCCGGTCCAGATCGAGCCGCACGTAACGAATGTCACGGCTCTGTTCGCCCAGCCGGCGCTGCTCGGCCAGTTCGCCGGCCAACGCGAAGTCGGTGGCGGCGAAGGCCTGACGGTATTGCTGGCTGATGCGTTCCTGGCGCAGCCCGTCCAGATAGCCCTGGGGCGTCATGCCCTGGGAGCGCACCATCTGTTCGAAACGGGTTTCGGAGAAGCCGCCCTCGTCGGTGAAAGCGGGATTGGCGCGAATCATGCGCGCCGCCTGGGTGTCGCTGAACGCCATGTTCGCGTTGCGCGCGGCGGCGATCATCAGCTGTTCGTTGACGATGCCCTCGAGCACCATCTGCGGCCGGATGAAAGAGTCCAGCACGGATTCGTTGATGTCCGGGCTTTGCTGCCGCAGCATCTGACGCAGTTGCTGGGTACGCGAATTGACGTAGGCACGGGTGATCTTGTTGCCCTCAACCTCCGCCACGGTGCTGTCACTGCCACCACCGGTAAAGTAACCGTAAAAACCGGAAATCACGAACGGAAGAATGATGGCGGCGAGCAGCACCTTGCCCACGGGCCCGCGGACGAACCGCCTGAACTCCTGCATGCTTTACTCCAAGGGATATCGTCTTTTTATCGTTGAAAATCGAACGGATCCAGAAAGCAAAAAAGCGTATCCGCCCTGGATACGCTTACTTCTGCTGGCGGAGCGGACGGGACTCGAACCCGCGACCCCCGGCGTGACAGGCCGGTATTCTAACCAGCTGAACTACCGCTCCTGGAACCTGTTCAGTTCACGGCGTCCTTCAGCGCTTTACCGGCTTTGAAGCCCGGAACCTTGGCGGCGGCGATTTTGATGGTTTCGCCGGTCTGCGGGTTGCGGCCCTCGCGAGCTGCCCGCTCTTTCACGGAGAAGGTGCCAAAGCCCACCAGGGAAACGCTGTCACCCTTTTTCAGTGCGCCGGTAACGGCATCCAGAGTGGCATCCAGCGCACGGCCCGCGTCGGCCTTGGAAATGTCAGCGGCCGCAGCAATGGCATCGATCAGTTCGGATTTATTCACAAAATTCCCCTTTTCTCTTTCCCGGTTTTATGGTCGAGGCGCGATGCACTCTCCTTATGACGAAGCCGCCTTTATACCAACGGGTCCAGGGGGCGTCAAGAAAGGAAGAGCCTGTTCGCACCAGCTTTAACAAAGGTAAAAAACCTTTCCTATCAATGTTTTAAAAACGTCGGCAATGGTTACCGAAAGGCGCCGAGGCACCGCATTAGAAACGCCGCGTGGGCGGCGGTCAATGGGTGCTCGGCCGTTCGGATTCCTTTTGCGCTTTTTCTTCCGCCAGAGCGAGATCTTCTTCCACTTCGGCTTCACTCAGCGGCGTCGGTGTATGGGTCAACGCCACCTCGAGTACCTGGTCGATCCATTTCACCGGGCGGATGTCGAGAGCTTCCTTGATGTTCTCCGGAATTTCTTTTAAGTCGCGCTCGTTTTCGTGTGGAATCAACACGGTTTTAATGCCACCGCGATGGGCGGCGAGTAATTTTTCCTTGAGACCGCCGATGGCCAGCACCTGGCCACGCAGGGTGATCTCGCCGGTCATGGCCACGTCCGCGCGCACCGGAATACCGGTGAGCATGGAGACCATGGCGGTGCACATGCCGACACCGGCGCTGGGGCCGTCCTTCGGCGTGGCCCCTTCGGGCACGTGGATGTGCAGATCATTCCGCTCCAACTGGCGGCGACGGATGCCCAGGTGACGGGCCCGGCTCTTGACCACGGTCCAGGCGGCCTGAATCGATTCCTGCATCACGTCACCGAGGGAGCCGGTGGTGGTGACGCGGCCCTTGCCCGGGGTTGAGACGCCTTCAATGGTCAGCAGTTCACCGCCCACCGAGGTCCAGGCCAGGCCGGTGACCTGCCCCACCTGATCCTGCTCCTCGGCGCGGCCATAGCTGAACCGGCGCACGCCCAGATACTGCTCCACGCTTTCCGGATCCAGTTTGACCGGCGCGTCGTCCTTGGCCAGCAGGTGCTCCTTGACCACCTTGCGGCACACCTTGCTGACTTCCCGCTCCAGACCACGCACCCCGGCTTCCCGGGTGTAGTGACGGATCACGTGGCGCAGGGTGGCGTCGTCGAACACCACCTCGCCTTCCTTGAGGCCGTTGGACTTGATCTGTTTGGGAATCAGGTACTGGGCGGCGATGTTGACCTTCTCGTCCTCGGTGTAACCGGGCAGACGAATCACTTCCATGCGGTCCAGCAGCGGACCGGGAATGTTCATGGAGTTGGAGGTGCACACGAACAGCGTTTCCGACAGGTCGTAGTCCACTTCCAGGTAGTGATCACTGAAGGTGTGGTTCTGCTCCGGGTCGAGCACTTCCAGCAACGCGGACGCCGGGTCCCCGCGCATGTCCATGCCCATCTTGTCCACTTCGTCGAGCAGGAACAGCGGATTGCGCACGCCCACCTTGGACAGTTTCTGAATCACCTTGCCCGGCAGCGAGCCGATATAGGTACGACGGTGGCCGCGGATTTCCGCTTCGTCGCGCACGCCACCCAGGGCCATGCGTACGAACTTGCGGTTGGTGGCCCGCGCCACGGATTGCCCCAGGGAGGTCTTGCCCACCCCCGGCGGCCCCACCAGACACAGCACCGGGCCTTTCACCTTGCCCACCCGGCTTTGCACGGCGAGAAATTCCAGGATCCGTTCCTTGACCTCTTCCAGGCCGTAATGATCCTCGTCCAGAATCTGCTTGGCATGGGCAATGTCGTGGCGCACGCGGCTGCGTTTTTTCCACGGCACCGAGGTCATCCAATCCAGATAGCTGCGCACCACCGTGGCCTCGGCGGACATCGGCGACATCATGCGCAGCTTGTTCAGTTCGTTTTTGGACTTTTCCTTGGCGTCCTTGGGCATGCCGGAGTCGTCGATCTTCTTCTCCAGATCCTCCAGCTCATTGCCACTTTCGTCCAGGTCGCCGAGTTCCTTCTGAATCGCCTTCATCTGCTCGTTCAGATAGTACTCGCGCTGGCTCTTCTCCATCTGCTTCTTGACCCGGCCACGGATGCGCTTCTCGACCTTGAGCACGTCCATGTCGGATTCCATCAGCGCCACCAGATGCTCGACGCGCTCGCGCACGTCCACCATCTCCAGCACGTCCTGTTTCTCTTCCAGCTTCAGCTGCAGGTGCGCGGAAATGGTGTCGGCCAGGCGGCTGATTTCGTCGATGGAGGACACCGAATTGATGATCTCCGGCGCCACTTTCTTGGACAGTTTGACGTATTCCTCGAACTTGGCGAGCAGCGAGCGGGACAGCGCTTCCTGCTCGCTGTCCGAGGGCGCCACGTCGTCCAGTTCGCGAACGTCCGCCACCGCGCCGTCGTCGTCGAAGCGGGCCTTGCTGAGGTGGCCGCGACCGCCGCCCTCCACCAGCACCTTCACGGTGCCGTCGGGCAGGCGCAGCATCTGCAGAATGGTGGACACGGTGCCCACCCGGTAGATGTCCTTCTCGCCCGGATCGTCATCGGACGCGTTGCGCTGAGCCACCAGCATGATCTGTTTGTCGCTGGACATGGCCGCTTCCAGCGCGGCAATGGATTTTTCCCGTCCAACGAACAGCGGGATCACCATGTGCGGATACACCACCACGTCACGCAGTGGCAGCAGCGGAATCTCTTTCAGCACGTATCGCCCCTAATGTGGATGAGTCGGCTGTTGATGGGTCGGCCCCCGCGGGGGCCGGGCGCCCGGTTCAGTCGGGCGCCACTCTGGATTTCTGCTCGCTGTTCTCGTAGATCAGCAGCGGCTCGGACTCACCGTCAATGGTGGCGCTGTCGATCACCACCTTGGCCACGCCCTCCAGGGACGGCACCTGATACATGGTATCCAGCAGCACCGCTTCCAGGATCGAGCGCAGCCCGCGGGCGCCGGACTTGCGTTCCATGGCCTTGCGGGCCACGGCGCGCAGGGCGTCGTCGCGGAAATCCAGCTCCACGCCTTCCATGTCGAACAGGCGGGTGTACTGTTTGGTCAGGGCATTGCGCGGCTCGGTGAGGATCTGCACCAGCGCCTCCTCGGAGAGTTCCTCCAGGGTGGCGATCACCGGCAGCCGGCCGATGAACTCCGGAATCAGGCCGTATTTGACCAGGTCTTCCGGCTCCACCGAGGCCAGGGTCTGCCCCATGCTCAGTGCCGTGTCCTTGCTCTTCACCTCCGCGGAGAAGCCGATGCCACCCTTCTCGGAGCGGTCGCGGATCACCTTGTCCAGCCCGGCGAAGGCACCGCCGCAGATAAACAGGATGTTGGAGGTGTCCACCTGCAGAAATTCCTGCTGCGGATGCTTGCGACCGCCCTGGGGCGGCACCGAGGCCACGGTGCCCTCGATCAGCTTGAGCAGCGCCTGCTGCACGCCCTCACCGCTCACATCGCGGGTGATGGAGGGGTTGTCGGACTTGCGCGAAATCTTGTCGATCTCGTCGATATAGACAATGCCGCGCTGGGCCTTGTCCACGTCGTAGTCGCACTTCTGCAGCAGCTTCTGGATGATGTTTTCCACATCCTCGCCCACGTAACCCGCCTCGGTGAGGGTGGTGGCGTCGGCGATCGTGAACGGCACGTTCAGCAGTCGCGCCAGGGTCTCGGCCAGCAGCGTCTTGCCGCTGCCGGTGGGACCGATCAGCAGAATGTTGCTCTTGCCCAGTTCCACGTCTTCGCGGTTGCGCGATGACTTGGAGCCCAACCGCTTATAGTGGTTGTACACCGCCACCGACAGCACCCGTTTGGCGCGCTCCTGACCAATCACGTAATCGTCCAGGGTGGTCTTGATTTCCTGCGGCTTGGGCAGGCGCTCATCGCCGCCGTCGCCGGACTCTTCCTGCACTTCCTCGCGGATGATGTCGTTGCACAGATCCACGCACTCGTCGCAGATAAAGACCGACGGGCCCGCGATCAGCTTGCGGACTTCATGCTGGCTCTTGCCGCAGAACGAGCAATACAGCAGTTTGCCGTCGTCGCCCTTTCCGGTGGTATCGGTCATCGAATCGCCTCAGAACCTGATGTTTCAGTTTGAAGATGCCGGGTGCCACCGGCTTTTTCAAGCCCGGCGGCGCCCCGGCGCGGGTGCGCGGCGGCCTCAGCGGCGTCGCAGCACCTCGTCGACCAGGCCGTATTCCTTCGCCTGGCTGGCGTCCATGAAGTTGTCACGGTCGGTGTCGCGCTCCACCACTTCCAGCGGCTGGCCGGTGTGTTCGGCGAGCATGCGGTTGAGATCGCCCTTGATCTTGAGTATCTCGCGGGCATGAATCTCGATGTCGGAAGCCTGACCCTGAAAGCCGCCCAGCGGCTGGTGGATCATCACCCGCGCGTTGGGCAGCACATAGCGCTTGCCCCGGGCACCGGCGGCCAGCAGGAAGGCGCCCATGCTGGCGGCCTGGCCGATGCACATGGTGGACACGTCCGGCTTCACGAACTGCATGGTGTCGTAGATCGACATGCCGGCGGTCACCGAGCCGCCCGGGCTGTTGATGTACAGGTTGATGTCCTTATCCGGGTTCTCGGACTCCAGGAACAGCATCTGCGCGACGATCAGGTTGGCCATGTAGTCTTCCACCTGACCGACCATGAAGATCACCCGCTCCTTGAGCAGGCGGGAGTAGATGTCGAAGGAACGCTCGCCCCGGGAGGTCTGCTCGATCACCACGGGCACCAGGCCCACGTTGGTCGGATCCTGCATCAGGGTCTTCATTTCCGGAGTGACGGACGTGATCCGGCTCAAATCTATCATCTAGCGCTTCCTTTTTTGGGTCCCTACGGGGCCGCCTTGCGACCCGCAGAGGGTAATTGGGGCGCGGAAGCCCGCTTACAAGGCAGGGCGCGCCTATTACCCCGATAGTAAGGGGGCCCCCGGGGGCCGTCCATAAAGGCCGGTGAATAAGCGGTTCAACTGCGCAAAAGTTGCGCAAAAGGGCCCCATTTGAACGAAAAAACCTCCGAAACACCGGTTTTTCCGGTCTTTCGGAGGTTGGCTGGGTGCCGTCGACGACGGCACCTGGCGGCGTCGGGCCCGGTTCAGCCCTGCTGCTGGTCGCGGGGCTTGACCGCGTCCTGGTAGGGCTGGGGCTTCTCTTCCACCTTGGCGGACTCCAGCACCAGGTCCACCACCTGATCTTCCAGCACCGCGCCTTCGATCTGCTGCAGCTGCTGCGGGTTGCTGTAGATCCAGTTGACCAGTTCCTCGGGCTGCTCGTATTGAGAAGCGATTTCCTCGACGCGGGTCTTGACCCGGTCGGCGTCCGCCTGCAGCTCGTGCTTGTCGAGAATGGCGCGCATCACCAGGCCCAGGCGCACGGAACGCTCCGCCTGCTCCTTGAACAGCTCGGCGGGCAGCATGGAGGCATCGAACTGCTGGCCACCGCCAAACTGCTGCATCATCTGCTGACGCATGCGGTCCACTTCCTGGCTGACCAGGGCTTCCGGCAGGTCGAACTCGTGCTGGCCGGCCAGGCCGTCCATCACCTGTTCCTTGACCTTGCCGCTGACCGCGTTCTTCAGCTCGCGCTCCATGTTCTTGCGCACTTCCGCCTTGAACGTGTCCATGTTGCCGTCCTCGACGCCGAACGCCTTCATGAACTCGGCGTCCACTTCCGGCAGGGTCTTGGCTTCCACCTTGTTGACCTTGATCTGGAACACCACGGCCTGGCCTTTCAGCTCCTCGGCCTGGTAGTCCTCGGGGAAGGTCACGTCGATGTCCTTCTCCTCGCCGGCCTTCATGCCGACGATGCCGTCCTCGAAGCCCGGGATCATCTGGCCGGAGCCCAGCTCCAGGTTCTGGTCTTCGGCGCTGCCGCCTTCGAAGGCTTCGCCGTCCTTCAGGCCCTTGAAGTCGATGTTGACGCGGTCGCCGTTCTCGGCGGCCCGGTCCACTTCCGCGAACTCACCGCGCTGCTGGCGCAGGGTCTCGATCATTTCGTCCACGTCGGCGTCGGTCACTTCCGCCACCGGCTTTTCCACTTCGATGGCGTCGAACGCCGCCACTTCCACCTGCGGGAACACCTCGAAGGTGGCCACGAATTCCAGGTCCTCACCGGCCACGTTCTTGGTGGCCTCGAAGCCGGGCATGCCGGCCGGCTGCAGCTTTTCCTGCTCCACCGCTTCCAGGAAGGACTCGCGCATCACGTCGGCGAGCACCTCGTTACGCACGGCGGCACCGAAGCGACGCTTTACTTCCCGCATCGGCACCTTGCCGGGGCGGAAGCCATCCAGGCGGACGCTTTTCTGCGCCTCGAGGAGCTTGTTCTCCACGGCGGCGTCCACTTTCTCCGCGGGGACACCCACGGTCACGCGCCGCTCCAGGCCTGAAGTCGTTTCTACGGAAACCTGCATAACATCCTCTTTCTAAAGACTTTTGGGGCCGGAGACCGATCAGAACGGCCCGGGACCACGTACTTTGAAGGGCGGCAATTATAGTCAATCGCGCCGCCCACATGGAAGGTGGCCATAAAAAAAGCCCCCGGGCGATCACCCGGGGGCTTTCATGTTGGGGTGGCTGATGGGACTTGAACCCACGACCACCGGAGTCACAATCCGGGGCTCTACCAACTGAGCTACAGCCACCAACGAAATCGTCGCTTCCACCCGACCCGCGTTCCATCTTGCCGTCAAGGCATTTATTCGATGGCACGCCTGGCAGGGCTCGAACCTGCAACCTACGGCTTAGAAGGCCGTTGCTCTATCCGGTTGAGCTACAGGCGCTTTAACCGAACCCACCGTCAAGCCCGCTAATGGTCGGGGTGGAGGGATTCGAACCCCCGACATCCTGCTCCCAAAGCAGGCGCGCTACCAGACTGCGCTACACCCCGCCGGGCAGGTCGAGCGAGGCGGCATAATACCCGCGCCCCCCGGGACCGTCAACGACGCCCCGACCCGGGGCGTGCCGTTCGCTGGAATATTCGCCAGCCGGGCGGCGCTTTGCCCGAAACCGGCACCCATGCGAGAATCCGCGCTCCTTACCTGGACCCGACAGACAGAGAGAACCGATGAGCGCGCAGATTCTGGATGGCAAGGCGCTGGCCCGGCATTTCGAGGAAGAAATGCAAGGCCGCGTGGAGGCCCTGAAAGCCAAGGCCGGGGGACGTACCCCGATTCTCGCCACCATTCTGGTGGGCGCCGACCCGGCCTCCGCCACCTACGTGAAAATGAAGGGCAACGCCTGCCGGCGGGTGGGCATGGATTCCCTGGCCGTGGAACTGCCGGAGGACACCACCACCGAACAGCTGCTGGCGCGCATCGATGAACTGAACGACAACCCGGACGTGCACGGCATTCTGCTGCAGCATCCGGTGCCGGCGCAGATCGACGAGCGCCGCTGCTTCGACGCCATCCGCCTGGACAAGGACGTGGACGGCGTCACCTGCCTGGGCTTCGGCCGTATGGCCATGGGCGAAGCCGCCTACGGCAGCGCCACGCCGAAGGGCATCATGCGGCTGCTGGAGCATTATCAGGTGCCGATGGAGGGCAAGCACGCGGTGGTGGTGGGTCGCAGCGCCATTCTCGGCAAGCCCATGGCGATGATGCTGCTGGGCGCCAACGCCACCGTCACCGTCTGCCACAGCCGCACCCGGGACCTGCCGGAGCTGGTGCGCCAGGCCGACATCGTGGTCGGTGCGGTGGGCCGCCCGGAGTTCATCAAGGCGGACTGGATCAAGGACGGCGCGGTGGTGGTGGACGCCGGCTTCCATCCGGAGAAATGCGGCGACATCGAACTGGGCCCGCTCACCGACCGGGTGGCCGCCTACACGCCGGTGCCCGGCGGGGTCGGCCCGATGACCATCAACACCCTGATCTTCCAGACCCTGGCGGCGGCGGAAAAAGCCCTCGGCTGACCGCCCTACTCTCCGATGGAGACGCTGGCGGTCATGCCGGCCACCAGCGTCAGATCCCCGGGCACCTGATCCAGCTCGATGCGCACCGGAATACGCTGGGCCAGACGCACCCATTCGAAGGTGGGCGACACCGGCGGCAGCCCCTGATCGGTGCCGGAGGCGGCGTTGGGGTTGGCGATACCCCGGGCGATACCGGCCACCCGCCCGCTCAGGGTGCGCTCGCTGCCCAGCAGTCGCACCCGCGCCGCATCTCCCAGCTTGAGCCGGTGCACCTGGGTCTCCCGAAAATACGCTTCGATCCAGAACGAATCACCGTCCACCAGCGTCAGCACCGGCTCGCCGGCGCGGGCGTAATCGCCGGCATGGGCCAGCAGATGGGTGACGAAGCCGGCGGCCGGCGCCGGCACTTCGGCGCGCTGCAGGTCCAATTGCGCCTCCTTGAGCGCCGCCTCCGCGGCGTGCAGGTCGGCCCGCGCCACCTCCGCCAGGCGGGTGGCGGACTCCCGCTCCTCCGAGGACACCGCCCGGCCCAGCCGTTTGCGGCGGCCGGCCTCGTCGTCACGCAGGCCCAGTTCCTGGCGCCGGTGGGCCAGTTCCGCTTCGGCCCGGTCCACCGCCAGGCGATAGCGGCGCGGGTCCACGCTGAACAGGGCATCGCCCTCCTCCACCCGGCTGTTGTCGGTCACCGTCATGGCGGTGATGCGCCCGGACACGTCCGGGGCCACCTGTATCACCGCCGCCCGCACCCGGGCGTCCCGGGTCCACAACTGATGCACATAGTGAAACCACAAAAACCAGACGGCGATGGCGGCGCCCAGCACCAGCGCGCCGGTCATCAGCAGAGCGCGCCAGCGGCCCGCGCGGCGTTCAGACATGCGCGTGCTCCCTGTTCAAGACCTTCGCTACCGTCAAGACCCTTGCCACAATAAAGCACTCCCGAACATAAACAGCGCCAGCGCCACCGCGCACAGCACCAGAAACACGCACAGACCGGCCAGAGCCGGATGCCAGAACCAGCGATAGCCGTCGACCCGCCCGATCAGCCGGTTGACCGGCCAGAACAGCAGCAGCGCCAGCAGCAGCACCGGCAACAGGGGCGGCAGCAGCACGCCGCCCAGATCGATTTCATACAACATCCTGGTTCCTCAGGCCCCGCCAGGGCCGGTCCGCGGAGCCGGCCAGAAAGAAGCCGGCATAGCGACGGATAATACTGATCTGCAGACGCAGACGCACAACCGAACGCACCAGCCGGCGACGTTCGCCGGGGTCCAGTTCCGGGCCGTAGGCGCGCTGGCAGCGGCGCAGCACCGTGTCGGCCTGGGCGGTGAGCGCCAGCCAGCGGTCTTCGTCGCCGTCGCGCAGCACCCGCTGGGTGTCGCGGATCAGACGGGTGATGGCCAGCTTTTCATCACCGGGCAGCCCGCGCCGGCAAAGCATGTTCAGGTACAGCAAGCCGAGCCCCAGGGTGACCGCCGCCAGGGCGCCGCGCAGCAGGTCGCCGTCCCGCGGGTCGTTGGGATCCAGATTCGGCAGCAGCAGGCCGATGCGGTCGTAGAGCTGGCGCTCCAGCCGGTGGCGCGGCCAGCGCCGGCGGATCGGCCAGCGCCCCAGGGTGCGGCACAGATCCCGGCACAGCCGCTGCCGGGCCTGCGCCGGCGTGTCCCCGGGCCACACCAGCATGAAGGCCAGCACCGCCAGGGCCATGCCCATCCCCAGGGACAACATATTATTGAACAGCGGCAGAGCGTCGAAATTCTGCAGCGGCGACAGGTCCAGCAACAGCGGAAAGAAGATCGTCACCGGGATTCCGATGCCCGCCGTGGCCGGCCGCGCCATCGCCAGACCGGCCAACACATAGACCGGCGCCAGCCAGACCACCAGCTCCGCGAAGCCATCACTGCCGGGCAGCAGCACCAGTCGATACAGCGTCGCCAGCAGCGCCGCCAGGGCGGCGCCCTTGATAAAGCCGCGCACCGCCGCCAGCGGGTTGTCGCGGGTGGCGAACAGCGCGCAGATCACCCCCACCTGGATCGCCACGCCGGCGCCCTGGGGCGAGGCGCTCCAGTACCAGAACGCCAGGGCGCCGCTCAGCGCCAGGGCGGCGCGCACGCCGTTGCGCCAGGCCTGGGACGGGTCCAGGTGGGGCCGCGAGGTGCCGCCCCGCCACTGCACCAGGGGCGCCCGGTCGGTGAGCATGGCGAACAGCGCCACGCTGGAGCGCAGCCGGTCGCACAGCTCGGCGCTGTGCTCCAACGCCAGCTGCAGGGAATAGAAGCGCTCGTCGTTGTCGTCCCGCTGGCCACCGCGCAGTTCCCGGGCCAGGGTCCGGGCGCGCACGTACAGGCCGTGCAGGGTGTCACGCAGGGCCTCCGGCGGCGCCTCCGGGTCCAGGGCGGCGATGTCCGCCAGCAGCGCGGTGACGGCGGGATGGTGGTGCCGTTCCGCGTAGCGGTTCACGTAGGCGTGCAGCGGCCCCACCGAGGAGATCATCGCCAGCATTTCATGGCCAAGACGCCGGCACAGGCCGGCGCGGTTACGCAGCCTCGGGAAATCGAACAGAGCGTGTTCGCGCAGGTTTTCCAGCGCCATGCCGTCGGTGATCAGGGCCTGCCGGCGGGCCCGCAGTTGGTCCCGGTCCAGCTCGCCGGCGGCGGTATCGGCCACCAGCCGGATCAAGGCGATCAGTTGGGTGCGGCTGCTCTGCAGGTAGGCGCCGCCGGCGGAGCGCGGCCATACCAGCACGCTGAGCAGGCTGACACAGACGATGCCCAGGCCGATCTCGGTGACCCGGGCCACCGCCAGGGAAAAGGTCTGATCCGGCGCCAGCACCGCCGGCACGCCCACGATCAGGGCGCTGTAGCCGGCCAGCACGAAGGCATAGGCACGGAAGTTACGCAGCAGGCTGGCGGCGAAGGTGCACAGCCCCAGCCACACCACCAGGGCGACGAAGAACAGGGTGGGCTGGCTGTTGAGGGCGCCCACCAGCAAGGTGGCCACCAGGGCGCCGCCGAGAGTGCCGAGCAGCCGGTAGATGCCCTTGGCCACGGCCATGCCGCCCAGGGGCTGGGCGACGATGTAGACCGTCATCAGGGACCATTTGGGCTCGTCCAGGCCCAGCGCCAGGGCGATATAAAGCGCCAGCATGCCGGCGGCGAAGGTGCGCAGACTGAACTGCCACTCCCGCGCCCCGGCCTGGCGCACAAAGGCCGGGATCAGGCTTCCCGGGGCCAAGATTCCCGCAGACCCACGGTACGGTTGAACACCGGCTTGGCGGCGGTGCTGTCCCGGTCCACGCTGAAGTAGCCCTCGCGCTCGAACTGGAAGCGGGTCTCGGCGGCGGCGCCGGCGGCGCCGGGCTCCACCACGCAGCCGCTCACGACACGCAGGGATTCGGGATTAAGGTGGTCGAGGAACGACTCCCCCTCCGCCACTTTCGCCGGGTTGGCGACCTGGAACAGGCGGTCGTAGAGGCGCACCTCACAGGGCACGCCGCGGTCGGCGCTGACCCAGTGAATGACGCCGCGCAGTTTGCCCTGCCCTTCGTCGTTCTCCGGGTTCTTGCCCAGGGTGTCCGGATCGTAGCTGCAGCGAATCTCGACGATCTCGCCGGCGTCGTCGCGGACCACGGATTCGGCGCGCACCACATAGCCATAGCGCAGCCGCACCCGGTCACCGAGTACCAGCCGCTTGTACTTCTTATTGGCCTCCTCGCGGAAGTCCTCCCGGTCGATGTAGACCTCCCGGGTCAGCGGCATCTCGCGGCTGCCCATGGTCTCGTCCTGCGGATGCACCGGCGCCACCAGGGTTTCTTCGTGGCCCTCCGGCCAGTTCTCGATCACCAGCTTGAGCGGGTTGAGCACGCAGAAGGCGCGCGGGGCGTGCTGGTTAAGGTCGTCGCGGACCGCCTCTTCCAGCACACTCATATCGATCACCGAGTCGGCCCGGCTGACGCCCAGGGCCTCGCAGAAGTTGCGAATCGCCGCCGGCGTGTAACCGCGCCGGCGCAGGCCGCTCAGGGTGGGCATGCGCGGATCGTCCCAGCCGTCCACGTGGCCTTCGTCCACCAGCAGCTTGAGGCGACGCTTGCTGGTCACGGTGAAATTCAGGTTAAGCCGTGAGAATTCGTACTGACGGGGCTGGGCCGGCACATCCACATTGTCGATCAGCCAGTCGTACAGCGGTCGGTGATCCTCGAACTCCAGGGTACAAAGGCTGTGAGTGATGCCTTCCAGGGCATCGGACAGCGGGTGGGTGAAGTCATACATCGGGTAAATGACCCACTTGTCGCCGGTCTGATGATGCGCCTTTTTGCGTATCCGGTAGAGAATCGGATCGCGCAGATTCAGGTTCGGGCTCCGCATGTCGATACGGGCCCGCAGCACCGCCTCGCCCTCGTCGAAGTCGCCGGCGCGCATGCGTGCGAACAGCGCCCGGTTCTCTTCCACGGACCGGTCCCGATGGGGGCTGTCCTGGCCGGGCGTGGTGAAGTTGCCACGCATTTCGGCGATTTTCTCCGGCGATTGGGTGTCCACGTAGGCCAGCCCCTTATCGATCAGCTGAAGCGCGAAATCGTGCAGCTGGTCGAAGTAGCCGCTGGCGAACCGCACCGGCCCGGCCCATTCGAACCCCAGCCATTCCACGTCGCGCTGGATCGAGCGGATGTACTGCTCTTCTTCCTTCTCCGGATTGGTGTCGTCGAAGCGCAGGTGGCAGGCGCCGCCATAGCTTTCGGCGATGCCGAAATTCAGGCAGATGGACTTGGCGTGCCCGATATGCAAATAGCCGTTGGGCTCCGGCGGGAACCGGGTGACCACGCGGCCATCGTTTTTTCCTTCCGACAGGTCACGATCGATGATCTGTCTGATAAAATTGCTGGGCGCTTTTGCTTCACTCATTGAGCCGCCTGCGGCTGAAATCCGGGGTGCGCTAGTGTACAGTGCGCCCCCCCACAGTCAAAGACTCCCCGGATCCGGAGACCCCATGAAAGTGCTGTTGACCACCACCTACGGAAAGATCCTGCTGGAACTGGACGCCGAGAACGCGCCGAACACCACGGACAACTTCGTCCAGTACGTCAAGGACGGGCACTACGACGGCACCGTGTTCCACCGGGTGATCAGCAACTTCATGATCCAGGGTGGCGGTTTCACCCCGGACATGGAACAGAAGCCCACCCGCGCGCCGATCGAGAACGAAGCGGCCAACGGCCTCTCCAACGAAGTGGGCACCATCGCCATGGCGCGCACCAGCGATCCGCATTCCGCCAGCGCCCAGTTTTTCATCAACGTGGCCGACAACCACTTCCTGGACAAGGCCCGCTCCCCGGACGGCTGGGGCTATGCCGTGTTCGGCAAGGTGGTCGAGGGCATGGAAACGGTCAACCGCATCAAGGGCGTGGCCACCGGCAACAAGGGCTTCCACCAGGACGTGCCCCGCGAGGACGTGATCATCGAGTCCGCCGAGGTTATTGAAGAATGAGCCGAGGAATGAGCCGGGCCCTGCTCGCCGCCCTGCTGCTGTTGCCCGCTCTGGCGCTGGCCGCCAATCCGCGGGTCGAGCTGACCACCAGCCAGGGCGACATCGTGCTGGAGCTGTACCCGAAGGCGGCGCCGGACACGGTGGCCAACTTCCTGCGCTACGTGGACGACGGCTTCTACGACGGTACCGTGTTCCACCGGGTGATCAACGGCTTCATGATCCAGGGCGGCGGCTTCGACGCCGACCTGAAGCAAAAGGACACCCGCGCGCCGATTAAGAATGAAGCGGACAGCGGCCTGCGCAACGAGCGCGGCACCATCGCCATGGCGCGCACCGGCGACCCGAACTCCGCCACCGCCCAGTTCTTTATCAACCTGGTCAGCAACCGCAGCCTGGACCACACCGACAAGACGCCCCGGGGCTGGGGCTATGCCGTGTTCGGCAAGGTGGTGGAAGGCATGGACACGGTGGAACGCATCGCCACGGTGCCCACCGGCAGCGGCCAGATCGCCGGCGGCCCCCGGGTCCGGGACGTGCCGCGCACGCCGGTGGTGATCGAGAAGGCCCGCCGCCTGGACGCCGCCAACGACCAGCAGTAAACGACCAGCAATAGTAGAAGGCCGCCATGAGTTACAGCCTGCTGATTTCCGACCTGCATCTGGACCCGGTGCGCCCCGAGCACCTGGCGGAGCTGGAACGCCTGCTGGCCGACCAGGCGGGCCGCGCCGAGCGCCTCTATGTGCTCGGCGACCTGTTCGAGGCCTGGATCGGCGACGACGACGACAGCGACTTCAACCGCCAGGCCATCGCCGCCTTCCGTGCCTTCTCCGACGCCGGCTCCGGGCTGTTCTTCATGCACGGCAACCGGGACTTCCTGCTCGGCCAGCGCTTCGCCGACGACTGTGGCGGCACCCTGCTCGACGAAGGCACGGTGGTGGACCTGCACGGCACCCGCGCCCTGTTGATGCACGGCGACAGCCTGTGCACCGAGGACCAGGCCTACCAGCAGTTCCGCGCCATGGCCCGCAATCCCCAGTGGCAGCAGATGATGCTGGCCAAACCGCTGGAGGAGCGCCGCGCCCTGGCCCAGGGCATGCGCATGCAGAGCCAGAGCAACAATGCCAACAAAGCCGAGAACATCATGGACGTGACCCCGTCCGAGGTGGTGCGAGTGATCAACGAGGCCGGCGTGCGCGATCTGATCCACGGCCACACCCACCGCCCGGCGGTGCACGATGTGGACCTGGGCGATGGCCTCAGCGGCAAGCGCTGGGTGCTGGGCGACTGGGGCCGGCAGGGCTGGTGGATCGTCGCCGACGGCGACGGCCCGCGCCTGGAAAGCTGGGATATCAAGGAGTAACGGACAAGGCTTCCGCCGGCACGCCGGAATGGAACCGGAACGCCTGGTCCGGCTCCTCGATCAGCGCCCTCTCCTTCTCCTTGAAGAACGCCACCCGCTCCTCGATGGGACCGTCCGCGTAGAGCCGCGCCAGGCGCAGATAATCCTCGAAATGACGCGACTCACTCTTCAATAAATACCGGTAATAGCGACCCAGCTCCTCATCCACGTGGGGCGCCAGGGCGGCGAACCGTTCGCAGGAGCGGGCCTCGATCAGCGCGCCGATGATCAGGGTGTCCACCAGCCGGCCCGGCTCCGAGGTACGTGCGTGACGGCGCAGCCCCTGGGCGTAGCGGGACGGCGACAGATGGTCGTAGGTAATACCGCGTTGGCGCATCATCCCCACCACCTGCTCGAAGTGCAGCAGTTCTTCCCGGGCGAGCTGGCTGAGATTGTCCAGCAGCTCCGGGCGGTCCACATAGCGGAACATCAGGTTCAGCGCCGTGGACGCGGCCTTCTTCTCGCAGTGGGCATGGTCGATCAGCAGAATATCCGGATGCGCCAGCGCCCAGCCGATCCAGGCCTCCGGCGTCGGGCACGGCAGGAATTCACGCAGCGGGGTAATGTCGGTCATGGCCACCTCAAGCAGGACGGCGCCATTCTACAAGGCCGCCGGCGCAAAACCAGCCCGGGTGAGCGGGCCACCGCGCCGGCGCGCGGCGGCCATGGCGATCAGGTGGGCGGGCAGCCGCCGTCGTAATCGGTGGGGAAGATCCGCGAGATCAGCGCGTACAGAGCCGGGTCATAGCTTTCCAGCTCGCCCCGGGTGTTGACGCTGTTATGCAGGCCATTGGGCGGATCCGACTCCAGGTTGCTGTTGAACCAGCTCTGCACGCCCTCGGCCCAGTATTCCTCCACGTTGTCGTCGGCGTAGGTGTTATCGAACAGGCCCTGGTCCAGGGCGTTCTGGTAGGCCGCCCGCAGGGCGGTGCCGAAGGCCGGGTTGAGTTCGCGCAGGGCCATGATGTCCACCGAGTGGGCGAATTCATGGATGAAAATGTCCTCGTGGCGACCCGGATCCTGGTAGGGATCGTTGCCGTAGCAAAGCACGTTTTCCTCGGTGCCGCTGCTCACCGGCCGCGCCATGGTGGCGCCCAGGCCGCCGCGAGCGCGCTGGTCCCAGGTATCGCCCTCCAGGGGGAACACCGTGTCCAGATCCGAGTAGGCGGGGATTTGAGTGATGCCCTCGCCGTCGCCGGTGACCGCCGCCAGGGTGCCGTTGTCGATCATTTCCGCGAGCAGGTCCTGGCGCAGGCTCATCATGCCCAGGATGGTCTGGCAGGCGTGCGAGAGCGCCGCCGACGACACCTGATCGCCCCCCAGTACCGGCAGCCCGTTGGCGTCGGCGTACTGGGAATAATAGGCCTGCTGCTCGCTGTTCAGCTCAAGGCTGGCCGGCGGCGCGCCCACGGCGCAGTCATAGTCCGACACCGCCCGGGCGGTGAACTGCCAGGAGCGGGCCCGCGCCAGCGCTTCACCCTCGCTGTCGGTGATGCCGTCCAGGGTCACGGTGTAGCTCTGGCCATCCACCAGATCCACATCCGGCGTGAAGATCACCAGTTCACCGTCCTCGCTGTAGCGGAAGGAACCGGTCACCTCGTTGACGCCGGCGGTCACCGCGAAGCTCCCGGCGTCCACGCTGGCCGGGTCCACCGGGCCGGAAAACACCGCCACCACCGGGTAATCCGCCTTCTGTTCGGCGCCGTCCACCGGACTGCTGGCATTCAGGGTGAAGCCGCCGCCACCGGGACCGCCGCCCGGATCGCCGCCGCCGGCGCCCTCTCCTCCTCCGCCGCCACCGCCGCCGCCACAGCCGGCCAGCGCCAGGGCGGCCAGCCCGATCAGGGCCGGCAGTGCCGCTTGCTGTTTGCCTCCAAGCCACTTCATCGTTGTTTCCCCTCTTCCATCATTGATGCCTGCTGTTCTCGGTGCCTTGATGCTGACCCAGGCCCCCGGCCACCGGTATTCCCTAATAAGGGGGCGCGCTCGGCGCCGACTTACCGGCGGATAACGCGCCGGTAACCCGCCGTTACCCGGCCGCGCTCACGGTTGCCCCTGGTGTTCAATGACGGCGGCGATATAATCGCGCCCCATGGGAAGACGAACCAACCCCGCCATCCAGACCCTCAAGGGGCGCACCGCCGCCGGCGCGCTGCGCCTGCTGGGTCTGTTGCCGTTCCGGCTGAACCGCGCCATCGCCACCGTCCTGGGGCGCCTGCTGGCGGCGCTGCCGACGGAATCACGCCGCATTACCCGCATCAACCTGGCGCTTTGTCTGCCGGATCAACCGGCGCCGGAACGGCTGGCCCGGCAATCCCTGGTGGAAAGCGTCAAGAACACCTTCGAGATCGCCCGCTTCTGGCACCGCCCGGAGGACGGCCTGGAACGGGTGGTGGCCGAGGACGGCGACGGCCCCCTGCGCGAGGCGGTGGCCAACCGGGAGCCGGTGCTGATCCTGGCGCCGCATCTGGGCTGCTGGGAGGTGCTCAACTTCTGGCTGGCCCGGGAGTTCGGCCTGCACGCCATGTTCGCCCCGTCCGGCCTGCCGGAGCTGGATCAACTGATCAAGCAGGGCCGGGAGCATTTCGGCACCACCATGTACCCGGCCACCGCCCGGGGCGTGGCCGGACTGGTGCGCGCCATGCGCCAGGGCGCGCTCACCGCGATCCTGCCGGACCAGGTGGCGGACCGGCGCAGTGGCCGCTTCGCGCCGTTCTTCGGGCAGCCGGCCTTTACCGGCACGCTGAGCTGCAAGCTGATCAAGCAGACCAACGCCCGGGTGTTCATGGCCTGGGCCCGACGCCTGCCCGGCAGCGAGGGCTTCGAGATTCGCGTGCGCCCGGCGGACCCGGGGGTCCACGACGACGACCTGGACTACGCCCTGACCACCATGAACCGCTCCATCGAAACGTTGATCCGCGAGGAGCCGGCCCAGTATCTGTGGAGCTACAAGCGCTTCCGCCGCCAGCCCCCGGGCGGCCGCCTGCCCTATTGACGAGACCACCAACAGAACCAGTGATTACGAGTATTCACCGGATGAATGACTGAACGGCGGGTTCCGTTTAACAGTTGATGGGGTTTCGGCTATACTCCGCGCGCAATTCCAACCCCCAGTCTCACCCCAACCAACTGATTTCCAAAAGAAATCAGTCAGACGAAACGAGGGATTCGCTGTGCTAGAAGCCTATCGCAAACATGTCGAGGAACGCGCCGCCGAGGGCGTCCCCCCGAAACCGCTGGACGAACAGCAAACCGCCGAACTGGTGGAACTGCTGAAGAATCCGCCCGCCGGTGAAGAGGAGTTCATCCAGGACCTGTTCGTCAATCGCGTTCCGCCGGGCGTTGACCAGGCCGCCTACGTCAAGGCCGCCTTCCTGTCCGCCATCGTCAAAGGCGAAGCCAGCTCCCCCCTGATCGACCGCAAGCGCGCCACCGAACTGCTGGGCACCATGCAGGGCGGCTACAACGTGGCCCCGCTGATCGAACTGCTGGACGATGAAGAACTGGCCCCGGTGGCCGCCGAACAGCTCAAGCACACCCTGCTGGTGTTCGATGCCTTCCACGACGTGGAAGACAAAATGAAAGCCGGCAACGCCAAGGCCAGGGAAGTGATCGAATCCTGGGCCGAGGGCGAATGGTTCACCAGCCGCAAGGATCTCTCCGAGAAATTCACCGTGACCGTGTTCAAGGTGTCCGGCGAGACCAACACCGATGATCTGTCCCCGGCCCAGGACGCCTGGAGCCGCCCGGACATCCCGCTGCACGCCAACGCCATGCTGAAAAACGCCCGCGAAGGCATCGTGCCCGAGAAGGACGGCGAGATCGGTCCGCTCAAGCAGATGGACGAGCTCAAGAAGAAAGGCCACCCGGTGGCCTACGTGGGCGACGTGGTGGGCACCGGCTCCAGCCGTAAGTCCGCCACCAACTCGGTGCTCTGGCACTTCGGCGACGACATCCCCTACGTGCCCAACAAGCGCGCCGGCGGCGTCTGCATCGGCGGCAAGATCGCGCCGATTTTCTTCAACACCATGGAAGACTCCGGCGCTCTGCCGTTCGAGTGCGACGTGGAGAAGATGAACACCGGTGACGTGATCGACATCTACCCGTTCGAAGGCCGGGTGGAAAAAGACGGTGAGGTGATCGCCGAGTTCGATCTGCGCTCCCAGGTACTGCTGGACGAAGTACGCGCCGGCGGCCGCATCAACCTGATCATCGGTCGCGGCCTGACCACCAAGGCGCGCACCGCCCTGGGCCTGGCCGAGTCCACCCTGTTCCGCAAGCCGGAACAGCCCGGCGACTCCAACGCCGGCTTCACCCTGGCCCAGAAAATGGTCGGTAAAGCCTGTGGCATGGAAGGCGTGCGTCCGGGCATGTACTGCGAGCCGAAGATGACCACCGTCGGTTCCCAGGACACCACCGGCCCGATGACCCGGGACGAGCTCAAGGACCTGGCCTGCCTGGGCTTCCAGGCCGACCTGGTGATGCAGTCCTTCTGCCACACCGCCGCTTATCCGAAGCCGGTGGACGTGGAAACCCAGCACACCCTGCCCGACTTCATCATGAACCGGGGCGGCGTGTCCCTGCGCCCGGGTGACGGCATCATCCACTCCTGGCTGAACCGCATGCTGCTGCCCGACACCGTCGGCACCGGCGGCGACTCCCACACCCGCTTCCCGATGGGCATCTCCTTCCCGGCGGGCTCCGGTCTGGTGGCCTTCGCCGCCGCCACCGGCGTGATGCCGCTGGACATGCCGGAATCCGTGCTGGTGCGCTTCAAGGGCAAACGCCAGCCGGGCATCACCCTGCGTGACCTGGTCCATGCGATTCCGCTGCAGGCAATCAAGGAAGGCCATCTGACCGTGGCCAAGGCCGGCAAGAAGAACGTGTTCTCCGGTCGCATCCTGGAAATCGAGGGCCTGGAAGACCTCACCGCCGAGCAGGCGTTCGAGCTCTCCGACGCCTCCGCCGAGCGTTCCGCCGCCGGTTGCACCATCACCCTGTCCGAGGACAGCGTGGCGGAGTACCTGAAGTCCAACATCACCCTGCTCAAGTGGATGATCGCCAACGGCTACGGCGACGCCCGCACCCTGGAGCGTCGTATCCAGGGCATGGAAGAGTGGCTGGCCAACCCGAGCCTGATGCGCGCCGACGCGGACGCGGAGTACCACACCGTGATCGAGATCGACATGGATCAGATCAAGGAACCGGTACTGTGCTGCCCGAACGACCCGGACGATGCCAAGACCCTGTCCGACGTGGCCGGCGCCAAGATCGACGAAGTGTTCATCGGCTCCTGCATGACCAACATCGGTCACTTCCGCGCCGCCGGCAAGCTGCTGGAGAAAGTGGACGGCCTGACCACGCGCCTGTGGATCGCGCCGCCCACCAAGATGGACCAGCACCAGCTCACCGAAGAGGGCTACTACAACATCTACGGCCGCGCCGGCGCGCGCACCGAGATGCCCGGCTGCTCCCTGTGCATGGGTAACCAGGCACGGATCGCGCCCAAGTCCACGGCGGTGTCCACCTCCACCCGGAACTTCCCCAACCGTCTCGGCCAGGGCGCCGATGTGTACCTGGCGAGCGCGGAACTGGCGGCGGTGGCGGCGGTGCTCGGCAAACTGCCGACCACCGAGGAGTACATGCAGTACGCCGAAACCATCGATTCCATGGCCGGCGAGATCTACCGCTACATGAACTTCGACCGCATGGATGAGTACCAGGAAGTGGCGGACAAGGTGAAGATCCCGGTGGCGCAAGCCAGCTAAGGATCGTCCCTGCTCCACCCCGAAAAGCCCGGCCCCGCGCCGGGCTTTTTTTGTCCTTGGTTTTTACATCCCCCCTGTAAAGAACCATTGAATCAGGCTGAAGCCCCCCGCTCTGGTATGCACAATGCGCCGTGATGCCCGCCGCGACCCGGCGGCCCTACGCCGAGCACGCCGTGGCAGTCCCTCAACTCGGAAACGGAATCTCGCGGAGAGGAGCACAGCATGAGTAACGAGGATCTCTACCCCACCCGCAGGGAGGAAGACCGCAAACGCTTCGCACGCCTGGACCCGGTGGTACACGCCCGCAACCAGGAACGTTGGGCCGGCCCGCTGGGCGAGGAATCCCTGTCACGCTACGAGCGCGACGGCTTTCTGTGGTTTGAAGGTTTTTTCTCCCAGGAACGGATGCGTCCGTTCTTCGACGAACTGAACGACATGGCCAAGGACACCGAACTCACCCGATCCGATCAGGTCATCACCGATCCGGATTCCGGTGACATCCGTTCCGTGTTCGCCATGCACGAAATCTCCAAACGCTTTGACGAACTGACCCGCGACCCCAGGATTCTGGGCATGGTCCGACAGTTGCTGGGCGGCGACGTGTATATTCATCAGTCGCGCATCAACGACAAGTTCGGTTTCCAGGGCCGCGGTTTTGAATGGCATTCGGATTTTGAAACCTGGCACTCGGAAGACGGCATGCCGCGCATGCGCGCGGTGAGCGCATCGATCATGCTCACCGACAACAATGAATTCAACGGTCCGCTGATGTTGATTCCCGGCTCTCATCATTACTTCGTGCCGTGCCACGGCAAGACGCCGGAGAACAACTGGAAGGATTCGCTGAAGAGTCAGCGGGTCGGTGTGCCCAGCCAGGAAAATCTGCGCGACCTGGTCAGCCAGGGCGGCATCCAGGCGCCCAAGGGCCCGCCCGGTTCGCTGTTGCTGTTCGAGTGCAATACCCTGCACGCGTCCAACAAAAATCTGTCGCCCTGGCCCCGCTCCAATCTGTTTTTTGTTTACAACAGCGTGGACAACGGCCTGGAGCAACCCTACGGCGACACCGAGGCGCGCCCCCACTTCCTGGCGAATCGGGACAAAGTGGAAGCGCTTTCCATGCACGATAATCTGGATCCGCTGTAAGCGTTTTTTCCAGTTTTTTTGTAAAAAACGTTTCGTGACCGGGCCTCAGTGAGGCCCGGTTCACATTTCCCCGTCTGCCCGCCCAGCTTTTACAAACCCTGACAAACCATTCGCCGATCCCGGGTGTTTATTAAACAGGACAGGCCGCCAATCCGGCGACCCTGCCAGCACTGCGGGACAGCGGCATGAAAAATTCGGATCGAATCGGCTTCACCGTGTTCATCGTGGCGATCGTGTTCATCGCGTTCGTGGCCGGTGCCTTCGTGGTACTGACACGCACCTTTCCCTATCCGCTGTTCAACGACGCCCACAAAGCCGCCGGTGCCCTGATCCAGCAAACCACCCTGTCCGACCTGTATACGCAATCCGATCTGTGGCGCGACGCGCGCCGGGACGACCGGGGTGTCACCGTGCACGATGCCCGGCGCGCCTACCCGGGCCTCACGCTCTACACCTCCGGCGACGGCAGCTATGCCAGCCTGGTGGACATGGACGGCCGGGAAGTGCATCGCTGGCAGTTGCCCTATAGCCAGGTCTGGGATCAAAGCCCGGTGGGCCGGGCGCCGCGTCCCGACGATCGCATCTACTGGCGCAAGGCGCGCCTGTTGCCCAACGGGGATCTGGTGGCGATCTTTATCGCCAACAACGACACCCCCTGGGGCTACGGCATGGTCAAACTGGACGCCGACTCCAAGGTGATCTGGCGCTACCACGCCAGCACCCACCACGACCTGGACATCACCCCGGACGGCGACGTGGTAACGCTCACCCACGAGTTCACCGACCAGCCGGTGCCGGCGTTCGCCAAGCTCGAGACGCCCTGGCTGGACGACTTCCTGGTGGTGCTGGACGGCGACACCGGCGAGGAACGCAGCAAGGTGTCCCTGGCCCGCGCGTTCATGGACTCGCCCTACGCCGACCTGTTCTACGCGGTGCCCAGCTTCGCCACCGCCGACCCGCTGCACACCAACAGCGTGCAGTTCCTGACCCCGGCCCTGGCCGAGCGGTTCGCCCCGGCTCAGGGACAGGCCGGCCAGGTGCTGCTGTCGTTCCGGCATCCCGGCGCGGTGGCCCTGGTGGACCCGGACAGCGGCGCCATGAACTGGGCCATCAAGGGCCCCTGGCTGGGTCAGCACTATCCGCGCATCAACCGGGCCGGCCATTTCACGCTGTTCGATAACCTCGGCAACTTCGAGGAGAACAATCGCACCCGCATTCTCGAAGTGGACCCGGCCAACGAACAAATCGTGGCGCGCTATACCGGCGACGCCGCCCATCCCTTCGACAGCGGCCTGCGCGGCGCGGTGGAAGAGCTGCCCAACGGCAACTGGCTGATCACCGAGTCCGACGGCGGCCGCCTGTTGGAGGTGGCCGACGGCGAGATCGTCTGGGAGTTCGTCAATCCGGTGCGCGCCGGCGACCGGGACCAGTACATCCCGGTGGTGTCCGCCGCCCAGCGGGTGGCGCCGGAAGACCTGGACCCGGCGTTTCGTTCGCAACTGCGAGTGCAGGCACAACCGCAAGCAACGTCTCGGAAACAACCCCCTTCAGAGCAACGTTAGGAGATCACCATGAGTATTCATACTTCCCGGGCAACCCGAATCGCCGCCCTGGCCCTGCCGGCCCTGCTGCTGCCCGGCCTGGCCTGTGCCTACGTGGGCCCCGGCGCCGGGCTCAGCCTGCTCACCGCCCTATGGGGCATTGTCGCCGCCATCGGCGTGGCGCTGCTGTTCGTGATCATGTGGCCGATCCGGCGCCTGCGCCGGCGTCGCAAGGCCGCCGCCGACGAATCCGCCGCCCGGGTGGCCGAGCCGCCGGTGGATGAAACCCCCAGCGGCCACACCGACGAATCGCCGCGCCCCGGCGACGACGACCGCCGCGTTTAATCGCCGCGCAGCAAAAAAACCGGAGGACGCCCCCATGGCGCTGTTCGATCTGCCCGCCCCGCTGTTCGCCGCCGTCGACGCCGGCCTGGCCACCCTGCTGCCCGCGGTGGCGCGGTTGGCGGTGTGGGCGGCGCTGGCCGGCGTCGGCACCTTGTTTCTTTATAAATGGCTGTCTCCCCAGGGCCGTATCGGCGACGCCAAGCGCGCCGCCCGGGAGGCCCGCCAGGCCCTCAACGGGTTCGACGGCGAGTTCGGCGAGGCCGGCCCCCTGATCCGCGACCAGTTCGTCACCGCCTTCCGGCATCTCGGCCTGGTGGTGATCCCCACACTGATTTCGATTCTGCCGCTGCTGGCCCTGCTCACCTGGATCGAGGGCCATTACGCCCATCGCCTGCCCGCCGCCGGTCAGACGCCGGCGCTGGAGGCGGCGCCGGCGCCCTACCGGGCGGACTGGAGCAGCGAGGGCGACACACCGGTGATCCGCATCGGCGACGGCGAGCGTCAGGTGGCCGAGGTGGCCGTCACCGCGCCGATTCCGGTGGTCGAGCAGCGCCACTGGTGGAACTGGCTGATCGGCAACCCGCTGGGTTATCTGCCGGACAACGGCGGCGTGGAACGGGTCACCCTGGCCCTGCCACAACCGGAGTACCTGCCGTTCGGCCCGGGCTGGCTGCGCCACTGGCTGGCGGTGTTCTTCCCGATCATGTTGATCGTTTCCCTGCTGACTTACCGATGGGCGAAAATCGAATGAGCACTTCATCGCGACCCGATACCGCCAACGACACCGACACCGACACCAAGCCGGATCCGGATTTCCAGGTCACCCCCTGGATGCACCGGGCCGGCGGCTGGGTGCATCGCCATCCGCGCGCCTGGATCCGCCTGGGCAATCTGGAAACCCGCGCCGTGGGCGACGTCATCGACGGCCTGACCGTGGACCGGCCGCTTTATGTGGCCGGGCTGGCGCGCTCCGGCACCACCATCCTGCTGGAGCATCTGGCCGGCCACCCGGACGTGACCTCCCACCGCTACGCGGACTTTCCGTTCCTGCCGATCCCCTACTGGTGGAATCGCTGGCTGTCGCTGGTCCCCGGCGCCCACGAGGAGGCCCGCGAGCGCGCTCACAAGGACGGCATTCAGGTGACCTCGAAAAGCCCGGAAGCGTTCGAGGAGATGCTGTGGATGGCGTTTTTCCCGAACGCCCACGACCCCGCCCACAGCTCGGTGCTGGGCCGCGACGACCGGCATCCGGAGTTCGAAGCGTTCTACGATCAACACATCCGCAAGCTGCTGGCGATCCGGGAGCGTCGCCGCTACCTGGCCAAGGGCAATTACAACCTGGCGCGGCTGGGCTACCTGCACCGGCTGTACCCGCACGCCCGTTTTCTGGTGATGATCCGCGACCCGGTTTGGCACATCGCTTCACTGATGAAGCAACAGGCTCTGTTCGTGGCCGGCGAAACCGCCGAGCCCCGGGCCCTGGAACATATGCGACGGGTGGGCCACTACGAATTCGGCCTCGACCGGCGCGCCATCAATATGGGCGACGACGCGGAAGCCGCCCGCGTCACCGCGCTCTGGGAAAGCGGCCGGGAAGTGGAAGGCTGGGCCCGTTACTGGGCGGCGGTCTACCGGCACGTGGCCGATACCCTGGAGGCGGATCCGGCGCTGCGCGCGGCCGCCCTGGTGGTGCGCTATGAGGATCTGTGCGGCCACGCCGACGCCACCCTGGCCCGGGTGTTCCGGCACGCCGACCTGTCCCTGTCGGACCCGGAACGGGCGCGCCTCGCCGAAGGTCTGCACGCGCCCACCTATTACCAGCCCCGTTTCGATGAACGGGAGCGGGCCCTGATCGAGGAGATCACCGCGCCGGTGGCGCGGCGCTTCGGCTATACGGGAGCGTGATGATCCGGGCGTGACGCGGGCGCGTCACGCCCGGCTGCCGGGGAACGGCGGGAACCGGCGTTCTTCCTTCGGCGGCGGGAAATACTGGAACAGCCAGGTCTCGCTGATCACCTTGCCCCGGGCACTGAGGGTCAACCGCATGTTCACCGGGTCCGTGGCGTCGCTGTCCGGGTACCAGTCGAACAGAATACGGAAGCCCTCCAGGTCCTTCACCCAGAGTACATGCAGGTCCTTCACCTGGCCGGCGGAGGTGTCCAGCTGGGTGTCCACATCGATGTCGCCGTCGTAGAGGGCCTTCAGCTCGCCGCCGACGAAGTCCACGGCGATGCGCTCCGCCCAGACGTCCGGGTAATGTTCCCCCGGCGCCCAGCCTTCGGGAAAGCCACCCATGCCACTCAGGGTGGCGCGCACCCGCGCCAGATCGGTGTGCACCGGCGCTCGGGCACCCCAATGCAACCGATAACCGAAATTCAGGGCCTCGCCGCCCTGGATGGCTTTCTCCGGTTTCCAGAACGCCACCACGTTGTCCATGGTTTCGCCGGTGGTGGGCAGTTCCAGCAACTGGATTTCGCCGGCGCCCCACTGGCCCTTGGGCTCCACCCAGAGGCTGGGGCGGTCGTGGTAGCGGCCGATCACGTCTTCATAGTCGTCGAAGTCCCGGTGGGTCTGCAGCATGCCGAAACCCTTGGGATCCTGGTCGCCGAAGGTATTGAACTGAATGCGCGGCGGATTGTTGAGCGGCCGGCACACCCACTCGCCGTTGCCGCGCCACAGCGCCAGCCGGTCGGAATCGTGCACCCGGGGATGCAGGGTGCGGCATTGGCGGCGCTGATGACCGCCGCAGCTGAACATACTGGTCATCGGCGCGATGCCCAGCTGGGCGATGGCCTGGCGGGGGAACAGATGGCTGTCGATGTCCATCACCACCCCGTCATCCGCGCAATCGATCACGAACCGGTAGGCGCCGGCCAGCTTCGGCGAATCCAGCAGCGCGAAGGCGGTGAAGCGGGTGGCGCCGGGGGCCGGGGTCTCGAACCAGAAATGGGTGAAGTCCGGGAACTCCTCCTGCTCGCCCTCGGCGAAGGTGTTGACGGTGGCGCCCCGCGCCGACAGGCCGTATTGATAGGAGCCGTCCACCGCGCGGAAATAGCTGGCGCCAAGGAACGAGATAATGTCCTTCTGGTCCAGGGACGGCGCCTTGAACACCCTAAAGCCGGCGAACCCCAGATCACTGCCCAGTTGGGACACGTCCACGTCGGCGCGGGCGTAGTCGAACAATTCCGGGCGGAAGTGAATCTCCCGGGCCTGGCCGCTGTCCGCGTCCACCGAGTACATGCGCACCGGCTGGTCGAAGGCCATGCCGGCATGGATGAACTGCACATTGAGCCGGTCGCTTTGCCCGCGCCACAGCGCATGGGCCGGGTCGTAACCGATCTCGTTGTACTGGTGCGGGGTAAGCGCCGCCAGGGTTTCCGGCAGGCGGCGCGCGCCGTCCCGGTAGGGCTCCGCGGCGAGCCGGCGGGCGCGCTCGCGCAGGCCCTCGAAACTGAAAGGCCGGGCTTCGCCGTCGGCGATGCGATCATTGGCGCGGGCGGCGGCGAACAGCGGGGCGGACGGCAAACCGTACCAGGCCGCCAGCGCCACCGCGCTTTTCAACAGGGTTCTACGCTTCATCAAGACTCGGTCCTTGTGCGGATACCGGACGGTTCGACAACCCTACTCCAGGCTGGTACCGAGCGGTGGTAAAAGCTTGAATAATCGGACCGTGCCTGCCGGTGCCCGTTCCGGCGCCGGTTCACAAAACAAAACCTTGGAAATCGTCCGGGAATATTGGCGCACGCCGCCGCCGGGTGTATGTTCAAAGCCGGATCGGTCTGCAAGGGACACGTCATGATCAAACGTATTTTCCTCGCCCTGGTGCTGCTGGCCGTGGTGGTGGCGGTGGCCTTCACGGTCTACGCCTGGCATTCGGAATTGCCCGCCATGGCGGCGTCGGATCGACCGGACTTCGACGCCGCCACCATCGAGCAGGGCCGGGTGCTGGCCGCCGCCGGCTACTGCGCCACCTGCCACACCGCCGAGGGCGGCGAGCCCTACGCGGGCAACTATCCGGTGGTCAGTGATTTCGGCACCATCTATGCCTCGAACATTACCCCGGACCCGGACACCGGCATCGGCACCTGGTCTCCGGAAGCGTTCCGGCGCGCCATGCACGAAGGCGTGGATCGGCAGGGCCGACATTTGTTTCCCGCCTTTCCCTATGACCATTTCACCAAACTGTCGGACCAGGACGTGGACGCGCTCTACGCCTACCTGATGAGCGAGGTGACCCCGGTCAACGAGCCAACCCGCGAGTCCACCCTGCCCTTCCCGCTGGATCTGCGCTTCCTGCAGGCGGGCTGGAAACTGCTGTTCGTGGATTTCGGCCGCTACCAGCCGGACCCGGAGCGCGACGACGCCTGGAACCGGGGCGCCTACCTGGCCGAGGGCATCAGCCATTGCGGCGCCTGCCATACGCCGCGCAATGCTCTGGGCGCGGAAGACAACGGTCGGCGCTATCAGGGCGCGGTGATCGACACCTGGACGGCACCGGCGCTGACCAGCCGTAACCCCTCGGCGATGCGCTGGACCGCCGCCAATCTGACCCGGTACCTGAAGACCGGCGCGGACGCCTACCATGGCATCGCCGCCGGTCCCATGGGGCCGGTGGTGCACGCCGGCATCGCCGAGCTGCCGGACCGGGACCTGCAAGCGCTGGGCGTGTATTTCGCCAGCGTCGCCGGTGATGGCGACAGCGGGCCCCTGCCGGATCCGGACTCTTCGCCGGTGCAGGCGAGCGTGGCCGCCGGCAAGCCGGACCCGGCCTGGCGTCTCGACGATGGCGAACGCCTGTACGCCACCGCCTGCGCCGCCTGCCACTACAACGACAGCGCCGACAATCTTAAGGCGACCCGACCGGAGCTGGGTATCAATTCCGCCACCCGCCTGGACGACCCGGCCAACCTGATTCACGTGATACTGGACGGCGTACCGACCGGAGAAGGCAGCCACGGCGTGGTGATGCCGGCCTTCCGCTCGGCCCTGGACGACCAGCAGATCGCCGCCATCGCCGCCTACCTGCGCGCCAGCCGCACCGACCTGCCGGCGTGGCCGGATCTGCCCGCCCGGGTCGGTGAGCTGCGCGCCCACGCCGGCACGCATTGACGAGGAAGCCCCCATGATCGAGTGCACCATCAATGGAGAAAAAGTCCGCCTGGACGCGGACCCGGACATGCCGCTGCTGTGGGCGCTGCGCGACCTGGCCGGCCTCACCGGCACCAAATTCGGCTGCGGCATCGGCCTGTGCGGCGCCTGCACCGTCCACGTGGGCGGGCACGCCACGCGCAGCTGCATCACCCCGCTGAAGGACGTGGCCGGCGCCGAGATCACCACCATCGAGGGCCTGGACGCCGACGGCGGCCACCCGCTGCAACAGGCCTGGCGGGAACTGCAGGTGCCCCAGTGTGGCTACTGCCAGTCCGGCCAGATCATGCAGGCCGCCGCCCTGCTCAAGGACATGCCGAACCCCACCGACGAGGACATCGACGCGGTGATGACCGGCAATCTTTGCCGCTGCATGACCTACCCGCGCATCCGTGGCGCCATTCGTGATGCCGCCGCCGCCATCAAGGAGGGCAGCGCCCATGGCTGATCCACGCCGCTTACCCGACGATGTTCCGGCGACGCCGCGCCTGACCCGGCGCGGCTTCCTGGTGTCCATGTGCGCCGCCGGCGCGGTGTTCGGTTTTCCCCGTGCCGGTCTGGCGGCCATGAATCCGGAAGCCGCCGACGGCCAGCCCCTGGAGGCCGCCGGGCAACGCTTCGAACCGACGATCTGGTACTGGATCGATACCGAAGGCCGGGTCAATGTGAATGTGATCCGCGCCGAGATGGGCCAGCATGTGGGCACCGCCATCGCCCGCATCCTGGCCGACGAGCTGGGCGCCCGCTGGGAGGACGTGCACATCGAGCATGTGGACAGCGATCCCAAGTGGGGCACCATGGTCACCGGCGGCAGCTGGTCGGTATGGCAAAGCTGGCCGGTGTACCGCCGCGCCGGCGCCGCCGGCCGCCTGGCCCTGGCCGAGAAAGCCGCCGCCCGGTGGGGCATCAAGGCGGACGCGGTGACCGTGGCCGACGGCCGGGTCAGTGCCGGCGGCCGCAGCATGAGTTTCGGCGAACTGGTCAAACAGGGGCTGGACCGACAGTTCAACGAGGACGAACTCAAGGACCTGCCGCTCAAGCCCCACGATCAACTGACCCTGCTGGGCCGGGACCTGAAGGCCCTGGACATCGACACCAAGACCAACGGCCAGGCGATCTACGGCATCGACGCCAAGGTGGAAGGCATGGTGCACGCCGTGCCGATCCTGCCGCCCACCCGCTACGACTGCACCATCACCAACATCGACGACAGCGCCGCCAAGGGCATCAAGGGGTACCGGCAGACCCTGAAACTGGACGACCCTTCCGGCACCGCGCCGGGCTGGGCCATGGTGATCGCCGACAGCCACTGGGCGGCGCAGCAGGCCGCCGCACGCATCCAGGTGTCCTACCAGACCGGCGACGCCACCCGGGTGAATGAGGCGGAAATCCAGGCGGAGAACCGCCGGCTGGCGGACGATCCGGGCGCCGGCTCGGTGCTCGACACCGGCAATCCCGACCAGGTGGACGCGGCGTTCGAAGGCGCCGCCGACACCTTCCAGGCCGACTACACCACCCAGACGGTGCTGCATTTCCAGCTGGAGCCGGTCAACGCTCTGGTGTTCCGCAACGACGACGGCGTCTGGGAAGTACACACCGGTAATCAATGGCAGTCCCTGTGTCTGCCCTGGCTGCAAAAGGCGCTGGGCGTGAACGAGGACCAGGTGGTGATGCGCACCTACCTGCTGGGCGGTGGCTTCGGCCGCCGTCTCAACGGCGACTATGCGATTCCCGCCGCCCTGGCCTCCAAGGCCCTGGATGGCCGGCCGGTAAAGATGATCCTGACCCGCGCCGACGACAGCCATTTCGACAGCGTGCGCCCGCCCACCCTGTCGCGCCTGCGCATGGCCTTCGACGGCGACAAGAAAGTGGTGGGCATGGACAGCGCGGTGGTGTCCGGCTGGCCCACCAAGGTGATGATGCCCGCCTTCATGCCCAAGGGCGTCAACGGCGAGCCCTATGATCCGTTTTCCTCGGACGGCATCGACCACTGGTACGGGGTCGGCGCGCAACGGGCCCGGGCGATCTCCAACGAACTGGCGGAGCGCACCTTCCGCCCGGGCTGGCTGCGTTCCGTGTCGCCGGGCTGGACCAACTTCGCGGTGGAGAGCTTTATGGACGAGGCGGCCCGCCATATCGGCCAGGACCCGTTGCGTTTCCGCCTGGACCATTTCAAGGCGGAGGGCCGCAACGCCGGCCAGGCCCCCAACTCCGTGGGCGGCGCCCGCCGTCAGGCGGCGGTGCTGAAGCGGGTGGCGGCGCTGTCCGGCTATGGCCGCGACGACCTGCCCGCCGACAGCGCCATCGGCATCGCCACCACCTATGGCCAGTCGCGCAGCATGCCCACCTGGGTGGGCGGCGCGGTGCATCTGAGCGTGGACCGGAACAGCGGCCGGGTGACGGTGCACAAAATCTGGCTGGTGGTGGACTGCGGCACCGTGGTGGACCCCAACGGCGCCCACGCCCAGGTGGAAGGCAGCGCGCTCTGGGGCCTGTCCATGGCGCTCTACGAGGGCACCGAGTTCAAGAACGGGCGGGTGGCGGCCACCAACCTGGACCGTTACGCGCCGCTGCGCATGATCGACACGCCGGACATCGAGATCGAACTGGTGGAGAGCACCGAGGTGCCGGTGGGGCTCGGCGAGCCGGGCACCACCGTGGTGGCGCCGGCCATCGCCAACGCCCTGCACGCGGCGGTGGGCGTGCGTCTGCGCCATCTGCCGATCACCCCGGCGGCGGTGCGGGAGGCACTGCAACGCGCGGAGGGCTGAGCACGCCTGCGCATTAAGGCGTATGATGCCGGGTCGATTCCGAACCCACCGGGAGCCCTTCTTGGCCGAAAGCAGTATCTCCCCGGACCGTCCCGAGCACGACGGTCTGCCGGCCCGGCAACGCCGCCTGGCCATGCTCGCCATCGCCACCAGCATCGGCATGTCGGTGATGGACAGCAACATCGTCAACGTGGCCCTGCCCACCATCGCCGACAGCCTGGACGTGAGCCGCTCCCAGGTGGTGTGGGTGGTCAACGCCTACCTGCTGGCGGTGGCCACCACCCTGCTGCCGCTGTCGTCCCTGGGCGACATCGTCGGCTACCGGCGCATCTACCGTTTGGGCCTGGGCCTGTTCGTGGTCGCCTCCCTGGTCTGCACCCTGGCGGATTCTCTGGTCACCCTGGCGGTGGCCCGGTTTTTCCAGGGCCTGGGGGCCGCCGGCGTGATGAGCGTCAACGCCGCCCTGGTGCGCTTTATTTATCCGGCCCGCTCCCTGGGCCGGGGCATCGGCCTCACCGCCATGGTGGTGGCGCTGTCCTCCGGGCTCGGCCCCACCGTGGCCGCCGGCATTCTGTCGATCGCGGACTGGCCCTGGCTGTTCGCCTTCAACGTGCCGCTGGGCCTGCTGGCCCTGTACCTGGCGTCGCGCAATCTGCCGCGCACGCCCACCGATCCGCGCCGCTTCGACTGGCCCAGCGCCCTGCTCAATGCCCTCGCCATCGGCCTGCTGGTCAGCGCCGTGGACGGCCTCGCCCACGGCCTGTCGCCGCTGCCGGCGATGGCGGCCCTGGCCGCCGCCCTGCTGGTGGGTACCGCCCTGGTGCGCCGCCAACTGAATCAGCCGTCGCCCATGCTGCCGGTGGATCTGCTGCGCATCCGCCCGTTCGCCCTGGCCATCGGCACCTCGTTCTGTTCATTCACCAGCCAGATGGCGGCCTTTATCGCCCTGCCCTTCTATCTGCACGATGTGCTCGGCTACAGCGCCGTGCAGACCGGCCTGCTGATGACCCCCTGGCCGGCGGCGATCATGGTCACCGCCCCCATCGCCGGCCGGCTCGCCGACCGCTATCCCATCGGCGTGCTGTGCTCCCTGGGGCTGGCATTGAAGGTGGTGGGGCTGGTGCTGCTGGCGGTGCTCTCCAACCAGGCGCCGCTGGGCGTGATTCTCGCCTGCATGGCGCTGTGCGGCTTCGGCTTCGGCTTTTTCCAGGCCCCCAACAACCGCGCCATCATCGGCTCGGCGCCCCGCCAGCGCAGCGGCGGCGCCGGCGGCATGCAGGGCACCACGCGCCTGCTCGGGCAGACCCTGGGGGCCGCGCTCACCGCGCTGATGTTCGGCCTGATGGACGACGCCATCACCCCTGCCTTGCTGATGGCGGCGGCCTTTTCCCTGGCGGCGGCGCTGATCAGTCTGCTGCGGATCGGCTCGACGCCGAAGGTTTGAGAGTGTCTTCGCTCATCCCCAGGCCGCCGTCGGCCAGCAGCCGCCACAGCCGGCCGGCGGCCTGGGACAGGGGGCGCGACCGCAGCCGGTAGGCGCAGGTCTGGGCGGTGGCGCCCACCTGCAACGGCAGCGGCACCAGCCAGCCCGCCGCCACCTCTTCGCGGATCAGCGCGTCCGGCGCCAGCGTCAGGGCATGGCCGGCGCGGCACAACCCCACGCAGGCGCTCAGCGTCGGCATCAGGAATTCGGCGCCGTGGCGCGCCTGCAGCAGTCGATGGAACCAGGGCGCCGCCTGCCGGCCGTAATCCGGCGACACCCGCGGCATGGCCCAGGGCCGGCCGGCCACGAATTCCAGCGCCGCCGCTTCCGAGTCCAGCGCTGCCCGCGCCTCGCCGCGCAGCCAGTCCGCCGGCGCCACCATCTTCAGCGGCAGATTCAGCAGCGGCTCCACCACCGCGTCGTCCAGGTCGGGCAGATCACCCCGGCGGCGCACGTCGTAGAGCAGAAAATCATAGCGGTAGCCGTACAGCCCTTCGCGCAGCGCCTCGAAATGGTCGGTGTGCACGTCCAGATGCAGCTTCAGGCCGGCCCGCTCCATGGCACGGGCCAGCTCCCGCGCCAGCAAATCCGGTACGAACGGCCCGCATCCCAGGCGCACCTGGCCCTCCCGGCCTTGCTGAAAGCGCTCCACCATCTGATCCAGACCGGCGCTTTCGCGCAGCACCCGCGACGCCTGCCGGTACAGGGCGGTGGCGAATTCGGTGGGGCGCAGGGAGCGGGTATCCCGCTGAAACAGCGGCGCACCCAGCTGCTCCTCCAGTTTCTGCAGGGCGCGGCTCAGGGCCGGCTGGGTCACCCCCAGAGCCCGCGCCGCCGCCGACAGGCTGCGGTATTCGTACACCGCGCGAAACTGAACCAATTGCTGCAATTGCCACATGCGTCCTTCCCCGGGCCTGGTCGCGGTGCCACGCACCTTAGCACCCTTCGAACCGGCGTGAAGGGCATGGATATATAAACCCCAGTCATGGGTTATCTGGCCATACTCCCGTCCATCGTTCCAAAAAACAACGCTCAGAAAAACAACGATGGCACCGAAACAGGTAACCCCATGACGTCTTTCACGCGACGCACCGTGCTCAAACAACTGGCGCTGGGCACCGCCGCCCTGGGCACCGCCCCGGCCCTGCGCGCCGCCGCCGGCGGCGCCGGCAAGCGGCCCAATGTGCTGCTGCTGGTGTCCGATCAGGAGCGCGGCTGGCCGGACCTGCCCGGCGCCCTGGACCTGCCCGCCCATGAAAAACTGCTGGCCCGCGGCGTCGGCTTCACCCAGTACCACGCCAACACCTCGCCGTGTTCGCCGTCCCGTTCGGTGATGTACACCGGCCAGCACACCATGCACACCGGCATGACCGCCAACCTGCACGCGCCGCCGTTTCCGACCCTGAACCCGGACCTGCCGACCCTGGGCCACGTGTTCCAGGCGCTCGGCTATCACACCGCCTACAAGGGCAAGTGGCACCTGTCCGACATCGACGACGGCCCGGGCCTGATGTACGGCAGTTATCCGAGCCAGCGCCACGCCCTGGAGCCCCACGGCTTCCACGACTACAACCTCACCGGCGACGTGCACGGCTCGGTGTGGCAGGGCTATCTGGCGGACCGCATGGTGTCCGGCGAGGCCGGCCAGTGGCTGATGCGCGACAGTCGCAAGCTGGACAAGCCCTGGCTGCTGGCGGTGAACTTCGTCAATCCCCACGACATCATGTTCTTCTCCACCAGCGAGGCCCAGGACCGCTCCCGGGCCAATCCCATGTTCATGGCGCCGCTGCGGCCGGCGCCCAACGACCCGCTCTACGACCGGGACTGGACCCACCTGCCCCTGCCCGCCTCCTTCCACCGGGAGACGCTGGCCGGCAAGCCCTGGTGCCACCATTCCTATGCCGATGTGATCGACACCATCTATGGCCGCATCGACAAGGGCGACGAGGCCGCCTGGCTGGCCAACCAGAGCTACTACTACAACTGTCTGCGCGACGTGTCCCGGCAGGTGGACCGGGTGCTCTGGGCACTGGAAAAAAGCGGCCAGATGGACAACACCATCATCGTCTATACCGCCGACCACGGTGAGATGGCCGGCGCCCACGGTCTGCGCCAGAAGGGGCCGATGGTCTACAAGGAAAACAGCCGCATTCCGCTGATCATCCGTCATCCGGACGTGCGCGGCGGCCGCACCGTTGAGAACCTGGGCTCCACCCTGGACCTGCTGCCCACCCTGGTGGGCCTGGCCACCGAGGGCCAGGGCAAGACCGACACCCCCGGCGTGGACCTGAGCCCGGTGCTTAACGGCGGCCACACCCGCCGCGACGAACGGGGCCTGCTGTTCGCCTACGGCGTGCTGCTCTACACCGACCCGGAGGCCACCCGCCGGCTGGTCACCGAGGGCGACGAGATCACCCCGGTGAAGCTGATGGGCGACTTTCTCAAGCAGCTGCGTCTGGGGCCGGAGCTGGGGAACCGGGGCCTGCACCGGGGCGTGTTCGACGGGCGCTACAAGTTCGCCCGCTATTTCAGTCCGGACAGCCACCACACGCCCAAGGACTGGGAGACCCTGGACGCCCACAACGACCTGGAGCTGTACGACACCTGGCAGGACCCGCACGAGCTCAACAATCTGGCGGCCCTGCCGGAGCCGGACCGGGAGCTGATCCTGGCGATGAATGAGAAAACCAATCGGCTGGTGGCCGAGGAAGTGGGCGAGGACAAGGGCGCCGAGTTCATCGGGCCGACCTTTATGTACACGCTCTAAAACGCCTTATCCGCTGATTCCATATTCGCCCTTGGGGGGCGTGCCCCGGGCCGCGAGGTCCGGGGCTTTTTATTGGTTCATCGCGCTTTGACGGCAAATCGATGCGGGAGATCTCTATCCGGGACGCGGAGCTGTGTGGGGGCCTTCCGGGAACGCCGTGAACCCGTCCCTGGGGGCTCCCTGTCAAAACGTCCTGTTTGACAGGGTCCCGGAAGGCCCCCACACAGCTCCGCTTCTAGGTAGCGGAACCGTTCCGGGTTCCAACAACGATGAACCAGGGTGGGTGGTGGTGGCGGCTCCGTAGAGCCCGCGGCGCGGAGGCTCACTGCTCAGCGGCTCAGGGCGTCGCGCCCTGAGTCGCGCCCCGGCTGGAGCGAGACGTCCCGTTAAACTGCGATGAACCTTTTTCATGTGGGCCGGAGTGGCCATGAGGGACCCTATGCGAACACTGCTACGGAGCGCGGCGCTCGCCGTGTTGTTGCTGCCCCTGCTCGGCCAGGCGGTGGAAAGGGCCGGCCTGCTGGATCTGGAGCGCCAGCTCTGGCAAATCCGCACCAACTTCCATATGTACGGCCTGATGGACGGCGACCACGCCTACCAGGCCACCCTGGAAGAAAAGGTGGCGGCGGTGAACGACACCCTGGCCGCTTGGCACGGGGAGGGCGAGACACCGGCCTGGCTGGCCGACGTGCGCGGCCTGTGGGACGGGTTCGACGCCGACCCCGAGCGTGAGCCGGCCCGCTTCGACCGGGTGCCGGTGGCCATGGCGGAACGGCTGGCGGCGGTGGACGACGCCACCGACAGCGGCTTCGACGACGTGCACGCGCTGCTGGCGCACCTGCAGGCGGTCACCGCCGCCTACACCGCCATCGTGGCGGTCAACGCCGGCCTGCCCGGCGAGGCGGAGTCCGAGGACGCCTTTCGCGCCGAGCTGGCCGCCTTCGACCAGCGTCTCGATCAGGTGCAGGCGCGCCACAAGGGCGAGGCGGCCCTGGCGGCGGCACTGAAGGAAACCCGGGTGAAGTGGCAGTTCGTGCGCGGCTCGCTGGTCAAGTTCGGCGCCGACGCGGTGCCGTTCCTGGTGTACCGCTACAGCAACCGGATCGGCGCCGAGCTGGAAGGGGCCATCGCCCCGGCCGGCTAACGGCGCTCCCCCCGCCTGGCTGGAGGCCAAAATGACACCCGGCAGGCGCGATGCAAGTAGGGTGAACAGGCCCTAATCGGCGCGGTCCGCCAGCCAGTCGGCGATCACCCGCCAGCATTGCGCCGGTGCCTTGCTGCCGGCGAACACCCCGGCATGGCCGCCCGGCGCCACTTCGAAGCGCTTCTCCCGGCTGCCCACCACTTTCAGAATCTCGCGGGCGGCGCGCACGCTGACGATGCGGTCGCTGGCGCCGCCGAACGCCAGCAGGTCCTGGGTCACATGGCCGAAATCCACCCGCCGTTCGCCGATGGTGACGCGGCCGCTGGCCAGGCTGTTGCCCAGGATCATCTTCTCGATCACCTCGCGCACCACCGCGCCGGGGTAGTCCACCATATCGTTGAACCACTGCCCCATGGTCATGTATTCGGTGACATAGTCGCGGTCGCCGATGTTGCGCACCAGGTCCATGTAGGACTGCACCAGCCCCGGCGGATTGGTGAGCTTGAAGCCCCAGGACAGCAGGTCGGCGGGAATGTGGAACAGCTTGCTGTCCAGCGGTTCCAGGCGGAACTGGAACCAGTCGTGGATCTTCATGGCGGGGATCGCCGCCAGGCTGAACACCTTGCCGAACGGCCCGCTCTTGTGGAAATTCACCGGGCTGGCGATGGTCGCCAGGCTGTTCACCGGCGCCTGGGGATGGCCGCCCAGATACAGCAGGCAAAGCAGCCCGCCCATGCAATAGCCGAGCAGATTGACCCGCTCGCTGCCACTGGCCCGGCGCACCGCGTCCACCGCGTCCGGCAGCCAGCGGTTCACGTAGGTGTCCAGGTCCAGCTCCCGGTTGGCCTGGGAGGGCTGACCCCAGTCGATCAGATAGACATCGTGGCCGCGCGCCATCAGGTAACGCACCATGGAGCGGTTCGGCATCAGGTCGAAGGTCCAGCAGCGGATCCCCAGGGCCGGCACCAGGATCAGCGGCACCCGGTGCTTGTCGCGGCGCACCGGCACCGGTTCCTCGCCCAGCGCGATATGTTCCATGGGTGGCAGGCTGTAGTGACGCACCGCCATGATGCCGTCGCGGTGGATCACCTCCCAGGGGGTCTTGTCGGTCTGGATAAAGCGTTGCGGGTGCCGGCGCCGCTCCACGATGTGACCGAGGGCGCGGGCGGATCGTCTCAGGGACGGTCTCAGGGACGGGCGTGAAGCCATGCATCCTCGCCAATTGAACGTGTACGGAATTGAAGGTGTACAGACAAGGCGGTAATCTTGCCGTGCCCGCAATAACGGAGCATTGGCCGCCGTGACGGATTCCAAGATCCCCTACACCCGAATGGACGTTTGCAACCGCTCCCTGGAGACGGTAAAGCATTCCCGCAACCTGGGCATGGAAGTGCTCAGTGCCGAGGAGGAGGGCGTGCGCGTGCGGCTGCCCTGGCGCGAGGACCTGGTCGGCAACCCGGACACCGGGGTGCTGCACGGCGGCGCCATCTTCGCGATGATGGACCAGGCCGGCGGCATGGCCAACAGTTGCCGGCTGTACCCCAACTTCGAGATCACGCCGACCATCGACTTCCGGGTCGACCATCTGCACGCGCCCACGCCGGGCAAGGCGGTGGTGTGCCACGCCACCTGCTACCGGCTCACCGAGCACGTCACCTTCGTGCGGCTCACCACCTGGGAAGAGGGCAAGGAAGACGGCGAGCCGGTGGCCACCGCCCTGGCCACCTACACACGCATGAAAATCGACAAGAACGGCCGGGTGGTGTCCTGATGACGGAAAGTCTCAAAGCGCTGATCGAGGCCTGCCGGCAGGGCAAGGCCGATTACCAGGACCTGATGGACCGGGTGCCCTATGCCCGGTTCCTGGGCATCGAGCTGCGGGTGCAGGGGGAGGAGCTCACCTTTATCCTGCCCAAGAATCCGGAGAACATCGGCAACCCCACGCTGCCGGCCCTGCACGGCGGCGCCGTGGCCGGGTTCATGGAACAGGCGGCGATCATCTTCATCCTGCTGGAGATGGGCGAGCCCAGGGTGCCCAAGACCATCGATTTCACCATCGACTACCTGCGCGCCGGTCTGTTCCGGGACACCTTCGCCGAATGCCGCATCACCCGCCTGGGCCGGCGCATCGCCAATGTGCACATCAGCGCCTGGCAGAAGCGCCGGGAAGAGCCGATCACCATCGCCCGGGCCCACTTTCTGCTCTCCGAAGAGAACAACTGACTTCGAGAAAGTCGTTTAACTTTAATCTTCAAATTATTGATTTAAGGGCTTAAGAGGCCCGCTCAGGAGAAAGCCGTGCCGCGCCCGCTGACCCCCACGCTCGCCCCGGGCCTCACCCAGGCTCTGCTGCTGGGCGCGGTGGGCGTCACCGCCCTGGGCCAGACTCTGGTGTTCATCCTGCTGCCCTCCCTGGGCCGCGCCGCCGGGCTGGCGGAGGTGCAGGTGGGGCTGATCATCAGCTGCTCGTCCCTGGCGTTCGCCCTGGCCAGCCCGATCTGGGGCTATCTGAGCGAGCTGCGCGGCCGCCGCCCGGTCCTGATCATCGGCCTCAGCGGCTATGCCCTGGGCACCCTGGTGTTCGGGATTATTTTCCATCTCGGGCTCAATCAGGTGCTGCTCGGCGGCAGCCTGCTGACCCTGCTGGTGGTGGCGCGCATGGCCCAGGCGCTGATCATGGCCGCCACGCCGCCGTCGGCGGCGGCCTACACCGCCGATATCACCACCCCGGAGGCCCGCACCCGGGGCATGGCCCGCATCGGCGCCGCCAACAATCTGGGCACGGTGCTGGGGCCCGGCGTGGGCGGCATGCTGGCCGCCGTGTCCCTGGTGCTGCCGCTCTATCTGGTGGCGGGCCTGGTCGGCCTGATGGCGCTCACCGTGCTGTTCTTTCTGCCACCGTCGCCGTACCGGGGCCAGCCCGCGGACCAGCGGGTGAGGGCGGTGCTGGCCACCGGCCTGCGCGCCTACGGCGACCGCCGCTTCCGCGATCTGCTGATCACCGGCGTGGTGCTGTTTATGTGCCTGGCGCTGATCCAGCAGACCCTGGGCTTTCTGTTCCAGGACGCGTTGCACATGAGCCCGGCGGAGGCCGCCGGCGCCCTCGGCACCACCATGATGGCGGCGGCGGTGACCTCGCTGCTGGGGCAGTTGCTGGTGGTGCAGTGGCTGCGCGCGCCGGCCCTGGTGCTGCTGGCGGTGGCGGTGCCGGCCATCGGCGTGGGCGCCGGGCTGCTGTGGGTGTTCGACAACCGCATCGGCATGACCGCGGCGGTGATGCTGGTGGGCCTGGGCATCGGCTTCGGCATGCCGGCGATCATGGCCCTGGCCAGCCTGCGGGTTTCCAGTGAGGAACAAGGGCGGGTGGCCGGCCTGGCCAGTGCCTGTCCGTCCCTGGGGTTCGTGTTGGGGCCGCTGGTGGGGACCAGTCTGTACGCCGTGGACCACCGGTTTCCTTACATGCTGGTGGTGGCGTTGATGATTCCGCTGGCGGTGTTGGTGTGGCGGTTGCGGGGGAAGAAGAGGGAAGTGGAGGGGTGATCGGAACCGCCCCGGGGTGGGGCGGCTCCCGCGCCATTTAACCCTCGTACGGAATCAACGTCAGTTCCACGCGACGGTTCTGCTGGCGGCCGTTGGCGGTGCCGTTGTCGGCCACCGGCTGGGTCTCGCCGAAGCCCACCGTGTCGATGCGCACGGGCTGCACGCCGTAGCCCTGCAGCACCTGGGCCACGGCCTGGGCGCGCTGCTGGGAGAGCAGCAGGTTGTAGCGGTCGCCACCGGTGCTGTCGGTGTGACCGGCCACCTGGATCATGGTGGATTTGTACTCTTTCAGCACCTCGGACACGGAATCCAGCACCGGGCGGAAGTTGCCCTGTACCTCGGTGGAGTCGGTGGCGAAGGTGATGTTGCCGGGCATGTTCAGGATGATGCGGTCGCCGTTGCGGGTCACGGACACCCCGGTCCCTTCCAGCTTCTGACGCAGCTTGGCTTCCTGCACGTCCATGTAATAGCCCACGCCACCGCCGGCGATGGCGCCGATACCGGCCCCGGCCAGGGCCCGTTCCTTACGCTGCTTGGCGCTGTCGGAGGTGGCGATGCCGATCAACGCACCGCTGACCGCGCCGATGGCGGCGCCGGTGCCGGCCTTCGAGGTCTGCTTCTCACCGGTGTACGGATTGATGGTGCTGCAGCCGGCCAGCGTCACTGCCCCCGCCAGCATCAGACTTCCCGCAAGACGTTTCATTGTTGCTCCTTATATTCATTCGGGTGCGTTCGCCTCACCTTAGCCCAGCGAACGACGGAAACCATAGTGAGCCGGTAAAAATCGGTAAAGTCGCGTACCAGTGAATAGCGACCGGCGTCACGATGTCGTGACGGAATCCTGGCCTGTCCCAAATGGTCCAGTCTTGTCCGTCAGGGCCAGTGAAAGGTGCGGCGGCGCCGGCTACCATGCCCGGGTTCATGCATTAATAACTCACGGGGAGAACGGACCATGCGCCGCTGGAACGGCTGGGGCGACAGCGCCAACGATTATCCGCTGAAACCGGCCGGGGTGGCCTTTTTGCAACGGGCCCTGGGGCCGGGCCGGCCGCTGCCGGACGCCAGTCTGGAGTCGGTGCTGGCGCGGGTGCCGGCCAGCCGGTTGGCGCCCCATCCGCTGATCGACGCCGACGCGGAGACCCGCCTGCGCCACGCCCGGGGCCAGAGCCTGGGCGACTGGCTGGCGATGCGCTCCGGGGACTTTCGGGTGTTTCCCGATGGCGTGGCGTTTCCGGAAAACGGCGACCAGGTGCGCGCGCTGCTGGACTGGTGCCAGGCCGAGGGGGTGCGGCTGATTCCCTATGGCGGCGGCACCTCGGTGGCCGGCCACATCAACCCGCCCGCCGGGGAGCGGCCGGTGCTGACCCTGAGTCTGGCGAGGATGAACCGCCTGCTGGACCTGGATGAGGAAAGCCGGCTGGCCACCTTCGGCGCCGGCACCCCGGGCCCGGAGGTGGAGCGCCAGCTGGCGGAGCGCGGTTACCGGCTCGGCCATTATCCCCAGTCCTGGGAACTCTCCACCCTGGGCGGTTGGGTGGCGAGCCGTTCCAGCGGCCAGCAGTCCCTGGCCTATGGCCGCATCGAGCAGCTGTTCGCCGGCGGCCGGGTGGAAACCCCCCGGGGCCCCCTGGAACTGCCGACCATCCCGGCGTCCTCCGCCGGCCCGGACCTGCGCGAGCTGGTGATGGGCTCGGAAGGGCGCCTGGGGGTGATCACCGAGGTCAAGGTGCGGGTCAGCGCCGCGCCCCGGGACGAACAGTTCCATGTGGCCTTCATGCCGGACTGGCCCAGCGCCGTGGCCCTGGCCCGGCGGCTGGTGCAGGAGCGCGTGCCGCTGTCCATGGTGCGCGTCTCCAACCCGGAGGAAACCCGCACCCAGCTGACCCTGGCCGGCCACGAGCGGCTGGTGGCGGCGCTGCACCGTTATCTGGCCTGGCGCGGCCAGCCCCTGGACGGCAAATGCATGGTCACCTTCGGCGTCACCGGCGACCGGCGCCATTGCCGCCATGCGCTGGCCGAGGCGCGCCGCTATCTGCGCGCCGCCGGCGGCGTCACCACCGGGCGCGCCCTGGGCCGCAAATGGCAGGAAGCGCGCTTCCGCTCGCCTTACCTGCGTCACGGCCTGTGGGAGCAGGGCTACGCGGTGGACACCCTGGAGACCTGCGTGGACTGGGCACGGGTGCCGCAAACCGTGGCCGCCATCGAACAGGCCCTGCGCGACCACGCCGGCGAGGGCGAGCGGGCCCACGTTTTCACGCATCTGTCGCATTTGTATGCGCAGGGTTCCAGTATCTATACCACCTATGTGTTCCGTTGCTCGGACGATTACGAAACCACCCGGCAACGCTGGTGGGCGATGAAAAGCGCCGCCAGCGATGCCATCGTGGAGCACGGTGGCACCATCAGCCATCAGCACGGGGTGGGGCGCGACCACGCCCCCTGGCTGGAACACGAGAAGGGCGCGCAGGGCCTGGCGGCGCTGCACGGCCTGTTCACACATTTCGACCCGCAAGGGCGGCTCAATCCGGGTTGCCTGCTGGAGGACTGACACATGCTGGGACAGCGCCCGACACTGGCCTCGCTGGCCGAACGGGAATGGGATCTGATCGTGGTGGGCGGTGGCATCACCGGCGCCGGCGTGCTGCTGGAAGCGGCCCGCCAGGGCCACAAGGTGCTGTTGCTGGAGCAGCAGGACTTCGCCTGGGGCACCTCCAGCCGCTCCTCGAAGATGGTGCACGGCGGCCTGCGCTACATCGCCCAGGGTGATGTGCGCCTGACCCGTGACGCCCTGCGCGAGCGCGAGCGTCTGCTGCGCGACCTGCCCGGTCTGGTGGAGCGCGCCACCTATCTGTTCCCGCTGCGCAAGGGCAAATTCCCCGGTCGCTGGCCGATGACCGCGGTGCTGTCGCTGTACGACTTTCTGGCCGGCATCCGCGATCACCGCTTCGTGTCCCGCCGGGAGCTGCTGTCCCGGGTGCCGGGTCTGGACGCCACCGGCCTGAGCGGCGCCATGAGCTACACCGACGCGCTCACCGACGACTGCCGGCTGGTGATTCGCTGTCTGCTGGAGGCGGCCCGGTTGGGCGGCGAGAGCCTGAACTACGCCCGCGCCACCGCCAGCCGCCGGGACGGTGACCGCACCCGGCTCACCGTGGAGGACGGGGTCAGCGGCGAGCAGGTCGAGCTGAGCGCCCCGGTGGTGATCAACGCCACCGGCGCCTGGGCGAACCGCCTGGGCGGCGCCGGCGCGGAGGCCGCGCCGCGCATCCGGCCGCTGCGCGGCAGCCATCTGTTCGTGGATCCGGCGCGGCTGCCGGTGGACGACTGCCTGACGGTGATGCACCCCCGCGACGGCCGCCCGGTGTTCGTGTTCCCCTGGGAAGGGGTCACCTGCGTGGGCACCACCGACCTGGACCACGGCGACGACCTGGACCTGGAGGCCAGCGCCAGCGCCGGCGAGGTGGACTACCTGCTGGAGCTGATCAACAGCCAGTTCCCCGCCGCCGGCCTGAGCCGCGACGACGTGCTTTCCACCATGGCCGGGGTGCGCCCGGTGATCGCCTCCGGCAAACCCGCCGCCGCCGGCAAGGCGCCGTCCAAGGAACGCCGCGATCACGCCGTCTGGCAGGGCGACGGCCTGGTCACCGTGAGCGGCGGCAAGCTCACCACCTTCCGGCTGATCGCCCTGGACGCGCTGGCCGCCGCCGGCCTGCTGGACGCCCGCGCCGCCCGCCGGGCCCGGCGCAGCAACGCGCCCTTGTTCCGGCCGTTGCCGGAGGCGCCGCTGCAGGTGGACCAGTTCCTGCACGGCAACCAGGACGACGACGCCTTGATCCGCTGGGTCCTGGAGAACGAGGCGGTGGTGCACCTGGACGACCTGCTGCTGCGGCGCACCCGCCTGGGCCTGCTGCGCCGCGACGGCGGCGAAGCCCTGGCGCCGCGCCTGCGGGCGCTGACCGGCGAGATCCTGGGCTGGGACGAGGGCCGTTGGGAGCAGGAATGGCAGCGCTACCGGACCCTCCGTGAGCGTTTTTACGGCGTGCCGCCGGCGGAGCGGGCAGCGGCATGAGCGGCGCCGCCACCGCGCCGGCCGGGCCGCTGCTGCTGGCCCTGGATCAGGGCACGCAAAGTGCCCGGGCCATGCTGTTCGACGCCCACGGCGAGCTGGTGGCCCGTTATCAGCAGCCGATCCAGCCCTACCGCGACGGCGGCCCCGGCGAGGCGGAACAGGACGCGGACTATTTCTGGGAACAACTGGCCGGCGCCTGCCAGGGCCTGTGGCGCGACCACGGCGCCCTGCGCCAGCGGGTGGCGGCGGTGGCGCTGACCACCCAGCGCGCCTCGGTGGTGTGCCTGGATGAAAACATGCGGCCGTTGCGGCCGGCGGTGATCTGGCTGGACCAGCGCCGCACCGCCGACTACCCGAGACTGCCGGTGTACTGGCGCTGGCCGGTGGCGGCGCTGGGGCAGGGCGAAACCCTGCGCCAGTTCCAGTCCAAGGCGGAGTGCAACTGGCTGGCGGTGGAGGAGCCGGAGGTATGGGCACGCACCCGCTGGTTCCTGCTGCTGTCCGGTTACCTGAGCTGGCGCCTGTGCGGCGAACGCCGGGACTGCACCGCCAGCCAGGTGGGTTATCTGCCGTTCGATTACAAGAAGCAGGCCTGGGCCGCCGCCGGCGACATGAAGTGGCACGCTCTGCGGGTGCGCCGCGAGCAACTGCCGGAACTGGTGCCCCCGGGGCAACCGCTGGGACAAATCAGCGAAGCGGCGGCCGCCGCCACCGGCATTCCCGCCGGCCTGCCGCTGATCGCCTGCGGCGCCGACAAGGCCTGCGAGGTGCTCGGCGCCGGCGCCTTCGCGCCGGACACCGGCCACATCAGCTACGGCACCACCGCCACTTTCAACACCTGCAATGCCCGTTTCGTGGAACCGATTCCGTTCGTGCCCGCCTACGGCGCCGCCGCGCCGGGCCGCTACAACTCCGAGATCATCGTGCAGCGCGGCTATTGGATGGTGAACTGGTTCAAGCGCCAGTTCGCCGCCGAGGAAGTGCGCGAGGCGGAGCGGCTGGGCGTGCCGGCGGAGCAGCTGTTCGAAAAACTGCTGGAAGCGTCGCCGCCCGGGGCCCTGGGGCTGACCCTGCAGCCGTTCTGGAACCCGGGGGTGCGCATTCCCGGGCCGGAGGCGAAAGGCGCCATCATCGGCTTCGGCGACGTGCACACCCGGGCCCATCTGTACCGGGCCATCATCGAGGGCATCGCCTATGCCCTGCGCGAGGGCCGGGAACGGCTGGAAAAGCGCAACCGCGCGCCGATCCGGCGGCTGCTGGTGTCCGGCGGCGGCTCCCAGAGCGACGCGGTGATGCAGATCACCGCCGACCTGTTCGGCCTGCCGGCGGTGCGCCCGCACACCTTCGAGACCTCCGGCCTGGGCGCCGCCATCAACGCCGCCGTGGGCGCCGGCCTGTACCCGGACCATGGCGCGGCGGTGGCGGCCATGACCCGTCCCGGCGACGCCTTCCAGCCGCGCCCGGCGCCGGCGGCGCTGTATGACCGCCTGTACCGGCGGGTGTATCGGCGGCTCTATCCAAGGCTGGCGCCGCTGTACCGGTCGATCCGCCAGATCACCGGCTACCCGGGTCGCGCCTGAGCCGGCCGCGCCTGACCGGACCGCACCGCCGCCGCGCGGTGCTACACTGGCGGTCCGCGATCACCGGGAGGCCACCATGCACGTCACCGATCTGGCCCGGCGGGCCGACACCACCGCCGAAACCGTCCGTCATTACACCGAGCTGGGGCTGCTGCGCCCGGACCGCGATCCGGCCAACGGCTATCGCCGCTACGGCGGCGACGACCTGCGCCGGCTGCGCTTCGCGCTGAAGGCGCGGGGGCTGGGGTTCACCCTGGGGGATGTGCGGGCCCTGATCGAGGAATCGGAAAGTGGCGCCACGCCGTGCCCGAGGGTGCGGGCCCTGATCGAAACGCGCCTTCAGGAAGTGGAGGCGCGCATCCAGGAACTGCGCGGCCTCAGCGATCGCATGCAGGCCGCCGTGGCGGCCTGGGAAAACGCCCCGGACTGTCGTCTGGAAGACGGCCGCGTGTGCGGCCTGATCGACTCGTTCAACGCCGGTCGCGGCTGAAGCGGACCGCGCCGCTTCTTACTTCTCCGCTTTCTCCACCTTCTCCGTCTGTTCTTCCTTGATCAGACCGATCACCGACCAGCCGGGCTTGGGTTCCGGCTGGGTCTCGGCGGTGAACACGTGCACCCGGTCGCGGGGGTCGATGGCGAACAGCGGCATCACCTGCCGGTCCTCCACCTTCAGATAGGCGTCGAAGCTGAACTCGTCGGTAATCCGCGTGCGGCGGATCTCCGCGCCCTGGCTGATCAGGCTGGCCAGCCGCGCGTAGCTGGCCTCGCTGCTGAACAGGGTGGCACCCCGGTGCTGGGCGGCCACTTCGTGCTTGTCTTCCTTCTCGCTGACCCAGGGCAGGCTGTAGACGTTGGCCTCGCCGAACTCCAGCCGGTAGCGCATGGTGGCCATGGTGTTCAGCTCCCGGCGCGGGCTCAGGCCCAGCAGCTTGCCGTAGCCGACCAGATCCAGATGCTGGTCCGCGTGGCTGGACACCGGGTTGCCGTAGAAGGTGCCCAGGCCCTCCATGCGCGCGGCGCGGATGCTCTCCCAACTGGAATCGATCAGGATCACCGGGAAATTGTTTTCGTGCAGGGCTTCGCCCACCGCCCGCGCCACCGGGTTGGCGCCGATGATCAGGAAGCCGCGCGGGCCCGGTTCCGCCACCTTGAGCAGCCGCGCCAGGGGCCGGGCGGTGACGCTCTGCAGCGCCACCGTGCCGATGATCACCATGAAGGTCAGCGGCACCAGCAGCTCGGCGCCTTCCACGCCGTTTTCCTGCAGCCGCTGGGCGAACAGGGCGGACACCGCCGCCGCCACGATGCCGCGCGGGGCGATCCAGGCCAGCAGCGCCTTTTCCCGCCAGTTAAGGCTGCTGCCCAGGGTCGACACCCACACCGACAGCGGCCGCGCCACCAGTTGGATGATGGCCAGCACCAGCAGCGCGGTGGCGCCCAGGCTCAGCAGCTGGTCCATCTCCAGGCGCGCGGCCAGCACGATGAACAGCACCGAGATCAGCATCACCGACAGGTTTTCCTTGAAGTGCAGGATGTCGTCGGTGCGCACGCCCTTGCGGTTGGCCAGCACGATACCGGCCACCGTCACCGCCACCAGCCCGGACTCCTCGCTGAGCCCGTTGGAGAGCACGAAGGAGCCGATCACCATGGACAGCACCAGGAAGCTGCGCAGGTATTCCGGCACCAGTTGCCGGGACAGCAGGAAGCTGAGGATAAAGGCCACCACGGCGCCGATCACGGTGCCCACGGCGATCGCCTGGAAGAACAGCCACAGGCCGTGCAGCAGGGCGCCTTGCTGGCCGGTGGCCACCACCAGCTCATAGGCCAGTACCGCGAGAATGGCGCCGAGCGGGTCGATGACGATGCCTTCCCAGCGCAGCAGCCGCGCCACGTTGGCCTTGGGCCGCACGCTGCGCAGCAGCGGCACGATCACGGTGGGGCCGGTGACCACCACCAGGGCGCCGAACAGCAGCGCCAGGCCCAGCGGCAGATCCAGCAGCCCCCAGGCGGACAGGGTCACCACGCCCCAGGTGACCAGGGCACCCCAGGTGACTAAACGGCGCACGGTCTTTTCCAGACCGCGGATTTCATCGAAGCGCAGGGTGAGGGCGCCCTCGAACAGAATAATCGACACCGCCAGGGACACCCCCGGCAGTAAAAGATCCCCGAACAGATCGCGGGGTTGAATCAGTCCGGTCACCGAGCCGAGCAGCAAACCGGAAATCAACAACGGCAGAATCGCCGGCAGCTTGATCCGCCATGAGGCCCACTGGCACAGAAAGGCCACCACGGTGATCACGGCAAGCTGAAAAGGGACGGAAAGTTCCATGGGCTTCCTTGTCTCGAGGGTGCGGCTATGGTCCCAGCGAATCCGATAAGCCGCAAGAAGTATGAGCGGGCGCGTCGGGAACCGTGCGTCGGGCCATTCTTGTCGCGCGTCCCGCGCCGCCAAATGTTACCCTTGCGCGCTTCCTCTTCGTGTTTCCCGGAATCTTTTTCATGCCGACGATTTCCCCGCTGCGCCTGGCCATTCTGCTGGGTGGGCTGGTGGCCCTCGGGCCGCTGGCCATCGACACCTATTTGCCGGCGCTGCCGACCATGGCCGAGGACTTCGGCGTGGCGGTGCACCGGGTGGAGCTGTCGGTGAGCTTCTATGTGATCGGGGTGGCCGCCGGCCAGTGGCTGGGCGGGCCCCTGTCCGACCACTTCGGCCGCAAGCCGGTGGCCTACGTGGGGCTGGCGGTGTTCCTGCTGGCCAGCCTGGCGATCAGCGTCTGCACCAGCGTTGGCCAGCTTTACCTGCTGCGCGTGGTGCAGGCCCTGGGTGGCGGCGCCACGGTGGTGATCGCGGCGGCCTCGGTGCGGGATCACTTCAACGGCCGCGAGGCGGCCCGGGTGCTGACCTCGGTGGGGCTGGTGCTGCTGATCGCGCCGTTGCTGGCGCCGGCCATCGGCGCGGCGCTGCTGAAGCTGTCCGGCTGGCCGAGCATCTTCGTGATGCTGGCCGCCTACGCGGTGGTGGTCGGGCTGATTCTGCGTTTCGGGCTGCCCACGGTGGCGCCCCAGGTGGCGGAGGAGCCCCTGCGCCATCGCATGTTCGCCGCCTACGGACGGGTGCTGCGCCAGCGCAAGGCGATGGGGTTCATCCTTGCCAACGGCCTGGTGTTCTCGGCCATGTTCACCTTTATCACCGACGCCGCCTTTCTCTATATCGAATATTTCGACGTGGGCGAAACCGCTTTCCCGCTCTATTTCGGCGCCAATGTGGTGATGATGCTGGCGCTTAACCGGCTTAACGTGCTGCTGCTGCGCCGCTTCGAAAGCGTCACCATTCTCGGCGTGGCGGTGCTGATCCAGTGTCTGTCCGCGGCGGCGCTGCTGGCGCTGACCCTGGCCGGCGAACTGGCGCTGTGGAACACGGTGCCGCTGATCATGCTGGTGGCCGGCATGGCGGCCCTGGCGATTCCCAACGCCCTGGCCAGTTTCCTGGCCTATTTCGAACGCGACAGCGGCGCCGCCACCGGGCTCAACGGCTGCCTGCAGTTTCTGCTCGCCGGCCTGATCGGCACCGGTCTCGGCATCATCCACAACGGCACGCCGCTGCCGATGACCGCCCTGATGGCGGGCAGCGCCCTGGCGGCGCTGCTGTCGTTCCGCCTGATCGCCGGCGAGCGCATCGCCAACCGGTTTTGACCACCGGATCGCGACTGAAGTCGCTCCTACAGGGAATCGTAGGAGCGACTTCAGTCGCGATGCCCACGATCAGCCGGCCAGCCGCGCCAGCGGCGCGTCCTGGCCACGGGGGCGCAGCGCCTCCAGCGCCAGCAGCGGCAGCACCACCACCCAGGGCAGCAGGATCCACGCCGACAGCGGCAGGTCGCCGTCGAACAGCTTGATGCCCAGCGGCACCAGCGCCGCCAGATGCAGCAGGTGGGCGAACAGGGCGGCACCGCCGAGCAGCAGCAACTGCTCCAGCACCGCCACCCGGCGCAGCAGGCGGTTGCGCGCCCCCAGCACTCGCAGCAGGGCCTCGTCCCGTCGCCGCTGCTGGCCACCGGCCAGCCAGGCGGCGGCCATCACCAGAATACTGGCGGCCAGCAGCAACACCGCCAGGGCCAGGGCGGCGCGGCTGGCCTGGTCGATCAGTCCCTGGGCCTGATCGAGCAGGGCGTTGACGTCCAGCAGGGTGATCTGCGGGAACTGGCGGATCAGATCCGGCAGCTCCCCGGTGCGGTTGCCCGGCAAATAAAAGCTGGTCAGCCAATAGCGGCTCTGGCCGTCCAGGGTGCCGGGGCTGAACATGAAATAGAAATTCGGCTCGAAGCTCTCCCAATCCACCTCACGCAGCCCCACCACGGTGGCCTCCAGGTCTCCGGTCTGGCCGGTGAAGGTGAGGGTGTCGCCCACGGCGAGCCCCAGGGATTCGGCCAGCTCCGACTCCACCGATACCTCGCCGGCGGCGTCGCCGACCCAGCGGCCGTCCAGGGTGCGGTTGCTGTCCGGCAGCGTGTCCGCCTCGGTGAGCGACAGGTCCCGGTTCAGGGCCCGCTGCCCCCGGTCGTCCTCGTCGTCTTCCTTGGTCACCGCCTCGCGCACCGGCTCGTCGTTGATCCGGGTGAGCCGGCCGCGCACCACCGGGTAGTAGCCGGGCACCCGGGCGTCGTGCCGGTCCAGCCAGTCCCGGAAGGCGTCCAGATCCTGATCGAACAGATTGAGCACGAAGTAATTGGGGGCATTCTCCGGCAGCCGGTCCCGCCAATCGGCCAGCAGCTGCTGGCCCACCTGGGTGGCCAGGGACATGATCGACAGGGCCAGCACCATGGCGGCCAGCATCGGCAGGGTGGTGAGCGGGCGCCGGGACAACCGGCGCAGCGCCAACCGGGCCGGCAGGGGCCAGCGCTGGCCGGCGCGGTCCGCCAGCCGCAACGGGCCCCACAGCAACAGTGGCAGGCCCACCGCCACCGCCACCATCAGCGCCAGCAACTGGCCCAGATCGGTGAGCGAGCCGGACAGCATCATCGCCACCAGCACCGGCGCCGCCAGGGCGCCGACCAGATTGAGGCCGGCCCGGGCGGAGGGCGCCTGGGGCCGGTCGCCGAGAATGTCCCGGGCCGGCAGGTGGGCCAGTCGCCACAGCCGGGGCAGGGCGAAGCCCGCCCAGATCACCACCGGCGCCAGCCCCAGCAGCAGCCAGGTGTGCCAGGGCGGTTGCCAGGCCAGCGCCTCGCCGAGCCACCGGCGCAGCAGCGTAAACGCCAGCGCCGCCAGGCCCAGGCCCAGCAGCAGCGACGGCAGCAGGGCCAGCAGCTCGCGGCCCAGCACCTGGCCGAGAATACGGCGGCGGCTGGCGCCGAAGGTTTTCATCACCGCGCAGCGGCCGGCCTGTTCGGCGCCGCGTACGCCGGCGGCCAGATAGACCGCGCCGCCGCATAGCAGCACCACCATCATTACCGCCAGTTGCCCCCACAGGGTGAGTTGGCGCAGCGGGCCCATGGAGCGCAGACCGGCGTCCTCGCGGGTGTCGATTTCCTGATTCACCGCCAGGGTCGGGCGCAGCGCCTCCGCCACCTCGGTGAGCTGGTCGCCGGGGGCGGCGATGCGCAGTTCATGGCGCACCCGGGTGCCCGGGCCGAGGATGCCGGTGGAAGCCACGTCGGCCAGGTTCATCATCAGGCGCGGGTTCATGCTGTAGAAGCCGGCGCCCTGATCCGGCTCGCGCACCAGCACCTTGCTTACCAGCAACGCCCGGTCGCCGACGGTGATGAATTCGCCCAGGTTCTGGTCCAGCCGGTCCAGGGCGGTGCCGGCCAGCCACACTTCACCGGCGGGCGGGCCCCGGTCCACCGCCACCGGGTCGCCGAAGCGCCGGTCGCTGACCCGCAGCTGGCCGAACAGGGGGTAGCCGTCGTCCACCGCCTTGACGCTCACCAGCACGAAGGTGTCGTCGCGCACCAGTACCGTGGTGAAGCGGCTGATGGCCGCCTGGGGCCGGTCGCCGAGCAGCGCGATCTGCTGCTCGCTGGCGGGCTGGCTGCCTTCCAGAATCAGATCGCCGCCGATGGCTTCGGCGGTGCGGTTGGCGAAACGGTGCTCCAGTTCGCCACGCAGCAACACCACCGCGGCGATGGCCAGGGACGCCACCAGCAGGGCCAGGGCCTGAATACGGAAGGCACCGGAGCGCCAGGGTCGCAGCATAAGCCGGGGATCAGGCATTCAGGCGGCCCTCCACCAGCTCGTGGTGATGGGCGCAGTGGGCGGCCAGGGCCGGGTCGTGGGTCACCAGCACCAGGGCGGTGCCGTGGTCCCGGTTGAGATCGAACAGCAGATTGGCCACCTGATCCCCATTGGCCCGGTCCAGGCTGCCGGTGGGTTCGTCGGCGAACAGCAGGTCCGGTTCCACCGCGAAGGCGCGGGCCAGGGCCACCCGTTGCTGTTCGCCGCCGGACAGCTGCGCCGGGAAATGCCGCTCCCGGTGCCCCAGGCCGACCCGCTCCAGCCAGTGACGGGCCCGTTCCCGGGCGCGGTCGGCGCCGGCGATCTCCAGCGGCAACTGGACATTTTCCAGGGCATTCAGGTCGGCGACCAGATGGAACGCCTGGAACACGAAGCTGCAATAGCGCCCGCGCAGGGCGGCGCGGCCGTCCTCGTCCAGGGCGCTGAACGGCTCGCCGCGCAACCGCACTTCGCCGCCGCTGGGCACGTCCAGGCCGGCGAGCAGACCCAATAACGTGGATTTTCCGGAACCGGACGGCCCGGTGATGGCCAAACTGTCACCGGGGTTCAACGTCAGGTGGATATCATCGAGGAGGGTCAGCGTGCCTTCCGGGGCGGGAACCGTTTTGCTAAGTTGACGAGCGTCGAGAACCGGAGTGGAAGCCATATGTGGGGACGCCTGCTGATCGTATTGTGTTTGATTGTGCCCGCCGCCGTGCGCGCCGAAGGCGTGCTGGTGCTGGGTGACAGCATCAGCGCGGCCTATGGCATCGACGAGTCGGAGGGGTGGGTACAGCTTCTCCGACAGCGACTGGAGACGCAATGTTCCGGCCTGCCGGTGGTCAACGCCTCGGTGAGCGGTGACACCAGCGACGGCGGCCGGGTGCGTCTGCCCGCGCTGCTGGAGCGCCACCGGCCCGACACCGTGGTGATCGAACTGGGCGGCAACGACGGCCTGCGCGGTCTGCCGCCGCAGCGGCTGGCGGACAATCTGGGCACCATGATACGGCTCAGCCGTGAAGCCGGCGCCGAGCCGGTGCTGCTGGGCATGCGCATTCCGCCCAATTATGGCCGCGCCTACACCGAGCGTTTCGAGCAGGCGTTCCGCGACGCCGCCGACCAGGGCGAGGTGCCGCTGTTGCCGTTCCTGCTGGACGGGGTGGTGGAAGCCGGCCAGTTGCAGGACGACGGCATCCATCCCACCGTGGCCGCCCAGCCGACCCTGTTCGACAACGCCTGGCCGGTGATCGAACCGGCGCTGCCGGCGAGCTGCCGCTGACCCCCACGGAGACCCGCCATGATGGACTTGCACGCGCCCCATGAGGACATTCTGACGTTCTGGTTCGGTGAGGAACGGGATGAAAACGGCTGGCCGCCGGCGGGAATCACCCGTGGCTGGTTCAAGAGCAGCCCGGCCCGGGATGCCGACATCGAAGCGCGCTTCGGCGAGCGGGTGGAGGCGGCGCTGGCCCGCGAGCTGGTGGATTGGGAACGCCAGGCCGGTTCGCGGCTGGCGTTGATCCTGCTGCTGGATCAGTTTACCCGCAATATCTTCCGCGGCGAGGCGCGCGCCTTCGCTGGCGACCACCGTGCCGCCACCCTGTGTCTGGAGGGCCTGTCCACTGGCCAGGACCGGCGCCTGGACTGGCCCGGCCAGGTGTTCTTCTGCATGCCGTTGATGCACGCCGAGGACGAGGACCTGCAGAACCGGGCGGTGCGCTGCTATCAGGATCTGCGCGAGCGGGTGCCGGCGGCGCTGCGCCCGAGCATTGAAGAGAACGTGCGTTTCGCCGAGGAGCACCGGGATGTGATCCGCCGGTTCGGACGTTTTCCCCACCGCAACCAGGCGCTGGGGCGGGAAAGCAGCGCCGAGGAGCTCACCTTTCTGGAAACCGCGAAACGCTACGGGCAGTAGCCCGACCGCCGTTTCGCGGCTGAGGCGGCTCCGCTTCAGCCGCGCCCTTCGTGGGGCTCCAGCGCATCCAGGGCGGCCAGCAGCCGCTGGCGCAGGGCCGCCTCCAGAGGGGCCTCGGCGGGCCGCTCCTCCACCAGCTTGAGGGCTTCTTCAAGGGGGGCATGGCCGGCGGATTTCATCGCCCGGGGCAGCTGCTCAAGCTGCCAGGCCAGCCGTTCCTGGCGGGCGTGCTCCGGCGTTTCCACGCCGGCCAGGGCTTCCAGGGCCACCGCCCGGCCGCTGTCTTCAGCGCTGTCATCGGCGCCGCCCTCCGGGGCGTCCGCCAGCCGTTGCCGGGCGTCCCGCCAGCGGCGCCAGCGCGGCAGTTCGGCGCGCAACTGCCGCAGCCGGTCCCGCAGCTGCTGGTGGCGGCGTTGCTGGCCCCGGTCCAGGGCGCCGGTGACCAGCGCCTCCAGGGCACCGGCGCGCTCCGCCAGGTCGCCGTCATTTTGTTCCGCCAGTGGGCGCTCCAGATGCTGTTCGCATTCGGCCAGCACCGCGCTGGCCCGTTCCTGCTCGGCGCGGCGCTCCTCGTCGCGGGCCTGGCTGGCCGCCTGGCGGGCGCCGAACAGGGCGTCCATCAGGCCGCGGAAGGTTTTCTGATAAGCACGATGGCGGGCCGGCGGCAGCCAGGCGGCGGCGCGCCAGCGGGTTTGCAGGTCGCGGGCCTGGCGGGCGGCGCCGTGCACGTCGTCCTGTTCGGTGAGCGCACGGGCTTCGTCGATCATGCCCTGGCGCTGCTGCTCGGCGTGCTGCCAGGCCTGGTCCAGCCGTTCGTCGATCTCGGTGAGCAGGGCGGAGAAACGCTTTTGCACGTCGCGGGCGTCGGTGAAGCGCACCGGCGCCAGCTCTTTCCATTCCCGGGGCGCGCGCCGGCGGATTTCCCAGACCGCTTGCCAATCCGCCCTGGCCCAGTTTTCGCCGGCCACGAAATCCGCCAGCTGGGCACACAGGGCGCGGCGCTTCTCCAGGTTCTCCGCCCGCTGGGCGTCGAGTTCCCGGAAGTGGGCGCGGCAGGGTTCATAGGCCCGGTCCGATGCCGCCTTGAAGCGGTCCCAGAGGGCCTGGTCCTGGCCCTGGTCGGAACTCATCAGGGCGCGCCATTCGTCGTGCAGGGCCTGGATGGCGCTGGCCCGTTCTTCCGGGTCCATGTCGACCGCCACCAGTGCCTCCATGCGCTCGCACAGGGCCTCTTTCTTCGGCTGGGCGGCGAAGGCGTGCCAATCACGCAGTTCCTCGCGCCGTTCGGTGTGGCGCTCCAACTGGCGCGCCAGCCAGGGGTCGTCCTCGTCGGCGAGCGCCGCCTCGGCCTTCAGCCACAGCCGGTTGGCGTGTTTCAGATTGCCGCGCTCCAGTTCCCGGCGCAGCGCCACCACCAGGCCCCGGTGGCGGCTGGTGGGGGTTTTTTCCGAGCGGCGCGGCGCCGCTTCGGCGGCGGCCGGCGGCGGGTCCGGCTCGGCGGCCAGACCGATCAGGGAAGAGGGCGGCGGCACCCGGGACGGCCACTGCTCGGCCAATTCCTGGCGCGCTTCCGGCGCTTGCTCCTCGCGGGCGGTCTCGGCCAGGGCGATCAGGCGGCGCCATTCGTCCAGCTGGGAGCGGAACGCCAGCTCCTGGTCGTCGTCGCCGGGGGCCTCTTCCGCCGCCGCCTGCCAGCGGCGCTCCTGGGTGGCCACCGCGGAACGCAGCTCGCCGAGTTGCTGGTCCCAGGTGTCGCTGGTCAGGTCGCGCAGCAGCGTGCGCAGGGTATCCAGGGCGGCCTGGCGCTCGGCCACGGCGGCTTCATGGAGGGCCGCCGCCCGTTCTTCCCGGTGGCGGGCCTCGATCCGTTCGTGACAGCTGGCCAGAGCCCGCTCGGCGCGGCCCCGCTGGTCGGCGCTGGCCTCCTCGGCCAGGGCCCGCCAGCGCTGTTCCAGTTGACCCAGACGGGCGTCGAACAACGGGTCGGCGCTGCGTCCGGCCAGCTGCTCCAGGGCGCTCAGGGTCTGATCCCGCTCCTGGTCCCGGTGTTGCCGGTCGGCGGCGGTTTTCTGATGGTCCTTGAGCCGCTCCCGGGCCAGCCGCACCACTTTCTTGTCGCGGCCGTCGCGGCCCAGTTGGCGGAGCAGGGCGTCGTCGTCCAGGCGTTCGGCGGCGGCCAGGCGCAGGGCCGCGTCCTGGCCGTGGACGGCCAGTTCATAAAGGCCTTGCGCATCGCCGATGGCGGCCAGGGCCGCCTGGCGGCTGTCCGGATCCGGACTGTGCCGTGCCACATGCTGGAGCACCCGGGGGTTGTCGGTGTGGGCGATCAGCCGCTGGCGGGTGGCCGCGTCCGGGCCGCCGTCGACCTGGCCGGCGAGCAGCGCCATGATCCGTTGCGAGGCGGCTTCGCGCACCTCGGCGTCGCCGTCGTCGCGGATCAGCCGGTCGAGCACCGCCAGGTCCAGCAGGGCGCCGGCGGCCACCGCCCGCACCCGGGGGCTGTCGTCGTGGTCGGCCAGGGCCGTCAGGGTGTCACCGTCGCGGCTCGGGTCGAGAGCGGCGGCGGCGTCCGCGCGCACGGCGGCGTCGCGGTGGCGCCACCGCGGCTTGAAAAGGTTGCGTAGTGCCATGTCACCCCTGTTATGGCGTTTGTTGTGGGAACGGCCGGACGGCGCTCCGCTTCAGCCGTGATGGCACCGTCGGTGCATCGCGGCTGAAGCGGCTCCTACTATAGGCAATTTCGCCCTCAGGCGGAAAGGCGTGACTGGATCAGGGCGTCTTTTTCCGCCCAGATTTCGCTGATCCAGCCCTGGATACGGGCGCGGAATTCCGGGTCGTTCTCATAGTCGCCGTCCGCGGCCCAGTCCGGGATCGGGCGCTGATGCACGATCACCTGGACCTCGTCCATGGCGCCGCCCAGGAAGCCGAGCAGGGAGCGGGTGGTGTTCGGCGGGTAAACGATGGTGAAATCCAGCAGCTTGTGCAGCTGGCCGCCCATCGCCTTGAGAGTGAAGGCGGCGCCGCCGGCCTTGGGCTTGAGCAGGTGCAGGTAGGGCGAGTCCTGCTCGTCGTGCTTGGCACGGGTGAAGCGGGTGCCTTCGAAGAAGTTCATCACCGACACCGGGAAATGGGCGTACTTGGCGCAGGCGCGGCGGGTGGTCTCCATGTCCTTGCCCTTGAGCTCCGGGTGCTTCTCCAGCTGGGCCCGGGTGTAGCGCTTCATGAACGGAAAATCCAGCGCCCACCAGGCCAGCCCCAGCAGTGGCACCCAGATCAATTGCTGCTTGAGGAAGAACTTCAGCGACGGCACCCGCCGGTTGGTGACCTTCTGCAGCACCAGGATGTCCGCCCAGGACTGGTGGTTGGAGGTGACCAGGTACCACTCCCGGCGGGCCAGGCCTTCCATGCCTTCCACCCGCCAGCGCACGCCGCTGGTCAGGCTGATGATGGCGTTGTTCACCGCCATCCAGGTTTCCGCGATCACCACCAGCACCCGTGCCAGGGCCACCTGCACCGGATGGAAGGGCAGGGCCAGCCGCAACAGGGCGAACAGATACAGGGGCCCGATCATCAGCAGGGTGTTGAGGGTAATGCCCACCAGGGCCAGGATGCCGCGCAGTTTTATTATCGGAGTCATGATCTACCGGTAAAGTCCTCGAAACAGCGGCGCATGCTACCGTGTTTGGCGGCGCCGCCCCATGTCCGATTCGGTCAGTCCGTGACGCACCCTGCCATTGGCGGCGTCCCCGGCAGCGGGTAGGGTCGACGTTCTTTTGATGATGTCCCGGGTAAGGAGTGAAGTCCATGAGCGGTCCCCTGGCCTCCCTGAAAGTGCTCGATTTTTCCACCCTGCTGCCCGGCCCCTTCGCCACTTTGATGCTGGCGGACATGGGCGCCGAGGTGTTGCGGGTGGAGTCGCCCACGCGGCCGGACATGGTGCGGCTGCTGCCGCCCTCCGAGGACGGCGTGTCGGCGGTGCACGGCTACCTGAACCGCTCCAAGCGCTGTCTGGCCCTGGACCTGAAGAAGGCGGAGGCCCGCCAGGTGGTCCACGATCTGGTCAAGGACTATGACATCGTGGTGGAGCAGTTCCGGCCCGGCGTGATGGACAAGCTGGGCGTGGGCTACCAGACCCTGAAAGCGATCAACCCGGGCCTGATCTACTGCTCGATCACCGGCTACGGCCAGGACGGCCCCTACCGGGACCGGGCCGGCCACGACCTCAATTACCTGTCCCTGGCCGGCATGACCAGCTACAACGGCCGCCGCGACAGCGGCCCGGCGCCGATGGCCTTTCAGGTGGCCGATATCGCCGGCGGCTCCTGCCACGCGGTGATGGCGATTCTGGCGGCGGTGGTGCACCGCCAGCAAAACGGTGAAGGCCAGCACCTGGATATTTCCATGACCGACGCGGCCTTCGCGCTGCACGGCCTGGCCGCGCCGCCGGCGCTGGTGGCCGGCCAGGACCCGGCGCTGGAAGGCACCACCCTCAACGGCGGCGGCTTCTACGATTGCTACCGCACCCGGGACGGCCGCTACCTGTCCGTGGCCGGCCTGGAACCCCAGTTCTTCAGCCCGTTCTGCCAGGCGATCGGCCGGCCGGAGCTGGCCGCCCAGGGCCTGAGCCAGAACCCGGACACCGTGGCCGGGCTCAAGGCGGCCATCGCCGAGGTGCTGGCCGGTCAGGACTACGATCACTGGTGCGCCGTGTTCGCCGACCTGGATTGCTGCGTGGAGCCGGTGCTGAGCTTCAGCGAGGCCGCCGCCCACCCGCAGTTGAAAGCGCGCAACATGGTGGTGGAGGTGCCGCGCCACGACGGCGGCCATCAGCGCCAGGTGGCCTCGCCGTTCAAGTTCTCCGCCACGCCGGTGGATTACCGCTTCAGCGGCGCGCGCATCGGCCAGCACAACCGGGAGGTGCTGCGCGAACGGGGGCTGGACGACGCCGCCATCGAGCGCCTGCGCGACGCCGGCGCCCTCGGCGGCGACGCCTGACGATCGCGATTCACGACGCCACCGGCGGACGCTATGCTGGCGCCATGAGGCGAACGTTACTGGTGGGATTGTTGTTGTGGAGCGGGCTGCTGAGGGCGGCCCCGGACGATTGCCTCTGGCCGGGCGCGGACACCCTGGTGGACCGCACCCACGGTTGGTTGTCGCGCTCCCTGTGCTGGCCGAGCCGCTGGGTGGACGGCTTTTTCCAGGACCCCCTGCGCGAGAACAATGAACCCGCCGCCAGTCTGGTGCGGGTCACCGGCGAACGGGTCTGGCGGGACGACAACGAGGACGCCAGCGACGTGGACGTGGACGCCCGGGTGTGGCTGCCCAGCGCCGAGCGGCGCCTGTCGCTGCTGTTTCGCAGCCGCGACGAGGACCGGGACGACCAGCCGGTGGCCCGGGATCTGCCCGGCAACGACGACGAAGGCGGTTTTCGCGGGGCGTTGCGATGGGTGGTGGACCGCACCGACGCCATGGACCTGGACGTGGACGTGGGCGCCCGTTCCGACCTGACCACCTTCGTGCGCGCCCGCTACCGGCGTCTCTATCCGCTTGCCAATCAAAGCGCCTGGCTGCGCTACACCCAGAGAATCTATTGGGAAGATCCGGACGGTTGGGGCAGCCGCTCGCTGGTGGAGCTGGACCGGCCCCTGGCGCCGGACGCCATCCTGCGTTTTTCCACCGAGGTCCGTTACACCGAGGAATTCAATCAGGAGGGCACCGGCCTGGGCTTGTTCCAGGGCGTCAACCTGTTCAAGCAGCTGGGGCACCAGTCGGCGCTCAATCTGGGGCTGGGCGTGGGCGGGCGCAGCAAGCCCGGCGTGGTGGACAATTACCGGCTGTACGCCCGCTACCGTCGCAACCTGTGGCGGCCCTGGTTGTTCGTGGAGGTGGAGCCGTTCGTGCTGTGGCCCCGGGAACAGGATTACCAGGGCGTGCACGGGGTGGTGCTGCGCCTGGAAACCCTGTTCGGCAAGGTGGACGTGTGAACGCCGGTGGCGGCCAGTTCGTTTAGAAGCGACCGCCTTAGTTGGCCCAGCCGCCCCGGCGGCGGCCGGATTTGGATTTCAGCAGCAGGCCGGCCACGGCGCCGAGAATCAGAATGCCCACGCCGGTGATCCATTTCCGTGAGGTGTTGTCGTTGCGCAGCATGGTGTTTTCGGCCTTCAGCTGATCCAGGTCGGAACGCAGCATGCTCAGTTCTTCATTGAGACGGCGGTTGGCCTGATCCAGGCGCAGCGGGTCGGCGGCCACATCGCGCAGCTTGTCCAGTTCCTGGCCCCGGCTGGTCAGTGAGCCTTGCAGCTCCTGGTTCTCGCCGCTGAGCCGGTCGCGTTCGCTCTGCGCCTGGTTGAGCTGCTCCTGGAGGGTGCCGACCTGCTGTTCCAGCTTCTCGGCTTTCTGGGTGGCGTCGCGCAGGCGGATCGCCGCCACCGGGGTGCGGCTGATGTACTGCTTGCCGATGTAGCCGTCCACGTCGCCGTGGCGGATGTGTACCCAGTCACCTTCCTCACCGAGCAATTCCACCTGGGTGCCGCTCTTCAGGCCCCGATGCACGATGCGGTAGCCGGAACCGGCGCCGGAGCGCACCGGCACGTAAATCTCATCGTCCACCCAGGCGGTGGCGGCGGTGGCGGGCACCGACAGCACGGCGAGCAACAACAAACACAACCAGCGGACCAGCATCGATGGAAACTCCTTGACGGTGAAGGCGCGAAGTTTAGGGAACCGGCGCCGCCGAGGGCGCCGAAATAGTCACATTTCAGGGAAGAAACTCAGGGAAGTACCGCCTTGAACGGTTTCACCGTGACCCGGGCGTAGACGCCGGCGGCGATATAGGGGTCGGCGTCGGCCCAGGTTTGGGCCGCTTCCAGGGAATCGAACTCGGCCACCACCAGGGAACCGGTGAACCCGGCCTGGCCCGGGTCCGTGCTGTCCACCGCCGGGTGCGGACCGGCCAGGGTCAGCCGGCCTTCGTCGCGGAGCCGCTCCAGGCGGGCCAGGTGGTCGCCCCGGGCGCTGGCGCGCTTGTCCAGGGAGTCGGCCACGTCTTCACTGATGATCGCGTACAGCATCGTCGTCCTCGTCTTTCTTGGCCGGCGCTTCCGGCGGCTGTTTGTCCTGGTGGAAAAGGCGCTGGCGGTCGGCGTCCGGCATGCGTTTATAGAAATAGAGGAACGCACCGACATAGAACACCATCTGCAGGGCGGTGAAGCCGAACAGTTTGAAATTGACCCAGAAATCGGTGCTGAAGTTGTAGGCGATGTACAGATTGAGCGCGCCCAGCCCGACGAAATAGAGGATGAACGCCAGGTTGAGGCGGTTCCAGTCACGGCGGGGCAGGGCCACCACATAGCCGAAGCCGCTGATCATCAGCTTCTCGCACAGGCGCTGCAGCAGGTTGCGCTGGCGCAGGAAATGGCCCACCAGCAGCACCGCCGCCAGTACGAAGCTGATGATCGAGGGCCGCCATTTGATGAAGACGTCGTCGCGCAGCAGCAGCGTCAGACCACCGAACACCAGGGTGATGGCCAGCACCATCAGGTGCAGGCGATGCCAGCGTTTCCAGATCAGCCGTCCGGCGATTACCTGGAAGGAGGTGGCGGCGATGATGCCCCAGGTGGCCAGCATGATGTCCCGGCCACTGAGGAAGTACAGGCCGAAAAACACCACCACCGGGAGGTAGTCGAACAATTGCTTCATGAAGTCGTTTCCTCGGTCGGACCGCCGATGGTAGCGGGAACCGCCGCCTAAATCATCCCGCCCGGCGCCCCCGCCTGTATAGGCCGGGGGCGCGAGTGTGGTAACGTGCGCGCCATGACCCACATTGCCCCGTTCCAACGCCCCGACCTGCACTGCCACAGCCTCGCCTCCGACGGCGTTCTGGCGCCGGCGGAACTGGTCGCCCGCGCCGCCGAGTACGGCGTCGACGCCCTGGCGCTCACCGACCACGACACCCTGGCCGGTCTGCCGGAGGCGCGCGCCGCGGCGGCGGGGCACGGTATTACCCTGATCGACGGCATTGAGCTGTCGGTACTGTGGGGCACCCGGGAGATCCACGTTCTGGGCCTGTGGGTGGACCCGGCGTGCCCGGTATTGGGCGCCCGGGTGGCCGCGCAGTTGGATGCCCGGCGGGAACGGGCCCGGCGCATCGGCGCCCGCCTGGACAAGGCGGCCCGCATCGAGGACAGCTACGCCAAGGCCTGCGACAAGGCCGCCTCGGACACGCCCGGCCGGCCCTGGTTCGCCCGGGTGCTGGTGGAGGAGGGCGTGGTGCGCGACCAGCGCCATGCCTTCAACCGCTTCCTCAAGAAGGGCCAGTCGGCGTTCGTGTCCACCCCCTGGGTGACTCTGGAGCAGGGCGTCCAGGACCTGCTGGCCGCCGGCGGCGTGCCGGTGCTGGCCCACCCCCAGGCCTACAACCTGACCCGCAAGCGCCTGCGCGAACTGGTGCGGGATTTCCGCAACGCCGGTGGCCTGGCCATGGAAGCGGTGATGCCCGGGCTCAGCCCGCACCAGGCCGGCCTGCTGGAAGAGTGCTGGCGGCATTTCGGGCTGGCGGTGTCCGGCGGCAGTGATTTTCATTCGCCGCAGCAGAAGTGGCTGTCCCTGGGCGGCCTGCCGCCGTTTCCGCCGGACGGCCGGGCGGTGTGGCAGCTGCCCCAGGCCGGCTACGCGGCGGCCAATGCCGGTTCGTCCGACCCTGATCTCAAGGTGTCCGTATCATGACCGAGGTTCTCCACATTCATCCGGAAACGCCCCAGCCGCGCCTGATCCGGCAGGCGGTGGACGTGATCCGCAAGGGCGGCCTGATCGCCTATCCCACCGACACCACCTACGCCCTGGGCTGCGGCATCGGTGAAAAAGACGCCCTGGAGCGGCTGATCCGCCTGCGCCGGCTGGACGACAAACACCAGTTCACGCTGCTGTGTCCGGACCTGTCGGTGCTGGCGGTGTTCGCCAAGGTGGACAACCCGGACTACCGGCTGCTCAAGGCGCACACGCCCGGGCCCTATACCTTTATTCTCAAGGCCACCCATGAGGTGCCCCGGCGTCTGATGCACCCGAAAAAGCGCACCATCGGTATCCGTGTGCCCGATCACCCCATCTGCCAGGCGCTGCTGGCGGAGCAGGGCGGGCCGATCATGACCTCCACCGCCCATCTGCCGGACGACGAGTTCCCGCTCACCGATCCCCAGGACGTGCGGGATTTCCTGCAGGGGCAGGTGGATCTGATCATCGACGGCGGCTTCTGCGGGATCACCGAGACCACGGTGATCTCCCTGGCGGACGGCACCGGCCCGGAGGTGGTGCGCGAGGGCGCCGGGCCGCTCGACGCCATTTTCTGAACACTCGTAAGCCCGGGGACGGACTGGCACTGTCCCTGCAAGGCATTAATCCGGATCTTCCCCGGGCTGGCAGCGTGCCAGCCCTGTCTTTACCCCGGCGGTTCCCTTTATAATCGCCGCTTTCTTGCCGTTGCGACAGGAGTCGGCTTTTGAGTTCCGTGGTTCCCTCCCAAAGAGTGGTATCGGGTATGCGCGCCACCGGGCGCCTGCATCTGGGGCATTACCATGGCGTGCTCAAGAATTGGGCACGTTTGCAGCACGAGTACGAGTGTTTCTTTTTTGTCGCTGACTGGCACGGTCTCACCACCGAGTATGAGAACCCGCACGCCATTCAGGACTATGTCTGGGATCTGGTCATCGACTGGCTGGCCGCCGGCGTCAATCCCGGCTCCGCCACCCTGTTCATCCAGAGCCAGGTGCCGGAGCACGCGGAACTGCATCTGCTGCTGTCGATGATGACGCCGCTGTCCTGGCTGGAACGGGTGCCGACCTACAAGGATCAGCAGGAAAAGCTGCGCGAAAAGGACCTCAGCACCTACGGCTTCCTGGGCTACCCGCTGCTGCAGGCCGCCGACATCCTGATCTACCGGGCCGGCCAGGTGCCGGTGGGCGCCGACCAGGTGGCCCACGTGGAGCTGACCCGGGAGGTGGCGCGCCGCTTCAACCATCTGTACGGCCGCGAGCCGGGCTTCGAGGAAGCGGTGGCCGCGGCCATCAAGAAGATGGGTAAGAAGCAGTCGCGCATCTACACCGAGAACCGCCGCAAGTATCAGGAACAGGGCGACGAGTCGGCCCTGGAAACCGCCCGCGCCCTGGTGCAGGGCCAGCAGAACATTACCCTGGGCGACAAGGAACGGCTCAGCGGCGACCTGGAAGGCGGCGGCAAGGTGATCCTGCCGGAACCCCAGGCCCTGCTCACCCCGGCGTCCAGGATGCCCGGGCTGGACGGGCAGAAAATGTCCAAGTCCTACGGCAATTTCATCAGTCTGCGCGAGGAGCCGGACCAGGTGGACGCCAAGATCCGGCGCATGCCCACCGACCCGGCGCGGGTGCGGCGCAGCGACCCGGGCAATCCGGACAAGTGCCCGGTGTGGGAATTCCACCAGGTGTACACCGACGACGCCACCCGCGCCTGGGTGCGCGAGGGCTGCACCTCCGCCGGCATCGGTTGCCTGGAATGCAAGAAGCCGGTGATCGAGGCGGTGCAGGAAGAGCTGGCGCCGATCCGCAAGCGCGCCGAGGAGCATTTGCGTAATCCGGATCTGGTGCGCACCATCGTGGCGGAAGGTTGCGAGGAGGCCCGCGAAGCGGCCCGCGCCACCCTTGAGGAAGTCCGCGCCGCCATGGGACTGCACTACCGGTGAGCGGCCAGCGGGCGGTGAGCGGCCAGCGGGAGCGGCACGCATGAACGACGTCATCGACCAGCCGGCCGCGCCCGGCGCCCGCAACCCGCTGGCGCCGACCGGTCCGCAACAGGCGGAAATGCCGTTTGGTCTGATGTACGGGCAGGCGATCACCAAGCTGCCGGACGACCTCTATATCCCGCCGGACGCCCTGGAAGTGTTCCTGGAGGCGTTCGAGGGGCCGCTGGATCTGCTGCTGTATCTGATCAAGCGCCAGAATCTGGACATTCTCGACATCCCGGTGGCCCAGATCACCCGCCAGTACATGGAGTACGTGGAGCTGATGAAGGCGCTCAACCTGGAGTTGGCCGCCGAATACCTGGTGATGGCCGCCATGCTGGGCGAGATCAAGTCGCGCAGCCTGCTGCCCCGGCCCAGCCACGATGAGGAAGAGGACGCGGAGGACCCGCGCGCGGAGCTGATCCGCCGCCTGCAGGAATACGAGCGCTTCAAACAGGCCGCCGAGGACATCGACGGGCTGCCGCGCCAGGAGCGGGATTTCCAGCTGGCCGCCGCGCGCCGCCCGGACTTCGTGCGCGAACGGGCGCAGCCGGACGTGGATCTGCGCGAGCTGTTGCTGGCCTTCAAGGAGGTGCTGCACCGGGCCGACATGTTCGAAAGCCATCAGGTATCGCGGGAAAAACTGTCCACCCGCGAACGCATGGCGAACGTGCTGGACCGCCTCAAGGGCCGCGAATTCGTGCCTTTCGTGGAGCTGTTCGAGACCGAGGAAGGCCGCCTCGGCGTGGTGGTGAGTTTTCTGGCGGTGCTGGAGCTGGTCAAGGGCTCGCTGATCGAGCTGATCCAGACCGAACCGTTCAGCCCCATCCACGTGAAGGCCCGCACGCTGGTGCTGGAGGAGTCCGAGGCCCTGGCGGCACTGGAAATCGATGACGACGAATCCGCCGACGATACGCCCGAGGACGATTGACGTGGAGCCGCAGCACATCAAGAACATTCTGGAAGCGGCGATCTTCGCCGCCGACGGCCCGCTGGACCGGGACGCGCTGCTGATGCTGTTCGACGAGGGCGAGCGCCCGGACAAGGCGACCCTGTCGAAGCTGCTGGAAGAGGTGGCCGAAGAGTACGCCGGACGCGGCGTGGAGCTGCGCGAAGTGGCGTCCGGGTTCCGCTTCCAGGTGCGCAAGGACCTGGGCCCCTGGGTCAGCCGCCTGTGGCAGGAGAAGCCGCCGCGCTACAGCCGGGCGATCCTGGAAACCCTGGCGCTGGTGGCCTACCGTCAGCCGATCACCCGGGGTGAAATCGAGGAAATCCGTGGCGTGTCGGTAAGCTCGCATATCATCAAGAGCTTGCTGGAACGCAATTGGGTAAGAGTGGTGGGGCACCGGGACGTGCCCGGGCGGCCGGCCATGTTCGCCACCACCCGGCAGTTCCTGGACTACTTCGACCTGAAGAGTCTGGAGGATCTGCCGCCGCTGTCGGAGATCAAGGATCTGGACAAGCTCAACGAGGAACTGGCGCTGAGCGATGCCCCGGACGAGGACGACGACCAGGAGCCGGGCACGGCCAACGCCGGTGAACCCGCCGAACGGCTGTTCGGTGGCTACGACGAGGAGCCGGAAATCGACGATTCCACCCTGATGAGCATGGACAAGGTGGACGCGGTGAACGTCGGCTTCGAGACCGAATTCCGCCGCAAGGGCTCGCCGGAGGCGGAAAACGACGCCGCCCCGACTGAACCTGTTGCCACGGAAGTGCCGGTGGACAGGGAAGCGCCGGTGGCCGCCGAAACGCCGGTGCCGGAAGACGGGGACGCGGAACACCGGCAAGGGAACGACGACGACGGCGGCGAGACCGCCAACGAGGACGAAACATCGCGTCATGAGTGAAAAGTTGCAGAAAGTCCTGGCCCGTACCGGGCTGGGATCACGCCGTGAACTGGAGGCCTGGATCGCCAACGGGCGGATCTCCGTGAACGGCAAGGTGGCGACCCTGGGTGACCGGGTGGAGCCTGAAGACACGATCAGAGTGGACGGCAGGATCATTCCAGTGAAGGCGGAAGAAGACGTAATTCGGCGTGTGATCGTATATCACAAGCCAGCCGGTGAGGTGTGCTCGCGGAACGACCCGCAGGGGCGCCCCACGGTGTTCGACAATCTGCCCCGGTTGCAGGGCCTGCGCTGGGTGCAGGTGGGCCGGCTGGACATCAACACCACCGGCCTGATGCTGTTCACCACCGACGGTGAACTGGCGCACCGCCTGATGCACCCGTCCAACGGCTTCGTGCGCGAGTACGCGGTGCGGGTGCGCGGCGATCTCACCGACGAGAAGCGGCGGGCGATGCTCGACGGGGTGCTGCTGGAGGACGGGGTTTCCCGGTTCGACAGCATCGAGGACGCCGGCGGCGGCGAAGACGCCGCCAACCACTGGCACAAGGTCAGCCTGACCGGCGGCAAGTACCGCGAGGTGCGGCGCCTGTTCCAGTCCCAGGACCTGGAAGTGGCGCGGCTGATCCGCATCCGCTTCGGCGACCTGACGCTGCCCTCGGACCTGCGCATGGGCCGCTGGAAGGAACTGACCGCCGATGAGATCAAGCCGCTCACCGACCGGGTGGACCTGAAAGGCAAGAAGTACACCGGCCTGTACGGCCGCGCGCGCCTGCGTCACCAGCGTGGCGACAAGCCGCCGCGCAAACCCCGCCGCAATCCCTACCGGCGCTGAGGCGGCCTTCAAGGCAGCCGCATCAACGCCCCCACCAGCGCCGGCAACGCCGTCTCCACCCGCAGAATGCGGGTGCCGAAACGGCGCGTCTGGAAGCCGTGCTCCCGTAGCAGCTCCACCTCGAACGGCGTCCAGCCGCCCTCCGGGCCGATCGCCAGGGTGGCCGGGCCGCCCAGCTCGTGGGGCAGGGCGGGATGGTCGCCGGGCTGGGCCAGCAAGCGCGGGCCGGCGCCGGCCCAGGCGTTCAGGTCGTCCTCCACGAAGGGCCGGAAGCGGGGCGCCAGTACCAGTTCCGGCAGCACCGTGTCACCGGCCTGTTCCAGGCCCAGCAGCAGCTTTTCCCGTAGCAGGTCGGCCTTGAGGTTGGGCGTGCGCCAATAGCTCTTGTCCACCTTCCAGGCGTTCACCAGCACGATGCGTTTGATGCCCAGGCTGGCGGCGTCGATCAGCAGCCGTTTGAGCATTTTCGGACGCGGCAGGGCCAGCAGCAGGTTCAGCCCCAGCGGCGCCGGCGGCTGAGAAACGGCTTTAAAAGAAATCAATATCTCATTGTTTTCAATGGATTCTATCCAGCCTTCTCCCAGGGGGCCATTGAGCAGGCCGGCGCGACAGGGCGCGCCTTCGGTGAGCCCCAGCACGGTGCGTACGTGGCCGGCCTGGCGCGGGTCCAGGCGCCAGAGGTGCTCGCTCAGGCGTTGATCGGGGTGCAGCAGCAGCAGATTCATGGGGCGGGATTATCGCACAGGGACTGACGCAATCCTCCCGCAACGTGGCGATTCCGGCCCTTTGCGCCGGCGCCGGGGGTTGCTAGAGTGCGCCTCGTTATTCTTGATGACGTGGAGAGACACGCATGCAGTTCCAGGGCACCGACCAGTACGTCGCCACCGAAGATCTGAAGATGGCCGTCAACGCCGCCATCGCTCTGCAGCGCCCGCTGCTGATCAAGGGCGAGCCGGGCACCGGCAAAACCCTGCTCGCCGAGCAGGTGGCCGAATCCCTCGGCATGCCGCTGCTGTCCTGGCACATCAAGTCCACCACCAAGGCCCAGCAGGGGCTGTACGAGTACGACGCGGTGTCCCGCCTGCGCGACTCCCAGCTCGGCGCCGAGGGTGTCGAGGACGTCGCCAACTACATCAAGAAGGGCCGCCTGTGGGAGGCGTTCGCCGCCGACGACCAGGTGGTGCTGCTGATCGACGAGATCGACAAGGCCGACATCGAGTTCCCCAACGATCTGCTGCAGGAACTGGATCGCATGGAATTCTTCGTCTACGAGACCGGGGAAACCGTGCGCGCCGAGAAGCGCCCGATCGTGATCATCACCTCCAACAACGAGAAGGAGCTGCCCGACGCCTTCCTGCGCCGCTGCTTCTTCCATTACATCAACTTCCCCGACGCCAAGACCATGCAGGCGATCGTCGACGTGCACTTTCCGGAGATCAAGAAAGAGCTGGTCAGCGAGGCCCTGGAGATCTTCTTCGACCTGCGCAAGGTGCCGGGCATGAAGAAAAAGCCCTCCACCAGTGAGCTGATCGACTGGCTCAAGCTGCTGATGGCCGACGACATTCCCCAGGACATCCTGCGCAACCGCGACACCAAGAGCGCGGTGCCGCCGCTGTACGGCGCCCTGGTGAAGAACGAGGCCGATGTGCAGCTGCTGGAACGGCTGGCCTTCATGAGCCGCCGCGAACGCTGATCCCGGAGAAGCGTTTATGCTGATCGGTTTTTTCGAGGACCTGCGCGCCCACCGGGTGCCGGTGAGCCTGCGCGAATTGCTGGACCTGTTCGACGCGCTCAAGCACCACGTGGCGTTCGGGTCCATCGAGGACTTCTACATGCTGTCCCGGGCGGTGATGGTCAAGGACGAGAAGTACTACGACCGCTTCGACCGCGCCTTCGCCCATTACTTCGAGGGCCTGGAAAGCATCGAGCCGGACTGGCTGAGCCGCACCATTCCCGAGGAATGGCTGCGCGCCCAGCTGGAGAAGACCCTGTCCGCCGAGGAGCGCGAGAAGCTGCAGGGCCTGGGCAGCCTGGAAAAGATTCTCGATGAGCTGCGCAAGCGCCTGGAAGAGCAGGAAAAGCGCCACCAGGGCGGCAACAAGTGGGTGGGCACCGGCGGCACCAGCCCGTTCGGCGGCTACGGGGAAAACCCGGAAGGCATCCGCATGGTCGGCCCGTCGCGCAACAAGAGCGCGGTGAAGGTCTGGGAGAAGCGGGAATTCCGCAACCTGGACGACTCCGTGGAGCTGGGCATCCGCAACATCAAGCTGGCCCTGCGCCGGCTGCGCAAGTTCGCCCGCACCGGCCGCGACGAAGAGCTGGATATGGACGACACCATCCGCTCCACCGCCCGCAACGCCGGCCTGCTCGACATCAAGATGCGCCCGCAGAAGGAAAACCGGGTCAAGGTGCTGCTGTTCTTCGACATCGGCGGCTCCATGGATCCCTACATCAAGATGTGCGAGGAGCTGTTCTCCGCCGCCCGGCTGGAGTTCAAGCACATGGAGTATTTCTACTTCCACAACTTCATCTACGAGTATGTGTGGAAGGACAACCGCCGCCGCTGGGACGAGAAGGTCTCCACCTGGGACGTGCTGCACAAGTACGGCAGCGACTACAAGGTGATCTTCATCGGCGACGCCGCCATGAGCCCCTACGAGGTGAACTCGGTGGGCGGCTCCGTGGAGCACTGGAACGACGAACCCGGCGCGGTCTGGTTCCAGCGCATCATGGACACCTACGAGAAGGTGATCTGGCTGAACCCGGAACCGGAGCGGGCCTGGCAGATGACCACCTCCACCCAATGGATCAAGCAGTTGGCCGACCAGCGCATGTTCCCGCTGACCCTCGAGGGCATCGAGCGGGCCATGAAATACCTGAGCAAGTAAATCGCGGCCATCGCGGCTGAAAGCGGTACGCCTTTCAGCCGCGAAATCCTTAAGCTTTCCTTAAGCTACCCGCCGGGTCTCTGCGCTAATCTTGCCGTTCCTCGGACTCGAACAAGGACCCGGAATGAACCAACGCCTGCCACGCCTGCTGGCGCTCGCCCTCTGCGCCGGCCTGCCCGCGCTTACCCTTGCCGACGTGGACAAGGTCTATTCGCCCCGTATCCAGGCCGGCGATCTGGAACTGGAGACCCGTGGCACCTATCTGGACGACGGTGATCAGCCGGAAGACGGCCGCTGGCTGCAGAAATTTTCTCTCGGCTACGCCTTCACCGACCGCTTTGCCCTGGAAGCCTATCTGAACACCGAGAAACTGCCCGGCGAGGACTTCGAGCTGGAAGCCTACGAACTGGAGGGCCGCTTCAACCTGTTCCAGAACCGGGACTACGCGCTGGCCTTGCTCGGCGAGGTGGAGAAGGAGCGCGAGGACGACGTCTGGGAATACAAGATCGGCCCGCTCTACGAGCAGCGGCTGCCGGCGGACTTCCGGTTGCGCCTGAACGCCTTCGCCGAGAAGCAGGACGGCGCCGACGCCGAGGAAGACGAGATCGAATACTCCGCTGCCGCCCAGCTGGCCTGGCTGGAGGACGACGATCTGGCCCCGGCCCTGGAATACTACGGGGAAAGCGGCAACCACGGCGCCGGCCCGGTGTTGCTCGGCGAGTTCAAACTGGGCGGCCACGAACTGGAGTGGGAAGCCGGCGCCATCTTCGGCCTCAGCGACGGCGCCGACGATGTGGTCTACCGCTGGTCCTTGGAAGCGGAGTTCTGATCCGACCGCTCAGCCCGGCGCCTTCACCAGCTTGAGGGCGCCGATACTGGCCAGCACCACCACCATCCCCAGCCACTGCAGCGGCCCCAGGTGCTCGTCCGGGAACAACGCCAGCGCTGCGGTGACCGTGACCACCGGGCCGAACATGGCCACCACCGCCGCCTCCGAGGCATTGGCCCGGTGGAAGCCCTCGAACAGCAGAAAGAAGGGCAGCACCGTGGACAGCACCACCAACACCACCATCCAGCCCAGCGCCGGCGCGCTCAGCACCAGGTCGCCGGCGGGAATGCCCGGCAGCAGCCCCACCGCCATGAACACCAGCGTGAAACTGTTGGACACCTGATTGAAGCGCACCGAGCCCAGCGGTTTCATCAGGCCCTGGCCGAGGGTCAGGAAGCTGGCGTAGCAGGCCGCCGCGCCGAGCCCGTAGAGCACCCCGTGAACCGTCACCCGGCCGTCGTGCCAGCCCGGCAGCAGCAGCAGGGCGATGCCGGTCCAGGCGCCGGCGAACACCAGAGCGTGCAGCGGCGAGGGCAGGCGCCGGGTGCGCGCCGCGTCGAGCAGCATCACCAGCGCCGGGAACAGGTACAGCAGCATCCGTGACAGGCTGGCGCCGAGTTCATGGATGGCGTTGAAATCGCACCAGGTACTGAAGAAGAACAGCAGGCCGCTGACGCCGCACAGCAGCCACTGCCGACCGCTGAGCCGGGCCTTGGGCCGGTGCCGGTTGAGCCACAGGGCTCCCACCCAGAACAGCGGCACGGCCAGCACGAAGCGCCAGATCAGCAGCACGTCCACGGACACGCCGTATTGGTATACCAAACGGGCAAAAATGCCCTTGAAGGCCATGGCGAAGGTGGCCAGGGCCACCAGCACCAGACCGGATTGCCAGAAGGCGCGCCGGGTCATCGGAAAGCTCACAAAGCGAAAGAAAAAGGGCGGAGCGGGCCCATGGTCCGCCGGTGGGGCGGGGAAATCCAATGAAAAGCGGGACTGCATTCGATTCCATTCAGGAATGGCTACGACGAAAACCGATAAAGAACACGACTGAAAAGCGCAAACGTAAAATTCACGCCGTCGTCTTTTAACAATTGGCCGATCTATTGCATAGTACTGACGCCCAGTTCATTTCCCGCGTGCTTCCGGAGCGGACGGCCATGCGTCTGTTTGCCATATTACTGAGTGTTTGCCTGATCGGCGCCGCCCATGGCGAGCGTTTCTTCGGCGACTTCGATGTGATCGGCGAGCCGGTGGTGGGCGGCAACAACGGCCCGATCGAGGAAATGAACCGGGACCGTCTCAGCGTCAACGCCGATGCCGGCACCGAATTCGAGCTGCCGGTGCGCTATTTCTCACCACGGCTGATGGCGCGCAGCCAGACGCGACTGTCCGCTCTGTTTCCCGCCGATACGGCGGCGCAGCGGGACCGCATGATGCGCGGGCAGGGCAGTTCCCTCACCGAGGCCGGCCTGACCCTGGACCGGCTGTTCGGTCCGCGCAGCGACTACCGCTTCGACGCCGTGTTCAAGGCCCGCCGTGAGATGCTCTACCAGTACACCCAGCCCACGGAAGCGGCGTTCAACCCCTTCTTCGAAGCGCCCGGCACGCTCACCGAAAGCGAAGGGTTCAATATCAACGCCGGCCTGGCGAAAACCTTCGGCGACCTGGACATGGCGGTGCGCGTGGACCGGCTGTTCCCGCACCGGGACGATGGCCGGCTGGTGTCCAGCCCCTACCGCACCTCGGCGCTGGCCACCCTGGCCACCTACCTGGACCCGGCCTGGTGGTGGCCCGGCGCCCGCCTCAATATCAATATCGACGCCCGGGACGCCTTTAACGAGAACGACGACGCCCGCTTCGCCGGCGCCAACCTGTCGTTCGACACCTTCGGCCCGGCCTCCCTGCGGGTCGGTTACCGCCACGATCTGATCGACCACCTGGACACCTCGGCCACCGTGGGTCTGGGGTTTTCCCTGTTCGAACGCCTGAACTTCGACATCTCCGGCATCCGCAATCCGGACGATACCTACGGCGTGCTGGCGCGCCTGCTGGTCACCCAGCTCTGATCCCGCGCCGGGGGCTTGAGTCGGCGACCGTGAATTGGCATGGTTCACCCCCCACTTGCCCGCACGGACCCCGCCATGGCCAGCCCCCGACACCACAGCATCGATCTCGCCTTTGACCGCGACCACCTCTGGCATCCCTACACGTCCACCTCGAAGCCGCTGCCGGTGTACCCGGTGGCCCGCGCCGAGGGGGTGTACCTGGAACTGGAAGACGGCCGCCGGCTGATCGACGGCATGTCGTCCTGGTGGGCGGCCATCCACGGCTACAACCATCCGCGCCTGAACCAGGCCGCCAAGGATCAGATCGACCGCATGGCCCATGTCATGTTCGGTGGCTTGACGCACGAACCGGCGGTGGAACTGGGCAAGAAGCTGGTGGCGCTGACCCCGGAACCGCTGAACAAGGTGTTTCTGGCGGACAGCGGTTCGGTGTCCGTGGAAGTGGCCATCAAGATGGCGCTGCAGTACTGGCTGAGCCAGGGCAGGGGAGAGAAGCACCGCCTGATCGCCCTGCGCAACGGCTATCACGGCGACACTTTCGGGGCCATGGCCACCTGCGACCCGGTCAACGGCATGCACCATCTGTTCAGCAAGGTGCTGCCCCGGCACCTGTTCGCCGACGCGCCGACCATCGGCTACCACGATGATTGGGACGACCGTGACCTGGACTCCCTGCGCGAGCTGCTGGAACGGCACGCCGACGAAGTGGCGGCGGTGATCCTGGAACCCATCGTGCAGGGCGCCGGCGGCATGCGGCTCTACCACCCGGAGTACCTGCGCGGCGCCCGCCGCCTGTGCGACGAGCACGGCGTGCTGCTGATCTTCGACGAAATCGCCACCGGCTTTGGCCGCTCCGGGGAATTGTTCGCCCTGGAACACGCCGGCGTCTGCCCGGACATACTGTGCCTGGGCAAGGCCCTCACCGGCGGCTACATGACCCTGGCGGCGACCCTGTGCAGCGACCGGGTGGCCGCCGGCATCTGTGACGGCGAAGCCGGCGTGCTGATGCACGGCCCCACCTTCATGGGCAACCCGCTGGCCTGCGCGGTGGCCAACGCCAGCATCGAACTGCTGCTGGAGAGCGACTGGCGCGGCCGGGTGGCCGGCATCCAATCGCAACTGCGCCGCGAACTGGAACCCTGCCGCCGCCTGCCCGGCGTCGCCGACGTGCGCGCCCTGGGCGCCATCGGCGTGCTGGAACTGGAGCAGCCCTGCGACGTGGCCGCCACCCAGAAGATGCTGGTGGAGCGGGGCGTCTGGATAAGGCCGTTCGGCAAGCTGGTCTACATCATGCCGCCCTTCGGCATCGAGCCGGAGCAGCTCAGCCGGCTGGTGGACGCCATGGCGGCGGTGACGCAGCTCTAGGCCTTTTCGGCGGCCCGGAAGCGGCCGTTACGCACGATTGAATCTGCCGCCGGGGTGCCTGGACGCCCCGGCCTATCGCCTGGCGAGCCATTCGAGGCAAGCTGCCGCCGTCAAACATTTTCCAGGGGGCAGGGCGATGATGTCCGTAACACCGATCCAATTCCCATCCGCCGGGGTCACCTGCAGGGGCGATCTCTACCTGCCGGACGCCGCCACTCCGGTACCAATCATTGTCATGGCCCACGGCCTGGGCGGCACCCGCAACATGCGGCTGCCGGCCTTCGCCGAGCGATTCGTGGCCCAGGGCTACGCCTGCCTGCTGTTCGACTACCGTCATTTTGGCGACAGCAACGGCCAGCCCCGGCAACTGCTGAACATCAAAAAGCAGCTCCAGGACTGGAAAGCCGCCATCGCCTGTGCCCGAACCCTGGAGCAGGCCGACCCGGACCGGGTGATCCTGTGGGGCACGTCCTTTTCCGGCGGCCATGTGCTGGCCACCGCCGCCGCCGACCCGCGCCTGGCGGCGGTGATTTCCCAATGCCCGTTCACCGACGGCCTGGCCTCGACCCTGGCCACCGAACCCCTGGTCTCGGCGAAACTCACCGTCAGGGCCCTGCGTGACCGGCTCGGCGCCCTGGCCGGCGCCGAGCCGGTGATGGTGGCGGTGGCGGGGCGGCCCGGCGAAACCGCCCTGATGACCGCCCCGGACGCCTGGGACGGCTATATGAAGCTGGCACCGGACGGCGTGGAAGTGCGCAACGAAGCCGCCGCGCGCTTCGCCCTGGACATCATCCGCTATTACCCGGGCCGCAAAACCACCGCCATCCAGGCGCCGGTGCTGTACTGCGTGTGCGACCACGACACCGTGGCGCCGGCCCGGCAAACCCTGCGCCATGCCAGCCGCACACCCCGGCACCAGATCAAGCATTACCAGGCGGGGCACTTCGAAATCTATCTGGGCGAGCCGTTCGAACAGGTGGTGGCGGACCAGATCAGCTTTCTGGGAGAGCACTGTCCGCCATAGGGCCGTCAAGTCGGGGTGGTGGTCCTGGGAGCGGTCGGCAGATAACTCTCAGGACCCATATCTTCTATTTAACATAATATACATTACACGTACTTATACCTGTGTGATCTTGCTTGGATTCGGTGTCTCCCCGGCGCTTCCGCGGTGCCGCCAATCCGGTGACCCCGACGAACGAGTCTGTTGCTCGCTTCGGTGCCAGTCAAAACAGGCTCGGATGGCCTGATACAGCATCACCGCGAACAGCAAGCGGATCATCTCCACCAGCACTCCGGCGAAACCGCCCAACGTTATGATCGACGCCACCCATAACGCCAGGAACAGTACGAACAAAACCACTGCCGCGATTCGGCTCTTGCGGTACACGCCGTACGCCAGACCGGCGCAGATCAGTGCGAGCATACAGGCGCCAGCGAACGTCGGCAGGCCGGCATCGGCACCCTGCCCGACCAATTGGATAACCGCGCCGAGCAGCAACAGCCCGGCGCTGATCGCCCCGACGACCCATCCATTATGAATACCGCTTTGCTGATTACCGGTTTCCAAGGCGACGCTCGTCGGCTCGCCGGCTTCGTATGGATTTCTTTTCATGCCTGTCTCCCTTACCCACAAACCCGTCTTTTTAATGCAAATATATGCAATATTCAGTGACACGGTGTGGATTTCGAATGGAACGGTGCCGGGAGACCCGATACGCAAAAAAAAGGCGCGCCGGGCGGCGCGCCATAAGGGGGTTGCTCGGGGGGGGGGGGGGGGTGATCAGTACTTGGTGCTGGCGTCCAGGAATTCCTCGGCGCGCTCGGTCTGCGGGCGGGTGGCCAGGCTCACGCCCACGTACAGCACGGTGGCGACGATGATGCCCCAGATGCCGGCGGGCAGACCCAGGAACTTGTTGCCGGTGGCGTACATCAGCAACACGATCAGGGTGGTGCCCACCACGCTGGTCAGGGCGCCGGCGGCGGTGCCGCGCTTCCAGTAGAAGGCGCCGATGGTGGCCGGCACCACGGCCACCAGGCCGGAGGACGCGGCCACGGACAGCACCGCGATCAGGTCCAGCTGCAGTTCGGCGAAGCCGAACGCCAGGATGGCGATGATCGGAATCACGATCTTGCCCAGCAGCAGCTGTTTGCCGTCGTCACGACCGTCCTTCATGTTGGCGTACACGTCCCGGGCCAGCATCGAGGACAAGGTCAGCATGATGGAGTCGATGGTGGAGATGGCGGCGGCCATGATGCCGATCAGCACGATGGCGCCCAGCACCGGCGGTACGTGCTCGGAGCCCAGCAGCGTGGCGGTGGCCAGGTCGGCCTGGGCCAGGTCCGGGTAGGCGGCCAGGGCGGAGAAGCCCCACAGCACCGATACCAGGGTGTAGATCAGACCGAACACCAGGAAGCCCATCAGCATGCGGCGCATGGCGCTCAGCGAGGACGGCATGAACAGCCGCTGGCTGACCTGCGGGTTGGACAGGCTGAAGAAGAACCAGGGAATGGTCAGCCCCAGGAAGGTGACGAAGCTGAACAGGCCGGGGCCCGGCACCACCAGGGATTGCGGTTTCTCTTCGGCGAGGGTATCGAACAGCGCGTGGAAGCCACCGAGACCCTGAATCACCAGCCAGGCCACCAGGGTGGAGGCGATGATCATCATGATCGCCTGCAGGGAGTCGGTCCACATCACCGAGCGGATGCCGGCGATGTAGGAGAAGAAGATCGCCACCACGGTGGCCAGCACCACGCCGGTGGTGAACGGAATGGCGCCTTCGGTGGCGCCCTGCAGCAGGTAGCCCACGCCGGCCAGCTGTACCGCCGCGTAGGGGATCAGGAAGATGCAGCTGGAGATGGCCACGGCCATGGACACTTTCTTGTCGCCGTAACGGTGGCCAAGCATTTCACTGGGAGTCACGAAACCGAACTTCTTGCCCACCGCCCAGAATTTCGGGCCGAAGATGGCCACCAGGGAAACCCCGGCGAAGTAGACGATTTCAAAACCCAGGGCGCCGACGCCGCCCTTGTAGGTCAGGCCGGCGAGACCGACCATCATGAAGGCGCTGTAGGTGGTGGCGCTGTAGCTCATGGCGGACACGAAGCCGCCCATCTTGCGGTCGCCCAGGAAGTACCCGGACATGTTGGCCATTTTGCCCTGCCGGGCCAGTATCGCGATGGCGACGGCGATCACCAGATAGATCGCCACCGACCACCAGATCATCGATTCGGTCATGTTCAGCGCCCCTCGAAATCTTTGGTGATGTAGAGATTGATGGCGATCACGGCGACGCCGGCCAGGGTCCAGAACAGGAAGCTCCCGTACCAGGCGTGCACATCACTCAGAACGGTGTAAGGAACCAGGTAGCAAAGCACCACCACGGCCCACACCAGCCAGATCCACTTGCTTCGTTGCATATCCCACCTCGTAGGCATTGGTTGATTAGCGATATACGCCTTTTATCATTGTTGGTCGTGCTCCCTGCGCAGGTCGGCGACGGTCTTCCCGACTTCCTTCCAGGGCGTCTCTCCCGGTGCGAAACGCGCCCGCAAGTACTGCACCAGATCGACGATCTGGCGGTCGCTGAGACTGTGTGCGAAGGCCGGCATTTCGCCCGCCCCCGCCACGCCCTCGGCGTGAACACCGCCGAGGATTGATTGAATGACGTTGTCCGGGCGCTGGCTGTGCAGATTGGTGTTCAGCGCCAGCGCCTGTTTGGCGGAGGTGAAGGTGGCGGTGCCGTTTTCGTGGCAGGCGGCGCAGGCCCCTTCAAACACCCGCTGGCCCGCTTCCTGGCCCACCGGCTCGGCGCGGCTGGCGGCCACCACGGCGGCGGCGCGCTCGCTTTGGGCCGGGTCGCTGAGCGGCGCGTCCATCTGCGTGGCCACGTAATGGGCGATGGCGCGCACGTCGTCTTCCGGCAGCTCGGCGAGCCCCGCCACCACCGGCGCCATCGGGCCGCCGGCCACGCCATGGGCCTCGGACCGGCCGGTGCGCAGGTACTCGAACAGGGACTGCTCGGTCCAGCCCGCCGGCGAGCGCGAGGCGGCGGTGAGCGCCGGCGCTTCCCAGCCGTCCACCAGCGCGCCGGCGAGCCGGGCGTCGCCGCCCTTCTCGGCGCCGAACAGATTGCGCGGCGTGTGGCAGGCGCCGCAGTGCCCTGCCCCTTCAAATAGATAGGCGCCCCGGTTCCATTGCGCGGACCGGGTGGCGTCCGGCTTGAACGGCGACGGGTCATGGAACAGCAGATTCCAGCCGGCCATCATCGAGCGGATATTGAACGGAAAACGCAGTTCGTTTTGCGGCGCCGGCGCGGCCACCGCCGGCTGGGCCATCAGGTAGGCGTAGAGCGCCTGCATGTCGGCGTCGCTGATCTTGGCGAAATCGGTATAGGGGAAGGCCGGGTAAAGATGGCGGCCGTCCCGGCCGATGCCCTCGCGCATGGCGCGCTCGAAGGCGGCAAAGGACCAGTTGCCAATGCCGGTGTCCGGGTCCGGCGTCAGATTGGTGCTATAGAGCGTGCCGAACGGCGTCTCGAACGGTCGCCCGCCCAGGTTCACGGTGCCGCCTTCGGCGGTGTGGCAGACGGCGCAGTCGCCGGCTTCCGCCACCAGGCGACCCCGTTCGATGGTCTCGGCGGAATACAGGTTGGCCGCCGGCCGCGCCACCGGCGCGATGGACGGCCGGAACGGCCACAGGGTGGCGAGCAGCCCGGTCACCGCCAGGGCGCCGGCCCACCACCAGCGCCGCTTGCCCGGGCGCGCCCGTTCTTCCAGAGCGGCGCGCACCCGCGCCGGGGAAAACGGCGGCGACCGGAAGCGCACGCCGGTGGCGTCGTACAGGGCGTTGGCCACCACCGCCACCGCCGGGCTCAGGTCCACGCCGTCGCTGAGCGCCGGGGTGCCCGGGGCGTCGCGGCGGGCCGGCGGCGAGGACGGCCGCCAAGCCGGCAGTTTGCGGTCCGCCGGCGCCGCCCACTCGTCCGCCGGCGGCGGCGTGGACGGCAGGCCGAGCAGTTTCCGTTCCAGGGTGTCGCGCAGCGGGGTGGCGTCCAGCAGCGGGCGCAGCGGGCCGTCGGCGCCGGCGTCCTGGCCGGCCACCAGCCGTGACAGGCGCACCCCGCCGGTGACGGTGTTCACCTCCACGTCGGCGATCCAGGCGCTGCGGGTGCCGGAACCGGCGTCACCGGATTCCGAGGGGCGGTGGCTGTAGGCCACGCCCCGGCCACGGACCAGATCGGCGCGGCCGTCGTCCTCGGCGGGGGTGTCCCAGGCGGCCTGGTCGGCCACCGATTTCAGCAGCTGGCGACCGCGCGGGTCCTTGATATGCCGCAGCCGCAGGGCCACCGGGTCCTCGCCCAGGGCGGCGGCCACCTCGTCGAGGAAGGATTCCTGCACGAAGGTGAATTGCAGCGCGGCGGCGTCCGGGTCGCGCAGCAGGTTGTCGGTGAGGCGGCCGGTGAGCCACAGGGCCAGCGGCGGCACCGACACATAGCCCAGGTCGTCGTCGACCCGGAAGTCGTCGCCGTCGGCGGTGCCGCTGACCCGCAGCCGGCGGGCCCGGGCCAGGGCCTCGGCATCGCGGGCATAGGGGTCCGGGTCCAGGCGCACCGCCACCGGCCGGCCCAGGGCCCGGGCCAGCAGTGCCGCGTCGGCGGCGGCGTCGTCACTGCCTTGGCGGCCCAGGCCGGCTTCCGCGTCGCCGTCGATATGAATGCGTTGGGGGTCGCTTTCCAGCAGGCAGGCCAGCTCGCCGCGCAGACGCTCGGTGTTGGCCACCGGGCCGGCCAGGCGCAGGCCACCGTCGATAAAGTCGGCGATCACCCAGTCCGGTTCCGCGCCCCAGGCCAGGCGGCCGGGCCATTGGTAGTCCCGGCGCAGGCGGGCGTCGGTGACCGCCGGGCGGACCGCCTTGTCGTCCCGGTCCGGGGTCGACCAGCGCAGCGGCAGACGGGCGGCGGCGCGGCGGGCCGCTTCGTGGCTGGCGGCCACCACCGCCACGAAATTGCCGTCGGCGACCACGGTGACGCCCTCCCCGGCCAGCGCCTCGCGGTCCACGTGCAGGAGCTGGGAGCAGACAAAAGCGCGGGCGTCGAGCCGGTACACCGGCGGGCGGATCACCACGCCATAGCGCAGGGCGTCGTTGTCGGTGTCCGGGGCGCGCGTATCCGGGGTCTTGTTCATTGCGGCTCTCCCTCGGTCGCTGAGGGCGTCAGCCCCGCCGCCCGGCAGGCGGCGGCGAGGATTTCCTGGTGGGTGCCGCAGCGGCACAGGGTGTGATCCAGGGCCGCGACCAGGGCCTCCCGGCTGGGTGCCGGGTCGGCGTTGAGCAGGCCACGCACGGTCATGATCATGCCGTTCAGGCAATAGCCACACTGGGCGCCCTGCTCTTCGATAAAGGCGTCCTGCACCGGGTCCAGCCGCTCGCCGTCGCCGAGACCTTCCAGGGTAGTGATCTCATGCTCCGCCAGGGTGCCCACCGGCAATACGCAGGAACGGGCGGCACGGCCGTCCACCAGCACCATGCAGGCGCCGCATTCGCCCAGGCCGCAGCCGAATTTGGGGCCGTTCAGGCACAGGTCGTTGCGCAGCACATAAAGCAGCGGCGTGGACGGGGCGGCACGGACGGCGTGCCGCTCACCGTTGACGGTGAGGTGAAGCGCGTCACTCATGGTCGTGGGCTCAGCGGGCGTGGACGGCCAACGACAAGGATGACGGATTCAGGACAACTCGACGGACGGACATGCGTATGCTCTCTGTTATCGCACCGTTCGGGTGCGTAGCGGAGTAATTATCACTTTTATGGGGCACACATTCTTTTTCAGTAGCAAGATGGAAGGTGTGCACCCTAATTGGGCGAGCGTGCCAAAATCGTCCGGATTCCGGACTTCGTCGCTCTAAGCCAGGAAAATAGCTTTAAATAGAACACCCATGGCTGTCAACAAGGCCCTTTACCTAATCCGTGATTTTCCGGGTCATCCTTTCCTTGACCCGCCAATAAATGGTGTATACGTTTTTTCGGACATTCCTGCCGGGGTGCTCCCGGCGCCGCTGCTTGCCGCGCCCGTCGCGCGGCGTGATGATCGGACCATGATGCGAACCGAAACCCTGCCCGGCCGCCAGGCCCTGCTGCACGATCCGGACACCCTGGTGGTGTACCGGGACCCCGTTCCCACGCCCAAGCCGGCGCCAGGCCAGCCCGGTACCGACTCGGACTTCCTGCCCAGCGAACCGGAGCTGTTCGTGGCGGTGCTCGGCGACGGCCGGGTGCTGGGCTTCAACGGCCACGTGGACCTGGGCACCGGCATCCGCACCGCCCTGGGCCAGATCGTGGCCGAGGAACTGAACGTGAGTTTCGACACCGTGCGCATGGTGCTCGGCCACCCCCGCGACGTGCCCAACCAGGGCCCCACCATCGCCAGCGCCAGTATTCAGATCACCGCCGAGCCGCTGCGCCGGGCCGCCGCCCAGGCCCGCGAGCGACTGCTGGACCTGGCGGCGGAGCGCCTTGCGGCGCCACGGGAGCAACTGGTGGCCGCCGACGGCGCGGTGCATCACCACGCCGAACCTGAGCGGCGGCTCGGCTACGGCGAGCTGCTGCGCGGGCGCCGGGAGGACCTGAAACTGGCCGAGGCCGACCAGGTGCCGCTCAAACCCCGGGCGGACTACCGGATCGTCGGCCAGGCCACCGCCCGGGTGGACATCCCCGACAAGGCCCGGGGCAACCTGACCTTCGTTCACGACATCCGCGTGCCGGGCATGCTGCATGGCCGCGTGGTGCGGCCGCCCTATCACGGGCTGGATCGCGGCGACTTCGTGGGCCGCAGCCTGCTGGAGGTGGACCGGGATTCGGTGGCGGACCTGCCCGGCCTGGTGGAGGTGGTGGTGATCGGCGATTTCGTCGGCGTGGTGGCGGAGCGCGAGGAACAGGCGATCCTGGCGGCACGGCGCCTCAAGGTGAGCTGGCGCGCGCCGGAGAATCTGCCCGCCCTGAACCGGGACGAGGACCTGGAAGCGGCGCTGCGCGCCCTGCCCGCCCAGCGCCGCGAACTGGTCACCGATGAGGATTCCGAGCCGCCGACGGATGCGGACACCCTGCGCCGCACCTATGTATGGCCCTATCAATTGCACGGCTCCATCGGCCCGTCCTGCTCGGTGGCGGCCCTGGAGGACGGCCTGCTGACGCTCTGGTCCGGCACCCAGAACCCGCACAGCCTGCGCGCCGACCTGGCCCGCCTGCTGGATCTGGACGAAGGCAATATCGATATCCGCCGCTATGAGGCGTCCGGCTGCTATGGCCGTAACTGCGCCGACGACGTGGGCGCCGACGCCGCCCTGCTGGCCCGCGCCGTGGGCCGGCCGGTGCGGGTGCAGCTGTCCCGGGAGCAGGAACATCTGTGGGAGCCCAAGGGCGCCGCCCAGATCATGGACGTGGAAGGCGAGCAGGACGCGGACGGCGCCCCGGCCAGCTACCGCTTCGTCACCCGCTATCCGTCGGACAACGCCCCGACCCTGGCCCTGCGGCTGATCGGCAAGGTGGCCGAAGGCGAGCACCCGTTCCAGATGGGCGACCGCACCGCGGTACCGCCCTACGCCTACCCGCGCCGGCGCATCGCCTGCGACGACGTGCCCACCCTGATCCGCGCCGCCTGGCTGCGCGGCGTGTCGGCGCTGCCGAACACCTTCGCCCACGACAGCTTTATCGACGAGTTGGCGGAGCGCGCCGGCGAGGACCCGCTGGCCTACCGCCTGCGCCACCTGGACGACGACCGGGCCCGCGCGGTGCTGCGCGCCGCCGCCGAACGGGCCGGCTGGGTGCCGCGCCCCTGGCCGATGCTCAGCCGCGCCGAGCAGGCCGACGGCTGGCGCAACGGTCGCGGCCTGGCCTACGCCCGCTATGTGCACAGCAAGTTCCCCGGTTTCGGCGCCTCCCTGGCCGCCTGGGTGGTGTTCCTGCAGGTGCACCCGGACAGCGGCCGCCTCCGCGTGCAGCGGCTGGTGGTGTCCCAGGACGCCGGGCTGATGGTCAACCCGGCCGGGGTACGCCATCAGGTGCACGGCAACATCGTGCAGATGCTGGGCCGCACGTTGAAGGAGAGCGTGCCGTTCGAGGACGGCCGGCCGGCGGCCCGGGAATGGGGCGGCTACCCGCTGCTGCGCTTCTCCGAGCTGCCGGAGATCGATCTGGTGCTGATGGACGCGCCGGATCAGCCGCCCCTGGGCGTGGGCGAATCCACCTCCCTGCCGGCGGCGCCGGCCATCGCCAATGCCCTGTTCGACGCCACCGGCGTGCGCTTCCGCCGCCCGCCCTTCACCCCGGAACGGGTGCGCGCCACCCTGGAAGCCGCCGGCGGAGCGCGTCGGTGAAAACCCTGGCCCTGATCGCCGCCGCCGGCCGGGCCCGCCGTTTCGGCAGCGACAAACGCCACGCCGCCCTGGCGGACGGGCGCGCCCTGCTGGCCGCCACCCGGGCCCGGGCCGGCGAACGCTTCGCCGATGTGCGGGTGATTCTGCGCGCCGATGACCGACCGGCGGATCTGGCGGTACCGGAGAGCGCGGTGATCGTCAGCCCGCGGGCCGACCAGGGGCTGGGTCTGAGTCTGGCGGACGCGTTCGCCGCCCTGCTGGCGCGGGACGAACCGGCGCGGGTGGTGGCGGTGTGGCTCGGCGATATGCCCTGGGTCGCCACGGAGACCGTGGACCGGCTGCTGGCCGAAGCCGCCCGGGACCATATCGTGCGGCCCACCCTGGACGGCCGCCCCGGCTTCCCGGTGTTGTTCGGCCGCGACCTGTGGCCGGCCCTGGCGGCCAACGACCAACCGGACGGCGCCCGGGCGGTGGTGGCCCGGCACCGCCGGGCACTGGTGGAAGTCCCGGTGAGCGACCCGGGCGTGCTCCGTGACGTGGACAAGCCCGATGACATTAAATCCCTCTAAAACAAACCGTTAAACCCCTAACCTCATGTAATTTCTCCATCCGGTGGCCGGTTCCCGGCAACCGGCTTGCTGGATTCGTCGCTCCCCGCTTGGCCTAATCCGACCGTTATCGATAAACGGAATCATTGCCGTTTTGTCGTGGGCTTCAGGGGATGTGGATGTCATTGTTGTCAAAACCGGCGCGGCGCCACTGGCGGGCCCCGGCCCTGCTGCTGGCGCTGCTGGTCGGGGCCCCGGCGGGGGCGGCGGAGCCGGTGCGGCTGGCCACCGTGGAGGCCCATCATCTGCAAGAGCGCCTGCCGCTCACCGGCACCGTCACAGCAGACCGGGCCGCCCTGCTCTCCACCGCCGTGGCCGGTCAGGTCACCGGTCTCACCGTGGACCTGGGTGACCGGGTCGACGCCGGCGACACCCTCCTTGAACTGGACCCGGAACTGAACCGGCTGGCGCTGGAGAGCGCCCGGGCCGCCGCCGAGGAGGCCCGCGCCGGCCGCGACGATGCCCGCCGCCGCCTGGAAGAGGCCAGCACCCTGGTGGCGCGGCGCAGCATCGCCGCCAGCGAGGTGCGCGGCCTGGAATCCGAGGTGAGCATGGCCGAGGCCGCCCTGGCCGCCGCCCGCGCCGAGCAGCAACGGCAGGCCGCCCTGCTCCGCCGCCACACCCTGACCGCCCCGTTCGACGGCGTGATCAGCCGGAAGCTCACCGAAGTGGGCGAATGGGTGACGCCGGGCAGCGCGGTGCTGGAGCTGGTCAATCTGGAGCGGCTGCGGCTGGATTTCGCGGTGCCCCAGGAGTACTTCCCACGCCTCGGCGACGGCGCCGGCCTGCAGGTTAGCCTGGGCGGCGACGCCGGACCCGCCCGGGCGGCGGACATCATCGCGGTGGTGCCGGTCAGTGACCCGGGCGCGCGCACCTTCGTGCTGCGCGCCCGGCTGCCGGACCCGCCACCGATGACCCCGGGCATGTCCGCCCGCGCCACCCTGACGTTGCCCGGCGAGCGGGCCAGCCTGGCGGTGCCCCGGGACGCCCTGGTGCGCTACCCGGACGGCCGCGTCACGGTGTGGCTGGCGGAATCCCGCGACGGCGCCCTGGTGGCCCGCGAGCAGCGGGTGCGGGTGGGCGGCGGCCTGGACGATCTGGTCACCGTGCTGGAGGGCCTGAACGCCGGCGACCGGGTGGTGGTGCGCGGTAACGAGAGCCTGCGCGACGGCCGCCCACTGGCGCCCGTGGACGACCAGGGGTAGGCGCCGGTGTTCGAGAAGATCGTCCGTAATGGCACCCTGATGACGGTGGTGGTGCTGATCATCACCCTGCTCGGCATTCTGGCCGCCCTGCGCATTCCCGTGCAGATGATTCCGGACCTGGAGGTGCGCACCATCACGGTGCAGACCCAGTGGCCCGGCGCCACGCCCCAGGACGTGGAAAAGGAAATTCTGATCGAGCAGGAAGAATACCTGCGCAACGTGCCCAATCTGCGCCGGCTCACCGCCACCGCCTCCAGTGGCGAGGCGGAAATCGAGCTGGAGTTTCCGTTCGGGGTGGACATCACCGAGACCCTGATTCGCGTCAACAACGCCCTCAGCCAGGTGCCGGACTACCCGGACAACGTGGACCAGCCACGCATTCTGTCCACCTCCTTTTCCGCCAACGCCTTCATGTATTTCCGGGTCTCCCCGCAGCCGGGCAATCCCAAGGATCTGGACCTGGACATGATGCGCGACTTCATCGACGACCAGGTGCGTACCCGCATGGAGAGCGTGGCCGGGGTGTCCCAGGTGGAGCTGCGCGGCGGCGCCGAGCGCCAGGTGCGGGTGCTGCTGGACCCGCAGCGGCTGGCCGAGCGCGGCCTCACCGTGATGGCCGTGCGCGACGCCCTGCGCCAGCGCAACCGGGACGTGTCCGGCGGCGAACTGGACAGCGGCAAGCGCCGCTACCTGCTGCGCACCGTGGGCCGCTTCGAGCAGGTGCCGGAGCTGGAGGAACTGGTGCTGGCGCGGCGCGGCGACGGCGTGATCCGCCTGCGCGACGTGGCTACGGTGGCCCTGGATCATTTTCCGGTGCGCGGCCTGTCACGGGTGGACGGCGAGCCGGTGATCACCCTGGCGGTGCGTCGGGAAACCGGCGCCAACGTCATCGACATCAAGTACGCCATGCTCGACCAGGTGGCGCTGATCAACCGGGAGGTGCTGGAGCCCGCGGGGCTGCGCATGGCGCTGATCTCCGACGACGTGCGCTATGTGGAAGCCTCGGTGGCCAATGTCTGGACCAACCTGGCGATCGGCGCTCTGTTCGCCACCCTGGTGATGTTTCTGTTCCTGCGCTCGGTGCGGGTCACCGCCCTGGGCGTGGTGGGCATCCCGATCTGCACCATCGCCGCCTTCCTGGGCCTGCTGCTGGCCGGGCGCACCATCAATGTGATTTCCCTGGCCGGGGTGGCCTTCGCCATCGGCATGACCCTGGACAATTCCATCGTGGTGCTGGAGAGCATCGAGATCGAACGGCGCCGGGGCCTGGACCGCCTGCGCGCCTCCGTGGAGGGGATCCGCAAGGTGTGGCCGGCGGTGTTCGCCTCCACCCTGACCACGGTGCTGGTGTTCCTGCCGGTGGTGTTCATTCAGCAGGAAGCCGGACAGCTTTATTCCGACATCGCCATCGCCGTGTCCGCCTCGATTCTGGTGTCCATGCTGGTGGCGATGACGGTGATTCCGACTCTGGCGGCGCGGCTGGACTTCGGCGCCGTGTTCGACCACCAGGGCCAGGATAGCCGCTGGCTGGCCCGGGTGCATCGCCTGTCCGCCTGGCTGTCCGCGTCCGCCGGCCGGCGCGCCACGGTGATCGGCGCCACCCTGCTGGGCGGCACCCTGGTGATCGTGCTGCTGACGCCGCCGGCGGAATACCTGCCGGAGGGCGAGGAGGCCAAGACCTTCGCCTCCATGAACGCGCCGCCGGGCTACAATCTCGCCGCCATGGCGGAGATCGGCGAGCAGGTGCAGGCGCATTTCCTGCCGCTGGTGAACGCCGACCCGGCGGCCTGGGAGGCCGGTGATCTGCCGGCGCCGCCGCTGCGTTATCTGAACCTGTACGTGGACACCCAGGGCCTGCGGGTGATCGCCGAACCGGTGGACCCGGCGCACATGGACGCGCTGATGGACGCCCTCACCGCCTTCTATGAGCGCTACCCGGGCATGCGCGCCTTCGCCGCCCGGGGCTCGATCATCTCCAGCAATGACGGCGGCACCCGCAGCGTCAATCTGGACATCTCCGGCAACGATCTGGCCACCCTGTTCCAGGTGGCCCAGGCCGCCTACCGGCGCGCCGACCAGGTGTTCGATGGCCCGCGCATTCAGAGCCAGCCGGCCAGCCTGTCCCTGGCCCAGCCGTTGCTGGAGGTGCGCCCGGACTGGGAACGGGCCGAGGAACTGGGGCTCAGCGCCGAACAGCTCGGCTTCACCGTGGCGGCGCTCACCGACGGCGCCTATCTGGACGAGTTCTTTCTCGGCGACGACAAGGTGGACATCTACGCCTACAGCCACCGGGGCGTGGACCCGGCACTCTCGGAGCTGCCGGCCCTGCCGGTGCACACGCCGCTGGGCGCCACGGTGCCGCTGTCGGCGGTGGCGACCCTGGTGGAAACCGTGGACACCAGTACCGTGCGCCGGGTCAACGGCCGCCGCACGGTGACCCTGAACATCATTCCGCCGCGCTCGGTGGCGCTGGAGACCGGCGTGCGCACGGTGCGCGAACAGGTGATCGGCGCCCTGCGCGAGGAAGGCGCGATTCCCGCCGGGGTCAGCGTGGACATCTCCGGCGCCAGCGACCAGCTGGACGCCACCCGCGACGCCCTCACCGGCAACTATGTGGTGGCGGTGCTGCTGATCTACCTGCTGCTGGTGGCGATCTTCACCCATTGGGGCTACCCGCTGCTGATCATGACCACCATCCCGGTGGGCATCGCCAGCGGCATTCTCGGCCTGGCGCTGCTCAACGGTCTGGGGGCGCTGTTGCCGTTGCTGGGCCTGCCCGGCTTCAGCCAGCCGTTCGACATGATCTCCATGCTCGGCTTTCTGATTCTGATGGGCACGGTGGTCAACAACCCGATTCTGATCGTCCACGAAGCGCTGACCAATCGTCGCCAGGGGCGGCCGGTGGCGGAGTCGGTCAGCGAGGCGGTGCGCTCACGGCTGCGCCCCATCGCCATGACCACCATCACCACGGTGTGCGGGCTTGCGCCGCTGGTGCTGCTGCCCGGCGAGGGCACCGAATTGTATCGGGGCGTGGGCGCCATCGTGCTGTTCGGGCTGCTAGGCACCGCCATCATTACCGTCACCTTCCTGCCGGCGCTCACCGCCACCGTGCTGACCTTCACCGAACGGCGCCGGCAACACTGAACATCCGCTCCCTGGGTTTTCCTCTGAATATGGTGCATGCACCGCTTTTGCGCGGTGCCGACCCGGTTTGCACCAGGGTCGGGCAAGGCGCAAAGAATCCTCACGAATTTACGTTTTAGCGCGAAAAATCATCGCATATTCCCTTACACCCTCCCGCCACGCCGGACATGACCTGGGTCACGGCGGCAATCGTAAAAAGAGGCTTGACCGGCCAATAAATGGTGTATACGTTGTTTCTAGTCAACTTTTCCACGAATCATCAGGAGGACCTGATTGTGAGTACCACCAAGCCGACCATCGCGGTCATCGGCGCCGGCCTGGGCGGCGCCGCCGCTGGCGCCCTGCTTCAGAAAGCGGGTTACCCCACCCAGGTTTACGAGCAAGCACCGGAATTTTCCCGTCTGGGCGCCGGTATCCACCTGGGCCCCAACGTGATGAAGGTGATGCGTCGTATCGGTATCGAGGACGCGCTGGATCGCATGGGCTCGCATCCGGACCACTGGTTCAGCCGTGACGGCGCCACCGGTGAATACCTGTCGCGCATTCCGCTGGGCGATTTCGCCAAGAAAGAATACGGCGCGTCCTACATCACGGTTCACCGCGGCGATCTGCACGCGCTGATGGTCGATCAGCTGGACCAGGAGCGGCTACACTTCGGCAAGCGTCTCGAGAAAGTCGACGACCAGGGCGACAAGGTGGTCATGACCTTCACCGACGGCAGTCAGGACACCGCCGACATCGTGATTGGCGCGGATGGCGTCAACTCCGTGATCCGCGAGCACCTGCTCGGTGAAGAACAGCCGATCTACAGCGGCTGGGTGGCCCACCGCGCGATTATTTCCGCGGAAAAACTGAAGGCCTACGACCTGGATTTCGAAGCCTGCGTGAAGTGGTGGTCCGAAGACCGTCACATGATGGTCTACTTCGTGACCGGCGACGAAAAAGAGTACTACTACGTCACCGGTGTTCCGGAGCCGGACTGGAACCACGGCACCTCCTTCGTGGACAGCTCCCGCGAAGAAATGCGCAAAGCCTTCGAAGGCTACGGCGAGACCGTTCAGGCGCTGATCGATTGCACCGACAACGTCACCAAATGGCCGCTGCTGGAGCGTAACCCCCTGCCCCTGTGGCACGACAACCGTCTGGTGCTGCTCGGCGACGCCGCGCACCCGATGAAGCCGCACATGGCCCAGGGCGCCGCCATGGCCATCGAGGACGCCGCCATGCTGGTGCGCTGTCTGGACACCGTGGGCGCCGAGAATTATGCCGATGCCTTCGAGCTGTACCGCGCCAACCGTTTCGAGCGCGCGTCCCGCGTTCAGAAGGTATCCCACGACAACACCTGGCTGCGTTATGACGAAGACCCGGCCTGGGTATTCGCCCATGACGTGTACGAAGTCCCGCTGAAGGACCCCAAGACGGAGGTCGAGGAGAAAGCATGAGCAGCACCCGACTCTATGGCGCCAACGTCCACGCCAACGGCATTCGCCAGCACTATCTGCGCTACGGTGGCAAAGGCCAGCCCCTGGTCCTGATCCCGGGCATCACCAGCCCGGCGATCACCTGGGAATTCGTGGCCGAGCGCCTGGGCCGGAACTTCGACACCTATGTTCTGGACGTACGCGGCCGTGGCCTGTCGTCCACCGGTCCGGATCTCGATTACGGCACCGACGCCTGCGCCGATGACGTGGTCGCCTTCGTCGAGGCCCTGGGCCTGGAGGATTACATCCTGGCCGGCCATTCCATGGGCGCGCGGTTCGCGCTGCGGGCCGTGACCCGGGGCGCCAAGGGCGTGGCCAAACTGGCGCTGATCGATCCGCCGGTGTCCGGCCCGGGCCGCCGCGAGTACCCGAGCAAGCTGCCCTGGTACGTGGATTCCATCAACGACTGCACCCACGGTGCCGGTCTGGAAACCATGCGCAAGTACTGCCCCACCTGGACCGAGGAGCAACTGCTGCTGCGCGCCGAGTGGCTGCACACCTGCTATCTGCCGGCGATCGTGAAAAGTTTCGAGGAATTCCACGAAGTGGATATTCATCAGGACTTTCCGAAGGTCCAGGTCCCGACCCTGTTGCTGTGCGCCGGTAAAGGCGGCGTGATCCAGGACGAGGACAAGGACGAGATCAAACAGCTGCTGCCGTCGATCCGCATCGAAACGGTGCCGGACGCCGGCCATATGATTCCCTGGGACGACCTCGAAGGGTTCTTCCAGGGCTTCGGTGACTTTCTCGGAGCGCGGCCCTGAGCCGCCTCCTTGAGCTGCCTCTGTGAGGAAAGAAGCATGACGCGACCCTATCGAATCGGCCAGATCGTACCGAGCTCCAACATCACCATGGAGACCGAGATTCCGGCCATGCTCACCGCCCGGC
>NZ_JBKFTK010000006.1:0-124692 GCF_046507805.1 Alloalcanivorax sp. C16-1 | reverse complement strand
GAACTCAGAAGTGAAACCACTCAGCGCCGATGGTAGTGTGGGGTCTCCCCATGTGAGAGTAGGTCATCGTCAGGCTCTTAAATCAAAGCGCCCTGTCAGGGAATCCTGGCAGGGCGTTTTGCTGTGGCGCGCTCTCACATGGGGAGCCCCCGCTCTTTTTAATGTGGGGCCCGCTGCGCGGGTCCGGCCACCGGGCACAGCCCGGCGGCGCTACGCGGCACTCGCCGCGGTGCGGCGAAACCCGTGCCGCTCCGCCCCCATGTGAGGGGCCATGCCCTCGCCCGACGTCGGAAAACCAAAAGAAAACCCCTCTCAAGTCCAGGCGGTTCTGGAATTGGGTGTTCCCCCTCGGGGTCGGACCTCGGTAACCGCTTGTTGCTTCGCCTCTTTCCCCAAAAAGCGCGCCGCCATAGCGGCTTAGCGCTCGATTTCCCCACCCTGAAACACCGCCTTAAGCCCACGCGAGCGCGACTTAGCCACCATTTCCAAGGCCAAAAAGTAATGTCTAACGCCGCCACAGGCCGCTCCCAGGCCAGAAAGCCGACCTGAATCAAGCACTTCCGGTGGTCCGACCCCGGAATAGGTTCCGGGCGATACCTTTTCGGTGTTCCGGCCTTTATCCTGTCCCCATGTATCTCTATGCTCAGGAAGTCACAGTTCGACGGAGCCGTTATGCAGTGGGTCAAGTCCTTTGCCGCAGGAGCACTGGCGACATTGGTTTTTCATCAGGGCCTGCTGGCATTGCTCTATTTTCTGGGTATCGCGCCGGCGGCGCCCTATAACTGGTCCGCGACCGCGCCCTTGGGGGTGCCGGTGGTATTGTCGCTGGCGTTCTGGGGCGGTGTCTGGGCGTTGCCGTTGTGGTGGCTGGTGCGTTACAAGCCGGCCCGGCTCTTTTGGTTGGTTTCTTTGCTGTTCGGCGCCATCGCGCCCACCGTGGTGGCCATGCTCCTGGTGTTTCCTCTAAAAGGCCTGCCTGTCAGCGGGGCGACCTGGGCCGGCGGGTTGTTGTTGAACGGCGCCTGGGGGCTGGGCACCGCTTTGTTCCTGGGGCCGGTGTTTCGTTGCCATCCGCGCACGCCGGTGATTTCGGATTAGAACACTTGGCCGAACCGGCGCTGCCGGTTCGTTATCGGCTTTTTTGGTTTGGGTAAAGGTGATGAAGATGACGAAGGATAATAACGTGACCATGAAGACCCCCATCCAGGCACTGGAAGATCGGCGCCATCAGCACGGTAGCCGCGTGGCCATGGTGCAACCGCTGGGCGGTGGCCAGGTCCGTGAGTACACCTGGGAACAGGTGGCCGACGAAGCGTACCGCATGGCCTCGTTCCTGAAAGAGCAGGGCGTGCAGGACGGCGACCGGGTGGCGCTGGTGTCCAAGAACTGCGCCGAGTGGATCATCGCCGACCTGGCCATCTGGATCGCCGGCGGTGTCAGCGTGCCGCTTTATCCGACGCTGGTGGCGGATTCCGTGAAGCTGATTCTCGAGCACAGTGAGTCCAAGCTGCTGTTCGTGGGCAAGCTGGACGACTGGGACATCATGAAGGCGGGCGTACCTGGCGACGTCAAGCAGATCGCTTTCTCCCTGGCGCCGGATGAAGTGCGTGGCCAGGCGCCGCGGTGGGAAGACATCGTCAGCCAGCACTCGCCCCTGTCGGAAGCCGCCCGGCCCGGCCCCGAGGATCTGGCGACCATCATCTACACGTCCGGCACCACCGGCGTGCCCAAGGGCGTGATGCACCAGTATCAGAGCCTGTCGTCGGTGGGCGACAAGGTCATCAAGGTGTACGACCTGGAGCCGGACGACCGCATGATTTCCTATCTGCCCTTGTCCCACGTGGCCGAGCGGGCGGCGGTGGAAATGGCCATGCTCTACACAGGCAACAAGGTGTTTTTCGCGGAATCACTGGATACCTTCGGCGAGGACATCAAGCGGGCCAAGCCGACCCTGTTCTTCGCGGTCCCGCGGATCTGGTCCAAGTTTTATCAGAAGGCGTCCGAGGCGGTCCCGCCCCAGAAGCTGAACACCCTGCTGAAAATTCCGCTGCTCAATCGCGTGATCAAGAAAAAGGTGCTGGGGGCCATGGGCCTGGACGAATGCCGGGTGGCCCTGTCCGGTGCCGCACCGTTGTCCACCGAGATCATTTCCTGGTTCAACAAGCTGGGGCTGGAGATCCTGGAAGTCTACGGCATGACCGAAAACTTCGGCTGGTCACACACCACCGAACAGGGCGACCAGCGCATCGGCTGGGTGGGCACACCCAACGACGGTGTGGAATGCCGCATCGGCGAGGCCGGCGAAGTGGAAGTGCGCAGCGTGGGCAACATGAGCGGTTACTACAAGCAGCAAGATTTGACCGCCGAAGTGTTGTCCGAGGACGGTTGGCTGAAGACCGGCGACGTGGGTGAGATCGACGACCGTGGCCGGTTGCGCATCACCGGCCGGATCAAGGAAATCTTCAAAACCGAGAAGGGCAAGTACGTGGCCCCGGCGCCCATCGAGAATCGCCTGGCCAGCCAGCCCGGGGTGGAGCTGGCGTGTGTGATCGGTGCCAATATGTCCCAGCCCATCGCCTTGCTCAACCTGACCCCGGAAGAACAGGAGAAGCTCAGCAAGGGCGCCGCCAAGGACAACTTCACCAAGGCGCTGAACGACCTGCTCGAGCGTGTGAACGGCCAGCTCGATCCCCATGAGCGGCTCAGCTGTTTCGTGGTGTGCAAGACCCCGTGGACCGTGGAGAACGGCCTGATTACGCCGACCCTCAAACTCAAGCGCAACGAGATCGAAAAACACTACGCGGCGGATCTGCCCGAGTGGGGCGCCTCCCGTGGCGTGATCTGGGAGCACTGAGCGGGGATGGAGTCCACCGCGGATCTGACGCTGATCCGGTGCCTGGCCGATGGCCGCTTCCATTCCGGGGCGGAACTCGGCGAGGCGCTGGGGATCTCCCGGGCGGCGATCTGGAAACGGGTGCAGCGCCTGGATCAATGGGGCCTGGTGGTGGAATCGGTGCGCGGTAAAGGATACCGACTGCCCCGCCCCCTGGATCTGCTGGATCCGTTCGCCCTGGAGCGCGCCCTGGCCGGGCGCGCCACCCTGAAATTCGAACCGGTGACCGCTTCCACCAATGCGGATGCCCTGGCGCTGGCCGCGTCGGGGGCGCCGACCCCGGTGGTGGTCACCACGGAATGTCAGAGCGCCGGTCGGGGCCGGCGCGGACGCGCCTGGCAATCGCCGTTCGGCGCCAACCTCTATGTCAGCGTGCTGTACGAGCTGGCCGGTGGCTTTTCCGCCTTGGGCGGGCTGAGCCTGGCCGCCGGCGTGGCCGTGGCCGGCGCCCTGGAGCGGGAGGCGCCGGGTCTGCGGCCAGGACTTAAATGGCCCAACGACCTGCTGGTGGACGGCGCCAAGCTGGGCGGCGTGCTGATCGAGCTGGCCGGAGAGATGGACGGTCGCGTCCAGGTGGTGGTGGGGGTGGGCCTGAACGTGGCCATGAACGACCGCCAGGCCGACGCCATCGATCAGAGCTGGATTGATCTGCAGCGCGCCTGCGCCACGCCGCCGGGGCGCACCGCCCTGGTGGGATCGGTGGCCCTGGCGCTGATCGATATGCTGGACCGGTTCGCCCGCGACGGCTTCGCGCCGTTCATGGCGCCGTTCGAAGCGCTGGACCTGTGCCGGGACCAACCGGTACTGTTGCACGCCGCGGAGGGCGCCCGCCGCGGCGTGGCCCGGGGCGTCGCCGAAGACGGCGCTTTGCGTGTCGACATCGACGGGGAAACCCGCACCGTTCATGGCGGGGAAGTGAGTCTGAGATTGCAATGAAGCTGTTCGTGGACGTGGGCAATACCGCCCTGAAGTGGCGCCGTCGGGACGGCGACCGGGTGGCCCAGGGCGGCGAAGTGCATGCCCGGGACTGGGTCAAGGCACTGGACGCACCGCTGGCCTCGCCGGCACCGGAATCGGTCTGGGTGGCCTCGGTGGCCGGGCCGGAAGCGGACCGCCGAATCGCCGATCTGGTGCGGGAGCGCACCGGCTGCGAGCCGCAATTCTATTATTCCAGGGAGCATGACTTCGGGGTGCGCAATTGCTACCCGGAGGCCCGCCGGCTGGGCGCCGACCGCTGGGTCGCCCTGGTGGAATGCTGGCAGCGTTTCGGGGCCGGCATCGTCATCGACTGCGGCAGTGCCCTGACCATCGACGCGGTGGACGGCGAAGGCGACTTCCTGGGCGGCTACATCGTTCCCGGGTTGGGCATGCTGCGCAACGCCCTGTTGCGGGACACCGCCGACGTTCATGTGGAGCAGGCCAGCGCCCGGCTGGGACTGGGCCGGTCCACCGGTGAGTGCGTGCACAACGGCCTGCTGCGCATGTCTGTGGCGTTCGTCACGGATGTGGTGGTTGAACTGCGTGAGCGGCTTCCGGATACTTGCAAGGTGCTGGTCACGGGCGGCGACGCGGACGAACTGTCGGCCTCTTTTTCCTTTGAATTCCTGCACTTGCCCGATCTGGTGCTGGATGGTCTGGAGCGGGTGGCGGCGCGACAGGAATAGCGCGACAACAATAAGGTTTGGGGGACGAAAATCCGTGCGTTGGGTCTTTTACAGCCTGGTGGTCGTCAACCTGGTGTATCTGGGCTGGCAGCTGGCGATGACCGCCTGGACGCCGGCGCCACCGGTGGCGGCGGAGCGCGCCGCCGGCCCGGTCGTGCAGGGCCCGCCTCTGCGTTTGTTGAGTGAATCCCCCCAGCCGCCCCGCCGCGGCGAACCGCCATCGTCGGCGCCCGCCGGCGCCCCGGGCTTGTGCCCGGTGGTGGGCCCCTGGGCCGGAGAGGGCGACGCGGAGCGTGCCCGCATTCAGTTGGCGGCGGCGGGGCTGGAGGGGCGCATCCGGTCGGTGACGGTGCAGAAGGACCATCTCAACTGGGTGTACCTGCCGGCCTATCCGAGCCGGGACCGGGCGCTGGAGGTGCTCAGCGAACTGCAGGCCCGCGGGGTGGACAGTTTTATCGTCAAAACCGGCGAGGACGCCAACGCCATTTCCCTGGGTTACTTCTCCAGCGCTGATTCCGCGGAGGGGTTACGGGTGCGGATGCGGGGCGCGGGCTACCCCGCCTTCGTGCGGGAAACCTCCCGCCCGGTCACCGAATACTGGCTGTACCTGCCGCCGCAGGCCGCCGGCGCCGCGGCGCTGGAGGACTTTCTGGTCGGCAATCCGGCGGTGGGGCAGGATCGGAGCGCGTGTAATGGGTCGCAATGATTGCACCCCCGGTGGGCTTTCTATAGAATGCGCAGCCCTTACGCTGCTGGCGTAGCTCAGTTGGTAGAGCAGCTGATTTGTAATCAGCCGGTCGGGGGTTCGACTCCTCTCGCCAGCTCCACTTCAAGCACGCCTAAGAGCTTGAAAATCCCTGAAAATATGGTTGACAAGGGGTTTCGGCGTAAAGAGAATGTAGGCCCTTTTCAGGAGGGGTTCCCGAGTGGCCAAAGGGATCAGACTGTAAATCTGACGCGAAAGCTTCGGAGGTTCGAATCCTCCCCCCTCCACCAGAATTGGCCGGCAGGCTGGCAAGACAGAAATTGGAAGGTTCGCGGGCATAGTTCAATGGTAGAACCTCAGCCTTCCAAGCTGATGATGCGGGTTCGATTCCCGCTGCCCGCTCCAGTCTGCGGCAACAATTTGGATGCCTGACAGGGCAGTATGAAGGTTACGCTCATGTAGCTCAGTAGGTAGAGCACACCCTTGGTAAGGGTGAGGTCACCGGTTCAAATCCGGTCATGAGCTCCAAACTCCGGGCCCAGGGACTTCCTGGGCCCGGCTTCATGTGTCTTGGTGGTGCCAGGGTGGTCCGCGAATGACGCGGTCCTTAAATGTGTTTTCCAGGGCGCACGCCGTTCAGACGGGATGCACAGCCAAGTTGAGAGGTAGAGAGTCGTGGCAAAGGAAAAGTTTGAACGTAATAAACCGCACGTAAACGTAGGCACCATTGGTCACGTTGACCATGGTAAGACGACGCTGACCGCCGCCCTGACGCGGGTGTGCTTCGAGACCTGGGGTTCCGGTTCCGCGAGCGCGTTTGACCAGATCGACAATGCGCCGGAAGAGCGTGAGCGCGGTATTACCATTGCGACCTCTCACGTGGAATACGATTCCCCGAATCGTCACTACGCGCACGTTGACTGCCCCGGCCACGCCGACTACGTGAAGAACATGATCACCGGTGCGGCGCAGATGGACGGCGCGATCCTGGTGGTGAGCGCGGCGGACGGCCCGATGCCGCAAACCCGCGAGCACATCCTGCTGTCCCGCCAGGTGGGCGTACCGTTCATCGTTGTGTTCCTGAACAAAGCGGACATGGTGGACGATGAAGAGCTGCTGGAACTGGTTGAAATGGAAATCCGTGAGCTGCTGAGCAGCTACGACTTCCCGGGCGACGACACCCCGATCATCACCGGTTCCGCGCTGAAGGCTCTGGAAGGTGACACCAGCGATATCGGCATGCCGGCGGTGGTGAAACTGGTTGAGTGCCTGGACGACTACATCCCGGAGCCGGAGCGCGCCGTGGATCAGCCGTTCCTGATGCCGATCGAAGACGTGTTCTCCATCTCCGGCCGCGGTACCGTGGTAACCGGTCGTGTGGAGCGTGGCATCATCAAGGTGGGCGACGAGATTGAAATCGTTGGCATCAAGGACACCACCAAGACCACCTGTACCGGCGTTGAGATGTTCCGCAAGCTGCTGGACGAAGGCCGGGCGGGCGAGAACGTGGGCGTGCTGCTGCGCGGCACCAAGCGTGACGACGTTGAGCGTGGTCAGGTGCTGGCGAAGCCGGGCTCCATCACTCCGCACACCAAGTTCGAAGGTGAAGTGTACGTGCTGAGCAAGGAAGAGGGTGGTCGTCACACCCCGTTCTTCAACGGCTACCGTCCGCAGTTCTACTTCCGTACCACGGACGTGACCGGTGCGTGCACCCTGCCGGAAGGCACCGAAATGGTGATGCCGGGCGACAACGTACAGATGACTGTACAGCTGATCGCACCGATCGCCATGGAAGAAGGTCTGCGTTTCGCGGTCCGCGAAGGCGGCCGTACCGTGGGCGCCGGCGTGGTATCCAAGGTCATCGAGTAAGTCATTGCCGTAAGGCGATAAGGGCCGGGGCCCATGGCCCCGGCCGTTGTGTTTTCAAGGTTACAGGCCAGTAGTTCAATTGGTAGAGCACCGGTCTCCAAAACCGGCTGTTGGGGGTTCGAGTCCCTCCTGGCCTGCCAATTTCTTTCCCAGAGTGGCCGTCAGATGGCGGGGTGCGTCGGCGAATGAGTGAGAGAGCAGAAGGACAGTCCGGGTCCTCCGTCCTGGAAGGCGTCAAGTGGGTCATCGTGGCCGCACTGGTGGCGACCGCCGTGGCGGGTAATAGCTATTTCTCCGAGTTTTCCCCCCTGTACCGGGCGCTGGGCGTTCTGGTGGTAGGGCTGCTGGCCGCGTTCGTCGCGCTGCAGACCGAACAGGGCCGGGCGTTCAACCAGTTGCGTAAGGATTCCATGGTGGAGTTGCGCAAGGTGGTGTGGCCGACCCGGCAGGAAACATTGCAAACCACGCTGATCGTGCTGGTCTTCGTGCTGATCGTGGCGTTGCTGATGTTCATGCTCGATTGGGTGCTCAACGGCGCGATTTCGGCGCTCATCGGTTAAGGGGTGCACATGTCGAAGCGTTGGTACGTGGTACACGCTTATTCCGGCTTTGAAAAGCACGTCAAACGAGCCCTGGAAGAACGCATCAAGCTGCGTTCCATGGAAGAGCTGTTTGGCGAGATTCTCGTGCCCACCGAAGAAGTGGTGGAAATGCGCGGTGGTCAGAAGCGTAAGTCCGAGCGCAAGTTCTTCCCGGGCTATGTGCTGGTGCAGATGGAGATGTGCGATGACTCCTGGCACCTGGTGAAGGAAACCCCGAAAGTCATGGGGTTCATCGGTGAAGACCCGAAAAACCCGGGTCGCGTATCGCCGATCACCCAGAAAGAGGCGGATGCCATTCTGCGTCGCATGGACGACGCGGTGGAGAAGCCCAAGCCGAAGACCCTCTTCGAGGCCGGCGAGGTGGTACGGGTCACCGACGGTCCGTTCGCCGACTTCAACGGTGTCGTGGAAGAAGTGAACTACGAAAAGAGCCGCCTGCAGGTGGCGGTTCTCATTTTCGGCCGCTCCACGCCGGTGGAGCTGGAATTCGGTCAGGTCGAAAAGACCTGACCCTGGTGCTCCGCCCGTGCCGGCGGGGCAAACGACCCACCTCAGGGGAGCCCGTAAAACGGCGTTCGCACCCAAGGAGTCTTAATCATGGCCAAGAAAGTCGAAGCCTACATCAAGCTGCAGGTCGCAGCGGGTCAGGCTAACCCTTCACCGCCGGTCGGTCCCGCACTGGGCCAGCACGGCGTGAACATCATGGAATTCTGTAAGGCGTTCAACGCCCAGACCCAGCAGCTGGATCAGGGCGCGCCGGTACCGGTGGTCATCACCGTGTACAGCGACCGTTCCTTCACCTTCACCATGAAGACGCCGCCCGCGGCGTATCTGCTGAAGAAGGCGGCCGGTATCAAGAGCGGTTCCGGCGAGCCGAACACCAAGAAGGTGGGCAAGGTAAACCGTGCGCAGCTCGAGGAGATCGCCAAGGCCAAGGAGCCTGATCTCACCGCTGCCGACATGGACGCAGCCGTGCGCACCATCGCGGGCTCCGCCCGTTCCATGGGCCTGGACGTGGAGGACTAACCAATGGCCAAGCTGTCCAAACGCGCCCGCGCCATCCGTGAGAAGGTAGAAACGGGCAAGCTGTACCCGGTGGAAGAAGCCGTCACGCTGTTGGCCGAGCTGTCCGCCGTGAAATTCAAGGAATCCATCGACGTATCGGTGAACCTGGGTGTTGACCCGCGTAAATCCGATCAGAACGTGCGTGGCGCTTCCGTGCTGCCCCACGGCACCGGCAAGACCGTTCGCGTCGCCGTGTTCGCCCAGGGCGCCAAGGCCGATGAAGCCAAGGAAGCCGGCGCCGACGTGGTGGGTTTCGACGACCTGGCCGAGCAGGTTCAGGGCGGTGAGATCAACTTTGACGTGGTGATCGCTTCTCCGGACGCCATGCGCGTGGTCGGTAAGCTGGGCACCATCCTCGGCCCCCGTGGTCTGATGCCCAACCCGAAAGTGGGCACCGTGACCCCGGACGTGGCTCAGGCGGTCAAGAACGCCAAGGGCGGCCAGGTGCGTTACCGCACCGACAAAGGCGGCATTATCCACTGCACCGTGGGTCAGATCGGCTTTGACGCCAACGCCATCAAGGAAAACGTGGAAGCGCTGATCGCCGACCTGAAGAAGGCGAAGCCGGCTTCCGCCAAGGGCGCGTACTTCAAGAAAGTGACGCTGTCCAGCACCATGGGCCCGGGCCTGGCGATCGATCCCGCCACCCTGTCCATGTAAGAAATACCGGGCCGGCGCTCCTCGGGGCGCCGGTTCAAAAGCTTTGATCCCGACGGCGACTCTTCGGAGCCCGACCGGCGGGGCGTCAAAGACCGCAGGTCCGAAGGTGTGAATGGAGTCTGGCTTTATGAGCCAAGTTTCCGCCGGAGGTTAAGGAGTAATCGCCTGCGCAGGCGCGGTAGTTGCAAATCCTGTGTCAAAGCAGGGGCTGGCTTCCGCGATCCCGGACCGGGTGACCGGTCCTGGCAACCGCTGGATTCATCAGTCAGGCAGTCGATGAGTCCGGTTAAGTTTGTGAATCCAGGAGGTAAATCGTGCCTTTGAATCTGGAGGACAAACGGGCGATTGTGGTTTCGGTGAATGCTGCGGCTGCCGAAGCGCTGTCCGCCGTGGTTGCCGACTATCGTGGTCTTTCCGTGTCAGAGATGACCGCTCTGCGCGTGAAAGCCCGTGAAACCGGCGTGTACCTGAAAGTAGTACGGAACACGTTGGCCAAGCGCGCGGTTGAAGGCACTGAATACGAGTGCCTCAGCGATGCGCTGGTCGGCCCCACGATCCTGGCGTTTTCCCAGGCAGATCCGGGCGCAGCTGCCCGGCTGATCAAGGATTTCGCCAAGGACCACGACGCGCTCGAAGTCAAAGCACTGGCCGTAGGCGGTGTGGCGTACGGAGCCAAGGACATCGATGTCCTGGCGAAGCTGCCCACCCGTGACGAAGCCCTTGCTCAGCTTATGTCCGTCATGCAGGCCCCGGTGGCCAAGTTTGTCCGTACCCTCAACGAGGTGCCCGGCAAGTTTGTCCGTACCGTTGCCGCCGTGAAGGACAAGAAACAGCAGGAAGCTGCCTGATCTCGCGATCAGCAGCGTAACTACCCGATACCACTCGGGATCGCCCGTACGGTGATTTTAGGAGATTGAAAATGGCCGTTTCCAAAGAAGATATCCTCAGCGCAATCGCTGACATGAGCGTTATGGACCTCGTTGAACTGATCGAGGCCATGGAAGAGAAGTTTGGCGTAACCGCCGCCGCCGCCGTGGCCGCTGCTCCCGCAGCTGCTGGCGACGCAGGCGCCGCCGCTGAAGAACAGACCGAGTTTGACGTGATCCTGACCGGTTTCGGCGACAAGAAAGTCGGCGTGATCAAGGCAGTTCGCGAAGTAACCGGTCTGGGTCTGAAAGAAGCGAAAGATCTGGTCGAGGGCGCTCCCGCTCCGGTCAAGGAAGGCGCTTCCAAGGACGAAGCCGAAGAGATCAAGAAAAAGATCGAAGAGGCTGGCGGTACCGCCGAGCTCAAGTAAGCGCGAGAGCGCAATGTCTTTCCACATTCAGTCGGAAAGACACCGGCTGGCAGCTTAAGGGCTGCCAGCCTTTTGTCGTTTCTGTATGAAGGGTTTCATGCAGGAATATCACCCAGGGGTGATAGGTCAACAGCCGAGGAACGCAGATGGCATACTCATTCACTGAGAAAAAGCGGATCCGCAAAGATTTCGGCAAGCTTCCCAAGGTCATGGAGGTTCCGTACCTTCTGGCCATACAGCTCGATTCTTACCGCAAGTTCTTGCAACACGACAAGAGCGCCGAGGAGCGCTTCGAGGAGGGCCTGGAAGCGGCTTTCCGTTCGGTATTCCCGATCTCCAGCTACTCCGGGAACGCCGCCCTCGAGTATGCCGGCTATGAGTTCGGCAAACCGGTTTTTGATGTCAAAGAGTGCATCATTCGTGGCACCACCTATGCCGCGCCGCTGCGCGTGCGTATCCGTCTGGTGATCTACGACAAGGAATCCAACGGCGCCATCAAGGACATCCGCGAACAGCAGGTGTACATGGGCGAGATTCCGTTGATGACCGAGAACGGTACCTTCGTGATCAACGGTACCGAGCGGGTCATCGTGTCCCAGCTGCACCGCTCTCCGGGCGTGTTCTTCGACCACGACAAGGGCAAGACCCATTCGTCCGGCAAGCTGCTGTATTCCGCCCGGGTGATTCCCTACCGTGGCTCCTGGCTGGACTTCGAATTCGATCCGAAGGACCTGATCTACGTGCGCATCGACCGTCGCCGCAAGCTGCCGGCGACCATTCTGTTGCGTGCCCTGGGCTATACCTCGGACGAGATTCTCGAGACCTTCTTCGACACCAACGAAATCCTGTTCGAAGACGGTGCTTACCGTATGCGCCTGGTGCCGGAGCGTCTGCGTGGCGAAACCGCGACCTTCGATATCCTGGCCGGCGATGAAGTGGTGGTGGAGCGTGGCCGTCGTGTCACCGCGCGCCACATTCGCCAGTTGGAAAAAGCCAACATCGAGTACCTGGAAATTCCCGCCGAGTACCTGCAGGGCCGTTATCTGGCCAAGTCGGTAATCGATCAGGAAACCGGTGAGGTGCTGGTGGAGTGCAATACCGAGCTGACCGCCGATGCCCTCGAGAAAATCGAGAAGGCCGGTGTCTCCCGCTTCGAGACGCTCTACACCAACGACCTGGACCATGGCCCGTTCATGGCCGACACCCTGCGTGCCGATCCCACCCGCAGCCCGCTGGAGGCGCTGGTGGAAATCTATCGCATGATGCGTCCCGGCGAGCCGCCCACCAAGGAAGCGGCGGAGAACCTGTTCCGCAACCTGTTCTTCACCGACGAGCGCTACGACCTGTCCGGCGTGGGCCGCATGAAGTTCAACCGCCGCCTGGGTCGTGAAGACGTGACCGGCCCCGGCATCGTCTACGACGGCCGCTACTTCAGCGCCCGCACCGACGACGAAGGTAAGCAGTACTTCGAGCAGATGGGCGCCGAGCAGTCCGACATCATCGACGTGCTCAAGACCCTGGTGGACATCCGCAACGGCAACGGCGTGGTCGACGACATCGACCACCTGGGCAACCGCCGCATCCGCTCCGTGGGCGAGATGGCCGAGAACCAGTTCCGCGTAGGCCTGGTGCGGGTGGAGCGCGCCGTCAAGGAGCGCCTGAGCCTGGCCGAGTCCGAAGGCCTGATGCCGCAGGATCTGATCAACGCCAAACCGGTGGCCGCCGCGGTGAAGGAGTTCTTCGGCTCCTCCCAGCTGTCCCAGTTCATGGATCAGAACAACCCGCTCTCCGAGATCACCCACAAGCGTCGGGTGTCCGCGTTGGGCCCGGGCGGTCTGACCCGTGAGCGTGCCGGCTTCGAAGTGCGCGACGTGCACCCGACCCACTACGGTCGTGTGTGCCCCATCGAGACGCCGGAAGGCCCGAACATCGGCCTGATCAACTCCCTGGCCAGCTACGCGCGCACCAACGAGTACGGCTTCCTGGAGTCGCCTTATCGCAAGGTGGTCGACGGCAAGGTAACCGACGACATCGAGTACCTGTCCGCCATCGAGGAAGCCGAGTGCGTGATCGCGCAGGTGGACGCCAAGATGACCGACGACGGCGGCTTCGTTGAAGACTTCGTCACCGTGCGTCACCGCTACGAATTCACCGTCATGGAGCGGGACACCATTACCCATATGGATGTCTCTCCGCGCCAGGTGGTGTCCGTGGCCGCGTCCCTGATTCCGTTCCTGGAGCACGATGACGCGAACCGCGCGTTGATGGGTTCCAACATGCAGCGTCAGGCGGTGCCGACCCTGCGCGCCGAGAAGCCCCTGGTGGGCACCGGCATGGAGCGTCACGTGGCCCGGGATTCCGGCGTCTGCGTGGTGGCCCAGCGTGGCGGCGTGGTGAACAAGGTGGATGCCTCCCGGATCATCGTCAAAGTGAACGACGATGAAGTGGTGGAAGGCGAAGCCGGTGTGGATATCTACAACCTCACCAAGTACACCCGCTCCAACCAGAACACCTGCATCAACCAGCGTCCGCTGGTGAAGGTGGGTGATCGGGTCTCCGCCCGCGACATCATGGCCGACGGCCCGTCCGTGGACATGGGTGAGCTGGCTCTGGGCCAGAACATGCGCGTCGCGTTCATGCCCTGGAACGGCTACAACTTCGAGGATTCCATCCTCATCTCCGAGCGTGTGGTGAAAGAGGACCGCTTTACCTCCATCCACATTCAGGAACTGACCGCGATCGCCCGGGACACCAAGCTGGGCGCCGAGGAAATCACCGCCGACATCCCCAACGTGGGCGAGGCGGCCCTGGCCAAGCTTGACGAGTCTGGCATCGTGTACATCGGTGCCGAGGTGGAAGCCGGCGACATTCTGGTGGGCAAGGTAACGCCGAAGGGCGAAACCCAGCTGACCCCGGAAGAGAAGCTGCTGCGCGCCATCTTCGGTGAGAAGGCCTCCGACGTGAAGGACACCTCTCTGCGGGTTTCCTCCGGCGTCAAGGGGACCGTCATCGACGTGCAGGTGTTCACCCGCGACGGCGTCGAGAAGGACGAGCGTGCCCGCCAGATCGAGCAGGACGCGCTGGACAAGTTCCGCAAGGACCTGAAGGACGAGTACCGGATCCTCGAGCAGGACATCAAGGACCGTCTGCGCGCCGTGATGGTGGGCAAGAAGGTCAACGGTGGCGCCGGCCTCAAGCGCGGCACCGAGCTGACCGATGCGGTGCTCGACGAGCTGGAAGGCGACAAGTGGTTCGAGCTGCGCCCGGCGGATGACGACGTGGCCGAACAGCTGGAGCGCGCGCACCAGTACCTGGAGCAGCACAAGAAGGAGCAGGACGAGCGCTACAAGGACAAGCAGGCCAAGATCTCCGGCGGCGACGACCTGTCCCACGGCGTGCTCAAGGTGGTCAAGGTCTACCTGGCGATCAAGCGTCGCATCCAGCCCGGTGACAAGATGGCCGGCCGTCACGGTAACAAAGGTGTGATCTCGGTGATCATGCCGGAAGAGGACATGCCCTACGACGAGAACGGCGTCCCCGTGGACGTGGTGCTCAACCCGCTGGGTGTACCGTCACGGATGAACGTGGGTCAGATTCTCGAGACCCACCTGGGCTGGGCCGCCAAGGGGCTGGGCGAGCGCATCGGTGAGATGCTGGATCAGGAACGCAAGGTCGCCGAAGTGCGCGACTTCCTGGACCAGATCTACAACCAGACCGGCGCCGGCGGCACCGACGAGGACTGGAGCAGCTTCAGCGACGAAGACATCGTCGAACTGGCCGGCAACCTGCGCGCCGGCGTGCCCATGGCCACCGCCGTGTTCGACGGTGCCAAGGAGTTCGAGATCAAGGCGTTGCTGGAACTGGCCGGCCAGGACAAGTCCGGGCAGATCGAGCTGTGGGATGGCCGCAGCGGCGAGAAGTTCGACCGCAAGGTGACCGTGGGCTACATGTACATGCTCAAGCTCAACCACCTGGTCGACGACAAGATGCACGCCCGCTCCACCGGCTCCTACAGCCTGGTGACCCAGCAGCCGCTGGGCGGCAAGGCGCAGTTCGGTGGCCAGCGCTTCGGTGAGATGGAAGTGTGGGCCCTGGAGGCCTACGGCGCGGCGTACACGCTGCAGGAAATGCTCACCGTGAAGTCGGACGATGTGAATGGGCGTACGCGCATTTACAAGAACATCGTCGATGGCGACCACCGGATGGATCCGGGTATGCCGGAGTCCTTCAACGTACTGCTGAAGGAAATCCGTTCGCTCGGTATCAACATCGAGCTGGAAAACGACTGAGGCCGAGTGCGCCGCTCCCGCCCCCAGGGCCGGGAGCGGCACCTCGTCTGACCCGGGTTTAGGAAAGAATCGCGAGCGAAAGCTCCATACGGAGGACTGGCCTTGAAAGACTTGCTGAATCTGCTCAAAAGTCAGGGACAAGTCACGGAGTTCGACAAACTGAAGATCGGTCTGGCACCGCCGGATCTGATCCGTTCCTGGTCTTTTGGCGAAGTGAAAAAGCCGGAGACCATCAACTACCGCACCTTCAAGCCGGAGCGTGACGGCCTGTTCTGCGCGCGCATTTTTGGTCCGATCAAGGACTACGAATGTCTGTGCGGCAAGTACAAGCGTCTCAAGCACCGTGGCGTGATCTGTGAAAAGTGCGGCGTGGAGGTCACCCTCTCCAAAGTACGCCGGGAGCGCATGGGCCATATCGAGCTGGCCAGCCCGGTGGCGCACATTTGGTTCCTGAAATCGCTGCCGTCCCGCATCGGCCTGATGCTGGACATGACCCTGCGCGACATCGAGCGGGTGCTGTACTTCGAATCCTTCGTGGTCACCGAGCCGGGCATGACCACCCTGGAGCGCGGCCAGCTGCTCACCGACGAAGAGTACTTCGACGCGCTGGAACAGTTTGGTGATGAGTTCGAAGCCAAGATGGGCGCGGAAGCGGTGCAGCAGCTCCTCACCGAGCTGGATCTCAAAGAAGAGATCAACACCCTGCGCGAGGAAATCGAGGCCACCAACTCGGACACCAAGCTCAAGAAGCTGTCCAAGCGGCTCAAGCTGATGGAAGCGTTCCACGCCTCCGGCAACGAGCCCGAGTGGATGATCATGACGGTGCTGCCGGTGCTGCCGCCGGACCTGCGTCCGCTGGTGCCCCTGGACGGTGGCCGTTTCGCGACCTCCGACCTGAACGACCTGTACCGTCGCGTGATCAACCGCAACAATCGTCTCAAGCGGCTGCTGGATCTGAACGCGCCGGACATCATCGTGCGCAACGAAAAGCGCATGCTGCAGGAGTCCGTGGACGCGCTGCTGGACAACGGCCGTCGCGGCCGTGCCATCACCGGTTCCAACAAGCGCCCGCTGAAGTCCCTGGCCGACATGATCAAGGGCAAGCAGGGCCGTTTCCGTCAGAACCTGCTCGGCAAGCGGGTGGACTACTCCGGTCGTTCCGTGATCGTGGTGGGCCCGACCCTCAAGCTGCACGAGACCGGTCTGCCGAAAAAGATGGCGCTGGAGCTGTTCAAGCCGTTCATCTTCGCCAAGCTGGAAGCCCGGGGCCTGGCCACCACCATCAAGGCGGCCAAGAAGATGGTCGAGCGCGAAACCGCCGAGGTGTGGGATATCCTCGCCGAGGTGATTCGCGAACACCCGGTGATGCTGAACCGGGCGCCGACCCTGCACCGTCTGGGTATCCAGGCGTTCGAGCCGGTGCTGATCGAGGGCAAGGCGATCCAGCTGCACCCGCTGGTGTGCGCCGCCTTCAACGCGGACTTCGACGGTGACCAGATGGCGGTGCACGTACCGCTGACCCTGGAAGCCCAGCTGGAAGCCCGCGCGCTGATGATGTCCACCAACAACATCCTGTCCCCGGCCAACGGTGAACCGATCATCGTGCCGACCCAGGACGTGGTGCTGGGCTTGTATTACATCAGCCGTGAAAAGATCAACGCCAAGGGTGAAGGCCGCATCTTCGCTGACACCAAGGAAGTGATGCGCGCCCTGGGCACCAAGGAAGTGGATCTGCACGCCCGCATCAAGGTGCGCGTGTACGACGTGGTCAAGGATCAGGAAGGCCGTGTCGAGGAAGGCACCCGGCTGGTGGACACCACCCCGGGCCGCTGCAAGATCTGGGACATCGTGCCCGCGGGCATCGGCTTCGATCAGGTCAACCGCAACATGACCAAGAAGGCGATTTCCGGGCTGCTGAACACCTGCTACCGGATCCTGGGCACCAAGGAAACCTGCATCTTCGCTGACCAGATCATGTACATGGGCTTCCGCGAAGCGACCCTGTCCGGCTCCTCCATTGGTGTCGAGGACATGGTGATTCCGGACGCCAAGGTGAAGCTGATCGCCGCCGCCGAGGAAGAGGTGCGCGAGATCGAGGAGCAATTCGCTTCCGGTCTGGTGACCCGTGGTGAGCGCTACAACAAAGTGGTCGACATCTGGGCGCGCACCAACGACCAGATCGCCAAGGCGATGATGGACAACCTGAACAAGGAAATCGTCGTCAACAAGAAGGGCGAGGATGAAGAGCAGGCGTCCTTCAACTCCATCTACATGATGGCGGACTCCGGCGCCCGGGGCTCCCCGGCGCAGATCCGTCAGCTGGCCGGCATGCGCGGCCTGATGGCCAAGCCGGACGGCTCGATCATCGAGACGCCGATCACCAGTAACTTCCGTGAAGGGCTGAACGTACTCCAGTACTTCATCTCCACCCACGGTGCCCGGAAAGGTCTGGCGGATACCGCGCTGAAGACCGCCAACTCCGGTTACCTGACCCGTCGTCTGGTGGACGTGGCCCAGGATCTGGTGATCACCGAGCAGGATTGCGGTACCGAGGACGGTCTGCTGATGACCCCGCTGATCGAAGGCGGTGACATCGTGGAGCCCCTGCGCGAGCGGGTGCTGGGCCGTACCGTGGCCCGTGATCTGGTCCGCCCCGGCACCGACGAAGTGGTGTTCCAGGCCGGCCTGGTGCTCGACGAAGTCTGGGTGGAAAAACTCGAGGCCATGGGCATCGACGAAATCGCGGTGCGCTCTCCGATCACCTGTAAGACCAAGTGGGGCATCTGTTCCGCCTGCTACGGTCGTGATCTGGCGCGCGGTCACCGGGTCAACGTGGGTGAGGCCGTGGGCGTCATGGCGGCCCAGTCCATCGGTGAGCCGGGTACCCAGCTGACCATGCGGACCTTCCACATCGGTGGCGCGGCGAGCCGGGCCACCGCGGTGTCCAACATTCAGATCAAGCACGGCGGCAAGGTGCGTTTCCACAACGCCAAGCACGTGCAGCACCGGGACGGTCTGGTGATCGTTTCCCGCTCCGCGGACCTGGCCGTTCTCGACGACCTGGGCCGTGAGCGCGAGCGCTACAAGATGCCCTACGGTGCCCTGGTCACGGTCAACGAAGGTGACAGCGTGGACGGCGGCCAGGTGGTAGCCACCTGGGATCCGCACACCCACCCGATCATCGCCGAAGTGGCGGGTAAGGTGCAGTTTGGTGACATGGAGGAAGGTATCTCCGTGAACTACCAGACCGATGAGCTCACCGGCCTCACCAACATCGAGGTGCTGAGCAGCCAGGACCGCCCGTCCGCGGGTAAGGACCTGCGTCCGGTGGTGCGTGTGACCGATGCCAAGGGCAAGCCGGTGACGCTGCCCAATACCGAGAATCCGGCCAACTACTTCCTGCCCGGCGGCGCGCTGTCGGCACTGAAGAACGGCGCGGACATCCAGGTAGGTGACGTGATCGCGCGGATTCCCCAGGAATCCTCCAAGACCCGGGACATCACCGGTGGTCTGCCGCGGGTGGCCGACCTGTTCGAGGCCCGTAACCCGAAAGAGGCCGCGATTCTCGCCGAGAAGAGCGGGACCGTCTCCTTCGGCAAGGAGACCAAGGGCAAGGTGCGGCTGGTGATCACCCCGGACGAAGGTGGCGATACCTACGAAGAACTGATTCCCAAGTGGCGTCAGCTGAACATCTTCGAAGGCGAGCACGTGGAGAAAGGCGAGGTGGTCTCCGACGGCCCGCTCAACCCCCACGACATCCTGCGTCTCATGGGTGAAGTGGAGCTGGCCCGTTACATCGTCAACGAGGTGCAGGAGGTTTACCGCCTGCAGGGCGTGAAGATCAACGACAAGCACATCGAGACGATCATCCGTCAGATGCTGCGCAAGGTGGAAATCACCGACGTCGGCGACTCTCCGTTCATCAAGGGCGAGCAGCTTGAGTACGCCCGTCTGGTGGAAGAGAACGAGCAGCTCAACAGCGACGACAAGATGCCGGCACGGGGCGAACGCCTGCTGCTGGGTATCACCAAGGCGTCCCTGGCCACCGAGTCGTTCATCTCCGCGGCCTCCTTCCAGGAGACCACCCGGGTGCTGACCGAGGCGGCGGTAACCGGCAAGGAAGACGGCCTGCGCGGCCTCAAGGAAAACGTGGTGGTGGGGCGTCTGATCCCGGCCGGTACCGGCTATGCCTACCACGAGGAGCGCCGGCGTCAGCGGGCCGAAGCCAGCGGCGACGGTCCCACCATGGACGAAGTGGAAGCGGCCCTGTCCGAGGCGCTCAGTTCCTCCGACCAGGAGTAACCGGGCCCCGGAGCGGGCATGGACCTCCGGCGCCTTGACTTGGCGCCGGGGGGTCCCTAGAATCCGTCGCCCCTGTCTATAGCCCGGAAAAGGCTATGGGACCAACACAAGGGTGGCGACCCGAAAAGCAAGGTTCGTCACAGAACTGTAAGCGTGGAGCAGTAGTTTCATGGCAACTGTAAACCAGCTTGTGCGGAACCCGCGCAAGAGAAAGGTTGAGAAAAGCGACTCGGTCGCCCTGCAGGGCTGCCCGCAGCGTCGCGGCGTTTGCACCCGGGTGTACACCACTACCCCGAAAAAGCCGAACTCCGCGCTGCGTAAGGTTTGCCGGGTGCGCCTGACCAACGGTTATGAAGTGTCCTCCTATATTCCGGGGGAAGGTCATAACCTGCAGGAGCACTCCGTGGTGCTGATCCGTGGCGGTCGTGTAAAAGACCTCCCGGGTGTGCGTTACCACACCGTGCGCGGCACGCTGGACACCGCTGGTGTTCAGGATCGCAAGCAGCGTCGTTCCAAGTACGGCGCCAAGCGGCCGAAGAAGTAAATACACCCCTTTCCATACGGCCGGGCGCCTGGCGACCCGGCGGGATGAGTAAGGCCGGGCTTCGTCCCGGGTAACCCTGAAGCTTTCCCCGCCCCGGCGGGGCATGATGAGGAACACATCCGATGCCAAGAAGACGCGTCGTAGCCAAACGCGAGATCCTGCCGGATCCGAAGTTTGGAAGCCAGCTGCTGGCCAAGTTCATGAACCACGTAATGGTCGACGGTAAGAAGTCCGTGGCCGAGCGCATTGTGTACGGTGCGCTGGATACCGTGGCTGAGCGCAAGAATGGCGAGCCCCTGGAACTGTTCGAGAAAGCCCTCGACAACATCCGCCCGATGGTGGAAGTGAAGAGCCGCCGTGTCGGTGGCGCCACCTATCAGGTGCCGGTCGAGGTGCGTCCGAGCCGCCGTACCGCCCTGGCCATGCGCTGGCTGGTGGACTCCGCCCGCAAGCGCGGTGAGAAAAGCATGGCCCAGCGTCTCGCCGGTGAGGTGATGGACGCGGCGGAAGGCAAGGGCGCCGCCATGAAGAAGCGGGAAGACGTGCACCGCATGGCCGAGGCCAACAAGGCCTTCTCCCACTTCCGCTTCTGAGGCAGAAGGCAGCACGAGTAAACCGGCCTGCGATCAGGCCGGTTTTTGTATTGGATTCAGTGAATCGAGGTTAGCAGCGTGGCACGTAAGACTCCTCTCAACCGTTATCGCAATATTGGTATCTGCGCGCACGTGGACGCGGGCAAGACCACGACCACCGAGCGCGTTCTTTTCTACACCGGTGTGTCTCACAAAATCGGTGAGGTGCACGATGGTGCCGCGACCATGGACTGGATGGAGCAGGAGCAGGAGCGTGGTATCACCATTACCTCCGCTGCTACCACCACCTTCTGGCAGGGCATGGACCAGCAGTACGACCAGTACCGCATCAACATCATCGACACCCCCGGGCACGTGGACTTCACCATTGAGGTGGAACGTTCCTTGCGGGTTCTCGACGGTGCCGTGGTGGTGTTCTGTGGCACCTCCGGCGTTGAGCCGCAGTCCGAGACCGTATGGCGCCAGGCCAACAAATACGAAGTGCCCCGCATCGTGTTCGTCAACAAGATGGACCGTGCCGGCGCCAACTTCGAGCGCGTGGTTGAGCAGATCCGCAAGCGCCTCGGCGCCAAGGTGGTTCCGATTCAGCTGAACATCGGCGCCGAGGACGAGTTCAAGGGCGTGGTCGACCTGATCCGGATGAAGGCGATCTACTGGAACGAGGCTGACATGGGCATGACCTATGAGCAGACCGAGATTCCCGCCGAACTGCAGGACCGCTGTAACGAACTGCGTGAGCAAATGATGGAGTCCGCCGCGGAAGCCTCCGAAGAGCTCATGGAGAAGTATCTGGAAAGTGGCGAGCTGACCAACGAAGAGATCAAGGCCGGTCTGCGCCAGCAAGTGCTGGCCAACGAGATCGTGCTGGCTCTGTGTGGCTCCGCGTTCAAGAACAAGGGCGTGCAGGCCATGCTCGACGCCGTGGTGGAATACCTGCCGGCGCCGGACGAAGTAAAAGCCATCCAGGGCGTACTGGAAGACGGCGAAACCGTGGAGTCCCGTAAGTCCTCCGACGACGAGCCGTTCTCCGCGCTGGCGTTCAAGATCGCCACCGACCCCTTCGTGGGCTCCCTGACCTTCATCCGGGTGTACTCCGGGGTGCTGAATTCCGGTGACTCCGTGTTGAACTCCGTGAAGGACAAGAAGGAGCGCGTTGGTCGTCTGCTGCAGATGCACGCCAACAGCCGTGAAGAGATCAAGGAAGTGCGCGCCGGCGACATCGCCGCCTGTGTGGGCCTGAAGGACGTCACCACCGGTGACACCCTGTGTGACCTGAACAAGGTGATCGTGCTCGAGCGTATGGAATTCCCGGATCCGGTGATCTCCGTGGCGGTGGAGCCGAAATCCAAGGCCGACCAGGAAAAAATGGGCATGGCCCTGGGGCGCCTGGCTCAGGAAGATCCCTCCTTCCGGGTGAAGACCGACGAGGAAACCGGCCAGACCATTATCTCCGGCATGGGCGAGCTGCACCTGGACATCCTGGTGGACCGCATGCGTCGTGAGTTCAAGGTGGAAGCGAACATCGGCGCGCCGCAGGTGGCGTACCGCGAGACCTTCACCAAGCCGGCCGACGTGGAAGGCAAGTTCGTCAAGCAGTCCGGTGGTCGCGGCCAGTACGGTCACGTCAAGGTCAAGTTCGAGCCCATCGACCGCGATGAAGAGTTCCAGTTCGAGGAACAGATTCACGGTGGTGTGGTTCCGAAGGAATACTTCGGCGCGGTCCAGAAAGGTATCGACGAGCAGCTGCAGGCTGGCGTGCTGGCCGGTTACCCGATCCTGGGCGTGAAAGCGATTCTCTACGACGGTTCCTACCACGAGGTGGACTCCAACGAGAACGCCTTCCGCATGGCGGGTGCCCTGGCGGTGAAGAACGCCGCCAAGGAAGCCGGCGCGGTACTGCTGGAACCGATGATGAAGGTGGAAGCGGTTACTCCCGAAGAGTACATGGGTGATGTGATGGGCGACCTTAACCGTCGCCGCGGTATCGTGCAGGGCATGGAAGACACCCTGTCCGGTAAGATCATTCGCGCGGAGGTGCCGTTGTCCGAGATGTTCGGTTACGCTACCGACCTGCGCTCCATGTCCCAGGGTCGTGCCAGCTACTCCATGGAGTTCCTGAAGTACGCCGAAGCGCCGCGCAACATCGCCGAAGATGTGATCAGCGGTAAGAAATCTTAAATTTACGGTTAATTTGTTAAAGGTATAGAGCCGTGGCAAAGGAAAAGTTTGAACGTAATAAACCGCACGTAAACGTAGGCACCATTGGTCACGTTGACCATGGTAAGACGACGCTGACCGCCGCCCTGACGCGGGTGTGCTTCGAGACCTGGGGTTCCGGTTCCGCGAGCGCGTTTGACCAGATCGACAATGCGCCGGAAGAGCGTGAGCGCGGTATTACCATTGCGACCTCTCACGTGGAATACGATTCCCCGAATCGTCACTACGCGCACGTTGACTGCCCCGGCCACGCCGACTACGTGAAGAACATGATCACCGGTGCGGCGCAGATGGACGGCGCGATCCTGGTGGTGAGCGCGGCGGACGGCCCGATGCCGCAAACCCGCGAGCACATCCTGCTGTCCCGCCAGGTGGGCGTACCGTTCATCGTTGTGTTCCTGAACAAAGCGGACATGGTGGACGATGAAGAGCTGCTGGAACTGGTTGAAATGGAAATCCGTGAGCTGCTGAGCAGCTACGACTTCCCGGGCGACGACACCCCGATCATCACCGGTTCCGCGCTGAAGGCTCTGGAAGGTGACACCAGCGATATCGGCATGCCGGCGGTGGTGAAACTGGTTGAGTGCCTGGACGACTACATCCCGGAGCCGGAGCGCGCCGTGGATCAGCCGTTCCTGATGCCGATCGAAGACGTGTTCTCCATCTCCGGCCGCGGTACCGTGGTAACCGGTCGTGTGGAGCGTGGCATCATCAAGGTGGGCGACGAGATTGAAATCGTTGGCATCAAGGACACCACCAAGACCACCTGTACCGGCGTTGAGATGTTCCGCAAGCTGCTGGACGAAGGCCGGGCGGGCGAGAACGTGGGCGTGCTGCTGCGCGGCACCAAGCGTGACGACGTTGAGCGTGGTCAGGTGCTGGCGAAGCCGGGCTCCATCACTCCGCACACCAAGTTCGAAGGTGAAGTGTACGTGCTGAGCAAGGAAGAGGGTGGTCGTCACACCCCGTTCTTCAACGGCTACCGTCCGCAGTTCTACTTCCGTACCACGGACGTGACCGGTGCGTGCACCCTGCCGGAAGGCACCGAAATGGTGATGCCGGGCGACAACGTACAGATGACTGTACAGCTGATCGCACCGATCGCCATGGAAGAAGGTCTGCGTTTCGCGGTCCGCGAAGGCGGCCGTACCGTGGGCGCCGGCGTGGTATCCAAGGTCATCGAGTGATAGTTAGACAAAAAATGGCCGGGGCGCTTGCCCTGGCCATTTTTTGTCTCTATAATTTGCGCCCTCTTCGCTGGTAAAGCGTAGCGAAAGAGCGCGATCAACCGGGGCATCGTTCCCGGGCTTGTTTTGACACCCACCACCTTCCGGATGGATAGGTCGGGCGGGCTTTTTGCCATCTAATGAATGGTTCGAAACAGTCTGGAGTTTGTTAGCTATGGCTAACCAAAGAATCCGCATCCGTCTCAAGGCCTTTGATCATCGCCTGATCGATCAGTCCGCCCAGGAGATCGTGGATACGGCAAAACGGACGGGTGCGCAGGTACAGGGGCCGATTCCCCTGCCGACGCGCAAAGAACGGTTTACGGTGCTGATCTCTCCGCATGTGAATAAAGATGCGCGGGACCAGTACGAGATCCGCACTCACAAGCGGCTGGTGGATATCGTCGAGCCCACGGACAAAACCGTGGACGCGCTGATGAAGCTGGACCTGGCTGCTGGTGTGGACGTGCAGATCAGCCTGGGATAACTGGCCTGAGAGACAGCTCAGACCTACAACTACGGGCGGTTCAACCGCGACAGGTTGTAAAGAGGTAAACAATGGCGATTGGTGTAATCGGTCGGAAATGCGGGATGACCCGGGTGTTCACTGAAGAAGGTGTCAGTGTTCCGGTTACCGTTATCGAGGTGACTCCGAACCGGGTAAGTCAGGTCAAGACCGACGAGACAGATGGCTACGAAGCCGTGCAGGTAACGGTGGGTGAGCGCCGGGCCAACCGGGTGACCAAGCCTCAGGCGGGTCATTACGGCAAGGCGGGCGTGCAGGCTGGCCGCAAGGCGGGCGAATTTCGCGCCGAAGCGGGCGAGCTGCAGGCCGGCTCCGAGATTACCCTGGAAATCTTCGAGGCAGGTCAGTCCGTGGACGTGACCGGCACTTCCAAGGGGAAGGGCTTCGCGGGCGCCGTGAAGCGTTGGAATTTCCGTACCCAGGATGCGACCCACGGCAACTCTCTGTCCCACCGGGCTCCCGGCTCCATCGGTCAGAACCAGACCCCGGGGCGGGTGTTCAAGGGCAAGAAAATGGCCGGTCATCTGGGCGCCGAGCGTGTCACGGTTCAGAACCTGGAAATCGTGCGCGTGGACGCGGAAAAGAATCTGTTGCTGGTAAAGGGTGCCATCCCCGGTGCGGCCGGTGGTGATGTGATCGTGCGCCCGGCAGTGAAGGCGAAGGCCTGAAAGAGGAATAGAGGATGAATCTCAATACTGCCTCTGGAGGTACCGTAACCGTTTCCGAAGTCGCCTTCGGCAAGGACTTCAACGAGCCTCTGGTTCATCAGGTTGTGACCGCGTTTCTGGCCGGTGCCCGTCAGGGTTCCAAGGCCCAGAAAAACCGTGCCGCGGTAGCGGGCGGTGGTCGCAAACCCTGGCGTCAGAAGGGAACGGGTCGGGCCCGCGCGGGTACCATTCGCAGCCCGCTGTGGCGTGGCGGCGGCAAGACGTTCGCTGCCGAACCCCGCGATTTTTCACAGAAAGTGAATCGCAAGATGTACCGCGGCGCGCTGCGTTGCATTCTGTCCGAGCTGGTGCGCCAGGAGCGTCTGGTGGTGGTCGATGAATTTGCCATCGAAGCCCCCCGGACCAAGGAAGTGGCCACCAAGCTGAAGGATCTGGCTCTGAGCAGCGTGCTGATCGTGACCGGCGAAGTGGACGAGAATCTGTACCTGGCGGCCCGCAATCTGCCCAAAGTGGATATTCGCGACGCCAAGGGTGTGGATCCGGTCAGCCTGATCGCCTTCGAGAAAGTGCTGATCACGGTGCCGGCTCTGAAACAGCTTGAGGAGGCGCTGGCATGAACAAAGAGCGTATTTTTAGCGTACTTCTCGCGCCGCATATTTCCGAGAAGGCCACCATGGCGGCCGAGCAGGGCAACGCTTTCGTGTTCAAAGTCGCGAAAGATGCCAACAAGCTGGAAATCAAGAAAGCGGTGGAAAGCCTGTTTGATGTGAAGGTTCGCTCCGTGCGTACCCTCAACGTCAAGGGCAAGCAGAAGTTCTTTGGTCGCATCTCCGGCAAGCGCGCGGGCTGGAAGAAAGCCTACGTGTCGCTGGCGGAAGGCCAGGACATCGATTTCCTGGGCGCAGAGTAAGGTAAGGGAGTAAGGAATCATGGCGATTGTAAAAACCAAGCCGACTTCCCCGGGCCGCCGCTTTGTCGTCAAGGTGGTCAACGAGGAGCTCTACAAAGGCGCTCCGTACGCACCGCTGCTGGAAGCCAAGAGCAAGAACGGCGGCCGTAACAACAACGGTCGCATCACCACCCGCCATAAAGGTGGTGGTCACAAGCAGAAGTACCGTCGTGTCGACTTCCGTCGCAACAAGGACGGCGTGCCGGGCGTGATCGAGCGGATCGAATACGATCCCAACCGCTCCGCGCACATCGCCCTGGTCAAGTACCTGGACGGCGAGCGTCGCTACATCCTGGCGCCGAAAGGCCTCAAGGCCGGCGACCGGGTGCAGTCCGGCGAAGACGCGTCGATCAAGGTGGGCAATGCTCTGCCGCTGCGCAACATCCCGCTGGGTTCCACGGTTCATAACGTGGAAATGAAGCCTGGCAAGGGTGGTCAGCTGGCACGGTCCGCCGGTACTTCGGTACAGGTTCTGGCAAAGGATGGTGGCTATGTGACCCTGCGTCTTCGCTCCGGCGAGATGCGCAAGGTGCACGCCGAGTGTGTGGCCACCATCGGTGAAGTCTCCAACAGCGAGCACAGTCTGCGCTCGCTGGGCAAGGCCGGCGCCAAGCGCTGGCGGGGTGTTCGCCCGACCGTACGCGGTGTGGCGATGAACCCGGTGGATCACCCGCACGGTGGTGGTGAAGGCCGCACTTCCGGTGGTCGTCATCCGGTAACCCCGTGGGGCGTGCCCACCAAGGGCCACAAAACGCGTACCAACAAGCGCACCTCCAAGATGATTGTGCGCGACCGTCGTAAGTAAGGGATAGAGAGAGGTTCAGGCTGTGCCACGTTCACTGAAGAAAGGTCCGTTTCTGGATCACCACCTGCTCAAGAAGGTGGAAGAAGCGGTGGAAGCCGGCTCCCGTAAGCCGATCAAAACCTGGTCCCGTCGCTCCATGATCATCCCGGAGATGGTGGGTTTGACCATCGCGGTGCATAACGGCCGTCAGCATGTGCCGGTATTGGTCACTGAGCATATGGTGGGCCACAAGCTGGGCGAATTCGCCCTGACCCGCACCTACCGCGGGCACATCGTGGACAAGAAGGCTAAGCGATAAGGTGACAGCCATGGCGACTGAAGTTGCAGCCCGTCTGCGGGGCGCAAGAATTTCGGCTCAAAAGGCCCGGCTGGTGGCAGACCAGATCCGCGGCCTCGAGGTGGAGAAGGCGTTGAATGTTCTCGCCTTCAGCCCCAAAAAGGCGGCCCGGATTGTTAAAAAGGTGCTGGAGTCCGCGATTGCCAACGCGGAAAACAACGAAGGCGCCGACGTGGATGAGCTGAAAGTATCCACAGTGTTTGTGGATGAGGGCATGACGATGAAGCGTATTCGTCCGCGCGCCAAAGGCCGCGCCGATCGCATTCTCAAGCGTACGTGCCACATTACTGTGAAAGTCTCGGAAGGTCAGGAGTAACCAGATGGGTCAGAAAGTTCATCCGATCGGTATCCGCCTGGGCATCGTCAAGGAGCACAACTCCCTGTGGTATGCCGGGCCGAAAACCTATTCCGACTGCCTGGTGACCGATCTGCAGGTACGTGAGTATCTGTTCAAGCGACTGAAGAACGCGTCCGTGAGTCGGGTGAAAATCGAACGTCCCTCCGAGAACGTTCGAATCACCATCTCCACCGCGCGTCCCGGTATCGTGATCGGTAAGAAGGGCGAGGATGTGGAGCGCCTGCGCCGTGACGTGGCCGCCATGATGGGTGTGCCCGTTCACATCAATATCGAAGAAGTGCGCAAGCCCGATCTGGATGCGCGTCTGGTGGGCGACAACATCGCCGGTCAGCTGGAGCGTCGCGTGATGTTCCGCCGCGCCATGAAGCGGGCCGTGCAGAACGCCATGAAGGCCGGCGCCGAGGGCATTCGCGTGCAGCTGTCCGGTCGTCTGGGTGGCGCCGAGATCGCCCGTACCGAATGGTACCGCGAAGGTCGGGTTCCCCTGCACACGCTGCGTGCCGATATCGATTACGCCAGCGTCCGTGCGGAAACCACCTACGGCACCATCGGCGTCAAGGTCTGGATCTTCCGCGGCGAAGTGCTGGGTGGCATGGAGCAGGTGCAGGAAGAGCAGAAGCAGCAGTCCAAGGGCGCCAAGAAGCGCGGCCGCGGTTAAAGGGTAACTAACGATGTTGCAGCCGAAGCGTACCAAATTCCGGAAAGTTCAAAAGGGCCGTAACCGCGGCCTGGCACAGCGGGGCAGCAAGGTGTCTTTCGGCACCGTGGGCCTGCAGGCCACCGGTCGTGGCCGGATCACCGCTCGCCAGATCGAAGCCGCGCGTCGTGCCATGACCCGTCATATCAAGCGGGGCGGCAAAATCTGGATTCGCGTGTTCCCCGACAAGCCGATCACCCAGAAGCCCCTCGAGGTTCGGATGGGTAAAGGTAAGGGTAACGTGGAGTACTGGGTAGCCCAGATTCAGCCGGGCCGCATGCTCTACGAAATGGAAGGTGTTTCAGAAGACGTGGCGCGTGAAGCGTTTCGTCTCGCCGCGGCCAAGCTGCCGATCAGCACCCGCGTTGTGACTCGGACGGTGATGTAAGCCATGAAAGCGAGTGAACTGAGAGATAAAAGTGTTGAAGAGCTGCAGAACCAGCAGCTCGAGTTGCTGGAGCAGCAGTTCAAGCAGCGCATGCAGCTGGCATCCGGGCAGCTTTCACAAACCCATAACCTCGGGAAGGTTCGCCGTGATATCGCACGTGTGAAAACCATTCTGAGAGAGAAGCAGGGTAACTAGTCATGGCAGAAGCGAAAGAACAACTGCGCCGGACCGCGACTGGCAGAGTGACCTCCAACAAGGGTGATAAAACCATCACCGTGTTGGTGGAGCGCCGGGTTCAGCACCCCATTTATGGCAAGATCATCAAGCGGTCCACGAAACTGATGGCGCATGATGAAGAGAATCAGTGCAACGAAGGCGACCTGGTCACTATCGAAGAGTGCCGTCCGTTGTCCAAGCGTAAGACCTGGACGCTGGTGAACGTGGTGGAACAGACCAACAAGGTCTGACCGACGTTGCTGTGGCTGCCTGCAGGGCAGGAGTTGGAGAGAGTAAGCGATGATTCAGACCGAAACCATGCTCGAAGTCGCCGATAACAGCGGCGCGCGTCGAGTGCAGTGCATCAAGGTGCTGGGTGGTTCCCACCGCCGCTATGCAGGCATTGGTGACATCATCAAGGTCACAGTAAAGGAAGCGATTCCGCGCGGCCGCGTCAAGAAAGGTGACGTGATGACCGCGGTGGTGGTGCGCACCCGTCGTGGCGTGCGTCGCCCGGATGGCTCCGTGATTCGTTTCGATGAAAACGCCGCGGTGCTGCTGGGTAACAACAAAGCGCCGGTAGGTACCCGGATCTTTGGCCCGGTGACTCGTGAACTGCGTACCGAGCAGTTCATGAAGATCATTTCACTGGCACCGGAAGTTCTTTAAAGGCGGGTGAAGGCAATGCTCAAGATCAAGCGTGATGATGAAGTCATCGTAATCGCGGGCAAGGACAAAGGTAAGCGCGGCAAGGTACAACGCGTGCTGCCGAACGGTCGCCTGGTAGTGGCCGGTGTGAACGTGGTGAAGAAGCACGTGCGCGCTAATCCTAACCGCGGAATCCAGGGTGGCATCGTGGAACAGGAAGCCGGTATCGACGCTTCCAACGTGGCCATTTGGAATGCCAAGGCCGAGAAGGCGGACCGCGTGGGTTTCCGCGTCGAGGACGGCCGTAAGGTGCGTTTCTTCAAGTCCAACGGCGAACCGCTGGACGCGTGAGGACAGGTGGACCATGAGTGATCTGAAAAAGGTTTACAACGAAGAGATCGTGCCGAAGCTCAAAGAGCAATTCGGTTACGATAACGTCATGCAAGTGCCGAAAATCACCAAAATCACCCTGAATATGGGTGTGGGTGAAGCGGCCTCGGACCGTAAGGCCATCGAAGGTGCCTTGTCCGACATGACCGCGATCGCCGGCCAGAAGCCGTTGGTTACCAAGGCACGCAAGTCCGTGGCGGGTTTCAAGATCCGTGAGGGCTGGCCGATCGGCTGCAAGGTGACGCTGCGTAACCGTCGTATGTACGAGTTTCTGGAGCGTCTGGTTTCCGTGGCGATCCCGCGGGTACGCGACTTCCGTGGTCTGAACCCCAAGTCCTTCGACGGCCGGGGTAACTATTCCATGGGTCTGCGCGAGCAGATCGTGTTCCCGGAAATTGATTTCGACAAGGTCGACAAGCTGCGTGGTCTGGATATTACCATTACCACCACGGCGAAGACCGATGACGAAGCACGCGCGCTGCTGCGCGCCTTCAACTTCCCGCTGAAAGGCTGAGAGGATTCATGGCAAAAGTCTCTATGAAAAATCGGGAGGCGAAGCGCGCCAAGCTGGTTCAGCGTTACGCCGCCAAGCGTGAAGCGCTGAAAGCGATCATCCAGGATCCCAACGCCGAACCCGAGGCGAAGTGGGAAGCCCAGATCCAGCTTCAGAAACTGCCGCGCGACTCCTCCCCGGTACGCCAGCGTAATCGCTGCCGGATCACCGGTCGTCCGCACGGCTACTACCGTAAATTCGGTTTGAGCCGCATCAAGCTGCGCGAAGCGGCGATGCGCGGCGACGTCCCCGGCCTGGTTAAATCCAGCTGGTAATCGAGTAAAAGCGGAGCGATTGCGGCATGAGCATGCAAGATACCCTGGCGGATATGTTTACCCGTATCCGCAATGCGCAAATGGCCCGGAAGAGCAAGGTGGAAATCCCCTCTTCCAAGACCAAAGAGGCCATTGCCAAGGTACTGAAGGAAGAAGGTTACATCGAAAGCTTTTCGGTGGCTGGCGACAAGAAGCCGGTCCTGACCGTAGAGCTTCGGTATTTCGAGGGCCAGCCGGTGATCGAGAAGATCGCCCGGGTGAGCCGCCCCGGCCTGCGCGTTTACAAAAACGCTGGTGATATTCCCAAGGTCAAGGGCGGTCTGGGCGTGATGGTCGTGTCCACCAACCAGGGCATTCTTTCCGATCGCGCGGCACGCCAGGCCAACGTCGGCGGCGAGCTGATCTGCGAAGTGTCCTGACGGTGACGGTGTAGACGGGTTAGGTGCAGCAATGTCTAGAGTAGCGAAGAATCCGGTTAAATTGCCCAGTGGTGTCGAGGTGAAAGTCGACGGCGCCAAGGTGTCCGTCAAAGGCGGCAAGGGCAACCTGGAACACGAAGTGCACGAACTGGTGGAAGTGTCCGTGGACGACGGTGTGTTCACCGTCAAGCCGCGCGAGGAGTCCCAGGATGCCTGGGCACTGGCCGGTACCACCCGGGCCCTGGTGAACAACATGGTCACCGGCGTTTCCGAGGGCTTCGAGCGCAAGCTGGTTCTCAACGGCGTGGGTTACCGCGCACAGGCGCAGGGCAAGACCCTGAACCTGACGCTGGGTTTCTCCCATCCGGTGGCCTACCAGCTGCCCGAGGGCATCACCATCGAGACCCCGACCCAGACCGAAATTGTCATCCGGGGCATTGATAAGCAGCTGGTGGGTCAGGTTGCCGCCAATGTCCGTGGTTTCCGTCCGCCCGAGCCCTATAAAGGCAAGGGGGTGCGCTATGCCGATGAGCAAGTGCGCCGTAAGGAAGCCAAGAAGAAATAATCGTTGAGACTAGAGCCATGATGGACAAGAAAGTTGCACGTCTGCGCAGGGCCAAACGTACTCGCCTGAACATCCGCGAGTCCGGCCAGATCCGTCTGTCCGTACATCGCACCCCGCGCCATATCTATGCACAGATTACCAGCGCGGCCGGTGACCAGGTTCTGGTCGCGGCGAGCACGGTGGAGAAGGACCTGCGTGGTGGGGCGACCGGCAATGCCGACGCCGCCGCCAAAGTGGGCGAAATGATCGCGAAGCGCGCCAAAGAGGCGGGCATCGAGCGCGTCGCCTTTGACCGTTCCGGTTTCCGTTACCACGGTCGTATCAAGGCGCTGGCCGATGCCGCGCGCGAAAACGGGCTTGAATTCTAAGGGTGCTTGGTTATGGCGAAAGTTGATCCCAACGAAGGTCTCCAGGAGAAGCTGGTTCAGGTGAACCGGGTCGCCAAGGTGGTCAAAGGCGGTCGGATCTTCGGCTTCACTGCGTTGACCGTGGTGGGCGACGGTAAGGGCAAGGTAGGCTTCGGCCGCGGCAAGGCACGCGAAGTGCCGGCGGCGATCCAGAAAGCCCTGGAAGCGGCCCGTCGCAATATGATTCAGGTGGACCTGAAAGGCACCACCATCCAGCACCCGATCAAGGCGCGTCATGGGGCCTCCAAGGTCTACATGCAGCCCGCCGACGACGGTACCGGTGTGATTGCCGGCGGTGCCATGCGCGCCGTGCTGGAAGTGGCCGGTGTGCAGAACGTACTGGCCAAGTGCTACGGCTCCACCAATCCGGTGAACGTGGTGCGGGCGACCTTCAACGGTCTCAAGCAGATGTCCTCCCCGGAATCGGTGGCGGCTAAGCGTGGCAAGTCCGTTGAAGAGATTCTCGGCTAAGCGCACACAGACGGAAGCTTAAAGATGGCTGACAAGATCAAAGTAACCCAGGTTAAAAGCACCAACGGCCGGCTGGAAGGCCACAAGGCCTGTGTGCGCGGTCTCGGGCTGCGCCGCATCGGTCACACCGTTGAAGTTGAAGATACGCCTGCGGTGCGCGGCATGATCAACAAAGTCGCGTACATGGTACGGGTAGAGGGAGAATAAGCGATGCGTCTCAATGATCTGCATCCGGCTGACGGTTCCCGTCCGCAAGAGAAGCGGGTAGGCCGTGGTATTGGCTCCGGTCTGGGCAAGACCGGTGGTCGTGGCCACAAAGGTCAGAAGTCCCGCTCCGGTGGTACCGTGAAGCCCGGTTTCGAAGGCGGTCAGATGCCGCTGCAGCGCCGCGTGCCCAAGTTTGGCTTTACCTCCAAACTGGCCATGGCCACCGCCGAGGTTCGCCTCGAGGAACTGGCCAAGGTGGAAGGCGACGTGGTCGACCTGGACACTCTGAAAAAAGCCGGCGTGGTGCGCTCCGACAAGAAGCGCGCCAAGATCGTACTGCGTGGCGGCATCGATCGCGCGGTCACCGTACGCGGCGTGGCGATCACCAAGGGTGCGCGCGAAGCGGTGGAAAAGGCCGGCGGTAAAATCGAAGAGTAAAAGGCGGGGTTATGGCCAAGAACCGTGCACAAACTTTGAAGAACAGCACCGGGGCCACCGGCGGCGCTACCCGTGAACTGGGGCGTCGCATTGGGTTTCTGCTGGGCGCCCTGGTGGTGTTCCGCATTGGTGCGCACATTCCGGTGCCGGGGATGAACCCGGACGCGTTGCAACAGATGTTCAACAACAACCGGGATACTATTCTTGGCCTGTTCAACATGTTCTCGGGCGGTTCGCTGGAGCGCATGAGTATTTTTGCGCTCGGCATCATGCCGTACATCACCGCGAGCATCGTGATCCAGCTGATGAGCGCCGTGGTGCCTTCTCTTGAGCAGCTGCGCAAGGAAGGGGAGCAGGGCCGTCGCAAGATCACCCAGTACACCCGCTATCTGACCGTGGTGCTGGGCCTGATTCAGTCGTTCGGCGTGGTCGCCGGGCTGAAGAGCCAGGGCATTACCCTGCTGCCGGAGGCGGCCTCCACCATGCAGGTGGCGAGCTTCTACTTCGTGGCGGTGAGCACCCTGGTAACGGGGACCGTTTTCCTGATGTGGCTGGGTGAGCAGATCACCGAGCGGGGCATCGGCAACGGCATCTCGATGCTGATTTTCGCTTCCATCGTGGCCGGTTTGCCCGGTGCGGTGGCGCAGACCTTCGAGTCCGCCCGGCAGGGCGATCTGAGTCTGCTGGCCATGCTGCTGGTATTCCTGGTGGCGGTGGCGGTGATCTTCGGCGTGGTGTTCGTGGAGCGTGGTCAACGGCGTATTACCGTCAACTACGCGCGGCGTCAGCAAGGCCGCCGGGTCTACGCGGCCCAGCAAAGCCATCTGCCGCTGAAGGTGAACATGGCGGGCGTGATTCCGGCCATCTTCGCCAGTTCGATCCTGCTGTTCCCGGCGTCCATCAGCCAGTGGTTCAGCACCAGTGATCCGGACTCCTGGTGGGGCCAGACGCTGCGCACCGTGAGTGACGCACTGCTGCCTGGCACGCCGCTGTACATTTTGCTGTTTACCCTGGCGATCGTGTTTTTCTGCTACTTCTACACGGCGCTGGTGTTCAACCCGAAAGACGTGGCGGACAACCTGAAGAAGTCCGGGGCCTATATCCCCGGTATTCGTCCCGGTGAGCAGTCCGCCCGTTATATCGATACGGTGATGGGCCGCCTGACGCTGATCGGCGCGGTTTACATGACCCTGGTCTGTCTGCTGCCCCTGGGTCTGCAGGCGGTCTGGAACGTGCCTTTCTATCTGGGCGGCACCTCCCTGCTGATCGTGGTGGTGGTGGTGATGGACTTCTGGTCGCAGGTCAACTCGCACCTGATGTCCACCCAGTACGAAAAGTTGATGAAGAAAGCCAACCTGAAAGGGTATGGCGGCACCGGTCTGGTGCGTTAACGGCCCGCGGGCCAACGGTAAAACGAGGCGAGTGCGATGAAAGTTCAGGCTTCTGTGAAGAAGATCTGCCGCAACTGCAAGGTGATCCGTCGTAAGGGTCGCGTCATGGTGATCTGCAGTGCCGAACCCCGGCACAAGCAGCGCCAGGGCTAAGGCTCTGTCGGGGCAGAACTTCTTTCCTTGGATTTGGTTGAAATTCAGTCGGTGTGACGCTAGACTCTTCCGCCTTTCGGCGCCAGAGCCTGGCACCACCGCGTTGTGAATCGGAGATATTCGGATGGCCCGTATTGCAGGCGTTAACATCCCGGACAACAAGCATACGGTGATTTCCCTCACCTATATTTTCGGGATCGGCCGCACCCGTGCCCGCAGCATCTGCGAGCAGACCGGCATCGACCCGACGGCCAAGGTTCGTGATCTGTCCGGCGACCAGCTGGACGCGATCCGCGCCGAAGTGGCCAAGGTTTCCACGGAAGGCGATCTGCGCCGGGAAATCAACATGAACATCAAGCGCTTGATGGATCTCGGCTGCAACCGCGGTATCCGTCATCGCCGCAGCCTGCCCCTGCGCGGGCAGCGCACCAAAACCAATGCCCGGACCCGCAAGGGCCCGCGGAAACCGATCCGCAAGTAAGTCCTGATTTGGATTGAGCAACATGGCTAAAGCGAAAAGAGACAGTGGCGCACGTCGGAAGAAGGTAACGCGGACCGTTGCGGACGGTATCGCGCACGTTCACGCTTCTTTCAACAACACCATCATCACCATCACCGACCGTCAGGGCAACGCGCTGTCCTGGGCGACCTCCGGTGGTGCGGGCTTCCGTGGTTCTCGTAAGAGCACCCCGTTCGCGGCGCAGGTAGCCGCCGAGAACGCGGGCAATGCCGCCAAGGACTATGGCCTGAAAAACCTGGAAGTGCGCGTGAAGGGCCCCGGCCCGGGCCGCGAGTCCTCTATTCGCGCCCTCAATGCCTGTGGCTACAAAATCACCCACATCCAGGACGTGACGCCGATTCCGCACAACGGTTGTCGTCCGCCCAAGAAGCGCCGCGTGTAACGGGAGTTAGAGCAAGATGGCAAGATACATCGGTCCCAAATGCAAGCTTTCCCGTCGTGAAGGCACTGACCTGTTCCTGAAGAGCGGTATTCGTCCGCTCGAGTCCAAGTGCAAGGCGGAACAGCCCCCGGGCCAGGCCGCTGGTGGCCGTCGCCCCGGTCGTCTGTCCGATTACGGCGTGCAGCTTCGTGAAAAACAGAAAGTCCGTCGTATGTACGGCGTGCTCGAGAAGCAGTTCCGCGGCTACTACAAGAAAGCCGCCCGCTCCCGTGGCGCCACCGGTGAGGTGCTGCTGCAGCTGCTGGAAGGTCGTCTGGACAACGTGGTTTACCGCCTTGGTTTCGGCGCCACCCGCTCCGAAGCACGTCAGCTGGTGGCCCACCGCGCCATTCTGGTCAACGGTCAGAGCGTGAACATCGCCTCCTATCAGGTCGCCCCCGGTGACGTGGTCAGCGTGCGTGAGAAGTCCAAGAACCAGCTGCGCGTGAAAAACGCCATGGAGCTGGCTCAGCAACGCGGCTTCCCGACCTGGGTGGAAGTGGACGAGAAGAAGCTCGAGGGCACGTTCAAAGCCCGCCCGGAGCGCATCGACCTGCCGGCCGAGATCAACGAAAACCTGATCGTCGAGCTGTACTCCAAGTAACGACTGCCTGAGGGATCTCTATGACCGCCGTGAACGAATTTCTCACGCCCCGCTCGATCGCGGTCAACGCGATCAGCGAGACCCACGCCAAGGTCGTTCTGGAGCCGCTGGAGCGTGGTTTCGGCCACACTCTGGGCACCTCGCTGCGCCGCATTCTGCTGTCCAGCATGCCGGGTTGCGCGATCACCGAAGTGGAGATCGAAGGCGTACAGCACGAGTACTCCTCCATCGAGGGTGTACAGGAAGATGTGATCAACATCCTCCTGAACCTGAAGGGCGTGGCCCTGAAGATGGACGATCGTGACGAAGCCACCCTGGAGCTGGTGAAGAAAGGTCCCGGTGACGTGACCGCCGACGATATCCAGCGCGATCACAGCGTGGAAATCGTCAACCCGGATCACCTGATCTGCACCATCACCGGCGACACCGAGCTGCGCGTGCGCATGAAAGTGCGTAAGGGCCGTGGCTACGAAGCCGCCGACAGCCGTCAGAATGACGACGACGAGACCCGCGGCATCGGCCGTCTGCAGCTGGACGCCAGCTACAGCCCGGTACGCCGCGTGGCCTATGTGGTGGAAGCCGCCCGGGTAGAGCAGCGCACCGACCTGGATAAGCTGGTGATCGATCTGGAAACCGACGGTACCATCGACCCGGAAGAGGCGATTCGCCGCGCGGCCACCATTCTTCAGCAACAGATCGCGGTGTTCGTCGATCTGGAGCAGGATTCCAAGCCGGAACCCAAGCAGGAACGTGAGGAAATCGATCCGATCCTGCTGCGCCCGGTGGACGATCTGGAGCTGACCGTCCGCTCCGCCAACTGTTTGAAGGCGGAGAACATCTACTACATCGGTGACCTGGTACAGCGTACCGAGGTGGAACTTCTGAAGACGCCCAACCTGGGCAAGAAGTCCCTTACCGAGATCAAGGACGTGCTGGCTTCCAAAGGCCTGTCGCTGGGCATGCGCCTGGAAAACTGGCCGCCGGTCAGCCTCCGGGACGATGACCGGCTCAACACCAAGTTGCGTTAATCGATTTTAGGAACAGAACCATGCGTCATCGCAAGAGCGGCAGAAAACTGAACCGGAACAGCTCACACCGTCAGGCCATGTTCCGCAACATGGCGGTGTCGCTGTTTGAACATGAAGCGATCAAGACCACGCTTCCCAAAGCCAAGGAACTGCGTCGGGTGGCCGAGCCCCTGATCACCCTGGCCAAGGAAGACTCCGTGGCCAACCGCCGGCTGGCGTTCGACCGCACCCGGTCGAAGGAAATGGTCGGCAAGCTGTTCAACGAGCTGGGCCCGCGCTATAAGTCCCGCCCCGGCGGCTACCTGCGCATCCTCAAGATGGGCTTCCGTGCCGGCGACAACGCCCCCATGGCGTACGTCGAGCTGGTGGATCGCCCGGAAGGCGAGGCCGTCGAAGCCGAATAAGCCCGCTGGCCGTTCAAGGTCGCGTGCTGAAACAAACCCCCGCACCGGAGACGGCGCGGGGGTTTTGTTTTGCCCGGTGTTCCGAGGTTCAGGCACGGACACCGCGGGTTCCGCCGACAAAAAAAGCCCGGCCCACTCAGGTGGGCCGGGCTTTTTGTTGCCGGTGCGGCGGTCGGGATCAGGCCGCGTTGCTGACCGAGTGTCGGATCAGGTGGTCGAAGGCGCTCAGCGCCGCCTTGGCACCTTCGCCGACCGCGATCACGATCTGCTTGTACGGCACCGTGGTCACGTCGCCGGCGGCGAACACACCGGGCACGGAGGTTTCGCCCCGCGCGTCGACGATGATCTCGCCGTGGGCGGTGAGTTCCACGCTGCCCTTGAGCCAGTCGGTGTTGGGCAGCAGGCCGATCTGCACGAACACACCCGCCAGGGCCACATTGTGCTCCTCACCGGTCTTGCGGTCCTTGTAGACCAGACCGTTGACGCGGCCGTTCTCACCAGTGATCTCGGTGGTCTGGGCGCTCACCAGCACGGTCACGTTGGGCAGGCTGTGCAGTTTCTTCTGCAGCACCGCGTCCGCGCGCAGCTTGTCGTCGAACTCCAGCAGGGTCACGTGTTTGACCACGCCGGCCAGGTCGATGGCTGCTTCCACACCGGAGTTACCGCCGCCGATCACCGCTACGTCCTTGCCCTTGAAGAGCGGACCGTCGCAGTGCGGGCAGTAGGCCACGCCCTTGCCCTGGTATTCGCTCTCGCCGGGCACGTTGATCTTGCGCCAGCGGGCGCCGGTGGCCAGCACCAGGGTTTTTGACTTGAGGCTGGCGCCGGAAGCGAAGCGCACTTCGTGCAGGCCGCCTTCCTGGGACGCGGGAATCAGCTGCTCGGCACGCTGCAGGTTCATGATGTCCACTTCGTAGCTGCGGACATGCGCTTCCAGCTGGGCGGCCAGCTTCGGCCCGTCGGTTTCCTCCACGGAGATAAAGTTCTCGATGGCGTTGGTGTCGAGCACCTGGCCGCCAAAGCGTTCCGCGGCCACGCCGGTGCGGATGCCCTTGCGCGCGGCGTAGATGGCGCTGGCCGCGCCCGCCGGGCCGCCGCCGACGACCAGGACGTCAAACGGGTCCTTGGCGTTCAGTTTCTCGGCGTCACGCTCGGCGGCGCCGGTGTCCAGCTTGGCGATGATCTCTTCCAGATCCATGCGGCCCTGGCCGAACGGTTCGCCATTCAGGAACACGCTGGGCACCGCCATCACTTCACGGCTTTCCACTTCATCCTGGAACAGGGCGCCGTCGATGGCCACGTGTTGGATGTTCGGATTGAGGACCGCCATCAGGTTCAGTGCCTGGACCACGTCCGGGCAGTTCTGGCAGGACAGGGAAAAATAGGTCTCGAACCGGAAGTCGCCTTGCAGCGCCTTCACCTGGTCGATCACCTCGTCGCTGGCCTTGGGCGGATGACCACCCACCTGCAGCAGAGCCAGTACCAGCGACGTGAATTCGTGGCCCATGGGGATGCCGGCGAAACGCAGGCTGATGTCACCGTCGATGCGATTCAGGCTGAACGAGGGCTTACGGTCGTCGTCGCCGTCCTCGCGCAGGCTGATCTTATCGGACATGCCTTCGATTTCGTGCAGCAGCTCCGACAGTTCCCTGGATTTGTCGCCATCGTCCAGGGACGCCACCATTTCAAACGGTTGCGTGATGCGCTCCATGTAGGATTGCAATTGGGTTTTCAGATTGGCGTCCAGCATGCCGGTCTCCATGAACTAAAAAGAAATAGGGGGTAGGGCGGAAGAGGCCCGGGCGCGCGGCCCGGGCCGGAATCACACGGTCAGAGCGTGATCAGATCTTGCCAACCAGATCCAGGGACGGTGCCAGGGTCTTTTCGCCTTCTTTCCACTTGGCGGGGCACACTTCGCCCGGATGGGCGCGTACGTATTGAGCGGCTTTCACTTTGCGCAGCAGGTCGGAAGCGTCACGGCCGATGCCTTCGGCGGTGATTTCCAGAGCCTGGATCACGCCGTCGGGATCGACGATGAAGGTACCACGGTTGGCCAGGCCTTCGTTTTCACGCAGCACTTCGAAGTTGCGGCTGATGGTCGCGGTGGGATCACCGATCATGGTGTACTTGATCTTGCCGATGGTTTCGGAGCTGTCGTGCCACGCTTTGTGGGTGAAGTGGGTGTCGGTGGAAACAGAGTAGATCTCCACGCCCATCTTCTGGAACTCTTCGTAGTGGTCAGCCACGTCACCCAGCTCGGTGGGGCATACGAAGGTGAAGTCGGCCGGGTAGAAGAAGAACACCGCCCAGTTGCCTTTGACGTCGGCGTCGCTCACTTCGATGAACTTGCCATCTTTGAACGCCTGGGCCTTGAACGGTTTGATTTCGGTGTTGATTACAGACATGTCGTAAAGCTCCTTTTGAGAGTGGTCAACGTGACACCCCCTAAGATAGGGGTGAAGGTGTGATATTAATAATGGATTGCGGAAATAATCATGATTGGTGTCTCCTATCGGCGGATTCACCTCAATCGTCGCCCTCCTTGGTCCGCAATGCCGCCTCCGCGTCGTCCATCCATTCGTCGCCGAGCTGCTGCTGAACGTAATCCCGGATGAACTGCCGTACCTTCTGGGACGGCGTGACGTCTTCCCGGGCGCAGAGCTGCTCGAACACCGCCTTCTTGCGCGGATCGATCAGCAAAGTCAGGCGGGCGGTGCGTTTTTCCACGGTGCCTCCGGTCAGCGGTCGCGGGTGGGTGCCCGGCACTATGTTAATTTCGATATGTTAATTCGATTAACATATGATTCGGGTCTCATTGCAATATAATGCCGGCCTGTCGTTTTTCAACCGGGTGGGGGCCGTCCATGTCGCATCGAGCGCACCTTTTTTCCCTGCGTCCCGCCCATGCGCTGCGCGAGAGCCTGGCCGAGGGCTATGACCGGCGGCGACTGGGCCGGGACCTCACCGCGGGCCTGACCGTGGGGCTGATCGCCATTCCCCTGTCCATGGCGCTGGCCATCGCCAGCGGCGTGGCGCCGCAGTATGGCCTCTACACCGCCATCGTGGGCGGTTTTCTGATTGCCCTGCTGGGCGGTTCGCGCTTCAGCATCTCCGGCCCCACCGCCGCCTTCGTGGTGATTCTCTACCCGGTGGCCCAGAGCCATGGCCTCACCGGCTTGTTGCTGGCCACCATGATGGCCGGCGTGATGCTGGTGGCGATGGCCATTCTGCGGCTGGGCCGGCTGATCGAATACATTCCGCCACCGGTGACCCTGGGCTTCACCGCCGGCATCGCGGTGGTGATCGCCACCCTGCAGATCAAGGATTTTCTGGGGCTGCCGCTGGACCAACTGCCGGAGTCCTACCCCGGTAAGCTGGTCGCCCTGGCCGGGGCACTGCCGGGTCTGGACCCGGCCAGCCTGGCGGTGGCGGCGGCCACGCTGGTTACCCTGCTGGCCTGGCCGCGCCTGAGAACGCCACTGCCGCCGCATCTGCCGGCGGTGCTGGTGGGCGCCCTGCTGGCCTTGTGGCTGAATCGGATGGGGGCCGAGGTGCCTACCATCGCGTCGCGCTTTCATTACGTCCTGGACAACGGCCTGAGCGGCCAGGGTATTCCGTCGGTGCTGCCGGAACTGGCCTGGCCCTGGGCCCGCCACGGTGAGCCGTTGCCCTGGGGCGAGCTCGGCCGCCTGGTGGTGACCCTGGTGCCCACCGCCTTCGCCATCGCCATGCTCGGTGCCATCGAGTCACTGCTCTGCGCGGTGGTACTGGACGGCATGACCGGCCGGCGCCACAGCGCCAACAGCGAATTGCTGGGGCAGGGCATCGGCAATCTGGTGGTGCCCCTGTTCGGGGGCATCACCGCCACCGCCGCCCTGGCCCGTTCCGCCGCCAACTATAAGGCCGGCGCGCAAACGCCGGTGGCGGCCATGGTGCATGCCCTGGTGGTGCTGCTGGCGATGGTCGCCCTGGCCCGCTGGCTGGGCTATCTGCCCATGCCCGCCATGGCGGCGCTGTTGATGCTGGTGGCCTGGAACATGAGTGAGGCGCCCAAGGCGGTGAAGCTGGTGCGGCGGGCGCCGCTGGGCGATGTGCTGGTGTTCCTGACCTGCTTCGCGCTGACCGTGCTGGTGGACATGGTGGTGGCCATCACCGTGGGGGTGCTGCTGGCGTCGGTGCTGTTCGTGCGCGAAATCGCCGCCATGACCCGGGTGGCCGACATCACCACCTCGGCACGGGTGCGCGCCTATGACCCGCCGGCGGACTGGGCGGTGTTCAAGATCAGCGGCGCGCTGTTCTTCGCCGCCGCCGACCGGGTGTTCGCCGAGCTGGCGGAGCTGGCCGGCGAGCGCCGGATGCTGGTGCTGTATATGGACGGGGTGCCGGTGATGGACGCCGGTGGCCTGGCCGCCCTGCAGGGCTTTCTGGCCCGCTGCGAACAGGCCGGCACCCGGGTGCGGATCGCCGATCTGCAGTTCCAGCCGCTCAAGGCCCTGGCCCGGGCCGGCCAGGAATCGCGGCCGGACACCTGCACCTTCCATTCCACTCTGGACGATGCTTTGCGCGTGCCGGCCTGAGTCGCCGGCTTTACGCGATTTTGCGATTCGGACTCTTGTTTTCCAGACCTGTCGGCGGCATCACTAAGGGATACCCCATACCCCTTTTTCGATCACGCACGCAGGGAGAAATCATGAGTGAAAAACAACCTTTCCTGACCGACATAAAGACCATCCGTGAGCGCGCCCGCAATCATATCGAGCAGGGCGCGGTAACCGCCGGCTACGCCGCCGACCGGGAAACCGTGCTCAAACTCCTCAACGAGGCGCTGGCCACCGAGATTGTCTGCACCCTGCGTTACAAGCGGCACTACTACATGGCGGACGGCCTGAACGCGAAAATCGCCGCCGATGAATTTCTCGAGCACGCCCAGCAGGAGCAGCAGCACGCCGACTGGCTGGCCGAACGCATCGTGCAACTGGGTGGCGAGCCGAATTTCTCACCGGAGGGCCTGCAAAGCCGCAGTCACGCCGAATACGTGGCCGGTGACACGCTCAAGGAGATGGTGAAGGAAGACCTGATCGCCGAGCGCATCGCCATCGACAGCTATCGCGAAATCGCCACCTATCTGGGCGACAAGGACCCCACCACCCGCCGCATCATGGAAGAGATCCTGGCTCAGGAAGAAGAGCACGCCGACGATATGGCGGCGATTCTCGAAGCCCTCTGAGGCTGAACCACCGATGCCCGGACACCAAGAATCAATGGAGGAACGCCGAGTGATCAAGCCGGAACGAGAACGCCGCCACGGCAAAACCGTGGCGGGCATCCAGGTGCGCACCAACAAGGAGCGCGAACTGCAACCGGAGGATGCACAGCTGGACCGGCTGTGGGAGAAATTCAACGACGAGGGGCTGGCGGATTCGATCCCCGACAAGGCCGCCGGCTCTCCGGTGTATGGTGTCTACACGGAATACGACAACGGCGCCGATGGCGATTACAGCGTTCTGGCCGGTGTCGAGGTGACCGACGAAACCAAGGTGCCGGACGAGTTCGCCACCCTCACCCTGGAAGCCGGCGAATACCTGGTATTTCATGGTGATCGCGCCGGGCCGGACGCCGCCATGGAGATCTGGGGCAAGGTCTGGCATTACTTTGAGACGGAAGACGCCCCCCAACGCGCCTTTCTGACCGACTACGAGGTCCACGAAGCGGACCGCGTCACCCTGTACGTGGGCATCAAGTAAGGCGGACCCGCCTGTCAGCCGCCGCGTACCCGGCGGCCCCGGTAGATAATGGTCTTTTCCGGCCCGCTGTCTTCCGAGGCCCCGGGCTCCGCCGGCGGGTCGGGCAGCGGCTGGCCCCGGTACATGCGCCGTGTCGGGGGCCGCTCAGCGGGGGGCGCCGCTTCACTCTCCGGCATCGCCTCGTCCGCTTCCTCATCAATCTGCTTGATCAAACGTCTGAGTTCCGCCGAACCACTGCGCCCGGCGTAGTCGTTGAGCGCTTCGCGCAGCCTTGGATCGGTAAGGGCCAGCTTGACCCCGAATTCATCGCGGATCAGCCGGCGACACTGGTTCACCAGAGTCACCACCCGATAGTGCATCAACCAATGGGCGTTGATTCCCCCGCTCATGGTCCCTCCATGACGTCGTCCCGGACCCGGAAGAACCAAGCAGCTTCCGTGCCAGAGCGGGGGGCGGGCTATTTTCCGGCCCGGCGCGCCGCCGCTTTTTTCTTCCTGGCGGCGGGGCGTTGGGCGGCGCCCAGCATCGGTTTGAGGAAGCGGCCGGTGTGGCTGCCCTTGGTGTCCGCCACCTGTTCCGGGGTGCCCTCGGCGATGATGCGGCCGCCGCCGTCGCCCCCCTCCGGGCCCAGGTCGATGAGCCAGTCGGCGGTCTTGATCACATCGAGATTGTGCTCGATCACCACGATGGTGTTGCCGTGGTCCCGCAGCCGGTTGAGCACGTCCAGCAGCAGCTGGATATCCTGGAAGTGCAGGCCGGTGGTGGGCTCGTCGAGAATGTACAAGGTGCTGCCGGTGTCCCGCCGGGACAGCTCCCGGGCCAGTTTGACCCGCTGGGCCTCGCCACCGGACAGGGTGGTGGCCGCCTGGCCCAGCTTGATGTAGCTGAGCCCCACATCGAGCAGGGTCTGCAGGCGGCGCTGCAGCGCCGGCACCGCGTCGAAGAATTCGCGGGCCTCCTCGATGGTCATCTCCAGGACTTCGTAGATGTTCTTGCCCTTGTAGGTGACTTCCAGGGTCTCCCGGTTGTAGCGGCGGCCGTCACAGACCTCGCAGGGTACGTAGATGTCCGGCAGAAAGTGCATTTCCACCTTGATCACGCCGTCGCCCTGGCAGGCCTCGCAGCGGCCGCCCTTGACGTTGAAGCTGAAGCGGCCCGGCTTGTAGCCCCGCGCCCGCGCCTCCTGGGTGCCGGCGAACAGCTCCCGCACCGGTGTGAAAATGCCGGTGTAGGTGGCCGGGTTGGAGCGCGGCGTGCGACCGATGGGGCTCTGGTCGATGTCCACCACCTTGTCCAGGTGCTCCAGCCCCTCCAGCTTTTCGTGGGGGCCGGCTTTCAGGGTGGACGCCTTGTTCAGCTTGGTGGCGGCCAGCGGGTAGAGGGTGTGGTTGATCAGGGTGGACTTGCCGGATCCGGACACCCCGGTAATACAGGTGAACAGGCCCAGTGGCACGTTCAGCGGGTCGCCCTTGAGATTGTTGCCGGTGGCGCCGAACAGGGTCAGCCACTGGTCCTTCTCGTTCCCGTGGCGGCGCTCCGGCACCGCGATGCGCTTGCGGCCGGAGAGGTAGTCGCCGGTCAGCGAATCCTTGTTGGCGGCCACCTGCCTGGCGGTGCCCTGGGCCACCACGCGGCCGCCGTGGACGCCGGCCCCGGGGCCGATGTCGATCACATAGTCGGCGGTGCGGATGGCGTCCTCGTCGTGCTCCACCACCAGCACGGTATTGCCCAGATCGCGCAGTCGGGTCAGGGTATTGAGCAGTCGCTCATTGTCGCGCTGGTGCAGGCCGATGGAGGGTTCGTCGAGCACGTACATCACCCCGACCAGGCCGGCGCCGATCTGGCTGGCCAGCCGGATGCGCTGGGCCTCGCCGCCGGACAGGGTTTCGGCGCTGCGCTCCAGGGTCAGGTATTCCAGGCCCACGTTGACCAGGAACTGCAGCCGGTCGCGGATTTCCTTGAGGATCTTCTCGGCGATCTCGCCACGGCTGCCGCTCAGCTTGAGGTTGTCGAAGTGGGAGAACGCCTTGCCCACCGCCAGGCGCACCACCTCGGGGAGCGTGGTCTCATTGATATAGACATGGCGGGCCGCCTCGCGCAGCCGGGAGCCATCGCAGCTGGGGCAGGTGGAGGTGGACAGGTAACCGGCCAGCTCCTCGCGCACCGCCTCGGACTCGGTGTCCCGGTAGCGGCGCTCCATATTGGGCAGGATCCCCTCGAACGGGTGGTTGCGCTTGATGATGTCGCCGCGCTCGTTGAGGTAGCGGAACTCCACGTTGTCCTTGCCGGTGCCGTACAGAATCTTGCGGCGGGTGGCCTTGGGCAGCTTTTTGAACGGCTGGTCCATGTCGAAGTCCAGGCTCTGCGCCAGCGCATTGAGCATCTGGAAGTAGTAGACGTTGCGCCGGTCCCAGCCACGGATCGCCCCCTCCGCCAGGGACAGCTCGTCGCTGGTGATCACCTTGTCCTCGTCGAAGAACTGCTTCACCCCCAGGCCGTCACAGCTGGGGCAGGCACCGGCCGGGTTGTTGAACGAGAACAGGCGCGGCTCCAGTTCCGGGATCGAGTAGCCGCAATGGGGGCAGGCGAACTTGGCGGAGAAGGTGGTTTCCTCGCCGTCGCCGTCCATGGGCGCGATCACCGCGATGTCGTCGGCCAGATTCAGGGCGGTTTCGAAGGACTCCGCCAGGCGGTTCTGCAGGTCGCCACGGACCTTGAAGCGATCCACCACCACTTCGATGGTGTGCTTCTTGTTCTTGTCCAGGCTGGGAGCCTCGTCCAGATCGTGGATGCGACCGTTCACCCGGGCGCGGATAAAGCCCTGGGCGCGCAACTCGTCGAACAGGTTCAGATGCTCGCCTTTCTTCTCGCGGATCACCGGCGCCAGCAGCATCAGCTTGCTGCCTTCCTCCATGGCCAGCACCTGGTCGACCATCTGGCTGATGGTCTGGGCCGCCAGCGGGGCGCCATGCTCGGGACAGCGGGGCTCGCCCACCCGCGCGAACAGCAGCCGCAGATAGTCGTAAATCTCGGTGATGGTGCCCACCGTGGAACGCGGGTTGTGGCTGGTGGATTTCTGCTCGATGGAAATGGCCGGGCTGAGGCCCTCGATGTGGTCCACATCGGGCTTTTCCATCATCGACAGGAACTGCCGGGCGTAGGTGGACAGCGACTCCACATAACGGCGCTGGCCCTCGGCGTACAAAGTATCGAACGCCAGGGAGGATTTGCCGGACCCGGACAGCCCGGTGATCACCACCAGCTTGTCGCGGGGGATGTCGAGATCCACGTTTTTCAGGTTATGGGTGCGCGCGCCCCGAACCAGAATGGTATCCATGAGATGGCGAGCCCTCGGCTACTGTCAAAATGAACAGTGCAGTATAGGCGAAAGATCGTGAAGGGGAAAAGAAAGGTCGACGCTGCGGGAACGTCCGGCGGGGGGAACCGGACGGCGGGCCGGACAGCCCGTGATCAGAGGTTTTCCTGGGCCCAGTTCACCGCTTGCAGGCGATTGGAGGCGTTGATCTTTTTGAAAATGTTGTAAATGTGGGTCTTGATGGTGTGCGGGCTGAGGTTGAGCACCTTGGCGATCTCGGAATTCTTGGCGCCGGTGGCCATCACCTTGAGCACCTCGATCTCCCGGTCGGTCAGATTGACCTCGTTACGCGCGAACGTTTTGTTGAAGGCCCGGCTTTTGACCAGATATTGCTGCAAAACCTTGCGCGGGAACCAGAGCTCGCCCTTGAACATGGCCTTGATGCCCTTGGTCAGCAGATCCTGGGGGCAATCGTGCTGGAAGCCGCCGTTGACCATGGGCAGCCCGGCCAGCCGGGTCAGGTCGTCGTCATGGTCCACATTGAACACGCCGATGAGGATTTCGTTCTCGATGCGACGGTCCACATCCATCAGGCGGGTGATCACCTGGTTGACGTCCACGGAGTGAAAGTCCACCAGGAACAGGTTCTGTTCCACGCCGCCCACGTCGTGTTCGTCCACCTGATCCACGGATTTCACCGCCATGGCGGGGATCGAGGCTTTATCGAGAAATTCGGTCAGCAGCGCATTCTGCAGGTGCTGGCCACCCACTACATACACTCTTTGTGCAGTCAGATTGTTCATTCATTCGTCCATGACACAACCCGGAGAGCCCGGGGGGCTAAGAAGAAAAACTGAATCAAGTCATCAATTTATCACCGCTTTCACGGGGGTTCAATTTACTATCGACAGCGATTTGCACGTCACCCCGCCGTCCTGGAATCTGCTACACTTCCCGCCCATTTCTCGTAGCACCGACCCTCGACCATGACGGACGCTTCCCGGGCCGCCCTGCGGCGCACCGAACTGACCACCACCGGCTCCCTGGCGGCGATCTTCGCGCTGCGCATGTTCGGGCTGTTCATGATCCTTCCGGTTTTCGCGGTTTACGGCACCGGCCTGGAAGGCGCCACACCGCTGTTGATCGGCACCGCCATCGGCGCCTATGGCCTGATGCAGGCGATCCTGCAGATTCCCTTCGGCATGCTGTCCGACCGCTTCGGCCGCCGCCCGTTGCTGCTGGCTGGCCTGTTGCTGTTCGTCGCCGGCGGCGCGGTGGCGGCGCTCAGCGACACCATTTACGGGGTGATTATGGGTCGTGCCCTGCAGGGCGCCGGCGCCATCGCCAGCGTGATCATGGCGCTGATCGGTGATGTGGTCAGCGAGCGCCACCGCACCCGCGCCATGGCCCTGATCGGCATGTCGGTGGGCGCTTCCTTTATCCTGGCGCTGATTCTGGGGCCGGTGCTGGCCCATTGGCTGGGCCTGAGCGGTCTGTTCTGGCTTACCGTGGTGCTGGGCACCCTGGCCATGGGCGTGGCCTTCTCGGTGCCGTCGCCCCAGGTGCGCGCCAGTGAGCCTCTGCCGGCCCGGCTGCGTTTCCGCCGGGTGCTGGGGGATCGCAATCTGCGCCGCCTGGATCTGGGCATCATGGTGCTGCACCTGACCATGACCGCCTCGTTCGTGGTGCTGCCGCAGTTGCTCAAGCACCGCCTCGGGCTGGACCTGGACCAGCACAGCCTGCTGTATCTGGCGGTGCTGGTGAGCAGCTTTCTGGCCATGGTGCCGCTGATCATCGCCGCCGAGCGGCGTGGCGCCCTGCCGGTGAAGCGCGCCGCGGTGTGCCTGCTGATCGTCGCCGAGGTGCTGCTGGCCCTGGCCGGGCAGACCCTGTGGCACTTCGTGCTGGCCCTGTTCGTCTATTTCATGGCCTTCAACCTGCTGGAGGCCCTGTTGCCGTCCCTGGTGGGGCGGGCGGCGCCGGCCGGTACCCGGGGCACCGCCATGGGCGTCTATTCCACCAGCCAGTTCCTGGGCGTGTTCATCGGCGGCCAGTTGGGCGGCGCTCTCTATCAATGGGTGGGGGCCGAGGCGGTGTTTCTGGGCTGCGCCGGTCTGGCGGTGGTCTGGCTGCTGTATCTGTGGGGCATGGGCGAATTGCCCAAGCTGGATAACCGGGTGGTGCACCTGGGCCGTCAGCAGGACCCCACCCAGGCGGCCAGCCGGCTGCGCGCCATCCCCGGCGTGCTGGAGGCGGTGGTGGTGGCCGAGCAGCGGCTGGCCCTGCTCAAGGTCGATAACAGCGAGCTCGATGAACAGGCTCTGGAGGCCCTGGCCGGCGAGGTGCGGGAGCCGTCCTGACCGGGGGTTACTCCGGGCCGCGTAAAGCTGCACAATATCCGGTCTGCATACATAACCGCACCGGCGCGTCGCCGGTGGTCGTCCGAACGTAGGGAGCGAACAGCCATGGCACGAGGCGTCAATAAAGTCATTTTGATCGGCAATCTGGGCGCCGATCCGGAAACCCGGTTCATGCCCAGCGGCGGGGCCGTCACCAACATCCGCCTGGCCACCAGCGAAACCTGGAAGGATCGTCAGAGTGGCCAGATGCAGGAACGCACCGAATGGCACCGGGTGGTGTTCTTCAACAAACTGGGCGAGATCGCCGGTGAGTATTTGAAGAAGGGCTCCAAGGTGTACGTGGAAGGCTCCATCTGTACCCGCAAATGGCAGGGTCAGGACGGCCAGGACCGCTACACCACCGAAATCGTCGCCAACGAGATGCAGATGCTCGACGGTCGCGGTGGCGCCGGCGGCGGCGGCGACTACCAGGGTGGCGGCCAGGGCGGTTACGGCAACCAGGGCAACGACTACTACGACCAGAGCCCCGGCCAGGGCGGTGGTCAGCAGGGTGGCCAGCAGAAGGCGCCGGCCAATCAAGGCGGTGGGTTCAGCGGCCCGGCGGACGATTTCGACGACGATATTCCGTTCTAAATTCCGGGGGAAGTCATGCGGCGCTGGATAGCCCTGGGGGCGGTGTTCGTCATCAGTTTGTTGGTGTGCCTGGTGGCCTTGATGCCGGCGGCGGTGCTGGTGGATCGCCTGCCGGCTCTGCGTCCCGGCGGTGCCCCGCTGGTACTGTCCGGGGCCCGTGGCCCCTGGTGGGATGGCCAGGTGCGGGCGCGCTGGCGCAACCGTAACGGGGATCTGGCCTGGACACTGGACTGGCACGGTTTGACGCCCGGCCTGCAACTGTCCATGGTAAGCGACGGTCTCAGCGCCGACGGCTGGCTGGGTGCCGCCTGGGGCGACTGGCGCCTGGAACAGTGGCGCGCCACCGTGCCGGTGGCGCCGTTCAGCGCCGAGGTTCCGCAGGGCAACGCCGACGGCACCGTGAATCTGACCTTGATGACGCTGGAACTCGCGGAACAGGCCGTGGTCGATGCCAAAGGAACGCTGACGTACAGCGGCGGCACCGTGACCTGGGGCCGCGATGGCGCCGCCGAGGTGCCGCCCCTGGACGGGCGCCTGGCCATGGTCGACGGAGCACCGGAGCTGGAAGTCACCGGACCGCGGCAACAACAATTGGTGCACGCACGGCTGGATAATCAGAAACTGAACGTGCAAGTGCGCCGGGCCTGGCCCCAACTGCTCGGGGTCAGTCAGGGCGGCGACCCGTCCGACGTGGTGTTTCGCATGAGCCGCCCCTTGACTCTGGGGCAGTCCGGCTGAGTTTCGTCGGATAATATGGGGGTCACACTGGCGCGCCTAGAATGCGCCGTGGCACCCGCCCGGCCGCGGATGGAATAACAGGGCCGGGATAACGATAAGCGGGATTGAAGGACTTTATGATTCAGTGGGCCCGGAGGGGAAACCGGCAACGATGGGAGCGGGTGGCACGCGCGGTGCTGGCGCTGTTGTTGGTGGTGGTTCTCGCCTATTTGATCGCTCAGACCATCTGGCTGCTTTGGTACGGTCCGCAGGATGCGTTGTCCGGCTCGGATCTGCGCCGGGTCGCCGTCAATGGCGGCGCCCAGCAGAGCGCCGCGCTGTCCTCGTCCCAGGTGCAGCGCTGGGGGCTGTTCGGCGCCTATCAGGCCGAACCCCAGGCCGAGCAGCGCCCAGTGGACGCCCCCGAGACGCGGCTGAGCCTGGAGTTGCTGGGCCTGTTCCAAACCCGTGATCGCGGCAAATCGTCGGCGATCATCGCCGAGCGGGGCGGCGACGCCCAGCTGTATCACATCGGCGATGGCATCCCCGGCAACGCCTCCCTCGAGGAAATCTATCCGGACCGGGTGATTCTCAAACGCCAGGGGCGTTTCGAGACGCTCCGTCTGAATGAATTGAAAGGCCTGGCCGGCGGCGTCACCCAGGTGACCGAACCGGAGCCACGCAGCCCGGCGCCCAGCCCGGAGACCGATCTGGCTCAGCAGCGCACCGCGCTGATCCGTCAGCTGGGCCTGCAACCGGTCAGCGACGGCGGCACTGAAGGTTACAAGATCGGCGACCGCGCCCCCAAGCAGCTGATCGAGCAGGTGGGATTGCAGCCCGGGGACGTGGTGGCGTCGGTGAACGGCTATCCGCTGGGCTCCGAGGAAAGCGATCTGGCTGCTTTGCAGTCGTATATGGAGAGCCAGTCGGCCGTCATCGTCGTGCAGCGCGGCGAACAGGAATTTACCGTGAACTATCCACCGTGAGATGCCTATGAAGTCGGCTCTGAAAACAATAATCGCAGTAGTGGCACTCAGCTTCACGCTCAGTGTGCATGCCCAGGAACAGGCCTCGGTGGAGGCGACCGGCGATGGCAAAACCTGGACGGTGAATATCCGCAACGCGGATATCCAGGCGTTCATCAACCAGGTGGCGCAGATGACCGGCAAGAACTTCGTGGTGGATCCACGGGTACGGGCCCGGGACGTCACCGTGATTTCCAACCAGCCGCTCACCGCCAGCGAGGTCTACGAGCTGTTTCTCTCGGTGCTGCAGGTGCACGGTTACGCGGCGGTGCCGGCGGGCAACGGCGTGATCAAGATCGTTACCAACACCACCGCCAAGCAGAGCAACCTGCCGCTCACCCAGAACGCCGGCAGCGTGGACGGCGAGGAACTGATCACCCAGGTGATCACGGTGGACAATTCGCCGGTGGAAGAACTGGTGCCGGTGCTGCGACCGCTGGTGCCGCAATATGGTCATCTGGCGGCGGTGGGCTCCGCCAATGCCCTGATCATCAGTGACCACGCCGACAATATTCAGCGCATGCGGGCCATTATCGGCAGCCTGGACAGCGCGGAAAGCGACGAGCTGGAAATCGTGCAGCTGGAACACGCGTTCGCCGGCAACATGGTGGCGCTGCTGGAAGAATTGACCAAGGCCGACGCCGCCGGCGGCAACAACCGCCGCCGTGGCCTGCAGGGCGGGGCCACGGTGATCGCCGACGAACGCACCAACCGTCTGATCGTCAAGGGCGACCGGGGTACCCGGGCACGCCTGATCCCGCTGATCCGCCAGCTGGACACCCCCTCCAGCGCCGCCGGCGGCGTGCAGGTGGTGCGGCTCAGCCACGGTGACTCGGAACAGATGGCCGAGCTGCTGAAGAACTTCGCCGCCGGCGCCTCCGCGGTGCGCCAGGGTGGCGAGGGCAGCGCGGGCGGCGCGGCGGCGCGCACCGTCTCCGACGCCGACGCCCGGGTTTCCATTCAGGCCGACACCTCGCTGAACGCGCTGGTGATTCGCGCCGAGCCGGAAATGATGAAGGAACTGCAGTCGGTGATCAGTCAGCTCGACGTGCGCCGCGCCCAGATCCTGATCGAGGCCGCCATCGTCGAGGTCACCGGCGACAAAGCCAGCTCCCTGGGCTTCCAGTACGTGGCCGGTGATCTGAACAACGGCATCGGCGCGGTCAACTTTGGCGGCGACGGCGTCAGCATCAACTCCCTGCTGCAGGCGGTGATCACCGAGGACCCGTCGAACATTTCCCTGGGCGACGGCATCACCGCCGGCATCGGCGAAACCGACGCCGATGGCGATATCCAGTGGGGCGCGCTGATTCAGGCGCTGGCCTCCACCACCAACACCAACCTGCTGTCCACCCCCAGCATCCTGACCCTGGACAACCAGGAAGCCTCGATCATCGTCGGTGAGAACGTGCCGTTCGTCACCGGCCAGGCCTCCAGCACCGGCTCCGGCGTGTCCAACCCGTTCACCACCATCCAGCGCGAGGACGTGGGCCTGACCCTGAAGGTCACCCCCCATGTGGCCGGCCTGGATACCGTGCGGTTGGAACTGGAGCAGGAAACCTCGGCGGTGAAGGATTCCATCGGTGAGGCGGTGGACATCGTCACCACCAAACGCAAGCTGACCACCACGGTGCTGGCGGACGACGGCGAGACCATCGCCCTGGGTGGCCTGATCAACGACGACGTGCAGGAAACCGTGCGCAAGGTGCCGCTGCTGGGCGACATCCCGCTGCTGGGTGTGCTGTTCCGCTCCACCAGCAAGCAGCACATCAAGCGCAACCTGATGGTGTTCATCAAACCCACGGTGCTGGCCAGCAACGACCGGCTGGTGGACATGACCCGCGAGAAATACATGGGCGTCACCGCCATGCAGTTCCGGGTCAACGAGCAGGGCGATCTGGTACGCGAAGTGAAGTTCCCGCTGCCCACCCGGGCGGACCGTCTGTTCCAGGGCCGTTCGCCGGTGTCCGACGACTATCGCCGGGCCTATGAGGCGGAGCAGAGCAAGTCGGTGGAGGAGTCCGCCGCGCCGCCCACGTCCGGCCCGGTCACCGACACCGACAGCGCGCTGCCGGAGCAAGAGGCGCCGGCGGCCAGCCGGCCCGAGGAACAGTGATCCACCGCACCGGCGCCCGAGGGCGCCGGTGCGCTTTGAGCATCACGCTTACTGTTCCAGGGAGCGCAGGTTCTCGAGTACCTTGCCGCCCCGTTCCAACTTCTTGAGCAGCTCCGGATTGTCCGGGTCCAGGGGCGCCACGCTTCGCCAGAGCCGGTAGGCGCCCTGGTAGTCTCCCTTCACATACAGTGTTTCGCCGCGCTCCAGGGTGCGCTCGACGCGCTGCCGTGCCCAGGCGTCCACCTGTTGGCGCAGCGGGGTCAGCTGATCGTCGTCGCGGTGTTGTTGCAGAAAGGTGCGCGCGGCCAGCAGGTCCGCCAGCTCGCCGCTTTCCCGATAACGATCCACCCGCTGTTCCGCTTCCTGGAGGTGGGCCCGGTCGCGGGCGTCCCGCGCTTGATCCCGGGCGCTGTGCAGCACCCGCCGGGCTTTTTCCAGGTTGTCCGGCACCGGTGCGTCCGGGTAGAGAAGGCGCGCGGTTTCCAGGGAGGAGAGTGCCCGCTGCCATTGCCGGTCCGCGGCGTAGGCCTGGCCCTGCTCCAGCAAGCCGTGATAGAGCAACTCGCGGCGCTGCGCGCGCCAGTGGCGGGTGTCCCGGGCGCGCCGGTCGGGATAGGGCACCAGCGCGTCGTCCACGGAGTCGGTGCGCAGCAACGCTCCGGCTTCGGCCAGGTAGGCCTGGTTGAGCAGGTCGCGCAGGCGGGCATCATGGCGCAGTTGGAGTCTGGCCAGCAGAGCGTCCAGGGCGGTGGTATCCACCACCTGGTCGCGAATCGACGTCAGCGCATCGAAGGCCTGGCGCCATTGCTCCCGGTCGGCCAGCGCCTCGGCCCGGGCCTGGGCCTCAAGCCGATACTCGCGGCTTGCCTGCAGCACGCCCTCGCGCTGCTCCCGCAGCAGAGCGTGCTGCGGATGATGCTCGCCGGTGTGGTCGATGATGGCCAGGGCGCGCTGGTACTGGTGGTCGCGCAGCGCCGCGTCGACCCGCTGTTCCGGCGCCAGGAAGGGATTGAAGGTGGCGCAACCGGTCAGCAGCAGCGCCGTGCCCAGGGCAACGGTAAGGCCCGCGCGGTGGTCAGGAAGTGGCACCAGGGGTCTCCACGTAGTGTTCGGCGAGAAAGCGGGCGATGCGTTGTTCCATCAAGGTCTCCGACAGGGCGTGGACACCGTCCACCCGGGAGGTCAGCACCGGTTCGCTGCGACCGCGCACGCGCATGCGCCCGTATTCCGTGGCCCGTACCCGCGAACTGATGTTGGGGTCGTCGGTCAGCGCGGCGGCGGCGATGATCTCGCCGGCGCCGGCCATGTTCGACAGCCGCGAGGCCAGGTTCACGGCATCGCCCACCACCGTGTACTGCATGCGGTCCCGGGAGCCCAGGTTACCGGCCAGCATGGCGCCGGAGTTCATGCCGATGCGGAACTCGACCGTGGTCTGGCCGCGCCGGGCCCGGTACTCGTTGAGCCGGCTCACCAGCCGCTGGATCATCACCGCGCAGCACAGGCCATGAAAAAGATGCTCGGAGTCTTCTTCGGGCACCCCGAACACGATCATCGCGCAATCGCCCATGTACTTGTCGATGGTGCCCCGGTAGAACGAGGTGGCGGCGGTGATGGCGCCGAAGTAGACGTTCAGCATGTCCGCCACCGCTTCCGGCGCCAGGCTTTCCGACAGGCGGGTGAAGCCGACGATATCGGCGAACACCACCGTGGCTTCCACGTCGCGGCCGCCCAGGGTGACCTGATCCAGGTTGGCCATCATGGTGCGCGCCACCGACGGACTGACGAAGCGCTGCAGCACCCGCTCCACCTGATCCTTCTCCAGCATATCGTGGGCCATGCTGTTATAGGCCTCGATCAGATGGCCGATCTCGTCGTTGCGGCGTTCCTGAATACGGTATTTCAAATCGCCCTGCTGCAAGGCACTGGTGGCGGCCAGCAGGTTGTGAATCGGCTTGGCCAGTCGCCGGCTGATCAGGAAGGACGCGATGATCGCCAGCAGGCCCATGGCCAGGGTGGCGGTGATCATGGTGTCGCGCACCTGCCGCTGGGCGGCGGTGATGGAGCGGTCCGACAGGGTCACCGCCACCGCGCCCACCCGGCTTTGCTCCACGGTCACCGGCGCGAAATAGGTGCTCATGGCCTCGCCCTGGTCGCGCCAGCGCTGCACGGTGCCGTCGGCGAGCAGGGCACGGGGCGGCAGGTCGCCGGCCTGATCGATGGGCGTGTTGTCACGGTCGAACAGGGCGGCGCCATGAATGCTGTCGCTGCGCACCAGGTTGTTGATGTGCACCTTGAGCAGAAACCGGTCCTCGGCGAGCAGCGGCTCGCGGGCGGTGTGGGCCAGTTGGGCGGCGATGGCGGCACCGAAGCTGTCGGCCTGCTGGCGCATCCGTTGCAACTGGTCGTTGAGCAGGAACACGCCCAGCAGGGTCATGCCCACCAGGATCAAGGCGGAAATCGACAGCCCCATTTTCCAGGCCACCGGAAAATAGGACGGAACATAGGGGCGGATCAGCGCGCCGAAGCGGCGCCGGAGCGCACCGCCGGGCCGGTTCGCATCCGTGCCGGAGGGGGTGTCGTTGTCTGCGGGTGTGTTCACGGAGGTTACCGTAACGGCTTCTCTTGTCAGGGGGATTGCGCAGTGTCACATTGCCAGACTGGCCCCGGGGAAACCACCACAAGGTCGATAACAGCATGGCTTTTATTCGCGAACGGCGTGTGCGCGCCAATGGATTGGACTTTTTCGTTGCCGAGGCGGGCGAGCCGGGTGCGCCCCTGGTGCTCTGCCTGCACGGCTTCCCGGAATGCTGGGCGTCCTGGCGTTATCAACTGCCGGCCCTGGCGCAGTCCGGCTACCACGCGGTGGCGCCAGACCTGCGTGGCTATGGGGAGACCGGCGGCCCGAAGGAGGTGGACGCCTACCGGCAATCGCGGCTGGTGGCGGATGTGATCGCCCTGATGGACGCCCTGGAAGCGCCCCGCGCCGTGCTGCTCGGCCATGATTGGGGCTGCATGCTGGCCTGGCAGGTGGCGCGCCGCCATCCGGACCGGGTCGCCGCCGTGGTCGGTCTGTCCGTGCCCTATGGCGGGCCGGCGCCCAAGCCGCCCACCGAATCCATGCGTGAACTGTTCGGCGATCATTTCTTCTACATGCTCTATTTCCAGCAGCCGGAGCTGCCCGAGCAGGAACTGGAGGCCGATGTGGAAGACAGCCTGCGGCGCATGTTCCACAGTCTTTCCGCGGATGGCATCGACGACTTCCGGGTGGCGCCGGACGATACCCGCGTGCTGACCGCCATGCGGCCGCCGCCCACGCCGCCGCGCTGGATGCGCGACGAGGACCTGGCCTATTACGTGGCCCGCTTCCGCAAGACCGGTTTCACCGGCGCGCTCAACTGGTACCGGGCCATGGATTCCTCCTGGGCGGAAAGCCGGGACGACGACAACTGGACGATCCTGGCGCCGGCCCTGTTTCTGGGCGGCATGCAGGATCCGGTGGTGTTGTTCAGCCAGAAGGCGCTGGCGCGCATGCCGGACTACGTGCCCGACCTGACCACGGTGATGATCGATCGCTGCGGGCACTGGATCCAAATGGAACAGGCGGTGGAAGTGAACCGGGAATTGCTCAATTTTCTGCATGAGAAGCTGGAGCGGAACGACGCTTCGGACAAAAGGAGCGACAAGGGCTGACCTGGATCAAGAGCCGGCGGCCCCGACCGGGGCATGATGCGTGTGGGGCGGCAACGCCCCGCTGCGTATGCTTCCGGAAAAACACCGGATTATCGGCCCCGCCTGGCGGGGCCTTTTTTTTGGTTCATCGCACTTTGACGGGAAATCGAAGCGGGAGGCATCTATCCGGGACGCGGATCTGTGTGGGGGCCTTCCGGGAACGCCGCGAGTACGTCCCTGTAGGCTCCCTGTCAAACGTCCTGTTTGACAGGGTCCCGGAAGGCCCCCACACAGCTCCGCTTCGAGGTAGCGGAACCGTTCCGGGTTCCAAAAACGATGAACCGTGGGGGTGGAGGGGGCGGCTCCGTAGAGCCCATCGTTGAGCCGGCAGGGGCCGATTGTCGCTCCGCCAAACGCCTGAAGCGACCGTGGCGCCAAGGATCACTGCTCAGCGGCTCAGGGCGTGACGCCCTTCCGGGACCCTTGAGAACAGGACGTTCGAAAGGGAGCCCCCAGGGACGGGTTCACGGCGTTCCCGGAAGGGCGTCGCGCCCTGAGTCGCGCCCCGGCTGGAGCGAGACTTCCCGCTAAACGGCGATGAACCTTTTTTGTCCTCGATTTCTACCCGTGTCCGATTTTCTACCAGTGGATGCCCTTGAACAGCCGGGAGAAGGCGGCCTGCTCGCGGCTGATCTTCTTCGGCGTGGCTTCCTTGCGGCCCATGGCGGCGGCGGAGTCCGAGAAAATCTTGTAGCCCGTGTTCATGATCGTCTCGGTGACCTTGGGGGTGATGAAATGCATCACCTGACCGAGCACGCCCAGGCTGGTGGCGATCCGCTTGGGGCGCCGCACGATGGCGTCGCAGATCATGTCCGCGGCCTGGTTGGGGCTGATGGTGGGCACATGGTTGTAGAGCTTGGTGGGCGCGATCATCGGCGTGCGCACCAGCGGCATGTTGATGGTGGTGAAGTGGATGCCCTGGTGGGCCAGTTCACTGGCGGCGCAGCGGGTGAAGGAATCCAGCGCCGCCTTGGAGGCCACGTAGGCGGAAAAACGCGGTGCGTTGGTGAGCACGCCGATGCTGGAAATGTTGATCACATGGCCGAAGCCGCGCTCGATCATCCCCGGCAGCAATTTCATGATCAGTCGCAGGGCGCCGAAGTAGTTCAGCTGCATGGTGCGCTCGAAGTCGTGGAACCGATAGAACGAGTGCACCACCGAGCGGCGGATCGAGTGCCCGGCGTTGTTGACCAGAATGTCCACCCGGCCGTAATCGGCCAGCACCTTCTCCACCAGTTCGTCCACCGAGTCGGTGTTCGACACGTCGCAGCGATAGGCGCGGGCGGTGCCGCCCAGCTGCTTGATCTCGTGCAGGGTCTCTTCCAGCTTCTCCGGGGTACGCGCCACCACCAGGACGGTGGCGCCGGCGCGGGCCAGTTTCAGGGCGCTGGCCTTGCCGATGCCGGAGGTGGCGCCGGTGACCAGAACGATCTTGTCCTCCACCCGTTCCGGCAGGGACGGCAGCGGCTGCAGCTCGTCCTCGCGGCTGTCGCGATCCGGATCCAGATGGTTCTCCCAGAAATCCCACAGTTGCTGAATATAGCTTTCCAGCTCCGGCACCTCGATGCCGCTGCCCTCCAGGGCGGCCCGGGCGCGGTGGTTGTCGTACTCGGTGGGAAACGCCAGGAACTTGATCACCGACGGCGGGATATCCAGGTTTTCCAGGGCCTGATTGATCAGCATACGCGGCGTCAGGGCGCTCACGCCCTTGCGCACGAAGCCGGGCACCGCGTTGAACATCTTGCCGTCCAGCCGCACCGGCATGCGCGGCGCCTGGGCGGCGCTGGCGATGATGTCCATCACCTCGCCGAAGTTGTAGCTGCGGTCGGCGGTCAGGTGAAAGCACTGGCCGTTGCCTTCCTTGCGGTGGGCGATGTGGTCCAGCGCGTCGGCCACGAAGTCCACCGGCACGATATTGAAGTGGCCGCTGTCCAGGCCCACCAGCGGAATCCAGTTGGGCAGGAAATCCTTGATCTTCTGGATCAGCTTGAAGAAGTAATAGGGGCCGTCGATCTTGTCCATCTCGCCGGTCTGGGAGTGGCCCACCACCAGTGATGGCCGATAGATGCGCCAAGGGATGCGGCTCTCCTGGCGCACCAGGGCCTCGGCCTCGTGTTTGGTCAGCAGATAGGGATCGTCCAGGCCCTCCGCCTGCTCGAACATGTCCTCGGTGAAGGTGCCGTCGTAGAGGCCGCCGGCGGCCACCGAGGACATATGGTGGAAGCATTTGGCGTCCAGCTTCTCGGCCAGCTTCAGGGTCTGCCGGGTGCCTTCGATGTTGATGTAGCGCTGGCTGTTCTCGTCCGCGTTCAAATCGTAGATGGCGGCGAGATGGAAAAAGTGGTCGATCTGGCCGACCAGGTCATCCTGGTCGCGCTTGTTGACGCCCAGCAGCTTCTTGGTCAGATCGCCGCTGATCGGCACCAAACGGCTCTCTTCCACGCACAGCCGCCGGCGCATGGCGTCCAGCTTGTATTCCGAGCCGGGGCGTACCAGGGCGAACACCCGGGCGTTGTCCCGCTTGAGCAGGCGGGCGACCAGAAAGCGGCCGATAAAACCGGTGGCACCGGTGACGAAATAGTTCATGGCAATCCCCCTTTTTATGACGACTTCCCTGGCGGCGCTCGGGCTGCGGTCCAGACTCGCTTTGATGATGCCCCCTCGGGGCGCAAAGGGCCAGGGCCCGGGCGACGGGCCGGTTGTAGTTTCCCGGCAAAGCGCTAGGATGGAATCCGGTTCCATTTTCCCAGAACAAGAAGGACGCTCATGAATCCGGAAACCGTTTCCCTGGCGGACGCCCTGCGCCGCCGCCGCTCGGTCCGTGGCTTTCTCGACAAGCCGGTGCCCGAGGCGGTGCTGCGCGAGGTGTTCGAGCTGGCCCAGCTGGCGCCCTCCAACTGCAACATCCAGCCCTGGAAAGTGTTCGTGGCCTCCGGCGAGGTGCGCGACGAGCTGCGCCGCCGCATGGTCGACAAGGTCTCCGCCGGGGTGCCCATGGATCCGGATTTCGAGCCCAACGCGGGCAAGTTCGAGGGCATCTACCGCCAGCGGCAGGTGGACTGCGCGGTGGAGCTCTACAACAACATGGGGATCGCCCGGGACGACCGGCCCGGCCGGCTGCGCGCGCAACTGCGCAACTTCGAGCTGTTCGACGCGCCCCATGTGGTGTTCATCGGCATGGAGCGCAGCTTCGGACCCACCGTGGCGCTGGACGTGGGCATGTACATCCAGTCGCTGATGCTGACCCTCACCGCCCATGGTATCGGCAGCTGCGCCCAGGGCAGCATGCGCTATTACCCCAACGACGTGCGTGAGGTCTTCGGCGAGCCGGACTCCACGGCGATCCTGGTGGGCATCAGCTTCGGCTACGAGGACGAGGCGGTGGCCGCCAACCGCACCCGGGTCGGGCGGGCGCCCCTGGGCGACTCCGTGGCCTTCCGATCCACCCTGTGAGCGGCGCCAGAAGGGCCGATCCGTGCTATACTGCCGGGTTCACTTTTTACCCTTCCGAGCAGTATGGTCATTGTCAAAGGTTTGATTCCGGTTCGCGACAATTTGCGAGAGAGCGCCGTGGCCCTGGCGCAGGAACTGGCGCAGCAGGCACGGGACGAGCAGGGCTGCCTGTCTTACGAAGTCTATGTGAAGGCGGACGCCCCGCGGGTGATCATGCTGTGGCAGCAATGGACCGACCTGGACGCCCTGGAGCGCCACTTCGATTCCGAGCACCTGGACGACTTTCTCGATCGTATCCCGGACATGATCGACGGCGAGGTGCATTCACTGCGCTTCGACGTCACCGAGGATGGCGAGGAGCCGCCCGCCGGCCCGGCACCCTCCGCCCTGGCGGACGGCACCGTCCTGCACTGAACCCCGCTCTGAACAGGTTCCTGCCATGAAGACACGCATCGATTCCGTCGACGACGTGACGCGGAGCTTCGCCCGTCAGGGCTACATCTGCGACGCGCGCACCGCCCTGGCGGTGTACCTGGCCGCCCAGCTGCACAAACCGGTGCTGGTGGAGGGCCCGCCGGGGGTCGGCAAGACCGAGCTGGCCAAGGCCGCCGCCGCCTTTCTGGAGGCGCCGCTGATCCGGCTGCAGTGCTACGAGGGCCTGGACGAAAGCCGTGCCCTGTACGAGTGGAAGTACGGTAAGCAGCTGCTCTACACCCAGCTGCTGCGCGACAAGCTCAGTGGCACCCTGGCGGACACCGACAGCCTGGAAGAGAGCATGCGCCGGCTCGGCGATCTGGGTGAGGCGTTCTACAGCGACACCTTCCTGGAGCCCCGGCCGCTGCTGCGGGCGCTGCGCGCCGACGAGCCGGTGGTGCTGCTGATCGACGAGATCGACAAGGCCGACCAGGAGTTCGAGGCGTTTCTGCTGGAGCTGCTGTCCGACTTCCAGATCTCGATCCCCGAGCTGGGCACGGTACGCGCCCGCCACCAGCCGCTGGTGTTCCTGACCAGCAACGACCAGCGCGAGCTGTCGGACGCCCTCAAGCGCCGTTGCCTGCATCTGTACATCCCCTATCCGGACGCGGCGCTGGAGCGCCGCATTCTGGCGGAGCGGGTGCCGGAGCTGGACGACCAGCTGCGCGATCAACTGGTGGACTTCATCCAGCATCTGCGCGAGCAGGACATGAAGAAACTGCCGGCGGTGTCGGAAACCCTGGACTGGGCCCGGGCCCTGGTGCTGCTGCACGCCGACAGCCTGGAGCCGGAGCTGGTGGAACAGACCCTGACGCTGGTGCTCAAGAACGAGCAGGACGCGGAGCTGGCCCGCGAGCTGCTGCCTCACTGGTTCCGCGCCCGGCGCGCCCGCTGAACCATGGCCGGCCGGCGCCTGCATGAGTTCGTGCGTGCCCTGAGGGGCGCCGGGGTGCGCATTTCCCCGGTGGAGGCGGAAGAGGCGTTCCGCGCCGCCGCCCTGGTGGGCTACGGCGACCGGGACCGCTTCCGCGAGACCCTGGCGCTGACACTGGTGAAAAGCGAGGCGGAACGGCCGGACTTCGAGCGCTGCTTCGAGACCTTCTTCCGCTTCGAGGATCAGGAACGGGACGAGGGTGAGGATGGCCCGGCGGGCGACGCCGGCGAGACCGCCACGCCCACCCCGCCGGACGCGGAGGGGCTGTCAGCGCCGGCGGCGGAGCTGGCCGCGCAAAGCGAGACCCGGCTGGAGCAGACCCTGGCCCAGGCCGCCGCGGAGATCGACTTCACCGCCATGCAGGTGATCACCCAGCAGGGGCTGTTCGCCCGCCGTCTGCTGATGAACATGGGCATGGGCGCGGTGGACGACGAGATTCTGCGCCTGGACGCCTCCGCCCGCCCCGGTGACGGGGAGCGCGCCGAGGCGCTGCGCGACTGGCGCGGCCGGGTGCGCGAGCGGGCCATGGCCCATGTTCGCCGTCAGTACGATCTGCACGGCCGTGCCCATGGCCGCGCGCTCCGCGAGCACAGTATGCAGGCGGCGCCGTTCCGCGAACTGCGGGAATTCCAACAGGTGCAGATACTGGTGCGGCGCATGGCGCGGCGACTGGCCCGTTCCCACCAGCGCCGCCAGAAGAAAGCCCGGCGCGGCGCCCTGGACGCCCGTCGCACCCTGGCCGCCAGCCTGCGCTACAACGCCGTGCCGGTGCAGCTGCACTGGCGCCAGCGGCGGCGCACCCGGGCCAAGGTGCTGGTGGTCTGCGATGTGTCCAGTTCGGTGCGCGACGCGGCCCGCTTTCTGCTTCAGTTTCTCTACGCCATGACCGATGTACTGCCCAGGGTGCGCAGCTTCGCGTTCGCCGCCCGCTTCGACGAGGTCACCGACGATTTCGCGCGCTATGCGCCGGATGTGGCGGTGGGGCGCATTCTGGATCGGGTGTCCGGCAGCGGCACCGACTACGGCACCATGTTCAAGGAGCTGGAGGCCACCTGCCGGGGCGAGATCGACCAACAGACCACGCTGATCATCCTCGGCGACGCCCGCAACAACGATCTGCCCGCCGGCGAACGGCATCTGGCGGACATCGCCCGCCGCGCCCGGCAGGTGTTCTGGCTCAACCCGGAACCGCCGTCCCGCTGGAACAGCGGCGATGCCATCATGGCCCGCTATCTACCGTACTGCCGCGCCGCCCGGCGCTGCGGTTCGCTCAATGACCTGCGCCGCTTCACCGACGAGCTGCTGCGGAATCTGAACGGCTAGCCACGATGCCGCGCAGCGCGGCGCTCAGTGCCTGATTGAGGCGCTGCAGGTTCACTGGCTTGGCGATATGACCGATCATGCCGGCGTCGTGGCAGGCGGCGATTTTTTCCGGCACCGCATGGGCGGTCAGGGCGATCACCGGAATCACCGGCAGGCGCCCCTCCCGTTGCAGTCGGTGGATGGCGCGGGTCGTCTCGAACCCGTCCGGATCCGGCATCTCGCAATCCATCAACACCAGATCGAAACCGTCCGGTCGGGCCAGCAGGGTGGCCAGCGCCTCGGCGCCGCTTTCCGCGGTCTCGCAGTCGTGCCCGAGTTTGCGGCACAGACCCTCCGCCACCAGCAGATTGACGTGGTTGTCGTCGACGATCAGCAGCCGGGCACCGGGTCCGGTTTCCAGGGGCGCCGGCGCCGCCGCGCGCTCGTCCGCCGCCGCCGCCGGCAGCGGCAGGCGGAACCAGAACAGCGAACCCTGGTGTTCCGCGCTGGTGACGCCGATTTCGCCGCCCATGATCTCCGCCAGCTGGCGACAGATGGCCAGCCCCAGCCCGCTGCCGCCATCGTCGTGACGGCGCCGGCCGCCCTGGCCGGCCTGCTGGAAAAAGGTAAACAGCTTGGGCAACTGATCGGTGGCGATGCCGATGCCGGTGTCGCTCACTTCAAACAGCACATAGTCCCGGTTGGCGTCCTCGCGCCGCGCGCTCACGTCGATGGCGCCGTCGTCGGTGAACTTCACCGCGTTGCCGATCAGGTTGACCAGGATCTGCCGCAAGCGGACCGGATCGCCCACGCAATAGCCACCCAGCGACGGGTCCAGGCTGAGGCGCAGCTCGGTGGCGCGCCGACGGGCGGTCTGCTGGAACGGGGCGGTGCATTCCTGAAGCAGGCCGGGCAGATCGAACGGCGTTTGCTCGATGGGCATTTTGCCGGCGTCCAGGCGGGAATAGTCGAGGACATCGTCGATCAGATTGATCAGCGTGGCGCCGGACTGCTCGATGACATGGAGATGGCGCCGCTGGCTGTCGTCCAGCGGCGAGTCACGCAGCATATCGACGGTGCCGATGATGCTGTTCAGGGGCGTGCGGATCTCGTGGCTGATCACCGCCAGGAATTCTCCCCGGGCGCTGAGTGCCGCGTTCAGCTCGCGGGTGCGTTCCTCCACGCGCCGTTCCAGGGCCTCGTTGGCTTCCCGCTGGATGCGCTCATTGTCGCTCTTGAGCGTGGTCATGCGGTGGGCGAGGGCGAGGGAGAGCAGCAGTGCCTCGGCGAAGGTGCCCAGCTGCAGCGCGTTCTCGATCATCCAGTGGCCGGGAATCAGGCTGAAGGTTTTCAGGATGTAGACGGTGGAGGTCACCGCCACCGCCGCGAACGCGATCAGGAAAAACAGGGCGGGCCGGTAGCCCCGCCGGATCTGCCACAGCGCCAGGCCGGTGGCGATAAAGGGCCAGGGGAACACGATGGCGGAGGAAAACTGGATGAAAAAATGGAAATTGAGCATCGCCAGCGGTGCCACCAGCGCCAGGGCCACGGCGATCAGGGTCAGCCCCCGATTCAGCGCCGGCGCCCGCTGGCGCAGTTCCAGAAACGAACAGGAAAACAGGATCGCCGCCGCCAGGGTCAGCAGGTTCAGGACCGCCAGGCAAAGGTGGTTCCACTCCGGGGCGCCGGGCCACAGCCAGCGGAATCCCAGTCCCTCCCGGGCAAACAGATTGAGGCCGAAGATGCCGAGATAAAGCACGTACCAGAGGTAACTGGGTTCGCGGATGGACAGGAAGATCAGCAGGTTGAACAGGCACATGATGACCATGGCGCCGAAATAGAAGCCATTGAAGAAGTTCCAGCGTCCGTCGAACAGGTTGAAGTTGTCCGGGGTGCGCAGCGACAGGGGGAAATCGATGACGTTGTCCCCGTGCGCCCGGAACAGCAGCAGACGCGGCTCGCCGGGGGGCAGCACCAGCGGAAAGATCAGCTGATGGTGGGCCAGGGGGCGTTGCTCGAAGGGCACCCGGTCCCCGGCGCGCCAGTGGGCCAGCCGGCGCCCCTGCTGATCGAACAGGTACAGGTCCAGCCGGTCCAGATGGGGCCGGGCGGCGTGCAGATACCACAGGTCGCCGTCGGCGCCGTTGGTGAGCGGCAACAGGAACCACTGGTCGCCGTCCCGGAAACCCAGCGTCGGGTAGGGGTTGGAGAGCCGCTGCCCGCCGCCGTCACGGAGCAGGGCCAGGGCCCGCTCCGGGTCGAGCCGGTCCTCGCGGGCGTCCAGCCAGCGCAGTGAAGGCGCCGCGTCGTAGTGGTCGTGCCCGCCGTCCAGTGTGAGAGCGGTGCCCGGAGCACTCAGCGCCCAGGCCAATGCGACCAGGGCGAGTCTTGCAAGTAGCCGGCCCATGGTCCCTTCCCCCCTGGCGCAGTACTAATGTGATTCTTGTCACGCTCCTTTTACCGTATTTAACGGGCCTTGCGGAGCAACGCCAAGCCCTTCCGGTCAAATCTCCCTGACCGCTCAAGCAAAGGAGACGCAAATGAAGGTCAGAATTCTCGGCAAGGTGATGGTGTTGTCCTGTTCGCTGGTCGCCGGAGGTGCCTTCGCGGCGGGGCCGTACATCGGCGCCAACTATACCCAGGTGCAGTACGATAACGACGAATACGACACCGATACTCTGAAACTGGATACCGCGGTGGTTCGTGCCGGCTTCGAGTTCAACGACTACCTCGGCGTGGAAGCCCGGGGCGGCATGGGGGTCAGCGATGACTCCAAGGGCATTCTCGATTTCGATCTGGACCATATGTACGGCGCCTATCTGAAGCTTTCCGCGCCGCTCTCCGAAACGGTTCATCCCTATGTGGTCGGCGGCTACAGCAAGATGAAAGGCACCGTCAAAGCCCAGGGTACCGTGGCCGGCATTGATTATTCGGTCAATGAGGATGAGCACTACGAGGGCGAATCCTACGGCGCCGGCCTGGATTTCAATCTCACCGATACCTTCGGCGCCAACCTGGAATACATGCGCTATTACGATCAAGACGACGAGGAGATTTCCGGCATCAGCGTGGGCCTGCGGTCCGCCTTCTGATTGCGGGGCCCGTTTGACTCACCGACCGCGCCGGCGTTTTCGCCGGCGCTTTTCGTTGGGGCTTTACATTGGGGCTTTACGTTAGAGCGCTCAGGCCGCCCGTTCTTCGAGGATGCGCCGTAGCCGTGGCCGCAGGGCGCTGGCCACGCCCAGGTTCTTCAGGGTCCAGTAATGGCCACCCACCACGCGCTGCACCAGCAGCGTTCTGGAGCTGGGCTGGAACTTGAGCATGTCTTCCCAGGGCGTGGCCCGGGCTTTCTTCACCACCTCCTGGTGGACCCGGGCGGCGGCGAAGTCGTAGGGGGTGTCGGAGACACCCTGCAGCAGCACCGGCACCCAGGCGTCGTAGAAGCTGTCGGCGACCCGGGTGTCGGCGCGCCGGGCGCCGATCTCCAGCAGCGCCTGGTCCAATCGTGCCCAGTCCCGCCGCAGGGCGGCGTCGGTGAGCGTGGCCATCAACGCCACGTCCTCCTCCGGCAGCCGCTTCACGGCGCCGAAATCGTAGAACACGATGCTGCCGTCGGTGCGGAACGCAAAGTTGCCCGGGTGCGGGTCGCAATGCACGGCGTGCAGCTGGAAGATCTGCCGGGCGAGCAGGTCGAACAGACGTTCCCCCAGCCGGTTGCGCAGGTCCTGGTCGAAGCCATTGTCGTCGTTGACCCGGTCCAGCGGCGTGCCTTCTTCCAGACTCAGGGTCAGCACGGTGGCGCCGGACAGTTGCTCGAACACCGTCGGGATCACCACGTCGGTATCCGGGCGGTGGAAATCGCGGAACAGGCGCAGATTCTCCGCCTCCCGGTGGTAATCCAGTTCCTCGTCCAGTTGCTGGCGGATCTCCCGAAACACCGCGTCCAGGGCGCGCTCGTCCACCCGCAGCAGGCTGCCCAGCTTGAGAATGCGCTTGAGGTGCTTCATGTCCGAGTCGATGGAGCTCTTCACCGCCGGGTACTGCACCTTCACCACCACCGGCTCGCCGTCCAGGGTGGTGGCCCGGTGCACCTGGCCGATGGAGGCGGCGGCGAACGGGGTTTCCTGGAAGTCCGCGAAGCGCTCCGCCACCGGACCGCCCAGTTCCTTCTCCAGCTGCCGCCGGATCACGTGGAAGGGCATGGGCGCGGAGGCGTTCTGCAGCACCGCCAGTTGCTCACTGATTTCCCGGGGCAGCACGTCCTGCATTTGCGAAGCGATCTGCCCCACTTTCATCACCGCGCCTTTCATCTGCCCCAGGGTGGCGGCCACTTCCCGGCCGATGTGGCGCATCAGTTCCTCGCGGCTGGCCTGGCGGTCCTGGTCCGATTGGAACCAGCCGCGCACCTGCTGGCCCGCCACGCGGGTGGCGATGGAGGTGGTCATGCCCGTCAGTTTCCAGAATCGGCCGCCGGTGGAGGCGGCCCGGTCGCGGCGTTTGGCCATGGTGTGCTCGCTGGCGATGGGAAGCCGGATCAGCCTAGCGCCGTGGCGGGAATAAAAAAAGGGACCCGATCAGGGTCCCATCAAAGGAGAGCAGGCAGAAAAACAGGAATCAGGCGTCCTGCTGCTTGCCGGCACTCAGTTGTTCACCGGTGCTGACCCAGTCGTCGAACAGGCGGCGGCCGCGCTCGCGCACGGACGCCACCGCGCCGGCGCCGGCCAGTACGAATTCATTGCTGTGTTCCGCGCGCTCACCACGGACCTGTTTGCCGGTCTCGAGGCACTCTTCGTACAGCGCGTGGCGTTTTTGCGGCGCCTCGCTGAGCAGGGCGCGGGTATCTTCCACCAGGCCGCGACCGGCCAGCAGCAGCCGGGATTTGCCCTCGGCCTGCTCGCCATAGGCGTCACCACCGGCTTCCACCCAGCGGGCGTACAGCGCTTCCGAGTTCTCGCCGGCTTTGCTGTAGGCGCCCAGGCCGGCCAGGTACAGTTTGTCGCCCCATTGGCGGGCACGGTTCAAAAAGGTTGAATCAGACATGCGGTAACCTCCTTCACATCCGTCGCTTCGATGGCGGGCATAATAATGACCGTGCGAGGGTGGCCGGATCGCTGTTGTCCAACAATCCTACACAGTCATTCTCCGCAGGCTGTGACAAGCCGCTCAGGTCCGCCGCCAAGTCGGACGTGGCGGGAACCGGGGGCCGGGCCTTACACTCCCTTAAGGTGAGGCCGCGGGCCCTCCACGGCGCCCCGGGCGCCCCGCGCCGCCGCCATTCAATACCAAGTTCCGGATCGAGACGTCTTTATGATCGAAAAGGTGATCGCCAAGGTGCCTGACCGCATCTGGGCGAGCGAACGCCCCGCCCGTGCCCGCCAATGGGACGCGGAGTTCAACGTGGCCGCCTGGGCCCGGGTGTCCGGCCAGCCGGGCACGCTGCAATTGGTGGTTCGCTACCTGGATACCAGTAACCATCATGCGGTGCTGGTGGACGCCGCCGAGGTCAGCGGTGACGGCAGCGCGCTGCTGTCCGGGCTGGTGCGGTTGCGTTTCACGGACAGCGTGGAACAGGTCCAGTTGTCCCTGCGGCTGTCGGACCCGGGCACGCGCTATGTGATCGAGGAACTGTACATGCAACGTCGGGGCACCGCCCTGCGTCCCCAGGACAAGCTGATTTCCAACTATTGACCGCCGCCTTCGCGGCCACCGGCCGCGGGGCGGACCCGGCCTTCCCCCCGTGGGCCCGCCCTTGTCCGGCGCCTGACTAACGGCCGTAGCCGGCCGCCGGTTCCGGCGCCGTTCCCCCCTCGCGCTCGGACGGGGCCTCCAGATTGTCGGCGACCACGTCCTCTCCGATCTCCAGCAGGGATTCGGGCCAGCTCTGAAAATCCAGCCCGGTGAGCCTGTTGAGATTGTCCAGTGCCGCTTCCGGACACCGCTGTTCCATTCTGATGATTCTGCTCATGTCCGATCCCCCGCCGGCGCTGCGTCGCCCTGGCGACAGTCCATCAAGCGATAATCGTGCCACCCCGGTGCGGCGGTAAAAGTGCTTTTGCATCAAGGGCTTGCTTGGGATTCTCCGGGGTGTGGCGATGCGCCGGGGCGTGCCTCGGCAGGATGTGACCCGCAGCGTCACCCCGGTGCCCGCCGCGTCGCCTGGGGACGCTGGCCGGTGGCGGTCAGGGTAGGGCGCTGCGGCCCTTGCCTTGATGGGAGAGGTATGGGTAAGGTGACGCCGGGCTGGTCATTTTGGGCCATGGGACAATAAGTATGACGATTCTCAAAATGAGTGCGGAGGACTACACCATCTCCGCCGAATATCTGGCGTTGATGCTGGAGTTTCTTGAAAAGCGGGGCGTCAGCGAGGAACGGGCGCTGGCCGGGTTGCCCATCGAGACCGGATGCTGGCGGGACCCCAAGGCGCGCCTCACCGCCGCCGTGTTCGACCGCTTCGCGCGCCGCGCCCTGGCTCTTACCGAAGAGCCCTGGATGGGCTGGGAGCTGGGCGCCTCCATGACGCTCTCCTCCCACGGCTTTCTGGGTTACGCGGCCATGAGCAGCGATACCCTGGGCGATGCCATCGAGCTGGCGGTGAAGTTTTTCCGCACGCGCAGCACCATTATTCAATTGGAAAGCTTCACCGAGGGCGACTGGGCGGTGCTGCAGGTCAATGAAATGCTGGCGTTGGGGGATCTGGCGCCGCTGGTGGTGGAAAGCCTGTTTTCCAGCTTTCACTTCATGGCCATGCAACTGATCCCCGATGTGGAGATCCTGGGCGAGCTGCGCTTTTCCTACCCGGAGCCGGCTTACTTCTCCCGGCTGCGCGGACTGATTCCGGTGCCGGTGTTCTTCGACTGCGCCAATAGCCAGATGCGCTTCCCGCTGGAGCGTCTGCAGCGCCGGCTGCGTTTCGCCGACCCGCGCCTGGCGCAGATGGCCGCCGCCCAGTGCGAGCAGGAGATGGAACAGATCAAGGCGCCGCCGGCGCTGCTGGGCCAGGTGCGGCGCATCATGCTGGCCGGCTCCGGCGGTTTTCCCGGCGTCGAGGATGTGGCCTCGGAGCTGCACATGTCGTCGCGGACCCTGAAGCGCAAGCTGCAGCAGTTGGGCACCAGCTATCAGACTCTGCTGGACGACCTGCGCAAGGGGCTGGCGGTGGAATACCTGACCCAGAGCCCCCGCTCGGTGGACGAGATTGCCCTGGCCCTGGGGTATTCCGACGCCTCCAACTTCGCCCGGGCGTTCCGTCGCTGGACCGGTCGCAGCCCTTCGGACTACCGGTGAAGCCGGCTCAGCGATAGCTCAGGATCAGTTGCGTCACCGCCCCGCCCAGCCCGCCGAGCAACAGGGTCAGGGTGGCCAGGAAACCGAGCAGAAAGCCGCGCCCGCGCTGGCGCGGTTGCTCCAGGTAGGCGTTGAAGTAGAGCTGGCGCCCGACCACGAACAGCAGGCCCAGGGCGGCGCCGGCGCGCGGCTCCAGGTACCAGCCGAACAGCCACAGCGCCGGCAGGAACAGCACCAGTTGCTCCACGGTGTTGCCGTGGGCACGCTGGCAACGCTCGAACAGCTCATGGCCGTGGATGGCCGGGGCGCGGATCTGGTATTTGACCCGGGCCCGCCCCACCACGAAGCTGAACAGCGCGCATTGCAGTACCGCCACGGCGGTGATGACCGCTACCCATTCCATGACCTTCCCCCTTGGTAAGGTGAAATGCCCTCCCTGGTCACGGACCGGCGTTCCTTTTTTCGTCGGGTGTTTTATCGTGTAGTGTGCGCCCGGCGGCGGCGCTCCGGCGCCGGGCTGGCGCTAATTTTTGCGTATCATGTTACGGGACGCCGTCGGTCTTGCCCAGCCGTGTGGTGGCTCTGTGTTTGCGGATATCTGATGGACGATCGATCTATGGCTTCTCTGCATCCCCGTCTGGCCGCCGACACCGGCGCGCTGGGCGAAACCGATCTGTGCTGGCTGCGCTGGATGCGCGACGCCCGTTTCCCCTGGCTGATCGTGGTGCCCAAACGGGATGGCCTGCGCGAGTGGCACCATCTGCCCGCCGCCGATCAGACGCGGCTGCTGGCCACGGTCAATCACCTGGCCGCGGAGCTGGAGCGGGTCACCGGCGCCGATAAGATCAACCTGGGCGCGCTGGGCAACCTGGTGCCGCAGTTGCACGTGCACGTGATCGCCCGTTTCGAGGAGGATGAGTGCTGGCCGGGCCCGGTCTGGGGGCAGGGCACGCCGCGGCCCCTGGAGACCGAGCCGGATTGGCTGGCGCGAGTCCGCCTGCCGCAGGATTCGCCGTGAGGAGGCCCGATTGATGGAATTGATTCCGGTGTCGGTGCAATGTCCGCACTGCTGGGAATACTTCGAGGCGCTGGTGGATCCGTCCCAGGGCGATCAGGAATACGTGGAGGACTGCCACGTGTGCTGCCAGCCCCTGGTGTTCACGGTGACCTGGGCGGACCCGGATACGCCGACGGTGTCGGCGCAGCCGGAAAACCCCTGAGTCGCTGAAGCCGGCGGCTTACGGGGAGGGCAGGGGAGAGTCGTCGCCGGCCAGGAAGTCGAGCATTTCCCGGTCGTTCAGCAGGCGCTCGATGGAGCGGCTGAGGATTTCGTTGACCATGGCCTGGTTGCGTTCCACGTTGGGCGTGAAGGGCAGATCGTGCTGGGTGCTGCTCTTGTAGGTGCCGGTGTGGGTGGTGTCGCCACGCCGTGCCTCGGCCTGCAGGGTCAGGTCCAGATTGACCCGGTTGACCACCGAGCCTTCCTCCGGCACGTAGTCCAGCTGCTCCAGGCGCACTTCCAGGGTGGTGGCGTCGCCGCCCGGGTTGAAGGCGTTGTAGCCCAGGCTCTGCAGGCCGCCGCGCACCGCTTCCTCGATCGCTTCGCGCACGTCGTTGGCGGGCATCACCAGCGCCGTGTCCTTGTAGACGCCGCCCCGGGAACCGAACGCCTTCTGCGACCGCGAATCCACCGCGATCACCTGCACCGGGCTGTTCTGGCCGAAGTTGGCCGGCGTGACCTTGGGTTTGGGTTCGATCTGGATCTGCTGCGGGCTGAGCGCGCAGCCGGTGACCAGCAGCGCCGCGGCGACCAGGACGAGAAGCTGTTTCATGCCATTCTCCATAACAGGTGGTGGAACAGGAGCCTCAATAGGTGCGGCGCAGGGATTCCTCCGCCAAACGTTGCAGTGCTTCCTTGTAACGCGAACCGGGCAGCGGCGCCAGTGCTTCCAGGGCGCGGGCGGTGTGCTCGCCGGCGCGCTCGATGGTGTAGCGCAGGCCGCCGCAATCGTGCACGATCTCGACGATCTCGCGCAGGTGATCCAGGCCGCCGGTGCGAATGGCGTTCTTGATCAGGTCGGCGTGCTGCGGCGCGCCGTGCTGGATGGCGTAGATCAGCGGCAGGGTGGGTTTGCCCTCGGCCAGGTCGTCGCCCACGTTCTTGCCCAGGGCACTCACGTCGCCCTGGTAGTCCAGTACGTCATCGATCAGCTGGAAGGCGATGCCCAGGTGCAGACCGAAGGTGGCGAAATCCGCGCAGCGGTCCGGCTCGGTGCGGGCGCCGAGTACCGCGCCGGTCTCCGCCGCCGCCTCGAACATCTTGGCGGTCTTATGGTGGATCACCCGCATGTAGCTGTCCTCGGTGGTGTCCGGGTCGCGGGTGTTGATGAGCTGCAGCACCTCCCCCTCGGAGATGGTATTGGTGCTCTGCGAGAGGATCTCCAGCAGGCGCTGGTCCTCCAGGGCCACCATCAATTGCAGCGCGCGGGAGATCAGGAAGTCGCCGACCAGCACGCTGGCGGAGTTGCCCCAGACCGCGTTCACCGTGGGCCGCCCCCGGCGCAGGCTGGATTCGTCCACCACGTCGTCGTGCAGCAGGGTGGCGGTATGCAAAAATTCGATCACCGCCGCCACGTCCACGTGCTGTCCGCCGGTATAGCCGGACGCCCGGGCGCTGAGCAGGCCGACCAGGGGGCGCAGCCGTTTGCCGCCGGAATCGACGATGTAGTCGCCCACTTCGCGGATCAGCGGAACTTCCGTGTCCAGGTGATGGGTGATGAAGCGATTCACCGCCTCGAAGTCGTCCGCGACGACGGAACTGATGGCCTTGAAATCCATGGAGCGCTATCCAAAAAAGGGGGCGTGAACAGCGGGCAATGCTAGCAGCGGGGCCCGGTCAGTCAAGAAAAGCCATCCGCCGTGAAGCCGCGGTAAAGGGGCTTGAGCGCGGCGCCGGCTTGGCGTACACTTCGCGACCCAGTTTTTCATCATCCGACGGGCACCGAAAGCGGCTCTCGCCCAACACAGCGAGCCCGCCCGCGAGGATCTATCCGGAGCAAGTAAGATGTACGCAGTCATCAAGACGGGTGGCAAGCAGTACCGCGTTGAAGAGGGTGATACCCTGCGCGTGGAGAAGATCGAAGTGGCCACCGGCGAGACCGTGGAATTCGATCAGGTGCTGCTGGTTGCCGACGGCGACGACGTGAAGGTGGGCCAGCCCCTGCTGGACGGCGCCAAGGTGTCCGCCGAGGTGGTCGAGCAAGGCCGCCACAAGAAGGTGAAAATCGTCAAGTTCCGTCGCCGCAAGCACTCCCGCAAGCAGCAAGGCCATCGCCAGTGGTACACGGCGGTGAAAATCACCGGGATCCAGGGCTGATCCGCAACGCAGCAAGAGGATTGAGACATGGCACATAAAAAAGCCGGTGGTAGTACTCGTAACGGTCGTGACTCCGAAAGTAAACGCCTTGGCGTGAAGCGCTTCGGCGGTCAGGAAGTCAAAGCCGGCGAGATCATCATCCGCCAGCGTGGCACCCGCTTCCATTCCGGTGTGAACACCGGCATGGGCAAGGACCACACCATCTTCGCCACCGAAGCCGGTCGCGTGAAGTTCGAGACCAAGGGCCCGCTGGGCCGCAAGTACGTGGTGATCGAGCCCGTGGCCTGATCCCTCCGGGATCACAAAAAAGCCCCGCGAGGCCCGGCCCGCGGGGTTTTTTTATGGGCCGCCGCGCTAGAATACCTATTCATCCGTTTCTGAAGAGTCGCCCCCATGCAATTCGTCGACGAAGCCACCATTGATGTCCGCGCCGGCAACGGCGGCCACGGCTGCCTGAGTTTCCGGCGCGAAAAGTACGTGGAGTTCGGCGGCCCCGACGGCGGCGATGGCGGCGCCGGCGGGCACGTGTACGTGTTGGCCGATAGCAACCTGAACACCCTGGTGGATTACCGCTACGAGCGCAGCTACAAGGCGCGCAACGGCGAGCCCGGCAAGGGCCGGCAGATGACCGGCAAATCCGCCGACGACATCTATCTGAAGGTGCCGGTGGGCACCACCGTGGTGGATCTGGACACCGACGAGGTGCTGGCGGATCTGACCCGCGACGGCGAGGCGGTGATGGTGGCCAAGGGCGGCCGTGGCGGTCTCGGCAACGTGCACTTCAAGAGCAGTGTGAACCAGGCGCCGCGCAAGACCACCAACGGCACCCCCGGCGAGGTGCGCCGCCTGCGGCTGGAGCTCAAGGTGCTGGCGGACGTGGGGCTGCTGGGCATGCCCAATGCCGGCAAGAGCACCCTGATCCGGGCGATCTCCGCCGCCAAGCCCAAGGTGGCGGATTATCCGTTCACTACCCTGGTGCCCAACCTGGGGGTGGTGAAGGCGGACCGTTACCGCAGCTTCGTGGTGGCCGATATTCCCGGCCTGATCGAAGGGGCCGCCGAGGGCGCCGGCCTGGGCATCCGCTTCCTCAAGCATCTGGCCCGCACCCGCCTGCTGCTGCACGTGGTGGACATCGCGCCCCTGGACGGTGAGCCGGCGGACCAGATCGACGCCATCGCCGATGAGTTGGACCGGTTCTCGCCGGCCCTGGCGGAGCAGGAACGCTGGCTGGTGTTCAACAAGATCGACCTGCTGCCCGACCAGGAAGCCGCCGAGCGCGTCGAGGAGATCGTCGCCGAGCTGGGCTGGCAGGGGCCGGTGTTCCGGCTGTCCGCCGCCGCCGGGGTGGGCTGCGAGGAGCTGGTGTACGCGCTGATGAACGCCATCGAGGGGCGTCGCCAGCGGGAGAAGGAAGATCCGGAGTACGCCGCCGAGCAGCGTTCCCTGCGTGAGCGCCTGGAGCAGGAGGCCCGCGAGAAGATCCAGGAGATCAAGCGCGTCAACCGGGCCGCCCGGGACAACGACGACGATGATGACGACGACGATCACGATGTGGAGATCGTCTATGAGCGCTAGGTGGGTGATCAAGATCGGTAGCGCCCTGCTCACCAATGACGGGCGCGGCCTGGATCGTGATCTGATGCAGGTGTGGGTGGATCAGATGGTGGCGCTGCGGGCCGCCGGCATTGAGCCCATCGTGGTGTCCTCCGGCGCCGTGGCCGAGGGCATGACCCGGCTGGGCTGGGCCCGTCGGCCGGAATCCATCCACCAGCAGCAGGCCGCCGCGGCGGTGGGGCAGATGGGGCTGGTGCAGGCCTGGGAGTCCTGTTTCCGCAAACACGACCTGCACACCGCCCAGGTGCTGCTGACCCACGATGATCTGTCCGACCGCAAGCGCTACCTGAACGCGCGCAGCACCCTGCTGACCCTGCTGGGTTTCTCGGTGGTGCCGGTGGTCAATGAAAACGACACCGTGGTCACCGACGAAATCCGTTTCGGTGACAACGACACCCTGGCGGCGCTGGTGGCCAATCTGGTGGAGGCGGACCGCCTGGTGATCCTCACCGACCAGGAGGGGCTGTTCGACGCGGATCCGCGCCAGAACCCCGCCGCCACCCTGATCCGCGAGGCGCGGGCCTCCGACCCGGCCATCGCGCGAATGGCCGGTGGCGGCGGTTCCGGCCTGGGCCGTGGCGGCATGGCCACCAAGGTGCGCGCCGCCGGGCTGGCGGCACGCTCCGGGACGATGACCACCATCGCTTCGGGTCGTCGTCCGGAGGTGCTCGCCGAGCTGCTGGCCGGCGCCGCGCCCGGCACCACCCTGATGCCGGATACCTCGCCCATGAACGCCCGCAAACAGTGGCTGGCGGGGCACCTGCGCATGCGCGGCCGGCTGGTGCTGGACGCGGGCGCCGCCCGCCGTTTGCGGGAAGCCGGTTCCAGCCTGCTGCCGGTGGGAGTGGTGGATGTCTTCGGGCAGTTTTCCCGGGGCGAGATGGTGGCCTGTGAGGATGAGCACGGCGAGCGGGTCGCCTGCGGGCTGATCAACTACGACGCCGCCGATGCCCGCCGGCTGTGCCGCAAGAAGAGCCACGAGATCGCCGAGGTGCTGGGTTTCATGAACGAAGAGGAGCTGATCCACCGGGACAATATGGTGGTGCTCTAGAGCGGCATGCCGCGGGCGTCAGACATAAAAAAACCGGCCAGAGGCCGGTTTTTTTGAGCGCGTGCGCTGGATCAGGCCGCCATGGCCTTGATCTTGGCGTTCAGGCGGCTCTTGTGGCGCGCGGCCTTGTTCGGGTGAAACTTGCCCTTGCGGGTGGCCTTGTCCAGCACCGAGGTCGCCTTCTGGAACGCTTCCTGGGCGGCGCCTTGGTCGCCGGACGCAATGGCCGCGTTCACCTTCTTGAGGTACGTACGCACCATGGAACGCATCGCGGCGTTGTGCTGACGACGCGTTTCCGCCTGACGCGCGCGTTTGCGTGCTTGCGGTGAGTTAGCCAAGGTCCTGCTCCTGTCTTGTCTCTGACCGGCCCCGAAAAAGGCCGTATCAATCTGCTTGATTCGGTGAAACCGGGACGCACGAAGCCCGTGGGCCGGTTTGAAGGTGCGCAATGATGCCGATCCGTACCTGAGAAGTCAATAATAAACCGCTGATTAAGCCGGTGTCCGGCCGGGTCAGCGTGGCGCCTGACCTGATTGGCCCGCCATGGCCGCTGCTTCTGGCGGGCGGTCGGCGCTTTGGGTACCCTTGGCCGGTTTCACGGAGACCCGGGAATGGACGAGCAGGCGACGAAAGGTAAAAAAGGCGGTTTGCTGGCCTCCACCCTGGTGGTCAGTGCCATGACGCTGCTCTCGCGGGTGCTGGGGCTGGTCCGTGACGTGGTGCTGGCCCGTCTGCTGGGCGCGTCCGCCGGCACCGATGCCTTCTTCGTGGCCTTCCGCATTCCCAACTTTCTGCGCCGCCTGTTCGCCGAAGGGGCCTTCAACCAGGCGTTCGTGCCGGTGCTCAGCGAATACCGCACCCGGGCCCGGGACGAGGGCAGCCTGGCCGCCACCCGGCAACTGATCGACCGGGTCGCCGGTACCCTGGGCGGTACCCTGGCGCTGGTCACCCTGCTGGGGGTGCTGGGCGCGCCGCTGCTGATCTGGGTGTTCGCCCCCGGGTTCGGCGACGACCCCCATAAAAGGGCGCTGGCGGTGGAGATGCTGCGGCTGACCTTCCCCTATCTGTTTTTTATCGCCCTGACCGCCTTTGCCGGTTCCATTCTCAATACCTGGAACCGCTTCGCGGTGCCGGCGTTCACGCCGGTGCTGCTCAACCTGAGCCTGATCGGCAGCGCGCTCTACCTGGCGCCGCACTTCGCCGAGGGGCGCATGGCGGTGGCCCTGGCCTGGGGGGTGCTGATCGCCGGTATCGTCCAGTTGTTGTTCCAACTGCCGTTTCTCGCCCGCCTGAGCCTGATGCCGGTGCCGCGCATGGCCTGGCGCGACCCGGGGGTGCGTCGCATTCTGCGGCTGATGGCGCCGGCCCTGTTCGGCGTGTCGGTGAGCCAGATCAATCTGTTGCTGGACACGGTGCTCGCCTCGTTGCTGCAGACCGGCTCGGTGACCTGGCTGTATTACTCCGACCGGCTGACGGAACTGCCGCTGGGGGTGTTCGCCATCGCCATCGGCACGGTGATTCTGCCGAGCCTGTCCGGCAAGCACGCCGGCGACGACCCGCAGGCGTTCCGGCGCACCCTGGACTGGGCCCTGCGCCTGGTGCTGCTGATCGGGGTGCCCGCGGCCCTGGCCCTGGCGGTGATCGCCGAGCCGCTGCTGGCCACTCTGTTCCGGCACGGCGAGTTCACCGCCAACGATGTACTGCGCTCGGCGGAATCGCTGCGCGCCTACAGCGCCGGGTTGGTGGCGTTCATGTTGATCAAAGTGCTGGCGCCGGGCTATTTCGCCCGCCAGGACACCAAAACGCCGGTGAAGATCGGCGTCATCGCCATGGTCGCCAATATGGTGCTCAACCTGATTCTGGTGTGGCCGCTGCAGCACGCCGGCCTGGCCCTGGCCACCTCGCTGTCGGCCTGGCTCAACGCCGGCTTGTTGTACCTGGGGCTGCGCCGGGGCGGGGTGTTCCAGCCGCTGCAGGGCTGGGGGCGCCACTGGCTGCGGCTGCTGCTGGCCGGCGCCGCCATGGCCGGGTCGATTTATTTTCTGGCCCGGTTCGCCGGTGTCTGGCTGCAGGGGCCCTTGACCGAACGGATACTCTGGCTGGGCCTGATCGTGGTGGCCGGCATGGTGATTTATCTGCTGGTCCTGCTGATTCTTGGCCTCAGACCTCGCCACCTGCGCCGATGATTTCTATAATCGGCCCTCTTTTCTCCCGGACCGGCGGCCACCACGCGGCCGGGAAGGCAATGAGGGCGGAATGCGACTGATTCGCGGCATTCACAATCTGAGGCCGGCGCACCGGGGCTGCGTGGCCACCATCGGCAATTTTGATGGCGTGCACCTGGGGCATCAGCGCATCCTGGCGCAGGTGATCGAAGAGGCCCGTGCCCGCGACAAACTGGCCACGGTGATGCTGTTCGAACCCCAGCCCCAGGAGTTCTTCGCCCCCGAACAGGCCCCGGCGCGTTTGATGAGCCTGCGCGACAAGCTGATCGCGCTGCGCGATCAGGGCGTCGATCAGGTACTCTGTGCCCGGTTCACCGAGGGCTTTCGCAGCCTCACCGCCGAGGCGTTCGTGCGCGATCTGCTGGTGGCCGGGCTGGGCATCGATTATCTGGTGGTGGGTGACGACTTCCGTTTCGGTTGCGGCCGGGACGGCGATTTCGAGTACCTGACCCGGGCCGGCGAGCGCTTCGGGTTCGCGGTCACCGACACCCCCACCTGTCAGGTGGACGGCGAGCGGGTCTCCAGCACCCGGGTGCGCGCCGCCCTGGAGGCCGGTGACTTCGTGCTGGCGGAGCGGCTACTGGGCCGTCCGTACCGTATCAGCGGGCGGGTGCGCCACGGCGACAAGATCGGCCGCACCCTGGATATGCCGACCGTGAACCTGGCCCTGAAACGGCCGGTGTCGCCGCTGCAGGGGGTGTTCGCGGTGCGCGTCAGCGGCGCTGGCCTGGCCCACCACCCCGGCGCCGCCAATCTGGGCACGCGGCCGGCGGTGAACGGCCGTGAGAACCGCCTGGAAGTGCATCTGCTGGACTACAGCGGCGACCTGTACGACGACCACCTGAGCGTGGATTTCCACCATTTCGTGCGCCCGGAAACGAACTTTGACAGCCTGGACCATCTCAAGGCCGCCATGCGGCGGGACCTGGAGCAGGTAAAAGCCTTTTTTGCACAAGACGACGGACTATGACGGACTACAAGGCGACGCTGAATCTTCCCCACACCGACTTTCCCATGAAAGCCGGTCTGGCCACCCGTGAACCGGAGCGGCTGGCGCAATGGCGCCAGCAGGATCTGTACCGGAAGATTCGCGAGACCGCCGCCGGGCGTCCCAAGTTCGTGCTTCACGACGGCCCGCCCTACGCCAATGGCTCGATTCATATCGGCCACTCCATCAACAAGGTGCTCAAGGACATGATCGTCAAGGCGCGCGGCTTTGAAGGCTTCGACGCGCCCTACGTGCCGGGCTGGGACTGCCACGGCCTGCCCATCGAGCACAAGGTGGAGCAGAAGGTGGGCAAGGCCGGCCACAAGGTGGACGCGCGCACCTTCCGGGAGGAGTGCCGGGCCTACGCCGCCGAGCAGCTGGAAGGGCAGAAGCAGGATTTCATCCGCCTGGGCGTGTTCGGCGATTGGGACAACCCCTACCTGACCATGAACTTCGACACCGAGGCGAACATCATCCGCGCGCTCGGCAAGATCGTGGACAAGGGCCTGCTGACCAAAGGCTTCAAGCCGGTGCACTGGTGCCTGGACTGCGCCTCCGCCCTGGCGGAAGCGGAAGTGGAATACCAGGACAAGAAATCGCCGGCCATCGACGTGGCCTTCGCCGCCGTGGACCCGGCGGACTTCGCCGCCCGCACCGGCGTCACCGCCAGCGCCCCGGCGCTGGTGATCTGGACCACCACCCCCTGGACCCTGCCCGCCAACCAGGCGGTGGCGGTGCACCCGGAGGTGGACTACGTGCTGCTCAGCGGCGAACAGGACGGCCGCGCCCGGGAGCTGGTGGTGGCCGAGGCGCTGGCGGACACGGTGATCGAGCGCTACCGCCTGGAGAACGTGGACCGTTCGTCGCCGTTCCAGGGCCAGGTGCTGGAAAACCTGTCCCTGAACCATCCGTTCCTGGACCGCGTGGTGCCGGTGGTGCTGGGCGAGCACGTCACCGTGGACGCCGGCACCGGCTGCGTGCACACCGCGCCGGGCCACGGTGAGGATGACTTCGCCGTGGGCAAGCGCTACGGCCTGGAAGTGGACAGCCCGGTGCAGGACAACGGCGTGTTCCGCGAGGACCTGCCGGTGGTCGGCGGCCTGCACGTGAACAAGGCCAACGGCCCGGTGATCGAGGCGCTCAAGGAACACGACGTGCTGATCGCCAAGCAGAGCATCACCCACAGCTACCCGCATTGCTGGCGGCACAAGACACCGATCATCTTCCGCGCCACCGCCCAGTGGTTCATCGGCCTGGGCGAAAGCGGCCTGCTGGCCCGCGCCCGCGAGGAAGTGAAAAAGGTCACCTGGACCCCGGACTGGGGCCAGGCCCGCATGGAAGGCATGCTGCGCGACCGGCCGGACTGGTGTATCTCGCGGCAGCGCACCTGGGGCGTGCCGATCGCCCTGTTCGTGGACAAGGCCACCTCCGAGCCGCACCCGGACACCCCGCGCCTGATCGAGGAAGTGGCGAAGCGGGTGGAGAAGGAAGGCATCGAGGCTTGGTTCCAGCTCGACCCGGTGGCGCTGCTGGGCGACGACGCCGAGCGCTACAGCAAGGTCACCGATGTGCTGGACGTGTGGTTCGACTCCGGCACCACCCATTTCTCGGTGCTGGAGCAGCGCCCGGAGCTGACCGTGCCGGCGGACCTTTACCTGGAAGGCTCCGACCAGCACCGGGGCTGGTTCCAGTCGTCGCTGCTCACCGGCACCGCGATCCGCGACGCGGCCCCCTACAAGGGCGTGCTCACCCACGGCTTCACGGTGGACGAGCAGGGTCGCAAGATGTCCAAGTCCCTGGGCAACGTGATCGCTCCGCAGGAAGTGTGGAACGAGCTGGGCGCCGACATCCTGCGCCTGTGGATCGCCTCCACGGACTACCGTGGCGAAATGACCGTGTCCAAGAACATCTTCAAGCAGGTGGCGGACAGCTACCGGCGGATCCGCAATACCGCCCGTTTTCTGCTGTCCAACCTGAACGGCTTCGACCCGGCGGCCAACGCGCTGGCGCCGGACAACATGCTGGCGCTGGACCGCTGGGCCGTGGCCCGCGCCGCCCAACTCCAGGACGAGCTGCGTGAGCTGTACAACGGTTACCAGTTCCACCAGGTCTACCAGCGGCTGCACAATTTCTGCGCCAACGAGCTGGGCGGCTTCTACCTGGACATCATCAAGGACCGCCAGTACACCACCCGCGAGGACTCGGTGGCGCGCCGTTCCTGCCAGACCGCCCTGTATCTCATCGCCCAGGCGCTGGTGCGCTGGATGGCGCCGATCCTCAGCTTCACCGCCGAGGAGATCCACGAGCATCTGCCTGGCGACAAGGCCGACTCCGTGTTCCTGACCACCTGGTTCGACGGCCTGTTCGCCCTGCCGGCGGACGCGGACATGGATCTGGCGTTCTGGGAGCGGGTACAGGCGGTCAAGCAGGCGGTCAACAAGGCCATCGAAGAGGCGCGCAACCGCAAGGAACTGCGCGCCAATCTGGCCGCCGACGCTACCCTGTATGTGGACGACGGGCTGCGGGACCTGCTGGCCCGGCTCGGCGACGAGCTGCGTTTTGTCACCATCACCTCCACCGCCACCCTGGCGCCGCTCGGCGAAGCGCCGGCGGACCTGGAGGACAGCGCGGTGGCCGGGCTCAAGGTCCAGGTGGCGCCGTCGCCGTACACCAAATGCGCCCGTTGCTGGCACCATCGCGAGGACGTGGGCGTGGATCCGGCGCACCCGGAGATCTGCGGCCGCTGCGTGACCAACGTGGAAGGCCCGGGCGAGGAGCGCGACTATGCGTGACACCCAGGCGGGGCGTGACACCCAAGGGGGGCGTGACACCCAAGGGGCGCGTGACACCCAGGGAGCCGGCTCCGCCGTGGCGGCCGCCCGGGGCCTGCCCGGCCAGTTGAACTGGCTGTGGCTGACGGTACTGGTGATCGCGCTGGATCAGCTCACCAAGCATTGGATCGTGGCCCGCTTCGAGCTGTACGAGCGCCTGGAGATCCTGCCGGTGTTCAATCTGACCCTGGCCTACAACACCGGCGCCGCGTTCAGTTTTCTGGCCGGTGCCGGCGGCTGGCAGCGCTGGTTCTTCGCGGTGGTGGCCCTGATCGCCGCGGTGCTGATCCTGGGCTGGCTGCGCAAACTCCGCACCGAGCGCATGCAGGGCGCGGCCCTGGCGCTGATTCTCGGTGGCGCCCTGGGCAACCTCTACGACCGGGTGGTGCTCGGCCATGTGGTGGATTTTCTCGATTTCTATTGGGGAAATTATCACTTCCCGGCCTTTAATATCGCCGACAGCGCCATCACCTTGGGGGCCATACTGATCATTCTCGACATGCTGCTGGGAGGGCGTCGCGCCCATGACTGACGACCTGCGGGTCGGCCCGCAAACCCGTGTCACGCTGCATTTCGCGGTGCGTCTGATGGACGGCACCGAGCTGGACAGCACCTTCGACGGCAACCCGGCCACCTTCGCCTGGGGCGATGGTTCACTGCTGCCAGGCTTCGAAAAGGCCATCCTGGGCCTGCGTGCCGGTGACAAACGCAGTGTCTTTATCGACGCCGAGTCCGGGTTCGGTGAGTACAACGAGCAGAACGTGCAGCACTTCAAGCGGGCCACCTTCGCCGCCGAGGAGCTTGAGCCGGGCACGGTGATGAACTTCGCCGACGCCGCCGGCGCCGAGCTGCCCGGCGTGGTCACCGGCCTGGATCAGGACTGGGTGACGGTGGACTTCAATCATCCCCTGGCCGGCCGCGAACTCACCTTTCAGGTGGAAATCGTGGCGGTCGAGCACGACGCCCCCGAACAGGCGGTGAAATTCAGTTCATAGTCGCGCCGCTTGGCTTCCCGCCAGCGGATCGGAGACAATGGACGTCGCCGCCTGTCCGGCAAGCGCTAAACGTCTCTCAATCAGGCCGTTCCTATGGAAATCCGTCTCGCCAATCCCCGCGGCTTCTGCGCCGGCGTGGACCGTGCCATCGAAATCGTCAACCGCGCCCTGGACGTGTTCGGGCCGCCGGTGCATGTGCGTCACGAAGTGGTGCACAACCGCTATGTGGTGGACGGCCTGCGTGAGCGCGGCGCGGTGTTCGTGGAGGAACTCCACGAAGTGCCCGACGACGCCATCGTGATCTTCAGTGCCCATGGTGTTTCCAAGGCGGTGCAGGACGAGGCGGAGCGCCGTGGCCTGCGGGTGTTCGACGCCACCTGCCCGCTGGTCACCAAGGTGCACATGGAAGTGATCCGCTATGCCCGCGAGGGCCGGGAAGCGATCCTCATCGGCCACGAAGGCCATCCGGAGGTGGAGGGCACCATGGGCCAGTACGACACCTCCCGGGGCGGTCGCATGTACCTGGTCGAGGACGAAAAGGACGTGGCCGACCTGGTCGTGACCGACCCGGACAATCTGGCGTTCGTTACCCAGACCACCCTCAGCGTGGACGACACCGCCCGCATCATCGACGCCCTGCGCGCCCGTTTTCCCAATATTCTCGGGCCCAAGCGCGAGGACATCTGCTACGCCACCACCAACCGGCAGGACGCGGTGCGTCAGCTGGCGCTGGAATGCGACCTGGTGCTGGTGGTGGGCTCGGTGAACAGCTCCAACTCCAACCGCCTGCGTGAACTGGCCGAGCGCTGTGGCACCCAGGCCCATCTGCTGGACGATCCCACCATGATCGATCCCGCCTGGCTGGACGGCAAAGGGTCCGTCGGCGTGACCGCCGGGGCCAGCGCCCCGGAAGAACTGGTCCACCAGGTGGTGGCCCGTCTGCGTGACCTGGGCGGCCAGGACGCCCACGAGATCCCCGGCCGTGAGGAAAACATCCGCTTTTCCATGCCCCGCGCCCTGCGGGGCTGAGCGCCCGGAGCGTCCCAGCCTCCGGGAAACTCGCCCCAAACCATGAACTGGGTCACCTCTTGCTCACCGTTTGAGCCGCTCGGGGCGGTGAACGCACCGCTCGTCCAAGTCCCGTTGCCCGCGGTTTTACAATTGATACAGTGTGATCACCGTAATCTGGGAACGGAGTGCCGGGGTGATCGACGCACGCAAGGGACGTAAAGAGCAAGGCTTCACCATCATCGAACTGATGCTGGCGATCGGTCTGGCGGCGGTGCTGCTGGCCATCGCGGTGCCGTCGTTTCAGTCGGTCACCGCCAACAACGCCCTGCGATCCAGCACCGCCGATCTGATCACCGCCATCAACACCGCCCGGGCCCAGGCCGTGAACCGGCGCAAGCCGGTGGTGCTGCGTCATCTGGGCAGTTCCTGGAACGACGGCTGGGAAGTCTTTTACGACGGCGACGACACCGAAGGCGATCAGCGATTCCTGCCCGCCGGCACCGTCACCGTGACCTCGGCGGACGATGAGATCGAATTCCTGCCCTCCGGCCTGATCGCCGCGGACGTGGAATTCCAGGTCTGTGACGACCGCAGCGGGGAAAGCGGCCGGCGCATCCGGGTCGGCCGCTTCGGCGTGATCGACAACGCGGTGATCACCTGTGGGTAAGCAAGGAGGTCCAGGGGGAATGGACAGGGGTAAGCGATACCAGACCGGGGTGGGCATGGTGGAAATTCTGGTCGCCCTGCTGGTGCTCGCCATCGGCGTGCTCGGCTACGCGGGGCTGCAACTGAGCGCCCTGAAGGGCGCGGAAACCGCCCAGACCCGTTCCCAGGCCACCGCCCTGGCCCGCGACGCCCTGGAGCGGGTGCTGGCCAACGGCGCCGCCCGCGACACCTACATGGACCCGGACCAGTGGAGCGGCGACACCGCCGCCTTCGGCGACGCGCCGCCTTCGGACTGTTTCGACAGTGCCTGTGACAGCGACGACATGGCGGCCTGGGACATCGAACAGCTGGAATGGCAGGCCGGGGTGCTGCTGCCCGCCGGTCGTATCCGCATGCAGCCCTGCGGCGCGGCCTCCGGCCCCACCCAATGCGTGGTGGTGGCCTGGCGCGAGCAGGACATCGGCGAGTGCGTACGCAACGGCCAGATCAACGCCGATGAAGGCAGCCAGTGCGTGGTGATGGAGGTGGCGCGATGAACCGGTGCGTGAAACGCCAAGGAATGCACGGCTTCAGCCTGATCGAGTTGATGGTGGCCATGGTGCTCGGCCTGCTGATCACCGCCGCCGCCGTGTCCCTGTTTTCCACCAACCAGCGCACCTTCGCCTTGCAGCAGGCCATGAGCGAGGCCCAGGAACAGGGTCAGCTGGCCATGCGCTTTATCAGCCAGGACCTGAAGCTGACCGGCTATATGAGCGATCAGGTGGCGGCCACCGAACTGGCCGGCATCGTCACCAGCCCCTTCGACAATATGCCGGTGGCGGCGGAAGGCGGTGCCGACAGCGACCGGTTGACCCTCAGCTACCACGGTGAGGCGGATTGCACCGGCAAGACCCTGACGCCGGCGTCGCTCACCGAGATCATCAACAGCTACTGGGTGGACGACGACGGCAACCTGAAATGCCGGGGGAATCTGGCCGCGGACGACGTGATCCTGCTGCAGGGCGTGCGCAGCTTTCAGGTGCTCTACGGCATCGACCAGACGGTGGACGGCGTGGCTTTTCCCGCCCGTTACGTCACCGCCGACGACATCGGTACCTCGCCGGTGGTGGCGGTGAAGGTGGCGATGCTGCTGGAAAAACCCCTGAACAGCATGGACGGCACCGAGCAGGAACAGACCTTCTACCTGCTCGACCATGAGGAAACGGTGGAGGCCGGGCGCACGCTGCGCCGCCAGTTCCAGACCACCGTGGCGATCCGCAACTACCGCTGGAATGAGATATGAAATACCTGGATACCGCCGGCCGCCAGCGCGGTGTGGCGCTGCTGGTGGCGCTGATGATCCTGGTGATCGTGTCCTTGATGGGCATCACCGCCATGAAAACCAGCATGTTCAGTTCCAAGATTTCCACCGGCACCCAGGTGGACGCCATGTCCTTCGAGGGCGCGGAGTCCGCGGTGGAGGAGGCCTACGGCTATCTCTACACCATGAGCAGCGCGGAGTTGCAGCCGTTTTTGAATGGCCAGGTGATGCAGCGTTGCCTGACCGCGTCCGGGGTCAGCCTCGCGGCTTGCCAGAATACCGACCGCATGGATTCCCGTGGCCTGGTTCAGGCCGGATCCCGCACCCGGCAAAAAGGCATGCAGCCGGTATCCGGCGGGCAGGTCAGCATGACCGGCTCCGGCAGCATGATCGTCGACTACACCTTTGAAATCATGGGCGACTCGGAAATCGAACAGTTCGAGGTGGATGACCACCATCTTCAGCAGGCACTCAAGCGCGGCATGGTGGCGTCCTCGGACTTCAACAATATTGGTCAGGAATGATCGGGGGGAGCATGAACAGAATCGTTGTCTTCTTGTGTTTGCTCGGCGCGGTCCTGATGGCGCCCACCTGCCTCTACGCGGACGACACGGAGATCTATTTCGCCCAGGCCGACGCCAGTAACGAGGCCAACGAACAGACCGCCAATGTGCTGTTCCTGATCGATACCTCCGGGAGTATGTGTGACCGGCCCCGAGGCAGCCGCGACTGCTCCCGGTCGGACACCAAGATGTACCAGCTCAAGCAGGCGTTTACCCAGGTGGTGGACGGCCTCAGCGACGGCGTGCGCATCGGTGTCGGCAAATTCAACGGCGGCTACGACAGCAATGGCTATGGCGGCTATGTGTTCTACCCGGTCAGCGATATGGACGACAACGCGCGCCAGGAGGTGAAGAACCTGGTGAACGGCCTGCAGGGCACCTCCAACACGCCCACCATGGAAGCCTATTCGGAAATGGCCCGCTACATGATGGGACTTTCCCCGTCCGATTACGCCAAGCGCGGCGAAGCCGTACAGAACGATCCGCGCCGCTCCGTGAACATCACCTGTTACGGCAACCAGTGTTACACCGCCTCGCAGTACAGCTCGCCCATGAACATGGACAACCAGTGCGAGACCAATCACATCATCGTGATGACCGACGGTGACCCCACCCAGGATTCGGATTACTCCAGCGTGCGCAACCTGGCCGGTGGCTGGTGCAACGGCTCCTATTCCTGCCAGGCGGATCTGGCCCGCTGGCTGATGGACGATGATCGCAACAGCAAGGGCCGGTCGGTGCGCACCTGGCAGGTGGCGTTCGGCGTGGGCGCCAACTCCAGCCAGGTCACCAACATGAACGATGTGGCCAGTAACGGCGGCACCGACACCGTGCGGCTGGCGGACAACGCCGACGAACTGGCCGCCGAGTTCAACGACATTCTCAACCTGATCGCCGAGGACTCCCAGACCATCACCTCGCCCGGCGTATCGGTGAATCAGAACAATCGCCTGGAGCATCTGGACCAGCTTTACTACGCCATGTTCAAACCGGAGAAGACCTCGGTCTGGCCCGGCAACCTGAAGCGTTATCGGCTGGAAGACGGCAAGGTGGTGGACGCCAACGGCAACCGGGCGGTGGATGGGGACACGGGCTATTTCCGTGAGACCTCGAAGAGCTACTGGACCGACGGTGAGCCGGACGGCCCGGATGTGCGCAAGGGCGGTGCCCGGGCGGAGCTTTCCGGTCGCAAGCTGGTGATCGGCAACGTCAACGGCAACGGCTCCTACACCCTGGACGAGGAGCGCCTCGAGGAAATGGACGAAAGCGATTTCGGCATTCCCGATCACGGCGCGGTGCCCGCCTACGACACCAAGGAAGAGGTCTATGCCGCGCTGTTGACGATGTGGGGGGACCCGATGCACAGCGTGCCCCTGCTGGTGAACTACGAGGTGGACAGCAACGGCACCGATGCCGACGACCAGACCAACTATGTGTTCGTCTCCACCAATGGCGGCATGTTGCACGCCATCGACACCGACAACGGCAATGAAAAGTTCGCCTTCATGCCGGACGAGATGCTCAAGCAGGCTTACGACCTGGTGCGCTCGCCACCGCTCAGCGAGGACAATATCCGCAGTCTGTACGGAATGGATGGCAGCTGGGTGGCCTACCGCACCGCCGAGAGCAACGGTGATGCCGACGACGTCTATATCTACGGTGGTATGCGCCGGGGCGGCAGCAATTACTACGCCCTGGACGTCTCCGACATCGATAATCCCAGATTGGAATGGCGCATCCGCGGTGGCTGGATGGCCGACAGTGATGCCGCCGACCCGGACAGTGGCTTCGCCCGGCTCGGGCAGAGCTGGTCCACGCCGACCCTGACCCGGGTGAAGGTGGGCGATACCATCAAACCGGTGCTGGTGTTCGGTGGCGGTTACAGTCCGGATGACCATGACACCGCCGGCAGCCGCGCCAACAAGGATGACCTGGGCAATGCGGTGTACATGGTGGATGCCATGAACGGGGACTTGCTGTGGTCGGTAGGCTCGGACAACGCCACCCACCAGGTGTCGGACATGAAGTGGGGCGTGCCCGGTGGCATCGCGGTGGTGGACCTGAACCTGGACGGGCTGGCTGACTACCTCTATTTCGGCGACCTGGGTGGCCAGCTGTTCCGCATCAATCTGGACAACACCGGCGACAGCAACTCGGATCTGGTGGACGGCGTGGTGCGGCTCGCCAGCCTGGGCGGCACCGGTGCCCAGGATCACCGTCGCTTCTACGAGGCGCCGGCGGTGGGCTACCAGCGCAGCGGCCTGAGCGAAACGCTCTATGTGGCCATCGGGTCCGGCTACCGGGCCCACCCCCTGGACGAAAACACCGACGAAGGCTTCTTCCTGGTCGCCGACCATAATTTCCGCAGCACTAACCAGTCCGCCAATGTGGTCACGCTCAGTGATCTGCCCAATGTGGCCGGCACCAGCCCGCCCACCCTGGACGGGTCCGGCGACGGCTGGCGGGTGGCGTTCCGCCGGTCCGGAGAAAAGGTCATGTCATCACCGACCATTTTCCAGGGCAGTGTCATGTTCACCACCTACAAACCCTCGGACGTGGATCAGGACGCGGATCCCTGCGTGGTTCGCTACGGCAATGCCTACGCTTACCGGGCTGATCTGCTCACCGGCGAGGCGCGCTCGTTCACCAACGACGGCGACGTCTCGGGTGGTGACGGCGATGGCGGTAGCTGGGATGGCGAGGAACTGGATTCCTCCACCATTCCGCCCAGCATCATTCCCATTTTTGAGGGAGGCAACGGCGGCGGCGATGACGATGACGAAGGGCCTGGCAACGGCGAAGTCCAGTTCTGCACCGGCCTGGAGTGCCCCGGTGGCGTCGACCTGCAGTACGCCATGTTCCGCAAGCAACGCTGGTACCCGATGAAGAAAAACGACGCCAACGAATACTTCCCGCCGGCTCAGGAGACGGAACAATGACACAGGCCACAGGACGCAGCCGGGGTTTCACGCTGATCGAGCTGATGATCGTGGTGGTGATCGTGGCGATTCTGGCCGCCATCGCCTACCCGTCGTACACCAACCAGGTGCGCGAAACCCGCCGCTCCGAATACCAGGGCAAGCTGATGGATCTGGCCGCGTCCCTGGAGAGTTACCGGGCGCGCCGCTTTTCCTACAAGGACGCCGGCGGTGCCCTGGGCAGTCTGGCGCCGGATCTGGCCAACAACGACTACTACACCGTGGTCGTCAACGTGACCGATAACAACCAGCGCTACAACGTGGTGGCCACGCCGAAGGGGCCGCAGAGCGGTGACGGTCAGCTGAGGCTGGACAGCGAGGGGCGCACCTGCTTCACCAAGGGCAGCACCTGCACGCTGGGCACCTCGCCGGCCTGGGGAAAACGCTGACCGGTCACCGGCAGCGACCGCCGTCGTCCGGTTCGACGCGGGCGGTGCCCATCACCGTCATCACGATGCGGCGGGCCTGACGGCGGTTGCAGATCAGGAAGTGGCCGTTCTGGTAGTAGAGATTGCCACGGCGGCCATAGCGTAGCGCCTCGCCCCGGAAGCGCCGCCATTCCAGGGTGGTGCCGGTGGGCAGGCGCAGCCGCTCCAGCACGTCGCCCTCGGTGACCCGGCCGTCGTCGTCCCGGTCGGTGGCCAGCAGCAGCCGGTCGGTGGTATCGAAGCGCTCGCAGTGGCTGTGGCCATCGCAGAGCAGCAGCGGTCCGCGGGTAAAGGCCTCCGCCCGGGCCCGGTGCATCAGCCCCAGTACGCCGTTGCTGGCGGCCACCACCCGCTGCGCGGGCATCAACTCCGCGCTCATGTAATGGCCGGCGCCGACCAGAATGGCCGCCACCAGCAGGGCGGTGAGACACTCCACCAGCGTGAATCCTTTGACTTCCATGTCGTTGCCTCCTGGCTGTGGCTTCGCCGCGCGCCCGGGCCGGCATCCTGCCGGTTCTTGATCCGTCGCAAGGCGAGGGCGGTTTGCCCAATATCCGGTTTCAGTTTACGTGCCCGCCGGCGGTTGCCCTGTGTTACCGTTGCTTCCCTTCCTGTCAGCCAAACACCACACAGCACTATGGTCGATGTATTAACGGCGGATGCCCCGATGGACGACGTCCTGATTATTGGCGGAGGCATCGTCGGCTTGCTCAGCGCCCTGGCGCTGGCGGACCGGGGGCGCCGGGTGACGCTGCTGGACGCGCCACGGCGGCACCCGCCGGCGTCCTGGGCCGGCGGTGGCATTCTGTCCCCGCTCTATCACTGGCGTTATCCGGAACCCATGAACCGGCTCACCCTGGACGGTCCGCGGCGCTATCGCGACCTGGTGCGGCGGCTGGCCGGCAACGGGCTGGACCCGTCGGACCTGTGCGAAAGCGGCCTGTGGGTGGAAGCGGACGGCGCGGAGGCGGAGCGTGGCCTGGCCTGGGCGCAGGCCCATGGGCAGCGCTGCCAGGTCGCGCCGCTGAGCGCGCATCTGCCGGAGGGGCGCGCCGGCCAGGGGCTGTGGTTCCCGGAGATCGGTAACATCCGCAACCCTCGCATGCTGAAAGCGCTGCGGGCCGGGCTGCGGGATCGTGGCGTGACCCGGATCGAGGCGCGGGCCACGGCGGTGCGCCCGGGTGAGCAGGGAGGCGAGGTGCGGCTGGACAACGGCGAGCGGCGGCGGGCGTCGACCGTGCTGATCAGCGCCGGCGCCTGGAGCCCGGATCTGCTGGCGTCCCTGGGCGTGACGGTGCCGCTGTTTCCCGCCAAGGGGGAGATGCTGCTGTATCGGCTGGCGCCGGGCCAGGTGCCGGCGACCATCCTCACCGAGCAGGGTTATCTGATTCCCCGGGCCGACGGAGCGGTGCTGGCGGGCTCCACCTTGCGCAAGGATGATGCCTCCACGTCACCCACGGCGGCGGGCCGGCGAACGCTGGAAACCATGGCGGCGGGGATTCTGCCGATGCTGGCGGAGTGCCGGCCGGCCCATCACTGGGCCGGGGTGCGTCCGGGCAGCGAGCGGGACTGGCCCTGGCTGGGCGAGGTGCCGGGCACCCGGGGCGTGTTCGCGGCGGTGGGGCACCACCGCAACGGGCTGGTGTCGGCGCCGGCCAGTGCCGAACTGCTGGCGCAACTGATGTGTGGGGAAAGCCCTTTCCTGGACCCGGCGGATTACGCGTTCGTGTCGTCGTCGGCCTCGTCGTCCTGATCCAGTTCCAGCTTCTTCAGCCGGTAGCGCAGGGAGCGGAACGTCATGCCCAGCTTCTTGGCGGCGGCGGTGCGATTCCAGTGGGTGGCGTCCAGCGCGCGCAGAATTTCCTGCTTCTCGATTTCCTGCAGGTAGTCTTCCAGCGGTAGTTGCGGATGGCGGCCCGCCACCGGCCCGCTTTCCCCGGCGCCGCCACCGCCGACCGCCGGCAGATGCAGGTGCTCCGGTTCGATGCGCCGGTCCTCGCACAGGGTCATGGCGCGCTCCAGAATATTCTCCAGCTCGCGCACGTTCCCCGGGAAGTCGTAGTCACGGAGGGCCGTCATGGCGGCATCGCTGACCGCCGGCGGTGAGGTTTCCCAGGCTTCGCCGAGGCGCTTGAGCACGTGGGCCACCAGGGCGGGCACGTCCTCCGGACGCTCGCGCAGGGGCGGCACATGGGCCTCGATCACATTGAGCCGATAGTAAAGATCCTGGCGGAAGCGGCCGGCGGCCATCTCCGCGCCCAGGTCCCGGTGGGTGGCGCAAAGAATGCGCAGGTTGACCGCCACTTCCCGTGATTCGCCCACCGGACGCACGGTTTTCTCCTGGATGGCGCGCAGCAGTTTCACCTGCATGTGCAGGGGCAGGTCGGCCACTTCGTCGAGGAACAGGGTGCCGCCGTCGGCCTCGCGGAACAGGCCCTTGCGGTCCTCCACGGCGCCGGTGAAGCTGCCCTTGCGGTGGCCGAAGAACTCGCTTTCCATCAATTCGGAGGGAATGGCGCCGCAGTTGACCGCCACGAACGGCTTTTCCCGGCGTGGGCCCAAAGCGTGGATCAGCCGGGCCACCCGTTCCTTGCCGCTGCCGGACTCGCCGCTGATGTAGATCGGCGCCTGGCTGCGCGCCAACTTGCGAATCTGCTCCTTCAGGCCGCGCATGGCGGGGCCCTGGCCGATCAGGCCGTCTTCTCCGTGATCGCCGTCCTCGTCGTCGGCGGCGCGGCTGATGCCCAGGCCGTCCTCGATCAACTGACGCAGCCGGTCCAGGGCCACCGGTTTGGCGATGAAGTCGTAGGCGCCCAGTTTCATGGCCTCGGTGGCCACTTCCATATTGCCGTAGGCGGTGATCACCGCCACCGGCATCCGCGGGGCCCGGGCGGCGGCGTGGCGGATCAGTTCAAGGCCGGTGCCGTCGCCCAGATTCATGTCGGTGAGACACAGGTCGAAGGCGCCGCCGTCGAGCAGACGCCGGCCTTCGTCCAGCGATGCCGCGGCGGTGGCATCCAGCTTCATTCTTCCCAAGGTGATGACGAGCAGTTCCCGCAGGTCCGCTTCGTCATCCACTACCAAAACGCGAGGCGTGTTCTTTTTCATCGTTATTGAAACTGCCGATCCGGGTGGGCACAGGTTATCACAAAGCGCGCGCCCGGGCGGGCGGGCTCATGGTCCAGGGTGGCCTGGTTGGCCTCGCACAGCTGGCGGCAGACATACAGCCCCAGCCCGTTGCCCCGGTCGCTGGTGGTGTAGAAGGGTTCGAACAGATGAGCGGCGGCGGCCTCCGACACCCCCGGCCCGTCATCGCGCACCGCCACCCAGGGCAGGCCGGTTCGCGGGTGCTGGCCGTAGGTGACGATGACCTGGCAGGTTTCGCCGCCGTGGGCGAAGGCGTTGCCGATCAGGTTGTCCACCACCTGCAGGAACTGGCTGCGGTCGAAGCGGATCTCCAGGGTGTCGTCGCCGTGCTCGACCCGCAGCCGGTCGCCGGCGATGCCGCGCTGGTGCCAGCCGGCGGCGAGTTCCGCCAGGGCGGTGGCCACGGGGAAGCGGGCGGCTTGCCCCCGGGGGCGCCGGGACAGGTCCAGCACGTCGCTGATAATGCCGTTCACCCTCTGCACATGGTTGCGGATGATGGTCAGCAGGCGGGCGTCCTCGGCGCTGGCGCCGTCCTCGTCGAGCAGTTCGGCGGCCTGGCTGATGGCGCTCAGCGGGTTACGGATTTCATGGGCCAGGGTGGCGGACAGGCGGCCCAGGGACGCCAGATTCAACTGCTGGGCTTCCTGGGCGATGCGCGCGGTGTCTTCCAGGAACACCAGGGTCAGGGCCTCGTGGCCGGTATCCAGATCGGCGAAGCGGGCGTTCACCTCCGGCGACTGGCGGGACAGGCGCAGCGGCGCCGGCACCAGATGGGGCGCCCCCCGCCAGCGCTGGTGGCGCTCCACCAGAGCCCGGGGCAGATGCTGGCCGGCCATGGCCTGGGCGAAGTAGCCGTCCGCCGACGGGTTCGATTGCAGCACCCGGTGGTCGTCGTCGAACACCATCACGCCGGTGCGCATGCGCGCCACGATCTGCTGATTGAGCGCTTCCAGGCGCTGGATCGCCACCCGCTGGCGGGCGGCGATCACTTCGCTGCGCTCCAGGCGGCTGGCGATCTGCTGGATGATCAGCGACACCATGAAGAAGGCGATGCCGAGCAGCCCCGCTTCGGTCAGCTGGAACGGATCCCGATCGCCGGTCTGGGTGGCGAAATAGAACTGCTCGAACATGGCGGTGAGGGTGGCCAGCGCCGCGATCAGAAAGCCCAGCCGCCCGCGCAGCAGAATGTTGCCGGCGGCCACGTTGACCAGCAGCAGCACCGCCAGGCCGCCCTCCAGCCCGCCGTTGGAGTGCACCACCAAACCCAGCACCAGCACATCGATGACCAGGGCCAGGGGCTGGGCCCAGCCGGGCTTGCGCAGGGTGTGGGCGTAGTCGGCGGCGGAGGACGCCAGGGTCAGAATCAGATAAGCGGTAACGGTGGTTTCGAACAGCCACGGCAGGTGCTGCCCGATCATCCGGTCGCTCAGATAGAACGACGCCAGCAGCACCACGGCGATGACGATGCGATACAGATTGTAGATGCGCGCCGGCGTCCAGTTAGCGTTCATGCCGTTCCAGATACAGCCGCTGGTGCTCCTGGCTGCAGAACGTCAGATGCCGATGCAAAAAGGCTTCGCCTTCCGGCACGTGCACGCCGCATTGATGGCATTTGACCATGCGCTCGCTGCGTGGCGGCGCGTCGGCGCGCCGCCGTCCATGATCGCCCGGGCCGCCGCCGGACGCGCGCAGCAGGCGCTTGACCAGCAGCCAGCCGAAATACACCACCGCCGCCAGAATCAGCAGCCGAATCAACCCCATATGGATCTCCCCTGGTGCCCGACCGGCTCTCATCTGTGAAGGGCGGGCGGCTACAGAGTACAATCACCGCTCCACGGAGAAAAGGCGGTACTATGCGACTCGTAATGGCCCAGCGGAACCCGCTGGTCGGCGACATCGAAGGCAACGCGCGGGCGGTGGTGAGCGCCACCCGGGAAGCACGCAACCTGCTGGGCGCGGAGCTGGTGGTGTTCCCCGAGTTGATGCTGACCGGGTATCCCCCGGAGGATCTGCTGCTGCGCCCCAGCCTCAATACCCGCATCGACGAGGCGCTGGCCGCCATCGGCGCGGAGATCGAGGTGCCGGTGGTGATCGGCTATCCGGCGGTGCGCAACGGCGTGCGCCGCAACGCCGCCGGCGTGCTGTTCCCCGGCGACAGCCGGCCCCGCCACGAGTACTTCAAGCAATGCCTGCCCAATTACCGGGTGTTCGACGAGAAGCGCTATTTCCAGGCCGGCGATCAGGCCTGCGTGTTCGAGCTGGGCGGCGAGCGGCTGGCGCTCACCATCTGCGAGGACATCTGGTTCCCGCAGCCGGCGGCGCGCGCCGCCGAGGCCGGCGCCACCTGCGTGCTCAACCTGAACGCGTCCCCGTTTCGCGCCGGCAAGCAGGACGAACGCATCGAGCAGGTGCAGGCCCGCGCCCGGGAAACCGGCCTGCCGGTGCTGTACTGCAATCTGATCGGTGGCCAGGACGAGCTGGTGTTCGACGGGGCCTCCTTCGTGGTCGACAGCGACGGCCGGCTGCAGGTGCAGGGCGCCAGCTTCGAGGAGGCCCTGGTGCCGGTGGATCTGGCCCACGAAAGCGGCGGCCTGACGCCGCGCGGCGAGATGCTGCCGTTACCGGAGGCCGACGAAAGTCTGTACCGGGCTCTGGTGCTGGCCACCCGCGACTACGTGAACAAAAACGGCTTCAAGGGCGCGCTGCTGGGCCTGTCCGGCGGCATCGATTCGGCGCTGACCCTGGCGGTGGCGGTGGACGCGCTGGGCCCGGAACGGGTGGAAGCGGTGATGATGCCGTTCCGCTATACCGCGCAAATGAGCATGGAGGACGCGGAGCAGCAGGCCCGTGCCCTGCGGGTGCACTACCGGGTGCTGCCCATCGAATCCGCCTTCAATGGTTTCATGGAGATTCTCGAGGAACCGTTCGCCGGTCTGGCCACCGACACCACCGAGGAAAACCTGCAGGCCCGCTGTCGCGGCGTGCTGCTGATGGCGTTGTCCAATAAAGGCGGGTCGGTGGTGCTCACCACCGGCAACAAGAGCGAGATGGCGGTGGGCTACGCCACCCTGTACGGCGACATGGCCGGCGGCTTCTCGGTGCTCAAGGACGTCTTCAAAACCTCGGTGTACCGCATCGCCCGCTGGCGTAATCAGAAGGCCGGCAGCGAGATCATTCCGGAGCGGGTGATTACCCGGCCGCCGTCGGCGGAGCTGGCGCCGGATCAGGTGGACGCGGATTCACTGCCCGGCTACGACGAGCTGGACGCCATCCTGGAACGCTATGTGGAACAGGACATGAGCGCGGAAGCGGTGATTCGCGATGGCTTTGACCGGGAGACCGTGTACCGGGTGGTCAAGCTCACCGACCGCAACGAGTACAAGCGCCGCCAGGCGGCGGTGGGGCCCCGGGTCAGCCGCCGCGCCTTTGGCAAGGACCGGCGTTACCCGATCACCAACGGCTGGCGGCCCGGGGACTGATCAGAGCAGGTCGAAGGTCAGCAGGCTCAGCAGGCCCTTGCCCTCGCGGGGCCACCAGGCCAGGTCCACCTGACCGTCGTCGTCCAGGTACTCGCTGTCCGGGTAGTTCTCCTGCAGCACGCGCCGGCTCTTGGCGGCCAGTTCCGGCTGGTCCAGGCGTTCGTAACCGGCGGTCATCACCGCCAGAGCCTCCGGCACCAGCGGCGTGCGCTGATAATGCTGCACCACGTACTGGGCCCGGTTGATGGCGGCGATGTAGGCGCCACGACGGGCGTAGTAGCGGGCCACGTGCAGCTCGTGGCGGGCCATTTCATTGCGGATGAACACCATGCGGGTGCGCGCGTCCGGCGCGTACTCGCTGTCCGGGAAGCGCGTAACCAGCCGCTCGAAGTCCTCGAAGGAGTCGGTGGCGGAGGTCAGATCGCGGGCGGATTTGTCCGTGGTCATGAAGGAGTCGAAGAAGCTGCGCTCCATGTAGAAATTGGCCAGCCCGCGCATGTACAGCGCGTAGTCCAGGCTCGGATGGGCCGGGTAGCTGCGCATGAAGCGCTGGGCGGCGACCACCGTTTCCGGGTATTCCTGGGACCGGAAGTGGGCATAGATCAGGTCCAGCTGCGCCTGTTCGGCGTAGCGGCCATAGGGAAAGCGGGCCTCCAGTTCCTTAAGCCGGTCGATGGCGGTCAGGTAGTTGTTGGAGTCCATGGCGCTCTGCGCCTCGCGATACTGGGCGGCCTCGGTGCGTTCCGGGCTTTCCTCCGGCTTGCTGGCGCAGGCGCCCAACAACAGGGCGGCCAGCAGCGGCCATATCAGTCTCGGCATTTTTTCCTCGGTACGACGGGGTACAATGGTGCGCCTATTGTAATCACAGGTCGGACTATGGGACATCTTGGCGGCGAGAAAATTCAGCGCACCGAGCAGGTGAGCGAGCAGTACGCCGGGTCAAGGCTGGATCAGGCCGCCGCCGAATTGTTCGACGGCTTCTCCCGATCACGGCTGCAGGGCTGGATCAAGGACGGTGTGCTCACCGTCAACGGCCACCCGGCGCGGCCCAAGGACAAGCTGCTGGGCGGTGAGGCCCTGACCCTGGCGGTGGAGTTGGAACCGGAGATCGACGACCGGCCCCAGGCCATCGAACTGCCGGTGGTCTATGAGGACGAGGACCTGATGGTGATCAACAAGCCGTCCGGTCTGGTGGTGCACCCGGCCGCCGGCCATGCCGACGGCACCCTGCTCAACGGCCTGCTGCACCTGGACCAGCGTCTTTCCGGGCTGCCCCGGGCCGGCATCGTGCACCGGCTGGACCGGGACACCACCGGCCTGATGGTGGTGGCGCGCTCGGTGGAGGCGCACACCGGCCTGGTGGCCCAGCTCCAGGACAAGAGCCTGTACCGCGAGTACGAAGCGGTGGCGGTGGGGGTGATGACCGGCGGCGGTACCGTGGACGCGCCCATGGGGCGCCACCCGGTGGACCGTAAACGGCAGGCGGTGCTGGAGCACGGCGGCAAGAACGCGGTCACCCACTATCGGGTGCTGGACCGCTACCGGGCCCACACCCGGGTGCAGGTGCGCCTGGAAACCGGCCGCACCCACCAGATCCGCGTGCACCTGGCCCACCGCCGTTACCCGCTGGTGGGCGATCCCCTGTACGGTGGGCGTCTGAAGCTGCCCGCCGGCGCCAGCGAACAGCTGCGCGAGACCCTGCGCCGCTTCCCCCGCCAGGCCCTGCACGCCAGAAAACTGGGGCTGGTGCACCCGGCCAGCGGCGAATACCTGGAATTCGAGGCACCCCTGCCGGCGGATTTCCAAGCACTGATCCAGGCCCTGGAGGCGGATCGGGAGACCCCATGACCCTGCCCGACATCAGCCAGTGGCTGCACCCGGAGTGGCGCCCCCACCCCCGGGTGCGCACCCTGGTCACCACCCGGCTGGGGCGGCATTCGCCGCCGCCCTGGCACGGCTTTAACCTGGGCATGAACTGCGGTGACGAACCGGACCGGGTGGAGCAGGCCCGCCGCCACCTGCACAAGCTGCTGGGCACCGACCATCCGCCGGCCTGGCTGCGCCAGGTGCACGGGGACCGGCTGATCGCCGCCGGCGACCCGGACAACCAGGCCGACGGCGTCTGGACCGGCCAGGCCGGCTGGCCCTGCGCGGTGCTCACCGCGGACTGCCTGCCGGTGCTGCTGGCGCGCGCCGACGGCAGCGCGGTGGCGGCGGTGCACGCCGGCTGGCGCGGGCTGCATGCCGGCATTCTGGCGCGGGCGGCGGCCACGCTGGCTCCGACTGGGCAGGCGCTGTCCGCCTGGCTGGGGCCGGCGATTTCCGCCCGCGCCTATCAGGTGGGGGAGGACGTGCACCGGGCCTTCCTCAATCTGGGGCCGGAGTACGGCGGCGCCTTCCAGCACGACAGCCAGCCTGGCCATTGGCGGTTTTCCCTGACCCATGCCGCCACCCTGGCCCTCAACGCCGCCGGCGTGGACGATATCGCCGGCGGTGACCATTGCACCGCGTCGGACCTTCGCCATTTTTATTCCTACCGGGCCGAAGGCCAGACCGGACGCTTCGCCAGTCTGATCTGGCTGGCGCCCGCCTGATCGCTTTTGACGCCGATCAATATCTCGCCGTCCCGCCTCTTGAAACCTTCACGGAAGACCGCATTTTAAGATCAGTTTTTGAACAGTCGGTCGAGGGCCGGCCGCCGATCTCGGGGCCGCCCCGGCGCGCAAGAGGAGTACACGCAATGAGAATGGACAAACTGACGTCCCGGCTTCAGGAAGCCATCGGCGAAGCCCAGTCCCTGGCGGTGGGGCAGAGCCACGCGGCCATCGAGCCGGTGCATCTGCTGCTGGCGCTGCTGCAGCAACAGGGCGGCGTGGCCGCGCCGTTGCTGGAAAAGACCGGCGCCCGGCCGGCGGACGTGATCACCGCCCTGAAAATGGCCCTGGACAAGCTGCCCACCGTGGGTCAGTTCACCGGCGACGTGCAGCTGTCGCAGAACCTGGCGCGGCTGTTGAACCTGGCGGACCGGGAGGCGCAGCAGCGCGGCGACCAGTACATCTCCACCGAGGCGGTGCTGCTGGCGGCCTGCGAGGACACCGGCGAGGTCGGCAAGCTGATGAAGAACGCCGGCGTCAAAAAGAAGGTGCTGGCGGACAAAATCCAGGAAGTGCGCGGTGGGGAGTCGGTCAACGACCCCAACGCCGAGGACAAGATGGAAGCCCTTAAGAAATACACCACCGATCTCACCGAGCGGGCGGAAAGCGGCAAGCTGGATCCGGTGATCGGCCGGGACGACGAAATCCGCCGTACCATCCAGGTGCTGCAGCGCCGCACCAAGAACAACCCGGTGCTGATCGGCGAGCCCGGCGTGGGCAAGACCGCCATTGTCGAGGGGTTGGCCCAGCGCATCGTCAACGGCGAGGTGCCGGAAGGACTCAAGGACAAGCGCGTGCTGTCCCTGGACATGGCCGCCCTGATCGCCGGCGCCAAATACCGGGGCGAGTTCGAGGAACGCCTCAAGGCGGTGCTCAACGAGCTGTCCAAGCAGGAAGGCCGCATCATTCTGTTTATCGATGAGCTGCACACCATGGTCGGCGCCGGCAAGGCGGACGGTGCCATGGACGCGGGCAATATGCTCAAGCCGGCCCTGGCCCGCGGCGAGCTGCACTGCGTGGGCGCCACCACCCTGGACGAGTACCGGCAGCACATCGAGAAGGACGCGGCCCTGGAGCGGCGCTTCCAGAAAGTGCTGGTGGACGAACCCTCGGTGGAGGACACCATCGCCATCCTCCGTGGCCTCAAGGAGCGCTACGAGGTGCACCACGGCGTGGACATCACCGACGGCGCCATCATCGCCGCCGCCAAGCTCAGCCACCGCTACATCACCGACCGGCAGCTGCCGGACAAGGCCATCGACCTGGTGGACGAGGCGGCCAGCCGCATCCGCATGGAGATCGACTCCAAGCCCGAGGAAATGGACCGGCTGGACCGGCGCCTGATCCAGCTGAAGATGGAGCGCGAGGCCCTGCGTAAGGAGTCCGACGACGCCAGCCGCAAGCGCCTGGAAAAACTGGAAGAGGACATCGACGGCCTGGAGAAGGAATACGCCGATCTGGAGGAAATCTGGAACGCCGAAAAGGCGGCCCTGCAGGGCGCCCAGCAGTACAAGGCGGAACTGGAGCAGGCCCGGGTGGACATGGAGCAGGCGCGCCGCGCCGGCGACCTGAACCGCATGTCCGAGCTGCAGTACGGCGTGATCCCGGACCTGGAAACCAAGGTGCGCCAGGCCCAGGAGCGCGAGGAAGCCGCCGGCCCGGTGGAAACCAAGCTGCTGCGTAACAAGGTCTCCGAGGAGGAGGTCGCCGAGGTGGTCTCCAAATGGACCGGCATTCCGGTGTCGAAGATGCTGGAAGGCGAGCGCGACAAACTGCTGCGCATGGAAGACGAGCTGCACAAGCGGGTGATCGGCCAGGACGAGGCGGTCACCGCCGTGGCCAACGCGGTGCGTCGCTCCCGGGCCGGCCTGGCCGACCCCAACCGGCCCAACGGTAGCTTCCTGTTCCTGGGCCCCACCGGGGTGGGCAAGACCGAGCTGTGCAAGGCGCTGGCCGGCTTCCTGTTCGACACCGAGGAAGCCATGGTGCGCATCGACATGTCCGAGTTCATGGAGAAACACTCCGTGGCCCGGCTGATCGGCGCGCCCCCGGGCTACGTGGGCTACGAGGAGGGCGGTTATCTGACCGAGGCGGTGCGCCGCAAGCCCTACTCGGTGGTGCTGCTGGATGAGGTGGAAAAAGCCCACCCGGACGTGTTCAACGTGCTGCTTCAGGTGCTGGAGGACGGCCGCCTTACCGACGGCCAGGGTCGCACCGTGGACTTCCGCAACACGGTGGTGGTGATGACCTCCAACCTGGGCTCGGATCTGATCCAGCGTCTCGCCGGCGACAACAACTACGAAGCCATGAAGGACGCGGTCATGGAGGTGGTGGCCACTCACTTCCGCCCGGAGTTCATCAACCGGGTGGACGAGACGGTGGTGTTCCACCCGCTTGGCCAGGGCCAGCTCAAGGGCATCGCCGCCATCCAGCTGGACTACCTGCGCAAACGTCTGGTGGAGCGCGAGATGGGCCTGGAACTGTCCGACGCGGCCCTGGACAAGCTGGTGGAAGCGGGTTTCGACCCGGTCTACGGCGCCCGGCCGCTGAAAAGGGCGATTCAGTCCCAGCTGGAGAACCCGCTGGCCCAGGCGTTGCTCAAGGGCGAGTTTGTCCCGGGCGACACCATCCGGGTGGACGTGGTCGACGGCAAGCTGAGCTTTACCAAAGCCTGAGGTGCCGCTTCCGGCGGCATCCTGTAAAGGCCGGGTTCGCCCGGCCTTTTTCTTTTATTGCTCCTGCCTTTATTGCTGTTTGCGATCGCGGCGGAACGGGAACGAGAACTGCCGCACCACCCCTTCCGGCACCCGCGTGCTGACCCGGGTGCCGTAGCGGGCGGCCAGCCGGTCCGGCATGAACAGGGTGCCGAACAGCTTGTCGTAGACCGGCAGGAAGGCGGCGTAATTCTTGTCCACCGCCTCATCCTCGGAAGAGTGGTGCCAGTGATGAAACTCCGGAGTGGCGATCAGCCAGCGCACCACCGGGAAGCGGAAGCGCACATTGGCGTGGATAAAAATGGCATGGGAGGAGATGAACACCAGGTAGGCGTACACCGCCGACGGCGCGAAGCCGAACAGAAAAATCGGCAGGTAGCCGGCGAAGCGGTTGGCGATGATCTCCACCAGATGCAGTCTGGAAGAGGCCATCCAGTCCAGTTGCTCGCTGGAATGATGCACGGCGTGGAACTTCCACAGCCAGGGCACCTCGTGGAAGGCCCGGTGGATCCAGTAGCTGGCCAGATCCACCACCACCAGGATTTCAATGAACTGCAGCCACAACGGCTGCGCCGCCACCCATTGCTGGAAACCCACGTGCACGTGGTCGTGCAGGAACACCTGGATCGGGATCACGGTGAAGAAGCTGATCAGCTGCACGCCCACATGGCTGAACAGAAAGTACTTCATATCGGTGATCCAGCCCCGGCGTAGCACCCGCTGATCCCGGTCCTTGGGATACAGCCGCTCCAGGGGGATGAACACCAGCGCCAGCACCAGCAGGGTCAGCACGAAGTAGTCCAGCCCGGCGTACAGGCTGCGCCCCTCCACCGCCGGCACATTGAGGCGCCCGGAGCCGAGCAGGGCGGCCATGCAGGCCAGCACCATGCCCGCCAGACCGTAGCGGGCATCCGGGTGGCGCCAGACACTGACCAGGCCGGCCAGGAACGCGATGCCGATGCCCGCGAACAGGATTCCACGCAGCAACCCGGCGTTATAGAAACCACGGAATTCCGGGGTGGTGAACCATTGGGGAAACAGGAAGCAGAAGCTGGTCAGCAGCGCCAGGCTGCCCAGGGCCACCGCCAGGGTGGCGCTGATCCGGCCCTGGCCGGGGCTCAGGTCCACGTCTTCGAAGCGCTCGCGCAGATATCGACTCATGGCGGTTTACGGTGCCTGGCGACCGTCGCAGAACGCCACCGCGGCGCGGGTGCGTTCCAGCATTTGCGCGCGGCGTTCCTGGTCGATCACTTCCATCTCGCCGCTGTCCGGGTTTTTGACCCGCACCACCGGCTTGTTCCGCAGGGTCTCCAGATTGCGGCGGTACTGCTCGCACTCTTCCTGCCGGACCTGGTCGGGCTGATCCGCCGCTCTCTGCTGGCGGGCCTGGCGCTGCCGCTCCGCCTCGTTGGCGCGGGCTTCCGCCTCGCGCTGCTCGCGCAGGCGTTCCAGGGCCTCGGGCTGGTCGGAGCTGGCGGACTGGCGGGTGCGCACCTCCTCGGCGGAGGTGCCCCGCGGCGGTTGGGTGTCGTAGTGGGTGACGCCGTTTTCATCAACCCATTTGTAGTATTTGGCCCCCAGGGCCGGCGCGGTCAGCGCCACCAGGACGGCGACGAGCAATGCACGGGTGGTGTTCATGGTGGACGGTCCCCTCGAAAAACCCCTTCGGATGCCCGGGGCAGAATGCCCCCGGGGCCCGTTATTGTGCAACCGAAGCGCCCCGCGGGGGTTTGAAAACGGCCGCATTTCTGACAATATTAAGCCCTTTCCGGAGATCGGAACCCGCAGACGCTTACCGGCGCCTGTGTGGCCGGGACCCGGGGCGTCGTTACCGCGGCGTCCTAACGCAGCATCTACTGCACGCTTGTCCCGCCGTTGGAATCTCTTGGGGTTCTGCGCGGCCAGGCGCTCCCCTCCGAGCTTCCCGACCTGTGTCCGCCGTCGGCCACCTCCACGCGGACCCGGAACGCCCAAGTACGGCGTTCTCCCCGCAGGTTATGGGGTACCTGACGTACCCAGGCAACACTCCCGTTCCGCCGCTCGCCGGCGGAGTGAATGCTATTTGTGATTCGAGGTAACCAACGTGGAAATGTTATCCGGCGCGGAAATGGTGGTCCGCGCTCTGCAGGACGAGGGGGTGGAGTACATCTTCGGCTATCCCGGAGGGGCTGTACTGCACATTTACGACGCGCTGTTCCAGCAGGACACGGTCAACCATATTCTGGTGCGCCATGAGCAGGCGGCCACCCACGCCGCCGACGGCTACGCCCGCGCCACCGGCAAGCCCGGCGTGGTGCTGGTGACCTCCGGCCCCGGCGCCACCAATGCCATCACCGGCATCGCCACCGCCTTCATGGATTCCATTCCCATGGTGGTGCTGTCCGGTCAGGTCCGTTCCGACTGGATCGGCGACGACGCCTTCCAGGAAACCGACATGGTGGGCCTGTCCCGGCCGATCGTGAAGCACAGCTTCATGGTGCGTGATCCGCGTCAGATTCCGGACATGATCAAGAAGGCGTTCTACATCGCCAACACCGGCCGGCCCGGCCCGGTGCTGGTGGATATTCCCAAGGACCACACGGCGCCGCACAACACCTTCCCGTACGAGTACCCGAAGAAGGTGAAGATGCGCTCCTACGCGCCGGTGACCCGCGGCCATTCCGGTCAGATCCGCAAGGCCGTGGACGAGCTGCTCAAGGCCAAGCGCCCGGTGATCTACGCCGGGGGCGGCGTGGTGCAGGGCGAAGCCAGCCCGGCGCTCACCGCCCTGGCGCGCAAGCTCAACTTCCCGGTGACCAACACCCTGATGGGGCTGGGCGCCTACCCGGGCTCCGATGAGCAGTTCCTGGGCATGCTCGGCATGCACGGCACCTACGAAGCCAACATGGCGATGCACAACGCGGACGTGATTCTGGTGGCCGGTGCCCGTCTGGACGACCGCGTCACCAATGACGCCCGGAAATTCTGCCCCGGCGCCAAGATCATCCATATCGACATCGACCCGGCCAGCATCTCCAAGAACGTGGCCGCGCACATTCCCATCGTCGGCCCGGTCAAGCAGGTGCTGGAAGAGATGCAGGCCATGCTCGACGAGCAGAGCGAGGTGGGCACCGACACCAAGAGCCTGGAGCGCTGGTGGCAAGAAATCGCCGGCTGGCGGAAAGTGCACGGCCTGCGCTACGAGACCAACGAGCAGGGCCCGATGAAACCGCAGCAGGTGGTGCAGGCGCTCTACAAGGCCACCAAGGGGGAGGCCTATGTCACCTCCGATGTGGGCCAGCACCAGATGTTCGCCGCCCAGCACTACCTGTACGACCGCCCCCGCCAGTGGATCAATTCCGGTGGTCTGGGGACCATGGGTTTCGGTCTGCCGGCGGCCATGGGCGTGCAGTTCGCCCATCCCGACGCGGTGGTGGCCTGTGTCACCGGCGAAGGCTCCATCCAGATGAACATCCAGGAGCTGTCCACCTGTCTGCAGTACGGTCTGCCGATCAAGATCATCAACATCAATAACCAGGCCCTGGGCATGGTGCGGCAGTGGCAGGACATGCAGTACGGCGGTCGTCACAGCCAGTCCTACATGGAATCGCTGCCGGACTTCGTCAAGCTGGCCGAGTCCTACGGTCACGTGGGCATGCTGGTGGAGAAGTTCGAGGATCTGGACGGCGCCATGGAGGAAGCCTTCGCGCTGAAGGATCGCCTGGTGTTCATGGACATCTATGTGGATCCCACCGAGCACGTGTACCCGATGCATATCGCCGACGGGTCCATGCGTGACATGTGGCTGAGCAAGACGGAGCGGACCTGATGCGACGTATCATTTCGATTCTGATGGAAAACGAGCCCGGCGCCCTGTCCCGGGTGGTAGGTCTGTTCTCCCAGCGCGGCTACAACATCGAAACCCTGACGGTGGCGCCCACCGAGGACGAGACCCTGTCGCGCCTGACCATGACCACCACCGGCGACGAGAAGAAGATCGAGCAGATCACCAAGCACCTCAACAAGCTGATCGAGGTGGTGAAACTGGTGGATCTCACCGAAGGCGCCCACATCGAGCGTGAAATCATGCTCATGAAGGTGAAAGCCACCGGTGCCCAGCGCGCCGAGGTGAAACGCACGGTGGATATCTTCCGCGGCCAGATCGTGGACGTCACGGCCACCGTTTACACGGTGCAGCTCACCGGCACCACGGACAAGCTGGAGGCGTTCATCGCCGCCATCGGCGAGACCCAGGTGCTGGAAGTGGTTCGCTCCGGGGTGTCCGGTATCTCCCGTGGCGAGAAGGTGCTCAGTCTCTGAGCCCTTTCCGGCGTACCCCGCCCGGTCCGCCGGGCGTGCCATCCTTCGACGAACCCTGCCCCGTGCGGGGTTCGTCGTATCTGGCTACAATGCATCCTCCCGCGCGGGGGGAGACAAAAGGATTCAGTCAGTGGGCGTAAAACGGATTCTCTGCGTGTTCGGCACCCGACCGGAAGCGATCAAGATGGCGCCGGTGGTGAAGGCGCTGGCGGCGGACAGCCGCTTTGAAAGCCGGGTCTGTGTCACCGCCCAGCACCGTGAAATGCTGGACCAGGTGCTGTCGCTGTTCCACATCCAGCCGGACCATGACCTGGACATCATGGCGCCGGGCCAGGATCTGCATCAGATCACTTCCCGCATCCTGCTCGGCCTGAGCCCGGTGCTGCGCGCAGAGCAACCGGACATGGTGCTGGTGCACGGCGACACCACCACCACCCTGGCCGCCACCCTGGCGGCGTTCTACGAAAAGATTCCGGTGGGCCACGTGGAAGCCGGACTGCGCACCGGCAATCTGCTGTCCCCCTGGCCGGAAGAGGCCAACCGCAAGCTCACCGGCGTGCTGGCCCGGGCCCACTTCGCCCCCACCCACACCGCCCGTGACGCGCTGCTGGCCGAAGGCGTGGCGCCGGCGTCCATTTTGACCACCGGCAATACCGTCATCGACGCGCTGCTGTGGGTGAAGGCGCGCCTGGACCAGGACGAAGCGCTGCGCGCGCAACTGAGTGAACGGTTGCCATTCGGCCTGACCAGACCGATGGTGCTGATCACCGGCCACCGCCGGGAAAGCTTCGGCGGCGGTTTCGAACGCATCTGCCGGGCGGTGGCGCGGCTGGCCGACGCCCATCCGGACACCGATTTCGTCTACCCGGTACACCTGAACCCCAATGTGCAGGAACCGGTGAAGCGATTGTTGGACCGGCGCGATAATGTGCACCTGATCGCGCCCCAGGACTACCTGCCGTTCGTCTGGCTGATGAGCAACGCCCGGGTCATCCTCACCGACTCCGGCGGCATCCAGGAAGAAGCGCCGTCCCTGGGTAAACCGGTACTGGTGATGCGCGACACCACCGAGCGGCCGGACGCCCTGGACGCCGGCACCGTGAAGCTGGTGGGCACCGACGAGACGGCGATCTTCGATGAGACCGACCGCCTGCTCACCGACGCCGCCGCCTGGCAGGCCATGAGCCTGGCCCACAATCCCTATGGCGACGGTCAGGCCGCCCGCCGCATCGCCGACTTTCTGGCGGACTTATGAACGTCGTCTGTCTATTGCCGGTTACCGGTCACCCGCGATACGCCAAACGTATATCCATGCTGAAAGCCGAGGGAATGCAGGTCTCCGCCCTGGCTTTCGAACGTCCTTATCACAAGGGACGACCGGCGGATTGTCCGACGGAGATTATTGGCCGCATTCCCCACGGCCGTTATCTTTATCGTTTATGGGTATATTTCCGTGCACGCACTTTGCTAAGGCGACGCCTGCGTGGCGCGGATGCTGTCTACTGTTTCGGCCTCGATACGTTAATGCTGACGCGCTTGGCGCTGATGGGACGTAATCTGCCCTGTTTTCTTGAAATCGGTGATGTGCGGGATGTTCAGACCGACCCGGGTTTGTCTGGGAAACTCTTTCGCGCGCTGGATCGCTGGTTGGTGCGGTATGCCCGCGGCGCGGTTTTCACCGCGCCGGATTTCTATGAGGTCTACTATCGCCAATGGCTGGGAGAGACGTTTCCTCACCATGTCATTGAGAACAAGATCGATTTTGAACCCGCGCCGGTGCCAACGGTGCCGTTGTCCCGTGATCTTCTACGTATCGGCTATTTTGGGTTGCTTCGTTGTGTCTGGTCGGCGCGTGCGCTGATGGCAATCGCCGATGGTCTGGGTGACCGGGTCCACATCCGGGTGGCGGGATACAGCATGTTGCCCGAAGACATCCTTAATGGGTTGAAGGCGCGCGGCAATATTGATGTGGAAGGCCCCTATCAGTCCCCGACGGACCTGCCCCGGTTATACGGCTCCGTGGATATGGTTTGGGCATGTTATGCCCCGATCCAGGCTGATGATTGGAATCTTCGCTGGGCGCGGACCAATCGGTTTTACGAAGCCTGCGCCTTTGGTCGCCCACTGATTACCCGGGCTGGCAGTAATGATGGGCAGGCGGTCGCGTCCTTGCGCATCGGTCTGGTTCTTGATTGCGTTGAACCGGATCAGGCGGTGGGGGCAATTGCCGGGCTGTCGCCGGAAGCAATTTCCCAATGGGCGGCCAATAGCCGCACCCTGCCGATGTCCGTATACGCCTATACGGATGAACAGGCCAGGTTGGCGGGCGACCTGCATGCCGCCCGGTTGCCTCAGGAGCCCGATACGCGATGAAGCAGATTCTCCAGGACCTTAACAAGGGCGGCACTCTGGTGGCGGAGGCTCCGGCGCCGTCCCTGAAGGCTGGAACCGTGATCAGCGAAACGCGCTGCTCGCTGATTTCCGCCGGCACCGAGCGCATGCTCGTCGATTTCGGGCGCGCCTCCTACTTGGAGAAGGCTCGGCAGCAGCCTGAAAAAGTCAAAATGGTGCTGGAGAAGATGGCCACCGATGGCATCGCCGCCACCGTGGATGCGGTGCGCTCCAAGCTGGGCGAGCCTCTGCCTTTGGGCTACAGCAACGTGGGAGTGGTCACGTCGGTAGGCAGTGGTATCGAGGATATTCGCCCGGGAGACCGCATTGTTTCGAACGGTCCGCACGCTGACCTGGTCAGGGTTGGAAGACATCTGTGCGCCCGTATCCCGGATGCGGTGACTGACGAACAGGCGGCCTTCACGGTGGTTGCCAGTATCGGTTTGCAGGGGATACGTCTGGCTGTACCGACCCTGGGTGAAACGTTCGTGGTGATCGGCGCCGGTTTGATCGGGTTGCTGACCGTACAGCTGCTCCGTGCCCAAGGTTGTCGCGTGCTGGCGGTGGACCTTGATGACGAGAAGCTGACTCTTGCCCGTCAATTCGGCGCGGAGATTTGCAATCCGACGGTCGATGATCCGGTCCGCGCGGGATTACGAGCCAGTGATGGCCGTGGTGTGGATGGTGTATTGATTACCGCCTCTTCGCGGTCCAGCGACCCTGTCACGCAGGCGGCCCGTATGTGTCGGCAACGGGGGCGCATTGTTCTGGTCGGTGTAACCGGGCTGGAACTTAATCGGGCTGATTTCTATGAAAAAGAGCTCTCCTTTCAGGTCTCCTGTTCCTACGGTCCCGGGCGCTACGATTCGGATTACGAAGAGAAAGGTCTCGACTATCCCTATGGATTGGTACGGTGGACGGAACAGCGGAATTTTGAAGCGGTGCTGGCAATGCTGGCCGAAGGGCGATTGGATGTTTCGCCGCTAATCAGCCACCGATTTCCTTTTGAACAAGCGGCGGAGGCCTACCGTACGCTCACTGAGGCCCGCTCCGCATTAGGGTTATTGCTGGAATACGACCCGGGCACCGTCGGACAACGCGCCGTAACCACGGTTTCTTTGACTTCGTCACCAAGCTTTCCGGCCGATCTGCCGGTAGTCGGTTTTATCGGAGCGGGAAACTATGCATCGCGGGTTCTTATTCCCGCCTTTCGGGAAGCTGGAGCGCGGTTCTCATCGTTGGTGACGTCCGGTGGTGTAAACAGTGTGATCCACGGCAAAACATCGGGTTTCGCTACAGCCTCCACCGATGTCGAACGCTTGCTGAACGATTCCGCGACCAACGTGGTGGTGGTGGCAACACGCCATGACAGTCACGCCGAGCTGGTGACGAGAGCTCTGAGTGCCGGGAAGCATGTTTTTGTCGAAAAGCCTTTGGCGTTGACGATAGACCAGCTAGCCGACATCGAGTCGGTGTGGAATGCCGGTCTCGAAAATGGCGAGCCTCGCCAGCTCATGGTGGGCTTTAATCGTCGATTTGCGCCCCATGTCCAAACGATGAGGCGGCTTCTGGGCGAGCAAGGTGCTCCCCGTACCCTTGTGTGTACTGTCAATGCAGGCGAATTGCCCGGTGGGCATTGGACGCGTGATCCTCGGGTGGGTGGCGGCCGTCTGGTCGGCGAGGGGTGTCATTTTATCGATCTGATGCGGCACCTCGCCGGCGCGCCGATAGCCGGAGTAACCGCACAAGGCGGTGATGGAGATAACGTCGTCGTCACCTTGAAGTTTGAGAACGGCTCCATTGGCACGCTGCACTATATAACCAACGGGCATCCGCGCTATCCAAAGGAGAGAATTGACGTTTTTTCCAATGGCCGGATCCTGAGCCTTGATAATTTCCGTAAGCTGCATGTTTTTGGCTGGTCCGGAATCAGCGGCCAAAAGCTGTGGCGACAGGATAAGGGCCAAAAAGCGTGCGCGGCAGCATTCATGCGGGCGGTACAGCAGGGTGGTGAGGCACCCATTCCTGTTCAGGAACTGTTTGAGGTGTCGCGAGCTACGTTAGAAGCAGCGCGACAAGTTCAGCTTGGTTAACGTGAGGGTTTGACTTTGATGACATTCAGTACGGTGTGTGTGGTGGGGCTCGGATACATCGGCTTGCCGACCGCGGCCGTCTTCGCCGGTCGTCGCGTCAATGTGGTCGGCGTCGATGTAAACCGGGAGGCGGTGGAAACCATCAACCGCGGAGAGATTCATATCGTCGAGCCGGAACTGGACATCGCCGTGCATGCGGCTGTCAAGGAAGGTTACCTCCGGGCCACGACGGAGCCGGAACAAGCGGATGCGTTTCTGATTGCTGTGCCCACGCCTTTTAAACGTCAGGCCGATCCGGACGCGGTGCCCGAACCGGACCTGAGTTACATTCAGGCTGCGGCGGAGTCGGTGGCACCGGTGCTTAAACGCGGTGACCTTGTAATTCTCGAATCCACTTCTCCGGTTGGCGCGACGGAGCAGTTGGCGGAATGGCTGGCTGGGGCGAGACCCGATCTCAGCTTCCCCCAGAATGCCGGAGAGGCCGCGGATATTCGGGTGGCGCATTGCCCGGAAAGGGTGCTGCCCGGCCGTATCATGCATGAATTGATCGAAAATGATCGCATCATAGGAGGCATGACGCCGGCGTGTGCGCGTGCGGCGCGGGACCTCTATCGTGGGTTTGTTCGTGGCGAATGTTTGTTGACCACGGCTCGCACGGCGGAGATGGCCAAGCTCACCGAAAACGCCTTCAGGGATGTCAATATTGCTTTCGCGAATGAGCTGTCCATGATTGCCGAACGGCTCGATATCAACGTCTGGGAATTGATCCAGCTCGCCAATCGCCACCCCCGAGTGAATATCCTGCAGCCAGGCCCAGGGGTAGGGGGGCACTGCATTGCGGTCGATCCGTGGTTTATCGTCAGTCAGACACCCGACCAGGCGCGCTTGATCAGGGCGGCCCGCAACGTCAATAGCGGCAAGCCGGACTGGGTAGTGGAGAAGATCAAGGTAGCCGTGGCGGAAGCACTGCAAAGCCGACCCGATGCTCGTGCCGCCGATCTGTCAATTGCGTTCTTCGGGTTGGCTTTCAAGCCGGATATTGATGATCTGCGCGAGAGCCCGGCTCTGGACATTGTGGAGAAGGTCGCCCGAGATCATCCCGGGAAGCTGCTCGCGGTCGAGCCCAACATTAAAACGTTACCAGAGACGCTGAGTGGTACGGGAGCATTACTGGTTAGTACGGAGACCGCGCTTGCTGATGCTGACATCCTGGTCGCGTTGGTGGCGCACCGGTCTTTTGTGGCGATTGATCGTGCTGCTCTTGGAGAGCGCACATTAATTGATGCCTGCGGCCTTTGGTCCGGCAAATCCGCATAACGGCTGCTTTAGTGGTATTGCGACGATGAGCCGTCTCGGGCCCGCACTGATTCGCACGTTCGCCGCTCGTGGCGCGGCGGTGCTGGGCTCGTTATTGCTGATGGCTCTGGTTGGAAGATGGTACGGGCCGGTGGGTGTTGGCGTGCTGGCGTTAGCGCAAAGTCTGCTACTCGGTCTGGCCACGCTGGCGCGATACGGGCTTGGCGGAGCATTGATGAGATATGCGGGACGTGACCCTGATGACCCGCATCTTCGTCGTTATCTGCGCTGGGCATTGCAGACCGCATTGGTTGCCAGTGTCGTTGCGGCACTGGGTTTGGTTCTGCTGCGAACACCACTTACCTGTTTTTTTGATGCTCCAGGCCTGGATCAGGTTCTTCCCGGCATTGCTTTTGCACTGCCTCCATTCACGCTCGCTTTCGTGCTGGCGGGACTGTTTAAAGGACTGCACAGGCCTGCGCTGGCCTCGCTACTGGAGAACGGTGGTGTCGCGCTGGCAACGGTGGTGGTGCTGTGGGGGTTGCAAGAGTGGTGGCCAGGCCGTGGTTTAACATCCCTTGGCAGCGCTTACGCGCTGGCCGCATGGGGATTATTGATATTGGCGCTCTGGCCTCTGATGGGCTGGGTGCGGGGGGCTGCGGACAGCGAAGCCGGGCCTGTGGCACTGACACCACGTGCGTTTTTCGCGACGGGGCAGGCGTTCTTTTTCACCAACCTGGCGATGTTGATGCAATCGGTCCTCGGTGTGTTGCTGGCAGGGTGGTTGCTCGCCAGCGCCGAATTGGGCTTGTTCCGGGCCGCCCAGCAGTTGGGAACCGCCGTCAGCTTCGTTCTGGTTGCGCTTAATGCGGTTTTCCCGCCTCGTTTCGCGGCGCTGTATCATCGTGGCGACCTGGCTGGACTTGGTCGTTTGGCCCGCCAGGGCGCGCTTTTCGGCACGTTGCTGGCGGCGCCCCTGTTGATTTTGCTAATGCTCGCTCCCGAATGGGTTCTGGGATGGCTTGGTGAGGGCTTTGCCGGCGCCGCGCCGCTGTTGCGACTTATCGCCTTGGCGCAGTTGGTGAACGTCCTTTGTGGCTCGGTGGGCTTCGTTCTTAATATGTCGGGACATGAGAAGCTTATGCGTAACATCAGCTTGATCTGTGCCACCTTGAGCCTGACACTGTTCTTCGTACTGATCCCTGGTTTTGGCGCCTTTGGTGCCGCTCTCGCCCTAGCCATCACTCTGGTGGCCCAGAATTTGATGGCGGTTTGGTACGTCTGGCGACGTCTGGGAGTCTGGACCTTGCCGCTACCCAATCCGTTACCCGCCCTTGGCATCAAGCCCGGGGAAGGCTGAATCCAATGACGGGAGGCCACCTTGGCCAGCACCAATCACGCGACCATTTTGTACATCGTTGCCCATGGGCACTCGGGCACAACCTTGCTGGATACTCTTATCGGCAACATGGAGGGAGCAGTATCCACCGGAGAAATCGAGCGAATCGCTCGCTGGGCTTCCTCCGACGACGTGGAACAAATATGCACTTGCGGTGAAGACATCAACGATTGCTCGTTGTGGGGGCCGGTGTGTGATCGTTTAAGAACGAGAGAGGGGCGAGAGGGTGAAAGTCGGCTTTCTTTCTGGTCCGGCTACAAAACCCATTTGGGAAATCTCGGACAAAGGTTTTATGCAGGCTTTTTACTGCCGCTGCTGCTGTTGCTGGGATCGTTGCCTCTGTTTCGTGCGGCCCGATTCAATTCCCATGTCGCCGATGCCTGGCTGGCGACCCTGCGTAGTTGGCGTGTTTTCCAGGCGCTGGAACAGCAGACCGGTTCCCGGTTGATTGTGGACTCGTCGAAATCACCGTTGCGAATGAAAGCGCTGTATATGACTCAGTCGGTGATGGGAGAGGGGCAGTCCCTTCGCGTGGTTCATCTGGTCCGTGACGGCCGTGCCATCGTGGCGTCTTATCAACGCCGCCTACCCCGGTCTGTCGCCCATTACGCGCGTGAGTGGCGTCGCCGCCTGTTTTACAGGCTCGGGATGTTGTTAACGATCAAAGCTGAACACACGCTGACCTTGCGCTACGAAGATCTGGCGACGGAGCCAGTCGCGACGCTGAAGCGCCTTTGTGAATTCGTCGGTTTGCCGGAACAGTGCGCTGACCAGGCGATGCAAAGCAAGGACGGAAAACACAATATCAGCGGTAACCCGGCGCGCCTGGATCGTGAGGGCATCACCCGGGTCAGATTCGACGAGCGTTGGAGGGAGCAACTCAGCAGCGAAGACCTGGCTGAATTTAATCGTTACGCCGGCCGGTTGAACCGAAGGATGGGGTATCGGTGAGCTCTCCGACACTGCTCTTGCGCACCGCCTGGCGCCTTGGGCCGGTCAATATTGCCCGGGTGCTGCTGTACCGGCTCAGCGTGCGCGTCGGGCTGAACCGGGCGGTGCGGCGGCCGCCGGCGGCGGTGTCCGGGCCGTTTTTCCGGGCGCCGGAGCGGTTGCGTCCGGAGCGCACGCCGCGACAGGGCTGGTACCTCTGGCCCGAGGCGTTCGGGCTGCGCGTGGCGCCCTGGGAGGGGGCCATGGCCGAGCCGCCGGAGTGGTCGCGCAGCCTGATCACGGGCGAGGCGGTGGCGGACCCGCGCCGGCCCTGGTGGCGGATCGGCGATTTCGACGCCGGCGTGGGTGACATCAAAGGGGTCTGGGAAGCCTCCCGCTACGACTGGGTGCTGGCCGCCGCCCAGCAGGCGCTGGCGGCGCCGGATCAAGAGCGGCGCGATGAGGCCCTGGCGCGACTCAACCATTGGCTGGCGGAGGCGGCGCGGGCCAATCCGCCCTGGCTGGGCGCCAACTGGAAATGCGGTCAGGAGGCGTCGATCCGGGTGCTGCATCTGGCCATGGCGGCGCTGTTGCTGGGGCAGGTGGAGGCACCGGAACCGGGCCTGGCGGCGCTGATCTCGGCGCATCTGACCCGCATCGCGCCGACGCTCCATTACGCCCTGGCCCAGGACAACAATCACGGCACCTCCGAGGCCGCCGCCCTGTTCGTGGGCGGCAGCTGGCTGGCGGATCTGGGGCTGCCGGGTGGCGCCGCCTGGGAGCGGCGCGGACGGCGCTGGCTGGAAAACCGGGCGGCGCGCCTGATCGGCGAGGACGGCAGTTTCAGTCAGCACTCGGTAACCTACCATCGGGTGTTGCTGGATACTCTGAGCCTGGCCGAGCGCTGGCGCCGGGCGCTGGGACGCCGGCCGTTTTCCGACCGCTTCCTGCGGCGCGCCCGGGCCGCCACCGCCTGGCTCGGCAATCTGACCGATCCCCTCAATGGCGATGCGCCCAACCTGGGGGCCAACGACGGCGCCCGTTTCCTGCCGCTCACCGACACGGACTACCGGGACTTCCGCCCGTCCGTGCAGTTGGCCACCGCGCTGTTCGCCGACGCCCGCGCCTACACCGATTGTCCGGCGGCGGACGAGGTGCTGGCCTGGCTGGATCTGCCGGCGCCGGCCCGCCATCAGCCCTGGGGCCGCAGCGCGCGCTACGCGGACGGCGGTTATCTGGTGGCGCGCACCGGCGGGGTACTGGCGTTGCTTCGTTACCCCCGTTTCCGTTTCCGGCCGGCGCAGAGCGATCTGCTCCACCTGGATCTGTGGCTGCACGGCGAGAACCTGCTGCGCGACGCCGGTACCTACAGCTATAACCCGCCGGCGGATGACGGGCCCGACTGGAACCGGTATTTTCCCGGCGCCGCCGCGCACAATACCGTGCAGTTCGACGACCGTGACCAGATGCCGCGTCTGGGCCGCTTTCTATTCGGCGCCTGGCCACGGGCGAATGCGGTGGAAGGGCCGGACGACGTCGGCTCGGGCGGCGTGGCGATGGCCGCCGGCTATCGGGACTGGCTGGGTGCCGAACATCACCGCCAGCTGCAGGTGGCGCCGAACCGCCTGACCGTGGTGGACCGGGTGGCCGGTTTTCGCCACCGGGCGGTGCTGCGCTGGCGTCTGCCCCCGGGCGAGTGGCGCTGGCGGGATGATGAAACCCTGGTGTGCGGGCCGCGAACCCTGGTGGTCAGCGCCACGGTGCCGGTACGGGAGCGGCGTCTGGTGGAAGGTTGGGAGTCCCGCTATTACAGTCGCAAAAGCCCGCTGCCGGTGCTGGAGATCGAAATCGGCGAGGCGGGCACCTTGACCACGGAGTGGGCGTTTCCGGAATGAAGGTTCTGTATTTCCATCAGCATTTTTCCACCCCCAGCGGGTCGGCCGGCACCCGGTCCTACGAGATGGCCCGGCGGCTGATCGACGCCGGCCATGAAGTGACCATGGTGTGCGGCTCCTACCACGGCGGGCAAACCGGCCTGGACGGGCCATTTCGTCGCGGGCGTCGCGAGGGGCGGGTGGACGGCATCCAGGTGCTGGAGTTCGACCTGGCCTACGCCAACGCCGACAGCTTTCTCAAACGGGCCGGGCTGTTTCTGTTGTTCGCGCTGCGCAGCGTGGCGGTGGCGCTGACCCGGCGCTACGACGTGGTGTTCGCCACCAGCACGCCGCTGACGGCGGGTATCCCCGGCATCGTGGCGCGCTGGTTGCGCGGCAAGACGTTTGTGTTCGAGGTGCGCGATCTGTGGCCGGAGTTGCCCAAGGCCATGGGCGTGATCCGCAACCCGCTGGTGCTGACACTGATGAGCGTGCTGGAGTGGCTGTCCTACCATTCCGCCCAGCGGCTGGTGGCGTTGTCGCCGGGCATGGCGGAAGGCATCCGCCGTCGCGGTATCGCCGACGAACGCATCGCCATGATCCCCAATGGCTGTGACTTCCGCATCTTCGCTAACGTCGGCAAGCCCTGGCGCCCGGAGGGCGTGGGCGAACAGGATCTGATGGCGATTTTCACCGGCACCCACGGCCTCGCCAACGGGCTGGGAGCAGTGCTCGACGCCGCCGCCGAGCTGCGCCGCCGGGGTCGCGACGACATCAAGCTGGTGTTGGTGGGGCAGGGCATGCGCAAGCCGGCGCTGATCGACCGCGCCCATCGGGAAAAACTGGACGCCGCCCAGGGTGGGGCGATGGTGTTCCATGATCCGGTGGGCAAGGCGGACCTGGCCGGGTTGATGGCCGCCGCCGATCTGGGTATGCAGATTCTCGCCAATGTGCCGGCCTTCTACTACGGCACCTCGCCGAACAAGTTTTTTGACTATATTTCCGCCGGCCTGCCGGTGCTGAACAACTACCCTGGTTGGCTGGCCACCATGATCGACGCCAATGGCTGCGGGTTCGCGGTGCCGCCGGACGATCCGGCGGCCTTCGCCGATGCCCTGGAAGCCGCCGCCGACGACCGCGCCGCCCTGGCCGCCCGGGGCGAGGCGGCCCTGGCACTGGCGCGGGCGCGCTTCGACCGGGACGCCCTGGGCCGTGACTTCGTGGGCTGGGTGGTTGAAGGCCGGGCGCCGGCGTGTCCGGCGGAGGAGGCCGCCCATGATTAAACGCTCGATGGATATCGTGATGGCCGGTGGCGCCCTGTTGCTGCTGTCGCCGCTGCTGTTGCTGCTGGCGGTGCTGGTGCGGGTCAAGCTGGGGGCGCCGGTGCTGTTCCGCCAGACCCGGCCGGGGCTGCACGGCAAACCGTTCGAGATGATGAAATTCCGCACCATGACCGACGCCCGCGATGGCAATGGCGACTTGCTGCCGGACGCGGAACGGCTGGTGCCATTCGGCCGCTTTCTGCGCGACAGCAGCCTGGACGAGCTGCCGGAGCTGATCAATGTGCTGCGCGGTGACATGAGCCTGGTGGGCCCGCGCCCGCTGCTGATGAGCTATCTGCCGCTGTACAACGCCCACCAGCGCCGCCGCCACGAGGTGCGCCCCGGGGTCACCGGCTGGGCCCAGGTCAACGGCCGCAACAACATCACCTGGCAGGAAAAATTCGACCTCGACGTGTGGTACGTGGATCACCGTAGCCTGTGGCTGGACCTGCGTATCCTGGCGCGCACCGTGGGCGCCGTCCTCAAGCGCGACGGGGTCGCCAAGGACGGGCACGCCACCACCGATTATTTTCAGGGGAACGATGAACCATGACCCACGACGCTTCCAGAACCCGGGTACTGTTCATGGGCCGCAAGCCGGTGGCCGCCGAGGCGCTGCGCTGGCTGCTGGCCCGCGATGATGTGCAGGTGGTGGGGGTGATTACCGACAGTCACCTGTCGGTGTCGCCCACCAGTGACGTGGCCCGCGCCGCCGGCGTGCCGATTCTCGACCGGGACGACATGGAGGCGAAGGTGGCCGCCGGCGAGCTGCACGTGGACCTGGGCCTGTCCATGCTCTACTGGCAGAAGATCCGCCGGCCGTTGCTGGAGCGCTGCGCCCGGGGCGTGGTCAATTTTCATCCGGCGCCACTGCCGGAGTACAAGGGCACCGCCGGCTATAATCTGGCGATTCTGGAGGACCGGCCTGAGTGGGCGGTGACCGCCCACTATGTGGACGAGGACATCGACACCGGCGCGATCATCGAAGTGCGCACCTTCCCGGTGGACCGGGACCACGAAACCGCGCGCAGTCTGGAAGCCAAATCCCAGCCGCGGCTGCTGGCGGGATTCCAGGCGGTCACCGAGCGCCTGCTGGCGGACCCGGCACCGCTGCCCACCACCCCCAATACCGGCGGTCGCTACGTGAGCCGGGCGGAGATGGAAGCCATGAAGGAAGTGCGCGACGGCGACGACGTGGAGCGCAAGATCCGCGCCTTCTGGTTTCCGCCCTACGACGGCGCCTACCGCATGGTGAACGGGGTCAAATGCACCCTGGTCAGCCGCGCCATTCTGCAATCCCTGGCGGACCCGTCCACCAGCAATCTGTTCACCGACCCGTCCTGAGCCGGCGGCTCAGCGCAGCTGCGACCAGAACGCCTGGATCACCGGGTCGGTGAGGCGTTTCTCCCGGGTGAACAGCCCGACTTCATAGTCCGCCAGGGCGGGCGTGACCTGCAGGGCGCGGGTGCGCTCGGCCAGCGGGCTGCGCTCCAGTACGATGCGTGGCGCCACGCCCACCCCGAACCCGAGACTCACCATGCTGACGATGGCCTCGTTGCCGCTCACCTGGGCATAAATGCGTGGAGCCACGCCCAGGGCGCGGAACCACTGGTCCAGGCGCTGCCGTGACAAGCCCTGTTCCGACAGGATCATGGGCACGTCGCGCCAGGCTTCCGGCCGCGCCGCGCCGGACAGGGAGGCGGCCAGCTCCGGCTGGTCGCTGGGCGCGATGAACAGCAGCGGCGAGCGCAGGATCGGGCGGAACGCCATGCCGCGGGGCAGGGCACCGTCCGGGCGGGCGCCGATGGCGATGTCCTCGCGGCCGGTGAGCACCCGGTCCTGGGCGTGGGCCGGGTCGCCGGTGTGCAGCTTGATTTCGATGCCCGGATAGTCGGTGCGGAAGCGGCTGAGAATGTCGTAGAGGAAGCTGTAGCTGGCGGTCACCGAACAATACAGGCTCAGTTCCCCGTGCAGCACCCGGCCGGCCTCCTGCATGGAATGCCGCAGACTGTCCCATTGGGCCATCGCTTCCCGGGCATAGTCCTGAAAGCGGCGCCCCTCCGGGGTCAGGCGGACGCTGCGGTTGTCGCGCAGGAAAAGGGCCACGCCCAGCTCGTCTTCCAACTGGCGGATGGTGCGGCTCACCGCCGAGGGGCTCATATGGCAGCGGTCGCCGGCGCGACCGAAATGCAGGGTCTCGGCCAGGGCGAGAAACAGGCGAAGGGGGCGGGTGTCCATGGGCTTGTCCCGAAATCCGGCATGCTGTGTTGCGAATATATCATTTTACGCAACGCCGGGCATGGCCTAAGGTGTGGGCCCTTGATTTATTCACCAGCGTTCATTCACCAGCATTCGGGGCAACACCATGCAAGTCTACTACGATAAGGATTGTGACCTTTCCCTCATCCAGGGCAAGAAAGTGGCCATCATCGGCTACGGTTCCCAGGGCCACGCCCACGCCAACAACCTGAAGGAATCCGGTGTCGACGTCGTGGTGGCACTGCGTGAAGGCTCTTCCTCCGCGGCCAAGGCGGAAGGCGCCGGCCTCACCGTGAAGAGCGTGCCGGAAGCGGTGAAAGCCGCCGACGTGGTGATGGTGCTGGCCCCGGACGAGAACCAGGCCGCCATCTACCAGAACGAAATCGAGCCGAACCTGAAGCAGGGTGCCACCCTGGCGTTCGCCCACGGCTTCTGCATTCACTACAACCAGATCGTGCCGCGCAAGGACCTGGACGTGATCATGGTGGCACCCAAGGCACCGGGCCACACCGTGCGCACCGAGTTCACCCGTGGCGGCGGTATTCCCGACCTGATCGCGATCTTCCAGGACGCCTCCGGTCAGGCCAAGGATCTGGCGCTGTCCTATGCCTGCGGCATCGGCGGCGGCCGCACCGGCATCATCGAAACCACTTTCAAGGACGAGACCGAAACCGATCTGTTCGGCGAGCAGGCGGTACTGTGTGGCGGCACCGTGGAACTGGTCAAAGCCGGTTTCGAGACCCTGGTGGAAGCCGGCTACGCGCCGGAGATGGCCTACTTCGAGTGTCTGCACGAACTGAAGCTGATCGTCGACCTGATGTACGAAGGCGGCATCGCCAACATGAACTACTCGATCTCCAACAACGCCGAATACGGTGAATACACCACCGGCAAGGAGATCATCAACGAGCAGTCCCGCGAAGCCATGCGCAACGCGCTCAAGCGCATCCAGAGCGGCGAATACGCGAAGATGTTCATCAGCGAAGGTGGCCTTAACTACCCGAGCATGACCGCCCGTCGTCGTCAGAACGCCGAGCACCCCATCGAGCAGGTGGGCGAGCGTCTGCGTAACATGATGCCGTGGATCCAGGCCAATCAGATCGTCGATAAGTCCAAGAACTGAAGCGCGCCGCCCCGCGGCGGCCTCAAGCTTTGCAAAAACGCGCCCCCGGGCGCGTTTTTTGCGTCCGGCCCCTGGGGTAGACTATCGGCAACGCCCATTACAGTGAGCAACCATGGCCGAGCATCAAGACCGTCCCCAGGACCGTTCTCCCGAGACCGGCGACCGCGCGCCCGACGCCTTCGAGGTGGTGGAAGCCGAACGCACCGGCGCTCGCCACAAGGGCGTCTATCTGCTGCCCAACCTGTTCACCACCGGCGCCCTGTTCGCCGGCTTCTACGCCATCGTGGCGGCCATGAACGGCCTGTTCGAGGCGGCAGCGGTGGGCATCATCGTGGCCGGTATTCTCGATGGCCTGGACGGCGGCGTGGCGCGTCTGACCAACACCCAGAGCAAGTTCGGCGCCGAGTACGACTCGCTCTCGGATTGCGTGGCCTTCGGCGTGGCGCCGGGGCTGGTGGCCTATTCCTGGGGGCTGTCCGAGTTGGGCAAGTTCGGCTGGATGGCCGCCTTCATCTACCTGGCCTGCGCCGCCCTGCGGCTGGCCCGTTTCAATGTGCAGGCCGAAAGTACCGACAAACGCTTCTTCATCGGCCTGCCCAGCCCCACCGGCGCCGGCCTGGTGGCCACCCTGGTGTGGCTGGGCGCCAGCCGTGGCGTTGACGGAAACGACATCTCCTGGCTGGTAGCCTTCACGGTAGCCGGTGCCGGTTTGCTGATGGTGTCCTCGGTGCGCTATCACTCGTTCAAGGAATTTCACATCGGACGGGTGCCGTTCAAGGTACTGCTGGGCGTGATCGTGGCGTTCGCCATCGTGTTCCTGGACCCGCCGCTGGTGCTGCTGACCGTGGCCGTGGTCTATGTGGTCACCGGCCTGTTGCTGAATCTCTGGCGACTGCGCAAGAAGTCCGTGTAACAAAAGCGCGGTTCGCCTCTCTAACAGATTGGCTGCTCGTACCGGGCAGCCGGAAAGGAGATCGAACCGTGCTGATTCGAAAACGTCACCGTAATGATCCGAAAAGCTCCGAAATCACCCCGGAATCCGTTTATCTCAAGCGCCGCGAGCTGATGATCCTGGGCGGGCTGGCGGGCCTGTTCGCCGCCACTCCGGCCTGGGCACGCAGCGTGGACCCGGCCACCGAGGACGGCTCCCGTCCGGCCTGGCTGCGTCAGCAGGTGGCCGGCGCCAAGGACGGTGTGCCCAACACCGACGAAAAGCTCACCCCCTTCGACGACGTCACCCACTACAACAACTTCTACGAGTTCGGCACCGGCAAGGACGACCCGGCGGCCCACGCCGATCGCATGAAAACCCACCCCTGGCAGGTCACCGTGGCCGGCGCCGCCGAACGCACCGGCACCTTCGACCTGGAAGATCTGCTCAAGGGCCTGCCGGTGGAAGAACGTATCTATCGGCTGCGTTGCGTGGAAGCCTGGTCCATGGTGATTCCCTGGGTGGGTATTCCGATGGCGGCGCTGCTCAAGAAGCTGCAGCCCACCAGCAAGGCCCGCTACGTGGCCTTCACCACCCTGGCCGACCCGAAGCAGATGCCCGGGGTGGACTCGCCGTTCACCGGCATCGACTTTCCCTACCGGGAAGGTTTGCGCCTGGACGAGGCCATGCATCCGCTGACCCTGATGGCCATCGGCCTGTACGGGCGCACGCTGCCCAACCAGAACGGCGCGCCGATGCGGCTGGTGGTGCCCTGGAAGTACGGCTTCAAGTCGATTAAATCGATCGTGCGCATCGAATTCACGGAGCAGCGCCCGGAGACCACCTGGAATCTGCTGGCGCCCCGGGAATACGGTTTCTACGCCAACGTGAACCCGGAGGTGGATCACCCGCGCTGGTCCCAGTCCCGGGAGCGCCGCCTGCCCAACTCCCTGTTCAATCCGAACTGGCAGCCCACCGAGCTGTTCAATGGCTACGATCAGGTGGCCGGCCTGTACAAGGGCATGGACCTGAGAAAGAACTACTGATGGCGGCGGGCAAGGGGAAAAACCCCAAGGCCTGGACCTGGATCGCCTGGCCCCTGGGGGCGCTGCCCCTGGCGTGGGTGCTGTGGCAGGGCCTCACCGGCGCCAGCGGCCCGGATCCGGTGGCGGCGCTGGTCAATGCCCTGGGCTGGTGGGCGCTGGTGCTGTTGTTGGTGTGCCTGACCATGCGGCCGGCCGCCCGGCTGCTGAATATTCCCGCTCTGGTGATCTGGCGGCGCACCTTCGGGCTGTGGATGTTCATCTACGCCAGTCTGCACTTTCTGGCCTGGGCCACGCTGATTCTGGGCTGGGACCCGGGACGGCTGGCCACTGAACTGAGCAAGCGCCCCTATATCATCGTCGGCGCCGCTGCCTGGCTATCGCTGTGGCCGCTGGCGCTGACCAGCACCCGCAAGGCGCGTCGCAGGATGGGGCAGCGGTGGGTGAAATTGCACAGGCTGATCTTTCTGGCCCTGCCGTTGGCGCTGGTTCATCAGTTCTGGGTGCAGAAATCCGGTTTCGGTGAATCGCTGGCGTTTCTGGCGGTGGCACTGGTGCTGGTGGGGTACCGATTGCGAGGGCGGTTTTTGCCTGGAAAATGAGCGGTTTCGGCCAGGAAAGCTGCTTTTTCCACCGTCATGATCAAGTTCTGACCGTTTGATGAATCCGTGATGAAAAAAGTGTTGACGGCTCTCCGCAAATCCCTAGAATGCGCTCCCACAACGACGGCGGACGCAGCCAAGCAGCAGCGGCCGGGTCGGGAAGCCAAGCGCTTCCAAACGTTCTTTAACAATCAGGCAAGCAAACGTGTGGGACCTGTTCGGAGTAGATGTCTCGATAGACATCGGCTTTGAACAAGT
>NZ_JBKFTK010000005.1:0-176687 GCF_046507805.1 Alloalcanivorax sp. C16-1 | reverse complement strand
ACGTTCGAAAGGGAGCCCCCAGGGACGGGTTCACGGCGTTCCCGGAAGGGCGTCGCGCCCTGAGTCGCGCCCCGGCTACAGAGAACCTTCTGCAGTGCGAGAAACCATGCTTTTCGCCATAATGGCGTCCCTTGAATCCGGAGGACCCATGGCCGAACCCGACGACACCGCGATACTCAAAGCCAAACTCAACCAGGAAACCGCCCGCGCCGACTGGCGCGAGCTGCAGCCCTTCTTCGCCCGCGGCCAGACCGTGGCGGTGGCCGGTGACCTGGACCTGATCGAGGTGGCGGTGGCGTTCGCCGAGGACCGGGTGGAGCAGATCCGCCAGTGGCGCGCCCAGGGCCGGGTGGACGCGGTCAGTGACGACCAGGCGCGGGCCTGGTTCGACGCCGGCCAGGACATGTGGACCCTGGTGGTCAAACCCTGGGTGCTGGTGCAACCGGTACGCCCGCACTGAGGCATTGCAGTCCCGCCCGCGCTCACTATACTGTCCATACGAACAGTATCGGAGAGCGTGCCCATGGCCACCAGCGCGTCCAATCGGGGCACCCTGAACCGGCAACCCGGCCGGTTCGCGGTGACCCACAGTGAACACGACGAACCGGCGCAGGCCCGGCCCAGCCGCTATCACCGGGAAATCGCGCGGTCCATCCTGACCCGCAATCAGAGCCCGGACCTGCACTTCGACACCAGCCTCAACCCCTACCGGGGCTGTGAGCACGGCTGCATCTACTGCTTCGCCCGGCCCAACCACGCCTACGTGGACCTGTCCCCGGGGCAGGATTTCGAAAGCGAAATCTTCTGCAAGGACAACGCCGCCGAGGTGCTGAGGGAGACCCTGCGCAAGCCCGGCTACCAGTGCCGGCCGGTGGTGATTGGCACCGCCACCGACCCCTACCAGCCGGTGGAGCGGGAGCGGCGCATCACCCGCGAGATTCTGCAGGTGCTCAGCGAATGCCGGCATCCGTTCAGCCTGATCACCAAAAGCGCCCTGGTGCTGCGCGACCTGGACCTGATCGGCCCCATGGCCCGGGAGGGCCGGGCCTCGGTGGCGGTGTCGGTGACCACCCTGGACAACCGCCTCAAGGGCCAGCTGGAGCCCCGCGCCAGCGGTGGCCGGGAGCGGCTGCGCACGGTGCGCGAACTGGCCCGGGCCGGGGTGCCGGTGACGGTGCTGGTGGCGCCGCTGATTCCGTTCATCAATGACCACGAGCTGGAAGACATCGTCGAGCAGGTGGCCGCCGCCGGGGCGCGCAGCGCCGGCTATGTGATCCTGCGTCTGCCCCATGAACTGGGGGCGCTGTGGGAGGAATGGCTGGCCACCCATTACCCGGACCGGGCCGGCAAGGTGATGGCCACGGTGCGCGAGCTGCACGGCGGCGCCACCTACGACAGCCGCTGGCACCACCGCCATCGCGGCCAGGGCCCCTGGGCGCAGTTGCTGTCGCGGCGCTTTCAGACCGCCTGCCAGCGCGCCGGCCTGGCGCCCCGCGAGAGTTTTACCCTGGACACCAGCGCCTTCCGCCCGCCGGGACTGGCCGGGCAGATGCATTTATGGGACGGTTAGCGCCCCTTTGATGCCGTTGCCCGGGAGCCCTCGATGACCCACCCCGTCGCCCTGTTATGGGACCGCCCGCCGGGTCCCCACCACGCCACCCTGGTGTTCGCCCACGGCGCCGGCGCGCCCATGGACAGTCCGTTCATGGCGCGCATGGCGGCGTTGCTGGCGGAGCGGGGCGTGGCGGTGGCGCGGTTCGAGTTCGCCTATATGGCCCGCCGCCGGGAGGAGGGCGTCAAGGCGCCGCCGGATCGGGCGCCCAAACTGCTGGATCGGTTCCGGGCGGTGCGGGCGGCGGTGGCGGAGCAGGCCCCGGGGCCCCTGTGGATCGGCGGCAAATCCATGGGCGGGCGCATGGCCAGCCTGTTGCTGGCGGAGCCGGACCCGGCGGTGGCCGGGGCGGTGGTGTTCGGCTACCCGTTCCACCCGCCGGGCAAGCCGGAGCGTACCCGCCTGGGCCATTTTCCGGATCTCACCGGGCCGCTGCTGATTTGCCAGGGCGAACGGGACCCGTTCGGCCGGCGCGAGGAAGTGGCGGGCTACCGGCTCAGCGACCCGGTGACCCTGCACTGGGCCTTCGACGGCGACCACGACCTGAAGCCGCGCAAGCGCAGTGGCGCCGACCCCGACGCTAACCTGGTGGCCGCCGCCGACCGCGCCGCCGCCTTTATGAGCGGGTCGGCTGCTCGGTAACCCCCGGTTTTTCGGTAACCCCCGGTTTTTCGGTAACCCAGAGATGGATGGTGCCTTCCACCACCACGGTGCCGTCCTCGCGGCGGGCGCACACCGCCACCGGCAGATCAGGGCCGTTCTCCCAGGCGCCCGGCGCCACTTCCGCCACCGCCGTGATGTCGCTGTCCGCCTTGGCGGTGTAGCGCACGTCCATGCCCTTGGGAATCCAGCGCAGATGCTTGGGAATGGAGGCCTCGGCCATGGCCCCCATGGCCGCTTCCAGGGCGTTGCAGATGGCGATCACGTGCACCGTGCCGATGTGGTTCTGCACCGCCCGGCGCTTCTTGAAGGTAACCTTGCAATAGTTGGGGCGCAGCTCCTCCACCAGCGGTCGCACGGTACCGAAGTAGGGCGCCTGGCGGGCGAACAGTTTGGAGAACAGCAGCTTGCCCTTGGGCAGACGGGCGCTGCGTTGATACAGCTTCAGCAGATAATTGTCGCTCATGGGGACCTCCCGATTTCGAAGCGCCCATTGTCGGGGCCGGCGGGCGCCGGACAATGGCCGCCGGGGCGTGGTGCCGCCGGCGCGGCGGACCTGGTGGTTCAATGGTAGACTCGCGCCATCTTGCATAAAAACACGCGACGACAAGGAAGCAACACGATGCAGACACCGGCGCAGTGGTGGCGTTCACGGGGATGGGGCGGTCGTATCCTGGCGATCCTGGCCGTGCTCTATGTGCTCTACGTGCTGGTGGTGGGGCTGCTGTTGCCGGGCTGGGCCCGGGACCAGGCCCGTCAGCGCCTGGGTGAGCTGCTCGGCCGCGACGTGACCCTGGAGCGGGTGGCCCTGAACCCGTTCACCCTGTCGGTGACCGCCGAGGGCTTCGCCGTGGCCGACCCGCGCACCGACACCCTGGTGCGCTTCGACCGGCTCTATGTGAACGCGGAGCTGTGGGCGTCCCTGTTCCACTGGCGCCCCTGGGTGGGCGACGTGGACCTGAAGGGGCTGCGCGCCCGGCTGCGCCGCGAGGCGGACGGCGCCCTTAACGTGGACGACATTCTGGCGCGGCTGCGCGAGCGGGCCGCCGCCGACCCGGCGAAACCCGAAGCCGAGGGCGAGCCGGAGGCCGGGCCGCCGGCCTTTACCGTCAGCCATCTGAGCGTGGAGGACGGCAGCGTGGACCTGATCGACGCCGCCGCCGAGGAACCGCTGACGCTGACCCTGCCGGTGGCCTTCGTGGTGGAGGACCTGACCACCCGGGGCGTGGATAAGGACGACAACCGCTACAAGCTGCACGTGGAAGGCCCGGACGGCGGTACCCTGGACTGGGACGGCGGCTTTCAGGTCGAGCCCCTGGCGGTGGACGGCCGTCTGCGCATGGACCAGGTGGACCTGGTGTCGTTCGCGCGCCTGCTGGAGCCTCACTTCCGCTTCACCGTGCCCGCCGGGGTGCTGGCCCTGGGCGCCGATTACCGCTTCAGTGCCGCCCCCGGCGAGGGGCTCACCGTGGACAACGGTGAACTGACCCTGAAAGGCCTGCGCATCCGTCCCCGGGACGGCGACGAGGACGCGGTGACCGTGCCCACGCTCACCATCAGCGGTGCCGCGCTGGACACCGCCGGGCGCACGGTCACCGTGCCGGAGGTGACGGTCAGCGACCCGGCGGCCCGGGCGGTGCTCACCGACCAGGGGCTGGATCTGGCCACCCTGTTCCTGCCGGTGGACCCGCAGCGGGCCGAGCAGACCCGCGAGAAGGTCCGTGAGGAAGCCCGCCAGGCCGAGCAGAAACTGCGCCAGGGCGAGGCGGACTGGCGGGTCCGCCTGGACCGCTTCGCGGTCACCGGCGCCGCCGCCGTGTTCCGCGACACCACTCTGGCCGAGGCCCGGGAGCTGACCCTCACCGACGGGTCCCTGACCGTCACCGATTTCCGGGTCGACGAAAAGGGCATGGGCTGGCAGTGGCAGGGCGACACCCGGGTGCTGGAGGAAGGCCGGCTCGAACATTCCGGCCAGGCCCAGCTGGCGCCGCTGGATCTGAAAGCGGATCTCAAACTCCAGGGCCTGCCCCTGGCCACGCTCTCGCCGTGGGTGGAAGCGGCGCTGCCGCTCACCGTTCAGCAGGGCCGCGCCGGCGGCGACCTGACCCTCACCGTGGCCGGCGACACGCCGCGGGTGACGGTGAGCGGCCGGGCCACCGTGGAGGAGGGCGCGCTGGCGGAGAACGGCCGGCGTTTCCTGTCGGTGGCCAACCTGAGCGCCGACGGCCTGAAGGTGGACACCGGTGCCGAAACCGTGAGCCTGGATGGTCTGGCCGCCCGGGGCCTGGACGTTCTGCATGTGATCGACGATCAGGGTCGGGGGCTGGCGGCCCGGTTGGGCGGTGAAGACGACGGCAGCGAGTCGGACGACGGCGGCTGGCGGGTGCGCCTGGGCCGGGTGTCGGTGAACGAATCGCGGATCGCCCACCGGGATCTGACCCTGTCGCCGGAGTACCAGGTCACGGTGCAGGACTGGCAGGGACAAATGGACGGATTCGATACCGCTGGTGGCGAAGCGCGGGTGGACACCCGGGGCGAGGTCAACGGCACCGCCACCCTGACCCTCAAGGGCACGGTGGACGCCAACCCGCTGACCCTGGACCTGGACGGCACCCTCAAGGGTTACGGCATGGACACCCTGACGCCGTTCACCAGCCGCTACCTGGGCTTCGGTGTGGAGAAGGGGCAGCTGAGCCTGCAATCCCGGGTGGACATCAAGGACAACCGCCTGGACAGCACCATCGATCTGGCCGCCGACGATTTCTACCTGGGTGACCGGATGCCCAGTGACCAGGCCATGGACGTGCCGGTGAAGCTGGGCCTGTCGGTGCTGCGCGACGGTTCCGGCATGATCCGGCTGCCGGTGAGCCTGTCCGGGGACCTGTCGGACCCGGACTTCAGCGTCAGCGGCGTGGTGCTGCGGGTGATCCGCAATGTGCTGGTGAAGGCGGCTACGGCGCCGTTCTCCATGCTCGCCGGCCTGCTCGGCGGCGGTGACGACGAGCTGGAATACGTGCCCTACGGGGCCGGCGAGGCGCGGCCCCGGGAAGACACCCGCGAGGCTCTGCAAAAGCTTGCCACCATCCTTGAGCAACGCGACGCCATCACCCTGCTGCTCACCGGCCAGAGCAACGGCGACGACCGTCGCGCCCTGGGCGAGGCGGAACTGGTCGACGACCTGGGCGGCGACTGGCGCGGCCTGGACACCGCCCTGACCACCGAAGAAGGCCGTGAGCGAATTCTCGATGCCTACCGGGACCGGCTGGAGCGGGACCCGGAGACCCTGGACGCGGACCCGCGGGAACGGGCGCGCCAGGCCTGGCGGCAACTGCTGGAGCAGGCGGCGGAGCAGGTCGACGAGGACGCCCTGCGCCGGCTGGCGGAACAGCGGGCGGAACGGGCCCAAGACCTGCTCACCGGCGAGTTCGGCCTGGCTGCCCAGCGGATCCGGCTGGAAAGCCCGCGGGTGGACGGCGAGTACCGTGGCGTGGGGCTCGGCGCCGAGGGGCTCTGATGGCGGTGATCTGGGAGCGGGAAGAGGCGGGCGTGCGCTACGAGGTACGCCGCCACGGTGCCCGCCTGCGGCTCTACGCCAACGGCGTGCAGCATTCCGAATTCCACCCGAAACGGCTGGTCACCGGCAGCGTCTGGGACCTGCTGTGGCTGCCGGCGCTGCTCGGTGAGCCGGAGCGGCTCAAACGGGTGCTGGTCCTGGGGCTGGGCGGCGGTTCGCTGATCCCGCCGCTGCGCGCGCTGCTGGCGCCGGAACGGCTGGTGGCGGTGGAGCTGGACCGCCATCACCTGGCGGTGGCCCGAGAGGTGTTCTCGGTGGTGCGGCCAGGCGAGCAGACCGTGCTCGGCGACGCGGTGGGCTGGCTCCAGGCCTACGACGGTGAACCCTTCGATCTGATCATCGAGGACCTGTTCGCGCCGCACAACGACCAGGTGAGCCGGGCGGTGGACGCGGACCGGGACTGGGTGACCCTGCTACAACGCCACGTCAGCGCCCACGGCACCCTGGTAATGAATTTCGGGGACTATCCGGAGTACCGCCACAGCCACGCCGCCGACGCCGCCCGCATGGACGGCTGGGGCAGCCGCTTCCGGCTATCCTGCTCGGACTGCCACAACGCGGTGATCGCCTTCACCCGGCAGCCGGCGCGCAGCATTCACCTGCGCCGGCGCCTGGAGAAACACCCGGACCTGGGCAAGGCGCTCCGCAAAGGCAAGCTGGATTATCATATTCGGCAGTTGGATTGATCGGTCTTGGCGGCCTCAAGCTGCAAGCAGGCCCGGCCTGGCTTGCAGCTTGCCGCTGTTTTACCCGTACCGCTTTTCGTTGAGCGCCTGGATGCGGTCATCCAGCGGCGGGTGGGAGCGGAACAGGGCGGCCAGGCCGTGGCGCACGCCGCTGTTGATGCCGAAGGCCACCAGCGAATCCGGCATCTGATTGGGCACCTCGTACTCCGTCTTCAGGCGCTGCAGGGCGCTGACCATATCGCGGCGGTCGGCCAGCTGCGCGCCGGCCACGTCGGCCCGGTATTCCCGGCGCCGGGAGAACCACATCACGATGGTGCTGGCGGCGATGCCGAAGATGATCTCGGCGACGAACACCACGATGTAATAGCCGAAGCCCAGGCCGCCGTTGCCGTCCCGGCGCAGGAAGCTGTCCACCACCGAACCCACCACCCGGGCGGCGAAGATCACGAAGGTGTTCACCACGCCCTGGATCAGGCTCAGGGTCACCATGTCGCCGTTGGCCACGTGGCCGATCTCGTGGGCCAGCACCGCGCGCACTTCTTCCGGGCGAAAACGCTGCAGCATGCCTTGGGACACCGCCACCAGAGCGTCGTTCTTGTTCCAGCCGGTGGCGAAGGCGTTGGACTGTTGGGCCGGGAACACACCCACTTCGGGCATCTTGATGCCGGCCTTGTCGGACAGTTCTCGAACCGTGTCGAGCAGCCATTTTTCGCCGCTGTTGGACGGCTGTTTGATGGTCTGAACGCGCGCCGACCATTTGGCCATGGGCTTGGAGATCAGCAGCGATACGAAGGAGCCGGCGAAACCGAACACGGCACTGAAGATCAGCAGATTGCCCAGATCCAGGCCGGTGCCGCTCTGCGCCAGATAGGAATTCACGCCCAGCAGGCTGAGGGTAATGCTGGCGACCACGATCACCGCCAGGTTGGTAAGCAGAAACAGCGCGATGCGCATCATTCCGAAAGTACTCCCGAAAAATGGAACGAACGTCTGGAAAGCAAAGCTTCAATGGGGGCGCGGCGGTTGTGTTCAAGACCGGTGACGGCGATACTCGCCGCCTTTGAGCCGTCCCTGACCCCGCATCATGACCCCAGAGAATGTAGACCTATTGGCGCCCTTTCTGGTTCCCCCGAAAGACGCCCGACACCGTCTTTTTCACGGCCGTGGCAAGACCCTGCCCGGCTGGGAAGGGCTGACCCTTGACCGGTTTCCGCCGGTGTTGATGGCCACCTTGTTCGACGATTACCCGGCGCCGCTGCTGGAGGCCCTGCGGGCACGGCTGATCCAGGTGCTGCCGGCGCTGGGTTGCGACACCCTGGTGGTTCAGCATCGCCATCGCCGTCCGGCGGAAACCCGGGTGGTGCACGGCGCCTTGCCGGCCACCCCCTGGGTGGAGGAGGACGGCCTGCGCTACCGGCTGGATTTCGAGCGCGGCCAGAACCTGGGGTTTTTCGCCGACATGGCCCCGGGCCGCGCCTGGCTGCGTGAGCGGGCGGCGGGCAAGCGGGTGTTGAACCTGTTCAGCTTCACCTGTGCGTTTTCCGTGGCGGCCCTGGCCGGCGGCGCCGGGCGGGTGGTCAATATCGATCTGTCGCGGCCGGCGCTGGCCCTGGGGCAGGTGAACCAGCGGGCCAACGGCTTCGGCGACGCGGACGTGCACTACCTGCCGCACAATGTGTTCCGCAGCTGGAAGAAGCTGCACAGCCTGGGGCGCTACGATCTGATCGTGGTGGACCCGCCCAGCGCCCAGAGGGGCAGTTTTCAGGTGGAGCGGGACTACGCCAAGGTGCTGCGCCGCCTGCCCAAGCTGCTGGCACCGGAGGCGGAGCTGCTGATCTGTCTGAACGCCCCCTGGCTGGGGGCGGAGTGGCTGGAAGCGCGAGTGGCGGAGGAGCTGCCCGGCGCCACCCTGGAAGGGCGGTTGCCCGGCGCCCCGGGTTTCGACGAAGCCGCCGAACCGGCCCTCAAGGCGCTGGCTTACCGGTACCGGCGTGGCCATTAACTGGCACGCCGCTTATTTCTTGCGAATGCGGTCCAGGTACTCGGCGATGCGGCCGATGGAATCCTGCAGGTCGTCCAGGCGCGGCAGAAACACCACCCGGAAATGGTCCGGGTGGGGCCAGTTGAAAGCGGTACCCTGAACCACCAGCACCTTCTCCTGACGCAGCAGATCGAGCACGAACGCCTCGTCGTCCTGGAACGGGAACACCTTGGGGTCCAGTTTCGGGAACAGATAGAGCGCCGACTTGGGCTTCACGCAGCTCACCCCGGGGATGCTGTCGAGCATTTCCCAGGCCTTGTCGCGCTGGCGGCCCAGGCGCCCGGTGGGCAGCACCAGGTCGCTGATGCTCTGGTAGCCGCCCAGGGCGGCCTGGATCGCGTGCTGGCTGGGCACGTTGGCGCACAGCCGCATGCTGGCCAGCATATCCAGCCCCTCGATGTAGCTCTCCGCCCGGTACTTGGCGCCGGAGATCACCATCCAGCCGGCGCGGAAACCGGCGGCCCGGTAGTTCTTGGACAGGCCGTTGAAGGTGATGCACAGCAGGTCCTCGGCCATGGAGGCGATGGAGGTGTGCACCTCGTCGTCGTAGAGGATCTTGTCGTAGATCTCGTCGGCGAAAATGATCAGGTTGTGTTCCCGGGCGATCTTCACCATCTCCGCCAGCAGGTCCGGATGGTAGTTGGCGCCGGTGGGATTGTTCGGGTTGATGATCACCAGCGCCTTGGTGCGGCTGGTGATCTTGGCGCGGATATCGTCCAGGGCCGGCTGCCAGTCCTGTTGCTCGTCGCACAGGTAGTGCACCGGGTTGCCGCCGGACAGGCGCACGGCGGCGGTCCACAGCGGGTAGTCCGGCGCCGGCAGCAGCACTTCATCGCCGTTGTTGAGCAGCGCCTGCATGGCCATCACGATCAGCTCGGAGACGCCGTTGCCGATGATGATGTCGTCCACCGTCACGTCGGCGATGCCCTTGGTCTGGGTATACTGCATCACCGCCTTGCGGGCCGGAAACAGCCCCTTGGAGTGGCAATAGCCGGTGGAGTCGGGCAGGTTGTGGATCACGTCCTGCAGCAGTTCTTCCGGGGCCTCGAAACCGAACGGTGCCGGGTTGCCGATATTGAGCTTGATCACCCGGTGGCCTTCGTCCTCGAGGCGATGGGCCTCGCGCAGCACCGGCCCGCGAATGTCGTAGCAGACGTCGTGGAGTTTGTCCGATTTACTGACCGTGGTTTGATTGCTGCTCATGAAGCTGATCCGTCCTGGTCCGGGTAAAGACCGGGATTCTACAATGGCGCGAAAATACTGTATATGAAGCCCAGAGGATGCCGATGATTGAATTCAGGGAGCTGATGGCGCTGGCCGTGAACCGCAAGGGCGGGGTCAGGCAGGTGGAAGCCCAACTGCCGGCGGTGAAGACGCCGGCGCAATTGCGCAAGCCCGACGACGCTTTCTACTTCTCGGCCATGACCCGGCGCGTGTTCCGCGCCGGGCTCACCCATTCCCTGGTGGACGCGCGCTGGCCGGCCTTCGAGGAAGCCTTCTTCGGCTTCGACCCGGAGAAGCTGGTGCTGATGCCGGACACCATGCTGGAAGACCGCATGCAGGACACCCGCCTGATCCGGCACTGGGGCAAGATGAAGGCGATCCGTCACAACGCCCGGCTGGTGCTGGACCTGCGCGAGGAATACGGCAGCGTCGGCAACTGGCTGGCGGACTGGCCGGTGGACGACACCGTGGGCCTGTGGCAGCTGCTCAAGAGGCGCGGCAAGCAGCTCGGTGGCAACTCCGGGGCCGCCTTTCTGCGCATGGTCGGCCGCGACACCTGGTACCCCACCGGCGACGTGGTGGCGGTGCTGAAGAGCCACAACATCATCGACAAGGCGCCGTCCAGCCAGCGCGATCAGCGCGCCGCCCAGGCCGCGTTCAACGCCTGGCAGGCGGAGTCCGGGCGGCCCCAGGCGCACATCAGCAAGATCCTGGCGTTCACGGTGGGTTAAAAACTTTTGACAGACACCGCCCGGGATAGGAACATAAATAAGAATTATTCACCTTTAGGCTTTGGAATCCGGATCCATGACCTTGTTCGCGCGGCGCCCCCTGGGCGTCTTTTTGTTGTTGTCCCTCCTCGCGTTGAGCCTTTCCACCCTTAGCCTTTCCGCCCGGGCGGCGGACCAGACCGCTCTGGTGCAGCTGGTGGAATACGTCGGCGCGGACTACGTCAACGCGGTGCAGGACGGCGAGATCGTCAGCGACGCGGAATACGCGGAGATGGACGAGTTCACCGCGCTGCTCAGCGAGGGCATCGAAGGTCTGCCCGAGGCGGACGGCAAGGACACCCTGCTTCAGCAGGCCCGTGATCTGGAAGCGGCGGTGGACGACAAGGCCCCGGAAGCGCGCATCCAGAGTCTGGCGCAGAAGATCCGTGGTTCCCTGGTGGACGTTTACGGCCTGCCGGTGGTGCCCAAGCAGGCCCCGGACATGGCCGCCGCCGAACAGCTCTACCAGACCCATTGTTTCGCCTGCCACGGCCGCGAGGGCTACGGCGACGGCCCCGCCGGCGCCAACCTGGAACCGGCGCCCACCGACTTTCACGAACGGGCCCGCTACATGGGCCGCTCGGTGCTGGGCCTGTACACCACCATCACCGGTGGCGTGGACGGCACCGGCATGGCCGCCTACGAGAGCCAGCTCAGTGACGCGGAACGCTGGGCGCTGGCGTTCTACGTGGGCAGCATGGCGGTGGACGCGGAAGAGGCGGCCGCCGGCAAACAGGCCCTGGCCGGCGACCCGGAACTGAAAACCGACATGACCCTGGACACGGTGATCGCCAAGGCCCCGGCGGACGCCCGCGATGCCTATGGCGACGACGCCCTGGCGGCGATGGGCTATCTGCGCAGCGAGCCCGGCGCGCTGTTCAGCCAGAACCGGTTCGTGGAAATCAGCGCCGCCAAACTGCGCGAGGCGGACCAGGCCTACGCCGCCGGCGACGCGGCCGCCGCCCGCTCGGCGGCGCTGTCCGCCTATCTGGACGGCTTCGAAATGCTGGAATCGCAGATCGCCGCCCTGGACAGCGGCCTGATGCGCACCACCGAACGGAAGTTCATGGCGGTGCGCGAAGCGATCCAGGAAGGCGACCCCGCCGAGCAGGTCAGCGAGCGCGTGGCCGAGGCCCTGGAAGGTCTCGAGCAGGCCGCCGACGCCCTGGGCGGCGACGGCCTCAACGCCGCCGCCACCTTCTCGGCCAGCTTCTTCATCCTGTTCCGGGAAGGTCTGGAAGCGCTGCTGATCGTGGCCGCGCTGCTGACCTTCACCCGCAAGGCCGGCGCCACCTCCGCCACCCGCCATATTCATTTCGGCTGGTTCGCGGCGATTCTCGCCGGCATCGCCACCTGGTTCGCCGCCTCCACGGTGATCAACTTCAGCGGTGCGTCCCGGGAGCTGACCGAAGGGGTGGCTGGCCTGGTGGCGGCGGTGATCCTGTTCTACGTGGGTTTCTGGATGCACAGCAATTCCAACAGCCAGAAATGGCTCGGCTACCTGAAGGGCAAGGTGGACACCGCCCTGGGCAGCGGCACGGTGTGGACCCTGACCTTCGTGGCGTTCATCTCCGTGTACCGGGAAATGTTCGAGACCATTCTGTTTTATCAGGCCCTGTGGACGCAGGTCACCGAGGTCACCCAGCCGTTCCTGCTGTACGGCATGGGCGCCGCCCTGGTGGCGCTGGCGGTGGTGTGCGTGCTGATCTTCCGCCTCGGCATGAAGCTGCCCCTGGGGCTGTTCTTCAAGGCCACCAGCCTGGTGCTGCTGGTGCTGTCGGTGATCCTGCTCGGCAAGGGCATCGCCGCCCTGCAGGAGGCCGGTCTGCTCAACGCCAACTATCTGCCGGGCTGGCCGACCCTGGAGTGGGTGGGCTTCTTCCCGACCCTGCAGGGCGCCCTGGCCCAGGCGGTGGCGGTGGTGCTGGCGGTGCTGGCCTGGTGGCGCTCCGGCCAGAGCGCCGCCCGCGCCTAGCGCGACGCGGCGGCGTACCGCCGCCGCGATCCAGGCTTGTCATTCAACCCGGGGTCGGTAGGCTGGGGACTCCCCGACCCGGATCGAACCCCATGCCCCGTATCGCCGCCAATATCACCCTGCTGTTCGACCCGTTGCCTTTTCTGGAACGCCCGGCCGCCGCCGCGGCGGCGGGCTTCCAGGGGGTGGAGTGCCTGTTCCCCTACGCCTGGCCCGCCGAGGCCCTGCGCGCCGCCCTGGACCACGCCGGCCTGCCGCTGGTGCTGTTCAATCTGCCGCCGGGGGACTGGCAGGCCGGTGAGCGCGGCCTGGCGGGGCTGCCCGGCCGCGAGGCGGAGTTCCGCGACGGCCTGGACCGGGCCCTGGCCTACGCCGAGGCGCTGGACTGCCCGCGCCTGCACTGCATGGCCGGCATCCCCGGCGCCGGGTTGGCGCCGCACCGGGCTCTGGATACCCTGATCGCCAACCTGGACCATGCCGCCGGGCGCTGCGCCGCCCATGGGCGGGTGCTGACCCTGGAACCGATCAACAGCCGCCTGGACATGCCCGGCTATCTGATCGACACCCCGGGCCGGGCCCGCGCGGTGATCGAGGCGCTGGACCATCCGGCGGTGCGCCTGCAATACGACCTGTACCACGCCCGGGTGATGGGCGAGGACCTGTTCGCCTCCCTGGCCGAATACCTGCCGCTGATCGAGCATGTGCAGTTCGCCGACCACCCGGGGCGCCACCAGCCGGGCACCGGTGATCTGCCGCTGGCGGCGCTGCTGGAGCATCTGGACGGGCTCGGTTACCCGGGCTGGGCCAGCGCCGAATACTTTCCGAGCACCGCCCACGGCGGCGGTGGGCACACCGACTGGCTGGCGAACCTTCGCCGGCGCGCGGGGTCCCTTACAGACCATCGAGAAGGAGAAGTGGATTGAGAAGTTGGGGCGGCAAAATCATCGTCGGCCTGTTGGGCATGCTGGTGGGCGGGCCCATCGGCCTGATCGTCGGCGTGCTGGTGGGGCATTTTCTGGACCGGGGCGTGGAGCGTGTGCGCACCTTCAATCCGTTCCGGCCCTACGCGCCCGGCGAAAAGGAAGCCCTGCAGGAAGCCCTGTTTTCGGCGGGGTTTTCCATCATGGGGCATCTGGCCAAGGCCGATGGCCAGGTCAGCAAGCAGGAAATCGGCGCCGCCGAGGCGGTGATGACGCGCATGCAACTGGACGAGGACCAGCGCCGTCGCGCCCGGGACGCGTTCCGGCGCGGCAAGGAGGACGATTTTCCGCTCGACCAGACGGTGGCGGCGTTCCGTGAGCAGGTCCGCCACCGCCGCCATATGGTGCTGGTGTTCCTGGAACTGCTGCTGCAAATGGCCCTGGCCGATGGCGAACTGGCCCCGGAGGAGGAGCGCATACTGTTCCGGGTGGCCGAAGGGCTGGGCGTGCCGGAGGCGCAGTTCCGCCAGATTCTCAATATGATTCTGGCGCAATCCCGGTTCAGCGGTGCCGGCGCCGGTGCCGGCGGGGCCGCCGCCGACCGCTCGCGGCCGTCGCTGAGCCAGGCCTATCAGGTGCTCGGCGTGACCGAGTCCGCCTCCGACCAGGAGATCAAGAAGGCCTATCGCAAGCGGATGAGCGAGAACCACCCGGACAAGCTGGCCGCCCGGGGCGTGCCGGAAGAGATGATCCGGGTGGCCACCGAGAAGACCGCCGAGATCAGCAAGGCCTACGAAATGATCAAGGAATCGCGCGGTTTTCGTTGATCCGCCCGGTGCCCGATAGTAGCGTGATATTCAGTGTTTCGCGGAGGAAGTAGCAGCCATGCTCGGAGAATCCCACAGCATCCACCAAGAGTTTCCCGAACACCACGCGCGCATCGACGCGTTGATGAAAGACCATCCCGAGTTTCACGCCCAGGTCGAGGAGCACGACCGGTTGGACAAGACCATCCGTGGCCTGGAGCTGCGTGAGAGCCCCATCGCCGACCAGGACATGGAAGCCATGAAAGCCGAGCGGTTGCGCCTCAAGGACGCCATTCTGCGGCGCCTCAATCACGACTGACCTCACTCACGAGTGAAGAGGGCGGGCACGATTGAAAAGCCGGGCGGCGCCCCCACTTGCAAGGGTTCGTTACCGCAAGTCATGCCGGCTCGGGAGGCCCAATGACCGCCTATTCGATTCTTGATCTCGCGCCCATCCTGCGCGGCGGCGACGCCGGGCAGGCGTTGCGCCATTCCCTGGATCTGGCCCGCCACGCGGAGCAGTGGGGCTACACCCGCTACTGGGTGGCGGAGCACCACAACATGCCCGGCGTGGCCAGCGCCGCCACCAGCGTGGTGATCGGCCATATCGCCGCCGGCACCAGCCGTATCCGGGTGGGCTCCGGCGGCATCATGCTGCCCAACCACGCGCCGCTGGTGATCGCCGAGCAGTTCGGCACCCTCGCGGCCCTGTTCCCCGGTCGCATCGATCTGGGCCTGGGCCGCGCCCCGGGCACCGATATGGAAACCGCCCGCGCCCTGCGCCGGGACCTGAACAGCAACGCCATGGAATTCCCCCGGGACGTGGCCGAACTGCAGGGCTACCTGGACGACGCCGGCCCGGAGCAGCGGGTGCGGGCGATCCCGGGGCAGGGCAGCAAGGTGCCGCTGTGGCTGCTCGGCTCCAGCCTGTTCAGCGCCCGCCTGGCGGCGCAGATGGGGCTGCCGTTCGCGTTCGCCTCGCACTTCGCGCCGGAATCCCTGGAAGAGGCCCTGCACGTCTACCGCACCCATTTCCAGCCCTCCGAGCAGTTGGACAAGCCCTATGCCGCCGCCGGCATCAGCGTGTTCGCCGCCGATTCCGACCAAGAAGGCGCCTATCTGGCCACCTCCATGCAGCAGCAGTTCATGAACCTGCGTCGGGGCCGGCCGGGCCCGCTGCCGCCGCCGGTGGAGAACATGGACGAGCTGTGGTCGCCGATGGAAGCCCACGGCGTGCGTCAGGCGATGAAATACGCCATGATCGGCTCCCGGGATACGGTGATGGAGGGCCTGCGTGCCTTCCGCGACCACACCAACGTGGACGAGTTGATCATCACCGGTGGCATTTTCGATCACGATAAACGACTGCGCTCGTTCGACATCGCCGCGCAGCTTTGCCGGGACCTGTAACACCGTGACGGGTCCCCGCGGGAGGGGACCTGCTTTTGATGTTCAGGCGACCACCACCGGCCGCGTCGCGGCCGGCGTTCGTGCCCGCCGGGCTGGCCCTGGTGGCGCTGCTGGGGCTGTTGTTGAGCACGGTGGCGAGCGCATCGCCGCTGCGCCTTGGCCCGGATCTGCCCTACACCCTGGTCGCCGACCCGGGCGGCGCCGCCACCCGGGAGCAGGTGCTGCCGACACTGCGTGACGGCACCCCCCACCTGGACGTTTTCTCTCGCGGTTATACCCGTACCGCCTTCTGGTTAAGGTTCACGCTGCCACCGGACCGGGTCGCCGACGGCGAACACTGGCTGGAGGTAAAGCCCGCCTTCATCGACGATATCCGGCTGTTCATTCGGCCTCTCGGTAGTGACGGCCCCTGGCGGCAACGGCGCGCCGGCGACACCTTCGACGGCCCCATCGGCGACATCGATTACCGCTTTCCCCTGTTCGTGCTGCCGGCGGAGCCGCGCGGCTACGAGATGCTGGTGCGGGTGGCCAGCAGCAGCGCCGTCATGCTGCAGATGAAACTTTGGTCGCCGGCGGAATTTTTGCCGGCGGCGGCCGGGGACGCCGCGTTCTGGAGTTTCTATTTCGGCCTCGCCACGCTCTCCACCCTGCTTGCCCTGGTGCTGGCGGTGGTGCTCGGCAGCCGCCTGCTGTGGGCGGTGACCGGCATCTCCACCGGCTATGTGCTGGTCGCCTGCGTGCAAGGCTATGTGGCCTGGTTGGTGCCGGCGGTGGGCTGGCGCCTGCAGCATTATCTGACCGGCCTGTTGACCCTGGCGTGCTACGGCCTGCTGCTGTGGATGGCCTCCGAGGCCCTGCAACTGCGCCAGCGGCTGCCCTGGGCGCATCGTCTTCTGATGGCCGCCTGCGGATTGCTGGTGGTGCTACTGCTGAGCGTGCCGCTGGATCTGTACGGCGAGGCAATTCGCATTCACACGCTGGTCTATCTGAGCACCGGCGCGGTGTTCGTGCTGGCCTGCGGCTACGTCTGGTGGCGGGACCGTTTTCAGCCGTCCTCGGTGTTGCTGGGCCTGAGCCCGCTGATCTGCATGCTGGCCAGTCTGTTCGGCCTGTTTTCGGCGGTGGGCTGGATTCCGTTTCGCGAGGAGATCTACGTGGTCTGGCAGTACGCCCTGGTGGTGAACATGCTGATGGTCACCGGTCTGGCGGTCTATCAGGTGCGAATCAAGCACCTGCGCGAGCAGGAAAAAAGCCAGCTTGCACGGGCCCTGGACGTGGAGCGGGAAGCGCGCTTCAACCAGCGCCAGTTCATGGGGCTGGTGGCCCACGAATTCCGCACGCCGCTGGCGATCATCGCCGCCAGCTTGCAGAATCTGCGTTATCTGGGCGCCTCGGACCCGCGCCACACCAGCCGCTACGACAAGATCGGCCGTGCCACCGACCGGCTGGTACAGCTCACCGACAACTGCCTGGCGGACGCCCGGCTGGACGCCGACGACTTGTCCGTGGACCGGCGCCGGGTGTGCCTGCGGGAGCTGGTCACCGAGGCGGCGTCGCTGGTGCAACCGGCCGGGCACAGCTGGCGGCTGACCGTGGAGGGCCGGGAACCCGCCGAGCCGCCGTCGCCGCTGCCGGCCTGGCTGGATCCGGCGATGATGCGCATCGCCCTGTCCAATGTGATCGACAACGCGGTGAAGTACGGCGAGGGGCCGCTCCAGGTGGACATCCGCCGGTACGGCACCGCCTGGCGCGTGGCGATCCGCGACCAGGGGCCGGGCATCGACGCCGACCGGCGGGCACTGGTGTTCGAGCGCTATCGCCGGGCCGCGCCGGCCTCCGCCGGCGGTCGGCAGGGCGGGGTCGGCCTGGGGCTGTACGTGAGCCGCCGTATCGCCCGTGCCCACGGTGGTGACCTGGTGTTGGCGGACAACGAGGACCGGGGCTGCTGTTTTCTTTTCACCTTACCGCTATTGCCGGAGGACGTATCGCTCTGATGGAGAACACCGCACCACGGCTCGCCATCGTCGAGGACAACGACGACCTGCGCGAGGAATTGCTGTTTTTTCTGCGCCACAACGGCTACGCCGTCTGGGGCGCGGACAGCGCCGAAGCGTTCTGGAGGCAGTTGCACCGCAATCCGGTGGACATCGTGCTGGTGGATCTGGGCCTGCCCGGCGAGGACGGTTTCAGCGTGGTGGAATACCTGCACCAACTGACCGGCTACGGCATCGTCATCATCACCGCCAAGGGCGGCGAGTCGGAGCGGCTGCGCGGGCTGAACCTGGGCGCCGATCTGTTCCTGGTGAAGCCGTTGAATTTTTCCGAGCTGCATCGGGGCCTGGACACCCTGGGCCAGCGCCTGCGTCAGGCCGCCGACGGTGACCCGGGCCGGGTGCGCCACGGCGACGGGCCCGGGGCCTGGTGGCTGGACGCCGCCGGTGGCCGTTTGCAGGCGCCCGGTGACCGCCAGGTGTCGCTGTCCCAGCAGGAAACGGAATTGCTGAAAATCCTGCTGCGCGCCGCCCAGCAGGTGTTCAGCAAGGAAGCCCTGCACGATCTGATGTTCGCCCATGCGCCGTACCCGGACACCCACCGTATCGACGTGATTCTCAGCCGGCTGCGGCGCAAGGCCCGGGAACAGGGCGTCGATCTGCCGATCCGCTCGATCTTCGGCAAGGGCGTGGTTTTCACCGGCCAGGTCCAACACGCGGATGAGCGAAACGCGTGAGAGGTTTGAGAGAAATGAGACTGACACGGTCGCTTCAGGAAGCCGATACTGAATCGGTCGATGCGGGTGTGTGATTGCGCCGCCGGTATCGGACTGGGGGCGACGACGCCGGAAGGGGAGGTGTCTCGCCAGGGGTGGCGATGCAGGATGCATCGTCACCGGGGTCGGTGATACCGCGGGGGGCGGTATCACCGGCGGTGGCTTAAGCCAGCCCAAAGCCAACTCAAGCCACCGGCCTGATCGTAAAAGACTCTAAATCAAAGCGAATTGGCGGGCCGCCGCTGCGGCCGGCCGTTGGCCTTGTTCAGACACCAGCTCTGCCGATCTCCGTCCACCGCCACGCCGCCGACCCAGCGCCGGGGCGGGTGGGTATCCAGCCAGTTCTGGTGACCGCTGAGCACCGCATGGCCGTGGTCGGTGATGGCCAGCTCCCGATCCTGCCAGGAGCCTTCGTCATCGCCGTGCCATTCCAGTACCGGCGCCGGGCCGGACAGCAACGGCTGCAACATCCAGTGGAACAGGCTGTCGCCAAGATAGGGCAGCGGTTCACGCTCCAGCATCAGATCCCGGAAAATCTCGCCGGCGGGCTTGGGCCCGCGCTCCGCCACCAGCTGCACGATCAGTTGTTCGCTCAGCCCCAGGCCGGTTTCCTCGTCGGGCAACTCCAGCAGATGGCGGCGCAGGGCGCGGCCCAGCATCGGCAGCGCCGGCGTATTGCGTTGCGTGAGACGGTCCAGGGCTTCCGGCGTCTCGTCGCTGATCGAGCGCCAGGCGCGCCGTCCCAGTACCAGCAGCGGCTCTTCCACCGGCTGGCGGCGGTCCCACAGCCAGCCGAGCACCTCCGGCGCCAGCTGGCCGAGACCGACAAAGCGTTTGACGCCGGGAATGGCGTCGGTGGCCACCAGCTCCAGACGCACTCGCGGCCAGCGCCGGCCGAAATGCTCCAGCACATAGGCCAGAATCAGCTGGTCGTAGCTGTCGTGCTCGAACCACAGCACCACCCGCGCCTCGCCGCCCACTTCGCCCAGCTCCCGGTACTCCCGGCGCTGACGGTCCAACGTCTGTTGCGGATCGAGATGCAGGGCCTCGGACAGGAAGCGGGAGCGGTCTTCCACGAAACGTTCGCCGTCGGAGGGGCGTTGCACCGGCCCCACGCAGAACGGGTCGGCGAAGGTCAGGCAGCGGCCCCGCAGGCCGCAGCGGGGCAGGTTCTCGCGCAGATCGTCGCCGCAGCGAATGTGCACCGTATTCTGCTCACCGTCCAACACGTCGCCGGAGCGTCGCTCGGCGGCGTCCAGTTCGCCCACGTATTGCTCGAAGTTCTGCCAGCCGAGGAAACCCATTTCCCGCGCCACGGTGTGCAGGGCGTCCTTCATCTCCAGGGGCGTGCTTGCGGAGGAAGTCCGGTGCAAGGCCAGGCGGGCCTGGGCACGGCCATCGCCGTTACGCGCGGTATCGAGAAGGCGCCGCGCGTCTTCCACCGGGTCGTGCAGATGGAAGCGACCGTTACTGAGCGGTTCGTTTCCCTCAACGGTAACCGATGGCGTCATGTTGCCTCCCTGCCAGGGCCGCCGACTATGCAGCGGCATTCATTGTGTCGATCACATTTGCCTATGGTGAGGCCTGAGTCAATGAAGGAGGCGTGAGCGCGGCGCTCGCGGCGCGGGTTTTTATAAAGCTTTTACCCCGAGCGACCGAAACGGCCCGGATTCGGGCCGTGAAGTGGACGGGCGCGGCCCCTCAACGGGCGGCGTAGGTGTCGATCACGCGCCGGTACTGGCTGGGGGCGGCGCCGATGTGCTGTTGGAAAAAGCGGGTGAAATGGCCCTGCTCGGAGAAGCCCAGATCCTCGGCCAGCTGACCCAGGGTGCCGTTGCGTTCCGTTTCCAGCCAGTCGAAGGCGCGGCGCATGCGCGTGTCATTGAGCATCAGCATGGGCGACATGCCGGTGTCGCGCCGGAACAAGGTGAAGAAGTGGGCCCGGGACAGATTGGCGGCGCGGGCGGCGTTGGTCAGGCACTCCGGATCGTTGAAATGGGTGCGCAGATAATCGCAGGCGCGGCGGATGCGGGTGTCCTGGAAACCGAGCCGGGAGCCGGCGCCCAGGCGGCGCAGCTGGCGCCACTCGGAGTGGTCTTCGATCAGCTCGATCAGAAAGTCGAACAGCAGCGATTCGATGCGTTCCCGAGGCACCAGCTCCGGCGAATAGGCCTCGGCGATCAGCAGATCCGCCAGGCGCCGGTTCTTGCTGTTCAGTTCGATGCCGGACTGGGTGAAAAAGCCCGGATGAGCGCTCAGGGCCAGGGAATGCTGGATCTCCGCCAGCCAGGATGGCTCGATGTAGAGCGCCAGGATCTGGGTGGGGCCGGCGCCGCTCTGGTGATCGTAGAAGTGCGGTTGCCAGGCATTGACCAGCACCGCCTGGCGGTCGGTAAGGGGAACCCGTCGTCCATTGACGTTGAAGAAGGTATCGGCGCCGGCGGCTTTCACCAGCACGTGGCATTCGTGGTGGGAGTGCGTCACCAGCGTGTGGTCCATGTCGAGCAGGGCGACCCGGCCGAACGAACCGTGAAAGACGCGTTGTGCAATGGACATGGTGGGCTACCTCTACAATGAATCCCGTGACTTGCCGCGATAGACGCGCAGCACGTCGGCCATCACCGCCAGGGCGATCTCCGCCGGCGTCTTGCTGCCCAGGTTGAGACCGATGGGCATCTGGATGCGGGCGATGTCCGCGTCGCTCAGTCCGCCGATACGGCGCAGTCGTTCGGCGCGCCGCTCGGAGGTACGCAGCGAGCCCATGGCGCCGATATAGAACGCCGGCGTGCGCACCGCCTCCATCATCGCCAGATCATCGATGCGCGGGTCGTGGGTGAGGGCCACCACCGCGGTGGTGTCGTGGCAGCCGCCCTCGGCGATGAATTCCGACGGCATCACCGGGCGCACCGGGACGCCGGCGGTCAGCACGCCCTGTTTGTCTTCACGGGGGTCGCAGACGATCACCTCGCAACCCAGTTCCACCGCGAAGCTGGCGCACACCCGCGCCACCGGCGACACGCCGGCCAGCAGCAATCGCAATACCGGGCCGATGCGGATCTCCACCCGCTCGCCGAGCAGCCGCGCCGCCTCGCCGCCCTGGTCCGCGCCCAGGGTCAGCTCGCCGCTGCTCAGATCGATATGGCGCACCCGGCGGTGCTGCCCCAGCAGGGTGTAGCGCAGGGTGGTCAGATGCTCGATCCACTCCGCCGTGGCCGCCCGGTGCTCCACCAGCACCTGCAGGCTGCCACCGCAGGGCAGTTCCAGCCGCTGGCGTTCGTCCTCGGTTTCGCCGTAGCGCACCACCTGGGCCGGGGCCGGGAACTCGCCCCGCGCCAGGCCCTCGAGAAATTCCTCTTCCACGCAGCCACCGGACAGGGAACCCACCTGGGCACCGTCGCCCCGCGCCACCAGCATGGCGCCGGGGGAGCGGGGCGCCGAGCCGTAGGTGGACAGCACCGTGCACAGCCACACCGGATGGCCGTCGGTGGCCCAGGCCAGGGCCTGTTCGATCACCTGCAGATCAAGAGGCTGCATGGTCGTCGTCCGTCGGGTCGGTAGCGGAGCGGGCATCGGCGCCGGTGTCGTTCTCGCGCCAGCGCCGCACGATGCCCAGCTCGATGTCGAACAGGTCCAGCACCCGGCCCAGGCTGTGGTCGACCATGTCGTCCAGGGTCTTGGGCAGGGCGTAAAAGGCCGGCACCGGCGGCGCGATGATGGCGCCCAGTTCGGTGAGGTCGGTCATGGTGCGCAGGTGATTCCGGTGCAGCGGCGTCTCGCGCACCATCAGCGCCAGCCGGCGCCGTTCCTTGAGCACCACGTCGGCGGCGCGGGTCAGCAGGGTGGAGGTGACGCCGCTGGCGATTTCCGACATGGAGCGCATGGAGCAGGGCGCCACGATCATGCCCAGGGTCTTGAACGAGCCGCTGGCGATGGCGGCGCCGATGTCCTGATTGGAATAGCACACCGAGGCCATCGGCTTGAGATCCGAGAGCGACAGGCCGGTTTCATGGGACACCGTGATCAGCGCGGACTTGCTGACCACCAGATGGGTCTCGATGGGGGTATCGCGCAGCAGCTCCAGCAGACGCACGCCGTAGATGGCGCCGGACGCGCCGGAGATGCCGATGATCAGTCGTTGTGGGCGGGTATTAACCGAGTTCATGGTCGGGATCCTGGCTGGCGCCTTCCTTGTAGAAATGAATGGCGTTGAGACCGGTGGCAAGGGTCTTGCCGATGATGTCGACGAACAGATGCGCCGCCGGTGTCAGCGGCCGCCGGCTGTCGTGCACGCAGACCATGCGGCGGGTGAGGCCCGGGCTGTCCAGCGGGTAACCGCGCAGGGCGCCTTCCTCCAGGCCCTGGCGCAGCACGGTGGCGGGCAGCACGCTGACATAGTCGCTGCGGCGCAGAAAACTTTCGATCACGGTGAGATCGTCCAGTTCCAGATGCGGCGTCACCTCCAGACCCAGGGAGGCCAGCGCCTGGTCGATAACGATGCGCAGGCCATGCAGCCGCGACGGCAGCACCAGCTTCATGCCGCCGAGGGCGGCCAGCGGCACCGGCGCCGGCACCCGCAGCCGGTTGGCGGCGCCGGTGGCCACCAGCAACTCCTCGTCCACCAGGTCGATGCGGTTGAGCCGTTCCTGCTGAAAAGCCTGGTTGATCACCGCGAAATCCAGATCACCGGCCAGCACCCGGTCGATCAGGTTCTGGCTGTAGCCGTAGCTGATCTGCAGATCCACGTTGGGGTGATGCTCGACGAAATAGGCCAGGGTGCTGGCCAGGGCCTGGTTGGCCGCCGAGGCGATCAGGCCGGCATTGATGCGGCCGCTGATCTCGCCGTTGCGATGAATCAGCGCCTGGCGGGCCTCCAGCAGTTCGCCGAGCAGCGGCATGAACAGGCGGTAGGCCTGTTCGCCGGCCTCGGTGGGGATCATGCCCTTGGAGGTGCGATCGAACAGGGCCTGGCCCAGTTCTTCCTCCAGTTTGGAAATCTGCATGGACAACGCCGGCTGCACGATATTGAGGCGCTGGGCGGCGCGGGTCACCGAGCCCTCCTCGTACAGACAGGTGAAGTACTTAAGCTGGCGTAGCTCCATGGCGGCCTCGGCAGGGTGGATTCAGACCGTACCGACGTTTTGATAGACGTGCTTCAGCTCGGTGAAGTCCATCAACGCATCGAAGCCGTGCAGGCGGCCGAGGCCGCTCTTGCGATAGCCACCGGTCTCCGCCTCGGCGAACAGCTTGTTATGGTCGTTGATCCATACTGTACCATCGCGGAGCGCCCGGGCCACGCGCAAGGCGCGGGCACCGTCCCGCGTCCAGACACTGGCGGACAGTCCGAACTCAGTGTGATTGGCCCGCGCCACCGCTTCCGCCTCGTCCTCGAAGCTCTCCAGCACCAGCAACGGGCCGAAAATTTCCTCCTGGCAGAAGAAGGCGCCGCTGTCGCGGTGATGGATCAGGCTCGGCAACAGGAAGGCGCCGTCCCGCAGGGCGGGATCGCCCGGCTGGCCGCCGGCGAGGATCACCTGGTCGCAGCTCTGCTCCGCTTCATCCATGCGGCGGCCCACCAGATCCCGGGCCCGGTGGTCGATCAGCGGACCGATGCGGCTGTCCGGTTGCAGGCCGTGGCCCAGGGGCAGGGCGGTCAGGGCCCCGCGCAGGGCCTTCTTCATGGCCTCCAGCCGGCTGGCGTGCACCAGCACCCGGCGCGCCGCCGTGCATTGCTGCCCGGAAATAATGGTGGCCGCCGCCGCCAGCTGCGGCGCGATGGCGTCCACGTCCGCGTCCTCGAACACCAGGCAGCAGGACTTGCCGCCCAGTTCCAGGGACAGCTTTTTCATGGTCGGCGCCGCGTCCTGCATGATGCGGGTGCCGGTGGCGGTGGAGCCGGTGAAGCTGAGCACGTCCACCCGCGGGCTGGTGACCAGATGGGCGGCGCCCTGGTGGCCACTTTCCATGAACAGGTTGACCACCCCGGCGGGCAGCGCCTCCAGGGCCAGCAGCGGTTCCAGAATGGCGGCGTTGAACAGGGCGGTCTGCGGTGCCGGCTTGACCACCGTGGTGCAGCCCGCCGCCAGGGCCGGGGCCAGGGCGCGGATCAGCAGCACGGCGGGGGCGTTCCAGGGGATGATCAGCCCGGCCACGCCGGCGGGCTCGCGGAACAGGGCTGAGAATTCCCCGGGGGCCACTTCCATGGCCGGGCCCGGGTTGTGCCGGGCGAGCCCGGCGTAATAGAGAATTTCCGAGATGGCGCCGCCGATCTCGCCCAGGGACTGGGCCAGGGGCTTGCCATTCTCGAGGGTCAGCAGGCGCGCCAGCTCATCGCGGCGCGGCTCCAGCGCCGCCGCCCAGGCCAGCAATACCTGCTGGCGCAGCCGGGGATTCTGGCTCCACAGCGGATTGGCGAAGGCCGCCGCGGCGGCTTCCACGGCGGCCCGGGCCTGGGCTTCGCCGCCTTCCGCGAAGGCGCCCAGCCGTTCACCGGTGGCCGGGTCCAGGCTGTCCACCCAGCCGTCGCCGTCGATCCAGTCGCCATTGATGTGATGTCGTACCTGCATGTTGTTGTTCTCCTGGGAGGCATCCCAAAAAAAGGCGCGGCCGCCACCCGCCACGAGGGCGACGACCGGCACCGAGGTTAACGGGAGGGGGCGAGCCGTTGCTGCCAGTCGTCGCCGGCGGGTTCGCTGACGGCGGCAAGATCCACGTCCTGCTCACCGGGAACACGGATGCGCTTGAAGCGCATGGTCGGAGCGTCCAGAGGCACGGTGGCGTCGAAGCCCATCTTCGAGCCGACGCCGTCGCGGGTGGACGGGTCCAGCTTGGAGCCCTGGCTATCGTGTACCAGCACCAGGTCGCGATCGGCCTGGAAGCGGGTGGCCACCGCCCATTCCACTTCATTGGGATCGTGGATGTTGACGTCGGTGTCCACCACCACCACATGCTTGATGTCGTAGTGGCCGCCAAGGGCGCCGAGGATCACATTCTTGCCTTCGCCCTCGGAGCGCTTGTCGATCTGCACGTACAGGTGATAGCGGCACACGCCGCCACGGGCCAGGTGCACGTCACGCACGGACGGGAAGCTGCGCTGCAAATGCGCCAGCATGGTGGCCTCGCGGGGGATGCCGCCGAGCAGCAAATGTTCCAGGCCCCCGCCGACGATGGTGTGGAACATGGGCGCCTGGCGGTGGGTGATGGCGTCCACTTCGATCACGTGCCGTTCGGCGCGCTCGCCGTAGTACTGGGGGAATTCGCCGAAGGGACCTTCCTGCTCGCGGGTGTTGGCCAGCAGCCGGCCCTCGATAACGATCTCCGCCTCGGCGGGCACGCGAATGCGGTTGGTCACGCATTGCGCCACCTTGAGCGGCTCGCCGTGCAGGGCACCGGCGATCTCCAGTTCGTCGTGATCCAGCGGCACGATCGCCTGGGACGCCATCAGGGTGAGCGGATCGTTGCCCACCACCACGGCCACCTCCAGGTCCTCGCCGGCGCTTTCCGTTTCCTGGAAATAGGCCAGGGTGTGGCGCGGCAGCAGCAGGGCGCCCAGCCGGTTGGCGCTGCTCACCTGCAGCCGGTGGATGGACACGTTCTGCACGCCGGTGCGGGGATTGCGGCTGATCAGCAGCCCGGCGGTGATGTAGGCGCCGCTGTCGTGTTCATTGTGGGTGGGAATGGGCAACTGCTTCAGCAGGTCCACGTCCCGATGCACCACTTGCTGGCAAGGGGCGTCGTCCACTTCGCGCCAGGCGATCGGGTTGAGGCTGGCGTCCTGAAAGCGCGCCAGCACGTCGGCGGGGTCCACGCCCATGGCTTCGGCCATCCAGCCCCGGTCGGAAAGCAGACCGGAAATCACCGGAATGGCATGACCGCCGGGTTCGAGAAACAGGGAGGCGCTGTGACTGTCGAGGCGGTTGGCGATGGCGGCCACCTCGAAACGCAGATCGGTACCCGGACGGATCACGCTCAGCCGCCCGCTTTGCTGCAGGTGGTCGAGCCAGCCGCGCAGGCTGGTACCGGGCGGACTGTCCGGCCGGGTCGGGTCGGAGGGCAAGGTGGGCATGTCATCATCCTTTGTCCGTTTTTATTTGCCCGTCATGCTATAAGCCGGTTCCGCCCCTTCCTATTAAGCAATTCTGATGCGCTTCATCAGCGGCGGCGATAACGCCGGCCCGCCTTCCTCGGCATTATGCTGTCCTGCCCCGTGGGAATAAATGCCGCTCCCTTCCATAATGTTCGGTGATTGGACGAATCACTATAAGTTAATGGGCGCCTTTCCAGGCGCTGTGCTAGCGTCCTTTAAGAACAGGAAATCACTAACAACAAATACATGCAAAAAAGGTAGTGTGATGAAAACAACAAGCGTTTGCTTTCGAGCCTTGATCTGCGTTGCTGTCCTGGCATTTAGTACGGTAGTCGGCGCCAAGGAATTGAAGCTCGGTTTGATCGTGCCCGGTGACCACGCCTGGAGCCAGGCGGCCCGGGAAATGGGCAAGGAACTGGAACAACGCACCGACGGCCGTTACAGCGTCACCCTGTTCCCCGCCGGCCAGCTCGGCAGCGAAGCGCAAATGCTTCAGCAAATGCAGACCGGCGCCCTGGATATGTCCTTTATGACCGTGGCCCAGGTGGTCAACCGGGTGCCCGACTTCGGCGCCCTGTTCGCGCCCTATCTGGTGGACAACGAAAAGCAGGCGGATCAACTGCTCAAGGGGCCCGCCGCCCAGGGGCTGCTGGAAAAACTGCCGGTCAAGACCGGCACCGTGGGCCTGGGCTACGGCGTGGCCGGCATGCGCATGATGCTCAACGCTTTCCCCTCCGACGATCTGGCTTCCCTGCAAGGCCGCAAGATCCGCATCACGCCGTTCCCGCCGGTGCAGGATTTCTACCGGTTGCTGGGCGCGGTCTCCACCCCCATGCCGCTCACCGATGTCTACGACGCCCTGGCCAACGGTCAGGTGGACGGCGTCGACGCGGACCTGGAACTGGTTTGGAAACTGCGTCTCTATGAACGCGCCAAAACGCTGCTGCTCAGCGGCCATATGATGTTTCCGGTGGTGGGCCTGGTGTCCGGCCGTACCTGGGCCGGCATGAGCGAGGAAGACCGCGACGTGCTGCGCGAACTGACCCGCAAGCATCTGGGCGAACTGGCCGCCTACTACATGGCGTTCGGCGAGAAAACCCGCGCCGATATCGAAAGCGAAGGCGTCAACGTGGTGGAAGCCGGTCCCGATTACTTCGGTGACAAACTGGATCAGTGGGAACAGATCTGGATCAAGAAAGCCCCGGTCCTGTCCGAGCTTCGCAAGGAAGCCGAGGCACTCTGAGCCTTGGCGGGCCGTCGCTCCGGCGGCCCGGTCTCTGAAAGAACCACCGTCAGGAAACTCCCATTATGATTGAGGCGTTGAGCAACGGGTTCGCCCGCGTTGAGCGCGGCGCGGTCCGCCTTCTTGTGGTCGCCCTGCCGATCATGATTCTGGTGAATGTGTTCGGTCGCTTCTTCAAGGCACCGATCTTCTGGCTCGATGAGCTGGCCGTGCTGATGATGGTGTGGCTGGCGATGCTGGGCCTGAGCATTACCCTGAAAAGCCGTGACGCGGTGGCGGTGACGCTGCTCACCGGCGCGGTGCCGCCCACCGCCCGCAAGGTGCTGCAGTTGATCTCGGACCTGGTGGTGCTGGGCTTTTGCGTGGCGCTGATCGCGCTCTGCTACCGCTGGTTCAATCCACTGCTGTTGATGCACAGCGATTTCAATATCGAGACCTTCGCGGCGGACAGTTTCAACTATATCTATCAGGAACCCACCGAAACCCTGGGTGTGCCCAAATTCTGGTTCTGGCTGATCCTGCCGGTGGTGTCGGTAACCAGCAGCGTGCACGCCCTGGCCAACCTGCTGCGCACCTGCCGGACCCCGGGCGTGGCGTTCGTCGATCCTCCCGAAGCACAGCCGGTGGCGGAGTAACTCCATGGTAGCGGTAATCTTTCTCGTCCTGCTTTTTATCGGCGTGCCGATCGCGCTGGTGCTGGCGGTCAGCGCCATGGCCTACATCGTCAGCAGTGACAACGCGGTGCTGTTCCTGTCCTACCCGCAGCAGTTTTTCGGCGGGCTCAGTCAGTACGGCCTGCTGGCCATCCCCCTGTTCATGCTGGTCGGCGAACTGATGAACGAAGGCGGGCTGACCCGGCGGCTGGTGGCCTTCGCGTCCGTGTTCCTCGGTTCCATCCGTGGCGGGCTGGCCTACATCAATATCCTCGCCAATATGATGCTGGCGTCCATCGTCGGCTCCGCCAATGCTCAGGTGGCGGTGATGTCCCAGGTGATGGTGCCGGAGATGCACCGCAAGGGCTACGACCGCAGTTTCGCCACCGCCACCACCGCCGCCGGCGCCTTGCTGGCGCCGGTGATCCCACCGTCCATGCTGTTCGTGATCTTTGGCGTGCTGGCACAGATCTCCATCGGCGATCTGTTTATCGCCGGCATCGTGCCCGGGTTGCTGATGGCGGTGGGCTTCATTCTGGTGATCGCCGTGCTCGGCTTTATTCATGAGTATCCGAGGAACGAGCGGCTGACCCTGCGTCAGGCGCTGCACAACGTGGTGGCCAGCATTCCGTCGCTGAGCGTGCCGGTGGTGATGATCGGCAGCATTGTCGGCGGCCTGGCCACCCCCACCGAGGCCGCCGCCGTGGGCGCCGCCATGGCGGTGCTGGTGGGTCGTTTCGCCCACGGCGAAATGAAGACCGACCGCATGGGCGACATGCTGCTGCGGGTGGCCGTCAACAGCGCCGTGGTGCTGGCCCTGGTGGCGGCGGCGGCGGTGTTCGGCTGGGTGATCATCTATGAGCAGCTGCCCCAGCGGCTGGGCGACCTGATGCAAGGCATGACCTCCGACCCGTTCGTTTATCTGCTGCTGTTGATGGGCCTGCTGCTGATGGTCGGCATGGTGCTGGACGGCATCGCCGCCCTGATCCTGCTGGTGCCCATCGTGCTGCCGGTGGCGCAGTCCGTGTACGGCATCAACCCCTATCACCTGGGCGTGCTGATGTGCATCAACCTGACCCTGGGGCTGCTGACGCCGCCGGTGGGTGCCGCCCTGTATGTGGCTTCCCGGGTCACCGGCTGCAAACCCGGCGACATTATCAAGGCGCTGCTGCCGTTCCTGCTGGTGACGGTACTGGTACTGCTGCTGATCACCTGGATGCCCGATCTGGTCACCGCCTTCCTATAAGGAGAACTGTTATGAATCGCATGAAAAACAAGGTCGTCATCGTCACCGGTGGCGCCCAGGGTATCGGCGCCACCTACGCCCGGGCGCTGGCGGCGGAGGGCGCCGACGTGGCCATCGCCGACGTGCTCGACGGCAGTGCCGTGGCCGCCGAGATCGAGGCCGCCGGGCAACGGGCCCTGTACATCAAAACCGACGTCACCGATCAGGCCCAGGCCCGGACCATGGCGGAAACCGTCAAGGAACGGTTCGGCCGCATCGATGTGCTGGTCAACAACGCCGCCATCTATGCCTCCCTGCAAATGCGTCCGTTCGACCAGATCGACCTGGACGAGTGGGACAAGGTGATGGCGGTGAACGTGCGCGGCCCCTTTGTCTGCGCCCGCGCGGTGGCGCCGGTGATGAAGGCGCAGAATTACGGCCGCATCATCAACATCTCCTCCGGCACGCCGTTCAAGGGCACGCCGGGCATGTTGCATTACGTCACCTCCAAGGGCGCCATCCTGACCCTGACCCGGGGTCTGGCCCGGGAGCTGGGTGAGTTCGGCATCGCCGTCAATACGCTGGCCCCGGGGCTGGTGCTCAGCGAAGGGGTGATCGCCAACGAAGCCATGCGCGACACCCTTACCGCGCCGGTACTGGCCAGCCGCGCCCTCAAGCGCGACCAGATGCCGGACGATCTGATCGGGCCGCTGCTGTTTCTGGCGTCCGACGACAGCGCCTTCATGACCGGCGAGACCGTGGTGGTGGACGGCGGATCGGTGATGCACTGATCCCTTGCCGGCGCCGGCGCCTCCATACCTCCGTCATCAATAAGATCAATAAGCATTCCAACAAAGCACGATGGGAGCGGAACATGAAACCCAGTAGAGAAGAAGTCATCGTCAAAAAGTCCCACGCTTTTCGTGAGCAATATCGGGCGTCCACGCCCGCCTGGTACCGGGGCGAAATGCACCTGGCGTTTACCCTGGTATTCACTTTTGGCGTAATCCTGTTTTGCGCCACCCGCCTGCACGACACCACCTGGCCGGAATGGCTGCTGGTGGTGGTGCCCATGCTGGTGTTCGGCAACTGGGCGGAGTGGGCCGGGCACCGCTACCTGCTGCACAGCCCGCGCAGCCTGTTGAAGTCCGCCTACAAGCGGCATGTGGCCACCCACCACCAGTTCTTTTCCCACCGTACCCTGGATTACCACGGCCAGCGCGACTGGCGGGCGCTGCTGTTCCCGCCGTTCGCGCCGGTGCTGTTCGTCGGCGCCGCCGTGCCGCCGGCCCTGTTGCTGGGCATGCTGTGGTCGGCCAACGCCGGTTATATCGCGGTACTGACCATGGCCGCCTACTTTCTCATGTACGAAGGTCTGCACACCGCCTCGCACCTGGAGCATCCGATTCTGGACCGCCTGCCGCTGGTGAACACGGTGCGGCGCATGCACGTGCTGCACCATAATCCGGACTTCATGCACACCCACAATTTCAACCTGACCTTCCCGCTCTGCGATGCCCTGTTCGGCACCAGTGACCTGAACAAGGGCGTGGTCGGCACCCTGTTCAACGGCCAGTCCGATGACGCCCGCAAGCCGGAGATTCAGGCCAAGCTGGATGCGCAGAAGCAGCCCCGACCGGAGCGCGGCGCACCGGCGGGTGAGTGACCTTCAGTGTTCCATCAGCCGGGGTTCCGCCAGCCGGGCATATGCGAGCAGATGCCCGGTTTCGCCCCCACCCGGGGCCGCCATGGCCATGGCCTTGCGGCGGAACAGGCCGATATCGTGCTCGTCGGAAAAGCCGATGGCGCCGTGGCATTGAATGGCTTCGGCGGTGATCCGCAGCGCGCCGGCACCGGCCTGGGCCACCGCGGCGCGCGCCGCGGCGGCCTGCCGGTCGGTGTCCCGTGCCAGGCACGCTTCCGTGAGCAGTGCCCGGGCGGCGATCAGATCCACGTGGCAGGTCGCCATCCGGTGCTGTAACGCCTGAAAAGTGCCCAGAGCGCGACCGAACTGGTTGCGCAAGCGCAGATAATCGAGGGTGATATCCAGCGCCGCCTCGGCCAGGCCATTCAGGTAAGCGGCCCGGGCCAGCCATTGCAGATCGCGGCCATCGGCGAAGGCGGCCCGCGCCTTGTCATTCTCGGCAAGCCGGGGCGCGTCCCGCCATACCGACGGCGACAGGACCAGGCGGGTGAGGCTGCCGCCGTCCACGCAGCTCTGGCGCGTGGCCTGGATACCGGCCTGCTGCTCGCCCAGCATCACCAGCCGGGCGCCGTCCCGATCCTCAACCAGAACCATCAGGTCGCTGCCCGGCGGGCACTCCGGAATGTCGTTGATGATCGAGGATTCCCCCGGCGCCAGCGGCTCCGGGAACAGCACCACGTTACGGTCTCCACGCAGCAGGGCGGCCAGGGCCCGGTCGGCGTTGTCGCCGGCGCAGGCGGACAGGGCCTGCGCCGACGCCACCGCGCCGATCAGCGGGTCGGGCAGCAGATAGCGGCCGGCCATGGCCGCCAGCGCGCAGGTCGGGTGCCAGCCCATGCCGGCGCCGCCCCGCGCCTCGGGCACGGCGATACCGAACCAGCCCGGTTCGGCGAAGCGCGCCCGCTGATCGGCATCTTCATGGAAGCGCGGGTTGTCCTTGGCGTCTCGTGCACGGGCCAGGCCGCCGAGGCGTTCGGCGAACTGACGCAGACTGTCGGCCACCAGGGTGGCGTCGCTATCGGGGCGGTGGGTCATGACCGGGCTCCGGCGGGCAGATTCAGGGTCTTCTGGGCGATCAGGGTACGTTGGATTTCATTGGTGCCGCCGTAGATGCTGAGGCGATGGGACTGCAGAAACATTTCGCTGTAATCCAGGGTCAGCGCGCCGTCGCGGCGCGGATCGCGGAGCGCCGCCGAAGCACCGGCCAGCCGCTGCAGAGTGTCGAGGGTACGCTGCACGGTCTCCGTGGCCAGCACCTTGAGGCTGGAGCAATCCGCCGGCCGGCCGTCGTCGAGAGCCTCGGCGGCGGCCAGGTAGGCGGCGATCACCGCCTCGGTCTCGACCTCGGCCCGGGCGATGCGCTCGCGCAGCGGGCCCCGGGCGGTTTCGCGGTGTTCGACCGAGGCGGCCAGGTGACGCAGCCGGGTCAGCGCTTTCAACGCGAGGGCCGGGGAGCCCAGCCGTAGACGTTCTTCGTCCAGCAGCGCGGTGGCCACCGACCAGCCCTCGTTCAAATTGCCCACCACCTGATCCACCGGCACCCGCACGTCGTCGAAAAAGACCTCGCACAGCTCGTCGTCCCCGGCCAGGGTGGTGATCGGGCGGCGGGTGATGCCCGGCGAGGCCAGGTCGATGAGTACGAAGGTGATGCCTTCCTGGCGCCGGCGGCCCTTGCCGGTGCGGATCAGCGCGAACATCCAGTCCGCGTGGTGACCCCAGGTGGTCCAGATCTTGTGGCCGTTGATCACCAGGGTGTCGCCGTCCAGCTCGCCCTTGGTGCGCAGGCTGGCCAGGTCCGAGCCGGCGCCCGGTTCCGAATAGCCCTGACACCAGATCACGTCCCCGTTCAGGATCGCCGGCAGATGACGGGCCCGTTGCCGTTCACTGCCACGGTGCATCAGCAGCGGACCGATATGGTTCAGGCCCTGGGTCGGCAGGTCCGGGGCGCCGGCCCGCGCCATCTCCTCCATCAGAATCACCTGCTCCACGGGCGTGGCCCCCAGCCCGCCGTGTTCCCGGGGCCAATGGGGCGCGATCCAGCCATGGGCCGCCAGGGTGCGGTACCAGGCCATGGCCTGGTCCGGCGGCGGACGGAAGGTAAGGTGCCGCAGCGAATCGGGCAGGGTATGGGCCAGCCAGGCGGCGATGTCGGCGCGCCAGCGGGCTTGTGCTTCGGTCTCTGCTCTCAGCATATTTCTGCTCTCGGAAGGGTCGCTTCCCGATGACGGCCGTCAGGCCTGTCGGGCCTGGGGGTCTTGCGCCAGCGCGCGTTCGCGCAATACCGGCTTGAGCACCTTGCCCAGCGGAGTACGTGGCAGGGCGTCGACGAAGTACAGATATTTGGGCTTCTTGTAGCCGGCCAGGCGCTGACGGGTGTGCTCGATCAGTTCCGTCTCGGTGACCGTGAGGCCAGGCACCGCCTCCACGAACGCCACCACCGCCTCGCCGAAGATCGCATCGGGAATGCCGATCACCGCCGCGTCGGCCACCGCCGGATGCTCCACCAGCGCCTGCTCCACTTCCTTGGTGTAGATGTTGAAGCCGCCGGACAGCACCATGTCCTTTTTACGGTCGACGATGTACAGGTAGCCGTCGGTGTCGAAGCGCGCCATATCCCCGGTGTGCAGCCAGCCGTCGGTGAGAGCGGCGGCGCTTTCCTCGGGGCGGTTGAAGTAGCCTTGCATGGTGGTGAACCGCCCGGGGGTGCCCGAGCGCACCAGCATTTCGCCCACTTCCCCCACCGACACCTGCGCCCCCTGGGCGTTGACCAGCTTGACCTCCACGCCGGGCGTGGGCCGGCCCACGGAGCCCGGGTGGGAGAACTGCTCATCGTGTTCCAGGCTGGTGACCGAGCCCACTTCGGTCATGGCGAAGAACGAGTGCAGACGGATCGCCGGCAGCAGTTCGATCAGTCGGCGTTTCAGGTCCACCGGGAACGCCTCGCCGGTGACGATCAGGTGGCGCAGGCTGCCACACCGACCGGCCTGCTCCTCGAGCAGCGGCATCAGCATGCGGCAGATGGTGGGCACCATTCCCAGAGCGGTCACCTGTTCCCGCTCAATCGCCTCGATGGCGCCGGCGGGGTCGAAGCGGTCCATGACGATCAGCGTGGCGCCCAGCAACAGCGCGTTGAGCATGCGCGCCAGCCCGGTGCGGTGGGCCAGGGGCGTGGTGACCAGGAAACGGTCATCGCGATCCAGCCCCCACTCGATGGCGTTCAGAAAGCAATGCTGAACAATCAGATTGGCGTGGGTGATCAGCGCGCCTTTCGGCCGGCCGGTGGTGCCCGAGGTGTACATGATCATGCAGGCCTCGGCGTCCAGCGGCACCTCGGGCAGGGTTTCGTCGTTGGCGCGGTTCAGCTCGGCCCAGTCGAGGCAGTCGTCCACCGGCGCGCCCACCGCCACCCATCCAACCCCGGTGTGCCGCTCGCGAAGCGCCGCCAGGGCCGGGGCCTGGTCGGCGTGAAACAACACCAGTACCGGCTCGCTGTCGTCGATGAAGTAAGCCAGCTCCTGGGCGGTCATCCGGGTGTTGACGGGTACCACCACGGCGCCCACCGCGAAGGCGGCGAACACCGCCTGCACGAACTCGATGCCGTTGGGCAGATAGACCAGCACCCGCTGGCCCGGGGCGGCGCCGTGCTGGCGCATGCCGAGCGCCAGCGCGCGGGCCTGGCGATAAAGCTCGCCGTAGGTAACGCGTCGCCCGCCGATGACCACCGCGGTTTTTTCCGGCGAGCGGCGGGCGTGCGCCTGCAGGATGGTGTCCTGACGCATAATTCAGTGCTCCGACAAGATAAGGAGGTCCGGATCAGGCCCGGGTCAGGGCGAACGCCGGGTAGGGCTGGCCGTCGGACAACGCGTCCCAGACCAGATGAACCGGTTTGCCGATCGCCAGCTCTTGCGGCTCGCAGTCGACGATATTGGCGATCAGGCGCACGCCCTCGTCGAGCTCCACGGTGGCCACGCACAGCGGCAGCCTGCCGTCCAGGCCCGGCCCGGGGATGCGCACCACGGTGCAGGCGTAAATCACGCCGTCGCCCTTGACCGGTCGCCACTCCAGGGTGCGGCGTCCGGTAAAAATCGACACCGGGCGGGGGTAATGCTGAAAGCGCCGCGCTTCGGTGCAGTACTGCATCATCAGCCGGCCGTCCCGCGTCGCCTCCCAGAACGGTTGGGTGTCCACGTAGGCGTTGGCGCGCGGTGTCGGTCGTTGCATCGGTTTGCTGTCCATGGTCAGGCCTCCAGAATCATGGCGGAGCTGGTGCCCCAGTTGCGGGCGTAGGGGATGACGCCGATGCCGGTGACCAGCGCATTGCGGGCATCGTCCACCTGGGTGGCGCCGCCTTCCCCGAACAGTTGCCGCACCGCTTCGGCCAGGTTGAGGCCGCCGCTGGCGAGGCCCGGCTGGCCGGCGGAGATCTGCCCGCCGCCGGTATTCAGGGGCAGGGCGCCCCGGTGGGACAGATCGGTACGCAGCACGAAGTCGGAGGCTTCGCCCTTGGCGCAGAAGCCGAACGCTTCCAGCTGCATCAGAATGGCGATGGTGAAATCGTCATAGGGTTGGAACATGCGGATCTCGGACGGCGTCAGGCCGGCCTTGCGCAGCAGCGCCGGGCCGATGCGGTCGAACCCGGATTCGGTGATGTCCGGCGTCGACTGGTTGCCATTGACGTTGGTGACCTCGGCGTAGGCCACCGGATAGGCGACACGGGTGAGGCCCAGCTGTTCGGCCCGTTTCTCGCTCATCACCAGGAAGGCATTGGCGCCGTCGCAGAACATCACGCTGTCCAGCAATCGCAACGGATCGGCGATCACCCGGGACGCCAGATAGTCGTCCATGCTCAGCGGCTTCTTGAACTTGGACAGCGCATTGGGATTGTGCAGAGCGTGCTCGCGCTGGGTGATGGCGATCTTGCCCAGGGCCTCCGGTTTCAGATCGTACTGGTGGGCGTAGCGGCTCATCAGCAGGCCGAAGGTGGCCGGCGGGCCCTGCACACCGGGCGGGTCCTGGAACTCGCCGCGAAAGGCGCCGTAGTTGGCCCGCCAGTCGGTGCTCGGCGCGTCCGCCGACAGCACCAGCGCGATGTCGCAACTGCCGTCGCGGATCGCCGACATGGCGCGGGCCACGCCGCCGGTGGCGGAACAGCCGCCCATGCCGCCCAGATTCAGCCAGGTCGGCGTCAGCCCCAGGGCCTCGCACATATAGACCGCATAGAACGGGTTGGACGCCTCGCTGAGCGCGGTGGTCACCGACAGACCGTCGATCAGATCCTTGTCGATGCCGGTGCGCTCCAGCAGAGCATCCAGCGCTTCGCCGGCGAAGTCGTAGGCACTGCGGCCGCTTTTGTAAAGCACCGGCGTTTCCGCATAGCCGGCGATGACGATGTCTTTCTGTTTCATGGTGGTTACTCCCCGCGGAACGACGGGCTGCGTTTGGCGCCGAACGCCGCCAGCCCCTCGTCCCGGTCGTGACTGAAATAAAGCATGAAGGACAGGTCGCCCTCGGCGTCCATGGCCTGGGGCAGCGGCTGGTCCAGCCCCTGGTCGATGGCCAGCTTGCTGAACATCACCGACAGCGGCGCCGCGGCGCTGATGCCGGCGGCCAGTTCGCGGGCTTTGTCGAGCGCCGCGCCAGCCTCGGTGACGTGGTTGACCAGCCGGTATTCCAGCGCTTCACGGGCGTTCAGCCGGCGCCCGGTCCAGATCATCTCCTTGGCCAGGGCGGCGCCGACGCGGCGCGGCAGGGTGGCGGTGCCACCGCCGCCGGGCATCATGCCAAGACGTGCCTCCGGCAAGCCCAGCCGGGCGTTCTCGCCGGCCACCAGCAGATCCCCCAGCAACGCCAGTTCCAGGCCGCCGCCCAGGGCGTACCCTTCGATCACCGAGATCACCGGCTTGCTGTAGCGCTGCAGTTGGCGGAACAGTTGATTGACCGGCCGCGCGGTGCGGCGGCGCCGATAGAAGTCGAAATACTGGTGCGCCTCGATGGTGAAGCCGCTGGTGTCGATGCCGGCGCAGAAGGCTTTCTCGTTGCCCTGGATCAGCACGCAACTCACCGAGCGGTCCTGTTCCACCTCGGCGAGCACGGTGGCGATCTCGGTGGCGGTTTGATCGCGCAGGGTGTTCATCTTCGCCGGGCGGTTCAGGGTGATCTCCACCCAGCCCTCGCGCCGCTCGATCTGTATATCTTCGTAGCTCATGACAGGTCCTGATTTTCAGAGTAATTCGGATCGTGGTCCGCCGATTCCGTGTCGCCGCCGATGGCCTGGGCGATCTGCTCATGCAGGTCGGCCAGTGCGCGGGGATCGCGGCGGGTCTGTTCGCTGACGCTGAGCGCCAGGCAGACGCGCGCCGGCGCGTCCAGCACATAGATGCGGTCGGCGATGTCCAGGGCGTCCTCGATGCGGTGGGTCACGAACACGCAGGTCTTGCCCACCTCGCGCACGATGCGGGAGAAATCCCGGCGCAAAACCTGGGAGGTCACGTGGTCCAGCTGGCTGAACACCTCGTCGAGGAAAATCAGCTCCGGATCCACCGCCAGGGCCCGTGCCAGAGACACCCTCTGGCGCATGCCGCCGGACAATTCGTGCACGTATTTGTGCTCGGCGCCTTCCAGCTTTACCCGCGCCAGCCAATGCAGCGCGGCCTCGCGGGCCTGGGATTTGGAGTGGTTGAGGATCAGCAGGCCCAGTTCGGCGTTCTCCACCGCCGTGCGCCAGGGCAGCAGGCGATCGGTCTGAAAGGCCACCGCCATCTTGCCGCGCAGGGCGTCGAACTCGCTGGACGGGTCCACGCCGCCCACCCGCACGGTGCCGTGGTCCGGGGCGATGGTGCCCATGGACAGGCTCATCACCGTGCTTTTGCCGGCGCCGGTGCGCCCCAGCAGGGCCACGATTTCACCGCGCCGAACGGTCATCGAAAGCTGGTCCACGGCAACGAAGTCACCAAAATGCTTGCAGACGTCGCGCATCTCTATAAAGGCATCGCCGTGGGTCGTCGTGGTTGGATTCGCTGTCGGGTTCATCGTACTTTCGCCTCCGCGCGCCATTTAAGAACGTGCCGTTCCACCAGGTTGAGCAGCGACTGCAGCACCAGATTGAGAACCACCAGCAGGAAGGTCCAGGCCAGCACATAGTCGATACGGAAGGTCGATTGGGCGAGACTCATGCGCGAGCCCACGCCCACCGCCGACGCCACCAGTTCCGCGAAAATCACCATGCGGATCGCATAGCCGATCACCGATTTGGTGGTCATGAAGACGTACTGAACGATGTGCGGTATCACCAGATAGCGCATCAGCTGCCAGCGCGAAGGGCGAAAGCTCTCCATCATGTCGACCCACTCCCTGGGCATGGAGCGCACCCCTTCGTAGACGTTGAGCGCGTAGAAGGGCAGCAGGATCACGGTGAGGATAAAAAAGATGCGCGCTTCCGGGTCCTTGAACCAGAACACCGCCACCAGCATCCAGGACAGCGCCGGAATACCGGTGTCGATGATCACCAGCGAATTCAGATACGGGCCGAGACGTCGGGAGGTGCCCATCAGCAGCCCGATCAGCACACCGACGAACATGGAGAAGGCCACCGCCGCCGCCAGCCGCAGCAGCGTCACCGACACGTGGTGCCAGTCGCTGGTCAGCAACTCCAGCACCGCCTGGCCGACCACCAACGGGGACGGCATGATGAACGGCGGCACGAAGCGGCTGGCCACTTCCATGGCCAGAATCAGCAACACCGACACCACGCCCAGGGCGGTCAGGTCGCGGCGCCGGCCGGGTCGGGCCGCCGGCCGCGCGGCGGCGCGCACGCTCGGGCGCGAAGGGTTGAGGGGTGAGGCGGTCCGCGCGGGCTGGCTCATACCGCGAAGAACCCGTCGTCCAGCTCGCGCGGCAGGGAACCGTTACGGATCAGGAAGCCGGCGGCGGTGCGCACCGCGTCGCGACCGTCCGGGGTGGCCATGGAGAGGTGCTTGAGCGCCATGCGACCGGAGGTGATCGCCAGCTTCAGCACTTCGGGCGGGAAGCCGGAGCGCTCGGCGGTCAGGCCGACGGCTTCGTCCACGTCGCCCATGATGCCGTTGACGCAGGCACCGAATGCCTGGTCCAGCCGCTGCACCAGTTCCGGGTCGCGCTCGGCCACTTCCCGGCGCACGGCGATACCGAAGTAGGGCAGTTCCTTGCCAAGGCGCTTGCGGTACTCGTCGCCGGCGTTGTACAGCACCCGCATGTCCGGGGCCTTGACCAGGCCGGCGCTGATGTTGGGTTCCCAGGACAGCACCGCGTCGGCGCGGTCGGCCATCGCCAGGGTGACGGCGGCGGCCGGGTTATCCACGTTCTGAACCCGCATGTACTGTTCCAGATCGATGTCATGCAGCTCCTTGATCACCGCGCGCATCATCCGGTAGGTGCCGCTGGATTGAGGCGCCGCGAAGATCTTGCCCTTGAGCGCTTCCAGGGTGCCCTCGCCGCCGCTCGGGGTGAGGATATTGATCATGCTGCCGGTGCTGATGCCGCACACGAACTGCACTTTCACGCCGGCCAGGTAACGAGCGGCGAAAGTGTCCCAGCTGCCGATACAGACGTCGTAATTTCCCGCGATAAAGTCGTTATAGTAGGTACCCACGGAGGCGTAAGTGGTAGGTTCGCGGAGATTAAGCCGGTATTCCTTGTCCAGCCCCTTGGCGCGCAGATATTCCGAAATAAGAATGGTGAAGCCGGGCATCAGATTGGCCCAGCTGAGGCTGGCCGCCTGGGCGCGGGTGAGCGCGGGAACGCCGAGGCTGGACGCGCACAGACCGAAGGCCAGGCTCTGGGCCGTGCCGCGAAGAAACTGTCGCCGGTTGAGGTTTTGCATAATGTTCTCCGAGCCGGGCCGCGGGCGATTTTTGTAGCGGTCGCGTTCGCGGGCACCGTGTATTTGTTGGAATTTTTGATCGGTGTTTTTTGCCACTTCTTGTCGTGATTAAGCTAGCAGCGCCTCCACACGGCGCCTAGCGAAGGAAGCAGGACACGGTGTTCCAATAATGGAACGCACGGCGCCGTTATCCATGTTTCAATGATTACGACGCCCACTGTGACGCCGGGCATGGATCGGCTGGCCTTTGTAAGGGGTACGCGGATGCATCACCGTTTGGACCTGAACACGCTCAGGCTGTTCTGTGAGGTCGCCGAGGCCGGCAGCATGACCCGCGCTTCCGAGCAACTGAGAATTTCCAAATCCACCATCAGTCGCCGTCTCGATCAGCTTGAGCAGCACTTCGGTGCCTTGTTATTGAAACGGGGCGCCAAGGGGCTGGCGTTGACCGAGATCGGTTCGGTGCTCTACGAGCAGGTGCAATGTCTGGTGTCGGAGATCGAGGAAATCGGCGTCAACGCGGCGGAGTTGCAGGCCGGTCTGAGCGGCTCGCTGCGGGTCAGCATTCCGGTGGATTTCGGGGTCGGCTGGATCAGCCGGGCCATCGCCGGCTTCGTGTTGCGCTACCCGGAAGTCAATGTGGAGGTCGAGGTGAACAGCCGCGAGGTCAATCCGCGGGACGATCCCTATGACCTGACCATACAGCTGGGCCCGCTGAAGGAATCCAACCTGATCTACCGTCGTCTCGCCACCATTACCCGTGGCGTTTATGCCAGCCCGGAGTATCTGCGTCGACGGGGCACGCCCCGGGCGGTGGAGGATTTCGCGCTGCACGATTGCGTGACCACCGATCAGCAGCGGCAGAACGGGGTGTGGACGTTCCGCAATCAGATCAAGCACCAGTTTATCGAGGTGCAGGGCAAGGTGGTGGTGAACAATATCGCGGTGGCCCGGGAGCTGGCCATCGACGGGGTGGGGTTGAGCATGTTGCCGAACGTGATGTGCCGCAACGATGTGAAAAGCGGGCGGCTGGTGCGGGTGCTCACCGCTTGGGAAAGCCCACCGGTGGAAGCCACCGCGCTGATCCTCAGCCGCACCCGGGTGCCGGCGCGCACCCGGGCGTTTCTGGATTATCTGTCGGAACGCCTGACCGACGAGCTGTAGTGGCTGATCGCGGCTCAAGCGGCGTACCGCTTCAGCCGCGATTCAGGGCTTGAGAATCGACGGGTCGATGGTCAGCTGGATAAGAAACGGGCGATCCGCCTCCAGGGCCCGTTCAAACACCGCCGGAAAATCCTCGCTGTCTTCCACACGCTCCGCGTCCGCACCGAAGGACTTCGCCAGGCCGACCAGGTCCGGATTAACCAGGTCGGTGCCGTAGCGCCGGCCCGGGTACTGCCGCTCCTGGTGCATGCGGATGGAGCCGTAGGAGCCGTTGTTGACCACGATCACGATTACGTTGGCGCCGTATTGCACGGCGGTGGCGAGCTCCTGACAGGTCATCAGAAAGCAGCCGTCGCCGGCGAAACACACCGCCGGCCGTTGCCGGTCGGCGAGCTTGGCGGCGATCGCCGCCGGCAGGCCGTAGCCCATGGAACCGGAGGTGGGCGCCAGGGCGCTGCCGAAGGCACGGAACGGATAGAAACGGTGCACCCAGAGGGTGTAGTTGCCAGCGCCGTTGCTGATCACCGCTTCCGGCGGCAGCCGTTGGCCGAGCCACTCCACCACCCGGGCCAGTTGCATGGGGCCGGGGGCTTCGGTGGGCTTTGCCCAGTCCCGGTACACCTGACCGGCCCGTTCCAACCAGGCCCGGCGCTTGTCGTCCAGCGGCCGGTCGGCGCGCAGGGCAACGGTTTCGGCGAAGCCGCGCACGCCGGCGCAGATCGCCAGATCGGTGTGATAGACGCGGCCCAGCTCTTCCGGCTGCGGGTGCACATGGATCAGTTGCTGGCGGGGGCGGGGCACCTCCAGCAGTTGGTAGTGGCGGGTGGTGATGTCGCCGAGCCGGGTGCCCACCGCGAGGATCAGATCCGCTTCCTCGATCAGCGCCGCCAGGGCCGGGTTCATACCCAGCCCGGCGTCGCCGGCGTACAGCCGGTGGCTGTTGTCGAAGCGGTCCTGGCGCCGGAAGCCGGTGACCACCGGTACGCCGTGGGCCTCCGCGAAGCGGCGCAGTTTGTCGTGGCTTTCGCTGTCCCAGCCGGAGCCGCCGAACACCGCCAGCGGGCGGCGCGCCGCCGCCAGCCGGCGTTCCAGGGCGCGCACGTCGCGCACCGCCGGATAACTCCGCGCCGGCGTTACCGGGGCGGTGTCCACCGCCGCCACCGATTCATAGAGCAGGTCCTCGGCCAGGCCGATCACCACCGGCCCCTGGCGGCCGGAGCGGGCGGTGACGAAGGCGCGGCCCAGATATTCCGGCAGCCGCTCGCTGTGCTGCAGGTCCACGGCCCACTTCGCCACCGAACCGAACAGCGCCTGCACGTCCACTTCCTGCCAGGCTTCCCGTTCCTGAAAACCACTCGGCACCTGGCCGACGAACACCAGCAGCGGCGTCGAGTCCTGGGCCGCCACGTGCAGGCCGGCCAGCGCGTTGGCGCTGCCCGGGCCACGGGTCACGAAGCACACTCCGGGCCGGCCGGTGAGCTTGGCATGTGCCTCGGCCATCATGGTGGCGCCGCCTTCCTGACGGCACACCACCAGTTCGATGTCCGGGGCGTCGTGCAGGGCGTCGAGGACCGGCAGAAAACTTTCCCCCGGCACCGTGAACACCCGGTCCACGCCGTTGCGACGCAGCAGGTCGACGATCACCTGGCCGCCGGTGCGGCGTTGTGGGCTGGCGGTGGTCATTGCGCTTTCGCCGCTTCCTGGTAGTACTTTTGGGCGCCCGGGTGCAGCGGCACCGCCAGGTTTTCGTCGGCGGCGGCGCCTTCCACGGTCCAGCCGGCCATGGAACCGAAGGAGCGTTGCACGCTTTCACGGCCTTCCATGATCGCCTTGGTGATCTGGTAGGCCTCTTCTTCCGGCATGTCCGCGTTGGCGTAGATGGAGGTGCTGAAGCCCACGCCCTTGACCGGCTCGCTCTGACCCTCGAACAGGTCCGCCGGCATGGTGGCCGGGCTGAAGCCGTATTTTTCCAGGTAGGCGATGGCGTCGTCGCTGAGGCTCAGGAAGCGCTGGCCGGGGGTGATCGACAGCTGTGAGGTGTTGGGGTGGCCGGCGGTGGTGATGCCGATGATCATGTCCAGTTTACCGTCGCCGAACTGGTCCTGAAGAATGCTCAGGCTCGAGCGGCTGACGCTGCCGCCGAAGGATTCGATGTCCTCGTAGCTGAGGTCGTTGGCGGCCAGGATCAGGCGCGCGATGTACTCATTGAGGCTGCCCTGGGGGCCGGTGCCGATGCGCACCGCCAGCTTGCCTTTCTTGATCTCGGCGAGACTTTTGATGTCGCTGTTCTTCTGCACGGTAACGCGCTGGTAGTACTGGTCCAGGCCGCCCACCAGTCCACGGATATTGTCGATTTTTTTATCGAACGGGCCGAAGCCGCGTTCCGCCCAGGACGCCACCGGCGGGAAGATCAGCGCCACGTCGGTGCGTTTGGCGGTGAGCAGCTTGGTATTGGCGATCGCCATGGGCGTGCCGAGGATGTCCACGGTGGAACCCTGCGGCAGGCCGTTGAGCATTTCCGTGCGCAGGGCACCGGCGTAGGCGTACCAGGTGGTGCCGGTGGGGCCGGCGGCGAACTTGACCTTGACCGGATCGGCGGCCTGCGTGGCGCCGGTCAGGGCGAGCAGGGCCGCGAACAGGGCGAGACTGAGAGAGCGGAAGCTGAGATGTCGCATTTTTTGTTCTCCTGATAATAAAAAGTTGGGTCTGACGTTATTCCCGGGCGGTGGCTACCGAGGCGGTGTCCGCCGCGCGCCGGCGCCACAGTTGCCCGCCCATCACCACGACGAGCAGCACCAGGCCGACCAGCGAAGCGGCCAGCTTGGGCGTGATCAGCAGTACGGCGGCGGCCAGCAGCAGAACCGATTCCAGTTTGGCGTTGCGGGTGCGCAGGAAGCCGGCCACGCAGCCGGCCAGGGCGTAGCAGCCGATGGCGGCGGTGATCGTGGCGGTGGCGATCTTGGTCCATTCGCCCTGCAGCAACAGTGCCGGGCTGAAAGCGAACGCGAACGCCACCAGGAAGCCAGCCAGGCTGTAGCGGAACGCCGCCCAGCCGGTTTTCCAGACATCCGCCTTGGCGATGCCGCCGGCCACGAAGGCGGCCAGCGCCACCGGCGGTGTCACCATGGACAGGGCGGCGAAGTACAGCACGAAAAAGTGCGAGGACAGCTGCGGCACGCCCAGCTTGTCCAGGGCCGGAATGGCGAGAATGGCGCCCATGATGTAGGCGGCGGTGGTGGGCATGCCCATGCCCATCACGATCACCATGATCATCACCAGCAGCAGGGCCGGGATCATCATGCCGCCGGACAGGGTGGTCACGAAGGTGCCGAAGGTCAGGCCCAGGTTGGTGCTGGAGGCGATGCCCACCACGATGCCGGCGCCGGCACAGGGAATGGCCACGGCGATGGCGCTGCGCGCGCCGGAGTCCAGCGCCTGCACCGAGTCGGCCACCACCGATCGCACGGCGCCGACCAGCCCGGCGGGGCCGTGCTCGCGCACCCCTTCCCAGCCACGGGTGAACAGCCCCAGGAACACGGTCAGCCAGACCGCCTCCAGGGTGGCGGAGCTGAGCGCGCGACCGGCCATGATCTGGTAGACCAGCACGCCCACCGGGATCAGCAGATAGAGCCGCTTGAGCACGCTGCCCCAATCGGTTTCCAGTTCCGACTTGGTCAGGCCGCTGAGGTTATTGCGGCGCGCCAGCAGATCGACCACGAAGTACAGCGCCAGATAGAACAGCAGCGCCGGAATGATCGCCGCCAGCGCTACCTCGGCGTAGGGAATGCCCATGAACTGGGCGATCAGGAAGGCGGCGGCGCCCATCACCGGCGGCATCAGCTGCCCGCCGGTGGAGGAGGTGGCCTCCACCGCGGCGGCCTGCTCGGCGCGCATCCCCGAGCGCTTCATGGCGGGAATGGTGAACATGCCCATCACCGCCGCGTTGGCGGTGGCGCTGCCACTGACCGCGCCGAACAGGGTGGAGGAGACGATGGACACCTTGGCCATGCCGCCGCGCAGGCGACCCACCAGCAGCATGGACAGATCCATGAACAGCTGGCCGCCGCCGAACAGTTGCAGGAAGGCGCCGAACAGCAGGAAGTAGAACACCTGGCCGTAGGAGACGATGCTGGGAATGCCGAACACGCCCTCGTTCTGCATGGTCTGCAGGTCGATAAAGGTCTCGAAGAACATGCGGCTGGGCTGGCCGTCGTGGCCGATGATGCGCAGCAGCGGAATGTCGCGCAGCAGCGGGCCGCAGAACTGATAGACCAGGAACACCAGAATCACCGTGGTCAGGCCCATGCCCAGGGAACGGCGCACCGCCTCCACCACCAGGGCGATGGTGACCACGCCCACCACCAGGTCGGTGGTGGTGGGCAGATCGACCATGGCGATGCGGGTGATCAGCGTTTCGCCGCTCAGGTAGTAATGCACGGCGATGGCGGCGGCCACCGCCACCAGCAGGTAATCACTGGCGCGGCTGGCGCCAAAGCGTCGCGGGCCGGTTTCCGGCGGCGCGATCAGCGGATGGGTAATGAAGGTGAGCATCACGCCGAACATCACGTGGATCGGCACCGCCACGATCAGCTCCAGCGGCGAGCCGTACACCATCCAGATCTGGAACAAGGCCCACAGCAGTGCCACCACGCTGGCCGGGTTGCAGTACTTTTTCATGCCTGTGTCTCCTGGCGCCGGGCGGCGCCGAGTTCACCGAGCAGGGCGGAGGTGGCCACGCCCAGCAACAACGCCCAGAAGGGCGAACTGATCCCCAGCAGGGAAAATTTGCTCATCGCCACGGTCAGCGCCACGAAGGCGCCCACCTGGCAGGGGCCGTTCTTGCGGAACGCCTGCTGAAAGGCGCCCAGCAGCACGCCGATCATGGCCAGGCCGGCGATCACCATGATCAGTGCCTTGGGCAACGCCAGAATAAAGGGTACCGCGAAGCCCGCGAACAGGCCGAAAAGGATGAACAGCACGCCGTTGACCACCGAGGCGCCGTAGCGCAGGCGGCGGTCCTCGCCGGCCTGTTCCGAGGAACAGATGGCGGTCATCGGACCGGCGATATTGGCGTTATGGCCGCCGCACAGGCCGGCCAGCAGGCCGCCGATGCCGCTGGCGATGGTCATGGCGTTGACCGGCGGCCGGTAGCCCTCCGCCATCAGCACGCCGATGGCCTGGGCATTCTCGGCGCCGATCACCAGGGCGGTAAGCGGCACCGAGATGGCGAAGAACGCCTGCCAGGAAAACGCCGGCGCGGTGAAGGCCGGCATCACCAGTTCCAGGGACACCTGGGCGGTTTGCAGTTCACCGAGCCACAGCGCCATGCCCAGGCCCACCACGCCGGCCACCAGCACCGGCGGCACCGCGCGCGTCAGACGCCCGGTGAGGAAAAAGGCCAGCGCGGCGATGCCGGCCACCCAGGGCGCCGCCACCACCGAGTCCACCGCGCCGGTGGCGAAGCGGAACAGGGCGCCGGCGATCATCGCCATGACGATGGGTACTGGCAGCCAGTGCGCCAGGCGGCCGATCAGGCCGCTGAAGCCCAGCGCCAGCACCAGAAGCCCGCTGGCGATAAAGGCGCCCACCGCTTCGTTGAAGGGAATCATCTGCAGGGAAGCGGCCAGAATGGCCGCGCCCGGAATGGTATAGGCGCCGCTGATCGGAAGACGATAGCGTAACGCGAAGAACAGGCTGATCAGACCGCCCAGCACATAGATGCCGAACAGCCAGGCCACGGTCTGGGCGTTGGACAACTGTCCGGCCTCGGCGGCGTTCATGACGATCACCGCCGGGCCGGTGCAACCGAACAACGCCGCCACCACCCCGGTGCTGAGCGTGCGGCCGTTGAAAGCGGCACGCAAAGGCGGACGGTTCCGTTCGCCGGTATCGAGGGGCACTTCGTGGGGCATGCTAAGCCTCCGTTTTTGTTATCAACCGGTGGCGGTCGACCACCGGGTGTTGTCATGGCGCGGGCGCGGTACTTTATTCGCCCTTGAACACCGCCGGACGCTTGGCGTGGAACGCCTCCACGCCTTCCTTGAAGTCCTCGGAGCTGCGCAGGCGGCTGTAGCAATGGCCTTCCATTTCGATGGCCACCTTCAGCGGCGAGTCCTCGTTGTCGTTGATCAGCTTCTTGGCGGTGCGCTGGGCCAGCGGCGAGAACCGGCGCAGCTCTTCCACCAGGGCGTCGGTGGCGCTTTCCAGCTCGTCGTCCGGCACGCATTCGGTGACGAAGCCCCAGGCCAGGGCCTGTTCGCCGCTGACCCGCTTGGCGCGCATCACCATGTGCTTGGTGCGGGTGATGCCGATCATTTTCTGCAGACGGGCGGAGCCACCGGAGCCGGGGATCTGACCCAGGTTCTGTTCCGGCAGGGCGTAGCGGGCGGTTTCCGAGGCGATGCGGAAATCGCAGGCCAGCGACAGCTCGAAGCCGACGCCGAAGGTGTAGCCACGGTTGGCCACGATCACCGGCTTGCTGCAGCGCTCGGCGGCGGCCACGTTCCAGGCCAGTTTGGAGACGTGCTCCGGGGAGGCTTCCAGAAAGCCGCGAATATCGCCGCCGCTGGAGAAATGCTGGCCCTCGGCGCGCAGCACGATGACGCGCACGCCCGGGTGGGCGTCCAGCGCCTCGAACACCTGGCGCAGGTACTCCCGCTGGCTCATGGCGATCACGTTATAGGGCGGGCGGCCCAGGATGATGTCGCCGCGCTCCTGGTCGGTGCGCAGTTCCACCTTGAAGCCGTCGAACTCGGTATTCAGAAACTGTTCAATCTCGGACACGTTCATCGTGTTTTTCCTTTTCTGGGTCATTCAGGGCTGTTCCGCCGGCTGCGGATCGCCGTAGTCGGCCACCAGCACGCGGCGCAGGATTTTGCCCACCGGGGATTTGGGAATCTGTTCAATGAACTCGTAGCGGCGCGGCCGTTTGAACCGGGCCAGACCGGAGCTCACGCAATGGGCGTCGAGCACCTCGTCGGTGATCGGCTCGCGCACCTTGATAAAGGCGGTGACCAGTTTGCCCCACTGTTCGTCGGGCAGGCCCACCACGGCGACTTCCTCCACGGCCGGGTGCAGGGACAGCACGTTCTCGATTTCCGCCGGGCTTACGTTTTCGCCACCGGTGATGATCAGGTCGTCCACCCGGCCAGTGACGAACAGATCGCCGTCGTCGTCGAAGAAGCCGGTGTCGCCGGTGAAGTACCAGCCGTCGCGAATCGATTTGGCGTCCGCGTCCGGGCGGCGCCAGTAGCCCTCGAAGGCTTCGTCACTGGCCAGGTCGGCGATGATCTGGCCTTCCTCGCCGGGCGGTGCCACATCGGCGGGGGATTCGCTGGTCAGGTGCACCACGCGGATGCGCTGGTTGAGCGCGCTGCGGCCGGAGGACCCGGGTTTGCGGTTGGCGGCCTGATCGATGGTGAAGGTGTACACCTCGGAGCTGCCGTAGTGATTGACGAACAGGTCCGGCTGGAAGGCGTCCTGCACCCGGCGCATCAGGCCGTCGCTCATGGGCGCTCCGGCGAAGCCGATCTTGCGCACGCTGGCGACCCGCTCCGGGCTGAACGCCGGGTGTTCGATAAGCATGTGATAGAGCGTCGGCACCAGGTACAGGTTGCTGATGCCTTCGCGCTCGATGGCGTCCAGGGTGGCTTCCACGTCGAAACGCGGCACGCACACGAAGTGGCCATCCAGCAGCGCCATGGACAGCAGCGAACGCACGCCCATGGTGTGGTACAGCGGCATCACGCCGAGCGTGCATTCCTGCTGGCTGTACAGGTTCTGGGCCACATGGGCGAGGGCGGCGGCGCGCTCGGCGCGGTGCCGGCGTGGCACGCCCTTGGGCCGGCTGGTGGTGCCGGAGGTGTACAGCATCAGTGACCAGTCCTCCGGGCCGGCGCGCAGCAGGGTGTCGGCCGGCGCGCGGGCGCACAGGTCCTCGAAAACAAGGGCCTCGGGGAACGCGGCCTCGCCGACGCTCACGCAGGGCACCGCCGGGCGGCCCATGGCGCGCACCGCCTCGAGCACCGAGTCGTCGTGCACCAGGGCGCGGGCGTCCGCGTTTTCCAGGGTCCAGGTCAGATCCTCGGCGGTGCAGCGCCAGTTGAGCGGGGTCATGATGATGCCGCTGAACTGGCAGGCCCAATGCAGCGTGGCCATTTGCCAGCGGTTCTGCATCGCCGCCACCAGGTGGTCCCCCTTGGTGAGCCCCAGGTCCTCAAGGCCCCGCGCGGCGCGCTGAATGACATCGAACCAGGCCTCGTAGCTGAGGCGTTGGGGACCGTCGCTGATCGCCGTCGCCTGGGGGCGACGTTCCACCGCGGCCAGAAAGCTGCGTCCAAGATCAAACATCGTTGCGGTTCTCCGAAGCATTTTGTTGTGATTCGCCGCTTTGGCGTTGGCCGGCTACTTCCAGCACCGCGCGCACGATGCCGGTGTAGCCGGTGCAACGGCACAGATGCCCGGACAGCATGTCGCGCACCTGCGCTTCATCCGGGGTCGGCACCCGTTGCAGAAATTCCACGCAGGACATCAGGATGCCGCTGGTGCAGAAGCCGCATTGCAGGGCGTGATGGCGACTGAAGGCCTGCTGCAGGTCGTTCATCACGTCGTCCCGGGCCAGGGATTCCACGGTGTCGATGCGGCGTCCGTCCGCCTGCACCGCGAGCATCAGGCAGGAGCGCGAGGCGACGCCGTCCACCAGCACCGTGCAGGCGCCGCACACGCCATGCTCGCAACCCACGTGCACGCCGGTGGCGCCCAGCTCGTGGCGCAGGAAGTCGCACAGCTGGGTGCGCGGCTCGGCGCGGCCATGGCGGGTTTCGCCGTTCAGTTCCAGTTCGATCTCACTGCGCTGTTCAGCGGGGGCGTGCATGGGAAGGCTCCTCGATCAGTCGCTGGCCCAGTTCGCGCACCAGCTGGCGCCGGTAGGCCGCGGAGGCATGAACGTCGTCCTGGGCGCCCAGCGACCAGGCCAGGGTGTTGAGGGCATCGGGCAACTCGCCGCCCAGCGGCAGCGTTTGCGCCACCGGCCGGTCGGCGACGCCGCCCACGCCCAGGTGGGCGCCGTCGTCGCGCAGGCACAACGCCAGCGCCACCAGGGCGAAGTCGCCGTGACGCATGGCGATTTCCTGGAAGCGGTAGTCGGTGCCGTCCTGCGCCAGCGGGAAGCGCACCTCGCTGATCAATTCCCGGGGCTGGCGGTCGGTGGTCAGCAGACCCTGGAAAAAGTCCGCCGCCGGCACTTCCCGCCGTTTGCCCTTCAGCGATTCCAGCACCACGCTGCCGCCCAGGGTCACCAGGCACAGCGGAATCTCCGCGCTCGGGTCGGCATGGGCCACGGAGCCGCACACGGTGCCCCGGTTGCGGGTCTGGAAGTGGCCGATCCAGGGCAGCGCCTTGGCCAGCAGCGGCACTTCCCGGGCCAGCTCGGCGCGATCGGTGAGCTGCACCTGGCGCACCGCCGCGCCCACCGCCAGATAACCGCTTTCGTTGCGGATCCGGTTGAGTTCCTCCACCCGGTTGATGTCGACCACCACCTTGGGCTGGGTGAGCCGCATATTGAGGGTGGCCATCAGCGACTGGCCGCCGGCCAGCAGCCGGGCGTCCTCGCCGTGCTCGTGGAGCAACTGCAGCACTTCCTTCTTGCTGGAAGCGCGCACGTAATCGAACGACGCCGCCTTCATGATGCGTCTCCCTTGCCGAGCAGCCGCGCGATCAGCGCGCGCAGCCGTTGCCAGAGGCCGCCGCCCACCGGCTTGCCGGTGAGGCGCTGGGCGAGCCGGTTGAACACCTGGCCGATAATGATTTTCGAGGCGCTTTGCAGCATGCGGCCGCCCACCGCCGCGATCTTGCCGCCCACGTCCACCTCGTAGACGTACTCCAGGCGGGTGTGGCCGTTGTCCAGTTCCACCAGGGTCACGTGGGCGCTGCCGGAGGCGGAGCCCATGGCGCTGTCGCCGGAGCCGGACAGCCGCAGGGAGCGGGGCGGGTCCAGATCGCTGAGCCGGACCCGGGCGGCGAAGCGCGCCTTGATCATGCCCACGCCGACGGTCACGTCGGCGCGGTACTGGTTGTCGCCTTCCAATTCCAGGGCGTGGCAGCCGGGAATGATGGCGCGCAGGGTTTCCGGATCGAGCACGGTGTCGTAGACGGTCTGCGGCGACGCCGGCACCACCACCGAGTCGCGGGCCTGCAGGGCCGGCCCGCCGGCGCGCGGCGCGGCCAGCGGCTCCAGCCCTTCCGGGGCCGGCGGCTCGTCGATGCCGATCAGGCCGCGCACCCGGGACGGGGTCAGCGGCAGTTGTATGTCGTCGCGGCCCAGGGCATCGGCCACCGCGTTGGCGATGCACACCGGCGTGCTCATGTTGTTGCCTTCACCCACGCCCTTGGCGCCCAGGGGCGTGAACGGGGAGGGCGTTTCGGTGTGCAGGATCAGCGGTTCCACCGCCTCCGGGGCGGTGGGCAGCAGATAGTCCGCCAGGGTGCCGGACAGGAAACTGCCGTCCTCGCCGTAGGCGAACTCTTCCATCAGCGCCACGCCCAGGGCCTGGGTGAAGCCGCCGCGGATCTGGCCGTCCACCAGCATCGGGTTCAGCAGGCGGCCGGCGTCGTGGCAGGTCACGTAGCGGTCGATGTGAACCTCGCCGGTGACCCGGTCGATCTCCACCCCGCAGTAATCGAAGATAAAGCCGTGGCACAGCGAGCTGTTGATGTGGTCGTCGTCGTCCGGCGCCTCCAGCTGGGGCGGCGTCCAGAACGCGGTTTCGCGCAGGCCGCCCGTTTCACCGTTCGGCAGCAGCGCCGGGGACCAGTGGGCGGTGCCGGCGACACGATGGAAGCCCAGGCTGGGGCCGTCCTCGATAAAGACTTTGCCGCCGGCGAAGCGCACCTGCCCGGGGTCGGCTTCCATCAGGGTGGCGGCGATGTTGGCCAGCCGCGCGCGCACCTGCAGCGCCGCCTTGTGCACGGCGCCGGCCACGGCGCCGGCGAAGCGGCTGGAATAGTTGCCGGAGGCGATCGACCAGGGGTCCTTGCCGGTGTCCAGCTCCACATTGACCAGGATGCTGGCCGGGTCCACGCCCAGCACCTCGGCCACCACCTGGGCCACCACGGTCTGGTGGCCCTGGCCCTGGGGCGTGGAGGACACGTGCACGGTGATGCCGCCGAGCGGATCGATGCTGAGGGTGGCGGTGCTGACCGCGCCGTTCTTCGGGCCCGCCTTGGCGCGCTGCTCCGGCGTCAGGGCGGTGGTGATGTAGCCCATATTGGAGATCGACGGCTCCACCACCGCGCACAGGCCCACGCCGTACAGTTTGCCCTCGGCCCGGGCCTGGTCACGGCGCCGGATCAGCTCGTCGTAGCCGCCGTCGCGCAGGGCCAGGTCCACGGTGTCGGCGTAGTTGCCGGAATCCAGCAGCGCCCCGGAGGCGGTGCGATAGGGGAAGGCGTCCGCCGGCAGCAGATTGCGGCGCATCACGTCCAGCGGGTCCAGGTTCAGCTGTCGCGCCACCTGGTGCATCAGACGCTCCAGGGCGAAGTACATCTGGCCGCCGCCGAAGCCCCGGTTCAGGCCGCTGGGCAGTTTGTTGGTGAGCACCACCCGATTGCGCACCGCCAGGTTGCGGATGCCGTAGGCGCCGGTCAGATTGCCGTGCATGCGATAGAAGGTGGCCGGCTCCGGCGCGCGCAGATAGCCGCCGCAGTCGTCGATCTGGTCGTAGCGCAGGGCGGTGACGCGGCCGTCCGCGTCCACCGCCGCCTCCATGTCCGCCACCCGGTTGGTGGCGCTGGAGGAGGCCTGCAGATGCTCCAGCCGGTCTTCCACCCATTTCACGGGGGCGCCGGCCTTGCGCGCCGCCAGCCCCATCAGCACCACATAGGTGAGCACACCCTGCTTGATGCCGAAGCTGCCGCCGGAGTCCGGCGGCGTGCGCAGCCGCAGCCGGTTGCTGCTCACGTTCAGGGCGCGCGCCATCACCGAATGCAGCGCGTAGGGGCCCTGGAAGTTGGACAGAATGTCGTACACGCCGGTGGCCGGCTGATACTGACCCACCACCACGTAGCACTCGATGGGGGTGCAGGAGTTGCGCGGAAAGCGCACCTTGATGGACACCCGGTGTGCCGCCTCCTCGAAGGCTTTTTCCGGATCGCCGTAGCGGAAGTGGCGCTCGTTGACCACGTTGCCGCCCACCGCCTCGTGCAGCACCGGCGCGTCCTCGGCGGCGGCTTTCTCCGGATCGATCACCGGCTTCAGCGGCTCGTATTGCACGCGCACCAGCTCCAGGGCGTCCTCCGCCCGGTAGCGGTCCTCGGCGATCACCACGCACACCGGCTCGCCCACATAGCGCACCTTGTCCACCGCCAGGCACCAATGCTCCATGGGCGCGCCGCGCACCCCCACCGGGAACGGATGGGCCCAACGCTTCACGTCCTCGCCGGTGAGCACCGCGCGCACGCCCTTGAGGGCGAGCGCTTCGGAGGCGTCCACGGACAGCACCCGGGCATGGGCATGGGGGGAGCGCACGACGGCGGCGTGCAGGGTACCCGGCGGCGTCGCCAGGTCGTCGGCGTATCGGCCCAGGCCACGCAGCAGGGCCTGATCCTCGAAACGGGTCTGGGACCGGCCGATGTGACTGCCATCGGCTCGGGTCTCGGTGCTGTGATCGCTCATCCAGGACTCTTTATTCTCTTATCCGAGAGCCCTAGTGTCGGTCGCGCGCCTTGGCGATGCCTTGCCGGGCGCGATGGATTTCTGTCCCCGGGTCGGGGAATTTACCTTTGAGTCTGATTTCGGGGCGGCCGCTACCGGCCGTCCAAAAGGAACATCCGCAGCGCCACCGCGTTGTTGTGCTCGCGGTCGCGGGCGGCGAACAACAGGGTCAGCACCCGGCCGTCGCAGGCGGCGAGCAGGCTATCCACCTGTTCCGGTCGCTGGCGCAGCTCGGCGTGGAATTTCTGGTAGAACGCCGCCCAGCGGGCCGGATCGTGGCCAAACCATTTGCGCAGCTCGGTGGAGGGCGCCAGGTTCTTGCGCCAATCGTCGGCTTTCAGGGCTTCTTTTTTGATGCCACGGGGCCAGATCCGGTCCACCAGCACGCGGTAGCCGTCGGACGGTTCCGCCGGATCCTGGACACGTTTGCATTGAATGCGGGAGGGCTGCTTCATGGCGTGCTCCGGCGGTGAGGTTCCGGACAAGCGGACCGGGGAGAAAAGCCAGGGAAAAGAATGGTGCCGGAAAGAGGAATCGAACCTCCGACCTACTGATTACGAATCAGTTGCTCTACCGACTGAGCTATTCCGGCACGCCCCCGCCCGGACGGGCGAGGCGGGCTAGTTTAGCAGGACCGCCCGCCGAGACAAGCCCGGCGGGCGGGGATCGCTCAGTCGCCGGCTTCGAACACCAGTGAGGCGGAGTTCAGGCAGTAGCGCAGGCCGGTGGGCGGCGGGCCGTCGGGAAACACGTGGCCCAGGTGGCCGTCGCAGCGGGCGCAGCGGATCTCGGTGCGGACCATGCCGTGGCTGTCGTCGCGCAGTTCCTTGACGTGCTCCGGGTCCACCGGTTGGTAGAAGCTGGGCCAGCCGGTGCCGGATTCGAATTTCTCGTCGGAGCGGAACAGGGGCAGGTGGCACAGCTTGCACTGGTAGGTGCCGCTTTCCTTGTTGTCGAGCAGGCCGCCGCAGAACGGCGGCTCGGTGCCCTGGTTGAGCAGGATGCGGCGCTCCTCGGCGGTGAGGCCGGCGGCGCGCTGTTGTTTTTCGGCGTCGGTGAGCGGCGTCAGGTCGTATCCGCTGGCGGACGTACTCATGGACGAACCTCTTTGATCAGTGGGTCGGTCAGGATTTCAGCAGATCGGGAAAGGCGGCGTGAAGCTTGTCCAGCTTGGGCCGCGCCACGTGCTGAATATAAGGCTGGTTGGGGTTACGCCGGGCGAAGTCCTGGTGGTAATCCTCCGCCGGGTAGAACGGGTGCCCGGTTTCGATGGTGGTGACGATGGGGGCGGTGAAGGCGCCGGCATTGTTCAGTTGGGCGATGTAGGCCCGCGCCATCCGTTCCTGCTCCTCGTCCACCGGGAAGATCGAGGAGCGGTACTGGGGCCCCCGGTCGTTACCCTGGCGGTCTTTCTGGGTGGGGTCGTGGGCCACCGAGAAGAACAGCTTGAGCAGCTCGCCAAAGCCGATGCGGGCCGGGTCGTAGGTGATTTCCACCACTTCCGCGTGGCCGCTGCGACCGCCGCACACCGCCTCATAATTGGCGCTGTCCGCGCCGCCGCCGGCGTAGCCGGAGACCACGCTGTTGACTCCGTCCAGGGCGGCATACACCGCCTCCACGCACCAGAAGCAGCCGCCACCGAGAATGGCGCGGCCGGCGTCCCGGTCGGCGGGCAGGGTGTCCGCCGGGTCCGGGAACCGGTCCGGATGGATCGCCAGGGATGTTCCGGGAATCACGGCTTTCATGGTACCTCCATGGATGCGGGATCAGGGACAGGGGCTCACGGGGCCCGGTGCATGCTCAGCAGATGGGGGCGTCCACCCCGGGTATCAATGCCCGGGGCGGTGGGGGTCAGGGCAGCAGTCCGTCCCGCCGCAGGCTGTCGCGCAGGGCGCGACACTGGCTCTTGGCGATGGCGGCCTGGTCGTTGGCTTCGTGGGTGCGGGCGATGCCGTACCACAGGGAGGCGCCGGTGCCGTCCATCAGATAGGCCGGGAAGCGGTCCTCGGTGTCTTCCAGGGGCGCCTTGGGGATGCGCTGGCCGTCCAGGCCCAGGCGCCAGGTGGGTTGCACCTCGGTGTCCTGGTTGAGCGGGTTGAGTTCCCGGTCGCCGGGCAGGTTCGGGGCCGACATCAGCAGCCGGGTCAGGTCCACCAGCAGGATCCGGTCGGCGCCGTGTTCGCCGGCCCAGTCGCTCAGCGCCTGGCGCCCGTCCTCGTCCCAGAACGGCACTTCCTGGTGAGCCAGGTGCACGGTGATGCCGGTGCGGGCAAAGATCGGCCGGCAGGTCAGTTCCCAGGTTTCTCGGGTGTCGCTTTCCGGGCTCTGGGCGGCCAGCAGCAGGGTGGTGGCCGGCGGCGGCGGGGTGTCGGTGACGGTGCGGGTGGTGACCTGGGTGGTGCTGGCGCAGCCGGCCAGGGCCGCCGCCGCGAGGACGGTCAGGGGGAAAAACAGAGCCCTCATGGACGATCTCCTATCAATAAGGCGCCAGTGTAGCAGCGCGCCCGCCGCTGTCACCGGATGGCGCCGCAAATCCCGCATAAAAAAAGATGTCCCGCCTGAAACCGTGCCCGCCTGGAAGATTCAGGGGAACGCCGGTGAGGTCAACGCCGGCGCCCGCTCACCGGCCCGCACCTCCAGTTGAAAGCGGCCCGGCGGCGCCGGCGGTGGGTGATACCAGCGCACCTCGTAGAGGGCGCCCCGGTCGTCCTGGTCGATCAGCCGCAGGGCCAGGTCGCCGCTCTCGTCGTCGATCACCGGCGCCCGGTCGTCGGCCCGGGTGATGCGCAGCAGCGGCCGGTCCAGCGCCAGGGCGCCGGGGGGCTCGCCGTGGAAGCGCCAGGCCCAGTAGGCGCCTTTCTCGCCCTCCGGTTCCTGGAAGCGGGCCGGTTGCCGCCATTGCCGGGCCCAGCGCCGGTCGGCCGGGGCGCTGGGCCAGTAGTCGTGGCGCAGCAGGTCGAAGTCGGCGCGGGCGGGCAGTTCGTCCACGGCGCCGGCGGCGAACAGGTCGCCACCCAGCCGCGCGCTCTGCGCGGCGAGAAAGTCCAGGGTATGCGGCCCGTACAGGGTGTGCCCGCCCTCGTAGTTCTGGGCGCCGTATTCCTCCGGGGTCACCGCGTAGCCCAGAAAACCGTTGGCCAGGCTGGAGATTTCCACCCGCCAGGGGCGGCCGCCGGGCAGCGCGTCCAGCACCGCGCCACGGATGCGGTTGCCGCTTTCCAGGGTGATCTCCCAGGGCAGGGGCACCAGCACCAGATCGTTGACGCGCAGTACCTGGAACAGGGCGCGGTGGGGGAACGCCTCCGGCGTCAGCAGCAGCTGGGCCTTGGACAGCATCCATTGTTTGACGCCCTGGCAGCCGTCGGTGAACCAGCGCCTGGGCCAGCCCTCCTTGAGAAACGGCAGGTAGGACACCGGGAACACCTCATCGCCGTTGGCGGCGCCGGCCACCGCCGCGCCCACCACCGCTCGGGGGCACAGGCCGTGGCGCTGTGGGTGGGTGAGGGTCAGCAGGTCCAGTTGGCGGGCGCCGGCGGCGGTGACCAGGCGCGGGGAAAGCCCCGGGTCCAGGGACAGGAACAGGTCGGCGGCCTGTTCGCCCAGGGCGGTACCGATGCGCCGTGCCTCCAGGTCGCCACGGTGGTCCGGGTGCCAGGCCGGGTTGTTGTCGGCGTGGGTGGCCTGCACCGCGCCGTGCACCAAGGGCCAGGGCAGGTCCCCGGCGGCGAAGCGGCGCCCCGGGCCCCGCGCCAGCCAGTGCCAGACGTCCGCGTGGTAGGGGCCGGTAAAGGCGGGGATGGCGGTGCCGTGCACGGAGAACAGGGTCAGGGCGCCGGCCGGGTAGTAACGGCCGTCGTCCGCCTGCAGGTCGATGCGCAGCTGGGTCATGCGCGGGTTCACCGCGCCCAGGGCGGTGTTGCCGTCCACGCGGTCCGGGTCCAGGTGGTGATTACGCGCCCAGGCCCGTGGCGAGCGGTTGCGGGTCAGCCCCCACACGTCCCTGCCGCCCACCGCCAGGCGGGCCGGGCGACGATCCCGGTAGGCGCGGGTCACCGCCGTGGCGATGCGATCGGCGAGAAAATCGAACAGTGCCGGGTCGAAGCCCGGCCGGTTGCCGCCAAACACATTATAGAAGTCGCTGCCCAGGTACTGGCCGGGCCCGGAATGGGTGTGGGTGACCAGCAGGCTGAGCCCATGGGCGGGCACGTCGGTGGTGGCGGCGATGCGCTCCGCCACCGCGTAGTGCAGCGGCAGGGAACCGGCGCCCAGATCCAGCTGTACCAGTGCCAGCGGCGTGCCGCCGGGGCCGTGCAGATAAAAGGCACGGGCCTTGAGGCGGGTGCGCAGGCCGTCGCCGTCCGCCGCCCAGGCGGAATAGCCGAATTTGGGCAGGCCGATGGCCGGTGTGATGTCCACCTCGGCGACGCCGGCCAGGGCCACGTCGCTGGGCGTCGAAGGACGCGGTGACGGTACCTCGAAGCGCAGCGCCTCGCGGGGATAGAACAGAAATGGCCAGGCGGTGTGCAGCAGGGCGCCGCCGACCAGCAGCAACAGGGTCAGCACAGCCAGCCACAGGGGGCGACGGAATCGGCGACGGGAAGGCATCAGGGGCGAGTCCTTTTATTTTTGCACGAACGTACCATTCAGTGGCGGCACCCACAACAAAAAGGCGCTGGTTCGGTGACGCGGGTACAGAGCGGATACAAAACGATACCGCCGGGACAAGTTGTGCAAAGGCAGAGCGAAGTTCTCAACACTAATCCTACTGGAAGTCACCGGAAGTCTGTTTTTTTTAAGCCCCCCGGCTATTCCAATGCTTGCAGTGTAATCCGTTGATACCCGAGGGGGGTAACACCATGAAAGTAAGCTTGAAATTGTCCCCGCTGGTAATGGCCGTGGGGCTGGCGATGCAGCCGGCTCTGGCGGAAGAGCATTACGAAGAGGATGTGAACACGCGCCAGTACGTGGGTGGCTTCGGCTCCTACGTGGATCTGGACAAGGACCGCCAGTATGACGACGATGCCGCTGGCTACAGTGTCTTTTACGGTCGTCAGCTGTCCGATCACTTCTGGTGGGAGACTGAATTCGGCTTCTACAAGATGGATCCGGGTATCCCCAACACCCAGGATTTCTATCAGTACCACCTGACCACCGGTCTGGCCTACGCCTTCGGTGACCGCACCGGCTTCACCCCGTACGCCATCGTTACCGTGGGCGCCATCGATCAGGAAGTGCTGCCCGACGACGACCAGGACACCAACTTCGGCGCCACCGCCGGCCTCGGCGCGGTCACCGGCCCGGTGTTCGACAACGGCCTGAAATTCCGTGGCGACGTGCGCTACGTGTACGACGACTTCGACGGCGCCGGCCCGGCCCGTGGCGACGGCGCCTTTGGCGACGTGCGTTTCTCCCTGGGTGTGGAATTCCCGCTCGGCTACACCAAGGTCATCACCAAGGAAAAAGTGGTGGTGGAGACCCGCGAAGTGCGCATCCAGCCCAAGCCGTCCGTGGATTCCGACGGTGACGGCGTGCCGGACGATCGCGATCAGTGCCCGAACACCCTGCAGGGTGGCCAGGTGGACGCCAAGGGCTGTTTGATCGCCAACCAGACCGTGACGCTCAGCAACATCAACTTTGAATTCGATTCCGCCCGTCTGACCACCGGTTCCGAATCCACCCTGGACCGCATCGCCGATTCCCTGAAGGCGCAGACCGACTTCCGCGTGGAAGTGGCCGGCCACACCGACAGCGTCGGCAACGCCGATTACAACGAGCAGCTGTCCCGCCAGCGCGCCGAAGCGGTGCGTCAGTATCTGGTGATGCGTGGCGTCGACGCCGACCGCGTGACCGCCCGGGGCTACGGCGAACTGGACCCGGTAGCCAGCAACGACAATGAATCCGGCCGTGCCATGAACCGCCGCGTTGAATTCCGCGTCACCGAGAAGTGAGGAGAAACCACATGTTGAAGCTCAGAAACCTGACCATGCTGGTCCTGCTCGCCGTGCTCGGCGCCGGGATCTATGGTTGCAACGCCAGTGACAGCGACGGCGGTGGCGGCGGTAACAACCCGACGCCGAACGCGCCCGAAGACCAGGACAACGACGGCATTCCGGACGATCAGGACAACTGCCCGGCGGTGCCCAACCACAGCCAGCTGGATCAGGACCAGGACGGCATCGGTGACGCCTGCGACGACGACATCGACGACGACGGCATCGAGAACGACGATGACAACTGTCCGCGGGTGGCCAACCCGGACCAGACCGACACCGACAATGACGGTATCGGCGACGCCTGCGACAACAACATCGACCAGGACGACGACGGCATCGAGGACAACGAGGACAACTGTCCGGCGGTCCCCAACCCGAACCAGTCCGACATCGACGGTGACGGCATCGGTGACGTGTGCGACAACGACATCGACGACGACGGCATCCAGAACGACGACGACAACTGCCCCTACGTGGCCAACTTCGACCAGCTCGACACCGACGGCGACGGCACCGGCGACGCCTGTGACGGCGACACCGACGGCGACGGCGTGCCCAACCAGGACGACAACTGCCTGCTGATCCCCAACCCGGACCAGGAAGATCTGGACGGTGACAACGTGGGCGACGTGTGCGACGACGATCTGGACGGTGACGGCGTGGACAACGTGGATGACGAGTGCCCGCGTACCCCCGGCCCGGCCATCAACAACGGCTGCCCGGTGGACGACACCCAGGATCAGGACGACGACGGCGTGCCGGACGACATCGACAACTGCCCGACCGTCGCCAACGCGGACCAGGCGGACGCGGACGGTGACGGCATCGGCGACGTGTGCGACACCGACGGCTTCACCTGTAACGACAGCACCACCTATCAGCCGCTGCTGAGCCCGGACTATCAGGGCAATGGGGGCTCCCTCGGTGTCGCCATCGCCAGTGTGGACAATCCGGAATACCTGACCGACGACGTCGAGCAGAACTTCGCCGAGATGAACGTGTCCGCCGCGCTGATCTACGGTGGCGCGCAAATCAGCGCCGACGCCGCGGATGAGAGCAACGACATCACCGGCATCGACCGCATCGGTTTCGTGATCTCCGATCCGGCCTCGTCCCTGCTCAACCTGGGCCTGCTGGGCAACTTCCTGACCCTGCGGCTGATCGACGACGGCGAGGTGGTTCAGAGCTTCACCGTGGACGGCGGTCTGCTGGATCTGGAACTGCTGGGTCTGTCCCTGAACAGCGACCAGCGCTTCCTGTCCGCCGAGGTGGACACCGGCGCGGTGACCTTCGACAGCGTGGAACTGGAGTACGCGGGTCTTCTCAACGTGAACGACAGTCTGCGGATCCACCGCGTTTGCGCCGGCAATACTCCGGCACCTTGATACTCCTTCTCTGATCAGGCAGATCATGGGGCGCCTTGCGGCGCCCCTTTTTTTCGCCCGCGTTTTTTCTTCACCCGCCTTGCCCTCGCCCCGGTTTCACGCCCTCCATTTAACAATTCGCCGCCGGTCACCCTTTTCGGTTAGATTGGTGCGCAGGAGGGAACGATTGCATGACCAACCACCCCGTGACCACCGCGCTGCTGGCGGTGCTGACGCTTGCGTTGCTGGCCGGCTGCGGCCAGGGCCCGGACTACACCGAAACCGGCGACCTGGAGGCGCTGCAAGAGCGCGGCGTGCTGCGTCTGGCGGCGCCGCGCTTCGACGAGGAGCAGGCGCTGGTGCGCGAAGGCGTGCCGCTGCAGGAGTTCCGTGAGCAGGCGGAAGCCGCCGCCGAGGCCCTGGGGCTGGAACCGCGCTGGGTCTACACCGACGGCACCGGCGAGCTGGCGGACCTGGTCAACGACGGCGGCGCGGACATGATCGTCAGCAACTATTCGGTCACCGAGGCCCGTGGCGAGGCGCTGGCGTTCTGTACGCCGGTGGCGGTGATCGACGAGTACCTGGTGGTGCCGGACAGCCGTGAGGGCGACGACCTGGCCGACCTCGGCGCCATGACCCTGGCGGTACCGGAGGGCACCGCCTATGCGGAGACCGCCGAGGAACTGGCCGACCGATTCGACACCATCAAGGTGGAAACCCTGCCCGGCGACACCTCCGACGCCGGCCTGCTGGAGGCGGTGGCGGACGGGCGCTACGGCGCCACCATCGTGGACGGCAACATGCTCGAGAGCCTGCTGCTGGACTACGACGGCCTGCGCCGCGGGCCGGTGGTCAAGGAGCGCCGCCGCATCGCCTGGGCGGTACGCCAGGACAATCCGGTGCTGCGCGCGGCGATCAACGAATTCATCGTCAGCCATCATGTGAGCGCCTCGGTGCAGACCCGGGTGCAGCGCGACTGGGCCGCCATCAAGGAGGAAGGCGTGCTGCGCGTGATCACCTCCAACAACCCGGCCAGCTACTTTCTGTGGCGCGGCGAGCTGATGGGCTTCGACTACGATCTGATCCGCCACTTCGCCAAGCAGCACGGTCTGCGGGTGCGCATGGTGGTGCGCAACAGCGCCTCGGAAATGTTCCAGGCCCTGGAGGAGGGCGCCGGCGATGTGATCGCCGCCTCCATGACCGTCACCGAGGAACGGCAGCGGGCCGGCTGGCACTTCAGCAAGCGCTATCTGGAGGTGCGGGAGCAGATCATCGGCCCGGCCGACGAAGACCCGCTGGAATCGGTGGAAGAGCTGGCCGGACGCACCGTGGCGGTGGCCGCCGACAGCGCCTTCGTGGACTCCCTGGAACGGCTGCGCGAGCGCGGCATCGACGTGACCGTGCGTCGGGAAGAGGGCGCCACCTCGGAAATGCTGATCCAGCAGGTGGCCGACGGCGAGGTGGACCTGACCCTGGTGGACAGCCATCTGGCGGCGCTGGAAAGTACCTACCGGGACGACATCCAGCCGCTCTGGACCCTGGAGGGCGACCGCGACATCGCCTGGGGCCTGCGCGCCAACCAGCCGCGACTCAAGAAGCAGTTGGACGCTTACATCAGCCGCCATTACAAGGGCCTGTTCTACAACGTCACTTTCAACCGCTATTTCAAGGAACCCAAGACCATCCGCCTGCACGAGGAATACCGGGTGGAGGCGGGCAAGGAAATCTCTCCCTACGACGATCTGATCAAGGAATACGCGCTGGAGTACGGCTTCGACTGGCGTCTGGTGGTGTCGCAGATGTACCAGGAAAGCCGCTTCAACCCGGACGCGCGCTCCTTCGCCGGCGCCCAGGGGCTGATGCAGGTGATGCCGCGCACCGCCCGCCAGTTCGGCTTCAGCGACCCCCACGATCCGGAGCAGGGCATCGCCGCCGGCATGGCCTATCTGCAATGGCTGGAGGACCGTTTTCCACAGCGGCTGGAACTGGCCCAGAAACTGTATTTCGGCCTGGCCGCCTACAACGCCGGCGCCGGCCATGTGGAAGACGCCCGACGTCTGGCCCAGCGCCTGGGCAAGGACCCGGACGTCTGGTTCGACAATGTGGAAACCGCCATGCTGCTGCTATCCCGCCCGCAGTACGCCCGCCAGGCGCGGTTCGGGTATGTGCGCGGTTCCGAGCCGGTCAAATACGTGCGCGAGATCCGCAACCGGTATCTGGGCTACGTGGAATTCACGGTGGAAAACAACATTTCCGCGCAGCCGGATTGAACGGCGCCGCTAGAGCCGCCGATTCAACCACTCCAGCAACGTCTGCCGCACCTCCGGGGCGCAATAGTCGTTGAGGATTTCATGTCGCCCTTCCGGGCAGTCCAGGCGCCGCAGCGGCAGGCCGCGCCGGCGCAGGGCGTTTTCCAGCCGGTCCATGCCCTTGCCGAAATTGCTCATCGGGTCCTGGCGACCGCCCAGCAGCAGCACCGGCAGGCCGGCGGGCAGGGCGGCCAGGCCGCGCTTGCCCTGCACCCGGGCCAGTGCCGCTACCAGCGCCACCCAGGTGGCGTTGGTGCATTGGAAGCCGCAGAGGGGGTCGTCGATATAGGCGTCCACCTGGTCCTGGTCGTGGCTGAGCCAGTCGAAGTCGGTGCGCGCGTCACGGACGCTGCGCGCCCAGGCGCCGAAGGTGAGCTTGTCGATCAGGGCGCTCTGGCCGCGCGGGCCCTGGCGCCGTTGCTGCCAGCGGATCACCGGCAGCAGGCTGCGGTAGTACCCGGCGGAATGGTAGTCGCTGCCGCACAGCACCAGGCCGTCCAGCCGTTCGCCGAAGCGCTCGGCGCCGGCCAGGGCGATGAACGAGCCCATGCTGTGGCCGCCCAGCACCAGCGGCCCGGGATCACGCTCGGCCACCGCTTCCACCACCCGCTGTACATCCCCGATCACCTTGTCCCAGCCGTCCTGGTCGCCGAAGTGGCCCGGCGGCTGGTCCGCGTCCTGGCTGATGCCATGGCCGCGATGGTCCGGGCAGTACAGATTCCAGCCGTGCTCGGCGAGGATTTCGCCCAGCGCCTGGTAGCGGGCGCCGTGCTCGCCCATGCCGTGCAGCCAGATCAAGGTGCCGATGGGATCGGCGGCGCGCCATTCGTGCACGCCGATGCGGTGGCCGTCGCCGGCGTCGAGTACGAAACAATCCGAAGTCATCGTGGATGGGGTCCCCTGAAAACGTGCTGAACATGTATCATGATGGGCTTCCAGTGACCAGCTTCCCCGCCAGTTAAGGAGTCGGTGTGATTCACTATCGGATTGGTCCGCTCAGACCGGAAGCCCATCTTTTCCAGGTAACCCTGACGGTGGCCGAGCCCACCCCGGAAGGGCAGGGCCTGACCCTGCCGGCCTGGATTCCGGGCAGCTACATGATTCGCGATTTCGCCCGCCACATCGTCAGCCTGGAGGCGCGCGCCGGCGACCGGGCCCTGGACGTGGCCAAGATCGACAAACAGACCTGGCAGCTGCCGCCGGTGGACGGCCCGGTGACCGTGGAGTATCAGGTGTACGCCTGGGACCTGTCGGTGCGCGGCGCCCACCTGGATACCACCCACGGCTATTTCAACGGGCCCTGTGTGTTCCTGGCCGCCATGGGGTTCGAGGACCAGCCCTGCGAGGTGGACATCGAAGCGCCGGCGGGCGCCGCCTACGGCACCTGGAAACTGGCCACCGGGCTGGAGCGGGTAAGTGGCGCGGAGCTGGGCTTCGGCCGTTTCCGCGCCGACGACTACGACGCCCTGCTGGACCACCCGGTGGAGATGGGCGACTTCGAGCACGCCGAATTCGAAGCCTGCGGCGTGCCCCATCAGGTGGTGCTCAGCGGCCGCCAGCGGGCCGACATGGCGCGCCTGTGCCGGGACCTGAAACCGATCTGCGAGCACCATATCAAACTGTTTGGCGAACCGGCGCCGATGGACCGCTATGTGTTCATGACCCTGGTCACCAACGGCTACGGCGGGCTGGAGCACCGCAACTCCACCAGCCTGATGAGCCCGCGCACCGATCTGCCGCTGCGCACCGACGCCCCGGACCGGGTCCGCGACGGCTACCGCAGCTACCTGGGCCTGTGCAGCCACGAGTACTTCCACACCTGGAACGTGAAGCGCATCAAGCCGGCGGCGTTCACACCCTTCGACCTGCGCGGCGAGGTGCACACCGAACTGCTGTGGGCGTTCGAGGGCATCACCAGCTATTACGACGATCTGTCCCTGGCGCGCACCGGGCTGATCACTCCGCAGAGTTATCTGGAGCTGCTCGGCCAGACCCTGACCCGCGTCTATCGCGGCCAGGGCCGCTTCAAGCAGACCGTCACCGAATCCAGCTTCGATGCCTGGACGCGTTTCTACCAGCAGGACGAGAACGCGCCCAACGCCATTGTCAGCTATTACGCCAAGGGCGCTCTGATCGCCCTGGCTCTGGACCTGACCCTGCGCCGCGAGACCAACGATGAGAAGAGCCTGGACGATCTGATGCGGCTGCTGTGGCGGCGCCACGGCCAGACCGGTGAGGGCGTGCCGGAGCAGGGCATCCGGTCGTTGGCCGAGGAGATCGCCGGCGTCGATCTGGGCGACTTCTTCGAGCAGGCGCTGTACGGCACCGAGGATCTGCCGCTGGCGGAACTGCTGGCGGAGCGCGGCGTGATCCTGCATTGGCGCCCGGCGAATGGCCACGGCGACAATGGCGGAAAACCGGGTGGCAAAGCCGGCGCCGAACCGGCCCCGGTGAACCTGGGCGTACGGGTGGCCGCGGACCCGGCAGGCGCCCGGGTGCAGGTGGCCTACGAGCAGGGCGCCGCCATGGCCGCCGGCCTGTCCGCCGGTGATGTGATCATCGCGGTGGACGGCCTCAAGGTGGACGCGGGCAGCCTGGACACGGTGCTGGCCGCCTACCGCGAGGGCGAGCGGGTGGAGGTGCACGCCTTCCGCCGTGACGAGCTGATGCGCTTCACCGTGGACCTGGCGCCGTCGGAGCCGACCACCGCCTGGCTGAGCCTGGACGGTGACGTGCTCAATGAAAAAGGCCGGGCCTGGCTGCTCAACCGCCGCTGACACGGATCTTCATGACCGAGACCGCATTACAGGATCTTTATCAGCGGCTGCGGCAGGCCCGCGCCGGTGACCGGCCGCGCCTGAAAAAACGCCTGGACGGCCTGGCCCGGCGTTTCAGTGAAGGCGGCCGCGACAAGGTGGCCGCCGCCATTGAAACCTCCGTGGCCGCCCGGGCGCGGCGTCGTACGCTGCTGGAGGCGCCCCTGGAATGGCCGGACCTGCCGGTGGTGCGCCACCGGGAGGAGCTGGCGGCGGCGATCCGTGACCATCAGGTGGTGGTGGTGGCCGGCGAAACCGGCTCCGGCAAGACCACCCAGCTGCCCAAGATCTGTCTGCAGCTGGGGCGCGGCGTGGACGGTTACATCGGCCACACCCAGCCGCGCCGTTTGGCGGCGCGCTCGGTGGCGGCGCGGCTGGCCGAGGAACTGCACACGCGGGTCGGCGAGAAGGTCGGCTACAAGGTGCGTTTCAGCGAACAGGTGGGCGAGGACAGCCTGATCAAGCTGATGACCGATGGCATGCTGCTCAGCGAGATCCAGAACGACCGCTTTCTCAATCAGTACGACACCCTGATCATCGACGAGGCCCACGAGCGCAGCCTCAACATCGATTTCCTGCTGGGCTATCTCAAGCAACTGCTGCCGCGCCGTCCGGACCTGAAGGTGATCATCACCTCGGCGACCATCGACCATGAGCGCTTCGCCGCCCACTTCGGCGAGGCGCCGGTGTTCGAGGTGTCCGGGCGTACCTTCCCGGTGGAGATCCGCTACCGGCCGCCGGAGGCGGACCGGGATCTGGCGCTGCAGGTGGAGGACGTGCTCCGCGAGATCCAGCGCGAGGAACGCCAGAGCGGCCCGCCCACCGCCCGCGATGTGCTGGTGTTTCTCAGTGGCGAGCGCGACATCCGCGACGTGCACCATCACCTCAAGCGCTGCGAGTTCCGCGACACGGAACTGCTGCCGCTGTACGCGCGGCTGAGCGGCGCCGAGCAGCAGCGCGTATTTTCCAGCCACCGGGGCCGGCGGGTGGTGCTCAGCACCAACGTGGCGGAGACCTCCCTGACGGTGCCCGGCATTCGCTATGTGATCGACGCCGGCACCGCCCGCATCAGCCGCTACAGCGTGCATTCCAAGGTGCAGCGGCTGCCGGTGGAGCCGGTGTCCCAGGCCAGCGCCAACCAGCGCGCCGGGCGCAGTGGCCGGCTGATGCCCGGCGTCTGTTTCCGGCTCTATGAGGAAGACGATTTTCTGCAGCGTCCGGTGTTCACCGATCCGGAAATCCAGCGCACCAATCTGGCGGCGGTGATTCTGCAGATGGCGGATCTGCGCCTGGGCGCGGTGGAGGACTTTCCCTTCATGGAGCCGCCGGACGGTCGCTTTATCCGCGACGGTTATCGGCTGCTGGAGGAACTGGGGGCCCTGGACAAGGGCCGCCGGCCCACCGCCCTGGGACGGCAACTGGCGCGCTTTCCCCTGGACCCGACCCTGGCGCGCATGGTGGTGGGCGGCGCCGACAAGAAAGCGCTGCGCGAGGTGCTGGTGATCGTCGCCGCCCTGGCGGTGCAGGACCCCCGCGAGCGGCCCCGGGACAAGCAGCAGCAGGCCGACCAGGCGCACCAGCCGTTCGAGGACAAGGACAGCGACTTCCTCTGGTTTCTCAATCTCTGGCGGTGGGCGGAGGAACAGCGCGAGGCGCTGTCCCGGGCCCAGTTCGAAAAGACCCTGAAAAAAACCTTTCTGGCGCCGTCGCGGATGCGCGAGTGGCGCGACACTCATCGCCAGCTGTTGCTGCTGGCCCGGGAGCAGGGCTGGGCCCTGAACGCGGAGCCGGCGGAGTATGAGTCGGTGCACCGGGCCATGCTCACCGGCCTGCTCGGCAATGTGATGCAGCGCGGCGAGGAAGGCGAGTGGCTGTCCACCCGCAACCGCAAGCCGTTGATCTGGCCCGGCTCGTCGCTGAGCAAGAGCGCCAACCGCAAGAACGGTGCCCGCTGGCTGATGGCCGCCGAGCAGGTGGAAACCAGCCGGCTGTTCGCCCGCTGCGTGGCGCGCATCGAGCCGCACTGGGTGGAGCAGGAAGCGGCGCATCTGATCAAGCGCCAGTACTTCGAGCCGCACTGGTCGAAAAAGCGCGGCTGCGTGATGGCCAAGGAGCAGGTCAACCTGTTCGGCCTGATCCTGGCGTCCGGCCGGCGGGTGAACTACGGCCCGCTGGATCCGCCCCTGGCCCGGGAACTGATGATCCGCGAGGGCCTGGTGGCCGGTCAGCTGAGCCGCGAGCCGGCCTTCGTGAAGGCCAACCGGGAGCGCCTGGAGCGGCTCGAGGCGATGGAGCACAAGCTGCGTCGCCGGGACATTCTTGTGGATGAGGAGGCCCGGGTGGCGTTCTACGACGAGCGCCTGCCGGAGGACCTGTACAGCCTCACGCACCTGGAAACCTGGTATCGCAAAACCGCCTCCGAGGCGCAGCGCCGGACGCTGCTGATGGACGACGATTTCCTGCTGTCGCGCAGCCCGGACCTGCGCGAGGACGCCTTTCCCGACCGGCTTGATCTGGACGGCCTGAGTCTGCCGTTGGAATACAGTTTCGACCCCACCGGCGACACCGACGGCGTCACCCTGGTGGTGCCGGTGGCGGCCCTGGGGCAGGTGCCCGACCAGCGGCTGGACTGGCTGGTGCCCGGCCTGCTCCGTGAAAAGCTGGAAGCGCTGATTCGTGGTCTGCCCAAGGCACGCCGGCGTCATTTCGTGCCGGTACCGGATTTCGTCAACGCGCTGATGGAGGCGTTGTCCCCGGACCAGCCGCTGCTGCCGGCCATGACCCGGGAGCTGCAGCGCATGACCGGCGTGCGGGTGGAGCAGGAAGAATGGCCGGTGGATCGCATCCCGGACCATCTGCGCATGAATGTGCGGGTGGTGGACGGCGAGGGCGCCGCCCTGCGGGAAAGTCGGGACCCGGCCGCCCTGCGCCGGGCCCTGGCGGAGCAGGTGGCGGCGGCGCCGGTGGTCCGTGACGAGCCGGACCCGGAAGGCCGTGACTGGTGTTTCGGCGCGGTGCCGGCCAGCGAGGAGCGGGAGCAGGGCGGCCTGCGGCTGCGCCATTATCCGGCCCTGGAAGACCTGGGCGACCGGGTGGCGCTGCGGCGCCGGGCGGACCCGGACGATGCCGCCTGGCACCACGGCTACGGCTGCGCGCGCCTGGCGCTGCTGGCGCTGGGCGATCAGGTGCGCGCCCTGAAGCGCTTCGCCGGCCAGCGTCCCGGTTTCCAGAAACTCAAGGCGGACAAATCCGAGCTGGGCCGGCACGGTCTGGAGCGGGTGCTGTTGCGGTTCGCCGCCGACCATTTCCGTTTTCATGCCGAGCCGGTGCGTGACGGTGACGCCTGGCGGACCCGCTTCGACGCCGGCCGTGGCGACTTCGTAAGCGCGGCGGAGAAGGCGCTCACCGGCTACGGCGAACTGTTCGTGGCCTATCGCGATACCATGGCGCGCCTGGAGAAAAATTTTCCGCTGGCCTGGGCCCACGCCCACCGGGATTTGAAGACCCAGCTCGGCGGACTGTTCAGCGATGCCTTTCCGCTGGCGGTGGAGGGGGAATGGCTGAGCGAGTACCCCCGCTATCTGACGGCGGTGGCCCAGCGTCTGGAAAAGATGGGCGGCCAGATCGGCCGCGACCGCGCCGTGGTGGCCGAGCTGGAGGATTACCAGGAGCGCTTCCTGCGCCGCGCCGGCGACACGCCTCCCTGGCGGCAGCCGGCGCCGCTGCGCCTGTTCCGCTGGATGATCGAGGAGTACCGGGTCAGCCTGTTCGCGCAGCCTCTGGGCACCAAGGTGCCGGTGTCCGCCAAGCGACTTAACAAGCAGTGGGAGGTCTGTTGAGCGCCGCGCCGCTTGCGCCCTTTGCGCCGGACCTGTCATATCCGGATAATTGACCTATTTACCGCCCTTTGCGCGAGGACAGGCTTGTGACCCATTCCGTAGTGATCAGCGGGACCGGACTCTGGACCCCTGAGCAATCCATCACCAACGACGAACTGGTGGCCTCCTTCAACGAGTACGTGGAGCGGCACAACCGTGAGCACGCGGCCGCCATCGAGGCCGGCGAGCGGGAAGCGCTGACCCCGTCCAACAGCGCCTTTATCGAAAAGGCGTCCGGCATCAAGCAGCGTTACGTGCTGGACAAGGAAGGCATTCTCGACCCGGACCGTCTGTGCCCGAGCATTCCCGAGCGCGGCGACGATGAGCTGTCGGTGCAGGCGGAGATCGCCGTCAAGGCGGCCCGCCAGGCGCTCGACAACGCCGGCCTGGGCCCGGACGACCTGGACGCGGTGCTGGTGGCCTGTTCCAACATGCAGCGCGCCTACCCGGCCATGGCCGTGGAAGTGCAGCAGGCGCTGGGCATGGAACACGGCTGGGGTTACGACATGAACGTGGCCTGTTCCAGCGCCACCTTCGGCATCCAGGCCGGCGTGGACGCCATCCGCAACGGCTCCGCCCGTCGCGTGCTGATGGTCAATCCGGAAATCTGTTCCGGCCATCTGGCCTGGCAGGATCGGGATTGCCATTTTATTTTCGGTGACGTGGCCACGGCGGTGATTCTGGAGCGCGCCGAGGACGCCACCAGCGCCACCCAGTGGGAAGTGCTGGGCACCCGTTTGCAGACCCGTTTTTCCAACAATATCCGCAATAATTTCGGCTTCCTGAACCGCGCCGATCCGTCCGGCGTGGGCGCCCGCGATAAATTGTTCCGCCAGGAAGGGCGCAAGGTATTCAAGGAAGTGTGCCCGATGGTGGCGGAACAGATCACCTCCCACCTGAGCGATCTCCAGGTGCCGGTGAGCGACGTGAAACGCATGTGGCTGCACCAGGCCAACCTGAGCATGAACGAGTTTATCGCCCGCCGCGTGCTGGGCCGGGACGCCAGCCGCGAGGAAGCGCCGGTGATTCTGGACGATTACGCCAACACCAGCTCGGCCGGTTCGATCATCGCGTTTCACAAGCACAACACCGATCTGGAAGCGGGCACCCACGGGGTGATTTGCTCCTTTGGCGCCGGTTATTCCATCGGCAGCGTGGTGGTCAATCGGGTGCGCTGAAAAAAAAAGATTTCGATCTCCACGTGATCTTTACCTGATCCGTGCATCCATAGGGTCACGGCGCCCAAGGTGCCGTCGACAATAAGTTTCATACAGTTCGAGCATACAGTTCGATAATGATGCGTTTCAGGAGATCGATCATGGCTAAAGAAAGCAAAATGAACCCGCTGGCCGCCACCCTGGGTGCCGCCGTCGTGGCTTCCGCGATGTCCATCCCGGCGGTACACGCCGCCGACAATCCGTTCGGCGCCACCGATCTGCAAAGCGGGTATCAACTCGCCGGCGATCACTCCAAGGACGGTGAAGGCAAGTGCGGCGAAGGCAGCTGCGGCGACAAGAAAGGTGAAGGCAGCTGCGGCGGCGACAAGAAGTCCGAAGGCAGCTGCGGCGGCCAGGGCTGACAGGCCGTTCCATGAAGACGTTCCCCGTGACCGGTACCGGTCTGGGGCTGAGGCGGGCCCTGATGGGCCCGCTGTCCCAAGCCCCGTCGCCGCCGGTGGATTTTCTGGAAGTGGCGCCGGAGAACTGGATTCCCATGGGCGGTCGGCTGGGTCGCGAGTTTCGCGCCTTCACCGAACGCTTCCCCTTCGTCAGTCACGGTCTGAGCCTGTCCCTGGGCGGCCCGGAGCCGCTGGATTTCGATCTGCTCGGACGGATCAAAACCTTTCTCGCCGAACACCGCATCCGCTGCTATACCGAGCACCTGAGCTATTGCGGTGACCACGGCCATCTTTACGATTTGATGCCGATTCCCTTCACCGAGGAAGCCGTGCACCACGCGGCGGAGCGTATCCGCCAGGTGCAGGATTTTCTTGGCCAGCGTATCGGCATCGAACATGTGAGCTACTACGCGGCGCCGCCGGTGCGCGAAAGCGCCGCCTTGAGCGAGCTGGACTTCGTGCGCGCGGTGCTGGAAGAGGCCGACTGTGGGTTGCTTCTGGATGTGAACAATGCCTATGTGAACGGCATCAATCACGGCTACGACGCCGCCGACTTCATTCGCGGCCTGCCCGGCGAGCGCATTTTTTATGTGCACGTGGCCGGCCATTTCGACGAGGCCGAGGACCTGAAAGTGGACACCCATGGCGCCGAGGTCATCGACCCGGTGTGGCGCCTGCTGGAGGTGGCTTACCAGGAATTCGGCGTGCTGCCCACCTTGCTGGAACGGGACTTCAATTTCCCGCCGTTCGACACCCTGTGCGATGAGCTGCGCCACATCGGCGCGCTGCAGCACACCCACGGCGGCGCCCGACCGGCGCTGCGGAGCGCCTGATGGCGGCCCCGGACCGGGACAGGGAACCGGAGTTCCAGCGTATCCAACGACGGTTCGCCGCCCACCTGCGCGATCCGGACCGGCACCCGGCCCCGGAGGGCATCGAGGAGCGGCGTCTGGCGGTCTATCGCAATCTGTTTTTCAACAACATCAACGGTTTTCTGGAAAAGGGCTTTCCGGTCCTCCGGGCGCTCCACGACGAGCCCGCCTGGCGGCGACTGGTGCGTACCTTCTTTGAGGCCCACACTTCCCGCTCACCCTATTTTCTCGAGATCGGCGCGGAATTCGTGACCTTTCTGGCGGAGGAGTACAGGCCGGAGGAGGGCGCCCCGCCGTTTCTGGCCGAGCTGGCCCATTACGAGTGGATGGAGGTGGTGCTGGAAACCGCCGACGCGCCGGCCCTGGACGGGACCACGGTGGACGGCGATCCGCTGTCCGGCGTGCCCTGCCTGTCGCCCTTGCACGCGGTGTTGCAATACCGCTGGCCGGTGCACCGCATCGGCCCGGAGCACCGGCCCACCGAGCCACCGCCGCGGCCGGTCTGGCTGCTGATCTACCGGGGCGCCGACGAGCGGGTGGCCTTCATGGAGATCAACGCGGCCACCGCCCGGCTGCTGGCGCTGATCGGCGAACATCCGACGGACAGCGGCGAGCGGCTGCTGGCCCGGCTGGGGGAGGAGATCGGGCATCCGGACCCGGCCGCCCTGCGTGCCTTCGGCGCCGATCTGCTGGCCGGACTGCGCCAGCGGGGACTGATTCTCGGCATCCGCGAGGGCCGCTCCGCGAATTGACTGGCTGGCGCAACCGCCAGGCCCGGCCAGGGAGCGGTTGCTCTGCCCACCGGGCGCGCCGCTATAATGCGCCGACGATAAAATCACGAAGAAAGGACTTTGCCCGTGCGCGTATGGATTCCTGCTCTGTTATGGATCGCCCTGGCCGGCTGTGCTCATTCCCCTTCCCAGACCCCGGCGGACGACGCCCCGCCGGCGGACGCCCCGGCCCGTAATGACCCCCGTGCCGCCGCCAGCGAGCAGGCCGACACCGACGCCGGCGACGATGACGAATGGGGCGAGGCGTCCACCCCCTTTGATCGCGGCGGCGCCGCCGCCTTCGAGGAGCGCGACCCCTGGAAGGGCTTCAACCGCAAAATCTTCGGCTTCAACGAATTCGTCGACCGCTATGCCATCAAGCCGGCGGCCAAGGGGTATCGCTGGATCACGCCGCAATGGCTGGACGACACCGTGACGCGCTTCTTCAGCAACCTGGGCGACATCGGTGACTCGATCAACTACGCGCTGCAATGGCAGTGGGGCGACGCCGGGCAGAACCTGGGGCGCTTCACGGTCAACACCACCCTGGGCCTGGCCGGGCTGTTCGACGTGGCCAGCGACATGAATCTGCACAACAGCGATACCAATCTGGACGTCACCCTGGGCCGCTGGGGCGTGCCCTCCGGGCCGTACCTGGTGCTGCCGATCTTCGGGCCGTCCTCGGTGCGCGACGCCGGTACCCTGTACCCGCGCTCCTACCTGTGGCCGCCCACCTATATCGAGGACGACCTGACCCGCTATGGCGTGGCGGCGCTGTACGGCGTGGACCTGCGCGCCGACCTGCTGGATCTGGAAAAGAACATCGTCGGTGACCGCTACACCTTTATCCGCAACGCCTATCTGCAGCGCCGGCTGATTCAGATCGAGGGGCCGGACGCGGCGGCGCCGCCGCTGCCGGACGAGGACCCGGCCCTGGAAGAGGACGACGGCTGGGAGTAACCCCGGCGCCCGGCGAGGCGGCGTTCAGCCGTCCTCGCCCAGGGCCGCCAGTTTGCCGCGGATGTAGTCGCCGTGGGAGACGTACAGCAGATCGGAAACCCGCCGGATCAGCTGCTCTTCGTGGACGTCCGCCTTGCCGTCGGCGGCGGCGATGGCCCACATGTCATAGATCAGCCGGACCCGGGTCTCCGGGTCCCAGCGTTCGCGCAGAGGCAGGGTGAACTCGAACAGGTCGGTGGCGGCTTCCACCCGTTCGCGCAGTTCCGCCACGATGTCATCCATCTCCGTCTGGTCCAGTTGCCAGTGCCGTTTTACCGCCTCCACCAGCAGGCGTTCTTCCTGTTCATCCACCTTGCCGTCGGTGCGCGCCACCTCCATCAGCAGGGCGGCGGCGGCACGGTGCAGGTCATCGGTACTGGTTTCGTTGTCGCGGTGGTCGGTGGGAAACAGGCGGGCAAGCCATTTCACGCGGCGATCTCCTCCTCGGTGAGCCGTTGTTCCAGGGCCCGCTGATCGGCGGCGAAGCGCCGGATGCCGTCGCTGAGCAGATCGCTGGCCATGGGGTTCTCATTCAGGGACCAGCGGAACGCCGCTTCGTTCACCGGCTGCCAGTCGGTTTCCGGTTCCACGTTGGTGTCTTCCAGGCGCCGTTCCAGGGTGCCGTCGTCGTTGCCCAGTTCATCCAGCAGGGCGGGGCTGATGGTCAGGCGGTCGCAGCCGGCCAGCGCCTCGATCTCGGCGGCGTTGCGGAAGCTGGCGCCCATCACGATGGTTTCCAGCCCGCGGGCCTTGAACAGGTGGAAGATGCGGCGCACCGACTGCACGCCGGGGTCCTGGTCGACGTGGTTGATCTCCAGGCCCTGCTTCACGTGCCAGTCGCGGATCCGGCCCACGAACGGCGAGATCAGGGTGGCGCCGGCCTCGGCGGCGGCCAGCGCCTGCTCCACCGCGAACACCAGGGTCAGGTTGCAGTGGATGCCTTCCTCTTCCAGGATGCGCGCCGCCTGGATGCCTTCCCAGGTGGCGGCGGCCTTGATCAGCACCCGGTCGCCGCCCACGCCCAGCTCCCGGTACAGCGCCATCAGCCGGCGCGCCTTGGCCACGGTGGCGGCGGTGTCGAACGACAGACGCGCGTCCACCTCGGTGGAGACCAGCCCCGGGATGTGTTCCAGCACCGCCTGGCCGGCGACGCAGGCGAAGGCGTCGCAGCACCAGGCCAGATCGTCGCCGTGTCCCATTTCCCGGGCCAGCTCGCGGGCCTGATCGAGCAGGTAGCGGAACCGTTCGTCGCGGGCCGCGGCGAGCAGCAGGGACGGGTTGGTGGTGGCGTCGTGGGGACGCAGAGCGGCGATCTTCTCCAGATCGCCGGTATCCGCCACCACGGTGGTCCACTGTTCCAGTTGTTGCCGTTTGCTCGTCATGATGTCCACCTTCCTGTTGGCCTGCTTCGCATGAATGTTCAGCAAGCAGCATAGCCAACGGTGGCCGCATCCAAAAGGGCCAACGCCTCTTCGAACACCTTTGGCGTGGCATCGCGGCGATGGGCGTTCTCGCTGAGATGACGGCGATAGGCGCGGGCGCCGGGCACCGCCTGGAACAGATTGAGCGCGTGGCGCAGCACGTGTTTGGGGTGCACCCCCTGGGCGTAGCGGCGCTGCAGATAGGGCAAAAAGGCCTCGGCCACGGCACGCCGGTCCGGGGCCGGCCCGGGTTCGCCGAACACGCGACGGTCCACGTCGGCCAGGAACCAGGGATTCATGTACGCCTCGCGGCCCACCATCAGGCCGTCCACCTGGCCCAGATGGGCGAGCATGCCGTCGATGTCCTTGAGCCCGCCGTTGAGGATGATCTCCAGGTGCGGAAACTCCGCTTTCACGGCATAGGCCCGGTCATAAATCAACGGTGGGATGTCACGGTTTTCCTTCGGCGACAGGCCGGAGAGGATCGCCTTGCGGGCATGAATGGTCAGGCTGCGGCAGCCGGCCCCGTCCATGTGCGTGACGAAGCGTTGCAGGAAGGCATAGTCGTCCTGGTCGTCGATGCCGATGCGGGTCTTCACCGTCACCGGCACCTCGGTGGCGGCGGCCATGGCGTCCACGCAGCGCGCCACCTGGTCCGGCTCCGCCATCAGCACGGCGCCGATCTTGCCCTGCTGCACCCGGTCCGACGGGCAGCCCACGTTGAGATTGATCTCGTCGTAGCCGTAGTCGGCACACACCCGCGCCGCCTCCGCCAACTGGGCCGGGTCACTGCCGCCCAGCTGCACCGCCAGCGGGTGCTCGGCGGCGTCGAAGCCCAGCAGCCGGTCGCGGTCGCCGTGGATCACCGCCGGCGCCACCACCATCTCGGTGTAGAGCAGGGTGCGCCGGGTGATCAGCCGGGCCAGGTAACGGAAGTCGCGGGTGGTATAGGCCATCATCGGCGCGATGGAGAAACGCCGGGACAGCGGAGCGGGGTGCGGAGAGGGGGCAATGGACATGGCGCCGATTATCGTGAAAACCGCAAAACACCGCAAACAAAGGTATATTCGTGTAAAAGCACCTTGCCGCGTTTCGCTGCTTCGTTTTTCATAAAAGCCACCTAAAACGAAGCAGGGAGAAAACCATGTTGGGATGGAGTCTGATTTTCCTGGTTATCGCCATCATCGCCGGGGTACTGGGTTTCGGCGGTATCGCCGGCACGGCGGCTGGCATCGCCAAGATTCTGTTTGTGGTCTTTTTGGTCATCTGGATCATCAGCTTGGTATTGGGACGACGCTGACGCGTCGGCTGTTCCCCGAACCGTGGCCGGTGGTTCGCTGACCGGCTGATAAGAGGGCCCGCATCTTCTATACTGCGGGCCCTCTTGTTTTTGTTTCCGGCCACGGAGTCAGCATGACCGTTCGCACCCGGGTGGCGCCTTCGCCCACCGGCGACCCCCACGTGGGCACCGCCTATATCGCTCTGTTCAATCTCTGCTACGCCCGTCAGCACGGCGGCCAGTTCATTCTGCGCATCGAGGACACCGACCAGAGCCGTTCCACCGACGCCTCCGAGCAGGCGATCCTGGATTCCCTGCGCTGGCTCGGCCTGAACTGGGACGAGGGCCCGGACGTGGGCGGCCCCCACGGTCCCTATCGCCAGAGCGAGCGGGCCCACCTGTACCGGGAGTACGCGGACAAGCTGCTGGCCGCCGGCCACGCCTTCAAGTGCTACCGCACCGCCGGCGAGCTGGACGAACTGCGCGCCGCCCTCAAGGAGGCCGGCGAAAACCGTGCCCTGAAGCCCTCGGACCTGGAACTGGACGCGGACGAACAGGCCCGCCGGGAAGCCGACGGCGCGCCCTATGTGGTGCGCATGCGCGTGCCCCTCGACGGCCGGTGCGAGATCCACGACCTGCTGCGCGGGCCGGTGGAACTGGACTGGGCCCTGGTGGACGCGCAGATCCTGCTCAAATCCGACGGCATGCCCACCTACCATCTGGCCAACGTGGTCGACGACCATCTGATGGGCATCACCCATGTGCTGCGCGGCGAGGAATGGCTCAACTCCGCGCCCAAGCACAAGCTGCTTTATGAGTACTTCGGCTGGGACTTGCCGGTGCTGTGTCATATGCCGCTGCTGCGCAACCCGGACAAGTCCAAGCTCAGCAAGCGCAAGAACCCCACCAGCATCAACTTCTACCGCCGCATGGGGTTCCTGCCCGAGGCGGTGGTCAACTATCTGGGCCGCATGGGCTGGTCGATGCCCGACGAGCGCGAGCGCTTCACCCTGGACGAGATGCAGGCGGCGTTCGATATCCAACGGGTGTCCCTGGGCGGCCCGGTGTTCGACGTGGAAAAACTCAGCTGGCTCAACGGGCAATGGTTGCGCGACCTGTCCGACGAGCAGTTTCTCGAGCAGCTGGTGCAGTGGGCGTTCAACCGCGACTACGCCATGCAGGTGCTGCCGCACATCAAGCAGCGGGTGGAGACCTTTGGCGAGGTGGTGGACAAGGCCGGCTTCTGCTTCTCCGGCCAGGTCACCGTACGCGAAGCGGATTTCGACCATCCCAAGATCGACCTGGACACGCAGAAGCAATGGCTGCAGTTCTATCTGTGGGCCTGCGAGGCACAGCGCGACTGGCGCCGCGACGCGCTGTTCGGCGACGCCAAGGCCCTGGCCGATGCGCTGGAAGTGAAGATCAAGGATTTCCTGTTCCCGGTGTTCGTCGCCATCGCCGGCACCAGCGCCAGCTTCTCGGTGGTGGACAGCATGGAACTGCTCGGCTCCGACATCAGCCGCGCCCGCCTGCGCCATGCCATCGAGGTGCTGGGGGGCGTGTCCAAGAAGCAGACCAAGAAGCTGGAGAAGGAATTCAGTGCACTTTTTCCGCAAACTGATTAAGCGTTGAACAGACGGACACCGAACCGTCAAAAACCGCCGGCGAGTGCTTGACAGGGTAGGGCCGCTGCGTAAAATACGCGGCTCCACACAGGGCATGACCCGGTGGGACAGTTTTGGGGCCATAGCTCAGCTGGGAGAGCGCTACAATGGCATTGTAGAGGTCGGCGGTTCGATCCCGCCTGGCTCCACCAAATACGTCCCCTTCGTCTAGTGGCCTAGGACACCGCCCTTTCACGGCGGTAACAGGGGTTCGACTCCCCTAGGGGACGCCACATAAAAAGGCCCCGGCTCTTTTGAGCCGGGGCTTTTTTATGTGGCGTTCATCCTCTAGGGGGGGGGGCCACTCCCCTAGGGGGTGAGCCGGGAATTCGCGAAGCACCGCTTCGCGCCGGCGAACGCCGGAAATCTGTGATTTCCGGCCGGACCGCCCCAGGATACTTGTCGTTGCCCCTCGACGAAGCCGAAATCCCAGGCTGGCACGCTCTTTTGAGCCGGGGCTTTTTTATGTGGCGTTCTTTCTCCCTACCCCTACGACAGCCGCCGGATCGTCAACACATGGGCGATCCGCTCCCCGTCCCACACATACTCATAATGGGTCGCCGGCGTCACCGACGCGATCAGATGCGGAGAGAGCAGGGCGAAGCACAGGGCGCCGCCGTGGCGCACCGACGCGTAGGCCAGACCGTGTTCATCGGCGTCGAACAGCCGCTGCCCCAGGGCCCGCCCCGGGCCGTAGTCGTCCGGCCGGTACCAGCCGCTGTCGTCGCGGTAGGGCGTGTGAATGTCCCGCAGCCGGGCGCTGAACCGCACCCGCAGCCCGCGCATCACGATGCGGTCGTATTTCAGCCCCGGCACTTTGCGAAAGTACTGCTCCTGATGGAAGCGGGTCTCGGCGAGGGCGGTGGCCATGCGCTCGGCGCAATAGAACACGCCGTAGCCGCCATCGGAAAACCGCGAGCCCTGCGGGCTCAGGTGCACGAACGGGCCGAGCGCGTAGTTGCAACCGGGGATGCCCCAGGGGCGCCGATGCGGCGGTACCCGGTGCAGTTCGCCCACCAGCATTTGCAAACGGGGGTTGGTCAGCGCCTGAACCGCGTAAAGCGCCTCGAAATCCGCCTGGTCGGCCACGTCGTCGAAGATGTCGATGGGCGGGTACTTGCCGTTCACCAACCGGTAGGCGTCCTGCTCCGGAAAGGCGCGCAGGGGCAGGTCGTCCGGATCCGTCACCACTGCCCCCCGCGCAGGCCGTCCAGTTGCCGGTGCACCTCATAAAGGCTGGCCACCCGGCCGTTGCTCATCACTTCCATCGGGCTGGCGCCGTTGAAGAAGGGGTTGTGATTGGGCAGCCGCACGAACCCGTACACGTTCTCCTTGTTGCCGAACAGGGTGCGCAGCGCCTGATGGATATTAAGCAGATAGCTGAGCCGCTCCAGGAGATCGTTGCCGATCCGGGCGCTGTCCGGGCGGCTCTGGTACTTATGCAGAGTGGAGCGCCCGACGCCGAGCAGCGCCATCTTCTCCTTCTCCGAACACTGCCAGTGGTCAAACAGGCGCAACACCGCCCGCAGGGCGGCGTGACGGGCTGAATCGTCCAGTGGCGGGGACGCCGGAAGCGCTTGCATCGCATCTCTCCTCTTGATGGCCCGTTTTTCTCTTCATGGCCTTGGTTCATGGACCTGGTATCGGTCGATACTGAAACGGGCCCTGGTAACGGGTCCATGATAAACACATTAGCCATTATAAGTCCATTTATGGACATCCCGACCGGGCGCTGTCCGTGGCCCGCCGCCACGGACTGTCAAAAAATGTTCAAAGCCCGCCAAAGCCGGAAACCGCCGTTGACCGGCGGGGTCTCTTTACCGAGTCTTTGCCAACCGAACAGGGAAAGGGAGAAGGGAATGCGCGTGGTTGTGATGTTGGCGCTGGTGGCCGGCGGTTTGTTGAGCGCCGGGCCCGGTCGGGCCGGACAGGAAGAGCCGGAGGGGCCCGCCTGGGTGGACGCTCATCTGCACTATGTGGACTTCATGCAGGAAGGCGAGGGCACCGCCGCCATGTTGAAGGCAATGGACCGGGCCGGGGTGGAGCAGGCCTGGCTGTTCGGCATGCCGGTCATGAAGAAATGGGAGGTCAGCGCGCCGCGACGTCCCCGTTATTATCTGGGGGACGAGGCGCCTCTGTACTACTACAGCGCCACCGACGACATCGTGGCCCAGGCGGTCCTGTCGATGCCGGAAAAGGAGCGGCGGCGGCTGATTCCCTTTATCAGCGGCTTCAACCCCACCGATATGAACGCGGCCCGCCAGGTGGAGGCGCTGATCCGGCGTTACCCGGGCCTGTGGCGCGGCATCGGCGAGGTGATCACGCGGCATGACGACCTGACCGCGCTCACCAATGGCGAGACGCCCCGCGCCAATCACCCGGCGCTGATGAAGGTGTACGCCCTGGCCGGCCGTTATCATCTGCCGGTGCTGTTGCACAGCAACCTGACCTCGCTGCGCGAGGAAACGCCGATTTACCTGCAGGAACTGGAGGAGGCGCTGGCCGCCCATCCGGACACCCGCTTCGTGCTGGCCCACGCCGGCACCAGCGGTGGGGTGGAGAAGCGCCAGGCGCCGCTGGATACGCTGCCGGAAATCATCCGCGCGCTGTTGGACCGCTACGACAACCTTTATATCGATCTGTCCTGGAGTGTGCGCGAGCACTACCTGCTGGACGACGACGAGCCCAGCGATACCTGGCTGGCGCTGATCGAGGACCACCCGGACCGCTTTACCCTGGGCACGGACCTGGTGGGCCATTTCGACAGTATGAAGAAGATTCTCGACGCCTACCGGCCGTTGCTGGACGCACTGCCGGAGGATGTGGCCCGGGCCCTGGCCCGGGACAACGCCCTGGCGCTGGTGCCGGAGCGGGGCGTCCGGCCGCAGGCCGAACGCGAGGACTGATCAATCCCGGTCGCGGCGCAGCCGGCGCAACAGGCTGGAGGTGTCCCAGCGGCCGCCGCCCATGGCCTGCACTTCCTTGTAGAACTCGTTGATCAGGGCGGTGGCCGGCAGGCTGGTGCCCAGGCGGGTGGCCTCGGCCAGGCAGATGTCCAGGTCCTTGCGCATCCAGTCCACCGCGAAACCGTGCTCGTATTCATCGTCGAGCATGGTGCGGTGGCGGTTGACCAGTTGCCAGGAGCCGCCGGCGCCGGCGCCGATCACCTGCATGGCCTTTTCCGCGTCCAGTCCGGCGTCGCGGGCGAAGGAGAGGGCCTCGGCCACCCCTTCGATGACGCTGGCCACGCAGATCTGATTGGCCATCTTGGTCAGCTGCCCCTGGCCCACCGGGCCCATGTGCACCACGGTCTTGCCGTAGTGGGCGAGCGCCGGTGACAGCCGCTCGAAGGTGGCCGGCTCGGCGCCGCACATGATCGACAGCTGGCCGTTTTCGGCGCCTTGCTGGCCGCCGGACACCGGTGCGTCCATGAAGTGCGCGCCCTGTTCGCGGCAGGCCGCGTCCAGGGTTTCCGCCATGGTGGCGCTGGCGGTGGTGTGGTCCACCAGTACCGCCTCCCGGGCCAGCGTGTGCACCGCGCCGTTGTCTTCCAGGGTGACCTGGCGCAGGTCCCGGTCGTTGCCCACGCACACGAACACGAACTCGGCGTCGCGGGCGGCCAGAGCCGGGGTGCGGGCGGTGCGCCCGCCAAACTCTCCGGCCCAGCGGGCGGCTTTGTCCTGGCTGCGATTGTAGACGGTGACCTCGAGCCCGGCGCGGGCCAGGTGGCCGGCCATGGGATAACCCATGTTGCCCAGTCCGATAAAGGCGGCGGTGGTCATGGCGTTACTCCTTGGGGGGAAGCGGGTAAACGGCGAAGCTGTCCCGGGTCAGGCTGCCCAGGTAGAGGCGCTGGCCGTACTGCTCCACGCTGGTGATGGGGGCGAAGGCGCCCTCGTCCTGATGCTGCAGGTTATCGGTGACCTGGCCCTGCTCGTCCAGGCCCAGCACGAAGGCGTGGCGCGCCGGCTGCGGCTGCATGAAGGCGGGCAGGCGGTAGACCACCTCGCGCAGCAGGGGCTTGTCGGACATGGCGTCCAGGGCGGCATTGCGCGGCGCGAACAGGGCCACCCAGAAGGTGCCGTCACCGTTGGCGGAGATGCCGTCCGGGATGCCCGGCAGGTTGTCGAGGAACACCTCGTGCTCGCCGGCCCGCTCGCCCTTGAGCCAGTAACGCACGATGTTGTAGCTGCCGGTCTGGGTCACCACCACGAAGTCCTCGTCGCGGGACAGGGCCACGCCGTTGGCGAACTGCAGACCGTCGATCAACACCGTGGTGGTGCCGTTAGCCGGGTCGTAGCGCAGAAAGCGGCCGTGGCCGCCGTGCTCGATAATGTCGTCGCGGGCGTGCATGGCCGGCCCGAACTTGGAGGACGCATCGGTGAAATAGACGGTGCCGTCGCTGGCCACGTCCACATCGTCGGTGAAGCGGAACGGCACACCGCCGGCGCTGTCCGCGAGCACCGTCAGGGCGCCGGAAGCCGGGTTCACCCGCAGCAGGCCCCGGTAGCCATCGGCCACCACCAGGGTGCCGTCCGGCGCGAAGTCCAGGCCCAGGGGGCGACCGTCGGTGTTGGCGATCAGGTCCGGATCGGTGCCGTTCGGATCAAAGCGCACCAGTCGGCCGTCCTGGTAGCCCACGTAGAGGTTGCCGTCCGCGTCGATGGCCACGTCCTCGGGGCCCACGCCCTCTCCCACGGCCAGTCGGTGGGCGCCGTCCAGGGCATCATTGACGGCGAAGCGGCCTTCCAGGGCCGGTGCCGCCGGCGCCTTCCAGGCCACCGGTTGCACCGGCACCGGCCAGAACAGCAGGTAGGCCCCCAGCGCCACGATGATCAGCAGGGCGATGATTTTTTTCATTGTGATTCCCTATTGGTCCGATCCATAAAAATGTCCGCGATGGCCGCCAGAAGTGTAGGCACTCGCCGGCCATAAAAAAAGGCCGCCCGGAGGCGGCCTTTCTGATCGGCACGAGGCGCGGTTTTACTTGCGCTCGTTGAGCGGCACCAGGTGACGCTCTTTCTCGCCGGTGTAGAGCTGGCGGGGACGGCCGATCTTGTAGGGATTGGAGATCATCTCGTTCCAGTGCGCGATCCAGCCCACGGTGCGGGACAGGGCGAAGATCACGGTGAACATGGAGGTCGGGATGCCGATCGCCTTGAGGATGATGCCGGAGTAGAAGTCCACGTTCGGGAACAGCTTCTTCTCCTTGAAGTAGGGGTCGCTCAGGGCGATCTCTTCCAGCTTCATGGCCAGCTCGAGCTTGGGATCGTTGACGCCCAGCTCGTTGAGCACCTCGTGGCAGGACTCGCGCATCACGGTGGCGCGCGGGTCGTAGTTCTTGTACACCCGGTGACCGAAGCCCATCAGCTTGAAGGGATCGTTCTTGTCCTTCGCCTTGGCCACGTAGGTCTCGATCTGGCTGATGTCGCCGATCTCGTCGAGCATGTTCAGCACCGCTTCGTTGGCACCGCCGTGGGCGGGGCCCCACAGGGCGGAAATGCCGGCGGCGATGCAGGCGAACGGGTTGGCACCGGAGGAGCCGGCCAGGCGCACCGTGGAGGTGGAGGCGTTCTGCTCATGATCGGCATGGAGGATGAAGATCTTATCCATGGCCCGCGCCAGGGTGGGGCTGACCTGGGTTTCCTCGCACGGATTACCAAACATCATGTGCAGGAAGTTTTCCGCGTAGCCGAGGTCGTTGCGCGGGTACATCAGCGGCTGGCCGAGGCCGTACTTGTAGCACATGGCCGCGATGGTCGGCATCTTCGCGATCAGCCGGTAGGCGGTGATCTCGCGGTGCTCGGGATTGGTGATGTCCAGGGAGTCGTGATAGAACGCGGACAGGGCACCGACCACGCCGCACATGATCGCCATCGGGTGCGCGTCACGGCGGAAGCCGTTGAAGAAATTGCGGATCTGTTCGTGCACCATGGTGTGGTTTTTCACGGTGCCGACGAACGCCTCTTTCTGCTCGGCATTGGGCAGCTCGCCGTTGAGCAGGAGGTAGCACACCTCAAGGTAGTCGGACTTGGCGGCCAGTTCCTCGATGGAATAGCCCCGGTGCAACAGCTTGCCGACTTCACCGTCGATATAGGTGATCTTGGATTCGCAGGAGGCGGTGGACGTGAAGCCCGGGTCGAAGGTAAACAGGCCGTTGGCGGTCAGGGAGGAAACGTCGATCTCGTCGCGGCCCAGGGTGGGCGTCAGGATCGGCAATTCCAGATCGTCGCGGCCCTCTACCTTGAGAATGGCTTTCTTCTCGGTCATGGGAATTTCTCCTCGGTGTATAGAGGGTACACCCGCCGGGCGCGCGATTAATATCGTGGCTTAACCGCCGTGGGTCCCGTGGGGAAGGTCCTCCAGAGCGCGGGGGACGTTAAAGTTTTGGTGGGTCTTTGTCAACGAGAAGCCCGCCCGCGCGCCGGCCACTTTTGTAGGGTAAACAGGCGATTACGCGCACCGCGACGGGGCGCGCCGCCCCGGCGGACGTCGCTCGCCGGCGGCAAAGCGCTTTGGAAAACAAGCGATTAACGGCGGGGGAGCGGAGCGGCACGGGGGGTCTTCACGATCCGCCCACCCGGGTTCTCGCTACTATAAAAACAGGTGGTTGACGTTTGTTTTGCCGCAGGCGCGGCGATATACTGCCGCCCGCGACGAAGTCTCCCGCCTGCGCCGCCCGGACCCCTGGCCCGGTTTGGCGTGGTTTCAGGCTTCAGTGGGCTCCACCCCGGCCCGGGCAGCAGCGGCCAAACCTCACAGGTGTTACGACGCCGCCGTTGGTGCCAAGTTCCCGACAACCGCTCCGGTCACCGCCGGAGCCCGGCAAAAGTGTAGGCTACCGTGAACGACAAGAGACCCGTTAACCTCGATCTGACGACGATCAAGTTCCCGGTCACCGCCATTGCGTCCATCACCCACCGCATTACCGGTGTGGCCATTTTCGTGGCCCTGCCCGTGTTGCTGTGGATGATGGATCGCTCCCTGGCGTCCCCCGAGAGCTTTGCGGACCTGAAACAACTGATGACCTCACCACTGGCCAAGCTGGTGCTGTGGGCGATCCTGTCCTTTATTTCCTATCACCTGGTGGCCGGTATCCGCCACCTGATCATGGACACCGGCGTGGGTGAAACCCTCGAAGGCGGCCGACGGGGCGCCAAGCTCACGTTCATCGTCACCGCGGTGCTGATTCTGCTGGCAGGAGCCTGGGTATGGTAACGAGCGTAACGAGCCTTGGCCGTAACGGCCTGTATGACTGGCTGATCCAACGGGTCTCCGCCGTGGTGATCGCGGTGTACGTGATCGGCATGGTCGGCTACCTGATCTGCAACAGCGACCTGGACTACGCCACCTGGAGCGCGTTCATGGGGTCGGTGCCGATGCGCATCGCCAATACCCTGATGCTGTTCTCCGTGGCCGCCCACACCTGGATCGGCCTGTGGAGCGTAACCACCGACTACCTGACCGGTCTGACCTTCGGCAAGGCCGCCACCAGCGTTCGTCTGGTGGTACAGATGGCCATCGCCCTGCTGCTGCTGGTCTACATCCTTTGGGGTCTGCTGATGATCTGGGGAGGCGCATAACCCATGTCCATTCGTACCATTACCTTTGACGCGATCGTCGTCGGCGGCGGGGGCGCGGGCATGCGTGCCTCCCTGCAGATGGCCCAGTCCGGTTTCAAGACCGCGCTGATCTCCAAAGTGTTCCCGACCCGTTCGCACACCGTGTCCGCCCAAGGCGGCATCACCTGTGCCATCGCCTCCGCCGATCCCAATGACGATTGGCGCTGGCACATGTACGACACCGTCAAGGGCTCCGACTATATCGGTGACCAGGACGCCATCGAGTACATGTGCCAGGTGGGCCCGGAAGCGGTGTTCGAGCTGGACCATATGGGTCTGCCGTTCTCCCGTACCGAGGAAGGCCGCATTTACCAGCGTCCTTTCGGGGGCCAGTCCAAGAACTTCGGTGAAGGTGGCCAGGCCGCCCGCACCTGTGCCGCCGCCGACCGTACCGGCCACGCTCTGCTGCACACCCTGTATCAGCAGAACCTGAAGAACGGCACCCAGTTCTATAATGAGTGGTACGCCGCCGAGCTGGTGAAGGACGCCAACGAGAACGTCTGTGGCGTGATCGCGTTCAGCATCGAAACCGGCGAGACGGTGTTCTTCAAGGCCAAGGCCACGGTGTTCGCCACCGGCGGTTCCGGCCGCATTTACTCGTCCACCACCAATGCCCTGATCAACACCGGTGACGGCGTGGGCATGGCCCTGCGCGCCGGCGTGCCGGTGCAGGACATCGAAATGTGGCAGTTCCACCCCACCGGCATCGCCGGCGCCGGGGTGCTGGTCACCGAAGGGTGCCGGGGCGAGGGTGGCTACCTGATCAACAAGGACGGCGAGCGCTTCATGGAGCGTTATGCCCCCAACGCGAAGGACCTGGCGTCCCGCGACGTGGTGGCCCGTTCCATGATGATGGAAATCCTCGACGGTCGCGGCGACGGCCCGGACGGCAGCTACGTCTACCTGAAGCTCGACCACCTGGGTGAGGAAGTGCTGCACAGCCGCCTGCCGGGCATCTGTGAGCTGGCCATCACCTTCGCCGGGACCGACCCGGTCAAGGAACCGATCCCGGTGGTGCCGACCTGCCACTATATGATGGGCGGCATCCCCACCAACGTTCACGGCCAGGCGCTGAAGATGAGCGGCGGCCACGAAGGCGAGGATCAGATCGTTAACGGCCTGTTCGCGGTGGGTGAGGTAGCCTGCGTATCCGTGCACGGCGCCAACCGTCTCGGCGGCAACTCGCTGCTCGACCTGGTGGTGTTCGGTCGCGCCGCCGGCCTCTATATCGAGGACGCGCTGCGCCAGGGCATGACCCAGTACGAGCCCAGCAACGACGACATCGACGCCGCGCTGGCCCGGGTCAACCGCTGGAACGACTCCAAGGGCGGCGAATCCGTGCACAGCCTGCGCAAGGAGTTGCAAACCACCATGCAGAACCACTTCGGTGTGTTCCGCAAGGGCGACCTGATGGAAGAGGGCGTCGAGAAGCTGGCCGACCTGCGCGGCCGCATCGCCCAGGCCCATCTGGACGACAAGAGCAGCGCCTTCAACATGGCCCGCGTGGAAGCCCTGGAGCTGGACAACCTGCTGGAAGTGGCGGAAGCCACCGCGATCGCGGCCTACAACCGCACCGAAAGTCGCGGCGCGCACTCCCGCTACGACTACCCGGACCGGGACGATGAGAACTGGCTGTGCCATTCCATCTACGACCCGCGCACCAAGCAGTTGGGCAAGCGCGAAGTGAACTTCAAGCCGAAGACCGTGGACACCTTCCAGCCCAAGGTCCGGACCTACTAATCGGAGACGTGTAGCCATGAAAGTCAGTATCTACCGCTACAACCCGGACACCGACCGCGAGCCGACCATGAAGGAGTACGAGGTCGACACCCAGGGCAAGGACCTGATGGTGCTCGATATCCTCGCACTGGTGAAGGAGCAGGACGAGAGCCTGTCCTACCGCCGCTCCTGCCGCGAAGGCGTGTGCGGTTCCGACGGCATGAACATCAACGGCAAGAACGGCCTGGCCTGCATCACCCCGCTGTCCGAAGTGGCGCCGGGCGTGAAGGAAGGCAAGAAGCCGCTGGTGCTGCGTCCGCTGCCCGGTCTGCCGGTGATCCGCGACCTGGTCGTGGACATGGGCGTGTTCTATCAGCAGTACGAAAAAGTGCAGCCCTACCTGCAGAACCAGTCGCCGGCGCCGGCCATTGAGCGCCTGCAGACTCCGGAAGAGCGGGCCAAGCTGGACGGTCTGTACGAGTGCATCCTGTGCGCGTGCTGCTCCACCAGCTGTCCGAGCTTCTGGTGGAACCCGGAGAAGTTCCTGGGCCCGGCGGCCTTGTTGCAGAGCTACCGCTTCCTGGCGGACAGCCGCGACGATGCCACCGAGGAGCGTCTGTCCCGGCTGGACGATCCGTTCAGCCTGTTCCGGTGCCACGGCATCATGAACTGTGTCAGTGTTTGTCCGAAGGGGCTCAACCCCACCCGGGCAATCGGGCATATCCGCTCCATGCTCCTTGAGCGGGGCGTGTGAGAGAAGAGAGGCGGCCTGCGGGCCGCCTTTTTTTGGCCTGCCGTAAGCCGGGCAGGCCGAGCCCATCAGTAAAGTTGTTTCCGAATGCGACGGGGTGGGGCCGTGACCGGCGGGTTTCGATAAGCTTGACGGTGTTTCCGGGCGATTCAGGGCATTTTGCCAGGGTAGACGTGCCGTATCGGGGCAAATTGCCCCCTACCATGGTCTTGTAGTGCCTAACAATGGCCCCATAAACGTATTACACTACCGGGCGTTTCCGGCAACCCCGGGAGCGCGACAAAGCAGGGTGGGGGCGGTGCTTAAAAGGCGCCGTTTCCGTAAACAGCGATAAGCACGGGTAACAGGGTCGCGGCCCTGTGGACAGAAGCAAGCATGCCCACAGGCGTGACGTTCGCCCGGCTAAGGAACGAGCGACGATGCAAGACAGTTCCATGCACCGCCAATGGCAGTCCTCCCACATCGGGGGCGCCAACGCGGCCTATGTTGATGAACTGTACGAATCCTACCTGACCGATCCCAATTCCGTGCCGGAAGACTGGCGCGCCTACTTCGAGAAACTCCCCAGCGTCAATGGCGCCGTGGAATCCGACGTTCCCCATTCCGCGGTACGCGAACATTTTCTGCTGGAAGCCAAGAACCGCTCCCGGGTTCAGAAAATGGGCGCCAGCGCCGTCAGTTCCGAGCACGAGCGCCGTCAGGTGCGGGTGCTGCACCTGATCGCCGCCTACCGCAACCGTGGCCACCAGGTGGCCAAGCTGGACCCGCTGGGTCTGATGGAGCGCGAAGCGGTACCGGATCTGGAACTGGCCCACCACGGACTGAGCAAGTCCGATCTGGACACCGTGTTCCAGACCGGCAACCTGTTCCTGGGCAAGCCGGAAGCCACCCTCCGTGAGATCATGGACTGCCTGCAGGGCAGCTACTGTTCCACGGTGGGCACGGAATACATGCACATCGTCAACACCGCGGAGAAGCGGTGGATCCAGCAACGGCTGGAAGGCGTGCGCAGTCATCCGCAGTACGGCGCCGACATCAAACAGCATATTCTCGAACGGCTCACCGCCGCCGAGGGGCTGGAAAAATACCTGGGCAGCCGCTACCCCGGCACCAAGCGCTTCGGCCTGGAAGGGGGCGAGTCGCTGATTCCGCTGATGGACGAGATGATTCAGCGGGTCGGCAGCTACGGCGCCAAGGAAATGGTGCTCGGCATGGCCCACCGGGGCCGCCTCAACGTGCTGGTCAACACCCTCGGCAAGAGCCCGCGGGACCTGTTCGGCGAGTTCGAGGGCAAGAGCTTCAACGAGAACGGCTCCGGCGACGTGAAATATCACCAGGGCTTCTCGTCCAACGTGCAGACCTCCGGCGGTGAGGTGCATCTGGCGATGGCCTTCAACCCCTCCCACCTGGAGATCGTGTCTCCGGTGGTGGAAGGTTCGGTGCGCGCCCGCCAGGACCGCCGCGACGACAGCGGCGGCGACCAGGTGGTGCCGATCCTGATCCACGGTGACGCCGCCTTCGCCGGCCAGGGCGTGGTGATGGAAACCTTCCAGATGTCGCAGACCCGTGCCTACCACACCGGCGGCACCCTGCACATCATCATCAACAACCAGGTGGGCTTCACCACCAGCCGTCGTGACGACGCCCGTTCCACCGAGTACTGCACCGACGTGGCCAAGATGGTCCAGGCGCCGATCTTCCACGTTAACGCGGACGATCCGGAGGCGGTCTACTTCGTCACCCAGCTGGCGGTGGACTACCGCATGCAGTTCAAGAAGGACGTGGTGATCGACCTGATCTGTTACCGCCGTCTGGGCCATAACGAGGCGGACGAGCCGTCCTCCACCCAGCCGCTGATGTACAAGAAGATCAAGTCCCATCCGTCCAGCCGTACCCTGTACGCGGAGCGGCTGATCAACGAGCAGGTGCTGTCCGAGCAGGACGCCCAGAAGATGGTCGACGACTACCGGGACGCCCTCGACGAGGGCAACCACGTGGTCAAGGCCCTGGTGCGCGAGCCCAACAAGGCCCTGTTCGTGGACTGGTCCCCGTTCATCGGCCATCAGGTCGAGGACGACTGGGACACCGGTTACCCGCTGAAGAAACTTCAGGATCTGGCCAGCCGCCTGGAGACCCTGCCCGAGGGCGTGGTCACCCAGCGTCAGGTCAAGAAGATCCTGGAAGACCGCCGCAAGATGACCGCCGGCGCCATGTCCCTGAACTGGGGCTACGGCGAGACCCTGGCCTATGCCACGCTGCTGGACCAGGGTTACATGGTGCGCCTCACCGGCCAGGACTCCGGCCGGGGCACCTTCTCCCACCGGCACGCGGTGATTCACAACCAGAAGAACGGCGACAACTATGTGCCGCTGGAGCACCTCTATGAGGACCAGCCGCGCATGGACATCTACGATTCCCTGCTGTCCGAGGAAGCGGTGCTGGCGTTCGAATACGGCTACGCCACCACCACGCCCAAGGCGCTGATCCTGTGGGAAGCCCAGTTCGGCGATTTCGTCAACGGCGCCCAGGTGGTGATCGACCAGTTCATCTCTTCCGGTGAAGCCAAGTGGGGCCGTCTGTGCGGCCTGACCATGCTGCTGCCGCACGGTTACGAAGGGCAGGGCCCGGAGCACTCTTCCGCGCGTCTGGAGCGCTTCCTGCAACTGTGCGCCGAGCACAACATGCAGGTGTGCGTGCCGACCACGCCGGCGCAGATTTTCCATCTGCTGCGCCGTCAGGCGGTCCGCCCGCTGCGCAAGCCGCTGGTGGTGATGACGCCGAAGAGCCTGCTGCGTCACAAGCGCGCCACGTCCTCCCTGGAGGATCTGGCCGAGGGTCGCTTCCAGACCGTGATCGACGAGCAGCCGGAGTTTGACCGCAAGGCCGTCAAGCGGGTGGTCATGTGCGCCGGCAAGGTCTACTACGACCTGCTGGAGAAGCGCGAAAGCGACGACCTCAACGACACCGCCGTGGTGCGTATCGAGCAGCTCTATCCGTTCCCGGAGAAACGTCTCACCGAGATTCTGGAGAGCTACCCGAACCTGGAGACCCTGGTCTGGTGCCAGGAAGAGCCCATGAACCAGGGCGCCTGGTTCAGCTCCCAGCATCACTTCCTGCGCGTGGCGCGGGCGGTCAAGGACAACCTCCCGGTGCACTACGCCGGCCGCGACATGGCGGCGGCACCGGCGGCGGGCTCCATGTCCCTGCACGTTGAACAGCAGCAGCGTCTGGTCGAAGACGCATTCCAGATCAAATGAGCGAAAGCGAACCGAAAAGGGTTTAAGGAATCAGCATGGCGACAGAAATCAAAGCCCCACAGTTTCCGGAATCCGTGGCGGACGGCACCGTGGCCACCTGGCACAAGAAAGAAGGCGAGGCGGTCAAACGTGACGAGCTGCTGGTGGACATCGAAACCGACAAGGTGGTCCTCGAGGTAGTGGCCCCCAGCGACGGCGTGGTGGGCAAGATCCTCAAGGACGAAGGCGACACCGTGGAAAGCCAGGAAGTCCTGGGCTCCCTGGAAGCCGGCAGCGGCGCCGGCGGCGGTGACGCCAAGCAGGAAGAGAGCAAGGACGACGGCAAGGACGACGCCAAAGCCGACCAGCAGAAGGCGGAAGCCAAGAGCGAGCCCGCCGACGCCGGGGGCGGTGACGACGACGCCCAGGCCGGCCCGGCCGCGCGCAAGATGATGAGCGAGCACGGTCTGTCCGCCGGTGACGTGAAAGGCACCGGCCGCGACGGCCGCATCACCAAGGAAGACGTGGAGAAGGCCCTGGCCAACCGCCAGGAGAAGCCGGCGTCCTCTTCTTCCGAATCGAAAGCGGCGCCGATCCCCGAGGCGGAGCCCGGCGAGCGCGAAGAGCGCCGCGTGCCGATGACCCGTCTGCGCAAGCGCATCGCCGAGCGGCTGGTGTCCGCCCAGCAGAACGCGGCCATGTTGACCACCTTCAACGAGGTCAACATGAAGCCGATCATGGACATGCGCAAGAACTACAAGGACGCCTTCGAGAAGGCCCACGGCGTGCGTCTGGGCTTCATGGGCTTCTTTACCCGCGCCTGCGTGGAAGCGCTCAAGCGCTACCCGGAAGTGAACGCCTCCATCGACGGTGACGACGTGGTCTACCACGGTTACTACGACGTGGGCGTGGCGGTGTCCACCGAGCGCGGCCTGGTGGTACCGGTGGTGCGCGACGCCGACCAGAAGGGTCTGGCGGAAGTGGAGTCCCAGATCATCGACTACGGCCAGAAAGCCCAGAAGGGCAAGCTGTCCATCGACGAGATGACCGGCGGCACCTTCACCATCTCCAACGGCGGGGTGTTCGGCTCGCTGATGTCCATGCCGATTCTCAATCCGCCGCAGACCGCCATCCTGGGCATGCACAAGATCCAGGAACGGCCCATGGCCGTGGACGGCAAGGTGGAGATTCTGCCGATGATGTATCTGGCGCTGTCCTATGACCACCGCCTGATCGACGGCAAGCAAGCGGTGCAGTTCCTGGTCACCGTGAAGAACTTCATCGAGGATCCGGCCCGTCTGCTGCTGGACATCTGAACAAAGGGATAGGTTATGAGTGACAAATACGACGTCATCGTCATCGGCGGTGGACCGGGCGGCTACGTGGCCGCGATCCGCGCCGCGCAGCTCGGTTACAAAACCGCCTGCATCGAAAAGCGCATCAACAAGCAGGGCAAGCCGGCCCTGGGCGGCACCTGCCTGAACGTGGGCTGCATTCCGTCCAAGGCGCTGCTGGATTCGTCCTGGAAGTACCACGAAGCCGAAGGCGCCTTCGCCGATCACGGCATCAAGGTGGGCAAGCTGGACATCGACGTGAAGGCCATGCAGGAGCGCAAGGACAAAGTGGTCCTGCAGCTCACCGGTGGCGTGGCGTCCCTGTTCCAGGCCAACAAGGTGACCTGGCTGCAGGGTTCCGGCCAGCTCAAGGCCAACAAGCAGGTGGTGTTCACCCCCAACGAGGGCGACGAGCAGACCCTGGAAGCGGACAACGTGATTCTCGCCGCCGGCTCCGTGCCGGTGGAGATTCCCCCCGCCGAGGTGGACCAGAAGATCATCGTTGATTCCACCGGTGCCCTGGAATTCGATTCCGTGCCCAAGAAACTGGGCGTGATCGGCGCCGGTATCATCGGCCTGGAACTGGGCAGCGTCTGGTCGCGCCTGGGCAGCGAAGTGACCGTGCTGGAAGCGGTCGATACCTTCCTGCCGGCGGTGGACAAGCAGATCTCCAAGGAAGCCCAGAAACTGTTTACCAAGCAGGGACTCGACATCAAGCTCGGTGCCCGGGTCACTGCGTCCAAGAAAAACAAGAACTCCGTGCGCGTCACCTATACAGATAAAGACGGAGAGCACGAGGAAACCTTCGATCGTTTGATCGTGGCGGTGGGCCGCCGTCCGTACACCGAGGGCCTGCTCAGCCAGGACGCCGGTGTCACCCTGGACGAGCGTAATTTCATTTACGTGGACAACCAGTGCCGCACCGATGTGCCCGGCGTTTACGCCATCGGCGATCTGGTGCGCGGTCCCGCCCTGGCTCACAAGGCCATCGAAGAGGGCGTGATGGTGGCGGAAGTGATCGCCGGGGAACATACCCAGGTGAATTACGATGCCGTGCCCGGCGTCATTTATACCCATCCGGAAGTGGCCTGGGTGGGTAAAACCGAGGAAGAGGTGAAGGAATCCGGCGAACCGTACAAGATCGGTGCCGTGCCCTTCGCCGCCAATGGCCGTGCGCTGGCCGCCGGCGAACCGGCCGGGCTGGTGAAGTTCGTGGTGGACGAGAAGACCGACCGCGTGCTGGGCATGCATGTGCTCGGCCCGCAGGCTTCCGAGCTGATTCAACAAGGTGTGGTGGCGATGGAATTCGGCGCCAGCATCGAGGATCTGCAGCTCATGGTATTCGGCCACCCGAGCCTCTCCGAGACCGTCCACGAGGCCGCTCTGGCCGCGGACTACAAAGCCATTCACGTAGCGCAACGCCGCCGCAAGAAGTAAGGCCCGCGTGCACGGGCCCTGATCCGGTCGGGGCCCGGCGCGGCCCCGATTTTGCGCCGGGAGCGCTATCCACAGACATTTGATGGAAGTTAAGGCATGAATCTCCACGAGTATCAGTCTAAACAGCTGTTTGCTGATTACGGCCTGCCGGTTTCCAAGGGATTCGCCTGCGACACCCCTGAAGAGGTGGCCGCCAAGGCGAAGGAAATCGGTGGCGACAAATGGGTCGTCAAGGCCCAGGTACACGCTGGTGGCCGTGGTAAGGCCGGCGGTGTGAAGCTGGTCGACAGCCCCGAGGAAGCGGCGGAATTCGCCAAGAAATGGCTGGGCCAGCGTCTGGTCACGTTCCAGACCGATGAGCACGGTCAGCCGGTCTCCAAGATCCTGGTGGAAACCTGCACCGACATCGCCCGGGAACTGTACCTGAGCGCGGTACTCGACCGCGCCACCCGCCGGGTGGTGTTCATGGCGTCCACCGAGGGCGGCGTGGAAATCGAGAAAGTCGCCGAGGAAACCCCGGAAAAAATTCTCAAGGCGGAAGTGGACCCGCTGGTCGGCGCGCAGCCCTACCAGGCCCGTCAGATCGCGTTCCAGCTGGGCCTGGAAGGCAAGCAGGTCGGTCAGTTCGCCAAGATCTTCACCGGTCTGGCCAAACTGTTCGACGATAAAGACCTGGCGCTGATCGAAGTGAACCCGCTGGTGATCACCGAGCAGGGCGATCTGCACTGCCTGGACGCCAAGATCAACGTGGACGGCAGCGCGCTGTTCCGTCACCCGGACATCAAGGCTCTGGAAGACCCCTCCCAGGAAGACGAGCGCGAGCGTCGCGCCGCCGAGTGGGAACTGAACTACGTGGCTCTGGAAGGCAACATCGGTTGCATGGTCAACGGCGCCGGCCTGGCCATGGGCACGATGGACCTGGTCAAGCTGAAAGGCGGCCAGCCCGCCAACTTCCTGGACGTGGGCGGTGGCGCCACCAAGGAGCGCGTCACCGAAGCGTTCAAGATCATCCTCTCCGACGACCAGGTGCAAGCGGTTCTGGTCAACATCTTCGGCGGTATCGTCCGTTGTGACCTGATCGCCGAAGGCATCATCGGCGCCGTGGAAGAAGTGGGCGTCGAAGTGCCGGTGGTGGTGCGTCTGGAAGGCAACAACGCCGAACTGGGCGCCAAGAAGCTGGCCGACAGCGGCATGAACATCATTGCCGCCAAGAGTTTTGACGACGCCGCCGAACAGGTGGTGAAAGCCGCGGGAGGTGCCAAATGAGCGTATTGATCGACAAGAACACCAAGGTGATCTGCCAGGGTTTCACCGGCAGCCAGGGCACCTTCCACTCCGAACAGGCCATTGAGTACGGTACCAAGATGGTCGGCGGCGTGACCCCGGGCAAGGGCGGCCAGACCCATCTGGGCCTGCCGGTCTTCAACACCGTGGCCGACGCGGTCAAGGAAACCGGCGCCACCGCTTCCGTGATCTACGTACCGGCGGCGTTTTGCAAGGACTCCATCATCGAGGCCGCCGACGCCGGCATCGAGCTGATCGTCTGCATCACCGAGGGCATTCCCGCCCTGGACATGCTGTACGTGAAGGAATACATCGTCCGCAAGGGCAATGTGCGCCTCATCGGCCCGAACTGCCCCGGTGTGATCACCCCCGGTGAATGCAAGATCGGCATCATGCCCGGTCACATTCACAAGCCGGGCAAGGTGGGCATCGTGTCCCGCTCCGGCACCCTGACCTACGAGGCGGTCAACCAGACCACCAAACTGGGTTACGGTCAGTCCACCTGCATCGGTATCGGCGGCGACCCGATCCCGGGCACCACCTTCATCGACGCGCTGGAAATGTTCCAGAACGATCCGCAGACCGAAGCCATCGTCATGGTGGGTGAGATCGGCGGTACCGCGGAAGATGAAGCGGCGGCCTACATCAAGGAGCACGTGACCAAGCCGGTGGTCAGCTACATCGCCGGTGTCACCGCGCCCCCGGGCAAACGCATGGGCCACGCCGGCGCGATCATCGCCGGTGGCAAGGGCACCGCGGACGAGAAGTTCGCCGCCCTGGAAGCGGCCGGTGTGGTCACCGTCCGTAACCCCGCCGAAATCGGCGAGGGCGTGAAGAAGGCCACTGGCTGGTAAGTCAGCACCTTCCTCACCATAAAAAAGCCCGCCATCCGGCGGGCTTTTTTTGTGGGCGGAGATGCTTGCCGCGAGTATCAAAGCCCGGGTTGTCAGGCACCGGCCACGATTGGGCCATAGGTTTCCACCAACCGATTGGCGAACATGTCCACTTTGGGAATCATCTGCTTTTGCCGGCACACCGCCAGGTCGACGTGCATGGGCATCACCACGCCGAGTTTGCCGACCCGGGGCGCCACCTGATTGATATCCCACAGCGGAAAGCCGGTGGCCGGGATGACCAGACTGCCGCCGGGGTAGGGGCTGTCACAGCGATTGGCCAGTACCACCACCACCCGGTTGTCCTCGGCCCGCGGAATGGCGATAAGCTCCCGTTCCTGGGGCTCGCGCAGACTGGCCGGCCAGAGAATAATGTCGGCGCCGTCGATGGCCAGGCAGCGCGAGGATTCCGGAAAGAGGGCGTCGTAGCCGGCCATGATGCCCAGGCGCCCGAACCGGGTCTCGAACACCGGGTAGTCAGTGCCGGGCTCGGCCCACTCGCGTTCCTCGGCACTTAAATGCACCTTGCGATACTTCCCGGCCACCTGGCCATCGGTGCCAATCAAGAAGGTGGTGGAATAGAGCCTGTCGCCCTCCCGTTCCACGGTGGGCAGGGCGACCATGCAGCCGTAGGCCGTGGTGATGGCGCCGATGGCCTTGATCGCGGCATCGGTTTGGTCGGCCAGCAGCCGCGCATGCTCAGCGGTGGGCAGCCACTGCTCACAGAGCGCGTATTCCGGCAGCACCATGACATTGATGCCCAGCTTGGCGCCATGGCTGACCATATCCAGGGTGTCCCGCAACGACGCGGTGTCACCGTTACGGCCCGGGCGGGTGACGTGCATCTGCACCGCGGCCACCTTACTGGTGGCCTTGGAGGGCACGATCGGCGTTTCGGCGAGCCTGGCCACCGATGATTCCGCATACGGCAGGGTCATGCGCCCATAGGTATCGGGACGGCGGTCGGCGATTTTATCGTTGCGGCTGTAGATCGCCTTGTTACGGGCGGCGGACGGTTCAATGGTGGCGACCGCCAGGCCATGGGTGTCGTAGGGCACCTTGGAAACCACACGGCCATTCGGGTCGGCGATCATGCTGCCGCCGGGGTAGTAGATTGATCGTTCGTAGCCGGCTTTGGTGGCGGCCACCAGCCAGAGCCCGTTTTCGTAAGCTCGAGCGGGGCCCCAGACATCGGCCTGGTCCATGGTGAAGAAATTGGCCATGTCGACGATGATTTCAGCGCCTTGCAGAGCCATGGACCGGAAAATCTCCGGAATGCGCCCATCGAAGCAGATCAACAGGCCGATACGGCCCAGGTCGGTGTCCACCACCGGACAGCCGCGCTCGCCGAACTCGAACCAGTTCTGGTCGTGGGTGGCGAGAAACTGTTTTTGGTAGTGGCAGACCAGTTCTCCCTGGCGGTCAAACATCACGCCGGAATTGAACACGCGCTCACTGACCGGATCCCATTCGGTGATGCCGCTGGCGATATAGACACCATGTTCCCTGGCCAGCGATGAAAGCGCCGAAACAAAGGGGCCATCGGTCACGGTTTCCGCCAGTTCCCGGGCGTGCTCCGCGCTGTCGAACAGATAGCCGGTGTCCATGCACTCCGGGAAGACGATCAACTCCGCGCCTTGCCGGACCGCCTCTTCCACATAGTGCGTGGCGATTTCAATATTGCTTTTATAGTCGCCGAGGACCGCCAGGGTCTGGACCGCGGCGGCGCGAAAGCAGCCTTTACTCATTGTGTTTCTCTCCGCTTCGAAGGGGCTTGTTGAGGGGCACTTGATACCTCGCGCCAGAACACGTCCAGGCAGTGGCGCTTCAGGTCGACAAAGGCGGGGTCCGTGGTCAGCGCGGTGGTGCGGGGCCAGGGCAGATTGATGTCGACGATCTCCGCCACCTGGGTGGGGCGGCGGGTCAGCAGGATCACCTTGTCGGAAAGCTGGATCGCTTCCTCGAGGTCATGGGACACCAGCAAAGTGGTGGTGCCGGTCTTCATATAGATCTTCTGAATCTGCTCGCGCATGAACAGCGTCATTTCGTAGTCGAGGGCGGAAAACGGCTCATCGAGGAACAGAATTTCCGGATTGGTCACCAGGGCGCGCAGAATCGACACGGTCTGCTGCTGGCCGCCGGAAAGCTGATAGGGATAGGCATTGAGATCGATGCGAATATCGAACTCCGCCAGCAGCTTCTCGACCCGCTCATCGCGCTGGCGCTTTCCCATCCTCATGACCTTGAGGGGATAGTGAATGTTGTCGATGGCCCTCAGCCAGGGGAACAGGGCTTCCCGATAGTTCTGGAACACATACGAAATACGGGTCTCACGGATGGTCTGGCCGTCGTACAACACCCGGCCGGCGTCCATGGGTAAAAGGCCGGAGATCATATTGATCAGCGTGCTTTTGCCGCAGCCGTTGGGGCCGAAGATCGAGATGAACTGTCCCTGGGGCAGGGTCAGGTCCAGACCGTCGTAGACGGTGGCGGCGCCGAACGATTTGCGCAGACCCTCGATGGTGATCAGCTTACGGCGCCCGGGCGATTGCCCCGGGGCGCTTGATGGATTGTTCATGGCGACCGATCCGCTCACGGTTTGCCCGCCAGGTCCGCCGGCTTGAGCATCTTTTCGCGAATATCCATGGGCTCCTTGAGCACGCCTTCCTGAACGAACACATCAACAAAGGCCTGGTAGGAATTCAGGTCCGTTTCGTTGAGGTCGTGGAAGGGGCGCAGATAGGGTTGAGCGAGAAGATCCAATTGCGAATCCCGGATGGCGGTGTACTTCGGCAGAATCGCCTTGTACTTATCGAAGTCCGCGTTGACCAGATCGGTGGCCTGATCAATCACTTCGACCACCTTGCGGGCCACTTCCGGACGTTGTTCGATAAACCGGGTGGTGAGGACCGCGGCACCGGAATAGAAGGGGTCGGCGATCACCGACGCCACCGGATTGGTCACGGCGCGTTTTGCTTTCCCGGAGGCCACCGCGATGGAGCCCACCGGCTCGAGCGAAAGGGTGGCGTCCACGCTGCCGCCGGCCACGGCCGGAACCTGCATGGCCACGGCCAGATCCGTCAGTTGCACGTCCTTGTCCGGGTCGAGGCCGGCCGCCCTGACCATATGCCGGGAGATGGTGCGCCATTGGATACCGGGAACATGGCCCAGGCTTTTGCCTTTCAGGTCGGCGAAGCCGCTGATGTCGCTATCCGGGGCCACGATCAGGCCGTCATTGATGCGGTTGACGGCGATACCGCCGCCCTGCAGACCGAACACCTTGAAGGTGCCGGGAAACCTGGATTCGGCCAGCATGGCGATGCCGGCCGCCGCGCCGGGAGGACCGAAGTCGGCACGTCCGCCCACCAGCGCATCAATGATGTGGTTGGGCGATTCCATTTTCTGGGAGTCGATGTCGATGCAGGCCTTCTCAAACAGGCCCTCTTCCAACGCCACGTAGTAAGCGGTGGTCTGCATGATCGGCAGCCAGGCCGCGGTGACTTTCTCCATCTTGTCGCAGGCGGCCTGGGCGTTCGCCGCGAGCAGGGCAAGGACGGAGGAGGTGGCTATAACAAGAAGCTTGTTCATGGTCCGGATTCTCCAGATGGTTGGCGTGGGGTTCTTCAATAAGGATCAGCGGCCCGACCAGTGCACCACGGCTCGCTCAATCAGCAGCAACGCCAGATTAAGTCCGTAGCCCATGGCGCCGGCGATCAGGATCGAGCCGTACATGTCGGTCAGTTGGTAGGAAATCTGTGCGTCGATGATGCGATGCCCCAGCCCGTCCACGGCGCCGATGAACATTTCCGCGACGATGATGACCACCAGGGCGATGGAAACGCTGTTGCGCAGGCCGACAAAGGTTTGCGGCAGGGTTTCAAAGAAGATGACGTCGAGAAAAATACGGCCCGTCGATGCACCCATGGAGCGCGCTGCCTGAATACGGGTCTGACGTGCGTTCATGACCCCATAGGCCACATTGAAAATGATCACCAGGCAGGCGGCGAACGCCGCCACGGCGATCTTGGCGATATCGCCGAGGCCGAACAGCAGCAGAAACAGGGGGAACATGGCGGTGGCCGGCATGGAACGGAAGAAGTCGACCAGGAATTCCACGGACTGGTAGAGCTTTTTGTTGGATCCCAGCACGATGCCGATGGGCAGGCCCAGCACGATGGCGATGCCGATGGAGTAGCACACCCGAATCAGCGTCTGGGTGAAGTCGTGCACCATGTCGCCGTGGGCAATGGCCACGCCGGTGTCCGCCAGGGTCGCGAAGGGTGAAGGCAGCAGGTCGTTGGTCACCAGATCGCCGGCGAAGGCCAGCCACCAGATCAGCAACAACAGCGCCGGTCCCACGGCGGGGCGAAGCAGCTGTCGGGAACGGGGGCCCGGGAAGGAAGGGAATTTCATTGCCATATCGGTTGCCTGTCTTCTCATGGGGGACGCCGGAATAGGTGCGTGGCGGCCTGGTAAGAACGCTATAGGTTGCAATTACATATTTAAATGGCGAATGTTGCAGATGAACCTGTAAAAATGCACAGATGGCCGCGACGGTGCGTTTGGCGCAACCTGTGGTTCACCTCAAATGTTAATATGCAAAACGCCGGCCAGATCGGGACCGGCTGGATCGTCAGGTGGGACGGGGGAGGTTGTCTTGGTCAGGGCGTACCGGGGGCGACACCGGGCATAAGCAGGTCCTTGTCCTGATTCACCCGGCTTTCAAGGAAGGCCATGACCGCCTTGATGCGTGCCACGTGAAGAAAATCCTCGTGGGCGGAGAGCCAGATATCCCGAACCGCGAACAGCTTGGGCAGAATCGGTACCAGGTCGCGGTTACCGGCGGCGATGAACGAGGGGAGCATGGCGATGCCCAGGCCATTGCAAACGCTCATGTACTGGGCCACCAGACTGGTTGATCGGAACGCCAGATGGTGGGGCCGGAAAATATCGGACAGCCAGCGATTCTCGCTGACCTGTACCAGTTCGTCGATGAAGTCGATAAAGACATGGTCGTTCAGGGCGGCGATGCTGGTGGGCATGCCCTGCCGGTCCAGATAGTCGCGCGCGGCGAACAGCGACACCTTGAACTCCCCGATCTTGCGGATCGATAACCTGCGCCCGGTGGGTTTGGAAAAGGTGACGAACAGGTCGGCCTCGCGGCGGCTGAGATCCAACAGCAGGGAGTCGGTGATCAGATCGATCTGGATCGATGGATGGCGGCTCCGCAGGTCCGGCAGACACTGGGTCAGATAGAAGCTGCCCAACCCTTCCATGGTGGCGATGCGCACCGAACCGCTGGCGTCGGCGCCGGTAATGCCGATTTCCTCGGCGATGGCGTTGGCCTGAGCCTCCATCCCTTCCGCGTAGCGCAACAAACGGTAGCCGGTTTCGGTCAGCTTGAAGCCGGTTTTACTGCGCGTGAACAGGCTGGCGTTGAGGCGCGTTTCCAGCTCACGAATGCGCCGGCTCACCGTGGTGTGGTCGACACGCAATTTCTCCGCCGCCCGCACCAGACTGCGTTCCCGGGCCACGGCGAGAAAATAGGTGATGTCGTTCCAATTATAACGGTGTCGCAAGGCGGCGGGTTCGTATCGGGGTCGGAATGCACAACGTTAAGTGACCAGGGCGGGCAGCGCAATGCTTGCCCGCCGGTGTTCCTCGGGTCGGGCCGTTGGCGATAAAGAAAAAAAGACGGCGGCGTGGCAGCGTAAACCGGGTATCGCTCGGAGACGCCGGGCCCCGGGCGACATTTTCAGCATCAGCGGCGGGTGAGCGCCACTGATGCTTTCAGGAAACCGTCAGTGCAACACGTCCTCGTCATCCTCCAGCCCGAAGAAATCGTAGTCGTTCAGCTCGCGCTTGAGACGACGTTCCTCCAACCGATCCTCGATGCGATGGCGCATGTCCATATTGAAACCGCGGGCACGGGTCGCCTTTTCCTCCTGGACATCCTCTTCCAGGTCGTCATCCACTTCATAGTCATCATTCATCAGTAGTTCATCCGACTCATAGTCTGTCTCAGCGCGTCGGTTACTCATGGTCGCCTCCTTCGGGAAATGGGGGAACGGCCTCAAACAACCGGGTGCCAAGGAGCCGAACCGGACGGCGCGGTGCTGAGTGCCTTCGTCGCCGGTCGTTTTCCTGATCACCTCAGCGCCTATATAACGTCTGATTTTCGTCCAGACAAGCCTTTTTTGATGAAATCCGATGACTGGAAAAGCGGCTCCGGTCACGCCCGTGCGCCGGCCCGCGCCGCCCGTGGCCGGCGCCATTGTGACCGCCGTCAAAGCCCGGCGCGCGGGGGCGGCCGACGGCCGGTGAAACGGTGGATTGCGCCCGTTGCCCTTTGTAAGCTGGGCCGGGAGCGTCGCCGGGCGCAGTGGGGAGAACAGAACAACATGTCCGAATGGCTTATCGTGGTCGGCCTCAGCCTGTTGATCATGGCCACGGCGGGGCTGGTCAGACGGGCCGCGTCCCAGGGCCACAGTACGCTGCTGTTTCTGCTGCCGCTGGCCGGCTGGCGCCAGGTTCAGGGGCACTGGGACAGCTACGGCCTGCTGGCACTGCTGCGGGTGTTGGGGCTGGTGTGCCTGCTCAGCGGCGCCGGCCTGTTCTATCTGCAGCGGGTGGTGCTGGCGCCGGCGGTGGCGCCGGGGCAGGTATTGCGCGGCGCCAAGGAGACGTCGGCCAGCGCCTTCGTGCAATCCCCCCAGGCCAGCCTGTTGATCGCCCGGGGCGAGGGCCGGCCGCTGAGCGGGCGCCTGCACGGCACCGCACTGGATCCCACCGCCCGGGTGACGCTGATCAATGGCGTGCTGAGCGTGCAGGAAGGGGAGGGTTTTCTTCCCGAACGCTCGCTGAGCGTTCTGCTGGGCTGGCAGGGGGAAGACATCGACGAGCGTCGCACCCTGCTGGTGGACCCGGGCCAGACCGACGGCCCGGCGCTGCATCTGTCCTGGACCCCGGAGGGCCGTCGCTATCCGGAGACCCGTATCTTCCACGGTGGTTACCGGCTGGAGCTGGCCCTGGCGCCCCTCGGCGAGGGCCGCTTCAGCGGCACCCTGCAACTGCTGCTGCCGGACGCCCGGCAGAGCTATCTGGTGGGCAACTTCACCGCCCACGCCGATCACCTGCGCTACCGGGACGGCGCCGTGGATCTGTTCTTCGACCATCCGGACACCCTGGCCTGGGTGGCCCGGCAGTACCTGCGCACCCAGTATCCCGATGGCGCGGTGGAGCGGGTGGTGGTGGAAAACGTCAATCTGCGTCGCGCCGACGGCCACGGCCAGGTGCAGGCCCGGGTGGTGCTGCGCGGCGGCACCGTGGAGCGGCGCCGTATGACCCTGGAAGAAAGCCCGGCGGGCTGGGCGGTGACCCCCGGGACCCTGGACCGCCAGGTGCTCGACGATCAGAGCGGCGAGGCCGCCGATTCCGGCGGTGCCGGCGCCACTTCCCCGGACCGCTCGGCACCGTCGACGGAGCGCCGGCTGGCCCGCTTTGACGAGCTTTCCGCGCACATCGGTGAGTCGGTGACGGTGATCGAAGCGGGCGGGCAGACCCATGACGGGCAACTGGTCCGGGTGGCCGAGGACCGGTTGTGGCTGAGCCGCCGGATCGGCGCCGGGCAGGTGGAGCTGACCCTGGCGGCGGAGCGGGTGGCGGCGGTGCGCCTCGGCGACGGCACCCGGCTGGTGGCGCCGCACGACGAACCGGTGGGCGAGGGCGACCCGGTGTCCCCGGACAGTGACGGCGCCGACGGCCCGGCCACCCTGGCCGGCGCCGAACAGTGGATCGGCCGCCGGGTCACGGTCACCCTGACCAGCGGCGAGCGTCGCCAGGGAATATTGCGGGCGCTGGATCAGCGGCGGCTGACCTTGGCGGTGCCGATGGGAGCGGGCAGTATGGAGTACTTCTTCCCCATCGAGGACATCGAGACCCTCAAGGAGACGCCATGAAGGTTCTGGTCACCGGCGGCAGCGGCTTTATCGGCAGCGCGCTGTGCGCCCGATTGGTCCGTCAGGGCCACCAACCGGTGGTGCTGAGCCGCCGCCCGGCCCGGGCCCGCCCGCTGTTGCCGCCGGACACCCGGGTGGTGGCCTCCCTGGACGAGATCGACCGGGGCGAGATCCTGGGCGGTATCGTCAATCTGGCCGGCGAGAACCTGTTCGCCGGCCGCTGGACGGCGCCGCGCAAGGACCGCCTGATGGCGTCGCGCATCCACACCACCCGGGCGGTGGTGTCCCTTTGCCGGCGGCTGGAGCACACCCCGCCGGTGCTGGTCAGCGGTTCCGCGGTGGGCTTCTACGGCGACGCCGGCGACGCCGAGCTCACCGAGCACAGTTCCGCCCGCCGCAAGGATTTCGGCTACCGGCTCTGCGATACCTGGGAACAAACCGCCCGCGAGGCCCAGCGCCTGGAGATGCGCCTGTGCCTGATCCGTACCGGGGTGGTGCTGGGCCGCGACGGCGGCATGCTCGCCAAGCTGCTGCCGGTCTACCGGCTGGGGCTGGGCGCCCGGCTGGGCAACGGCGCCCAGTGGCTGAGCTGGATCCACCTGCACGACATGACCACCATCCTGCTGCGCGCCCTGGAGAACCCGGCGGTGGAGGGCGTGTTCAACGCCACCGCGCCGCACCCCGTGACCCAGCGGCATTTCCACCGGGCCCTGGCCGCCGCCGTGCACCGGCCCGCCCCCTGGGTGGCCCCGGCGCCGCTGCTCAAGCTGGCCCTGGGCGAGCTGTCCGGCATGCTGCTGGGCGGTCAGCGGGTCTACCCCCGGCGCCTGGAGGACCAGGGCTTCAGTTTCCGTTACCCGCGGCTGGAAGACGCCCTGGCCGATCTGGTCGGCGACTCTTGAAATCCGGCGCCGCGGGCCAATCTTTGCAGCCAGCCGTACACACTGATTTCTGGTGGAGAACAAAACGATGAGTCAGGACCGCGAAACCCGTGGTTTCCAGGCGGAAGTATCCCGCCTGCTGCACCTGATGGTGCATTCCCTCTACAGCAACCGGGAAATCTTCCTGCGTGAGCTGATTTCCAATGCCTCCGATGCCTGCGACAAACTGCGCTTCCAGGCGCTCGACGACGACAGCCTGATGGAAAACGATCCGGCGCCCTGGATCCGGCTCACGGTGAACCCGGACGCCGGCACCCTCACCATCGCCGATAATGGCATCGGCATGTCCCGCGAGGACGCGGTGGACAACCTGGGCACCATCGCCCGCTCCGGCACCGAGAAATTCCTGGCCAGCCTCACCGGCGACCGCAAAAAAGACGCCCAGCTGATCGGTCAGTTCGGGGTCGGGTTCTATTCCGCCTTTATCGTCGCCGATCGGGTGGAAGTGTTCAGCCGCCGGGCCGGCGAGCCGGCGGAGCAGGGCGTGCGCTGGGAGAGCGACGGCCAGGGTGAGTTCACCGTGGAAACGGTGACCCGCGAGCAGCGCGGCACCGCCGTGGTGCTGCATCTGCGCGAGGACGCCCGCGAGTTTCTGGACGCCGGCAAGGTGCGCTCGGTGGTGCAGCAGTACTCCGACCATGTGGCGTTCCCGATCCTCATGGCCAGCGAAGCGAAAACCGGCGAGGACGGCGAGCAGGGCGAAAGCGAATGGCAGACCATCAACTCCGCCACCGCCCTTTGGCAGCGCCCGCGCAGCGAGGTCAGCGACGAGGAATACCAGAATTTCTACCGCCACATCAGCCACGATTTCCAGGACGCCCTGACCTGGAGCCACAACAAGGTGGAGGGGGCGCTGGAATACACCAGCCTGCTGTACGTACCGGCCCGGGCGCCCTTTGATCTGTACCACCGGGAAGCGAGCCGCGGGCTCAAGTTGTACGTGCAACGCGTGTTCATCATGGACGACGCGGAACAGTTCCTGCCCATGTACCTGCGCTTTATCAAGGGCGTGATCGACGCGCCCAACCTGCCGCTCAACGTGAGCCGCGAACTGCTGCAGGACTACGGCCCGGTGCGCAAGATCCGCGCCGCGCTCACCAAGCGGGTGCTGCAGATGCTCAAGAAACTGGGCAACGACGATGAGCAATACGCCACCTTCTGGGCCCAGTTCGGCGAAGTGCTGAAAGAGGGCATCGGCGAGGACCCGGACAACCGGGAAGCGATCGCCGCGCTGCTGCGTTTCCCGTCCACCGAGGACACCACCCCCGGCGCGGTCTCCCTGGACCGCTACCTGGAGCGGGCCGGCGAGGGCCAGGACAAAATCTACTACCTGCTCGCCGACAATCTGGACGCGGCGCGCAACAGCCCCCATCTGGAGGTGTTCCGCAAGAAGGGCCGTGAGGTGTTGCTGCTCACCGGCCGGGTGGACGAGTGGATGGTCAACTACCTGGACGAGTACCAGGGCAGAAAGCTGGTCAACGCCGCCCGTGGTCAGCTCGACATGGACGACCGGGAGGAGGAGGCCAAGGCCGCCGAACAGGACAACCCGCTGATCGAACGGCTGGCCGCCAGCCTCGGCGACCGGGTCACCGAGGTACGGCCCACCGGTCGTCTGGTGGAATCCCCGGCCTGCCTGGTGCTCGGCGAGGACGAACTGGGGCCGCAGCTGCGCCAGATGCTGGAGGCCGCCGGCCAAACGGTGCCGGAGAGCAAGCCGGCCCTGGAGGTGAACCTGAGCCATCCGCTGCTGGAACGGCTGCAGGGCATCGAGGACCCGGCCGGTTTCGATGAGATCGCGGAACTGCTGCTGGACCAGGCGCTGCTCGCCGAGGGCCGCCTGCCCAAGGACCCGGCGGCCACCGCCCGGCGCCTGAACCGGCTGCTGCAGGCCCAGGCGGAGCGCGCCTGATCGCATTTTGTTCCGGCAGGTCCTATGATGCCGGAAATTTTCCGCGCGCCGTGGCCCGTTGTCAGGGCGCGGCGCGCGTCGGATTCGAGGGGCATCGCCCGTGAAGCAGCATCAGCCACACACCGCCGCGATCCTGGGCGGCGGCAGTTTCGGCACCGCCATGGCCAGCATCCTGGCCGAGAACGGCCACCGTACCCGGCTCTGGGTGCGCGACCCGGAAACCGCCGCCGCCATCAACGAGGACCGGGAGAACCCCCGCTATCTGCCGGGCCAGTCCCTGCCCGAGGGGGTGCACGCCACGGAAAGCCTGGACGAGGTACTGGATGGCGCCGACCTGGTGTTCGTGGCGGTGCCGTCCAGCGCCTTCGTGGAAGTGCTGCGTCAGGCCCGCCCCAAGGTGGCCGAGGGCACCCTGGTGGTCAGTTGCACCAAGGGCATCCACGAAGACGGCTTCCTGCTGATGAGCCAGCTGCTCAAACGGGAATGGGACCAGGCGCGCATCGGCGTGCTCAGCGGCCCCAACCTGGCCCGCGAGATCGTCGAGCGCAAATTCACCGGCACGGTGATCGCCAGCCCCGACGAAGCGCTCTGCCAGACCGTGCAGAAAGCACTCAGCTGTGACTACTTCCGGGTCTATGACAATCCGGATATTTACGGGGTGGAACTGGGCGGCGCCCTCAAGAACATTTACGCGGTGGCGTCCGGCATGGCCGCCGCCATCGGCATCGGCGAAAACAGCCGCAGCTTCATGCTCACCCGGGCCCTGGCGGAGATGAGCCGCTTCGCCGTGGAGCTGGGCGCCAACCCGCTTACCTTCCTGGGACTGTCCGGGGTGGGCGACCTGATCGCCACCTGCTCGTCGTCGCTGTCCCGCAACTACCGCCTCGGCCATGCCCTGGGCAGCGGCCAGGACCTGAACCAGGCGCTGGATGCCCTGGGGCAGACCGCCGAGGGCCTCAACACCATCCGGCTGGTGGCGACCCGGGCCCGGCAACTGAACGTTTATATGCCCCTGGCCACCGCGCTCTATGAGATCATCTACGAGGGCAAGCCGCTGGACACCATGATCGCCCGGCTGATGAGTGGCGAGCACAAGCACGATGTGGAGTTCAGCTTTCACGGGGGAACCGCTTGAGAGTCTATCTGTGCCGTCACGGCGAGGCCGTGGCGCAGGCGCCCACCGACGCGGAACGACCGCTCACCGAACGCGGTCGGCTGGAGGTGATGGCGCTGTGGCAGGACCTGCGCGCGGAAGGGGTACGCATGGAACGGCTGATCGCCAGCCCGTACCGGCGCGCCCAGCAGACCGCCCTGTGCATCGCCCGCGCCTTTGGTGGCCAGGAACAGGAAGCCTGTGGCTGGCTGGTGCCGGAAGCCCGGCCCCAGGCGTTTCTGGATTGGCTGATTCAGCAGCCGGAGCAGGACAACACGGTGTTGGTCAGCCACATGCCGCTGGTGTCCCTGCTCACCGCCGCCTGGATCGGTGAGCCCACCGCGCGGCCGGCTTTTCGCGTCGGCACGGTGGCGGCCCTGGACGTGGAGGTGGCGGCCCCCGGCGGCGCCCGCCTGCTGTGGATGCGCGGCCCCGGCTAGAACTGTTCGTCTTCCTTCCAGTGCTGCACCGCCACCTGGGCTTTCACATGGTCCAGAATTTCCAGCAGCGTCTGTTTCACCATCTCGTTGAGCTGTTCACCGCCGCCGCCGGAGGCACTGATGATGTCGTCGATCAGGGCGTCCAGGCGCGGCCGGTTGGCCGGTGAGCTGATGTCCTCCACCAGTTGATCCACCAGGGCGGTGCCGCTGTCGCGCACGGTGTCGCCGAGCAGGGCGATGGCGCGCGGGCCGGCCACCGGCATCTGCGCCAGACGCCGGCCGGCGGCGGTGCGCTGCACCGCCTCGTCGGTCAGGTAGACCAGATACTCGCCGAGCCGGTCCCGGTACTGGTCGTGGCTGCGGCGGGTGGCGGCGGCGACGCGCCCGGCCAGGTAATCCACCAGTTGCTCGCGCCGGGGCGCCAGCACTTCCCGTTCGATGCGGTGCATCATCGGGCCGCCGGTGCGGATTTCCCGCTGCGCGCCTTCCAGCACATTGATCACCACCCGATCGGAGATTTCCTCCATCAGCACCTTGTAGTACTTGATCACGGTGCGGCCCGGATAGGTGTCGCGGAAGTCCACCACGCCCATCTTTTGCAGCCGGAACATCAGGCTTACCACGCGCAGGATCCGCAGCCAGCGGAAGCTGCCCACCGGGATGCAGCCGAGCAGGTCATACCAATGCACAAACGGGTAGAAGAACCAGCGGTGATAGGTGCGCCGGGCGATGGCGAAGCCCCAGCGGATCACGAATTCGGTCAGATAGACGGTGACGAAGGCCAGATCGATTTCAAAGAAATTGGCGTGGATCTGTTCCTTGTAGAAGGTGTGGAAATCCGGCACCCAGGTTTGCAGCAGGGCCTGCACCGATTCCACCCGAAAGGCCCAGTCGAAGATGATCAGTGCCAGGTTGACGATCACCAGCACGATCATCAGCACATCGATCAGAAAGCCCAGGGAATCGAGCCCCGGGCGCAGCTTCTTCAGGTGGACATGGACACTCATGAGGGCAGGTTATCGAACCGGCTCCACACCGGACAGTGGTCCGAGGGCCGTTCCATGCCACGAATGTCGTAATCCACGCCGGTATCGGTGAGGCGTTCCAGCAGGGCCGGGGTGGCCAGCACGGTGTCGATGCGCAGGCCCCGGCGCGGGTCCCGATCGAAGCCCTTGGAGCGATAATCGAACCAGGAGAACACGTCGTCGGTGTCCGGGAAACGGTGGCGGAAGGTGTCCACCAGGCCCCAATTCACCAGCCGCTGCCACCATTCCCGTTCCTCGGGCAGGAAGCTGGTTTTGCCCTCGCGCAGCCAGCGCTTGCGGTTGTCCTCGCCGATGCCGATGTCCCGGTCGGTGGAGGAGATATTGAAGTCGCCCATGATCGCCAGCTGTTCATCCGGGCGATGGTGCTGCTCCAGGTAGTCCTGCAGATCCTGGTAGAACTTTTCCTTGGCCGGAAACTTGACCGGGTGCTCGCGGTTTTCGCCCTGGGGAAAATAACCGTTGAGCACCGTCACCGGTTTGCCGTCGGCGTCGTTGAAACGGCCGATGATCATGCGCTTCTGTGCATCCTCGCCGTCGCCGGGGAAGCCGTAGCGTACTTCTTCCAGCGGTTCGCGGGTGAGCAGGGCGACGCCGTAGTGACCTTTCTGCCCGAAATAGTACGGGTGGTAGCCCAGATCGCGCACCGCCTGTTCCGGGAACTCGCTGTCCTGCACCTTGGTTTCCTGCAGACCCAGCAGCGTCGGGCGGTATTTTTCCAGCAACGTCTCCAACTGGTGGAGACGGGCGCGAATGCCATTGATGTTGAATGAAATCAGCGTCATATCACCTCCGTTTGCGGCGCATTGTACACCACCGCATGGCCGCTGGTTGAATCGATCCATGAGTTTGGCCGGCGGGGAGGTTATCATCCGCGCTCGGATGCGAGGAGACAGACCATGAACGACGCCGCCTTGCGGCCCGGCGCCAAGCCGGTGCTGGCGTTTGCCCACGCCAACGGTGTTCCCGGCCACAGCTACGACACCTTTCTCGACCCCCTGCGGGACTACTACGACGTGCGCGTGGTGGAGTGCCTGGGCCAGGACCCGCGCTACCCGGTGGACGCCAACTGGGAAAGCCTGAGCCTGGAACTGGAAGCCTTTCTTGAGCCCCTGCCCAAACCGATCATCGGCCTGGGCCACTCCATGGGTTCGGTGCTGATGTTCTGGGTGGCCCAACGCCATCCGGACTGGTTCCAGGCGCTGGTGATGCTCGACCCGCCGGTGGCCAACGGCGCCCAGGGCCTGGTTTTTCGTATCGCCAAACGGGTGGGGCTGGGCGACCGTTTCTCGCCGGCGCGCCAGAGCAGAGGGCGCCTGGACTATTGGGCCAACTGGGACGATGTGGAGAGCTACTTCAATTCCCGCGGCTTGTTCAAGGCGTTTGATCCGCGTTCCCTGAAGCATTACCTGGAGCACGGCCTGGAGCGCCACGGTGACGGCTGGCGGCTGCGCTTTCGCCCGGAGGTGGAAGTGGCGGTATTCAACGAGACACCCACCGGTGTCACCTCGCTGCCGCGCCTCAAGGTGCCCGGCGTCCTGGTCACCGGCGAACGGTCGCCGGATCTGTTCCAGAAGGGCGGTGCCCGCCATGCCCGCCGCCACCGCATGACGCGGCTGTTCGCGCCGGGCAGCCATATGTACCCGCTGGAGCGGCCGGAAGGCACCGCCGCCCTGGTGCTGAAGGCGCTCGACGATCTGCTCGGCGCCGACCATCGGGAGCAGCGTGATGTGGCGCTCTGAGCCGCCGGCGGAGCGCCGCTTTCACGTTTACGGCCAGGACCTGGCGGCGCTGCAATGGGAAGGCGAGGGCGTGCCGATTCTGTCTCTGCACGGCTGGCTCGATAACGCCGCCTCGTTCCTGCCACTGGCCGGTAAGCTGCCCAATCCCATGGTGGCGCTGGACTTCGCCGGCCATGGACACTCCGACCACCGGCCGCCGCACCAGGCCACCCATTACGTGGACCATGTACGCGACGTGCTGGCGGTGGCCGACGCCCTGGGCTGGGAGCGGTTCGTACTAATGGGGCACTCCATGGGCGCCGGGGTGGCCTGCCTGTTCGCCGGCACCTTTCCGGAGCGGGTGGAGAAGCTGGTGCTGATCGAGGGCCTGGGCCCGCCGGCCACCGCCGGCGACGACGCCCCGGACACCCTGCGCAAGGCCATTGACCAAATGCAGACCCTGCCGGGCAAGCGCAAACCGGTGTACGCCGACCCGGAACAGGCGGTGGCCGCCCGGCTGCCGGCCCTGGGTGGCCTGGAGGAAGCCTCCGCGCGGCTGCTTTGCGAGCGCGGCCTGGAGCCGGTGGAAGGGGGCTGGACCTGGCGCGCCGACGCGCGCTTGCGGCTGACCTCGTCGCTGCGCCTCACCGAGGAACAGGTGGAGGGCTTCGTGCGCGCGATCCGCGCCCCCACGCTGCTGATCCTGGGCGACCAGGGCCTCGGCGGCGACGGCCGTTTCGACCATCGCATCGCCTGGCTGGCGGACGTCACCGTGGGCCGGCTGCCGGGTCGCCATCATCTGCACATGGACGATCCGGCGCCGGCGGCCACCGAGATCGCGGCCTTTCTCGGCGGCTGATCAGGCTTCGCGCTCGAACACCATGCCGGCGGCTTGCAGTCGCTCGATCAGGCGGTCGCCCAGCGCCATCACCGGCGTCACCACGCCGGTGTGGCGCGGGGCGCCTTCGTCCAGGGCCAGCCCCATCAGCGTCTCCGACAGCATCTTGGCGGTTTCATCGTAGCCCGGGTCGCCGCCGGCCACCCGGCAGCGCACCTCGGTGTCGCCGCAACGTCCACGAAAGCGCACCTGAAACCAGGAGCGGGCGCGGGTTTCCGGGTCCGGCCCGTCGCCGGAGGGGCGGCTTTTCATCAGCCGGCGCCGCAGCGGCCCGATCTGGGCGGCCAGCACCAGGCCGCCGACACCGGCGGCGCCGCCCACCAGTTTCGCCAGGCTGGGCGTGACCAGATAGTGGCCGTAGCGGAAGGCGGGGCCGTAGTCCTCCAGGGCACTGGCGGAGCGCAGCACCACCAGCGGGTCGATGGTGGGCATGGGCGCCAGCCAGCCACCCAGCTCGCCGTCCCTATGGGGCCGGGATGACAGCGCGCCCACCGGACGCGGGTACCATTGTTTGAGCCGCACCCGGGCGTCGCGCAGGCGCTGCTGGTTCTGCCGTGGCCGCGCGAACGCTTCCAGCGCCGACTGCCAGGTGCCACCGGAGAACGAGGCGGAGAACGACACCGCCCCCTCCACGCTCACCGGCGCGGTCAGCCGGCCGCCATGGGCGCGGGCCAGTTCGCGCACGGTGAACAGGGCGCCGGCGTCGTGGGGAATGGAATCGAATCCGCAACAGTTAACGATGGCGCAGCCGGCCTTTTGAGCGGCTTCGTGGTAGCGCGGAATCAGGGTATTCACGAACTCCGGCTCGCCGGTAAGATCGCAATAATGCGTGCCCTGTTCCACGCAGGCCCGCACCAACGGTTCGCCGTGGCGCATATAGGGGCCCACGGTGGTGGCCAGGGCGCGGGTGGCGGCGGCCAGTTCCGCCAGGGCACGGGGGTCGGCGCTGTCCGCCTCCAGCAGGGCCGGCGTATCGGCGTCGCCGGGCAGCCCGGCGGCCACCTGTTCCAGTTTGGCGCGGTTGCGGCCGGCCAGGGCCCAGGGCGTGCCCGGGGGCAGATGGCGGGCCAGATAGTGGGCGGTCAGTCCGCCGGTGAAACCGGTGGCGCCGAACAGTACCAGGGCGTAGGGACGTGTGGTCATGGCATCTCCTTGTTGCCGGGCGGGTCAGTGGCATTGGTACAAGTGGCATGGGTACAAGTGGCATAGGCACAAACGTCAGTGTAGCGTTGCCGGCCAGGTCGGCCCATGACCGTGACGCTTTTCATCAGGAGAGAAAATGGAAGAGATCGTCGAGCGCCGTTATCCGGTGAACGTGGAAGAGCTGTACGGCATCCTGACCAGCAAGGCGTTTTTCGAACAACGCTTCGCCTGGGGCGAGGTGGACGACTACCGGTTCGAGGCGTTCGAGCCCCAGGGCGACGGTTTTCTGATCCGCATTGCCCAGCCGATCGCCATCCGCCTGGACAAGGTGCCGAGCGTGGCCCGCAAATTCCTGCCCGAGCAAGCGGAATTGACCACCGAGTTTCGTTGGCGCCCGGCCGAGGCCGGCTATCAGGCGGACTATCGTTTCGTGCTCGGCAGTGTGCCGGTGAAGGTGGGCGGCACCATGACGCTGCGCTCCGACGGTGACGAGGCCGTGCAGACCACCCGGGTGGCGGTGAAATCCTCGGTGCCGCTGGTGGGGCGCAAGCTGGAGAGTCTGATCGCGGAGCGCTTCGAGCAGGCTCTGGAAGGCGATTACCGGCACACCATCCGTTATATCCGGGAGCACCACCAGGCCTGATCGCGACTGAAGTCGCTAGGTGTGTCGCCGCAGGCGGCGCGCCTTTTCCTTCATCGCGTCCAGAAACCGCGCCGGCCGGCGGCGCTTGCGGCGCCAGGCCCTTTGCGCCTCGCGCTGGGGAAAGACGTGCAGCGGCGCCTTGGGCAGGGCGGCGAGGATCCGCTCCGCCACCAGCCCGGCGCTGTCCGGGGCCCGCCGCAGCGCCCGTTGCAGGCGCGCCCGGCTGAGCGCGTCGGCGCCCACCATGCGCTGGTCCAGATCGCTGGGAAACAGGTCCGGGCAGACCACCGAAACGCGAATGCCGAGCACCGACAGCTCCGCCGCCAGGGCCTCGCTGAAACCGATCAGGGCGGCGTTGCAGGCCACGTAGCTGGCCATGCCCGGCGGCGCGGTGAGACCGGCCAGGGCGGCCACGTTCACCAACTGGCCGTGGCCCTGTCGCTTCATCAGCGTCAGTGCCGCCCGGCAACCGTACACCGCGCCCATCACGTTGACCCGCCAGGGCGCCTCCCAGCTCTGTTCGTCCAGGGCCTCGAACGGTCCGGCGGCGGCTAAACCGGCGTTGTTGATCAGTACGTCCAGGCGGCCCCAACGTCGCTGAATCCGCTCCATGGCCTGGCGCAGATCCCGCTCCCGGGACACGTCGCCGTGCAGAAACAGCACTTCACCGCCGGCCAGCCGCAGCGCCTCGGCGGTGGCGTGGCCGGCGGCCTGGTCCCGGTCGAACAGCGCCACCCGGTGCTCGGCGATGGCTCGCTCCGCCAGCGCCCGACCCAGTCCATGGGCGGCGCCGGTGATCAGCATGACCGGTTTGCCGTTCATTCAGTCCCGTTCCACGCTGAGTTCGCGCATCGGCCCCCGCAGCACCTGGTCCTCGCCTTCGCTGCGCGCCAGCAGCACCGCACAGACACTGTCCCCCCAGATGTTCACGGCGGTGCGGCACATGTCCAGCAGCCGGTCGGTGACCAGAATCAGGCCGATGGCTTCGGCGGGCAGGCCGATCACACCCAGGATCACGGTGATCGCCACCAGGCTGGCGGCGGGAATGCTGGCCACGCCGATGGAGGTGAGCAGGGCGGTGATGACGATCAGGAACTGGGTGGTCAGGGACAGATCCAGCCCGTAGGCCTGGGCGATGAAAATCGCCGCCACGCACTCATACAGGGCGGTGCCGTCCATGTTCACGGTGGCGCCCAGCGGCAACACGAAACTGGCGGTGCGGTTGGAGACGCCGGAGCGCTTTTCCACGCACTCCATGCTCAGCGGCAGGGTGGCGGCGGAACTGGCCGACGAAAACGCGGTGAGCAGGGCGGGGGTCATGGCTTGCAGATGCCGCCAGGGGGACCGTTTGGCCAGCCCCCGGATCAGCAGGGGCATGACCACGAACATATGAATGCCCAGCGCCAGCAGCACGGTGACGAAGAACAGTGCCAGCGGCTCCACCGCGTCCAGGCCGGTGCGGCTCACGGTCACCGCGATCAGACCGAACACGCCCACCGGCGCGAAGCGGATGATCACCATGGTGATGCGCAGGATCACCCGGTAGATGCCCTCGATGGTCTGGCGCAGGTGTTCGCCGGGGGCGCCGGGCAGGGTGCGCAGGAAAAAGCCGAAGAACAGGGAGAACACGATCAGCCCCAGCATCTGCGTTTCCGCCGCCGCCTGGAACAGGTTGGGCGGCAGCATCTGGCGCAGGATCTCGGTGAAATCGGCGGCGCCCCGGCCCTCAATGCTTTGCAGGGTCTGCTCGGTGTCCGCGGACAGACCCAGCAGGTCGCGGGCCGGCTGGCCGTCGATGATGCCCGGGGAAATCACATTCACCACCAGCAGGCCCACCAGCACCGCGATCAGGCTGGTGGTCAGATAGAACGCCACCGTCTTGGCGCCCAGGCGGCCCAGGTTGTCGCCGTCGCCCACATTGATCATGCCGCTGATGATGGCGGTGGTGATCAGGGGCACCACCACCATCTTCAGCGCGTTGATAAAGAGATCGCCGAGCAGGTCGTAGACCGACAGTAACGGCACCCCGGCCAGGGCGGTGCTTTCCGACGTGAAGGCCCCGGCCACGCCGCCGAGTACCATGGCCAGAAAGATCTGGTGATGTAATTTCATTCAGCCGCCCTTTTTATGCTGGAACGGGCAAGCATAATGACCGGTTGGAACCACTGGCAACCCGCTTGCGCTCATAGCAGCCCATTGAGCGCCGGGCCCAGCGCCGGATGCTCCCGCCGTACCCGGTCGCCGGCATCGCGCAGCAGACGGTCGGCGCGCACCGGACCGTAGCGTTCACACAGCAAGATGTAGCTCCGGTTGAGCAGCGTGCGCAGGGTGTCGCGGTCCAGTGCCGCCAGATCCGCGCGCGGGTGATTGAGCCAGTGATCCACCGCCCCGCGCGCCTCGCCGGGCAGACCGGCGCGGCGAAGATCGGTGGACTGGTCGAGTCGCAGGGTGCTGGCTTCGGTCTCGCCGAGCCCGTCCCAGAGGGCCTGCATCAGGGCCTGGAAAGCGCGGGTGGCGGGGTGACGGTCCGCGTCCGCGCCTTCACCAGTGCCGGCCAGCGGGTCGGCGAGCAGTTGCCGGTCCGCCAGGGACATGGCCTGCACCAGGCTCAGATGCAGGTCGTGGCGGCGGTGGGCCAGGTCGAAGCGCCGGCTCACTTCGCTCACGTAGCCCTGTAGGGAGAAGCGCGGGCGGCCGGCGAAGTCGCGCTGCCACAGGGCCACCGCCTCGACCACCTGGTCGGCCTCCAGCCACGGCGCCAGACCGGTGGCCAGCGCCCGGCGGCGCCGCTCCTCCGGCGTCATCGCCGGGACTCCAGGCCGCCGGCCACCTCCGCGTCGTACAGGTGCGGCTGGGAAAACTCCGGGTAGCCCAGTTCGGCGTGTTCGCTCACGTCCAGGCCGCGCTGCTCGTGCAGGGCGGGGGCACGCAGGCCGGCGCTCAGCGACACCAGCATGTACAGGATCAGGGCGGCGAAGAACGCCCAGGCGAACGCCACCACGATGCCCAGCAACTGCACGGTGATGCGCCCCGGGTCGAACAGATCGCCGCTATGGAACAGGCCCGCCGCCAGGGTGCCCCAGGCGCCGGCAAAGGCGTGCACCGGTACCGCCGAGACCACGTCGTCCAGTTTCAGCGCCAGCAGCAGGCGCCCGCCGGGGCCCACCAGCAGACCCGCCACCAGGCCGGTGAGCACCGCGAACCCCGGGCTCATGGTGGCGCAGCCGGCGGTGATGCCCACCAGCCCCGCCAGGCTGCCGTTGACGGTCTCGGTGAGCAGCACCGGACGCCGCGCCGCCAGCCGATAGAGCGCGGAGCCGAGAGCGCCGGCGCTGGCCGCCAGCTGGGTATTGAGATTGATCAGCGCGATATCGACGCTGGCCGCCACCGTGGAGCCGCCGTTGAAGCCGAACCAACCGAACCACAGCAGAAAGCCCCCCAGCGCCACGAACGACAGGTTATGGCCACGGATTTCCCGGGGCTGGCCCTGCTTGTCGAAGCGGCCCAGTCGGGGCCCCACCACCAGAATGCCGGCCAGCGCGCACCAGCCGCCCACGCTGTGGACCACCGTGGAGCCGGCGAAATCCACGAACCCCAGGCGGGCCAGCCAGCCGTCGCTGTTCCAGGCCCAGTTGCCGAACAACGGGTAGATCAGCCCGGTGATCGCCACCGCCCCGCACAGATAGCCCACATAGCGGGTGCGCTCGGCCATGGCGCCGGAAGCGATGGTGGCGGCGGTGGCGGCGAACATCAGCTGGAACAGCAACAGGGTCCACAGGTCGCTGTCGCCCTGGCTGGGGGCGAACAGGCTCTGGCCCAACCAGCCGGAAGGGTTGGCGCCGAACATCAGACCGAAGCCCAGGGCCCAGAATGCCAGGGTGCCCACACACAGGTCCATGTAGTTCTTCATCAGCACGTTGACGGCGTTCTTGGCCCGGCTCAGGCCGCTTTCCAGCAGCGCGAAACCGGCCTGCATCAGGAACACCAGGGCGGCGGCGATCGCCACCCACACCACATCGGCCCCGTCGTATTGCGGCGCCGCCGCCCGCGCCGAGGTGGGCAGCAGGAAAGCCGTGGCGAGTAAAGCGAAGGAAAAAGCGGGATGGATGGCGCGTCGTTCCATGAGACCCCCTCGATCATTATTGTCGAGGGGAAGCGCTGCAACGACTATGCCAAGCGGGGCTGATGCCCGCAGCAGGAGCTAACCGTAGAGGGCGGAGACCAGCCCGCCGGGCACCGACATTTCCGGCTCGCAGAGTGCCAGAATCTGCTGATACTGACGGTCGGTGATGTGCTGAATCGACAGACGCGGGCGGATCACCAGCTCCAGATCGGCGAATTCCGGGTACTGGCGCATGCGCGCCAGAGGCAGCGGTTCGGAGTAGGTGCTGACGTAGCGCACATCCACCTGGAACCAGCGCGGCATGTCCTCGCTGCTGCGCGGATCGAAGCCGGCGTGCTGCGGCTGAAACTGGGTGGGGTCCGGGTAGGGCGCGGAGACCACGCGGGCTTCACCGACGATGGACGGATTCTTGCCCCGGGAGTGGTAGATCAGTACCCGGTCGCCTTCCTGCACCTCGTCGCGGATGCGGTTGCGTGCCTGGTAGTTTCGTACCCCGTCCCAACCGGTGGTCTGGTCGGGTGCGTTCTGCAAATCCTGCAGACTAAAGTCCTTGGGCTCGGTCTTGAAAAGCCAACTGCGCATACCGATCCTCCCGCATGTGAAGGGGCAATGTATCACGTCTGTCAATAAAGTCATCCCAATTTAAGTAATGACTTCATTACCACCCACCATGGGGGCTCCAGGTGTCATTCCGGTGACGGCCAAGCGGTCGATTATGTGCTACTCTTCGACGCCCATTCTGGAGGCGTACCCGTGATCGAACCCCGCGAACAGGAGCAGGCTCAGGCCACCTTGCGAACCCCGCGCGACTGTCTGCGCTGGGGCGAGTCGGCGCTGCGCCGGAGCGACGTCTTCCTGGGCCACGGCACCGACGACCACGGCGACGAATGTCTGGCGCTGCTGCTGCATATATTGGCACTGCCGGCGGACAGCGATCCGCGCCTGCTGGATGCCCGGCTGCTGCCCGATGAGGTATCGGCGTTCGTGGCGCTGATGAAGCGCCGCGTGAACGAACGGGTGCCGGTGCCTTATCTGACCGGCGAAGCCTGGTTCTGCGGCCTGCCGTTCCGGGTCGACGAGCGGGTTTTGATTCCGCGCTCGCCCATCGCCGAGCTGATCGAGGCGCGCTTCCAGCCCTGGCTGGATCCGGACCGGGTCGGGCGGGTGCTGGACCTGTGCACCGGCAGCGGCTGCATCGCCATCGCCTGCGCCCATGCCCTGGAGCACGCCGAGGTGGACGCCAGCGACATCTCCGAGGACGCCCTGGCGGTGTGCCGCGCCAACATCGAGCGGCACGGCCTGGAGGATCGGGTGTTCCCGGTACAGGCCGATGGTCTGGACGGGCTGTCCGGCCGCTACGACCTGATCGTCTCGAACCCGCCCTATGTGGACGCCGACGATCTGGCGGCGATGCCCGCCGAGTACCGCCACGAACCGGAACTGGCCCTGGCCTCCGGGGCGGACGGGCTGGACTTCACCCGCCGCCTGCTGATCGAGGCGCCGGAGCGCCTCGGCGAGGACGGCGTGCTGATCGTCGAGGTCGGCAACAGCGACCGGCACGTGATGGCCGCCTGGCCGGAGGTGCCGTTTATGTGGTTCGAGTTCGAGCGCGGCGGCCACGGCGTGTTCATGCTGGATCGGCGCCAACTGATCGACTATCACGATTGTTTCAAGCGAGCGCATTTCACGGGCTGAGCCCGCGCAGAGGAAACCTATGTCCGGAAACAGTTTTGGTGAACGCTTCCGTGTCACCACCTTCGGTGAAAGCCACGGCGCCGCTCTCGGCGCCATCGTCGACGGCTGCCCGCCGGGGCTGGCGCTCAGCGAGGCGGATCTGCAGCACGAGCTGGACCGCCGCAAGCCCGGCACCAGCCGCTACACCACCCAGCGCCGGGAACCGGACCAGGTCCGCATTCTCTCCGGGGTGTTCGAGGGCAAGACCACCGGCACCTCCATCGGCCTGCTGATCGAGAACACCGATCAGAAGTCCAAGGACTACGGCAATATCGCCGCCACCTTCCGCCCCGGCCACGCGGACTATACCTACACTCAGAAGTACGGCTTCCGCGACTACCGCGGCGGTGGCCGCTCCTCGGCCCGGGAAACCGCCATGCGCGTGGCCGCCGGCGCCATCGCCCGCAAGTTCCTGAGTGAGCGCCTGGGCGTGCGCCTGTACGGCGGGGTGGAGCAGATCGGTCCGATCCGCGCCGAGAAGTTCGACTGGGACGCGGTCAACGGCAACCCGTTCTTCTTCCCGGACGTGGACAAGATTCCGGCCCTGGAGCAATTGATCAACGACCTGCGCAAGGACGGCTCGTCCATCGGCGCCCGCGTCACCGTGTTCGCCGACAACCTGCCGCCGGGCTGGGGCGAACCGGTGTTCGACCGGCTCGACGCGGATCTGGCCAAGGCGCTGATGTCGATCAACGCGGTCAAGGGCGTGGAGATCGGCGACGGCTTCGAGGTGGTCAACCAGCGCGGCGAACAGCACCGCGATGAGATCACCCCGCAGGGCTTCCTCAGCAATCACGCCGGCGGCGTGCTGGGCGGCATCAGCAGCGGTCAGACCCTGCGCGCCAGTCTGGCCCTCAAGCCCACCTCCAGCATCACCATTCCCGGGCGCTCGATCACCCTGGACGGCGAGCCCACCGAGGTGGTCACCAAGGGCCGCCACGACCCCTGCGTGGGCGTGCGCGCCACCCCCATCGCCGAGGCCATGCTGGCTCTGGTGCTGATGGATCATTACCTGCGCCACCGGGCGCAGAACGGAGATGTGACGCCCCCTCTGGCGCCCATTCCCGGTCAGGCCTGAAGAGATCGCCATGCCGTATTACTGGCGTCTTTCCGCCTTTTATTTTCTGTATTTCGGCCTGTTGGGCACCCTGGTGCCCTACTGGTCCCTGTACCTCAAGGATCTGGGCTTCTCCGCCACCACCATCGGCCTGCTGATGGCGGTGCCGCACCTGACCAAGGTCGTCGCCCCCAATGTGTGGGGCTGGCTGGCCGACCGCAGCGGGGCGCGCATGCGCATTATCCGCCTCGGCAACCTGGCGGCGGCGGTGGCCTTCCTGCCGGTGTTCTGGGCCGACCAGGTCTGGTCCATGGCGATCCTGCTGGCGGTGTTCAGCTTCTTCTGGAACGCGGTGCTGGCCCAGTTCGAGGTGGTCACGCTGCACACCCTGGGCGACCAGGCCCACCGCTACAGCCAGGTGCGGGTGTGGGGCTCCCTGGGCTTTATTACCTGCGTGTTCCTGGTCGGCACCGCCCTGGACCATCTGCCCATGACCCTGCTGCCCTGGGTGATGTCGGCGCTGCTCTGGCTGCTGTGGCTGGCCACCCTGGCGCTGCCGGCGGAGAAGGGCGAGGCCCGGCGCAACGCCGACGGCGGCCTGGTCAAGCTGCTCAAGCGCCGCGACATCCAGATCTTCATGCTGGTGGCGTTCCTGATGCAGGCCTCCCACGGGCCCTATTACACCTTCTACAGCATCCACCTGGAGGAGATGGGGTTCCGCAAGATGACCGTGGGCACCCTGTGGTCGGTGGCGGTGGCGTCCGAGGTGGTGGCCTTCCTGCTGATGCACCGGCTGATGACCCGCTTCGCCCTCAACCGCATCCTGCTGACCTGCCTGATGCTGGCCTCGGTGCGCTGGCTGGTGGTGGCCCTGTGTGGCGACAGCCTTCCCTGGCTCGGCGCCGCACAGCTGCTGCACTCCGCCAGCTACGCCTGCTTCCACGCCGGCGGTATCGCCTGGGTGCAGCGCGCCTCCGGCCGCGCCTTCGCCGGCCAGGGCCAGGCGTTGTACTCCAGCCTCGGCTACGGCGCCGGCTGGGGCCTGGGCTCCGGCCTCAGCGGCCTGGCCTGGCCCTACCTGGGCGTCTACTGCTTCCTGGTCGCCGGCGTGCTGACTCTGGCCGCCACGGTGCTGGCCCTGCGGCTGCCGACGGCGGGGGAGCCCGCAGGCTGACCTGTAGCGCCAATGATTAACCAGTGGTTAATCATTGGCGCTATTTTTTCAATTTAATTAAGAAAAAGCCTTTCCTATAGTCCCTTGCGACGACACAACAACAGTCGCAACGAGGTCGCTATGGCAGGCAATATTCCCTCTCCGCATCGGCGGGCGTTCTACCAAAGGCTGGCGGCGTTCGACGCCGCGCCCCTCTGGGAAGTGCTCGGCAATATCGTGCCGCGCCAGCCCGCTTCGCGCTATCACGCCCATCAATGGCATTACTCGCGGTTGCGTCCGCTGCTGCTGGAAGCCGGTGATCTGCTCACCGCCGAGGAGGCGGAGCGCCGGGTGCTGGTGCTGGAAAATCCATCCTGCCCGGGCCAGTCCCGGGCCACCCCCAGTCTCTATGCCGGCCTGCAGCTGATTCTGCCCGGCGAAACCGCGCCGGCGCACCGGCACACGCCGTCGGCGCTGCGTTTTCTGATCGAGGGCGAGCGCGGCTACACCTCGGTGGGCGGCGAGCGCACCACCATGCGCGAGGGGGACTTCGTGATCACCCCGGCCTGGGCCTGGCACGATCACGGCAATGACGGTGATGAGCCGGTGATCTGGCTGGACGGGCTGGATATCCCGGTGATCAGCTACTTCGAATCGGTGTTTTCCGACCCCCACGAAGAAAGCCGCCAGCCGCTCAGCCGGCCGGAGGGCGACTCCCTGGCTCGCTATGGCCAGAACCTGCTGCCGATCAATGCGCGCAGCCCCTACGGTCCCACCACGCCGATCTTCAATTATCCCTACGAGCGCACCCGGGACGCCCTGATCAAGGCCGCCCTGGGGGCGGCGCCGGATGAGTACTGGGGCACCACCCTGCGCTACGCCAACCCCATCGACGGCGGCTGGCCGATGCCCACCCTGGCGACCTGGATGACCCATCTGCGCAAGGGCGAGCGCACCCGCGCCCTGCGTTCCACGGACAGCCAGGTAATGCACGTGGTGGAGGGCCGGGGAGAGATCAGCGTCGACGGCCAGGTGATGAGCTTCGGTCCCAAGGATGTGATCGCCATTCCCGGCTGGCAGTGGCGAACCCTGTCCGCCAGCGAGGACTGTTTCCTGTTCTTTTTCTCGGATCGCGCTTTGCACGAGAAGCTCGGCTTCCACCGCGAAGAGCGCCAGTCATAAACCCAGAGGTAATCAGATGCGTATTTGTAGATTCGATAACGACCGCGTGGGCGTGGTCGTGGGCGACCGCGTGGCGGATGTCACCGAGGTGGTGAGCGAGGCGCTGCCGTCGCAACGGTGGCCGTTCTCCCGGGGCGATGCCTTTATCGCCGCGTTGCCGGAACTGCGCCAGCGGTTGGAAGCCGCCGCCGCCGACGCGCCGACCCGGCCGCTGGCCGAGGTGCGCCTGCTCAGCCCGGTGGCCAACCCGGGCAAGATCATCGCCGCGCCGGTGAACTATATGAAGCACGTGGAGGAATCCCGCGAGGACGCCGGCATCAACTTCGGCACCGAGATTTCCCTGATCGACCGCTACGCCCTGTTTCTCAAGGCCAACAGCTCCATGGTCGGCGCCGGTGAGGGGGTGGAGATCCATCACGACGATGGCCGCCGCACCGATCATGAAGTGGAACTGGCGCTGGTGATCGGCAAAACCGCGCGCAACGTCTCCGAACAGGACGCCCTTGAGTACATCGCCGGTTACTTCATCGGCCTGGACATCACCATTCGCGGCACCGAGGACCGCAGCTATCGCAAATCCCTGGACACCTTCACGGTGCTGGGCCCGTGGCTGGTGACCGCCGACGAGTTCGGCGCACCGGACGCGGTGGAACTGGACATCAAGGTCAACGATGAGCCGCGCCAGAACGCCAACACCCGCGATCTGATCTGGTCGGTGGCGAAGATTATCTCCTTCGCTTCCCACTCCTACACCCTGGAGCCCGGCGACGTGATTCTCACCGGCACTCCGGAAGGGGTGGCGCCGATCAAGCGCGGTGACCGCATGGATGCCCGGATCGAAGGCATCGGCGCGATGCGCGTGATGGTGCGCTAATGAGCAACCACACAGTTCTGATCGCCGGCGGCGGCATCGGCGGGCTTACCGCCGCCGCCTGCCTGCTGCAGCGCGGCATCGACGTGGACGTCTATGAGCAGGCCGATGTGCTCGGCGAAGTGGGCGCGGGCATTCAGGTGAGCGCCAACGCCAGCCGGGTCTACCGGCACATCGGCGTCCTGGATGCGCTGGTGGAGGCCGGCTCGCGCCCCGACGCCTACCGCTTCCGCCTGTTCGACAGCGGCGAGGTGCTGCAAACCATTCCCCTCGGCGACGCCTATGTGCAACGCCATGGTGTGCCCTATGTGTCGGTGCACCGCGCCGACCTGCACCGGCTGCTGGTGGAGCGGGTGCGCGCCCTGAAACCCGACGCCATCCACCTGGGTAAGGAGGTGGTGCGCTTCGAGGACGGTGGTGACGGCGTGGTGCTGCACTTCGCCGATGGCGCTCAGGCGCACGGCGCGGTGCTGCTGGGCGCCGACGGCATCAAGTCCGCGGTGCGCGAGCAGATCATCGGCGCCGCCCCGGTCACCTACACCGGCGATGCCTCCTGGCGGGTGGTGGTGCGCGCCGACGACGTGGCCCCGGAGCACCGCCAGCGTACCGTGGACATCTGGGTGGGGCCGGGCAAGCACGCGGTCACCTATCCCATGCGCGGCGACAGCCTGATCAATCTGGTCGGTTGCGTGGAGCACGACCAGTGGGATGAAGAGTCCTGGGTGGCCAGCCGTCCGTGGCGGGAGCTGAAAGCCGACTTTCAGGGCTGGCATCCGTCCATCGACGCCCTGATCGACGCCGCCGACCGGGACCAGTGCTATCGCTGGGCGATGAACAACCGCCCGCCGGTGAGCAACTGGACCGCGGGCGCCGCCACCCTGCTGGGCGACGCCGCCCATCCGACCCTGCCGTACATGGCCCAGGGCGCCGCCATGGCGGTGGAGGACGCGGCGCTGTTCGCCCGGGCGCTGGCGGCGCGCGGGCCCGGCCACGAAGCCCTGTTGCAGTACCAGCGCAACCGCATCGAACGCACCACGCGCATCGTCAATGAATCGTCCGCCAATCGGCGTCTTTTCCATCTCGATTCCACCGAGGCGCTGCGCCGGGAGTTCGCCAAGCGCGATATGAACTCGGAGCGCTCCGCCTGGTTGTTTTCCTACGACCCGGTGAGCGTGGACATGCTCTGAAACGATTGTTCCTACGCAGCCGGAAGACCGGGCGGCTAGCATGGCTCTTTTTCAAGCTGGCGCCCGCTTCCCAATAAAGTCCCATAACCGTGCCGGTTAAGGAGAAAAAACCAATGATAATGACAATGATCCGTAAGCTGCTTCTTCCCTTCGCCCTGACCCTGGCCCTGAGCGCCACGGCCCAGGCCCAGTCCTTCGGCATCGGCACCGCCGGCGGCGGCTCGTCGACCTACAGCATCGGCGCCGCCATCGCCAATGTGATCTCCAACGCCACCGGCGACCAGTACCTGGTGCAACCCTACGGCGGTACCGGCCGGGTGATGCCGCTGGTCAACAGTGGCCGCACCGATTTTGGCCTGGCCAACATCCTGGAAGTCAGCAACGCCTATGACGGCGCCGGGGATTTTCAAGGGCATGAACACCCGGACCTGCGCGTGGTGGCGGTGTTGTATCCGTTCGACGTCGGCCTGTTCGTGCGCGACGACGCCAAGTACCGGACCATCAATGACATCAAGGGCGCGCGCATCTCGTCCGGTTACAGCGGACAGCGCATCATCGGCGAACTGATCGACGCCGCCCTCGCCAATGCGGACCTGAGCATGGACGACATGCGTGTCGTGCCGACCACCAATCTGCTTTCCAACGCCGACGATTTCACCGCCGGGCGCACCGATGTGGGCTTCTTCGCGCTGGGATCCGGCAAGCTGGACGAGGTCAACGCCTCGGTGGGCGGCATCCGCTTTCTGCCGTTCAACATCGATGCGGAAGCCCAGGCGCGCATGCAAAGGCTGATGCCGCAGACCTATGTGCGCGTGGTCAAGCCACGGGACAATCTGACCGGGCTGGAGCAGCCCGCGCCGATGATGGCCTACGACTACATTCTCTATGCCGGCAAGCACGTGGACGAGGACGCGGTCTACCGGCTGGTCAACGGCCTGGTCGAGCATCGTCAGGCGCTGGCCGACAACTACGCCAACCTGCGCCGGCTGGACCCGGGAAAAATGGCCAAGGACGTGCGTCTTCCTTACCACCCGGGCGCGGTTCGTTATTACCAGGAGCACGACCTCTGGTCGCGCTGAGGCGGGCCGGGTTCGGCGAGTAACGAATGATGACGACACTGACCGAAGCCAACGGCGCCGCCCGCTGGGCGGCCCCGGTACGGGCCCTGGTGGCCGTGCTGATCACCGCCCTGAGCCTGGGCTGGACGGCGGAACTGCCGCGCCTGCTGTGGGGCCGGGTGTATCTGGTGCAGGAATTTTCCCTGGTGATCCTGGGGCTGTGCCTGGCATTGATCTATTTGAGCCGTGACCTGCGCGGTCGTGATTATCCAGCGGCGCCGTCGCCGTTCAATATTCTGATCGCGGTGACGGTGCTCGGCACCTGCTGGTACGCCGCCTGGCGCTACAAGGTGCTGTCCGCGCAGATGTTCTACTTTCCGGTGGAGACCTTCATCATCGGCGCGATCATCGTGCCGGCGGTGATCGACGGCCTGCGCCGCATGGTCGGCTGGGCACTGGTGCTGATCGTGCTGGCGTTCATCGCCTATGGACTGTGGGGCAATCTGATGCCGGCGCCGTTCACCGCCCGCCCCTGGACGGTGATGGATCTGGCGCCGCATCTGGTGCTGGATACCACCGCCATGGTGGGCCTGCCGATCACCATCGGTGTCACCGTGGTGATTCCGTTCATCTTCTTCGGTGTGCTGCTGAACCGCGCCGGCGGCGGCGAGTTCTTCTCCGATCTGGCGGTGGCGGCGGTGGGCCGCTTTCGCGGTGGCAGCGGCAAGATCGCCATCGTCGCCTCGGCGCTGTTCGGCACCATCTCCGGCAGCGCCGTGTCCAATGTGGTGTCCACCGGCGTCATCTCGATTCCGCTGATGAAGCGCTCCGGCTTCAGTGGCCGGGTGGCGGCGGCCACCGAGTCGGTGGCCTCCACCGGCGGTCAGTTCATGCCGCCGGTGATGGGCGCCGCCGCCTTTCTGATGGCGGAACTGTCGCAGACGCCCTACGAGACCATCGTGCTGGCGGCGGTGCTGCCGGCGCTGTTCTTTTTCTTCGCGGTGTTCATGCAGTCCGACGCCGATGCCATCCATCAGAACGTGGCCGCCGTTCCCCGGGAGGAGCGCAAGCCATTCGGCGCGGTGATCAGGCAGGGCGGTCATTTTCTGCTGCCGTTCGTGTTGTTGATCGTGCTGTTGTTCAATTTCAATCAATCGCCGGAACTGTCGGCGCTGGCGGCGGCGGCCCTGGTGGCGGTGCTGGGCCTGACCCGTGGCTACGGCGGCGAGCGCATCGGTTTCGCGGATATTCTCGAAGCGTTTCGCAAAACCGGGCAGGCGTCCATGGAGATTCTGGCCATCGTCGCCGCCGCCGGCTTCGTGATCGGTGTGCTCAACGCCACCGGCGTGGTGTTCGCGCTGACCTCGATCATGGTGCAGGTCGCCGGCGGCGATGTGGTGCTGCTGTTGGCGCTGACCGCGGTGATCAGCATCGTGCTGGGCATGGGCATGCCCACGGTGGCGGTGTATGTGCTGCTGGCGTCCCTGGTGGTGCCGGCGCTGGTGTCCGCCGGCGTGCCCACGCTCTCGGCGCACATGTTCGTGCTGTATTACGGCATGATGTCGATGATCACCCCGCCCATCGCCATTGCCGCCTACGCCGCCTCCAGCATCGCCGACGAGAAGCCGCTGGCGGTGTCGGTGACCGCCATGCGTTATGCCTGGATCGCCTACCTGGTGCCGTTTATTTTCGTGTTCCGTCCGGAGATGTTGCTCAGCAAGACGCATTTTGACGGTTTGGGATTGACGGAGGTGCTGCTCGCGACCACATTGCTGATCTTTATTCTTAACGGCGCCCTGGCCGGCTACCTGCGCGGACCGCTGCGCTGGCCCTGGCGGCTGGCGCTGGGTCTGGCCGGGCTGGGGGTGTTCCTGGCCCTGGTCAGCGGCAGCCATGCCGGCCCCGCCTATGGCGTCGGGCTGGCGGTGATGGCGGCCTGTGCCGGCCGACGGTACCGGCGGCGCCGGGGCTGGAATGCCCGGGCCGGCGATCATGGCTGAACACTGAACGTCGTTTCCCGCGACTTCCAAGGTTGGCGTCCCCGCTTCCGGTTCCGGCGAGGGACGCCTTTTTTGTCAGGATTCCCGCGTGACTTCACTTGTATTGCCTTCCCTCGCCACCTTCGCCGCCCTGTGCGTGACTTTCAGCACCGCCGGCACCGTCAAGGGCCTGACCGGCTTCGGCATGCCGCTGGTGGGCATTCCATTGACCATTCTGCTGCTGGACGTGCCGCCTACCACGGTGATGGGCTGGATGTTGGTGCCGATTCTCCTGACCAACGTGACCCAGCTGATCGCCACCCGCCATCGGGCGGCGGTGATCCCACGACTGTGGCCGCTGTTCGCCGGCCTGATGCTGGCGTTGCTGGTGAGCGTGCCGCTGCTGGCGCGCCTGCATCAGGATCAGCTGTCGCTGCTGGTGGGCGTGCTGGTGTTGTTGGTGACCCTGTCGCAGCTGATGCGGCCCTGGCGGGTGGCGCCGGCCTGGCGGGGCCCTTTTCTGTTTGTCGCCGGGGCGATAAGCGGCGCGGTGGGCGGCGCCACTTCCTTCTTCGGTTTTCCCGCCGTGCACGCCTTGCTGGCGGTGGAGCTGGAAAAGAGCGAATTCATCTTCGCCGTCAGCTTCATGTTTCTGGTCGGCGGCGTGGTGATCGCGGCGGCGTTGGGCGGATACGGGCTGATCGGCGGCGAGGATCTGGTGATCTCGGTGCTGGTGGTGGCGCCGGCCCTGGCCGGCCTGTGGTGGGGGCAGCGTCTGCGCGGCCGTCTTTCGCTGCCGGCGTTTCAGCGGCTGGTGAGGGTGGTGTTGCTGCTGGTCGGCTGCAGCATGATCTACAAGGGGCTGTGACGGAACGCGCGGCGGACGGACCCGGCCGGCGGCCGGGCCCGGCACCTCAGAACTGGTAGAGGAAGCTGGTTTGCAGGCGGTTGGCGGTTTCCGATTGACCATCGATCCGCTCCAGGTCCACCCGTTGCAGTTCCACGCCCACCATCATGCGTTCGGTCACATCCCAGATCAGGTTGGCGAAGCCGTAGTCCAGGGTCTCGAAGTGTTCGCCGTAGTTCTGCTCCGGCAGGTCCTGCTTGAGCCGGGAAAAGCCCAGCGAGGCGAACCAATCGCGGCTCAGCGGCTGGTTCAGGGATACGCCGAAGGCGGTGAGGTCCACGGTTTCCAGCTTGCCGTCCTCCACATAAACGTCCGGCGCGCGGCGGTGGCCGGTGTTGCCCGGGTTGCCCATGTAGTTACCGATGCCGGTCCCGCCGATCACGTTGCCCTTGAAGGTCAGCCCGTTGAACAGCGGCAGACTGACCTGCGCCAGGGCGCCGTAGCCGGTGGCGCTGTCGTCCACCTGGCCAAGCTCGTCGTTAGTGGAGAGCTTGCGGGCCAGCAGCGACAGGGTGAACAGACGCCGGTACTCATACCGGACCGACAGGTCGGGCAGGGCGCTCTCGCCGCTGGCGGTGGCGTTGGGGCTCGGCTGGGTGTCGGCGCGGGCGATCACCGTGTCCGGATCTTCCAGTGCCACCGCCAGGGTGCCGGCGCCGACCTTGCGGGTGTAACGCAGCTGCGCCTTGCGGTCGAAGGCGTAGCCCTTCGGGCTGCCCAGGGCCAGGGTGCGCGGCGTGGCCACGAAGCTCATGAAGTTGGTCCAGGTCTGACCGGCCAGCAGGCCGTTCAGCTCGCCGTAGGCGTGGCGCAGATTGAACTTCTCGTCGGGCATGAAGTGCCCTTCGAAATAGGTGGTGAGCACGCCCAGGTCGGTACGGGTGTGGGTGCGGAAATTGAGCCGCGACTCCGCCGCCGTGAAGGTGGTGCGGCCGTCGGTGCGGTTGCCTTCGTCCAGCACGTTGAAGGGCGTGGTGGAGGTGCCCAGGTCGTAGTCGAAATCGTAGAAGATATCGAGTTTGGCGTAGCCGCCGAACGCCACGTCGGTGGCGGTACCGGGGATATTGAAGGTGCTGCGGTGGTTCCAGGGCGGGCCCACCCGGCTGGGTTCGCCGGTGACCACCGGTTGACCCGCTTCGACCACGTCGAACGCGTGGGTCTGTGGGGCGAACAGCCAGGAGGAGGCAAGCACGAGAGGAACCAGAGGTTTGACGTTCATGGAGGGGTCCTTGTTTCTCTTTTGAGTGTTGTTATTCGCGTTGTCGCGTTTTTTTCGGGCACGACGCGTCCCGTCCCCGGTGGCGGAGCCACGGGAAAAGGAATCGGAGTCGGGAGGCGCGGGACGTGCCGTTGAGAAGGACTATAGGAAGGGAATTTTATTAATTAAATTGAAAAATCGAGACCCCAAGTTAACCTGGGGTTAATCAATAACAAGGAGAATTCCATGGACCGGCGTCTCAAGCTGCGTCATTTCCAGTGCTTTCTGGCCGCCGCCCGGTCCCGTTACCTCCGGGAAGCGGCGGTCTCGCTGAACATCACCCAGGCGGCGGTCACCAAGACCCTCAATGAGCTCGAACAGATCGTCGGCCATGCGCTGATGGTGCGCGACCGGTCCGGCGTGAAGCTGACCCACCAGGGCGAGTTGTTCTTCCATTACGCCGCCGCCGGCATGGCGTCCCTGGAGCAAGGCTACGACGGCCTGCAGGCGGACCCCAGCGCACCGCGCATCGAAGTGCGGCTGGGCGTGCTGCCCACGGTGGCGGCGCGCTTTCTGCCGCGCGCCACCAGCCGGTTTCTGGAGGAAACCCGGCGTTCGGTGAATTTCTCCCTGCTTACCGGTCACAATCAGCATCTTCTGGAGCTGCTGCATCGCGGCAAGGTGGACCTGGTGGTGGCGCGCATCGGCTCGCCGGACGATATGCAGCAGTTGGAGTTCAAGCATCTCTATGCCGAACCGCTGGTGCTGGTGGCCCGCGCCGGCCATCCGCTGTGCCAGGGCGGGCGCGTGCGGCTGCGGGATGTGAGCGGCTATCCGTTTCTGTTGCCGCCGGTGGATACGCGCATCCGGCCATTGGTGGAGCAGGCGCTGACCAATCTGGGCATCCCCATGCCCGGCACCGTGATCGAAACCGTCTCGAACACCTTCGGGCGCTCTTTTCTGCGCGGCTCCGACGCGGTCTGGATGATTTCCTACGGGGTGGTCGAGGACTACATCGAGGCGGGCCTGCTCACTTTGCTCGCCGACCCCATCGAGAACACCAGCGACCCGGTGGGCGTGATCCGGCGCCAGGACCAGGAAATGGACGCCGCCACCCGCCAGATCACCCAGATTCTGTTGTCACAGACCCGCCACCTGCGGCCGCTCGGGCACTGATCGTCAGTCGCCGCCCTGCAGAATCCCGAGAAAGGCCCGCGCCGCGTTGGAACGGCTGCGGCCCGGGTGGGTGACCACGCCCAGCTTGCGCACCGGCAGCGGCGTGTCCACGTTCAGGGCCACCACGCCGTCGTCGAGCATGGTGGCGGGCAGTACGCTCCAGCCCAGACCGATGGCGACCATCATATGGATGGTCTCCAGATAGTTGGTGGACATGGAAATGTTGAGCGCCGCCTGCTGCTCGTGGAAAAGCTGCTCCACGATGCCCCGGGTGAAGGTGGCCGGGGAGGGCAGGATGGCGCTGTAGCGGGTCAGAGCGTCCAGGGTCAGGTCCCGGTGCCGGGTGAGCGGGTGCTCCGGGGCGCACATGAACACCAGCGGGTCATTCCACACGGTCTGGGTGTGCAGGCGACCGTCCGGGCGGGGCGGCAGGGTCACCACGCCCAGCTCCAGGTCGCCGTGGAGTACCCCTTCCCAGGCTTCCTCGGAATCGATGAACTGGATGTCCAGGCGCACTTCCGGGTACTCCCGGGAAAAGCGCCGCAGCACCGGAGGCAGGCGGTGCAGGCCGATATGGTGGCTGGTGCCGATGCGCAGGGTGCCGGCCACCCGGCCGGTGAGGTTGCTGATCGCCCGGCCCATGTCTTCCAGATCCAGCAGCACCTGGCGGGCGCGGGGCAGCAGCGCCTCGCCGGCCTCGGTGAGGCGGATGCGGCGGCCCACCCGGTCGAACAGCCGGGTGCCCAGCTGTTGTTCCAGCTGGGCGATGCGTTTGCTCACCGCCGGCTGGGTCAGAAACAGCCGTTCGGCGGCGGCGGAAAAAGAGCCGCTCTCCGCCACGGCCATGAAAACCGTCAGGGAATGAGTGTCCATGGAAGCCGGCCTCCGTTGCCGGCACACGCCCGCGGGCGCGGTATTTCAGATAACCATATGGAATCCTAAACATAAAAAATATGAATTGGAATTATCGAAAGCCCCTGCGTATGGTGTGCCTACCCTGATGATTCCCCTTTGAAACCGGACCAGGACAAGACCTATGGCTGGCAAGACGCTTTACGACAAATTGTGGGATGCCCACCTGGTCGCCGAACGCGAGGACGGCTCGGCGTTGATCTACATCGACCGGCAGATCATCCACGAGGTGACCTCGCCGCAGGCGTTCGAGGGCCTGCGTCTGGCCGGCCGCCAGCCGTGGCGCGCCGGCGCCTCGGTGGCCACCATCGACCACAACGTGCCGACCACGCCGTTCAACAGCGCGGCGGACATCGAGGACGAAACCTCCCGCCTGCAGGTCACCACCCTGCAGGACAACACCCGCGAGTTCGGCATCACCGAGTACGGCATTGGCGACGTGCGCCAGGGCATCGTGCACGTGATGGCGCCGGAGCAGGGCGCGGTACTGCCCGGCATGACGGTGGTGTGCGGCGATTCCCATACCTCCACCAACGGTGCGCTGGCCTGCCTGGCCCACGGCATCGGCACCAGTGAGGTGGAGCACGTGCTGGCCACCCAGACCCTGGTGGCCAGCAAGATGAAGAACATGCTGGTACGGGTGGAAGGTGACCTGGGTCCGGGCGTCACCGCCAAGGACGTGGTGCTGCACATCATCGGTGTGATCGGCACCGCCGGCGGCACCGGCCATGCCATCGAGTTCGCCGGCAGCGCCATCCGTTCCCTGAGCCTGGAAGGGCGCATGACGGTCTGCAATATGTCCATCGAGGCCGGTGCCCGCGCCGGCATGGTGGCGGTGGATGACACCACCATCGACTATGTGCGCGAACGGCCGGCGGCGCCCAAGGGCGCCGATTGGGACAAGGCGGAAGCCTACTGGCGCACCCTGGTGTCCGACGACGATGCCCGCTTCGACACCGTGGTGGAGATCGACGCCGCCGACATCAAACCCCAGGTGTCCTGGGGCACCAGCCCGGAAATGGTGGTGCCGGTGGACGCCCTGTTGCCGGACCCGGACGCCGAGCAGGACGAGGTGAAACGCTCCGGCATGCAGCGCGCCTATGAATACATGGGCCTCAAGCCGGGCAGCAAGGTCAGTGATATCCGCGTGGACCGGGTCTTTATCGGCTCCTGCACCAACTCCCGCATCGAGGACCTGCGCGCCGCCGCGGCGGTGATCAAGGGCCGCAAGAAAGCGGACTCGGTGAAACAGGTGCTGGTGGTGCCCGGTTCCGGCGTGGTCAAACAGCAAGCCGAGAAGGAGGGTCTGGACAAGATCTTCCTGGAAGCGGGCTTCGAATGGCGCCAGCCCGGCTGCTCCATGTGTCTGGCCATGAACCCGGACCGCCTGCAGCCCGGCGAGCACTGCGCTTCCACCTCCAACCGTAACTTCGAAGGGCGCCAGGGCAATGGCGGCCGCACCCATCTGGTGAGCCCGGCCATGGCCGCCGCCGCCGCGGTGGCCGGTCACTTCGTCGACATTCGTGATTTGGACGCTTAAGGAGCGGTCGTCATGGAAAAATTCGTTAAACATACCGGCCTGGTGGCACCGCTGGATCGCGCCAACGTGGACACCGACCAGATCATTCCCAAGCAGTTTCTGAAGTCGATCAAACGCACCGGCTTCGGCCCCAATCTGTTCGACGAGTGGCGTTATCTGGACGAAGGCCAGCCCGGCCAGGACAACGACGTACGCCCGAAAAACCCGGACTTCGTGCTCAACAAACCCGAGTACCAGGGCGCCAGCGTGCTGCTCACCCGCCGTAATTTCGGCTGCGGGTCCAGCCGCGAGCACGCCCCCTGGGCGCTGATGGATTTCGGCTTCAAGGCGATCATCGCGCCCAGCTACGCCGACATTTTCTACAACAACTGCTTCAAGAACGGCCTGTTGCCGATCGTGTTGCCGGACGCTACCGTTGAGAGCCTTTTCAAGGCCGAGGCGGCCAGCGACGGCTTCCGGCTTACCGTCGATCTGGAAAATCAGCAGGTGCTGACGCCGGACGGCGAGGCCCTGCCGTTCGACATCGACGGCTTCCGCAAGCACTGCCTGCTCAATGGTCTCGACGAGATCGGCCTGTCCCTGCAGCAGGCGGACGCCATCCGCGCCTACGAGGCGCGCCGCGGCCAGGCCGAGCCCTGGGTATTCGAATAGAGAACGAGGAAAAGACAACACCATGAGCCGTATTCTGGTATTGCCCGGCGACGGGATTGGCCCGGAAATCGTCGACGAAGCCCTGCGCGTGCTGGACGCCGCCCAGGCGCGCTTCGGCCTGGACATCGAGCTGGACCACGGTCTGGTGGGCGGGGCCGCCTGCGACGCCGAGGGCGATCCGCTGCCCGAGGGGACCCTGGAGAAAGCCCGCGCCGCCGACGCCATCCTGTTCGGCAGCATCGGTGGACCCAAGTGGGACAAGCTGGAGCGCGACAAGCGCCCCGAACGCGGTCTGCTGCGGCTGCGTTCGTCCCTGGGCCTGTTCGCCAACCTGCGTCCGGCCATTCTGTTCCCTCAGCTGGCCGGCGCCTCCAGCCTGAAGCCGGAGGTGGTATCGGGCCTGGATATCCTGATCGTGCGCGAGCTCACCGGGGGCATTTACTTCGGTCAGCCGCGCGGCATCAAGGAAGAAAACGGTGAGCGCGTGGGCTTCAACACCTACGTCTACACCGAGTCCGAGATGAAGCGCATCGCCCGGGTCGCCTTCGACCTGGCCATGCAGCGCGGCAAGCGCGTCTGTTCGGTGGACAAGGCCAACGTGCTGGAAGTCACCGAGCTGTGGAAGGAAGTGGTCACCGAGGAGGCCAAGGCCTACCCGGAGATCGAGCTGTCGCACATGTACGTGGACAACGCCGCCATGCAGCTGGTGCGCGCGCCCAAACAATTCGACGTGATCGTCACCGGAAACCTGTTCGGTGACATCCTCTCCGATGAAGCCGCCATGCTCACCGGCTCCATCGGCATGCTGCCCTCCGCGTCCCTGGACGAAAACCGCAAGGGCCTGTACGAACCCTGCCACGGCTCGGCGCCGGACATCGCCGGGCAGGGCATCGCCAACCCGCTGGCCACGATCATGTCGCTGGCCATGCTGATGCGTTACAGCCTGCAGCGGGGCGATGTGGCCGACGCCATTGAGGCGGCGGTGGAAAAGGTGCTGGATCAGGGACTGCGAACCGCGGATATTCACACCGAGGGCAGCCGCAAGGTGAGCACCGGGGAAATGGGCGCCGCCGTGGCCGAAGCACTGGCCAACGGCTGACCGATCGCCACCCCGTTCATCCATGGAAAAATAGAGAAGGGCAGTACGCTCTTCAGGAGAACAGACTCAATGAAGAAAGTCGGTTTTGTAGGTTGGCGTGGCATGGTGGGCTCCGTGCTCATGGATCGTATGCGCGCGGAGAACGACTTTAAGGACATCGAGCCGGTATTTTTCTCCACCTCCCAGGTGGGCCAGCAGGGCCCGGACGTGGGCAAGGACATTGCGGTCCTCGGCGACGCCAAGAGCATTGATGAACTGAAACAGCTGGACGTGATCGTCACCTGCCAGGGCGGCGACTACACCAACGAGGTGTACCCCAAGCTCCGTGAAGCGGGCTGGGACGGCTACTGGATCGACGCCGCCTCCGCCCTGCGCATGGCGGACAACAGCGTGATCGTGCTGGACCCGGTGAACCGGGGCGTGATCGACCAGGCCCTGGACAAGGGCATCAAGGACTACGTGGGCGGCAACTGCACCGTGAGCCTGATGCTGATGGCCCTGGGCGGCCTGTTCAACGCCGGTCTGGTGGAGTGGGCCAGCGCCCAGACCTACCAGGCGGCCTCCGGCGCCGGCGCCCAGAACATGCGCGAGCTGATCGCCCAGATGGGCAAGATCCACGGCGATGTGGCGGACAAACTGGCGGACCCGGCCAGCGCCATCCTGGACATCGACAGCCAGGTGGCGGCGACCATGCGCGGCGCCGATCTGCCCACCGAGCATTTCGGTCACTCCCTGGCCGGCTCCCTGCTGCCCTGGATCGACAAGGAAATGGACAACGGCCAGAGCAAGGAAGAATGGAAAGCCCAGGCCGAAACCAACAAGATCCTCGGTCGCGGCGACCAGCCGATCCCGCTGGACGGCACCTGCGTGCGCATCGGCGCCATGCGCTGCCACGCCCAGGCGCTCACCGTGAAACTGACCCGGGACGTGCCCCTGGACGAGGTGTACGATCTGATCGGTCAGGCCAACGATTGGGTGAAGGTGGTGCCCAACGAGAAAGAGGCCACCCTGCGTGACCTGACGCCGACCGCCGTCACCGGTACCCTGACGGTACCCGTTGGCCGTCTGCGTAAACTCAATATGGGCGGTGAGTACCTGAACGCCTTCACCGTGGGCGACCAGCTTCTGTGGGGCGCCGCGGAACCGCTGCGCCGGATGCTGCGTATTTTGCTGGAGCACTGATGACAAGCACCGTCGATCTGGCCGTGGTGGGAGCCACCGGCCTGGTAGGCGAGGCCTTTCTCGAACTGCTCGCCGACCGGAAACTTCCGGTCGGCGAGTTGTTCGTTCTGGCCTCCGACAACAGCCTGGGCAAAACCCTGAGGTTCGGTAAGCGCAACCTGAAGGTGGAGAAAGCCGGGGACTTCGACTTTTCCCGGGTGCAGCTGGTGGTGTTCGCCGCCGGCGCCCGGGTGTCCCAGGAGCTGGCGCCGCGGGCCGCGGAAGCCGGCGCCCTGGTGCTGGACCTGTCGCCGGCGTTCCGCTACGAGCCGGACGTGCCGCTGGTGGCGGCGGGCGTCAACGAAGAACAGCTGGAGGCCGCCCGGGAGCGCAATATCGTGGCCGCCCCGGACGCCGCCACGGTGCAGCTGCTGCTGGCCCTCAAACCGCTCCAGGAGCTCGGCGACCTGCTGCGTGTCTCGGTGACCCAGCTGCAGGGCGCCTCCGCCGCCGGCCGCAATGGGGTCGAACGACTGGCCCGCCAGAGTGCCCGGCTGCTCAACGGGCTGGACGCGGAAGACGGCGGCGACGCCCAGCACGCTTTCAATCTGCTGCCGGTGGCCGGTCGTCTGCAGGACAACGGCTACACCAGCGAGGAACTGAAGCTGATGCTGGAAACCCGGCGCGTGCTGGGCCAGCCGCAGCTGGCGGTGGACGTGAGCTGCGTGCAGGTGCCGGTGTTTCACGGCATCGCCCAGACCGTCACCGTGCAGGGCACTCTGCCGCTGGGTCTGGCCCAGGCGGAGGCCTGCTGGGAGCGGGCCCCGGGCCTGCAGATGGACGAAGGCGGCGACGACGCCGGCAGCGCCTCGCCGGTGACCCAGATCCGCGCCGACCTGGGTGTGCGGCTGGCACGGGTGCGCGAGGACATCGACGGCCAGGGCGCGCTGAGTTTCTGGACGGTGGCCGACAACATCAAGACCGGCGCGGCGTACAACGCGGTGTTGCTGGTGGAGAAGTTGATAAAAGACTATCTGTAATGAATACTTAGCGGGATTATGTGACACAGTTTCTAGGTGGTGTGCCCAATATCCTGCAAAATCCAGGCGTGGGGCCTCTGAGCGGGGACGGGATTACAGACGGCATAATAAGTAAAGGGTTCGATTGATGCTCCGAAAAGTTGGGATAGGCTTTATCACTCTGGCGACGCTGGCGCCGGGGATGTCGGCTGCACTGGGGGTAGGGGAGTATCAGCTGAACTCCTATCTCAACGAGCCTCTGGACATGACCGTGCAACTGCAGGACCTGGGCGATCTGTCCCGGGAGCAGATTCTGGTCGAGCTGGCATCCCAGGAGCAATTCGACGCCGCCGGCGTGGAACGCAGCTATTTCCTCAATGATCTGGAATTCCAGGTCACCCTGGACGGCGACACCGGACAGCTGCGCATCACCTCCGAGCAGCCGGTGCGCGAACCCTATCTGGATTTCCTGGTGGAGTTTCTCTGGCCCACCGGCCGGCTGATGCGCGAGTACACGGTGCTGCTGGATCCGCCCAGCTACGCCGATCGCGGTGCCCCGGTGAGCCCGGCCCGCAGCGAAGCCCCGCCGCCTGCCAGCGAGCGTCCGCGGGCGGCACCCTCCCGCTCGCAAAGCACGCCGCCGGCGCCGCAACCGCGGCGTTCCGCTCAGCAGGCGCCGGAAACGGAGCGCCCGGCGCCCGCCGCGCCGGCCCGCCGCCCCGACCCGGCCCCGGCGGCGCCGACCTCGTCCGCCGCCAATACCACCGCCACCCCGGACACCTACCGGGTGCGGGCCTCCGATACCCTCTGGCGCATCGCCGACCGCACCCGGCCCGGCACCGATGTGTCCGTGCAGCAGATGATGCTGGCGATCCAGGAGAGCAACCCGGACGCCTTTATCAACGACAACGTGAATCTGGTCCGTGAAGGCGCCGTGCTGCGCCTGCCCGACGATGACCAGGTGCGCCGCCTGTCGAACCGCGACGCCCTGGCCCGGGTGGCCACCCAGAATCAGGAATGGCAGCGCCTGCGTCAGCAGCGCGTCGGCACCCCCGAGGCGGCGCCGGTGGACGCCACCGGCCGGGACACCGCCAGCGCGCCGGGCGACCGCGCCGACGGCGATGGCCGCGTCACCCTGGTGACCCCGGACAGCACCGACGGGGTCCAGGACGGTGATGGCACCGGCAGCCAAGGCGGCGGCCAGGCCAACACCGCCGCCTTGCAGAACGAACTGGCGATCCGCGACGAGAACCTGGACAGCCTGCGCCGGGAAAACGACGAACTGCGCAGCCGCATCGGCGACCTGGACGCCCAGGTGAGCACCAGCCAGCGGCTGCTGGAGCTGCGCAACGAGAAAATCGCCGCCCTGCAGGACGAACTGCGCCGGCTCGGCGAGGAGCAGGGCGCGGACATCGATCCGCAACTGCTGGAGCAGCCGGCCACGCCGATGCCGGTGGAACCGGACGGTGGCATCGGTGACGGCGCGCCGGGCCCGAACGGCGAAACCGCCGGCGGGGCCGGCACCGGCGCGGACACGGATCAAACCGACGCGAATCAGGCGGGCGCGAATCCGGACGACGCCAACCAGGCCGGCGCGAATCCGGTCGCCGCCAGCGGTGGTGAAACCTCCGGCGCCGACCAGACCGACAATAACGAACGCAAGGCCACGCCCGCGCCCGCGCCGGTGGCCGACACCGGGGCCGGCGAGCAGGGCGGTTTCCTGGACAGCCTGATCGACACGGTGATGAACAACCTGCTCTATATCGGCGCGGCGTTGCTGGTTCTGTTGCTGCTGTTGCTGCTGGCCGTGCGCCGGCGCCGGGACGGTGACGACGGCGGGGACGACGACCGGGCCCCGCTGTCCGACGATGACGACGGCGGCTTCGACGACAGCCCGCTGATGGCGGAGCGCGACGCGCCGGAGCAGGACCACACGGCGGCCCTGCGGGAAGACCTGGACGACGACACCATGGACCCCATGGAGCGCGCCGACGTCTATGTGGCCTATGGCCAGTACCCGCAGGCGGTGGATTTTCTGCGCCACGAGATCAACCAGGCGCCGGAACGGGCGGACCTGAAAATCCGCTTGCTGGAACTGCTGCGCGAAATGAACGACGACAGTGGCTTCAAGCAACAGGCGGCCATGTTCGCCGGCACCAGCGTGGCCGTGGACGCGGCCATCAAGCGCCTGGGCGGCGATCCCGATGAGGCCTTCGACGGCGACGATCAGGAGTTCGCCGCCATCGCCGACGACCCGGAAGAAGACGGCGAGCCGGAAGAGGAACTGTCCCTGGACGATCTGGAGCTGGATCTGGCCTCGGACCTGTCCGATTCCGACGAAAGCACCCTGGGCGGTCAGTCCTACGGGGACCCGGCCTACGCCGCTCGCCCCGCCGACGATGAGGACGCCCTGGAACTGGAGGACTTCGACTTCCAGCTCGACGACGAGCCCGCCCGTGACGCCGCCGTGGCCGACCGGGGTCCGTCCCTGGAAGAGGAGACGCTGGATCTGGAGGATCTGGATTTCTCCTCCACCGGCAGCGAGGCGCCGGCCACCAACGTGGAGAGCGCGTCTCCTTATACCGCGGAAGCCACGTCCACCGATGTGGAGGACGAGGATTTCGAATTTTCCCTGGATGACGACGCAGAGGTGTCGTTCACCGAGGACGAGCTGGCCGCCCTGGACGGCGCCGACGGTCAGGCCCGCGAGACCGTGACCGACGATGACCTGGGCGATCTGGAACTGGACGACCTGGACGTGGACCTGGACGTGGACCTGGGCGAAGCGGACCGGGACGAGACCACCCTGGCCGGCCTTACCCTGGACGAGGACCGGCCGCGCACGGACGTGGACGAGCTGGACCTGGAACTGGACGACCTGGACCTGAGCGACGACGACGCGGTCGAGGACCGCGCGGACGATACCCGCCTGGCATTCAACGAGGATGCCGCGCCGGAGGGCGATGAGCTGGAGGGTCTGAGTCTGGAGCTGGACGACGAACCCGCCGCGCCGGACGTTGCCGTGCCGGACACTTCGGCGCCGGAGCCCGCCACGCCCGCTCCGGACGACACCGTGGCCGCTGCTCCGCCGGCCACCAGCGGCGAGGACGACGACATGCTCGGCGACGACGACGATTTCGATTTTCTCGGCGAAACCGACGAGAACGCCACCAAGCTGGACCTGGCCCGCGCCTACATCGACATGGGCGATGCGGAAGGGGCCCGTGACATCCTCAACGAGGTGCTCAGCGAGGGCAGCGAGGAACAGCAGGGCGAAGCCCGGGAGCTGTTGTCCCGGGTAAGCTGAGCCGGAGACTGGTGCGGAAGGGGGCGATACCTTAAGGTATCGCCCCCTTTTGTTTGAGCAGGCGTTGCGGATCTTTTATGGCGCGAATCGCGGTGGCGGTGGAGTACGACGGCAGCGGTTTCCACGGCTGGCAGACCCAGCAACCGGGCGTGCGCACGGTGCAGGAGGAAGTGGAAAAGGCGCTGTCACGGGTGGCCGACCATCCGGTGACGCTGCTCTGCGCCGGCCGCACCGACGCCGGCGTGCACGCCACCGGGCAGGTCTGCCATTTCGACTCCGACGCGCCCCGCGACATGAAGGCCTGGCTGATGGGCGGCAATCGCTTTCTGCCCGATGACGCGGCGATCCGCTGGGCGGTGCCCATCGACGACGACTTCCACGCGCGCTTCAGCGCCTACCGGCGTCGCTATCGCTATGTGATCTACAACCACGCCACGCCGCCGGCCCTGTTCCGCCGCCAGGTGACCTGGAACCACCGGCCCCTGGACGTGGACGCCATGGTCGCCGCCAGTCGCCATCTGATCGGCACCCATGACTTCACCTCCTATCGCAGCGTGCACTGCCAGGCGAAATCGCCGATCAAGGACCTGACCCGCTTCGAGATCCGACGGCTGGGCGCCATGATCGTGCTGGAAGTGGAAGCCAACGCCTTCCTGATGCACATGGTGCGCAACATGGCCGGCGTGCTGATGACCATCGGCGCCGGCTATCGGCCGCCGGAATGGGCCGGGGAGGTGCTGGAAGCCCGCGATCGCACCCGCGGTGGCGTCACCGCGCCCCCCTACGGACTCTATCTGGTGGAGATCGGTTACCCCGAGCGCTTCGCGCTGCCCCGGGAACCGCTCGGCCCGCTCTGGCTCAGCGGCCTGAACGACCCCCATAATTGACGCCTTGATCGCTTCGCTCTGCTATGATGGACACCGCATGAACACACCCCGGGTCAAAATCTGCGGCATCACCCGCCCCGAGGACGGCTATCAGGCCGCCCTCGCCGGAGCCGATGCCATCGGCCTGGTCTTTCACCCGGCCAGTTCCCGTTACGTGACGCCCGAGCAGGCCGCCGCCATCGTCGCCGCGCTGCCGCCGCTGGTGACCACCGTGGGTCTGTTCGTGGACGCGGCGCCGGACACCGTCGCCGCTCTCCTCGACCAGGTGCCCCTGGACCTGCTGCAATTCCACGGTGACGAAACGCCGGAGTACGGCGCCGCGTTCCGGCGGCCCTGGATCAAAGCGCTGCGCATGCGCGAAGGCGCCGATCCGGCGGAGCAGGCGCGCCGCTTCGCCGCCGCCGGCGCCCGTGGCCTGCTGGTGGACAGCTACGTACCCGGCGTGCCCGGCGGCACCGGCGAACGCTTCGACTGGTCGCGGCTGCCCGGCGATCTGGCCCTGCCGCTGATCCTGGCCGGCGGGCTGGATCCGGACAACGTGGCCGAGGCGGTGCGCACGGTGCGGCCGTGGGCGGTGGACGTGAGCGGCGGGGTGGAAGCGTTCGGCGAGGATGGCCGCCGCCTGGGCGGCATCAAGGATCCGCGCGCGGTGACCGCGTTTATTCGCGCCGCGAAGGCCTGACCGTGACGCCCGCGCCGGGCGGTTCAGGCAAAGATATCAGGCACCATGAACCCAAGGAGCAACAGGTGACTCAACGTCCTGACAGCACTCAAACCCCGGACTACGGGGCCTTCCCCGACGCACGGGGGCATTTCGGGCGGTTCGGCGGACGCTTCGTGTCCGAGACCCTGATGGCCGCCCTGGATGAGCTGGAAACCATGTACCGCCGGCTCAAGGACGACCCGCAGTTCCAGGCCGACTTCGATTACGACCTGGCGCACTACGTGGGCCGGCCCTCGCCGCTGTACCTGGCCGAGCGATGGACCGAACAGCTGGGCGGCGCGCGCATCTGGCTCAAGCGTGAGGACCTCAACCACACCGGCGCCCACAAGGTGAACAACACCATCGGCCAGGCGCTGCTCGCCAAGCACATGGGCAAGAAGCGGGTGATCGCGGAAACCGGCGCCGGCCAGCACGGCGTGGCCTCGGCCACGGTGGCCGCGCGGCTGGGCCTGGAATGCCACGTGTTCATGGGCGAGGAAGACATTCGCCGCCAGCGGCTCAACGTCTACCGCATGAAGCTGCTGGGCGCGGAAGTGGTTCCGGTGACCTCCGGCTCACGCACCCTCAAGGACGCCATGAACGAGGCCATGCGTGACTGGGTCACCAACGTGGACGACACCTTCTACATCATCGGCACGGTGGCCGGCCCGCACCCGTACCCGATGCTGGTGCGCGACTTCCAGTCGGTGATCGGTCGCGAAGCCCGCGAGCAGAGCCTGGCCCAGGCCGGCAAACTGCCGGACGCCCTGGTGGCCTGCGTGGGCGGCGGTTCCAATGCGATCGGCCTGTTCCACCCCTTCCTCAACGATGAAGGCGTGGCCATGTACGGCGTGGAAGCCGCCGGCGACGGCGTCGACACCGGCCGTCACGCGGCGCCGCTGAGCGTGGGTCGCCCCGGCGTGCTGCACGGCAACCGCACCTACCTGATGGAAGACGACAACGGCCAGATCATCGAGACCCACTCGGTGTCCGCCGGTCTGGACTACCCGGGCGTGGGCCCGGAACACGCCTGGCTCAAGGACATCGGCCGGGTCAATTACGTGTCCGCCGACGACAACGAGGCCCTGGCCGCGTTCCGCGAACTGACCCGGGTGGAAGGCATCATGCCGGCGCTGGAATCCGCCCACGCGCTGGCCTATGCCCGCAAACTGGCGCCCACCATGGGCAAGGACCAGGACATCATCATCAATCTGTCCGGCCGGGGCGACAAGGACATCCTGACGGTGGCCGAAATCGACGGCATCAACTTCTGAGGATCGGGGAGAGCAAGGCATCATGAGTCGTATTGAAACCACCTTCGCGCAGCTCAAGGAAAAACAGCGCAAGGCCCTGATTCCCTACATCACCGCCGGCGACCCGGGACTGGAAGTGACGGTGCCGTTGATGCACGCCATGGTGAAAGCCGGCGCCGACGTGATCGAGCTGGGCGTGCCGTTCTCCGATCCGATGGCCGACGGCCCGGTGATCCAGAAAGCCTGTGAACGGGCCCTGGCCGCCGGCACCGGCCTGCGCGACGTGCTCGCCATGGTGCGTGAGTTCCGCCGGGGCGACGACCAGACCCCGGTGGTGCTGATGGGTTACCTCAACCCGGTGGAGATCATGGGCTACGAGCGCTTCGCCGAGACCTGCGTCGAGGTGGGCGTGGACGGCGTGCTGCTGGTGGATCTGCCGCCGGAGGAGTGCGACGAGATCGGGCCGCTGTTCAAGGAACGGGGCATCGATCTGATTTTCCTGGTGGCGCCCACCACCACCGAAGCGCGCATCGCGCGCATCGCCGAGGCGGCCAGCGGCTACCTCTACTACGTGTCCCTGAAAGGGGTCACCGGGGCCGCCAGCCTCAATGTGGAGGAAGTGGCGGCCCGCGTTGAAACAATTCGCAACCTGGCGCAATTGCCGATCGGGGTGGGCTTTGGTATCAAGGACGCGCAATCGGCGCAGGCGGTGAGTCGCGTGGCCGATGGCGTGGTGGTGGGCAGTGCCCTGGTCAACCAGGTGGCCGCCCACGCCGACGAGCCCATGGCCATCAGTCCGGCCGTGTCGGAGATTCTCGCCGACATGCGTGCCGCCATGGACAAGCTTTGATCATCTGGAAAAGGCTCGAGCGATGAGCAACAACTGGCTGGAAAAGATTCTTCCCACGGTGCGCCGTACCCAGGAAAACCGGCGCAGCAACGTCCCCGAGGGGCTGTGGCGAAAGTGCCCGCGCTGCGACAGCGCGCTGTACCGGCCGGAACTGGAACGTAATCAGGACGTGTGCCCGAAATGCGGCCACCACCTGCGCGTGGGCGCGCGCAAGCGCCTGCGCCTGTTCCTGGACGAGGGCCAGACCAGTGAGATCGGCGCCGACCTGGCGCCGGTGGATCGTCTCAAGTTCAAGGACTCCAAGAAGTACAAGGACCGCATTACCGCCGCCCAGAAGGACACTCAGGAAAAAGACGCCCTGGTGGCCATGAAGGGCAAGCTGCACGGCATGCCGCTGGTGGCGGTGGCCTTTGAATTCCGCTTCATGGGCGGTTCCATGGGCTCGGTGGTCGGCGAACGCTTCGTGCGGGCCGTGGACGTGTGCCTGGAGCAGCGCCTGCCGCTGGTGTGCTTCGCCGCCAGCGGTGGCGCGCGCATGCAGGAGGCGCTGTTCTCGCTGATGCAGATGGCCAAGACCTCGGCCGCCCTGGAGCGCCTGCGCGAGGCCGGCCTGCCGTTTATCTCGGTGCTCACCGACCCGGTGTACGGCGGCGTGTCCGCGTCCCTGGCCATGCTCGGCGACCTGAACGTGGCCGAGCCCAATGCGCTGATCGGCTTCGCCGGGCCCCGGGTAATCGAGCAGACCGTGCGCCAGAAGCTGCCGGAAGGCTTCCAGCGCAGCGAGTTCCTGCTTGAGCATGGCGCCATCGACATGATCGTGGAGCGTCAGCAACTGCGCGATACGCTGCACCGGGTGCTCGCCAACCTGACCGGCGCGCCGCTGTCGGAATCGGCGGCGGACCCGGCCTGAGCGTCCCCCGTGAACCCGACCCCATGAACACCTCCCGGCTCGACGCCTGGCTCGCCCGCATCGAGCGTCTCCACCCCAGCGAGATCGAGCTGGGGCTGGAGCGCCTGCGCGCGGTGGCCGCCCGTCTGGGCGTGGAGCGCCTGCCGATGCCGGTGATCACCGTGGCCGGCACCAACGGCAAGGGCTCGGTGGTGGCGCTGACCCAGGCCCTGGCGGAAGCCGCCGGCCTGGGCGTGTGCGTCTATACCTCCCCCCATCTGCAACGCTTCAACGAGCGCATCCGCCTGCCCGACGGGCCGGTGGACGACGACGCCCTGTGCGCCGCCTTCGAGGCGGTGGACGCCGCCCGGGGCGACACGCCGCTGACCTATTTCGAATTCACCACCCTGGCCGGCCTGTGGCTGTTCCGCGACAGCGGCGCCGATCTGGCGGTGCTGGAAGTGGGCCTGGGCGGACGGCTGGACGCGGTCAATCTGATCGACGCGGACGTGGCGGTGGTCACCTCCGTGGGGCTGGACCACACCGACTGGCTGGGCGACAGCCGGGAAAAGGTGGCGGTGGAAAAACTGGGCATCGGTCGCGCCGGGCGCCCGCTGGTGTACGGCGAGCTGGACGCACCGTCCAACCTGGACCAGGAAATCGAGCGCCTGGGCGTGGTGCCGTTGCGCGCCGGCCGGGAATACCGGGTGGCGGACGCCCACCTGGCGATCCGCGTGGGCGAACGCCTGCGCCGTTACCCGCTGCCGCTGCCGGCGCGGCTGGGCTCCGACAATCTGGCCACCGCCTGCCAGGCGCTGGCCGCCGCTGGCCTGGCACCGGCCGGGGACCTGCCGCATCGGGTGGCGGATACCGGCCTGGTGGGACGCTGCCAGGTACGCCGCTATCTGGGCGCCCAATGCGTGCTCGACGTGGGCCACAATCTGGAGGCGCTGACCCGTCTCCGGGAGCGCCTGCCGCCCTGCGCCGGCCGCCGCCGTATCGTCATCGGCATGATGGCCGACAAGCCGGTGGAAGCGGCGGTGGCGTTGCTGGCCGAACGGCCGGCGGACTGGTACCTGGCGCGTCCGGATCTGCCCCGCGCGGCCAGCATCGACCGGCTGGCCGCGGCGCTGCCCGCCGACACCCCGGTGCGGCGCTGCCCATCCGTGGCCGCGGCCCTGCAATATGCGGTGGGCGACTGCGGGGCTGGCGACCAGGTGTTGATCGTGGGATCCTTCTACACCGTCGCCGAGGCGCTCGACGCCATGGACGAAGACTGCACGGATTGAACGGGGCCACCCCATGCATCTGAAAACCCGCCAACGTCTTATCGGTCTGCTGCTGTTGCTGCTGCTCGCCGCCGTGCTGGCGCCGCTGGTATTGCGTACTCCGGACCAGGTCCGCGTGGCCCTGGACATGAGCATCCCGGAGCCCCCGGCGGTGGACGAGCCGGAGGTGGCGCCGGTGATCGGTGAGCAGGAAACCGCCGATACCGACCGCCAGATCGACGAGGAGCGCCAGGCGGTGGCCGACGCCGGCGACCGGCGGCTGGAGACGGCGCCGGACACCGCGCCGGCTCCGCCGGGCGACGGGGACGGGCAGGGCGCCGATCCGGACGCCGGAGAGAGCGGGGCGGCCCCGGCGGCTTCCGCTCAGCCCGATCCGGCCCCCGCTGAACCGGCGCCGACCGTGGCGGAAACCAGCCAAGCCGATGAAGCCGGCGCCGCCGAGGACGGGCCGGCGCCGGGCTTCACCGTGCAGGTGGCCAGCTTCAGCGACGGGGCCAACGCCGAGGCGCTGGTCAAACGGCTGCGCGACGGCGGCTACAACGCCTACCATCGCACCGTGCGTCAGGACAACAACACCTGGGAACGGGTGTTCGTGGGGCCGGAAATCCGGCGCGCCGACGCCGATGCACTGCGTCAGCGCCTCGCCGACGACAAGACCTTCGCCCTGGATGGTCTGGTCCGGCCATTTGTGCCCTGAAACGCTCCCACAAAGCCCTGGGACGGGTCCGGCCGCTCTGGTAGACTTTGCCGCCTGTTCCAACCACGCGCGTGTTCATGAATCTGGCAGACGGCATCATTCTGTTCATCATCGCCGTATCGGCACTGCTCAGTGTGCGACGCGGTTTTACGCGCGAAGCGTTTTCCCTGCTGACCTGGGTCGCGGCCTTCGTGGTGGCGCGCCTGTTCAGCCCGGCCCTGACGGTGCTTCTGGCCGATTCCATCGACACACCCAGCCTGCGCCTGGCGGTGGCGTTCGGCGTGCTCTTCGCGATCACCCTGGTGGTGGGTGCTCTGATCAATCATTTGCTCGGCGAGCTGATCCGTGTCACCGGTCTGAGTGGCACCGATCGTCTGCTGGGCATGGTATTCGGCGCCCTGCGGGGCGCGCTGGTGGTGATTGTTTTGGTGGCCCTGGGCCACCATCTGTTCGCCCAGGATGTCTGGTGGCAACAGTCGATGCTGGTCCCGCATTTCGCCATGCTGGAGGACTGGACGCGGCGCGTCGCCGGGGATCTGATCGCTTATCTCATGAACGTCAGCGGAAGCTAAACTCTCACTTAGCGAAGCAAGCTAGAGGATACGCAAAATGTGCGGCATTGTTGGCATTGTCGGCCACTCCTACGTGAACCAGGCGATCTATGACGCCCTCACGGTTCTGCAGCATCGCGGCCAGGATGCCGCCGGCATCGTCACCTGCGACGGCGACCGCCTGTTCCTGCGCAAGGACAACGGCATGGTGCGGGACGTGTTCCGCAATCGCCACATGCGGCGACTGGTGGGCAACATGGGCATCGGCCATGTGCGCTATCCCACCGCCGGCAGTTCCAGCTCGGCGGAGGCGCAGCCGTTCTACGTCAACTCGCCGTACGGCATCACCCTGGCGCACAACGGCAACCTGACCAACTCCGAGGCGCTGGCCGAGCATCTGTACCGCTCGGACCTGCGTCATATCAACACCACCTCGGACTCCGAGGTGCTGCTGAACGTGTTCGCCCATGAGCTGCACGAACGCGGCAAGGGCAAGCTGCGCCCGGAGCCGGACGACATCTTCGACGCGGTGGCGGCGGTACATCGTCGCGCCGAGGGCGCCTACGCGGTGGTGGCGATGATCACCGGCTACGGCATCCTGGCGTTCCGTGACCCGCGCGGCATCCGCCCGGTGTGCTTCGGCCGCAAGGACACCGAGCACGGCCCCGAGTACATGGTGTCCTCGGAATCGGTGGCGCTGTCGTCGCTGGGTTTTCATCTCGAGCGTGACCTGGCCCCCGGCGAAGCGATTTACATCACCGACGGCGGCGAGGTGCACACCCGCCAGTGCTACGACCAGCCGGAACTGAACCCCTGCATCTTCGAGCAGGTCTACCTGGCGCGGCCGGATTCCATCATCGACGACATCTCCGTCTATAAGGCGCGCCTGCGCATGGGCGAGAAGCTGGCCGAGAAAGTCGAGCGCGAATGGCCGGACCACGACATCGACGTGGTGATCCCGATTCCGGACACCAGCCGTACCTCGGCGCTGCAAATGGCCAATCGCCTCAACCTGAAATACCGCGAAGGCTTTATCAAGAACCGCTACATCGGCCGCACCTTCATCATGCCCGGCCAGCAACAGCGGCGGAAATCCGTGCGCCAGAAGCTGAACGCCATCGAACTGGAATTCTCCGGCAAGAACGTGCTGCTGGTGGACGACTCCATCGTGCGCGGCACCACCTGCCACGAGATCATTCAGATGGCCCGCGAGGCCGGCGCCCGCAAGGTGTACTTCGCGTCCGCCGCGCCGGCGGTGAAATTCCCCAACGTTTATGGCATCGACATGCCCGCCGCCAGCGAGCTGATCGCCCACGGCCGCACCACCGAGGAAGTGTGCCAGCTGATCGGCGCCGACAAGCTGGTCTACCAGGATCTGGACGATCTGGTCAGCGCCTGCCAGGAGGGCAATCCGGAGATCCGCGAGTTTGATTGCTCGGTGTTTAACGGCCACTATCTGGCCGGTAACATCGATCAGGATTACCTGGACGACCTGGAGGCCCGGCGCAGTGACGGCGCCAAGAAAAACCGGGAAAAAACCCGCGCCCTGGCCGACAACGAAGTCATCGATCTGCACAACTCCAACTGAGTCTGAATAGTCCACCCGTACCGAGAAGGCAATGAGCGAGAAACCGGATCCGAACGATTTTCATACCGACACCCTGGCCATCCGTTGGGCGCAACTGCGCACCGACGAGATGTCGCACTCGGATCCGATTTTTCTCACCTCCAGCTTCGTGTACGACAGCGCCGCCCAGGCCGCCGCCCGGTTCGCCGGCGACGAGCCCGGCAATGTCTACTCGCGCTTCACCAACCCCACGGTGCGCGCCTTCGAGGAACGGCTGGCGGCCATGGAGGGCGGTGAACAGTGCCAGGCCCTGGCCTCCGGCATGGCGGCCATCAGCAGCACCTTTTTCGCGCTGCTGGCGCCCGGCGATCATGTGGTCAGCTCGCGCAGCGTGTTCGGCACCACCAACGTGATCTACAACCGCTACCTGAAGAAGTTCAACATCGACACCACCCTGGTGGACCTGGACGATCTGGACCAGTGGCGGGCGGCGATCCGTCCGGAAACCAAGATGCTGTTTCTGGAAACCCCGTCCAATCCGCTCTCCGAGGTGGGCGACATCGAGGCGCTGGCCCGGCTGGCCCACGACAACGGCGCGCTGCTGGTGGTGGACAACTGCTTCTGCACGCCGGCGCTGCAGAAGCCGATCGCCCTGGGCGCCGACCTGGTGATCCACAGCGCCACCAAATACATCGACGGCCAGGGCCGCTGCCTGGGCGGCGCGGTGGTGGGACCGGCGGAGCTGGTCAAGGAAGTGCACGGTTTCGTGCGTTCCGCCGGCCCCAGCCTCAGCCCGTTCAACGCCTGGGTGTTTCTCAAGGGTCTGGAGACCCTGGGCCTGCGCATGAAGGCGCACTCCGCCAACACCCTGGAACTGGCGCGCTGGCTGGAACAGCAGCCGGGCATCGCCAAGGTCCATTACGCCGGCCTGGAAAGTCACCCGCAGCACGCCCTGGCGGCCCGCCAGCAAAGCGGTTTCGGCGCGGTGCTGGCGATCGAGGTGGAAGACAGCGACGGCCGCGCCGACCGCCAGGCCGCCTGGCGCTTTATCGACGGCACCGAACTGCTGTCGATCACCGCCAACCTGGGTGACGTGAAATCCACCATTACCCATCCCGGGTCCACCACCCATGGCCGCGTGGACGCGGACGAGAAAAAGCGGGCCGGCATCACCGACAACCTGATCCGTATCGCGGTAGGCTTGGAAGACGTGGACGATCTCAAACGGGATCTGACGCGGGGGATCAAGGCGCTCGGCTTTTAGGGAACAGCTTCAAGCGGCAAGCAACAAGCTACAAGCTCAAACCCTGCCGGCTTGTGGCTTGCAGCTTGCAGCTTGCAGCTCATAAGGGGGTTTATGCAGGCGTTGGACAAAGCGCTGGCCCAGGTGGGCAGCGTGGTGCTGGGGAAGCCGGAACAACTGAAACTGGCCTTGGCCTGCCTGCTCGCCGGCGGGCATTTGCTGATCGAGGACCTGCCCGGCATGGGCAAGACCACCCTGGCCCATGCCCTGGCCCGGGTGTTCCGGCTGGACTACCGCCGGGTCCAGTTCACCAGCGACATGCTGCCCGCCGACATTCTGGGTGTTTCCCTGTTCGATCCGGAATCCGGCCAGTTCAGCCTGCGCGAGGGCCCGGTATTCAGTCAGCTGCTGCTGGCCGATGAAATCAACCGCGCCACGCCGAAAACCCAGGGCGCGCTGCTGGAGGCCATGGAAGAACGGCAGGTCACCCTGGACGGCCTGACCCGGCCGCTGCCGTCGCCGTTCTTCGTGGTGGCCACCCAGAACCCGGTGACCCAGGCCGGCACCTTCGTGTTGCCGGAATCCCAGTTGGACCGTTTCCTGATGCGCATCTCCCTGGGCTACCCGGCCCCGGAGGTGGAACTGCAACTGCTGGCCGGCGGCGACCTGCGCGAGGCGGTGCGCGAACTGCGCCCGGTGATCGCGCCCGCCGGTCTGGTCAAGCTGGTGGCCCATGTGGGCAAGGTACGCGCCAGCCGCGACCTGCTCGACTATGTGCAGCGCCTGCTGGAAGCCACCCGCGCCGATGACCGCTTCAGCGCCGGTCTGTCCCCCCGGGCCGGTCTCGGCCTGCTGCGCGCCGCCCGCGCCTGGGCGCTGATCCACAACCGCGACTATGTGCTGCCCGAGGACGTGCAGGCGGTGTGGCCCTCGGTGGCGGAGCATCGCCTGCAGGCCCGCGAGGGCGGCCAGGTGGCGGCGCTCACCCAGTCCCTGTTACAGACCGTGCCGGTGGTGCGCGGCTAGCCTGGCGATGGAGGAGGGGGCATGGTCCGTGACGCCTGGCAACGCTGGCTCGACCGACGGCTGCCCCGGGCCCGCCAGGTGCGGCTCGACCAGCGGCGCATCTTTATCCTGCCCACCGGCTACGGCTATCTCTATCTGCTGATTGCCGTGCTGCTGTTTTTCGGCGGCATCAATTACGAGAACAACCTGATTCTCGGCCTCTGCTTTCTGATGATCGGCCTGTTCGTGGTCGCCATCCTGCATACCTATCGCAATTTGTCCGGGCTGATTCTGCGCGCCGGCGGTGGCCGCTCCGGCTTCGTCGGCGGGCAGGGCAGTCTGGAGGTGGTGTTGATCGCGCGCCGTCGCGGACACCGGGCCCTGTGGCTGCGCTGGCTGGAGCAGCCGGCCCAGGAAGCCAGCGTGGAGGGCGGCGAGGAACTGGGCCTGTGGCTGAACCTGCCCCTGACCCGGCGCGGTGCCCTGCGCCCGCCGAGGCTGCGGGTGGAAAGCCGCTACCCCCTGGGCCTGCTGCGCGCCTGGTCCCTGGTGGCCCTGGATCAGGAATGCCTGGGCTGGCCGCGCCCCCAGGAAAGCCGCGACTGCCCGGCGCTTGGCGGCGACCGGGAGCGCCGCGCGGCGCCCACCGGCCAGAGCGGCAGCGAGGAATTCCGGGGGCTGCGCGGCTATGTGCCCGGCGATGCCCTGACCCAGGTGGACTGGAAAGGGTTCGCCCGGGGCCGCGGCCTCAACGTCAAGCTGTTCGAGGAGCCGGCCAGTGGCCGCCTGTGGCTGCACTACGATCTGTTGGATGGGCTGCCGGAGGAGCAGCGCCTGTCGATCCTGTGCTACTGGGTATTGCGCCTGAGCGACGGGAACCGGCCGTTCGCCCTGACCCTGCCCGGCGCCACCCTGGCGCCGGCCCGTGGCGGCGAGCAGCGTCAGCGTGCCCTGGATCTGCTGGCCCGGCACGGGGAGGGTGACTGATGGCACGCATCTATCAGGTGCCCAGCCATGCCCGTGGCTGGCTGACCCTGGCGATCATCGCCACCTCGCTGCCGCAGCTGGTCGACGGGCCCTGGTGGCAGAGCCTGCTGTTGTTGCTGGTGCTGGGCTGGCGCGCCCTGGTGGACCGGCAGCGGCTGCTGCTGCCCGGCCGGCTGGTGCGCCTGGCGCTGCTGCTGGCCACGGTGGCGGCCACCTGGTACAGCTTCGGCCGCTTGCACGGCCCGGAGGCCGGCACCGCGCTGATCACCGGGCTGTTCGCCCTCAAGTATCTGGAGCTGGTCGGCAAACGGGACGCCTATGTGCTGATCGTGCTGGGTTATTTCGTGTGCGCCACCATCTTGCTGTTCCACCAGGGGCCGTTGGCGGCGCTGTATGTGATCGGCTGCCTGGTGTTGCTGACCGCCAGCCTGGCCGGCATCAACTACAGCGACACCCACGCCCGGGGCCGCCAGCATCTGGGCGTGGCGGCGGTGATGGTGCTGCAGGCACTGCCGCTGGCCGCCATTCTGTTCGTGCTGGTGCCCAGGGTGTCGCCGCTGTGGAACATGCACCTGGACAGTGGCCAGGCACGCACCGGCATGAGCGACAGCATGTCGCCGGGCCAGGTCAGCCGCCTGACCGAATCCGCCGAGCTGGCCTTCCGCGTACAGTTCGACGGACCGGCGCCGCCGCCTTCCCAGCGCTACTGGCGCGGCCTCACCTACAGCTATTTCGACGGCACCACCTGGCGCCAGGCCCGGCCCCCGGGCTGGAGCGAACGGGATACCCTCTACCACGGCCGGGGGCCGGCACCGGACTGGTACCGGGCCCTGCGCGCCGCCGATCAGGGCCCGGCCTGGCGTTATCGGGTGATCATGGCACCCAGCCAGCAGCGCTGGTTGTACGCCCTGGCGGTGCCGTTCACCGATCTGGACGGGCTGGCCCTGGCCCGGGACCTGCGGCTGGTGGCGGATACGCCGGTTACCGGCAGCCTGGGTTACCGGGTGCGCAGCGTGCCCGCCGCCGGAGCCGGCGCCACCCTGGACGACGCCGAGCGCGGTCTGATGCTGAGCCTGCCGGAGCAGGGCAACGAGCGCGCCCGCGCCCTGGCGGCGGACTGGCGGCGCCGCTACGCGGATGACCGGGCGCTGGTCAACGCGGCCCTGGGCTACTTCCGCGAGCAGCCCTTTTTCTACACCCTGGAGCCGCCGCCGATCACCGGCGACACGGTGGACCGGTTTCTGTTCGACACCCGGCGCGGCTTCTGCGAGCACTACGCCTCCAGTTTCACCTTCCTGATGCGCGCCGCCGGCATCCCGGCCCGGGTGGTGGCCGGCTACCAGGGCGGCGAGCCCAACGGCGATTACCTGCAGGTGCGCCAGTACGACGCCCACGCCTGGAGCGAAGTCTGGCTGGCGGGGCGGTGGGTGCGCGTGGACCCCACCGGCGCGGTAGCCCCGGACCGCATCGAGCTGGGCCTGCGTCAGGCCATGCGCAACCGATCCGCCGAGCAGGGCGACGGAGAGGGCGCTGCCTTTGGTCGGTTGCCCCTGCTGTTCCAGCTCCAGCAATGGGCCGATTACGTGGATTTCAACTGGCAGAAGTGGGTGCTCGGCTATCGGCAGGAACAACAACGGGACCTGCTGGAACGGCTGCTCGGCGCGGCCACGCCCACGCGCATCGCGCTGGCGTTGCTGGGGGCGGTGCTGCTGGTCACCGGCCTGCTGGCGCTGCTGGTGCTCAACCGCCGCCGGGACCTGCCGGCGCGCCCCCTGGAACAGGAATTCCGGCGCCTGCGCCAGGCGTTGGGCCGGCGTGGTCTGGCGCTGCCCGAGGCGGTGTCCGCCGCCGGCCTGGAAAACGCGGTGGTGCGCCGCTGGCCCGCCGCCACCGCCGCCGCCGGCCATTGGCGCCGCTATTTCGAACATCTCGCCTACCGCCAGGACGGCGACCCGCCCCGCGCGGAGCGCCTGCAGCTGGCGCGCCGCCGCCGGGCCCTGATCCGCGCCCTGCGCGGCTGACCCGCGCGGTCGCTTTCCGCACTGGCCGCCTTGAAAAGCCCTCGCTAGCATGGAGTCACAATAAATTCACGCTAGGGAGAAGGATTATGGGGGTCGCACGCTACAAGGAAGCCCTGACGCTGACCGGGCACCCGACCTGGGCGCAACGCTTCTGGGACGCGCTGGTGCCGCTCAAGGATCGGGTCGTCGACCATCCGCTGTTCCTGGAAATGGGCGAGGGCACCCTGTCCCTGGAATGTTTCCGCGACGCGCTGCTGCACTTCTACCCGCTGGTGGAAAACTTCCCCAAATACATGGGGCTGGCGCTGGCCAAGACCCGGGCCGGGCAAGCGGGGCATGAAGAAACGCGCAATTGGCTGATCGGCAATATCAAGATCGAGCAGCGTCACGCCTATTGGTACCAGGACTGGGCCGCCGGGTTCGGGCTGAGTCTGGAACGCCTGGAAAGCACCACGCCGCCGCCGGCCATGGACGCGGTCAATCAATATCTGTGGGCCACCGGGCACCAGGGCACCCTGGAAGAAAGCATCGCCGCCACCAACCTGGCTATCGAATGGGCCACCGGCGAGTGGAGCCAGCGGGTGGTGGCCGGCGTCAAACACTACGCGGAGCAGGGCCGCGCCGAGATCAACCGGCACACCATGGCCTGGCTGCGTGCCCACGCCAGCTACGACGACGCCCATCCCCACGAGGCCATGGAACTGATCAAGCGGCTGGCGGTAAACGAGCCGGCGCGCCAGCGCGCCTTCGAGGCGGCGGCGCGCGGGCTGGAGTACTACCTGCTGGCGCTGGACGATTGCTATCGAAATGGTGGCGACCGTCCTTACCCTTTGCATGAAATAAAATACATTCCCGTGAAATAAAAATACCAAAAGCACTGGACCGATGATTTTCACGAAGCTATTTTTCGCGGAGAGGGGGAATGAGAACTCCTTCACGTTTATTTCATTAAAATAAGGGTTGCTCGACTTCAGATTTATGGATACCGGCCCCACGCAGGAGGCGTCGCGCCTGGCCACGCTCAACGATTACGGAGTGCTCGGCTCGCCGCCGGAAAAGGAGTTTGACCGCATCGTCGCCCTGGCCGCCGCCTTCTTTGAGGTGCCGGTGGCCCTGGTCGGGTTTACCGGTGCGGATCAACATATCTTCATGGCCCGCCAGGGCTTTGAACCCTGCTACGTGGAAAAAGCCCTGTCGTTCTGCGCCGACACCGTGGCCCGCGGTGAGCTGCTGGAGGTGCCGGACACCCTGGTCGACCCGGTCTACCGGGACCATCCCCTGGTGCGGGCCACGCCGTCCATCCGCTTCTATGCCGGCGCGCCGCTGATCACACCGGACGGCGTCGCCATCGGCGCGGTCAGCGTGGTCGATTACCGTCCCCATCCGCCGTTGACCACGGCCCAGGGCGAGGTGCTGCGGCATCTGGCTTCGATGGCCATGGATTATCTGGCCCGCCGTCGCCTGCTCGACATTCGCCGCGCGGCGCTCAAGCTGGCCTCGTCGATGCCCGATGCCATCGTCTGTACCGACCAGGATCGACGTATCACCTTCTGGAATCAGGGTGCTGAGCGGCTCACCGGCGTGGCCATGAAACAGGCCATGGGTCAGCCGTTCGCGGCGCTGTTTGGCGAGGCCCTGGACCGGGCGCTGTTCAAGCCCGGCGAGGACGGCTCGGCGCCCGCCGGCCCAATCGCCAACCGCTCCGGTTTCCTGACGTTACCGGACGGGGGCCGCTGTCCGGTGGAAGTATCGTCCACCACCTGGGCCAGCGAGTCCCACTTTCAGAGGGGCTTTGTGATTCGCGATGTATCCCAGCGGCAGAGCATGCAGAACCGTCTGCGCTATCTGCGTGACTATGACCGGCTTACCGATCTGCCCAACCGCTCGCGGTTTCTGGAACAGGCCCAGTACGCCTTGGACCGGGACCAGCCGGTGACCGTTTTGAAGATCGGTTTGGGCAATTTCAAGGCGATCAACTCCTCACTGGGTATGGCGGTGGGCGACGCGGTGCTGCGCGAGGCGGCGCGTCGCGTGTCGGACGCGGTGCCGCCGGGCAGCCTGGTGGCGCGGCTGTCCGGCGACGAGTACGGGGTATTGCTGGAGGGCGACACCGGCACGGACGCGGCGGCGCTCTGCGACACCATCCTCAAACAACTCAGCGCGCCGTACCGGGTGCGCGGGTTTGAATGCCACCTGTCCGCGTGCGCGGGGATGGCGTCCAGTGCTGGCGGCAACGACGCGCCGGACTGCCACGATCTGCTCAAGCGCGCGTTGCTGGCGCTGCAGGCGGCCAAGCAGGAGGGCGGCAGCCGGGCGTTGTGGTTCAGCGAGGACCTGGGCGACCGCGCCGAACAACGCCATCGGATTGAACACGAACTGCGACGGGGCTTCGGCGACGATCATTTCGCTATTTATTTTCAGCCGCAGGTGTCGTTGTCCAGCGGCCGCGTGATCGGTGCCGAGGCGTTGTTGCGCTGGCGCCATCCGCAGCGCGGGCTGCTCACGCCGGGCTCCTTCATCGAAGTCCTGGAGGCCAGCGACTTCGCGCTGCGGGTGGGTGACTGGATTCTGGAAACCGGCTGCGCCTTCGCCGCCGAACAGCGGGCCCGCCATGCGGATTTTCGCATCGGCATCAACCTGTTCGCCTGCCAGCTGCGCGATGCCGATCTGGTGGAGAAGGTGGCGGCCCTGCTGGCGCGCTTCGGTCTGCCGGCGGCGGCGCTGGAACTGGAGATCACCGAGACCACCATCCTGGAGGCCGATGAGGAGGTACTGGACGCCCTGTTCCGGCTCCGGGATCTGGGCGTGCGTATCGCCTTCGACGATTACGGCACCGGCTACGCCTCCCTCAGCCTGCTGAAGAAATACCCGCTCACCCGCCTGAAGATCGACCGCCAATTCGTCACCGGGCTGGTCTCCAACCGCGATGACCTGGCCATCGTCAAGGCCATCATCGGCCTTGGCCAGAGCCTGGATCTGGAAGTGATCGCCGAGGGCATCGAGAACGAAGAGCAGGCCCTGCTGCTGCTGCAGCTTGGCTGCACCGAGGGGCAGGGGTACTGGTTCAGCAAGGCCCTGGCCCGGGAAGCGTTTCCCGCCTGAGCCCGCCGCCATTCCCCCTCGGCCGCGGGCGCTGGCCCGGGCTTTCCTTTACCCTTGGCGTTTTGTTGCCACGGTGCCTGTGCCATGTCCAAAACGGTCTCCCCTGAATTGCCGGTGGAAGCGGTGCTGCCGGTGCTGTTGCGTTGTCTGGCGGAGCAGGGCGGGGCGGTGTTGGAGGCGCCGCCGGGGGCCGGCAAGTCCACCCGGGTGCCGCTGGCATTGCTGGACGCCCCCTGGCGCGGTGACGGCCGGGTGCTGGTGCTGGAGCCGCGCCGGGTGGCGGCGCGGGCGGTGGCCACCTTCATGGCGCGCCAGCAGGGCGAGGCACCGGGCGGCCTGGTCGGTTACCGCACCCGGGCGGATTCGCGGGTCAGCGCCGCCACCCGGGTGGAGGTGGTCACCGAAGGGGTGCTGACCCGGCTGTTGCTGGACGACCCCTCCCTGGAAGGCTACGCGGCGGTGGTGTTCGACGAATTCCACGAGCGCTCCCTGCAGGCGGACCTGGGCCTGGCGCTGGTGCAGGAGGTACGCGGCGCCCTGCGCGAGGACCTGCGCCTGCTGGTGATGTCCGCCACCCTGGCGGTGGGGCCCCTGGCGGAGGGGCTGGGTCTGCCGGTGGTGCGCAGTGAGGGGCGCACGTTCCCGGTCACCATCGACCAGGTGCCGCCGCCCCGGGACGTGGATCCCTTGGACCATTGCGCCCGCCAGGTGGCGGCGGTGGCCGGGCAGGGCACCACCCTGGTGTTCCTGCCCGGCGTCCGCGAGATCGAGCGGGTGCGCGACCGGCTGGCCGGCGGCCCGCCGGTCAGCGTGTTGCACGGTCGCCTGGACGGTGACGCCCAGGCGGCGGTACTGGATGACGGCGGCGGCGCGCCCCGGGTGGTGCTGGCCACCAACGTGGCCGAGACCAGTGTCACCATCGGCGGCGTCACCACGGTGGTGGACAGCGGTCTGGAACGGCGTCCGGAATACGACCCCCGTCGCCACCGCAGCCGGCTGGTGACGCGCCGCATCAGCCAGGCCAACGCCGACCAGCGCGCCGGCCGGGCCGGGCGTCTGGGGCCGGGCCGCTGCCTGCGGCTGTGGGCCAGGGAAGAGGTGCTGGCCCGCCATATCGAGCCGGAAATCCACCAGACCGCCCTGGACGGCCTGGTGCTGGATCTGGCGCGCTGGGGCTGCCGCGACCCCGCCGACCTGTTCTGGCTGGACCCGCCCCCGGAGGGCCCCTGGCGGGCCGCCCGCACACGACTGATCGGTGCCGGCGCCCTGGACCGGGACGGCGGCATCACCGAGCTGGGCCGGCGTCTCAATGGCCTGCCGCTGCCGCCGGATCTGGGCGCCCTGGTGCTGGCCGGCCGCGACCGTGGCCGGGCCCGCTCCACCGCCGCCCTGGCGGTGCTGCTCAACGAGCGGGCCCCGGGCCTGGACCGGGAGCCGGACCTGGCCCGCCGGCTGCGGCGCTTTCTGGATGACCCGGGCCGCTGGCCGGCGTTGCGGCGGGAGTGGCGGCGGCTGGCCGGCGAACGCCCGGACCGGGCGGACGGCGACCCCCTGGACGAGGTACTGGCGGATACCTTTCCGGAGCGGCTGGCACGGCGCCGGAGCCCGGAGGACCACCGCTATCAGCTGGCCGACGGCGGCGGCGCCCGGCTGGCCCCCGGGGAACCGCTGGCGGCCCGGGAATGGCTGCTGATTCTGGACACCGACGGCCACAGCCGGGACGGACGGGTGCGGCTGGCCTGGCCCCTGGACGACGCCGCCGTGGCGCGGATACTGGCGCGCCGCGCCGAAGACCGGGATCAGGTCCATTGGGACCCGGAGCGGGACCGGGTGGTGGCCGAACGGGTGCGCGCGGTGGGCGCCCTGGTGCTGTCCCGGCAGCCGCTGGCGCGGCCGTCCCCGGCGCTGTTGGAGGAAGGGCTGCTGGCGGCGGTGCGCGCCCAGGGGCTTGGTCTGTTGCCCTGGGACGAGCCTGCCCGGCAACTGCGCGCCCGGGCCAGCTGGATGCACCGGCTGGCCCCGGCGGAGTGGCCGGCCATGGACGACGACGCCCTGCTGGCCGATCTGGCCGACTGGCTGGCCCCGTTCCTGGCCGGCCGCCGCACCCGCCGGGACCTGCAAACGCTGCCCCTGGCGGAAGCCCTGGCCCTGCGCCTGGGCGATCAGAGACGGCGGGCCCTGGACGCGGCCCTGCCGGCCCGCTGGACGGTGGCGTCGGGCCGCGCGGTGGCCATCAACTACCGGGCCGAGGGCGGCCCCCGGCTGGCGGTCAAGCTGCAGGAATGCTTCGGCATGGAGGCGCTGCCGGCGCTGGCCGAAGGGCGCTTGCCGCTGACCGCGGAGCTGCTTACCCCGGCGGGCCGGCCAGCGGCCATCACCGGCGATCTGGGCCGCTTCTGGCGGGAGGGCTACGCGGCGGTGCGCAAGGACCTGCGCGGCCGCTACCCCAAGCACCCCTGGCCGGAGGACCCGCTCAATGCCGAGGCCACCGGCAAGACCAAGCGGGCGCTGCGCGACCGCCCTTAACAGAACAGCCCTTTCCAAGCCCGGGCCGCTCTGCTATCAATAGCCGCTTTTGTCGGGAGCGATTTATGAAATACAGTTCCATTGTCGAGGCGGCCGCCGGCACCTCGATGACCGTGCCCGAGGGCTGGGGCCAGGGCCGCGCCACCTTTGGGGGCATCGTGGGCGCCATCCTGATCGCTCACATGGACGCCCACCTGGCCGCCGAGCAGGGCGACCAGCGGGCGCCGCTGCGCAGCTTCGCCCTGTCGTTCGTGGCCCCCATGGCGCCGGGTCCTGTTGAGCTGTCGGCGCGCACCCTGCGCGCCGGCAAGTCGGTGACCCAGGTGCAGGTCAGCGCCCATCAGGACGGCCAGGTGGTGGCGGTGATGCTGGGCAGCCTGGGCCAGCCGCGCCCGTCCTCGCTGGCGGTGGCCGGCCGCCCGGCGCCGGCCATCCGCCCGGCGGCGGACTGCGCCCCGGTGCCGTTCGTGGAGGGGCTGACGCCGGACTTCCTGCGCCATTTCGACCTGCTCTATGCCGACGACAACTACCCCTATACCGGCTCCTCGCGGCCGGACTTCCAGGGCTACATGCGCTTCGCCGAGGACGGCCAGCCCCAGGACACCGCCAGCCTGGCCTGTCTGGTGGACACCTGGCCGGCCTCGGTGATCACCATGCTGAAGAAGCCGGCGCCGATGAGTTCCCTGACCTGGACCATGGACTTTCTGGTCGATCCGGCCACGCTGCCGCCCACCCGCGACTGGCAGTACGACGTGGTCACCGATGCCTTCGCCGACGGTTACGGCCATACCCGCTCGCGGATCTGGGACGAGCAGGGCACCCCGGTGGCGTTCAGCCGCCAGACCGTGGTGGTGTTCGCCTGAGATGAGCGCGCCGCAAGGGAACCGGACCTTGCCGCCGCTGACGCCGGCGGACATTGGTCCCCGGGTGCCGCGCCGGGGCGGCGCCGGGGTGGCCTGGCTGGGTCGTTTTATCCTGCGCCGCATCGGCTGGCGGGTGGTGGGGCGTCTGCCGGATCTGCCCCGGGCGGTGATGATCGCGGCGCCGCACACCTCCAATTACGACGGCCTGGTGGGCATCGCCGCGATCCTCGGCTTGCGCCTGGACATCCGCTTCATGGCCAAGCACAGCCTGTTTCGCGGCCCCGCCGGCTGGCTGTTGCGTGCCGCCGGGGGCATCCCGGTGGATCGCCGCCGGCCCGGCGGCGTGGTGGCGGAAACCCAGCGGCTGCTGGCCGCCGGCGACCCGTTCTGGCTGGGCATTACGCCGGAGGGCACGCGCAGCGGCGCCGGGGAATGGAAAACCGGCTTCCACCGCATCGCGGTGGACCTGGGGCTGCCGATCATCGTGGTGACGTTCTGCTACCGGCGGCGCGAGGCGCGCATTCTGGAGACGTTCTGGCCCCAGGGGGATACGGAGCGGGATCTGGAGGCCATCTACGCGGCCCTGGACGATGTGACGCCTCGTCATCCGGAGCGTCTTTCGGCGCCGCTCAAACGCCGCCGCTGAGGGCTTTTCTTACGCCCGCTGAGGGCTCAACCGGCCTGCCGGTGGCGGCGGATGTAATCCTCCCGGCCCATGGCGGCCACCAGGGCGTAGGCCAGCGACGGCGCCAGGCTTTCCAGCAACGCCCGGGCGTCCTCATCGAACGGCGACAGCGCCGCCAGTTCCAGCACGCCCAGGGCCTCGTCGCCCTGGCGCACGGTGAGAAACAGAATCTGGCCCGGGCGCATCCGGCTGTGGCCGGTTTCCAGGTCCAGGTAGCCCGCCGGCACGTCGTGGCACAGGGTCACGTCGCCCTCCGCGTCCAGGGCGCCGGCCAGCAGGCCGTCGCGTTCCCGGTGGCCGCCCCCGTCGTCCCGCCCGGACAGGCCGCGGGCGGCCTCCCGATGGAGGCCGTCGTCGGCCACCCGCCAGGCGGCGCCGGCCACCGCCGGGGTGTGCTCGATCATGAACCCGAGGGCCTGATCCAGCAGCACCGTGACCCGGGGGTTGCCGGCGATGTGCGCCATGAAGTCGTAAAGCAGCCGTTGCCGGCGCGCCTCCCGGTCGGCGTTGTCGCGCCATTGGCGCAGCCGCTCGGATTCCCGGGCCAGCAGCAGATTGTTGGCGTAGCTGTGGCGGGCGCTGGCGTCCAGCATGTAGCCGTTGAGCGCGCACACCACCAGCGGAAAGCCGTAGAACAGCAGCAGCGAGGCCGGGTTCACGGCCCAGCCCAGCACCAGCGCCAGGGTCAGGGCCAGCACCAGCGAGCCCAGGCACCAGAACAGGGTGCGGGTGGGCGGCAGCCGCAGGATCGAGAAGCCGATGATCAGCACATAGACGGTCTCGAAGGCCGCCACCTGGCCCAGAAAAGTGTCCGCCAACCGGATCGCCCCGAGCAGGGTGCCGGCCAGGGAGATCATCAGGGCGAGCCCGATCAGGGTGCTCATGAAGCGGTTCAGGGCGTCCACCTTCACCGCCACGAACAGCAGCGCCAGGGCCCCGGCGATGGGCCAGAAGCCGAACAGCCGCCAACCGGCCATGCCCGGCGCGTCCACCCAGGCCAGCACCGGCAGGGTGACCACCAGGAACAGACCGATCAGCACATACAGGGAGCGCCCGATCAGTTTGCGCGCCCGCCGCAGGGCATGGTGGATGTAGTCGTCTTCCAGGGAGCCGGGAAAGCGCACCCACAGCGTCCCCAGCGCTTTTTTCAGGTCGCGCTCCTGGCGCGCGTCCACGACGGTCCTGGTAGCGGCCCTGGCCATGGCGATCCCCCTTGATGTTGTTGTCTTGCTTTGCGTTATCGTTATGGTCGACAGTAGAGCGCCGGCCGGGCCACCCCGAGGGCCCGGTCCTACCCCTAATTCGCTAATCGACAGGTGAGAATAATGGCCGATACCGCCCGTTTTGAACAGGCCCAGAAGGACGTTAAAACCCTCAACAAAAAGCCGGGCAATGACGATTTGCTGTTCCTCTATTCCCATTACAAACAGGGCAGCGAGGGCGATGTGAGCGGCAAGCGGCCTGGTATGCTGGATATGGTCGGGCGCGCCAAGTACGACGCCTGGGCCAAACTCAAGGGCATGAGCAAGGACGACGCCATGAGCAAGTACATCGACAAGGTCGAGTCCCTGCTCAAGACGCACAAATAACCGTCCCCGGCGGCGGCTACCCGCGGTCGCCCCGGGCGAACAGCGCTCTTTCGTCGTCCGGGTCCGCCGGCGGCGCTTCCTCCTCCTGCTCGGCGGGGCGGCGGCGGGCCAGCCACAGCGCCATGGGCGCGGCGATCCAGATCGACGAACTGGTGCCCACCACGATCCCGAACAACACCGGCAGGGCGAAGCTGGCCACCGCCGGACCGCCGGCCAGCCCCATGGGCAGAATCGCCAGGAAGGTGGTCAGGGAGGTGAACAGGGTGCGCCTCAGGGTCTGGGTCAGGCTCAGATCGATGATCTCCCTCAGCGGCCGGTCGGGTTCCAAGGCCTGGTTTTCACGCATGCGATCGAACACCACCACCTTGTCGTTCACCGAATAACCGATCAGCGTCAGCAGCGCCGCCACCGCGGTGAGGTTGAACTCCACGCCGGTCAGCACGAAGAACCCCAGCGTCTTGCTCACATCCAGCATCAGGGTGACCAGCGCCGCCCAGGCGAAGTGCGGGGCGAAGCGCAGCCGCAAATAGACGAACATGCCCAGACCGGCCAGCAGCAGCGCCAGCAAGCTGGCCTCCACGAAGCCACCGCTGACGCTGGGCCCGACCACGTCCACCCGGGGAAAGGTGGCGTCCGGGACCACGCCGGTCAGGGCGGTGCGGGCAGTGGCGATGCGCGCGTCGTTGTCGGCGCCGGCGGGCAGGCGCACCCGGTACTGGCCGTCCGCGCCGAAGCGCTGCAGCGCGGCGTCCAGGCCGGCGTCGGCGAGGGCCTGGCGCAGCGGCGCGATGGCGGTGTGCGGCGGCGCGTGCACCTCCAGGGCCACGCCGCCCTGGAAATCGATGCCGGTGTTCAGGCCCGGCCACGCCAGCGATCCCAGCGACAACACCGACAGCACCACCGACAGCACGATGCCGGTGGCGCCCACCCGCATGAAACGGATCGGTTGCCGCCGCCGCTCCGCGCCCAGCCAGTCCGGCCCCGGCAGTTCCAGGGTGCCGCGGGCCTGCTTGCGCAGACGCCACTCCATCAGCAGCCGCGTCACCGAGATCGAGGTGAACAGCGACACCAGCAGGCCCACCGCCATGGTCACCGCGAAGCCGCGCACCGGGCCGGTGCCGAACTGGAACAGCAGACCCACGGCGATCAGGGTGGTGATGTTGGAGTCCAGGATGGTGGCGTAGGCGCGCTGGAAGCCGGCGCGCAGGGCGCTCTGACCGCTGCGGCCCCGGCGCGCTTCCTCGCGGATGCGTTCATTGATCAGAATATTGGCGTCCACCGCCATGCCGACGCTGAGAATCAGGCCGGCGATGCCGGGCAGCGTCAGGGTGGCGCCCAGGGACGCCAGCAGCCCCACCACCAGCCCCAGGTTGATCACCAGGGCGGTATTGGCGATCAGCCCCCAGCGGCGGTACACCGCCACCATGAAGCCCAGCACCAGGGCGGCGCCCAGCAGCCCGGTGGTGATGCCCATGCGGATCTGATCGCCGCCCAGATCGGGGCCCACGGTGCGCTGCTCGACCACCTGCAACGGCGCCGGCAGGGCGCCGGCGCGCAGCAGCAGGGCCAGATCGCCGGCCTCGCGGGCATCGAAGCCGCCGCTGATCTGGCCGCGCCCGGCGGTGATCGGTGAACGGATCACCGGGGCGGTGATCACCTCGCCGTCGAGCACCACGGCGAAGCGATCGCCCACGTGGTGGGTGGTGATGTCGGCGAACTTCTTCGCGCCGGCATCATCGAGCCGGAAATTCACCACCGGCTGGTGGGTGCGCGGGTCGAAGCCCAGCCGGGCGTCCTCCAGGTTACCGCCGTCCAGCAGCGTCAGGGGGTTCAGCGGGTAGGTCCGGCCGTCGTCGGCGCCGGGCAGCCGCCGGGCGGTCTCGCCCGGGGCCGCCATCAGGTGGAAGGTGAGCCGGGCGGTGCGCCCCAGCAACGCCTTGATGTGGCCCGGGTCGGTGACGCCGGGCAGCTGCACCACGATGCCATCCTGGCCCTGGCGGGTGATCAGCGGTTCCACCACGCCGGTTTCGTCGAGCCGGCGGCGTACCACCTCCAGGCTGCGGGCCACCGCGTCGTCGCGAATCTCCGCCGCCTCGCGGCCGTGTTTGCCCCGGGTCAGGGCGTCGGTGTCGACCCGCATCAGCAGGTGGGAGCCGCCCTGGAGATCGAGCCCCAGGGTCAGGGTATGGGCCCGGTAGGCGTCGGGCAGGCCGGCGCGCCAGGCCGGCGGCAGCAGGCTCGGCAGCGCCGCCGCCAGGCCAAGCAGAATGATCAGGCCGTAGGTCAGGGCCCGCAGGGTGAAGCGAGGGTTCATGGTGATCTCTCTGGTCCACGAATCGGGGCCGGAGCGGCGACAGCCGCTCCGCTCTGGGAGCGCCGCCGGATGGGCGGCGCGGGTCGCGGAAACGGATCAGAGAGGCGGGGCGCGGGGTGCCCCGGGGGTGCGGCAGCGGGGGCCGGGAAGGGCGACGGAACGGGCAACGATGGGCACCGGCGAGACCGCCGGCGGCAGCGGACCGGCGGCCACCACCGGCAGCGGGGAGGCCGGTGGCGGGTCCCGATCATCGTCCGGATGATGGCGACGGGGGGCGCCCGGACCGGGATCGGCGGGCAGCGCCTGATGGGACGGGCCGGGGTCGGCCAGCAGATGCGCCGGGACGCCGTCGTCGATGCCCGGCATCGCCCCCGATGCCGGCGCCGGCAGCGATGCCAGCATCGACGCCAGGGCCAGCGCCAGCGGCAACCACAGCGCCAGCCAGACCCGCGCCGCCGATGGGGCGGCGGATCGGGAACGATTCAGGTGGGTCGGGCGTGGCGACGGGTGCATGGTGGCGCTCAGCGGTTATCCAATGGCATCTGGTAGGCCTCGGCGCGTTCCACATAATCCTGGTAGGCGGGCAGGGCCACGGCGGCGAGAATGCCGATCATGGCCAGCGTTACCAGCGCCGCCGCCACCGCGCCGAGGATCACGCCGGTGCCGTTGGCCGGCGGACGGGGGCCGTAGCGATTATCGCCGGGCGTGCCCGGCACGAACAGCAAAATCAGCGCCAGCAGCAGATTCACCAGCGGCACGAAGCCGAGCAGGATCAGCCAGCCGCTGCGGTTCAGGTCATTCAGGCGGCGAATGCCATAGACGCAGGCGGCGAAGGTGGCCACCGCCATCAACAGCAGTGCCACCACGCCGACCACCGCGGACGGCTCCGAGCGGGTGGCGCCGGCGGTGAGCACCGAGGCGAAGGTCAGCAGCAGGTAGAGCACCAGCATCACCAGGCCCAGGTAGGCGAAATAGCGCAGCCGGCCGAGCCGCCCCCGGAACGCGAACGGCTCGGTGGCGGCGTGGGTCGGGGCATCGCCGTCGGGAGCGGCGGGGGAGCGGTAGGGTTCGGTCATCGTCGTTCCTGGTTCGGGGGCCTGGGGCCGGCATTTCGGGCCGAGCATAACCGGGCGCCGGCGCCCTGGCCATCCGCCGCGGTCACGTCAGCCAGGCTTTCAGGGCGCGGCGCACGCCGGCCCAGCGGTTGACCAGCAGCGACAGAAAGATCATCAGGCAGCCGGCCACCTGCACGACGGTCATGGTCTCGCCGAACCACAGCGCCGCGAACAGGGCGGTCCACATCGGCTCCAGCACCAGGATCACCACGCCGTGGCTGTGCACCGACAGGCTCTGGGCGTAGGTCTGCAGGAAAAAGCGGAAGGCGGTGCCCAGGGTGGCGCTGGCGATCACCCAGCCGGCCATGGCGCCGCTGAAGCCGGCCAGGGTGGCCCGCCAGGGTTCCAGCAGCAGGCTGCCCAGGCCGGTGACCAGGCTGACCGTGAGCATCACCACCGTGGTCAGCGCCAGCGCCGGCACCCGCCGGCGGGTGGTGACCGCACCGGAGGCGGCGGTGCGCACCGCGTCGTTGGCGGCACGGGTATTAAGGGTGAAGAACAGGGCGAACATGGCCGCCGCCGCCACATAGAACCCTTGCCCGGGTTCGGCGCGGAAGCCGCCCTCCAGGGCCAGCAGAGCCAGCCCGGACGCGGCCACCGGCAGCGCCACCCAGGTGCTGGCCGGCGGCTGTTCCTTGAACACCAGCCGCGCCATCACCGGCACCAGCACCACCCCCAGGCTGGTCAAAAAGGCCCCTTCGCCCACATGGGTGCCGAAATTCAGGCCCAGAATCCAGAAGCTCATGGCCAGGCCGAACACCAGCCCCACGCGCACACTGCGCAGCAGCTGGTCCCGGTCCAGGCGCAGCAGACGGGGCCAGGCCACCAGCGCCAGCACCAGGCCGGCGAGCAGGAAGCGCAGGGCCATGAACAGCAGGGGCGGCATCAGCAACACCGCTTCCTTGGAAAAAATCCAGCTGATGCCGGCCAACAAGGTGACCGCCACCAGCACCAGGTCGGCGCGACCGGTGGCGGCGCTCATCGACGGGGATTCCGGCGCGGGGCCAGGGGCATGAGGTTCTCCGGGCGGGGAGGGGAAGGGCGCGCATTCTAGCAGAGCGGAACGCCCCGGCGTGAAAAAACCCCCGCGGGTATCTCCCCAAGCGGGCCGGACCTTGCTAAGTTGGGCGCCCGTTACCCTGGGAACCGGCGGTGGCCGATTCCTGGCCCGGTTTGTGTGCCCCTCCGGTACTTCGTTGAGAGGCATTCGTTGAAAGCTAAGAGGACCCCCATGACCACCGAGGCCATTCGCGTCGAGGATTTTTACGAACCGGCGGTGTTCCGTCGCATCAAGGACCTGGCGGACACCAAGGAGACGCCCTTCGTGGTGATCGACACGGAAACCGTCGGCCGGCATTACGATCAGCTGGTCGGGCAGTTCCCGTTCGCGCGTATCCACTACGCGGTGAAAGCCAACCCCGCCGAGGAACTGATCACGCTGCTGCGTGACCGGGGCGCCAATTTCGACATCGCCTCCATCTATGAGCTGGACAAGGTGATGAACCTGGGCGTGGCCGCCGAACGCTGCATCTTCGGCAACACCATCAAGAAGGCCCGCGACATCCGCGCCTTCTACGAGCGCGGCGTGCGCATGTTCGCCACCGATTCCGAGGCGGACCTGCGCAATATCGCCAAGGCGGCGCCGGGCTCCCGGGTGTACGTGCGCATCCTGACCGAAGGCACCCACACCGCCGACTGGCCGCTGTCGCGCAAGTTCGGCTGCCAGACCGACATGGCCCTGGACCTGATGATCCTGGCCCGTGATCTGGGCCTGGAACCCTACGGCGTGTCCTTCCATGTGGGATCCCAGCAACGGGACATCGGGGCCTGGGACGCCGCCATCGGCAAGGTCAAGATCATGTTCGAGCGGCTCCGCGAGGAGGTCGGCATCGAGCTGAAGATGATCAATCTGGGCGGCGGTTTTCCGGCCAACTACATCGCCAAGACCAACGATCTGGAGACCTACGCCTCCGAGATCATCCGCTTTCTCAAGGAAGACTTCGGCGAGCAGCTGCCGGAGATCATTCTTGAACCGGGCCGCTCCCTGATCGCCAACGCCGGCGTGCTGGTCAGCGAGGTGGTGCTGATTTCGCGCAAGTCGCGCACCGCCCTGCAGCGCTGGGTGTTCACCGACGTGGGCAAGTTTTCCGGCCTTATCGAGACCCTGGACGAGGCGATCAAATACCCGATCTACACCGAGAAGAAAGGGGAGATGGAAGAGGTGGTGATCGCCGGGCCCACCTGCGACAGCGCCGACATCATGTACGAGAACTACAAATACGGCCTGCCGCTGAATCTGGCCATCGGCGACCGCCTGTACTGGTTCTCCACCGGTGCCTACACCACCAGCTACAGCGCGGTGGAATTCAACGGCTTTCCGCCGCTGAAGAGTTACTACATCTAGGGCCTGTTCACACTACTTGCATCACGCCTGCTGGATGTCATTTTGGTCTCCAGCTAGGCGGAAGGAGCGCCGTTTGGTCATTCCAAATAAGCGACCGACAACGACGCTGGAGGCCAAAAGGGCGCCAGCCCTTCGGGTTGTGCCTAAAAACCCACCCCTCCGCGTTACTCGTCGTTCATTTGGCGCCACCAAACTTCTCTCCTCGTGCCTAGATGGGTGGGTTTTTAGCCACAACAGGCGTAATGCAAGTAGTGTGAACAGGCCCTAGACCGTCACCCGGGCCGTGCCGTCGGCACGGCCCTTCCCACGGCGGTCCCGGTGGGCCGCATCCGTGCCGTCCTGCTCATATGACGGGACGCCCCCGGGCAAATCGCTTTACGGCCCACGGACAAAAAGGGCAAGCTTCCAGACCTGATTTTTTTCGGGTTGTTGTTGGGGAAAAAGGATGTTCAAACAGGCCAGGAAATGGCTGGAAGACCGCAAGCTGTCGCGGCTGCCGGTGAGCCGTGAACAGTGGGAGCAGGCGGTGGCGCCGTGGCCGGTGGCGGCCCGTTACCAGGGGCCCGACCGGCAGCGTTTGTACGACGCGACGCTGCGCTTTTTGCTGCGTAAGGAACTGGCCAGCGGCGGCGGCTTCGAGCTGAACGACGCCCAGCGGCTGCTGATCGCCACCATGGCGGTGGTGCCGGTGCTGGAGCTGGGGCTGGATTGGTACGACGGCTGGTACACGATGATCGTCTACGAAGACACCTTCGTGACGCCGGACGGCGGCATGGACGAATTCGGCGTGGTCCACGAGGAAGGCCGGGCGCTGGCCGGCGAAGCCTGGCTGCAGGGGCCGGTGATTCTGTCCTGGGGCGATATTCTGCAGGCCAGCTCGGAAGACGGTTACAACGTGGTGCTGCACGAACTGGCCCACAAGCTGGACATGCTCGACGACGGCCCCAACGGCGCGCCGCCGCTGCACCACGGCATGGACCGGGAACGCTGGCACGAAGTGTTCACCAATGCCTGGCAGGCCCTGCAGGGGGCGGAGCAGCGTGGCGAGGCGTTTCTCGATCCCTATGCCCTGGAAGATCCGGGCGAGTTCTTCGCCGTGGCCACCGAGGGGTTCTTCGAATCGCCGGATTATCTGCGCGGCGTGCTGCCGGAGGTGTACGAGCAGCTGGCGCTGTTCTACCGCCAGCGGCCCACCGGCTGATCGCGGTTTTCTTACTTTAGCCAATTACTCCAATAAACGGGCCAGACGCCGCCGCAGGGCGGCGTTTTCCCGGCGCAGCCGCTGATTGTCCTCGATCAGTTCCAGGGCCAGGGCCACGCCGCTCCAGTCCAGGGCCAGGTCCCGGTGCAGACGGGCCGCCCGGGTCACGATCACGGTGACGGTTTCGTCGAACAGCCAGTGCGGGTCCCGGGCCTGGGGTTCGATGATGCCCAGTTCCACGATTTCGGTGACCGTGGCCACCGGCAGGGCCACCCGGCGGGACAGTTCGGTGAGGGTCAGTCGGCGGACGCTGTTGTTCATGCCATCACTCCCAGTCGGCGCGCGGGTCGAAACCGCTGTGCTCGGCAAGCTGCCGCCACAGGGCCTGGCTGCGTTCATCGTTGCGGTCGGGCATCACCACCTTGAGCACGGCGTACAGATCGCCGGCCCCTTTCTTGCCGTTCAGCCCCTTGCCGCGCAGGCGCAGGCGGCGGCCGTTCTGGCTGTCGGCGGGCACGGTGACGCTGATGCGTCCGCTCAGCGTCGGCACCGACACCTTGCCGCCCAGCGCCGCTTCCCAGGGCGCCACCGGCACGGTGACGATCAGATCGTGGCCATCCACATCGAACAGCGGGTGGGGCACCAGCCGTACCCGCAGGTACAGGTCGCCGGACTCGCCGCCGTCGGCGCCGGGGCCGCCCTGGCCCTTGAGGCGGATGCGTTCATTGTCGCCGGTGCCGGCGGGAATGGTGACGTTGAGGGTACGCTCGCCGACCCGGATCTGCTTGCGGGTGTCCGCCACCGTGTCTTCCAGGAACAGCGGCATTTCCACTTCCAGGTCACGGCCGGCGCGCGGCCCGGCCCGACGGCCGAAACCACCGCCGAAAATGGATTCGAAGAAGTCCGAGAAGGCGCCGTCGTCCTCGAAGCGGGTCTCGCCACCGCCGCCGCCGGCACCGGAGCGGAACCCCTGCCAGCCCGGCGGTGGCTCGAAGCCGCCGCCGCCTTGCCGGTACTGCCGCAGCCGGTCGTACTCAGCGCGCTTTTCCGGGTCCTTGAGGGCGTGATAGGCCTCCGACACCTCCTTGAACTTGCGTTCGGCGTCGTCGTCACTGCTCACATCGGGATGATATTGCCGGGCCAGTTTGCGGTAGGCGCTCTTGATCGCCTTGTCGTCCGCGTCCGGCTCGACGCCGAGAATACCGTAATAGTCCTTGAACTCCATGCTCGCCACGACTCCCGTGCCGCCGGTGGTTTTCAATGTCCTTTTTATGGCGGCGCCTTGCCCTTTTACAAGCCTTTACCCGTTGCCCGGAGCCGCTTTTCGGAAAGCAATGCTATCTTTACACCCATCACGGGTTATTGACTCAAAACAACGACGGAAATCAGCGAGTTGGGCCAGGGAGAAGGAGAGCCGCTTGAAGATTCTCGACAGCACCTTGTTCTACACACAATCGAGCGGCGGGGTGCGTACCTATATTGATGCCAAGCGTCAGGCGCTGCTGCGTCGCGGAGATATGAGCCATAAGGTGGTGCTGCCCGGCGCGGGGGTCCGTTTCGACCAGGATTTCGTGCAGCTCCCGGCGATGCCCCTGCCGCTGGCCCCGGGCTACCGGTTTCCGCTGCGTCTGGGGCTGTGGGCGAATGTCATGGCCGGGCTGCAGCCGGATCTGATCGAAGCCGGCGACCCCTATACTCCGGCCTGGGCGGCCCAGCGCGCCGCCCGCATGCTGGACGTGCCGGCGGTGGGCTTTTACCACTCCGATCTGTTGTCGTTGATTCACCACCGGGTGGGCGCTTTTCTGGACGCCGGCACCCGCGCTTATATCCGGCGCCTTTACCAGGGCTTCGACCTGGTGCTCAGCCCCAGTCAACTGATGGCCCGCCGCCTGGCCGAGTGCGGGTTGGAGGACGTGCAGGTGCAACCCCTGGGCGTGGACCTGAAGGCGTTCCACCCCGAGCGCGCCAGGCCGGACGCCCGCCAGCGGCTGGGCATCGAGGAAGACCGCCCGCTGCTGGTGTTCGCCGGCCGGGGCACCCAGGAAAAGAACATCCCGGTGCTGCTGGAGGCGATGCGCGCCTTACCCGACTACCATCTGTTGCTGATCGGCACCGGCCTGCAGCCGGACGCGCCGGACAATGTATCGGTGATTCACGAATTCTGTCCGGCGCCGGAAGTGGCCGGCTGGATGGCGGCGGCGGATGCCCTGGTGCACGCCGGCGACCAGGAGACCTTCGGGCTGGTGGCCCTGGAAGGCATGGCCTGCGGCCTGCCGGTGGTGTGCGCCGACGCCGGCGCGCTGCCGGAGGTGGTGCCGGCGCGCTGTGGCCGCCATGCGCCGGCCAACGACGGCGCCGGCTTCGCGGAGGCGATCCGCGATCTGTTCGAGCACGACGATCCGGCGGCGTTGGGCCGGATTGCCCGCGCTCACGTGGAATCCCGGCACAGTTGGGACACCGTGGTGGACAGCCTGCTCGGCCACTACCGTCGTGTGCTGGGCGTGTACGATCAACCTGTTTTGGCGCGAACCCATGAATCCCATTCCTGACGACCCCCGGGCGCCGGCGTTCATGCTTTCCCTGCATGACGTGGCGCCGCACAGCTGGCCGCTTTACCGGGCGTTCCTGGCGGAACTGGAGTCGGAAGAGGCGGGCGGCGAGCTGCGCTGCACGCTGCTGACGGTGCCGGACTTCCATCACTACGACGTGGCCGACCGCCACCCGGCCTTCTGCCGCGCCCTGCGGGCCCGCCAGGACGCCGGCGATGAGCTGGTGCTGCACGGCTACTATCACGAGGACGACGGTCCGGCACCGCAAACGCCCCGGGGGCTGCTGCGCCGCCGGGTGCTGACCCATGAGGGCGAGTTCTCGGCGCTCAATCGCGGCGAGGCGGCGCGACGTATTCGTGATGGCCTGTCCATGTTCTACGGGCAAGGCTGGCGCGCCGACGGCTTCGTGCCGCCGGGCTGGGTGACCAACAGCGAAGGCCGTAACGCCATCCGCGAGGCCGGCTTCGCCTACCGCACCGACAGCGGCGCCATCTACCGGCTGCCGGACGAACGGCGCTGGCCGCTGCCCACCCTGGTGATGTCCTCGCGCAGCCAGTGGCGCCGTCGGCTGTTCATCCTGCTTAACCGCTGGCGCCTGTTCTATTACCACAACGCGCCGATTCTGCGTCTGGCGCTGCATCCGGTGGACCTGCGCCACCAAGAGAGCCGGCAATTCTGGCTCGACACCGTGCGCGCCGTGCGCAAGGAGCGGCGCAGCGTGACCAAGCGGCGCTGGCTGCTGGAGCAGAGCCGGCTGGAACAACGGCGAGTGGCGCGGTGAGTCGCCGCTGGCGCTGGCTGTTGCTGGTCGCCCTGCTGATCGGGGCCACCGTGCCCCTGGTGCTGGGCGGCCCGGCGGCGTTCCATGACCTGAGCCGGGTGCCGGTGAGCTGGCTGCTGGGTATGCTGGCGATGATCGGCGTGTGCTGGAATCTGAACGCCTGGCGCCTGCGGCTGATGCTCAACGGTCGCGCCCCCACCCTGACTCACGGCGATGCCCTGGTGACCACCGTGGCCACCGAGTTCAGCCTCAACGCCACCCCCGGTGGCAGCGGCGCGCCGTTTACCCTGGCGGCGCTGCTGTCCCGCCACGGGGTGGCGCCGTCCCACGCCACCGCCGTGCTGGCCGTGGATCAGCTCACCGATATGCTGGTGTTCGCCACCTTGCTGCCCACCGTGGCCCTGTACGGGCTGGCGCGCTATCTGGATTGGGGTGGCTGGTGGCAACTGGCGGTGCCGTTGGGCTTGTTGCTGGGCGGGCTGGCGGCGGTGGTGCTGACGGTACGCCACCAGCGCCGGCTGCTGATCGGTTCCGGCGAGCTGCTGGCCTGGCTGGGCATGCGCCGCCGCCGCCGTTTCCGGCTGGCGCGTGCGACCCTGCGCTTCCGCCGTGGGCTGGAGGAAACCCTGGCGGTACCGCGCCGCAAGCTGGCGCTGATGTTCGGCCTCTGCCTGCTGCATTGGTTGCTGCGTTATTCGGTGATCTACATCGCGGTGCTGGCGCTGGGCGAGCATCTGGACTGGGCCTACGGGTTCTTCGTGCAGATGGTGGCCATGGGCGCCGGCCATCTGACCCTGCTGCCGGGCGGGGCCGGCGGCGCCGAAGTGGCCGGCGCCGCCTTGCTGAATCCCTGGCTGGGCACGGTCACCGCCGCCACCGTGATCGTGATCTGGCGCTTCGTGACCTTCTACTGGTACCTGATCGTCGGCGCCCTCCTGATGCTCTACCTCGGCGCCCGCGAAACCCGCCCCCTGATGAACTGACCCGACACCGGCGAACTGTTTAACGGTTGATCGAAGTTTCGTTCTCCAGCGGGGCGCGGCTCAGGGCGCGACGCCCTTCCGGGAACGCCGTGAACCCGTCCCTGGGGGCTCCCTTTCGAACGTCCTG
>NZ_JBKFTK010000004.1:0-340989 GCF_046507805.1 Alloalcanivorax sp. C16-1 | reverse complement strand
GCCCTTCCGGGACCCTTGAGAACAGGACGTTCGAAAGGGAGCCTACAGGGACGTACTCGCGGCGTTCCCGGAAGGGCGTCGCGCCCTGAGCCGCGCCCCGGCTGGAGCAACCCTATGCCAGGTCCAGAAGCGCGAGGAGGGCGTCGGTGTCCAGGTGCTGGTCGATGGCGTCGGCGAGGCGGTTCAGGTCGTGCTGGCGGTGGGCGTGGTAGTCGACGGCGGCGGAGGTGTCGGTGAGGCCGGCCCAGCGCAGTAGGGCGTCGGTGGCGCCCGGGTCGTCGAACAGGCCGTGCAGGTAGGTGCCGCGAATCCGGTCGTCGTCGCTGATGGCGCCGTCGGGCCGGCCGTCCAGGCGCAGCAGTGGGCGGTCCAGGGCGGGGCCTTCGCTGACGCCGTTGTGGATCTCGTAGCCGTGGATCGGCACGCCGTCCGGCAGCAGGGTGCCGCTCACGTTGCGCAGCTGCTTGCCCGGGACCAGGGTGGTGCGCAGGGCCAGCCAGCCCAGGCCGGCGTCGCCGCCGGGGTCGCCTTCCAGGCCGTCCGGGTCCTCGATGCGTTCGCCCAGCATCTGGAAGCCGCCGCAGAGGCCCAGCACCTTGCCGCCGTAGCGCAGGTGCCGTTCGATCTCCCGGTGCCAGCCCTGCTCGCGCAGGAACGCCAGGTCGGCGCGGGTGGCCTTGCTGCCGGGCAGGATCACCAGGTCCGCCGCCGGCCAGGGCCGGCCTATTTCCGCGAAGCGCAGCTCGACGCCAGGGTGCAGGCGCAGCGGGTCGAAGTCGTTGTGGTTGCTCATGCGCGGCAGCAGCGGCACGGTCACCTTGAGCGCGCCGGCCCGGTGCTCGCCGCCGCCGGCCACCGCGTCCTCCGCGTCCAGCATCAGACCGTGCAGGTAGGGCAGCACCCCCAGCACCGGTTTGCCGGTGCGTTGCTCCAGCCAGTCCAGGCCGCTTTGCAGCAGCGCCGGGTCGCCGCGAAAGCGGTTGATCACGAAGCCGCGAATGCGCGCCTGTTCCTCCGGCGGCAGTACCTCAAGCGTGCCGACGATCTGCGCGAACACGCCGCCCCGGTCGATGTCCGCCACCAGGATCACCGGGCAATCGGCCAGCTCGGCGAAGCCCATATTGGCGATGTCGTTGGCGCGCAGGTTGATCTCCGCCGGGCTGCCGGCGCCCTCGGCGATCACCACCTGATAGCGGGCCGACAGCGCCTGCCAGGCATCGCGCACCGATTCCCGGGCGGTGGCCTTGAAGGCGTGGTAGTCCAGCGCTTCCATATTGCCGTGCACCCGCCCGCGCAGAATCACCTGGGCGCCCCGGTCGGTCTGCGGCTTGAGCAGCACCGGGTTCATGTCCGAATGCAGTGGCGTGTTCGCGGCCAGGGCCTGCAACGCGGTGGATCGGCCCACCTCGCCGCCGTCCTCGCTGACCGCGCTGTTCAACGCCATGTTCTGTGGCTTGAACGGCGCCACCCGCACCCCGCGCCGCGCCAGCCACCGGCACAACGCCGCCACCACCAGCGTCTTGCCGGCGTCGGAGGTGGTGCCTTGAACCATCAATGTCGTCACAACTCCACGCCTTTCTGCGCCCGTACGCCCTGATCCTTGAACGCATGCTTGACGACTTTCATTTCCGTGACCGTGTCCGCCAGCTCGATCAGCTCTTTCGGCGCGTAGCGGCCGGTGACCACGGCGTGTTGCAGGGGCGGGCGGTTTTGCAGGTCGTCGAGGACGCTGTCCAGGTCCAGGTAGTCGTAGCGCAGGGCGATGTTCAGTTCGTCCAGCAGCACCAGATGGTAGCTGTCGTCGCGCAGCATCTCGCGGGCCACCGCCCAGGCCGCTTCGGCGGCGGCCACGTCCCGCTCCCGGTCCTGGGTGTCCCAGGTGTAGCCCTCGCCCATGACGTGGTAATCCACCTTGGGCAGGTCGCGGAAGAAGGCTTCCTCGCCGGTGCTGAAGGCGCCCTTGATGAACTGCACCACGCCCACCTTCATGCCGTGGCCCAGAGCCCGGGCCAGCATGCCGAAGCCGGAGCTGCTCTTGCCCTTGCCCGGGCCGGTGAGCACCAGCAGCACGCCCTGGTCCTTGTCGGCGCGGGCGATGCGCTCCTGCATGATCCGTTGTTTTTTCGCCATGCGTTCGGCGTGGCGTTGCGGGGTTTTGGCGTCTTCGCGCATGGGTGTCTCCTGCTATTCGGAACCGACGGCAAGGGAGAAACGGCCGTCGAAAATCGACGCGACCAGGGCCGGCGCCGAAGGAAAATAACCGTGGAAGAAGCTGGCCACCAGACCGTTTTTCACGAATACCGGTTCGCCGCCGGTGCCGCTTTGTTTCTCGCTGAACAGTCGCGCCGCCGGCGCGTTTTCCAGGGTGCCGTGGTGGAAGGTATGGCCGCGCAGTTCGTCCTCGCCCAGGCGCAGGGCGTGCATGCCCAGCCCCTGGAGTTTGCCTGTGAGCCGGGCGGTGCCGGGCAGCAGGCCGAAGCCTTGATGGGCCTGGCCGTCGCCGTCCACCACGGTGTCCATGCAACTCATCAGGCCGCCGCATTCCGCCAGAATCGGTTTGCCGGCCCGATGATGGGCGCGGATCGCCTCGCCCATCGACACGTTGGCGGCCAGGGTGGCGCCGTGCAGTTCCGGGTAGCCGCCGGGCAGCCAGAGCGCGTCCACCTCCGGCGGCGCCGTGTCGGTGAGCGGCGAGAAGAAACGGAGTTCCGCGCCCAGGTCGCGGAGCAGATCCAGATTGGCCGGGTACAAAAAGGCGAAGGCCGCGTCCCGGGCCACGCCGATCCGTTTGCCTTCCAGCAGGCGCTCCGACGGCGCCGGGCGTGGCGCCTTGAAGGTCACCGGGGCCGGCAGCCGGTCCAGACCGGCCTCGGCGAGCACCGCGGCGGCCTCATCGAGGCGCCGGTCCAGATCGTTCAGCTCACCGGCCTGCACCAGGCCGAGATGGCGTTCGGGCAAAGTCATCGCCTCATGGCGCGGCACCGCGCCCAGCAGGGTCAGGTCCGCCGGCAGGCCCTCCGCGAGCAGATCGCCGTGGCGCGGGCTGGCCACGCGGTTGGCGATCACTTCGCGTACGGTCAGGTCGTCCCGGTAGCGGGCCAGGCCCAGGGCCACGGCGCCGAACGTCTGGGCCATGCCCCAGGCGTCGATCACCGGGATGGCCGGAATGCCGGCCAGCACCGCCAGATCGGCGCTGGACGGGGTGCCGTCGAACAGGCCCATGGCCCCTTCCACCAGGATCAGGTCCGCCTGCGTGGCCGCTTCCGCCAGTCGCCAGCGGCATTCCGCCTCGCCGGTCATCCACGGCTGCAGCTGATACACCGGCGCGCCGCTGGCGCGCTCCAGCACCATCGGGTCCAGATAGTCCGGGCCGAACTTGAACACCCGCACCTGGCGTCCGGCATTGCGGTGCAGCCGGGCCAGGGCGGCGGTGATCAGCGACTTGCCCTGGCCGGAGCCCGGGGCGCTGATCAGGGCGGCGGGCACGCGGCGGTGGTAAACATCAGGGTCGATCATCGTGAACTCCCGGTTCCGGGTCGGCGGGCACGAACACCGGCGCGCCGCCCACCCGGGCCATGGTCAGGGGCTGGCCGTACAGGTGCGCCAGGGCGGTGGGCTCCAGCATCGCCTCGGCGGGGCCGAAGCAATGCTGGCCATCCGGGTACAGCAGCAGCAGGTGGTCGCACCAGCGCGCCGCCAGATTCAGGTCGTGCAGGCCCATCACCACCGCGGCACCACGCTCGGCGCGCTCGTGCAGCAGTTTCATCACCGCCACCTGATGGTGCAGGTCCAGGTGGTTGGTGGGTTCGTCCGCCAGCCATACGGAAGGCGTCTGGGCCAGGGCGGTGGCGATGGCCACCCGCTGGCGTTCGCCGCCGGACAGAGTGGTCACCAGACGGTCCGCCAGGTGGTCCACCGCCAGGGCGGTCAGGGCCTCGCGGGCCAGCAGCAGGTCCTCCGCTCCCTCCCGGCGCCAGGGCGCCAGGAACGGATGGCGGCCGATCAAGGCGGTTTCCAGCACCGTGGCCGGGAAGCCGTCCTGGCGGTCCTGGAACACCAGCGCCAGCTGTTGCGCCACGCGCTTGCGCTTCAGGGCCTCCACGGGCGTATCGTCCAGAAGCACCCGGCCGGCGCGGGGCGCGCGCAATCCGGCCAGGGTGTGCAGCAGGGTGGTTTTGCCGACGCCGTTGGGACCGAGTACCCCCCAGCGCTGGCCCGGCGCCACGCGCAGGGTCAGGGGGCGGCCGTCGGCGCGGCCGGGGATGTCGATGACCAGATCCTCGGTGGTGAGCACGGTCATCAGCGGCTCCGATACAACAGCAGCAGGAAGGTGGGCACGCCGAGCAGGGCGGTGATCACCCCCACCGGCAGCTGCTGGGGTGCCAGCAGGGTGCGCGCCAGGGTATCCGCCAGGGTCAGCAGGGCGCCGCCGGCCAGCACGCTGGCCGGCAGGATCAGACGCTGATCGTTGCCCAGTGCCAGGCGCAGCATGTGCGGCACCACCAGCCCCACGAAACCGACGCTGCCGGCGGTGCTCACCGCCATGGCGGTGAGGGCGCTGGCCAGCACATAGATGGTGATTTCCAGAGGGCGCACCGCCACCCCCAGGGACGCCGCCTGCAATGGCCCCCGGGCCAGTACGTTGAGGGCGCGTCCCAGCGGCAGCACCAACAGGGTCGCCGGCACCAGCAACAACCAGGCCGGCCAGGGGGAACGGGCATAGCTGAGGTCGCCCATCAACCAGTAGAGCATGCCCGGCAGCCGCTCCGCCGGGCTCAGGGTAAGCAGGAAGGTGACCACCGCGCCCCAGCCGGCGGCCACCACCACCCCGGTCAGCAGCAGCCGGGTCGGGGTCCAGCCGCCCACGCCCTGGGCCAGGCCGAACACCAGCACGGTGGAAAGCAGGGCACCGACAAAGGCGGCGCCGGGCACCCAGACGGCGGCGGCTCCCAGCAGCATGGCGCCCAGGGCGCCCACCGCCGCGCCGCCGGACAGACCCAGCACATAAGGGTCCGCCAGGGGATTACGCAGCAGCACCTGCATCAGCGCCCCGGCCAGCCCCAGCAGGCCGCCGGTGGCGAACGCCGCCAGCGCCCGGGGCAGGCGCAGGGACAGCAGCAGCTCGCGGTGCAGTGGATCGCCGGCGCCGGTGAGCGCCGCCCACAATTCCGCGGCGCCGATCGGCACGCTGCCCACCGCCAGCGACAGCCCCAGGGCCAGAGCGCCGGCCAGGGCCAGCAACGCCAGCACCAGGGGCCGCCGGCTAACGCCGGGCACGGGCGCGCTCCAGGTGATCGCAGAGCCGCCGGGTGCCGTCCAGCATTTGCGGCGTGGGGCGCTGCAGGGTGGAGGGTGGTACGAAGAACAGGTTGTCCCGCTGCACGGCGGTGAGCGCCGGGAAGCGCTTCCAGGGCTCCAGCCACCGGGGATTGTTCTCGCCCATGCCGCCGGCCACGATGGCTTCCGGGTCGGCGGCGATCACCGCTTCGGTACCGATGCGGGGCGCCAGGCCGGGCAGGTCGGCGAACACATTGACGCCACCGCAGGTGCGGATCGCCTCGCTGATCAGGTGCTTGCCGTTCACCGTCATCAGCGGCTCTTCCCAGACCTCATAGAACACCGTTACCGGCTCGGCGTCGGCGAAGCGTTGGCGCAGCTCGGCGATGCCGGCACGGAAGCGGGCGGCGGCGGCGCGGCCGGTCGCTTCCGTGCCGGCCAGCACCGCCAGCCGTTCCAGGGTGTCGGCCACTCCGGCGAAGCGCAGCGGCTCGCCGCGATAGACGGTGAGGCCCAGGCTCTCCAGCCGCTCCACCTGGGTGGCTGGATTGCCGCTGACCCAGGCCACCACCAGGTCCGGTTGGAGGGCCAGGATCGCTTCCAGATCGAGCCGTTTGTAGCTGCCCACCCGGGGCAGCGCCTTGGCCTCGGGGGGAAAGTCGCTGAAGCTCACCGCGCCCACCAGTCGTTCGCCGGCGCCGGCGTCGTAGAGCAGTTCGGTGGCGCCCGGCGACAGGGCCACGATGCGTCGCGCCGGCTGTTCCAGGCACACCCGCCGGTCCGCGTCGTCGTCCACGCACACCCGCGCGGACGCCGCCGTGGCGAGCAGCGTCAGGCTCAGGGCGAGCAGCGCGGTGGGACGAATCATGGCGGTCTCCGATCAGTGCAGGTCGTAGCGCAGGCTCAGCATGACGAACCGGCCGGCGTTGAGATAGTCCCAGCCGGCGAAGTTGGTGGCCGTGCTATAGCGCTTGTCGAGCACGTTCTTGACGGTCAGGCGGGTGGACCAGCGCGGCGCGAATTGCCAGCCGGCGCGCAGATCGAGAATGCCGTAGCCGCCCAGCGGCTCTTCGTTGGCCGCGTCGTTGTAGCGGTCGCCCTTGAGCACCAGGCTGCCGCCCAGGGACAGGTCGCCCAGGTCGCGGTCCACATCCAGCCGCAGGCTGCGCTTGGAGCGGCGCTGCAGCACCTTGTCGGTGTCCCGGTCGCGCGGGTCCTGGGCGGTCACCGCCGCCGCCAGACGCCATTGGTCCAGTTCCACGCCGCCGCTCAGTTCGGCGCCGCGAATGCGTGCCTCGTCGACGTTGTAGGGCGCGTAGAGACCGCCCAGATTGGCGTAGGCGATCAGGTCTTCCACGTCGGTCTGATACACCGCCAGGTCCCAGAACCAGGTCTGGAACTGGCCGCGCACGCCCACTTCCAAGCTTTCCGAGCTTTCCGGTTCCAGCGCGTCGTTGCCGAACCCCGGATAGTAAAGGTCGTTGAAGGTGGGGGCGCGGAAGGCGGTGCCGTAGCTGGCGCGCAGTCGGTGCCGGTGAGTCACTTTATAGCCCACCGCCACGCCGCCGGTGGTTTTGTGCCCGAACGCTTCATTGTCGTCGTAGCGACCGCTGGCCTGCAGGTCCAGATCGCCGAAATCGAGCAGCACCTGGGCGAAACCGCCGCTGTTGTCGCGCTCGTCTTCCGCGTATTGGGTGGTGCTGTCGATGCTGTCACGAAGAAAATCGCCGCCCACCACCAGCCGGTGCTCGCCGAGCAGGAAGGTGTTCTGCCAGTTGGCGGCGCGGCTGCGGGTGTTGAAAACGCTGTCGCGGTCGCCGTCGGTAAAGCTTTCGTTCTCGTCGCGGGCGTCGCTGACCAGCAGCTTGCTTTGCCAGTTGTCGGTGACCCACAGGCTGCCTTTGACGCCGGCCACCTGCAGCACGTAGTCGGTTTCCTTGCGCTGCGCCGGAGTGCTGCCTTCGAATTCGGTGGTGCCCTGGGCACGGAAGCCGAACACGCCCAGTTCCGCGTCGTTGTCGAAACGGTGGGTCAGATGCACCACGCCGGAGGTGTTGTCGTAGCCGCGCTCGTCGCTGTGTTCGCGCAGGGTGTCACCGTCGGTGTCGAAGCGGTCCACCGACAGGCTGTAGCGGGTGCCGTCGCTCTCTCCGGCGGCGCCGGCGGCCAGGCGGCGGCTGTTCAGGTTGCCGGCGCCGGTTTCCACCCAGGCGCCAGGATCGGCGCTGCCATCGGTGAACACCTGCACCACGCCGCCCACGGCGTCGGCGCCATAGAGGCTGCCGCGCGGGCCGCGCACGATTTCCACGCGCCGGATCAGCTGTGGCGGCAGGAACTGCCAGGACGGGCTGCCGGCGGTGGCGGAACGCAGCCGCACGCCGTCCACCATCAGCAGGGTGGAACTGCTGCCGGTGCCGCGCAGGAACAGGCTGGAGGATTTGCCAAAACTGCCGTTGCCGACCATGTCCACGCCGGGCTGACCACGCAGCACTTCACTGAACTCCACCGGCTGCTGGCGGCGCAGTTGTTCTTCATCGATCACCGTGACCGAGGACAGGGAGGCGTCGGCGGTGCGGCTGGTCAGGGTGGGTGTGACCACCACCGGATCCAGGGCGGCGACTTGCAGTGAGTCGGTGTTGTCGGCGGCGGCCAACGGGGCTAAAGCGGAAAAACAAACAGGCAGGACGGCCAGTGCCGTCGAAAAACGCAAGGTCATGCGAAACGATCCCCTTCGCCGAGCTCACCCGCACGGCGTAATAGTGATTGCCGGGGAGAACGGGCGGGCAGGCACGGGGCCGGGCGGCTCCGGGTCATGCCGCCGTCGCCCTCCGCGACGCCAGGTGGGCACCGGCGGGGCCGATGTCCTTCCTCGCGGCCGGTATCCGGGCTGATGAGAGGGACACAGTCCCGGGGCCATCGCCTTCCCGTGTGAAGCACACAGTGGCGACTCCGATGGCCTTGCTCTCAATCACCGTTGCGGGGGCAGCGTCGGGCTGGCGCGGGTGCGCGTCACCGACTTCCCGTTTAACCCCGCCGTCGCGGGGCACCGTAAGGAGCGCGCAAGCTAGCAAGGGAAGGGATAATAATCAACGACGGCGGGCGGTTTTGCCGCCGATCTCAGGGCGCGGACCGGTTCGCCAGCGCCTGATCCAGCCGCCGCCAGCCGGCCTCGTCGCCGGGCAGCCCCAGACGCAGGCCGTCGGGCCCTTCCCAGAGTCGGGTCAGCACGCCCTGGCGGGCCAGGCGTTCGTGACGAACGGCGGCGTCGGCGGTGGCGCACCAGGCGAACAGGTGGCTGTCGCCCTGGGGGTTGAGACCGTATTCCCGGAGCAGGGCATCCAGCCGTTGCCGGTCGGCGCCCAGCCGCTGGCGGGTGGTGGCCTGCCAGTGGTGGTCCGCCAGGGCCGCGCCCATCACGTAACGGGCCGGGTGGCTGAGCGCCCAGGGGCCGAGCCGTTCATCGAGAGCCCGGCATAGCGCTGGCGGCCCGGCCATCAGGCCGGCGCGCAGGCCGGCCAGGCCGAAGAACTTGCCCAGGGAGCGCAGCACCACCAGCCCCGGCGCGCCCAGGTGCGGCACCAGGGAGGTGGCGGGGCTGGCCTCGATAAAGGCCTCGTCCACCACCAGCCAGCCGTCCCGGGCCGCCAGCTGCCGATGCCAGCCCAGCAGGGTATCGGTGTCCAGGGTGGCGCCGGTGGGATTGTTGGGATGAATCCAGACCAGGGCGTCCAGTTCCGGCAGGGCGGCGGGCACCTGGTCGGCGCTCAGCGGCACCACCCGGTGGCCGGCCCGCCGCCAGGCGGCGGCGTGTTCCTGATAGCCCGGGGCGGGTACGCCCACCCGGCCCGGGCGGCGCAGCAATGGCAGGGTCTGCAGGGCGGCCTGGCTGCCGGCCACCGGCAGACAGCCGGCGGCGGCGGGCAGGCCCAGCCAGTGCCGGGCGATCTCCGGCAGGCCGTCGTCGTCCTCCGGCAGCCGTTGCCAGACCCGCTCCGGGATCGCCGGCACCGGGTAGCCTTGGGGGTTGATGCCGGTGGACAGGTCCAGCCAGTCGGCCACCGGGATGCCCCACCGGGCGGCGGCGCGGTGCAGGCGACCGCCGTGGTCCGGGCGCTGTTCGCTCATGGCGCCGCCCCGATGATCAGCGCGATCAGAACGGCCAGCGCCAGCCACAGCACCAGGGCGCGCCGTATCAGGGCCAGGGCCGCGTCGATGGTGGCGGCGTCCGGGGCCGGGCCCAGGCCCAGCGGAGGGCGTTGCTTGAGCGCGCCGTGGTAGGGTGCCGGGCCGCCCAGGGTGACGCTCAGGGCGCCGGCGCCGGCGGCCATCACCGGCCCGGCGTTGGGGCTGTCCCAGTGCCGGGCCTGCTCGCGCCAGCAGCGCAGGGCCGGGCCCAGGTGGCCGCACAGGCCATAGCTGAGGGCGGTGAGCCGGGCCGGCACCCAGTTAAGCGCGTCGTCCAGCCGGGCGGCGGCCTTGCCGAAGCGTTCGTAGCGGGGCGTGCGGTAGCCCCACAGGGCATCCAGGGTATTGACGATGCGGTGCAGCAGCACGCCGGGCAAGCCCGCCACCAGAAACCAGAACAGGCTGGCGAACACCGCGTCGGCGCCGTTCTCCAGCATCGATTCGGTGGCCGCCCGGGCCACCCCGGGCGGGTCCAGCGCGTCGGTGTCGCGGCTGACGATGCGGGCCACCTGGCGGCGCGCCTCCGGCAGGTCGCCGGTGGCCAGCGGCGCCGCCACCGCGCGGCCGTGTTCGGCCAGGCTGCGCGCGCCCAGGGCCAGCCACAGGCCCAGCACCTGCAGCGGCCACAACAGCCAGATCGGCAGCCACAGGGTCAGCGCCAGGGCGGCCAGTACCGGCGGCAGGGCCAGCACGGCCACCGCCAGGGCACCCCGCCCCAGGTCGCCGTCGGTCTGGCGATTGAGCCGCCGCTCCAGCCGGTCCGCCGCCCGGCCCAGGGCGACCAGCGGGTGCCCGCGACCGGGCTCGCCCAGCACCCGGTCCAGGGCCACGGCGGCGAGGGCGGCAAGGGTCAGGCTCCACATGACGGCGGTTCCGGGCAGGGGTAGGGAGGCGCAGTGTAGCGGCAAGCGGTTACCAAAGGCCAAAGGTCCTCGCCTTGACACTACCGGAAGCCGGGAAGAGGATTGGCCCGCTTCCGCCACCACCCCGAGAGGAGTCCGCGTGACCGATACCGCCCGCTGGCAAGCCCCCATCGCCGCCCCCTGTCCGCAACACCGGGAACGGGCCCTGGCCCGCCAGGCCCGTCTTACCAAGCCGCCGGGTTCCCTGGGCAGGCTGGAAGACGTGGCGGTGGAACTGGCGGCCCTGCAGGCCAGAGACCGGCCGGATCTGGACGCGGTGGCGATCACCGTGTTCGCCGCCGACCACGGGGTCTGCGCCGAGGGCGTGTCCGCCTTTCCCCAGGCGGTGACCGGCCAGATGATCGCCAACTTCGTCACCGGCGGCGCCGCCATCAGCGTGCTGGCCCGGCACATCGACGCGCGTCTGGAAGTGGTCAATCTGGGCACGGTGGCGCCGCCGCCGGTGAGCGACGGGGTGGTGGACGAGACCATCGCCCCGGGTACCGACAACCTGGCGGTGCGTCCGGCCATGAGCATGGACCAATTGGAGGCCGCCCTGGCCGCCGGTGACCGGGCCGCCGCCCGTGCCGCCGAGGCCGGTGCGCGGCTGTTCGTGGGCGGCGAGATGGGCATTGGCAATACCACCAGCGCCAGCGCCGTGGCCTGTGCCCTGCTGGGCAAGCCGGCGCGCTCGCTGACCGGGCCCGGCACCGGGCTGGACCGCTATGGCGTGGGCCGCAAGGTGGCGGTGATCGAGCGCGCCCTGCGCCGCCACGCCGACCCCCGCGATCCGTTGCAGGCGCTGGCCTCGGTGGGCGGATTCGAGATCGCCGCCCTGGCCGGCGCCTTTATCGGCGCCGCCGCCCGCGGCCTGGTGGTGCTGGTGGACGGTTTTATCGTCACCGTGGCGGCCCTGGCGGCGGTGCGCCTGCGCCCTGAACTGCGCCCCTGGCTGCTGTTTTCCCACCAGTCCGCCGAGCCCGGCCATGTGCGTCTGCTGCAGACCCTGGAGGCGGAGCCGCTGCTGTGCCTGGGCCTGCGCCTGGGCGAGGGCTCCGGCGCCGCCCTGGCGGTGCCGCTGCTGCGTCAGGCCTGCGCCCTGCACAACGAGATGGCCACCTTCGAGGACGCCGGCGTCCAGGACCGCTCATGACCGCGCCCGCGCGCACCACCTGGTTTGATCTGCTGCGCCACGGCGAGCCGGACGGCGGCCCCAAATACCGGGGCCACCGGGACGACGCCCTGAGCCCGCTGGGCTGGCGGCAGATGCGGGCGGCGGTGGGCGAGGCGGACCAGTGGGACCATATCCTCACCTCGCCGCTGCTGCGCTGCCGGGCCTTCGCCGAAGGGCTGGCCGCCGAGCGCGGCCTGCCCTGCACCGTGGTGGAAGGCTTCAAGGAAATCTCCTTCGGGGCCTGGGAAGGGCTGACCACCGAGCAGGTGGCGGAGCGCTTCGGCGACGGTCAGGCGCGCTTCTGGTCCGACCCGGAGCGACACGCCCCGCAGGGCGGCGAACCGATCCTGGATTTTTACCGGCGCATCGGCGCGGCCTGGACCCACTGGCGGGACGCCCTGGCCGGGCAACGGGTGTTGCTGGTGTGCCACGGCGGCGTGATCCGCATGACCCTGGCCCATGTGATGGGGCTGCCCCCGGGCCGCGCCCTGGGCGCCTTTCTGGTGCCCTACGCGAGCCGCTCGCGGGTGCGCCTGGACGTCACCGAGCAAGGGCTGCTGGGCTGTCTGGTCAGCCACGGCGCGGTGGAGGCCGGGCCGTGAGCCGGCGCGGGCAGCCGGCCCTGCTGGCCCTGTCCCTGCTCACCCGCCTGCCGGTGCGGGTGGCGACGCCGGTGGACGAGCGCGACCAGGGCCGGTCGGTGGCCTGGTACCCGGCGGTGGGCCTGCTGATCGGCCTGCTGTCGTGGGCGCTGGCGGCGCTGCTGGCCGGGGCCCCGCCGTGGCCGGCGGCGGCCCTGCTGCTGCTGGTCTGGGTGGCGCTCACCGGCGCCCTGCATCTGGACGGTCTGGCGGACAGCGCCGACGCCTGGCTGGGCGGCTACGGCGACCGGGCGCGCACCCTGGCGATCATGAAGGACCCGTACTGCGGCCCCGCCGGGGCGGTGGCCATCGTGCTGGTATTGCTGGTCAAGGTGACCGCGCTGGCGGCCCTGCTGGCGGGCGGCGGCACCCTGGCCCTGCTGGTGGCGCCGGTGCTGGCGCGGGCCGGCTGCGCGGGGCTGTTTCTGGCGCTGCCCTATGTACGCGAGCAGGGCCTGGGCAGCGGGCAGGCCCGCCATATCGCGCGGTCGGCCGTGGGCCTGTCGATGCTGGCGGCGGCGCTGCTGGCGCTGCTGCTGGGGCAGGGTGCGGCCTTGCTGGTGACGGTGGCGGTGTTCGTCGGCGGCGCGGCGTTGATGCGCCGCCGTCTGGGCGGCTTTACCGGCGATACCGCCGGGGCGCTGGTGGAGGGGGTGGAAGCCGCCGTGCTGCTGGCGGCGGCGCTGACGCTTTGAGTGGCATCGCGACTGAAGTCGCTCCTACGGTAAGCACGTTGTAGTTGTAGGAGCGACTTCAGTCGCGATGCGGCGGTAACGGCGGGCCCTTGAGCACCTGGGGCAGGCCGGCCACGGTAAGCACCACCCGCTCCGCTCGCGCCGCCAGGTCCTGATTCAGCCAGCCCAGTTCGTCGGCGAAGCGCCGCGTCAGCGGGTCCATGCCGATCAGCCCCAGGCCCACCTCATTGCTGACCACGATCACCCGGCCCGGATAGGCCGGCAGCGCGTCCGCGAACGCCGGCCGCTCCCGCTCGAACACCGCCTCGCCGGCCAGCAGCAGGTTGCTGACCCACAGGCTCATGCAATCGATCAGCACGGTGGGGGCCGGCGCACGCCGGCCGAGGTCGCGCAGGGCGGCGCCCAGCGCCAGCGGTTCTTCCAATAGAGACCAGTGCGCGGGCCGCCGTTGCCGGTGGCGGCGGATGCGCTCGCGCATCTCGCCGTCACCGGGCCGGGCGGTGGCCAGGTACAGCACCGGGCCACCGCCATCGGCGGCCAGCCGTTCGGCCAGGCCGCTTTTGCCGGAGCGCACCCCGCCGAGAATCAGTTCAAGAGGCATGGAAGGAAGGGAGGGGCCGGGCTCAGACCCCGAGCCGGCGGGCCATGGTGTCCATCACCCGGCGCCAGGCGTCGGCGCCGGCCGGGCCCACTTCCTCGAAGGCGTGCAGCAGCAGGTCGTGCTGGATACCGGTGAGGCGCTGTTCCAGATCGGCGCCGGCTTCGGTGAGGGTCAGCCGTTTGACGCGCTTGTCGGCGCTGTCGCGGCTTACCGCCACCAGCTCTTTTTCCACCAGGGTTTTGAGCGGCTTGTGAATCGCCTGTTTGGTAAGGCGCATGGTGTCGACCAGCTCGTTGACGCTGAGGTTGTCGTTGTGGCCGATAAAGAACAGCAAACGGTGGTGGATCCGTGACAGCCCCTGATCCTTGAGAATGTTATCGGGCTCCGCGACCAGGCCGCGAAACGCGAAGTGCAAGGTTACCAGGCTGTCGTTCAAGCGCTCCCGAGAAGCGTCATCGATCATATTGACTCACCACCCTGTTTCATAGCTATATAGGTCACCAAGGTTGACCTTCGAGGAGGTCCAATGCAACCCATTTCGATCGACCCGGACGCCTTCGCGCGGCAGTGGCTGGAAGCCTGGAACCGACACAGCCTGGAGGACATTCTTGCCCACTACCAGGACGACGTGGTGTTCCGTTCCCCCATGATTCCCCGGATCACCGGTGCCCGTGAAGGTATTCTACGCGGGAAACCGGCGTTGCGCGCCTATTGGGGCCAGGCTCTGGCGGCCTTGCCCGATCTGCGCTTCGAGTTGCTGGACGTCCTGTCGGGTTATGAAACCGTGACCCTCTATTACAAAGGACATCGGGGTAACGTAGCGGAAACCTTTATACTTGGCGAGAAAGCCCTGGTGCGCGAGTCCATCGCCTGCTACGCCGCCGGCTGACCGCCGCCCCCGGATTCAAGCGGCGCAGTCTAACGGATTCGCGCCGAACTGGTGTGAACGGTATCGGCCGGGAAGGTTCCCGAAAACCGCACCCGTGGCGGTGGGGATGAACAAAAAACCGCCGGCGCGGAGACGCCGGCGGTTGTCGTTGCAGCGCGGCGTTGGCCGCGCTCGGGGGCGGTTCAGTCGAACAGACTTTCCACTTCATACACCGAGGTGGTGCCGCTCACTTCATTGCCCACCACCAGCAGGGCGGTGCCGCCCGGGGCGTCCTCGGCGGGGATGAACACCAGCCCTTCCGGACCCAGGTCGCCGGCGGCGGCCAGCACCGAGCCCGGATCGTCGGTGGTCCAGTCGTCGCGGGTGTTCAGGTAGTCCACCCGTTGCGGCGCGGTGGGGTCGGTGATGTCGTAGACCAGCACGCCGCCCATGCGCTCCAGCCCCAGGAACAGGAACGTCTTGTCGCCCAGATGGCCCAGGGTCAGGCCCTCCGGCTCGGGGCCCTTGGCGTCGCTGCGGCTGTCGAAGGCGTTGCCTTCATCGTGGCCGGAGTTGAAATAGTCCTTGCAGGGAATGCTGCGCTGGGTGCCCAGCTTGCACTCGTCGCTGGCCAGGAACTGCTCGATGGCGTCGCCGGAGTCGAACACCAGCTCACCGTCCTCGCTCCAGATCGAGAAGGAACGGCCGCCGTAGGCGTACAGCTTGTCGTACATCAGCCGGTCGCCGTTGACGTTGTCCTCGACGCCGGCGGCGGTGAACAGCACCGGGTCGCCGTTGTCGTCGGTGCGGTAGCCTTCGGTCCAGGTCACGTTCAGGCGGCCCAGCACGTCGTCCTCGCGGCAGTCGCCGGGATCGCCGGCGGTGGCGCCGCAGTAGCTGAAGGTGGCCGGATTCAGCAGGGCGCCGGCGGCCAGCCCGCGCAGCTGAGGCGGCAGGTCGTCGCCGCAGCGGCGGTCGAAGCCGCTGGCGTGGACCAGATGCTTGACGCGGAATTCCTCCACGAAGCCCTGGCTGGGATCGCCGGCGCAGCCGCTGCCCTCGGTGCCCCAGTAGGCGTCGTTGTCCTCGCCCCAGGCGCGGGCGTCGCCTTCGTTGGCGGTGACCAGCCAGGTGCCGCCACCGGCGCTGTAGGCGTGGATGGCGTCCGGCAGGTACAGACCGACCACGCCGTCGAAGGTGCGGATATTGATCTCGCCGTCTTCGTCGCTGGCGTCGATGCCGTTGCCGTCCAGGCTCAGATCTTTTTCGCCCAGCGGCAGGATATCGGTGACCGTGGCGCTGGCGATGTCCAACCTGGCCAGGGCATTGTTCTCCTGCAGGGTCACCCAGGCGGTGGTGCTGTCGTCGGCGATGGCGATGTACTCCGGCTCCAGGTCCCGGGCCACATTGGCGTTGGGGCCATAGATGCGCACACCGGCGGCTTGCAGGTCCGCCTGCTGGCCGTTGAAGGCGGTGAAGGTGGCGCGGGCTTCCTGCGGATCGGCCGGGTCGCGGATATCGATGACGCTGATCGAGCCTTCCGGGTCCACGCTGTAGTCGTCGTTGGGCTCGCCTTCGTTGGCGGTGAGCACATAGTGGCCGTCCGGGGTGAACGCCACCATGTCCGGCAGGGCGCCCACCGGCACGAAGCTGATCCGCTCCAGGGTGTTGGCGTTGTACAGGGCCAGGAAGCCGGTGTCGGTTTTGGTGCCGGCCTGCACGGCGATGGCCACCAGGTCGCCCTGCACGGCCACGCTGTTCACTTCCGAACCGGCGGAAATGTCGTCGGTGAGCAGGGTGTCTTCCAGGGTCGGGTTGGCCGGGTCCGCCAGGCTCAGGATGTCCAGAGCGCCCTTGTTGGCGTTGACCACGAACAGGCGCTGGGAGCCGGCGTGGTAGGCGGGGATTTCCGCCGCCGACTCGTCGAACTGGCCGGAGCTGTGGCGGCCCAGGAAATTCAGCTTAACGCTGGAGGGCGTGGGGTCCGCCGCCGGCGGGGCGACGTCGTTATCGTTGTCGCTGTCGCCGCCGCAGCCGGTCAGCAAGGTGGTGGCCAGCAGGGTGCCGGCGCCAAAGGCAAGCCAGGGTTTCATCAAACACCTCGTCATTATTCGTTCACGGATACCCGGGTAGTGGGCCGCAGATCCATGACAAGGGGATGACGTTTTTTTGAAGAAGAGCGCAAGACTGACGGCCGGGCCGGGTCTCTCCGGCGCCCTGGGACGTTGTGTCCAATGTCGAGGGCGGTTTGCCCGGATTAGACTTGTGCCGAGATCTCACAACGAGTCGAAATAATGGATTGGGTTCCGATCGTCCTGCTTACGTTCAAGCTCCTCGTGTTCGGCACGGGCATGTTCTTCGCCATCAAGTGGCATTACGACAAAGGCAAGAAAAAGAAAGAGGCGGAGAAAAACGGCCAGGCACCGTCCCCGCCTGTGGAGAAAAACGGATGACGCCGCGGTCGACCTTCAGTCGTCCTTCAACAACCGGCGCAATACCTTACCCGCCGGCGTCGCCGGCAGCTTATCGATAAAGGCCACCTGGCGCGGGTACTTGTACGCCGCCATATGTTCCTTGGCCCAGTCGATCAGCTCGCTCTCGCTGACCTTGCCCTGGTACTCCGGCTTCAGCACCACGAACAGCTTCACCGTTTCGCCGCGCTGATCGTCGGGGATACCGATGGCGGCGGACTGGGAAATCGCCGGGTGATCGAGCATCAGCGCTTCCACGTCCTCCGGGAACACGCTGTAGCCGGAGCACTTGATCATCTCCTTGATGCGGCCGGTGAAGAACAGATAGCCCTCTTCATCGAAATAGCCCACGTCGCCGGTGTACACGGCGCCGTCGCGCAGGGTTTCGGCGGTGGCCTCGTCGCGCTTCCAGTAGCCCTTGAACACCGCCTTGTTGCGCACCACGATCTCGCCGCTCTGGTTGGGCGCGCACTCCGCGCCGGTGGCGGTATCGAGAATGCGGATCTCATTCTCCGCCATGGGCACCCCGCAGCTGCCCCACTTGATGCGGTCCTTGGGCATGAAGGTGTCGGACGTATGGGTCTCGCTGAGCCCGTAGGCCGCCTCGTGGGTCTGGCAGCCGGTCAGCGCCTTCCACTCCCCGGCCAGTTTCTCGGTAAGAGGAATGCCGAAGCTGGTGCAGGGGTTGTTGGTCAGCGAGGTCAGGTCACGCTTTTCCACCCCGGGGAAATCCAGAATCGCGCGCAGCATCGGCGCGATGCTGTACCAGTTGCGCACCCGATACCGCTCGATGGCGTCGACGGTGGTGGCCGGATCGAAGCGCGCCAGGATCACCAGGGTCTGGCGGGCGTACACCGGCTGATAGACGCCGAAGTTCATGCCGGCGATATGGCACAGCGGCGCGATGCCCAGGCTCACGGTGTCCTCGGCCATGCGGTTGGCGCGGAACGACACCGCCATCTTGAACAGGCTGGATCCGTAACTGAGCATGGCGCCCTTGGGCCGGCCGGTGGTGCCGGAGGTAAAGGTCATCAACCCCACGCCGTGCCACAGATCCACCGGCTCAAACCGCTGCAACGGCGCGGTGTGCGTGAGGATGGATCGCAGATCGTCGGTGTCCGCCGGCGCCGAGGACGGCTCACCCAGCAACTCCTTGGGCACGGTCAAGGTGGGCCGTTCCGGCAGATAATCGCCGTAGGCGGTGCTCACCACCGTGGCCAGGGTCGGCACCTGATCGCGCACCTCGGCGACGATCGGATAAAGATCCCGCGCCACCACCAGCGCCTTGGTCTCCGCATTGCTCAACTGATAGGCCACCTCGGCGGCCTTGTACTGCGGATTCACCGGCGTGACCATGGCGCCCAGCGCCTGCACCGCGTAATGGGCGAAGATGTACTGCGGGCAGTTCTGCATGAACAACGCCACCCGATCTCCGGCCCCCACCCCGTGCTCGCGCAAATGCGCCGCCAACCGCCGCACCGCGTCCCCCACCTGGCCCCAGGTGATCTCGGTGCCGTAATAAATATAGGCAACGCGATCCGGCACCTCCTCGGCGTGCTGGAACAGATACTCGTGCAGCGGCTTCTCGCCACGCAGATAGGAAACGCTATCGCCGGCCCAGACCGAGCCAGGCACCGGCACCGGCTCAAACCCGGCCGCGGAAACGGTGGACATCTTTGTTCTCCTTAATGCTTAAAAACGATTGGCGAGTGACTTAAACCGAACGCCGCCCGACCGCTCCCACTCAAAAATCCAACCTACGGAGCCGCCGGCGACGCTACCTCGAAGCGTCTCGGCGAGGGCCCCCTTCCGGGACCCTTGAGAACAGGACGTTCGAAAGGGAGCCCCCAGGGACGGGTTCACGGCGTTCCCGGAAGGGGGCCCTCGCCGAGACGCGCCCCCGCTGGAGGGTCCAGCCTCAGCAACAAAAGCCCGGTCAGCCATGCCCCCGCGCCGTAGGATCCAACGCCGTCCGCATGGACTCCCCGAGCGCATTGAACGCCACCGCCGTGACCATGATGATCAACCCCGGCGCGTACATCTGCTCCGGCACCAGCGACATATACAGATAACCCCGCGCGATCATGGCGCCCCAGCTCACATCCGGCGGCTGCACCCCCAGCCCCAGAAAACTGAGGCTGGCCTCGGCCAGCAACGCCACCGCCAACAGCAGGGTGCTCTGCACGATCACCGGCTGGATCGCATTGGGCAGCACGTGCCGGCCCAGCAGCCGCAACGGCGAGGCGCCGAAGCAGCGCGCCGCGTCTACATACAGCTCCTGACGCACCACCAGTGTACGGGCGCGGATCAAACGCGCGATTTGCGGCGCGAACACCAGCCCCACGGAAAACATGGCATTGGTCAGACCGATGCCCATGGCGCCGGTCACCGCCACCGCCAGAATGATCGCCGGGAACGACAGGAAGGTATCGATCAGGCGACTGATCGCCACATCGGTCCAACCACCCACGAAGCCGGCGATCAGCCCCAGGGGAATGCCGATCAGCAACGCCACCGACACCGCCAGCAGGGCCGCGTACAGGGAATTGGCGCCGCCATGGATCAACCGGCTGAGCACGTCCCGGCCGAGATCGTCGGTACCCAGCCAGTGGGCCGCCGACGGCCCCTCCAGCATGTGCTCCAGATCCTGGTGAGCCGGGTCGTAGGGCGCCACCCAGGGGGCCAGCAGAGCGGTGCCGAGAATCAGCACCAGCACCAGCAAACTCAACGCGGCGCGCGGATCGCCGCGCAGCCAGCCCAGCACGCGCCGGGCCAGGCCCGGCTCGTCGGCGGCGTGGCTGGACGAAGAAGAAACGGAGGCGGTGGTCATGCGTGAATCCTCGGGTCGAGCACGGTGCAGGCCAGGTCGGTGCACAGGTTCACCAGAATCACCGTCACCACCATGGCGAGCACGGCGCCCTGCACCACCGGAAAGTCGCCCTGCAGCACCGCGTTGACGATGGAACTGCCGATGCCCGGGATGGCGAACACCGCCTCCACCACCACGGTGGCGGCGAGAATCTTGTTGAACAGCAGGCCGATCACGGTAAGCAGATTGACGCTCACGTTCTTGAGGCCGTGCTTCCAGAGAATGCGCGCCGGGCTCAGGCCCTTGGCGTGCAACGTGCGCACATGCTGGGAAGACTGGATCTCCACCAACGAACTGCGCAGCTGCCGGGCCACCTCGGCGATGCCGTTGGTGCACAGCGCCAGCGCCGGCAAGGTGGCGTACCAGAGCGCGCCGCTGAAATCCTCCCGGGGGGAGACGAAGCCGGTGGCCGGAAACCACTGCAGCCCCAGAGCCAGAAACAGCACCAGGATCATGCCGAACCAGAAGTTCGGCACCGCCACGCCCAGGGAGGCGGCGCCCATGATGCCGCTGTCCAGGGGCGAGCCGGCGCGGGTGGCGGCGAGGATGCCCAGCGGCACCCCCACCAGCACCGACAGCAGCACCGCGTAGACCGCGATCAGCAGCGTATTGGGAAAGGTGCGCGCGATGGTCTGCGCCACCGGCTCGCCGGACAGCAGCGAGGTGCCCAGCTCGCCCTGGGCGGCGTGCCCCAGCCACTGGCCGTACTGCACCAGGAACGGCTGGTTCAGGCCGTAGGCTTCGCGGATCTGTTCGATGCGCTCCATGGAGGCGTTTTCGCCGGCCAGGGTGACGGCCACGTCACCCGGGATCAGCTGCATCAGGCAGAACACGATAAAGGTGGCCAGCACCAGAATCGGCAGGGACTGCAGCAGGCGTGCCGCCACCATGCGCTGTTTGACGCGGTTGGCCACGGGTCAGCCCTTCAGCGAAACGTTGTTGAATTTAGGTTTGCCGAGCAGGTTGTTGCGCAGGTTTTGCACCTTGTCGTTGGTGGCGACGATGCTTTCCCGGAACGCCAGCGGCACCACCAGGGCGTCTTCCATGACCAGCCGTTGCACCTTGGCCAGGGCCTCCTTGCGGGTGGCCAGGTCATCGCTGCTGCGCGACGCCAGCAGCGCCTCGGCGAAGCCTTCCGGCGGCGCCTTGTCGCCGGCGTTGAAGTAGGACTCCTGGTTGTACATCAGCGAGTAGCTGAGACTCGGGTCCGGCCGGCCGGTCCAGGCCGACAGCAACAGGTCACCCTGCTTCTTGGCGAAGTATTCCGCCGACATGTCGGCGATGGTGCCGGTGCGGAAGCGGCCCTTGATGTTGGCGCGGGCGAACTGCGCCAGCAGCAGCTCCTGCATCTGCACCGAGGACTGGTCGTTGTAGCCGCGCATGTCCAGGGTCACGCCATCGGCGTAGCCGGCTTCCTTGAGCAGCGCCCGGGCCTTGTCCGGATCGTGGGGATACAGCTCGGCGGTTTGCGCGTCGTAGGCCCAGTGGGACTTCGGCAGGTTCATATAGGCGGCCTCGCCGGAGCCGGCCATGGCGCCGCGAATAAAGGCATCCCGGTCCACCGCGTAGTTGAGCGCCTGGCGCACGCGGCGGTCCGCCAGGGTGTCCCGGGACATGTTCAGATACAGCTGGTAGCAATACACCGTGGAGCCGACCACGCCGTGCAGGGTGGGCATCTTTTCCACCAGCGGCTTCTGGCGGCCGTCCAGGTGGTAGGCCAGGTCGGCCTGCCCGGACATCACCGCGCGCAGCCGGGTGGCGCTGTCGGTGATGATCGAGAAGGTGATGCCGGCCAGGGCCGGCTTGTCGTCGCCCCGGTAGCCCTTGAACGCTTTCAGCACGATCTCGCTGCCGTCGTTCCATTTCTCGAACGTCATGAAGCCGGCGCCCACCGGTTTGCGATCCACCCGGTTGCCGTTGGCCTGCAGCGCCTTGGGCGACACCATCATGCCGGCCCGGTCGGACAGGATCAGGGGCAGGGCGGTGTCCGGGTTCTTCAGATGCAGGGTGACGGTGTGCTCACCGTTCACGGTGACGCTGTCCACCGACCCCAGGTCGGAGCGGATATTGGAAAACTCCGCGGTGCGGCTGCGATCCAGGTTGGTCTTCACCGCTTCGGCGTTGAACGGCGCGCCGTCGTGGAAGGTGACGCCCTGGCGCAGATGCAGCACCAGGGTGCTGGGGTCGGTGAACTCCCAGCGTTCCGCCAGGCCCGGCTGCGCCTTGAGGCTGTCGAAATCCCAGGTCACCAGGGTGTCGTAGATCGGGAACAGGAAAACATGATCCGAGCCGGAGCCGCCGGTGGCCGGGTCCAGGCTGGACGGGTTGGCGTTGGCGCCCACGCGCAGCAACGACGCGCCGGCGGGCTGGGCCCAGAGCGCGCCCGGCGCCATCAGGGTGCCGGCGGCCAGGGCGCCGGACAGCACGCCGAGAAAGGTGCGGCGGGACACGGCCAGGCCGTTCACGTCGAGCAGATCCTGATCCTGGGGGTGGGGCTTCTTGTTCATGCGCTCTCCTGAAATTTTGTTGTTTTGTTCGTAAAAACGGGTCGCTCAGGCGGGGCCGGCGAAATGGCAGGCCACGCGATGGTCCGGCGCCACCTCCCGCCATTCCGGCACCTGCTCGGCGCAGCGCGCTTCGGCGCGCGGACAGCGGGTGCGGAACGGGCAGCCGGACGGCGGATTGAGCGGGCTGGGGATCTCGCCCTGCAGCCGGATGCGGCGCCGGTGGTCACGCTGATCGCTGGGCAGCGGCAAGGGCTCCGCGGACAGCAGCGCCTGGGTATAGGGGTGCAGCGGTTGTTCACAGACCGCGCCGGTCGGACCCTGCTCCATCAGCCGGCCGAGATAGAGCACGCCGACCCGGTCGCTGACGTGGGACACCACCGAGATGTCGTGGGTGATAAAGGCATAGGTGATGCCGAACTCGTTCTGCAGATCGGCGAACAGATTGAGAATGGCACCCCGGATCGACACATCCAGGGCCGCCACCACTTCGTCGCAGACAATGAAGCGCGGGCGCAGGGTCAGGGTGCGGGCGATATTGACCCGCTGCTTCTGGCCGCCGGACAGTTCATGGGGGTAGCGGCGCCCGATCTGCGGCGCCAGGCCGACCCGCTCCAGGGCTTCGTCCGCCACCCGCCGGCGGTGGGCGCGGTCGCCGTCGCGCAGAATGTCCAGCGGCTCCATCACCGACTGGGCAATGGTCATGCGCGGGTTCAGGGCGGCGTGGGGGTCCTGAAAAATGATCTGGTGATCGCGGCGCTGGCGGCGTCGTTCCGCCCGGTTCAGCGACGCCGGCTCGCGGCCGTCGTAGAACAGGCGCCCCTCGGTGAGCGGCTGCAGCCCGGCCAGGGCCCGACCCAGGGTGGTTTTGCCGGAGCCGGACTCGCCGATCAGGCCGAAGGTTTCGCCGGGGCGGATGTCGAAGCTCACGTCGTCCACCGCCTTGACGGTGCCGGCGCGGGTGGGGAAATGCACGCGCACCCGGTCGGCGCGCACGCCGGCGGCCTGGGTGGACGGGCGGGGTGTCAGGCTGGCGTTCATGGTGTCACCGCTCCCGGCAGAGTGAGTTCGGCGCTGCGCCAACAGCGCGCCAGCCGTTCGCGGTCCAGTTCGCGCAGCGGCTGGCCCTGTTCGCAGCCGTCGGCGGCATGGGGGCAGCGCGCCTGGAAGCGGCAGCCGGCGGGCATCTCCGCGGGCGCCGGCACACGGCCGGGAATCGACGGCAGCCGCCCGCCCCGTTCACTGAGGCCGGGCAGCGAGCGCAGCAGGCCGGAAGAATAAGGATGCGCCGGGCGGCGCAGCACGGTGTCCACCGGCGCGCTTTCCACCACTTCACCGGCGTACATGGTGAGCAGGCGCGAGCAGGTTTCCGCCACCACGCCCAGGTCGTGGGTAATGAACAGCAGGGCGGTGCCGGTGGTGTCGCTGAGCTCGCACAGCAGATCGATGATCTGCGCCTGCACGGTCACATCCAGGGCGGTGGTGGGTTCGTCGGCGATCACCAGCTTGGGCCGGCAGATCAGTGCCATGGCGATCATTACCCGTTGCCGCATGCCGCCGGAAAACTGGTAGGGGTAGTCGTCGATGCGCAGATGGGGCGAGGGGATGCCCACTTCCTCCAGGGCGGCGATGCCGCGTTCGCGGGCCTCCTTGCGGCTCACCGGGTAGTGGGCGCGCAGGGTTTCGGTGAGCTGTTCGCCGACCGTGAATACCGGGTCCAGGGCGCTCATCGGTTCCTGGAAGATCATGCTGATATCGCGGCCGCGCCGCCGGCGCAGTTCCCGCGCGGACATGGTCAGCAGGTCCTCGCCCTGGAACAGGATACGGCCGCGCACCCGGGCGGTGCGCTGTGGCAGCAGGCCGAGCAGCGACAGCCCGGTGACGGTTTTGCCGCAGCCGCTTTCGCCCACCACGCCCACCCGTTCACCGGCGCCCACGGTGAACGACACGTCCCGGGTAATGGCGGTTTCGCCGCCGGGATGGACGAAGGCGATGTTCAGGTCCTCCACCGCCAGCAGCGGTTGGGAACCGTTTTCCTCGTGCGCCATGCTTTCTCTCCGTGCCGGCACATCCACGGTCGGCCCGGTGGCGGGCCGAAGGGGATTGTTGTTATCGGGTGCCCGTTGTTATCGGGTGCCCTTTTTACTCGGTGCCATAGGCGGCGGTGACGGTATCGATCACCGCCTGATAATGATCCAGCAGTTTGTTCAGGCCGCTGTGCTGAGTGAGCAGCGAGCCGAAATACCAAAGCGGGGTGATCAGCATCACCACCTGCCGCACCGGCGTGTCCGGGCGCAGCTCACCCTCGCCGATGGCCAGCTTCACGGCGTGGGCCACGAACTCCTCGAAATGCCGGGACATTTCGGAAATGCCCTCCTGGGTGCGCTCGGAAATCAGATGCCGCTCGAAACGCACCCGCGCCGACAGGCTCCAGGGGTTGCGCCCCTTGGCGGTGTCGTTGAATTGGTAGAAACGCCGCTCGCAATCCCGGGCCACCAGGCCGATGCGCTCCGCCAGGGTCAGCCCTGGCCGGGCCCACACGTCCTGAAACTGGGCCTCCAGGTCGTCGAAGGTTTCCTGGAACACTTCCTCGATCAGCGCCGACTTGTTGCCGAAGTGGTAGTGCAGGTTGGCCCGGGTGGTGTTCACCACCTCGGCGATGTCGCCGTAGCTCACGTCGCTGATGCCGCGCTGGATGAACAGGGCGCGGGCGGCCTCCTTGATCTGGGCCTTCATGGGCGGCTGGCCAAGCTGGGATTTCTTTTCCGGTCGGGCCACGCCGGCCTCCTGACGTTGAGTGAGCGCTGTAAGTGCTGACTAATCTGCAAGTAAATAAAACCGGAGTCAATACTAATTGACGTGTAAGTCAGTATCTCGCTATCTTGCCGCCAAACCGATCACTAAAACGAACAAACCGGACCGCGCCATGACCCGTAAGCTTCTGATCGCCAACCGTGGCGAAATCGCCGTGCGCATCGCCCGCGCCGCCGCCGACCTGGACATCGCCACCGTGGCGGTCTATCCCGCCGACGACGAGCGGGCCCTGCACACCCGCGTGGCCGACCAGGCGGTGGCCCTGGAAGGGCGTGGCGCCGCCGCCTACCTGGACGCCGAGCAGCTGGTGCGGGTGGCGGTGGAGGCCGGCTGCGACGCGGTGCACCCGGGCTATGGGTTCCTCAGCGAGAGCCGCGATTTCGCCGAGCGCTGCCAGCAGGCCGGCCTCACCTTCGTGGGCCCCACCCCGGAAGTACTCGCCCTGCTCGGCGACAAGGCCCGCGCCCGGGTGCTGGCGGAGGAGTGCCAGGTGCCGGTGGTGCCCGGCACCGGCGCCGACACCACCCTGGAACAGGCCCAGGCGTTCCGCGATGGTCTCGGCGGCGACGCCACCGTGATCGTCAAGGCGATCGCCGGCGGCGGTGGCCGGGGCATGCGCATCGTCGGCCCCGGCGACGACCTGGCGGAGGCGTTCAAGCGCTGCCAGGCGGAAGCCGAAGCCGCCTTCGGCAACGGCGCGCTCTATGTGGAACGCTTTATCGAACGGGCCCGGCACATTGAAGTGCAGGTGGTGGGCGACGGCGGCGACGCCCCGGTGCACCTGTGGGAACGGGAATGCAGCCTGCAGCGCCGTAACCAGAAGCTGGTGGAGATCGCGCCGGCCCCGACCCTGTCGGAGAGCACCCGCCAGCAGTTGCTGGACGCGGCCCTGCGGCTGGCCGCCCGGGTCGGTTACCGCAGCCTGGGCACCTTTGAGTTTCTGGTGGACGCCGACGAAAGCCGGTTCGCCTTTATCGAAGCCAACCCGCGCCTGCAGGTGGAGCACACCGTCACCGAGGAAGTCACCGGCGTGGACCTGGTGCAGACTCAGTTGAAAATCGCCGGCGGCGCCTCCCTGGCGGATCTGGGCCTGAGCCGCGACACGGTGCCCGCCCCGAACGGCTTCGCCGTGCAGCTGCGCATCAATATGGAAACCATGGACGCCAGCGGCGAAGCGCGCCCCGCCGGCGGCACCCTGGCCACCTTCGAGCCGCCCTCCGGCCCGGGCCTGCGCGTGGACACCTTCGGCTATCGCGGCTACCGCACCAGCCCGCATTACGATTCCCTGCTGGCCAAGCTGATCGTGCACGGCCGGGGCGACTTCGCCACCGCCATCCGCCGCGCCTACCGGGCGCTGTGTCAGTTCCGCATCGAGGGCGTGGACACCAACATCGGCTTTCTGCAGAACCTGCTGCGGCGCGATGAGGTGGCGGACAACGCCGTTTACACCCGCTTCGTCGACGACCATATGGCCGAGCTGGTGAACGGCGGCGAACACCCGTCCCTGCACTTCGGCGCGGACGGCGCGGACACCGAATCCCAGGGCCCCTCGGTGCAGGCGCCGCCGGGCACCGAAGGCGTGCTCACACCCATGCAAGGGGTGGTGGCGGAGCTGCTGGTGGCCGAGGGCGACAGCGTCCGCGAGGGCCAGCCGGTGGCGTTCGTGGAAGCGATGAAAATGCAGCACCGGGTGGTGGCCGCCACCAGCGGCACCGTGCGCCAGCTCACCTTCGCCGTGGGCGACGCGGTGGCCGCCGGTGATCCGCTGCTGTTCGTGCAGCCCGGCGAGGTGGAAGCCGACGCGGACGCCGGGGAGGAAGAGATCGACCTGGATCGTATTCGTCCGGACCTGGCGAAGCTGAAAGCCCGCGAGGGCCTGCTGCTGGACGAAAACCGCCCGGACGCGGTGGCCAAACGGCGCAAGACCGGCCAGCGCACCGCCCGCGAGAACGTGGCGGCGATCGTCGACGAGGACAGCTTTATCGAGTACGGCGGCTTCACCTTCGCCGCCCAGCGCGCCCGCCGTGACCTGGACGATCTGATCCACAACACCCCGGCGGACGGCATGATCACCGGTATCGGCGCGGTCAACGGCGAGCTGTTCGACGAAAGCAAAAGCCGTTGCGCGGTACTGGCCTACGACTACACCGTGCTGGCCGGCACCCAGGGCACCATGAACCATAAGAAAACCGACCGCATTCTGCAGGTGGCCGAGCAGCAGAAACTGCCGGTGATCTTCTTCGCCGAGGGCGGCGGCGGTCGCCCCGGCGATACCGACAACGCCACCAAGGTGGCCGGCCTGGACGGCCCCAGCTTTATCCAATACGCGCGGCTCAGCGGGTTGGTGCCGCGCATCGCCGTGGTGTCCGGCCGCTGCTTCGCCGGCAACGCGGTGTTCGCCGGCACCAGCGACCTGATTATCGCCACCGAGAACGCCTGCATCGGCATGGCCGGCCCGGCCATGATCGAAGGCGGTGGCCTGGGCGTGTTCAAACCCGAGGAAGTGGGGCCGGTATCGGTGCAGCGCGCCAACGGCGTGATCGACTGCGTGGTGAAGGATGAAGAGGAAGGCGCCGCCCTGGCGAAAAAACTGATGGGCTACTTCCAGGGCACGGTCACCGACTGGGACTGCGAGGACCAACGCTGGCTGCGCCGGGCGGTGCCGGAAAACCGGCTGCACGCCTACGACATGCGCGCGCTGATCCGCATCCTGGTGGACATCGACTCCCTGGTGGAACTGCGCGCCGACTTCGCCCCCGGCATGATCACCGCCTTCGTGCGCATCGAAGGCCGCCCCCTGGGCCTGATCGCCAACGACCCGCAGGTATTGGGCGGCGCCATCGACGCCGCCGGCGCCGACAAGGCATCCCGCTTCATGCAGCTGTGCGATGCCTTCGGCATTCCCATGGTCAGCCTGTGCGACACCCCGGGCTTCATGGTCGGCCCCTCCGAGGAAGAGACCGCCATGGTGCGCCGCACCTGCCGCATGTTCGTCACCGCCGCCAGCCTCACCGTGCCGCTGCTGTCCCTGGTCACCCGCAAGGGCTATGGCCTGGGCGCCCAGGGCATGACCGGCGGCTCCTTCCACGCGCCCCTGTTCTGCGCCTCCTGGCCCAGCGGCGAATTCGGCGGCATGGGCCTGGAAGGGGCGGTGAACCTGGCCTACAAGAAAGAGCTGGCGGCCCAGGAAACCCCGGAAAAACGGGAAGCCCTGTTCCGGCAACTGGTGGACAAGCTCTACGAACGGGGCGAGGCCCTGAGCATGGCCGCCGCCCTGGAGATCGACGCCGTCATCGACCCGGCGGACTCCCGGCAATGGCTGATGCGCGGCCTGCGCGCCACCCCGCCCGGCGGGCTGGAGCCGATTGCCGGGAAGCGGCGGCCGATGATTGATACTTGGTAAAACGATAGTTGAAAGTGAAAAGTTAAAAGGGACGCGGGCACGGCCGTCCAGCCGCCCCCGGCCCCCACCCGCGTTTCAACGTTTAACTTTGAACTTTCAACTCTTTCCCCCGTACACCAAATTCTGCAACTCTTCCCCGTTGGCGATGCGCCGCACCTGCTCGCGCAGGTAGGCGGCCAGGCGCGGCATAAGCGCTTCGGAACGGCCGCCCACGTGGGGCGCCAGGTACAGGCCCGGGGCGTCCCACAGGGGATGATCGGCGGGCAGGGGTTCCGGGTCCACCACGTCCAGGGCGGCGCGCAGGCGGCCGCTTTGCAGCTCGGCCAGCAGAGCATCGGTGTCCACCACCGGGCCCCGTGCCACGTTCACCACCAGGGCGCCGTCCGGCAGGCGGGCCAGAAACGCCGCGTCCACCATGCCGTGGGTGTCGTCGTTAAGCGGCGTAATCAGAATCACGATCTCCGCGTTCGGCAACAGGGCGGGCAATTCGTCCACGCCGTGCACATGGCCGTGCTGGTCGTCCCGGGCGCGGGTGCCGACCCGGGTCAGTTCGACGCCGAACGGCGCCAGTCGCTCGGCGATGGCGGCGCCCACGCCGCCGGTGCCGATCATCAGCACCTTGCGGTCCAGCAGGCCCGGTGAGGTGAACGGCCGCCAGAGGTGTTCCGCCTGATCCCGGGCGAAGCGGTCCAGGCCGCGCTGGGCGGTGAGAATCAGCCCCAGGGTCAGCTCCGCGGTGGGGCCGGCGTGCAGGCCATAGGCGCTGGCCACGGCGGCGCCCCGGCCCGCCTCGATAAAGCCGTCGTAGCCGGTGGACTGGGTCTGGATCAGCTTGAGATTGGGCAGGGTGGACAGCCGCCGCTTGCCCGCTTCACCGGCGGGATGGTGAAACACCACCGCTTCCACTTCCTCCTCGCTCAACCCCTCGGGGTCGCCTTTCAGGTCCCAGACCCCCAGTTTCAAATCTCCGGCCTGATCCTTGACGGTGTCCAGGTGCCATTGGGTGGGAAGAGTAAGGGTGCGGATGTTGAGGGTGGTCACGGGGAAGCTCCGGGGGTGAAGACGTTGAAAGTGAAAAGTTGAAAGTGAAAAGGAAAGCAGGGCGGTCAGTGTACCGCATGGTGCGTTGCGGCGCGGGCACGGCGGTTCCGTTTTGCCGGGCCGGCCCCGCGCTTTCAACTTTTAACTTGTAACTTTTAACCCTGTCATGCCTTGCAGCCCGCCGCCCACGCCTCTATAACGGGTGGCCTGTTAAATGTTTACGGCTTTTGAAGCGGGAGAATGCTTGTGTCTCGACTGGTGCCCGAGGTGGATCCGGAAGGTCTGCTGGAATATTCCGTGGTGTTCACGGATCGCTCCCTGAATCACATGTCCCAGGCGTTCCAGCAGGTGATGCGGGACATCTCCACCACCCTGAAGCAGGCTTACCACGCGGACGCCGTGGCGGTGGTGCCCGGCGGCGGGACCTTCGCCATGGAAGCGGTGGCCCGCCAGTTCGCCACCGGCAAACGCTGCCTGGTGATCCGCAACGGCTGGTTCAGCTACCGCTGGAGCCAGATCTTCGAGATGGGCGACATCCCCGCCGCCGAGACCGTGCTCAAGGCACGGCCGGTGAGCGGCGAGGGCGAACCCGCCCCGTTCGCGCCGGCGCCCATCGAGGAGGTGGTGGAAGCCATCCGCCGGGAAAAACCGGAAATGGTGTTCGCGCCCCATGTGGAAACCGCCGCCGGGCTGATGCTGCCCGACGATTACCTCAAGGCGGTGGCCGAGGCGGTGCACGAAGTGGGTGGCCTGTTCGTGCTCGACTGCATCGCCTCCGGGGCGATCTGGGTGGACATGAAGGACACCGGCGTGGACGTGCTGATCAGCGCGCCGCAGAAGGGCTGGAGTTCGTCCCCCTGCGCCGGCCTGGTGATGATGAACGAGGCCGCCCTGGCGGTGCTGGAGAACACCCGCAGCACCAGCTTCGCCGCCGACCTGAAACGCTGGCTGGAGATCATGCGCGCCTACGAGAACGGCGGCCATGCCTACCACGCCACCCTGCCCACGGACAGCCTGACCCGGTTCCGCGATTTCATGGAGGAAACCCGTGCCCAGGGCTTCTCCGTGGTGCGCGCCGCCCAGGAGGAACTGGGCGGCCGGGTCCGGGCGCTGTTCACCCGCTACGGCATCCGCAGCGTGGCGGCGCCGGGCTTCGAGGCGCCGGGCGTGGTGGTCTGCTACACCGACGACGACGGCCTGCACAACGCCAGCAAGTTCATCGCCGAGGGCCTGCAGACCGCCGCCGGCGTGCCGCTGATGTGCGATGAGCCGGCGGATTTCAAAACCTTCCGGGTCGGCCTGTTCGGCCTCGATAAGCTCAGCCACGTCGATCGCACCGTGGAGCAGCTGGAAACCGCCCTTTCCCATATCGCCGGCTGATGCCGTCGGCCCGGAGCCCGCGCGGGCTCCGGGCCGGGGCGATTTGACGGTGTTTTAAACACCCGTCCCCTTTCCTATTTTTTAATGGATTCCTCAGAGCGAATACGGTTTGAGGGACATTTCTTTCTGTTTTGTTTACTCTCTCGGCCCCGCTCATCCCGTGGACTTTCTCCACGTTTTTCCGGAGGACCGTGTCATGATCAAACCGCTGATTTCCGCCGCCCTGCTCGGCGTGTGCGCCGTGGGCTGGGCCGCCGACGATTCCCATGCCATCGAAGGGGTCTGGGAAACCAAGACCGGTGGCTATGTGCAGATTTACCAGGACGGCGATACCTGGAACGGGCGCGTGGTCGGCTCCAGCGACGGCGAAGCCCGCTACGACGAGAACAACCCGGACGAAAGCAAACGGGACCGCCGTCTGCTGGGCGTCACCGTGCTGCAGAATCTCAAATACGCCGGCGGCGAAACCTGGGAAGACGGCAGCATCTACTCCCCGGACAACGGCAAGACCTACAGCGCCAAGGCCAAACTGACCGACCCGGACACCCTGGAAGCGCGCGGCTATATCGGCGTCAGCCTGCTCGGCCGCAGCCAGACCTGGCACCGGGTCGGCGAGGACGCCCCGCACCTGCATAAGGATTTGTTGAAGTAAAAAACGCTTACCGCTAGCCCGGGGCCGAAGGGCCCCGGGCCAATTCCCCTTCCACGAAATACCCCACCATATCCCCCAACCCGCGCACCAGATCGTCGAACGCCACCGTCGGGTGGGGATCGGTGAGATGGCGGATCACGGTGAAGATGCCGCCGTTGATCATGATGAAACCCATGGCCGGCAGGTTGCCCAGGCGGGTCAGGTCCGGGTGGTGCATGACGTACTGCACCAGCAGATTCATTAGCAGCCGGTTGATCGGTTCCAGTTGATTGCGCGGCGCGAAGTAGGCGGCGTAACTCATGTAGCGCAGGTAACGGCCGTCGTCCCGTTCCAGCAGATCGCGGAAGCGGTATAGCAGCTCCGCCACCAACGGCCGGATTTCCATGCGCACCAACTCCGGGATGCGCGGCTGCACCATCTCCACCACTTCCGCCACCACGTGCTGGTGCATGGCGTCGAAGATCTCTTCCTTGTTGGCGAAGTATTCGTACAGCGAGCCCACGCTGACCCCGGCGATCTCGGCGATGTGCCGGGTGGTGGTGCCTTCCACCCCGTGGTGGCTCAGTGAGATGAACCCGGCCTCGACGATGGCGCGCACGGTGGCCTTGGCACGGGGCTGGGTGGGGCGGCGCTGGCGGGAAGGCGGCATATCCGAATTGAATCCGAACAAATGATCGGACTACTTTGCCATTGATGAATGTCACGGTCAATTTGGCACCGTATGGCGAGGACTCCGAACATGACAGAACAAATCACCCGCAACGCCCGCGCCGTGGTCACCGGCGCCGGCAGTGGCATCGGCCGTGCCTTCGCGCTGGAACTGGCCGCCCGTGGCGGCCGCGTGGTGTGCGCCGATATCGACGAAACCAGCGCCGGCGCCACCGTGGAACGGATCCGCGAGAAAGGCGGGCTGGCGCTGGCGGTGCCCTGCGACGTGTCCGAGCTGGCGCAGGTGGAGGCGCTGGCGGACCGGGCCGCCGAATGGTTCGGCGAGGAACCGGACCTGGTCATCAACAACGCCGGCGTGGGCGCCGGCGGCAAACGGGTGGGCGAGATCCCCATGGCCGATTGGCACTGGGTGATGGGCGTCAATATGTGGGGCGTGATCCACGGCTGCCACGTGTTCGCGCCGCGTCTGCGCGCGCTGCCCCGCGCCGGCATCATCAATGTGTGCTCCACCGCCAGCTTCGCGGCGGCGCCGGGCATGGGGCCCTACAACGCCAGCAAGGCGGCGGTGCTGGCCCTGTCCGAGACGCTGGCGGCGGAAAGCGCCGGCAGTGGCCTGCACGTCACCGCCCTGTGCCCCACGGTGGTGAAAACCAACATCTTCACCAGCGGCCGCATCGACGCATCGGTGACGCCACTGATGAACCGCTGGGTGTCGCTCACCGGCGTGTCCGCCAAGGGCGTGGCGCGCACCACGCTCAAGGCCCTGGATCGTAATCGTCTGTACGTGCTGCCCCAGGTGGATGCACGGCTGATCTGGCGCACCAAGCGCTATCTGCCGGCGCTGTACGCCCGCGGCACCGGTCTGCTGAGCCGCTTTACCCTGGTTTCCTGAATCCTTCTGAAAAGGGAGAACAACATGGCTTCCATCGATCTCGACAAAATGCTCGCCAAGGTCAAGGCCAGCCAGTGGGCGCTGGCGGATATCGACTGGGACGCCCCCGGCGCCGAGTTGATCACCGATGAACAGCGCCCCAAGCTGAAAGCCTTCATGGCCGATCTGATGTGGATCGAGCACGTCGGCGCGCGCGGTTTCGCGGCCATGGCCCGCAAGGCGCCCAATGACACGCTCAAGGAAATCTACACCTACTTTCACGCCGAGGAGCAGCGCCACGCCAACGCGGAAATGGCGCTGATGAAGCGCTGGGGCATGCTCGACGGCGACCGGGTGCCGGAACCCAATAAGAACCTGCGGCTGGTGATCCAGTGGCTGGACCGCTACAGCGACGACATGCCGCTGGAGGTGCTGGGCTCGGTGATCCCGATGCTGGAAATCGCCCTGGACGGCGCGCTCTGCACCTTCCTGCTCGACACCGTGGACGACCCGGTGTGCCACCAGGCGTTCGCGCGCATCAACGACGACGAGTCCCGGCACCTGGGCGTGGGCTTCCATGTGCTGGAAATGCAGGGCCACGGCGACACTTACATCAAGGTGCTGAAAGCCATCGCCACCCTGATGGACCCGCGCCTGATTCTCGGCATTGCCTCCTATGTGCCGCTGCTCAACCGCATGCGTGACAACATCATCGACATGGGCCTGGGTGAGGAACGGTTGTACGCGGCCATGAAGAAGTTCGAGCGCATCGGTGGTCGCACCGCCGACGGCCGGCGCAATCCCTGGTACCAGATCATCAGCCGCCACGGGCGCATCGTGATCAACCGCCGCCACAGGCTCTACCACACCCCGGTGGACGCCATGGTGCGGTTGACCGACCGGATCCCGGATCGGGTGATGCCGTCGCGGGTACCGACCTGGGTCAAGGGCATCACCTATAAGCCGGTGGTTTGAACGAGTTGAAAGTTGAAAGTGAAAAGTTGAAAGGACAAGCGGACGGGTCAGCGATGAGCAATCGTGAGGAAAACATTCGTGAGGAAAAGATTGGCGGGCAGGAGCATCCGACGCCGGAAAATAAAACGGCGGTGAAGAAGGCCGCGTCGAGCAAAACCGCGGCAAGGAAGGCGCCGGCCAAGAAAACCGTCGCGAAAAAAGCCGTGGCCAAAAAGGCCGCCGGTAAGAAAGCGGTGCGTAAGGAAGCTGCCCGCAAAGCAGTCCCCAAGCCGGTGTCGGTGCTGATTGTCGGCGCCGGCTTCGCCGGGCTGGGTATGGCGATCCGTCTCAAGAAGGCGGGTATCGAGGACTTCGTGATTCTGGAGCGCGGCGATCGGGTGGGCGGCACCTGGCGGGACAACACCTATCCCGGCGCCGCCTGCGATATCCCCTCCAACCTTTATTCGTTTTCGTTCGCGCCCAATCCGAACTGGTCGCGCAGCTATTCCGAGAGCGCGGAGATCCTCGATTACATCGAGTACCTGGTGGCCGCCTTCGGGCTCAAGAAGCACATCCGTTTTAACCACAACGTGAGCGGCCTGGACTTCGACGAGAAGCAGGGCCTGTGGACCGCCCGGCTGAACGGTGGCGGCACGGTGCGGGCCCGCTCGGCGGTGATGGCCCAGGGCCCGCTCTCCAACGCCCGCCTGCCGGACATCGAAGGGGTGGACGCGTTCCGGGGCAAGAAGATTCACAGTGCCCGCTGGGATCACGATTACGATTTCAGCGGCAAGCGGGTGGGGGTGATCGGCACCGGTGCCAGCGGCATTCAGATCGTTCCGGAGCTGGTGGACCGGGTGGCCAGTCTGAAGGTGTTTCAGCGCACCCCGGCCTGGGTGATTCCGCGTCCGGATTTCCATACTCCGGCCTGGAACAAGACGCTGTTTCGTGCCGTGCCAGCCAGTCAGAAGGCTCTGCGCGAAGCGCTGTTCTGGACCCATGAGACCATGGCCATGGCGGTGATCTGGAATTCGCCGCTGACCCGCCTGGCGGAGCGGCTGGCCCGGCGTCATCTGCATCGGCAGGTGGCGGACGATTGGATGCGCCGGCAACTGACGCCGGATTTCCGCATCGGCTGCAAGCGCGTGCTGGTGTCCAACGACTATTACCCGGCGCTGCAGAAAGACAACGCCCAGTTGATTACCTGGCCCATCGCCAGGTTGTCGGAGAACGGTATTCGTACCGCCGATGGCGTGGAGCACGAGCTGGATTGCGTGGTGTTCGCCACCGGCTTCGATGTGCCGAAGAGCGGTACGCCCTTTCCGGTGCGCGGGCGCGATGGCCGTGAGCTGGGCGAGGAGTGGGCGCGCGGTGCCCAGGCCTACAAGAGCATCAATGTGGCCGGCTATCCGAATCTGTTTTTCCTGTTCGGGCCGAACAGCGGGCCGGGGCACAACTCGGCGCTGGTGTATATGGAGGCGCAGCTGGATTACGCGGTGCGTGGCGTGCAGCGGTTGCTGGACGACAATCTCAGGCTGCTCGACGTGAAACCGGCGGTGCAAGCGCGTCACAACGCTCTTCTGCAGAAGCGGTTGGCGAAGACCAATTGGAATTCCGGTTGCAAGAGCTGGTATCTCACCGAGGACGGTTTCAACGCCACCATGTTTCCGGGGTTCGCTACCCAGTACCGGCGGCAGATGGCGACCTTTGATGATCGGGATTATGAGCGGGTGGCGCTCAAGGCTTAGCGGAGTTTGCGAACGTTTGGACCCTCCATCTGGGGCGCGTCCCGGTGTGGCCCTCTTTCCGGGAACGCCGTGAACCCGTCCCTGGGGGCTCCCTTTCGAACGTCCTGTTCTCAAGGGTCCCGGAAAGAGGGCCACACCGGGACGCTTCCGGGTAAGCCTCGGCCTTGGTGGGTGGAATTGGCGGTACGGCGCCCGAAAAAGGCGGTAGGAGCGGCCGGGCGGCGTACCGCTTCAGCCGCGATGCCGTTGGCACGGCCCATGATCGCGGCTGAAGCCGCTCCTACGGGGGCTCCATATCCCGGCGGCGTTTCTACAGGGTGAAATAGGCGGCCGTGTCGCCCCGGTGTTCGCGGGCTTTTTTGAGTTCGGCGCGGGCCACGGTGCGCAGGTGCACTTCGTCCGGGCCGTCCATGAAGCGCAGGGCGCGGCCCCAGGTGTAGAGGTAGGCGAGGGGCGTGTCCGGGGACAGGCCCATGGCGCCGAAGATCTGGATGGCGCGGTCCACCACTCTGGTTTGCAGGCGGGCGGCCACCAGTTTGATGGCCGACACCTGGGTGCGGGCGGCGGCGTTGCCGTGGCGGTCCATCAGCCAGGCGGCGTGCAGCACCAGCAGGCGGGCCTGGTCGATTTCCAGGCGCGATTCCGCGATCCAGTCCTTCACATTCTCGTGCTCGCTGAGCAGCTTGCCGAACACGCGCCGTTCCAGGGCCCGTTCGCACATCATTTCCAGGGCCAGTTCGCACTGGCCGATGGTGCGCATGCAGTGGTGCACGCGGCCCGGGCCGAGTCTTGCCTGGGCCATGGCGAAGCCGTCGCCGGGGGCGCCCAGGCGGTGGTCGACGGGCACCCGCACGCCACGGAACACCAGTTCGCAGTGGCCTTCCGGGGAGTGGTGCTGAAGGATCGGGATGTTGCGTTCCACGGTGAGGCCGGGGGTATTCATCGGCACGATCAGCATGGAATGGTGGCGGTGCGGGTCGCCGTCGGGGCCGTCGTCACAGCGTCCCAGCACCACGGCGAAGGCGCAGCGCGGGTGGGCGGCGCCGGTGATGAACCATTTGCGGCCATCGACCACGTAGTGGTCGCCGTCGCGGCGGAAGGTGGTGCCGATATTGGTGGCGTCGGAGGAGGCCACGTCCGGTTCGCTCATGGCGAAGCAGGAGCGGATCTCGCCGTCCAGCTGCGGGCGCAGCCAGCGCCGGTATTGTTCGGCGTCGGCGAAGCGGTGCAGCAGTTCCATATTGCCGGTGTCCGGGGCGCTGCAGTTGAACACCTCGGCGGCCCAGGGCAGCCGGCCCATGATTTCCGCCAGGGGCGCGTAGTCCAGGTTGCTCATGGCGGTGCCCGGTTCGTGCTCGCGCAGTTCCGGCAGGAACAGGTTCCACAGGCCCAGCTCCCGGGCGCGGGCCTTGAGCGGCTCGATCACCGCCAGCGGGTAGTCGCCGGCCTCGGCGGCGCGGTGCCAGTCGTTGTTGCGCGGCAGCACCTCGCTGGCCATGAAGCGGCGCAGCAGGTCCTGGACCTGCACCGCGTACTCGGAAAAGCTGAAATCCATGGTGGCTCCGGGACGGTGGGGTCTTCAGGGTAGGTCGCCGGGCGACGGCGCGGCTTGATCCAGGTCAACGGTGGCGGAACGGGCCACGGGATTGACCGTAGCGACGACCGAACGGCCCGCTTTGCCCTTTCCCCGTGGCCGGGGCGGGGGCATCATGCCCTGCAATGAACTTGCCATTGAGTAATGTAATCCTGGTCGCCGGCGGCGACCGGGCTGGAGGTGGGAATGTCCCGGAATCACTTTGATGTACTGATTATCGGCGCCGGCCTGTCCGGCGTGGGCGCGGCCTGTCACCTGAGCCGCGATTGTCCGGATCGCAGCTTCGCGCTGATCGAACGGCGCCAGCGCATGGGCGGCACCTGGGACCTGTTCCGCTACCCGGGGATCCGCTCGGACTCCGACATGTACACCCTGGGCTACAACTTCCGCCCCTGGACCGATCCCAAGGTGCTGGCGGACGGCCCGTCGATCCGCCAGTACATCGTGGACACCGCCCGCGAGTACAAGATCGAGGATAAGATCCATTACGGCCTGCGCATGCTGGGCGCGGATTTTTCCACCGAGACCAGCCTGTGGACCGTGCAGGTGGAGCACGAAGGCAGCGGCGAACGGGAAACCTACACCTGCCAGTTCCTGCTGTGCTGCACCGGCTACTACAACTACGACACCGGCTATAAGCCGGAATTTCCTGGCGAGCAGGACTTCAAAGGCCAGGTGATCCACCCCCAGCACTGGCCGGAGAATCTGGACTACGCCGGCAAGAAAGTGGTGGTGATCGGCAGCGGCGCCACCGCCGTCACCCTGGTGCCGGCCATGGCCGGCGAGGCCGGGCACGTGACCATGCTGCAGCGCTCGCCCACCTACATCGCCACGGTGCCGGAGCGCGATGAGATTTCCGTGCGGCTGCGCCGTTTCCTGCCGGAGATGGTGGTGTACCGGATGGCGCGGGCACGCAACATCGCCTTGCAGCGGCTGGTGTTCAAGCTGTCCAAGACGCGGCCCGGCCTGGTGCGCCGGGCGCTGCTCGCCGCCGCCCGCCGTCAGCTCGGTGACGACGTCGACATGAAGCACTTCCGGCCCAGCTACAACCCCTGGGACGAGCGGCTGTGCGCGGTGCCCAACGGCGACCTGTTCCGGGTGCTCAAGCAAGGGCGCGCTTCCATCGTCACCGACCACATCGACACCTTCACCGGGAACGGCCTGCGTCTGAAGTCCGGCGAGGAACTGGAAGCCGACATCGTGGTGTCCGCCACCGGCCTGGACATGCAGTTGCTGGGGGGCGCGGAGCTGTCGGTGGACGGCGAAACCCGCGAGCCCAACGACGTGCTGGTCTACAAGGGCGTGATGCTGCGCGACGTGCCCAACATGGCGATGGTGTTCGGCTACACCAACTCGTCCTGGACGCTGAAGGCGGATCTGGTGGCGGAATACGTGTGCCGCCTGCTCAACTATATGTCCCGCAAGGGCCTGCGCCAGGTCACCCCCCGTGACCCGGAGGGCTGCGACACCGAGACCTCCTTCCTGGACCTGCAATCCGGCTATATCCAGCGCGCCGCCCACAAGCTGCCGCGTCAGGGCTCCAAGGCGCCCTGGAAGGTGCTGAGCAATTACCTCTACGATTTGCCGCGTCTGCGCTATGGGCGCATCGACGACGACACCCTGGAATTCGTCAAGGACGAAAACCGTAAACGTCGCGGCGTCGGCGCCCTGCTGCGCGGCTGAGCGGTGCGGGTTTTCCCGGTATCGGCGCCCGCCTTCACGGCGGGCGTTTTCGTTGCGGGGTTCACGGAGCAGCCCTCGGGGCTGTCATTTAGTTGTCACGGTAATTTTCCCGTGAAGGTCCCATAATCGGGCTCCCAATCTGGCTGCCCCGGGGGAACTTTCATGGGCCAAAAACCAGGCGACGAAACGGCGTTGATGGCACGCCTTATCGAGGCCGCGCGGGCTCAGGATGAGACCGCTCTGACCTTGCTGAAGGACCAGAGCACCCTGGACCCGGACCGCGTCCATGACCTGCGGGTAACGGTGAAAAGGCTGCGCGCCCTGTGGCGGCTGATGGCCACCCAGGGCCACCGTAAAACCGCCGACAAGCGGGACAAGGCACTGCGTGACGCCGCCCGCCAGCTTTCCGTGGCCCGCGACCGCCAGGTGATGGGCGAGACCCTGGACGCCCTGCGTGCCGGCACCCGCCGCGATTACGAGCAGGAGGCGGTGGACGCGGTGCGGCGGCTGGCCCTGCCGGAGGATGAAACGGCGGTGGCGCCGGCCCCGCCGGACGGCCTGGAGACGGTGTTCACCGACGACCGGGCCGCCTGGGACGCGCTCACCGCGGACCAGGGCAGGGAGGAGAGCACCGACCTGCTGCGCAAGGGTTTCGGCCGCCTCTACGCCGATGCCCGCCAGCGTGGCTTCGAGGCCATCGCCGAGAACCGCGCCACCGTCTGGCACGACTTCCGCAAAAGCGCCAAGACGCAGCTCTACCTGCTGGATCCGATCGCCGACCGTCTCGACGGCAGCGACGTGGCGATCAAGGACCTCAAGAAGCTGGGACGCCGTCTGGGCGAGCTGCACGACCTGCAGGTGCTCGACGAGTTTCTGCGCCAAGCGCGCAAGGAGGCGGACGACAAGGAGCCCTTCGCCCATGTGCGGCAGATGATCGGCCGCCGGGAGGCGGCCGTGGTGGAGGATTGCGAGAAGCGCACCCGGCGCTTCTTCGGGCCCAAGCCGAAAGCCTACCGTCAGGCCCTGCGCCAGGCGCTGAAGGAAAAAAAGAGCGGCTGACAACCGCGCCGGATCAGGACGGTTGGTCGTCGTCCTCCTGGTCCGGCGCCGACGGCTCGAAGGCCCGTTTGTCGTCGGGCAGCGCCACCCGGTCGCCCACCGCCAGGTCGCCGTGGCGGTCGGTGCGCTTGCCGGACTCCGGGTCGATGATCGCCGCCACTTCACCATGGCTGAGGCCGGCTTCCCGGTCGTAGGCTTCCACCCGTACCCGGATTACCCGGCCGCGATGGCGCGCCGACAGAATGCTGCCGGCGTGCGGTTCGGCGTCGATGTTCGGGTCCTTGGCGTAATAGTCGGCCACGCTGTGCGCGCCGGGGTCGTCCCAGACGATATGAGCCATCACAGTTCTCCATCCAGCTCGGGATAATGACGGAAAATGCCGTCCTCATTGAACGGCTGGCGCCGCTCGGAATTCAGATAGGCGCGGACCCGCTCCCGTTCGCCCACCCGCGCCACCAGGGCGTCGATCTTGGGCAGGTCCTGCTCGACCTGACGCATGGCGCGCGGAAAGGCATAGCGCAGCCCGGTGACGGTCTGGAACAGGGACAGATCCACGTAGCTGTGGCGCTCGCCCACCAGATGCTCCGCGCCCCGGGGGTTCTGCTCCAGCACCTGCTCGAAGTATTCCAGAAAGCGCGGCAGGCGATGGCGGCGGAACAGCGCGGCGCGGCGTCCGGCCTCGTCCCGCTGGTCCTCGTAATAGAGCGTGGACGACAACGGATGGTGCACGTCGTGGATTTCGGCGACGAAGTCGGTGAGGGTGAGCTGCAGGCCATGGGCCCAATACCGCTGGTCCTCGTCCTCGCCGATCAGTCCCAGGCGCGGCGCCAGGAATTGCAGAATGTTGGCGACATGGGAAATCACCCGGTCGCCGGCTTTCAGAAACGGCGGCGCGAACGGCGGGCGCGGGGTGGCGTCACCGCTCAGGTACATTTCCAGAGCCGGCACCCCCTGGTCCTGGTCCGGTGAACCCCGGCCCACGTCCAGGTACTCGGCGCCGGCGTCTTCCAGGGCCAGGCGCACGTATTCGCCGCGTCCCTGAATGCCCGGCCAATAGAACAGTTCGTAGCGCATCACGGTCTCCCTGTTCGCTCCTGTTGACGTTCAAACCCTAGGCCAACCATCGGACCCGCGTCCAGCGGGCCGCCCTAGGAACGGGCCGCGCCGCCGTCGCCCTGACCGCCCTCGCAGGGCTCCGCCCAGCGCGGGTCGGCGGTGAACACGGTGTCGGTCACCGTGTTCGGGTACACCTCGGTGACCGCCCGGCGCAGGCGCTCGCGGATCGCGTCCAGGGCCGCCAGGCCGCCCTGCGGCGGAAAGTCCGGGGGCAGTACCACATGGGTCATCACGTAAAGCTGGCGGCCGGGGCGCACCATGCGCACCTCCAGCTGGCGCACCGGCAGGTCCGCCAGGGCCGCGTCGATGGCGGCGCGCACCGGCCGGCGCAGGGTGCGCGGCGGCGCCCGGTTGAGCAGCTCCATCAGCGCGCCCCGGGCCATGCGGATCGGCATGCCCAGGCAGAACAGCACCACCGCGATCACCAGCACCGAGTCCACATAGGGCACGATCTGGTGCCAGCCCAGCCAGCGGGCCACCGGAATGAAGCTGAAGGTGAGCAGCACCGAGCCGGAAATCAGCGAGTTGATCAGCCAGTTTTCGAAATCCGCGCGCACCAGGGGCGTGTCCAGGCGTTCCTTGGCGCGGTACAGGGTCCAGGCGGTGAACGAGCAGGCCAGGGTGGCGAACAGGGCATAGAGAATGGCCGGGCCGGCGACGATGGCGCGGCCGCCGGAGAACAGCGCCAGCACCGCGTCGCCCAGGGCGAACAGGGACACACCCAGAATCAGCAGCCCCTTGCCGGCGTTCACCAGGGACTCAAAGTAGCCGTAGCCGAAGGGGAATTTACGGTCGTCCGGCTGGGTGGTCAGGGCACTGATGCGCACCGTCATCAGCGCCACCAGGAAGTAGACCAGATTGAACAGACCGTCCAGAAGAATGGCCTTGGAGTGGGTGATGCTGGCGGCGGTCACCGCCGCGCTGCCCACCACCAGGGCCATCAAGGTGGACAGGATCAGCACCCCGCGTTCGGTTTTCATCATCACCCTCGTGTCGCCGGAAACGAAAATACGAAAGGCAATCAGTCTACCCGAACGGGGCTCGCGGCTCAGTCCTGGTCGTTGGAGTAACCGCGGTAGGCTTCCAGTGCCTTACGGGTCACCACCGGCCCGGCGGCGCGGGTCAGAAAGCGCCGCGTGCCCGGGCTGGCGGCGATCAATACGCCGGCGGCCAGGGCGCCGATGGCCACCAGGCTGCTGTTGTCACGGGTCCAGCGCAGCGCGCTGTCGCCGATCAATGGCCGCAGGCTGTCTTCCAGCCTGGCCTCCGCCGCCGGGGTGTGCGGGTGGTCGGACGGGGTCTCTGGTTTGGAGGCCACCGCCCGGCGTACCAGCAAGGCCAGCAGCACGGTCACCACCAGCAGCCCGAGGCCGGTGTAGAGCGACGCCAGGGGCGCGCCCACGTGGGGCGCCAGCGCCAGCCACCCCGCCGCCGCGAAACACAGCAGGGTGGCCAGGCCGGTGAGCATGGCCAGCCACACCAGGGCGTTGAGGCTGAACAGGGACGAAAGGGGCCGGCGCAGATTCATGGCGTTAGCGGCTGATCAGTTTGCCGAGCAGAATGCCGACGCCGAAGGCGGCGAACACGCTGGTCAGGGGGCGTTCCTTGATTTGCGAACCCCATTGCTCGGTGTGCAGCTCGGCGCGGGCGCGCACATCGTCGAACTGGGCGCGGGCCTGATCGACGCCGGCCTGGGCTTTCTGTTGGGAGCTGCGCTTGGCGGCCTCGGTAAGGGCGCCGAGATCGCGACGCAGTTGCTCGATGTCCTTTTTGAGCGCTTCGGTTTCCTGGCTCATATTCACCACCTCCTGTCGGTTTTGATGGATATCCTTGAACAGGCCGAGCATAGACAACCAGGGCGGGTGCTGCCTATAGACGAGGATCAGGGAAAACGCGGGAAAGGCGGGGGACGCGGCGTCGAGAGGCCGCCCGGCGCGGGCCGGGCGGCTTTGCAAAAGATTGCTAAAGCGTGCGCTCAGAGATGTTTGATGAGCTCGTCGGTGAACTCGTCGGTGGACGCGCTGCCGCCCAGGTCCGGCGTGACCACCTGACCTTCGCCCACCACGTGGCGGATGGCGGCGCGCAGCCGCTCGGCTTTTTCGTTCATTTCCAGGTACTCGAGCATCATGCCGGCGCCCAGCATCAGCGCGGTGGGGTTGGCCACGCCCTTGCCGGCGATGTCCGGGGCGCTGCCGTGCACCGCCTCGAAAATACCGCGGTGTTCGCCGATGTTGGCACCGGGGGCGAGCCCCAGGCCGCCGGTGAGGCCCGCGCACAGATCGGAAAGAATGTCGCCGAACAGGTTGGTGGTGACAATCACGTCGAAGCGGTGCGGGTTCATCGCCAGCTGCATGGCGCAGTTGTCGACGATCATTTCCTCATGGTCGATGTTCGGGTATTCCTCGGCCACCGATCGGGCCACGCTGAGAAACAGGCCGGAGGTGGATTTCATGATGTTGGCCTTGTGCACCACCGTGACCTTGCGGCGGCCCAGGCGTTGGGCGGCTTCGTAGGCGAAACGCATCAGCCGCTTGGATTCCTTGCGGGTGATCACGCTGCGCAGCTCGGCCCGTTCGCCGTCGTCGCTGACCATCTGGCCTTCACCGGAGTAGATGCCCTCGATGTTCTCGCGGATGGTGAGGATGTCCACGTTGTCGTAGCGCGAGCGCACCCCGGGGATGGACAGCGCCGGGCGCAGGTTGGCGAACAGATCGAAGTGCTTGCGCAGGGTCACGTTCACCGAGCGGAAGCCCTTGCCCACCGGCGTGGTGATCGGGCCTTTCAGGGCCACCGTGTTCTTCTCGATCATGTCCAGGGTTTCCTGGGGCACCAGGTCCATGCCCTGATCGAGAGCGGTCTGGCCGGCGATGGCCCGGTCGTAGGCAAAGTCGCATTCCAGGGCGTCCAGCAGGCGCAAGGTGGCCTCTACGATGTCGGGACCGATGCCGTCGCCGGGGATGACTGTTACGCGTGTCTGCGCCATGGAAGAACTCCTTCGATTATCGGGTTGGATAATGGGTTGGCTGGCCTTCACCGTCGATACGACTTTCGCATCGCCGGGTGAACGGGCCGGGTCTGGGATCACCAGGAGGGCGCCAGTCTACCAGACAGGCGCCGGTTCGTGGGGGCGTGAAGGCAAGCTTCGTGCCAGAGGTTTCATGGGGCGGACTTCGGCGTCATCATATCCGGGTATTTTCGACGGGAAGGGGACGGCCTGATGTGGTTATCGGTGGTGGCGATTTCGGTGGGGGCGGCGCTGGGCGCCAATCTGCGCTGGTTTTTGAGTCTCGGGCTGAATGCCCTGTTTCCCGCCATTCCGCTGGGCACCCTGGCCGCCAACCTGCTGGGCGGCTGGCTGATCGGCGTGGCCCTGGGGGTATTCGCCGGCCTGCCGTCGCTGACGCCGGAGTGGCGGCTGCTGGTGGTGACCGGCTTTCTCGGCGCGCTCACCACCTTCTCCTCGTTCTCCGCGGAGATGTTCATCAACCTGCAGGCCGGCCGCTGGGGACTGGCGGCGGCGGGCATCGCCGCCCATGTGGTCGGTTCCCTGTGCATGACCGGGCTGGGCCTGGGCATGGTGGCCCTGGCCCGTCACTGGCTGACGCGCTGAACGCCCGGGCCGGCGCGCCTCAGGCGCGGGCGGTCTCCGGGTACTCGCCGCGCAGCTTGACCACGTCCGCCCGGGGCGGATTGCCGAACAGGCGGCTGTATTCGCGGCTGAAGTGGGACGGGCTCTCATAGCCCACCCGGAAGCTGGCGGTGGCCGCTTCCAGCCCTTCCGAGAGCATCAACCGGCGCGCCTCGTGCAGGCGCAGCTTCTTCTGGAACTGCAGCGGCGACATGCGCGTCACCTGCTTGAAGCTGTGAAACAGGGACGACTCGCTCATGTTCGCCATGTCCGCCAGGTCGCGCACCCGCAACGGTTCGCTGAACCGGTCCTTGAGCACCGAGATCACCTTCGAAATACGGTGCACCTGGCTGTCGGCCACCGCCAGTTTGCGCAGGCGCGGGCCGATCTCGCCGGTCAGCGCCCGGTAAAGAATCTCGCGCCGGGCCAGGGGCGCCAGAATCGGCGCGTCGGCGGGGCTGTCGAGCAAATTCAGCAGCCGCAGCATGGCTTCCACCTGCCCCTTCTCCGCCTGTACCCGCCCCAGGCCACAGGCGCTTTCGGTGCATTCCGGGTCGTCGTCGATGTCCAGGGCCGCGTCGCCCAATTCCAGCATCAGGTCGGTGACTTCCTGGGGCTCGATGGTGATTTTCAGGCCCAGGTAGGGCTCCTCCGGCGATGCCCGGGTGACCTTGCCGAGCACCGGCAAATGCACCGACGACACCAGACAGCTCAGCGGCCCGTAATCAATCTCCCGGTCGCCCAGCCAGATTGTCTTGGCGCCCTGGGCGATCAGACACAGGGACGGATCATAGATCGAGGACCCCATGCAGCTGGTGGTCGAGTCGGCCCGGAACAGGTCCAGGCCAGCGATGGACGTGGCATTGACCCCCTCGTTGGGGGCCCACTTCTGGATCTGGCTGGAAAGAGTTTTCGCCAAGCGGCCGAGTTCGGGGTCGGGCAGGTTGTGAATCTGTGGGCGGGCGGTCACGGGGCGTCCTCCGGTCGACGGTGAAACGGTGGTGGCATCAATAAGTGGCGAGTCTACGCCCGTATTTAGCGGCTTTTATGACAAAAAGCCAGATATTTGCAGGATTGGGCAAGCACCGCGCAGGAACGGGCAACCGACCTTCACAGTGCCCCGAAACGGGGCCCGGTGTCCGCAGGGCTGTGCCATCTTCTGGCACGCTCTTTACAGGATCAGGCAAGTAAGCGGCAGGAACTCGATAACGCCGTGGTGGCACCCGCCGCTACAGTACACCCCCATAACCTCCCTCTCAGAATAACAACGGCTTCGGGCTTGACCTGAACTTAAGTTGAGGAATTACCGTTCATCGCTTAACGCATACGGAGTACGACACCATGGAAAATCTCAACGACGCCCCGGCGGCGGGCGCGGGCCTGTACTGGGGGCTGGCCACGCTGCTGATGGCGGCCCTGCTGGTTCTGGCCGGCTGCGACGCCCGCGGTGAAGCGGACGCCGCCGCCGCGCCTCCGGCCCCGGAGGTGGACGTGGCCCGGGTGCTGGTGGAACCGGTGACCCTGTGGGAAACCTTCACCGGCCGGGTGGAAGCCCCGCAGACGGTGCAACTGCGCCCCCGCGTCAGCGGCTATATCGATGAAGTGGCCTTCGAGGAAGGCGAGCTGGTGGAAGCCGGCGCGCTGCTGTTCCGCATCGATCCGCGCCCCTACGAGGCCCGGGTGCGCGCCGCCAAGGCCTCGGTGAGCCAGGCTCGCAGCCAGCGCCAGCTCGCCGAGGGCGAGGCCGGCCGCGCCCGCAAGTTGCTGGACGCCCGCGCCATCTCCCGGGAGGAATACGACCAGCGTCAGGCGGCGCTGCTCAACGCCCGTGCCCTGGTGGACGAGGCCGAAGCCGCCCTGGCCAGCGCCGAGCTGGACCTGCGCTACACCCGCATCACCGCGCCGGTGGCCGGCCGTGCCGGCCGCGCCCTGGTCACCAAGGGCAACCTGGCCAACGCCGACCAGACGCTGCTGACCACGGTGGTGTCGGTGGACCCTCTGCACGTCTATTTCGACAGCAACGAGTCCGACGCCCTGGGCGTCCAGAGCCTGCTGCAAGAGGGAAAGAGCGCGCCGCTGCGCATCGGTCTCACCGGCGAGAGCGGCTTTCCCCACTCCGGCACCCTGGATTTCGTGGACAACCAGCTGAACCCGGACACCGGCACCCTGCGTTACCGGGCGGTACTGCCCAACCCGGATGGCATTTTTAAACCGGGCCAGTTCGCCCGCGTGGAAATGCCGGTGGCCCGGCTTGAACAGGCGGTGCTGATCAATCGCAAGGCGGTGATGGCCGACCAGGCACGGCGGTTCGTCTACGTGGTCGGCGACGACAACACCGTGGCCCGGCGGCCGGTGGTCACCGGCCGCGAGGTGCATGACCTGATCGTGGTCCGCGATGGCCTCAAGTCCGGCGACCGGGTGATCGTCAACGGCACTCAGAAAGTGTTCGCCCCGGGCCAGCCGGTGGCGCCCAACCCCATCGCCATGGGGGAGCCCACCGCCGCCGGTGAAATCGCCAACCGCTGACCCCCGGACGCTGACTTAACCCAGGCACTAATAACCCCCAGGGAACGACGCACAGGCGGCGGACACAGGTCCGCCGTTCAGGAGCCCTTTGTCATGAATTTTTCCCGTTTTTTCGTGGACCGGCCGATTTTTGCCGCGGTGCTGTCCATCATCATTTTCGCGGTGGGGGCGATTTCCATACCCAACCTGCCGATCAGTGAATACCCGGAGGTGGTGCCGCCCTCGGTGCTGGTGCGCACCGTCTACCCGGGCGCCAACCCCAAGGAGATCGCCGAGACCGTGGCCACGCCGCTGGAGGAAGCGATCAACGGGGTCGAGGACATGATGTACTTCAAGTCCGTGGCCGGTTCCGATGGCGTGCTGCAAATGACCATTACCTTCCGCCCCGGCACCAACGCCGAGGATGCCACGGTGCGTGTGCAGAACCGGGTCAGCCAGGCGCTGGCGCGGCTGCCGGAAGCGGTGCGCCGCCAGGGCGTGACCACCCAGAAGCAGTCGCCCACCTTTTTGATGGTGGTGCATCTGGTGTCACCGGACGCCCGCTACGACACCCTGTATCTGCGCAACTACGCCCGTCTGCACGTGCGCGACCAGCTGGCGCGCATCAGCGGTGTCGGCGAAGCGCAGATCTTCGGCGGCGGCGACTACGCCATGCGCGCCTGGCTGGACCCGGAGCGCATCGCCGCCCGTGGGCTCACCGCCGGCGACGTGGTGGAAGCCATGCGCGAACAGAACGTGCAGGTCTCCGCCGGCCAGATCGGCGCCGAGCCGATGCCGGACAGTGACTTCCTGACCCTGATCAACGCCAAGGGGCGGCTGACCAGCGAACAGGAGTTCGGCGACATCGTGCTCAAGGCCGGCGACGACGGCGAGATTCTGCGCCTGCGCGACGTGGCGCGGCTGGAACTGGGCGCCGGCGACTACACCCTGCGGGCGCGGCTGGACGGCCAGGACGCGGTGGCCATCGGCATCTTCCAGGCCCCCGGCGCCAACGCCCTGGACATCCGCGAGCAGGTGGTCGCCACCATGGACGAACTGTCCGAGCGCTTCCCGGAAGGCGTGGAGTACCGCACCGTTTACGACACCACCATTTTCGTCAGCGACTCGATCCGCTCGGTGATCCAGACCCTGCTGGAAGCGATACTGCTGGTGGTGCTGGTGGTGACCCTGTTCCTGCAGACCTGGCGGGCGTCCATCATTCCGCTGCTGGCGGTGCCGGTGTCGGTGGTGGGCACCTTCTCGGTGCTGTACTTGCTGGGCTACTCGATCAATACCCTGACCCTGTTCGGGCTGGTGCTGGCCATCGGCATCGTGGTGGACGACGCCATCGTGGTGGTGGAGAACGTGGAGCGCAATATCGAGGAGGGGCTGACCCCGGTGGCCGCCGCCCACCAGGCCATGAAGGAAGTGTCCGGCCCGATCGTCGCCATCGGCCTGGTGCTGTGCGCGGTGTTCGTGCCGATGGCGTTCCTGTCCGGCGTCACCGGTCAGTTCTATCGTCAGTTCGCGGTGACCATCGCCATTTCCACGGTGATCTCCACGATCAACTCGCTGACCCTGTCGCCGGCGCTGGCGGCCCGCCTGCTGCGGCCCCATGACGCGCCCCGCGACCGGCTCACGCGCATTATCGATGCGCTGTTCGGCTGGCTGTTCCGGCCGTTCAACCGCTTCTTCAATAAAAGCTCCGGCAAGTACCAGGGCGCGGTGTCGCGCAGCCTGCGCCGTCGCGGCGCCGTGTTTGTGATCTATCTGGTGCTGCTGGCCAGCACCGGCGCGCTGTTCAAAATGGTGCCGCCGGGCTTTATTCCGATCCAGGACAAACAGTATCTGGTGGCCGGGGTGAAGCTGCCCGAGGGCGCGTCCCTGGATCGCACCGACGCGCTGCTGCGTCAGGTCACCGACATCGCCATGGAGATCGACGGCGTGGAGCACGCCATTTCGTTTCCGGGCCTGAACGCGCTGCAGTTCACCAACACCTCCAACACCGGGCTGGTGTTCCTGACCCTGGCGCCGTTCGGCGAGCGGGCGCTCAGCGCCGAGCGGATCAACGCCGAGATCGCCGCCCGGATCGGCGGCCTCAAGGACGGCATCGCCTTCTCGTTCATGCCGCCGCCGATCCAGGGGCTGGGCAACGGCTCCGGCTATCAGCTGTTTATCGAGGACCGGGACGGCCTGGGTTATGGCCCGCTCCAGGAGGCGGTTACCGCCTTCCAGGGCGCGGTGATGCAGACCCCGGGCATGAGCTACCCGATCACCAGCTACCAGGCCAACGTGCCGCAGCTGGACGCCGAGGTGGACCGGCTCAAGGCCAAGGCCCAGGGCGTGTCGGTCACCGATCTGTTCATGACCCTGCAGACCTATCTGGGCTCCACCTACGTGAACGATTTCAACCAGTTCGGCCGCACCTGGCAGGTGATCGCCCAGGCGGACGCCTCCTACCGCGACAGCGTCGAGGACATCGCCCGTCTGCGCACCCGCAACAACCAGGGTGAGATGGTGCCGATCGGTTCCATGGTGGACGTGCGGCAAAGTTTCGGCCCGGACCCGGTGCTGCGCTTCAACGGCTACCCGGCGGCGGATCTGGCCGGCGAGGCCGACCCGCGGGTGCTGTCGTCCGCCCAGGCGATGGGCGCGCTCACCGACATCGGCGAGCGGGTGTTGCCCGCCGGCGTGGACTTCGAGTGGACCGACCTGAGCTATCAGCAGCACACCCAGGGCAACGCCGCGCTGGTGGTGTTCCCGCTGGCGGTGCTGCTGGTGTTCCTGGTGCTGGCGGCGCTCTACGAAAGCTGGACCCTGCCGCTGGCGGTGATCCTGATCGTGCCCATGTGTCTGCTGTCGGCGCTGGTGGGCGTGTGGCTGATGGGCGGCGACACCAACATCTTCGTGCAGGTGGGTTTGGTGGTGCTGATCGGTCTGGCCTGTAAGAACGCCATTCTGATCGTGGAATTCGCCCGTGAGCTGGAACTGCAGGGGCGCGCCACCGTGGACGCGGCGCTGGAAGCCTGCCGCCTGCGGCTGCGCCCGATCATCATGACCTCGATCACCTTCACCGCCGCCGTGGTGCCCCTGGTATTGGGCCACGGCGCCGGCGCCGAAGTGCGCCAGGCCCTGGGCGTGGCGGTGTTCGCCGGCATGCTCGGGGTGACCCTGTTCGGGCTGTTCCTGACGCCGGTGTTCTATGTGGCCCTGCGCAAGCTGGCCGGCCCGCTGAAAACCGATCACGTTTCCACGATGGACGGCGAAGCCGGCCATCTGCCGGGAGAGAACCATGCGTAATGTATTACTGTCCGGCGCGGCGCTGCTGTTGTTGAGTGCCTGCGCCGTGGGGCCCGATTACCAGGCCCCGGATCCTCAGGCGCCGGCCCGCTTCGAGGAGGCCCGCGACAGCGGTGCCTTCAACGGCGAACAGCGCCGCTTCTGGCAAGGTTTCCAGGATCCGCTGCTGGCGCGACTGATCGAGCAGGCCCTGGACGCCAACCAGGATCTGCGCGCGGCCCTGGCCCGGCTCGATCAGGCCGGCGCGCTGCTGCGTGGCGCCCGCGCCGACCAGTATCCGACCCTCAGTGCCAATGGTTCCGCCGGCGAACAGTATCTGGCGGAAGTGGAGCGGATGGACCCGAACCAGGAGCGGGTCACCCGCTACCAGGTGAACGCCGCCGCCCGCTGGGAACTGGACCTGTTCGGCCGTCTGCGTCGTGGTCGCGAGGCGCGCCAGGCGGACCTGGACGCCGCCGGCGCCGACCTGGCCACGCTGCAGGTGGCGCTGGTCGGGCGCCTGGCCAGCGACTATTTCGAACTGCGCGGGCTGCAACAGCAGCTGGCGGTGGCCCGGCGCAATGTGGCCAACCAGCGGGAATCCCTGGACATCGTGGCGGCCCGGCTGGACGCCGGTCGCGGCACCGAGTTCGACCGGGTGCGCGCCCGCGCCCGGCTGGACGCCATTCGCGCCACCCTGCCGGACCTGGAGGCGGGCATCCGCGAGCGCATGTACCGCATCGCCGTGCTCACCGGCCAGACTCCGGGTGCCCTGGTGGGGCAACTGACGTTGCCGGGTCCGCTGCCGGAGAGCCTGCCGGCGATTCCGGTGGGCAGCCCCGGTGACGCCCTGCGCCGGCGGCCGGACATCCGCGCCGCCGAGCGGCGGCTGGCCGCCGCCACCGCGCGCATCGGCGTGGCCACCGCCGATCTGTTCCCGAGTTTCAGTCTGGACGCGCTGATCGGTTCGGTGGCGGCGGATTCCTCCGATCTGTTCAGCGGCCCGGCGGAATCCCGCGCCGTGGCTCTGGGCGTGGACTGGACCTTCCTGGATTTCGGCGGCGTGCGCAGCCGCATCGACGCCGCCGACGCGGCCAGTCGGGCGGCCCTGGCGGATTACCGGCAGACCGTGCTGGAAGCGCTCGCCGAGACCGAGACCCAGCTGGTGCGTTACCAGCGCGCCCAGGTGCGCAGTGCGCGGTTGGAGGATGCCACCGACGCCGCCGGCCGCGCGGCGGAGCTGGCCCGCACCCGCTATGAGCAGGGCTACATCGGCTACTTCGAAGTGCTGGCGGCGGAGCAGGAGCTGATCGATACCCGCGATAATCTGATCGAGAGCCGCACCGCCGAGACGCTGGCCATGGTGGGCATTTACAGGACCCTGGCGGGTGCGCCGCTGCCGGCTGACGACAATGAGACGCAAGCGGTTGAGGCGGTACCGGCGGGGGGGTAATTTAGCCGCTTCTCCATCGTGGACGCGGTAGTTGGCCGGGGCTGGTAAATCGTTATGAAGAGGGAGTGTTCGTGATGGGTGGTATGCGCGGTGTGGTGGTGGGTTTGGGATTGCTGTTGCTGGCGGCCACGGCGCGGGCGGACGATGCTTTGATCGCTTCGGTGAAGCAGGTAGAGAACGAGCTGCAGGCCCGGGTCGGGGTGGCGATATCCGACACCGACAGCGGGCGTCGCTGGACCTATCAGGCGGACCAGCGGTTCCCGTTCGCCAGTACCTTCAAGGTGCTGGCCTGCGGCGCCCTGCTGCACAAGGTGGACGCCGGCGAGGAACGCCTGGACCGGCGCGTTCATTACACCCGCGACGATCTGGTGACCTATTCGCCGACCACCGAACGGCATCTGGAAGACGGCATGACCCTGGCCGCCCTGTGCGAGGCGACCATTACCCTGAGCGACAACACCGCCGCCAATCTGGTGCTCCGGGCCATCGACGGTCCCGCCGGGCTGACCGCCTTCCTGCGCGGCATCGGCGATACGGTGACGCGGCTGGACCGCTACGAGCCGGCCCTGAACGAAGCCACCCCCGGCGACCCCCGCGACACCACCACCCCCGAGGCCATGCTGGCAACCCTGCGCACGCTGCTGTTCGGTGACGTCCTGAGTCCCGCCTCGCGGCGGCAGCTGCTGGACTGGATGAAGGCCGACCGGGTGGCCGACGACCTGCTGCGCGCCGGCGTGCCGGACGACTGGACCGTGGCCGACAAAACCGGTGCCGGCGAGCACGGCTCCCGCGGCATCATCGCCGTGATGTGGCCGCCGGGCCATGGCCCGGTACTGGCGGCCATCTATCTCACCGAAACCGACGCCACCCTGGCCCGGCGCAACGCCGCCATCGCCGACATCGGCAAGGCGCTGGCCGCCGTGCTCCCCTGACCGCCGGCGGCCCGCCATGGACCCGGCGGGTGTTGGCCTTATAATGAGCGGCCGTGATTCTTCAGCGACCACCTCGGGGGCCCATGAACGACAATCGTACCCGGCTGCTGCGCGCGGCCGCGGATCTGTTCGCCCGCAAGGGCTTCCACGCCACCGGCATGAGTGACCTGGAGAAGGCCACCGGCCTGGGGCGCAGCTCCCTGTACCACTATTTCTCCAACAAGGAGGAAATGCTGTTCGAGATCACCACCCGCTATCTGCGCGAACTGGTGGCGCTGGGGGAGCGGCTGCTGGGCGAGGAGATGCCCGCCGAACAGCGGTTGCGCCGCTTTTCCCGGGCGGTGATGCGCAGCGTCGCCGACGACCTGTCGGAGCTGACCGTGTGTTTCCGCGAGATGCACGCGGTCACCGGCGACAACCGGCAGGCGCTGCTGGACCTGCACCGCCAGTATGAGGGGGTGTGGGCGCGCATCCTGAGCGCGGGCTTCGACAGCGGCGAGTTCGAGCAGACCGATGCGTTGTCGGTGAAGGCGGTGCTGGGCATGCATCACTACAGCTACCTGTGGCTGCGCCCGGATGGCCATCGCAGCCCGGAGGCGATCGCCGAGTCGTTCTGCGATCTGATACTGAACGGCCTGAAAAGCCCCGGCGCTTAGACCCTTTCGCTTTTAGATTTCCTTTCTTTATCGCTTTTTGATGTACCGCACGGTACAGGCAGTTTCCTCTTCAGCCCGGTGATTCCGGGCGCCTCAAGGGCTCCATTGGTAAAGCCGATGGAGCGGAAGCCTTTCATTGTTTTTTCTTATTTTAATTGAAAATCAATGAGTTAAGCTGATTCTTCTGTGCGACTTCACGGTATCGCTTAACAGCAGGCCCGGGCTTTACAGCGACCGACCGGTCATTCTAGTGTATGGACCAGTCGGTACAGTCCCGTGTTTGTCGGGTCGGCCGACCGCAACGAGAGCGTTCGAATAATAAAACCGACACGACAGGTGGAGGACAACAACATGCTGCAGGCCGCCGGCGCGATATGCGCGCGCGTTTCCCGTCAATTCATTCCCAACCCTTTTATTTTCGCCATTCTGCTGTCCGCGGTGGTGTATCTGCTGGGCATCGTCATCACCCACCAGAGCCCGGCGCAGATGGTCGGCCACTGGTACGACGGCTTCTGGAATCTGCTGCAGTTTTCCATGCAGATGGTGGTGATCCTGCTGTTCGGCTATGTACTGGCCAGCTCGCCGCCGGTGCGCCGGGCGGTGCGCCGCGCCGCCGCGCTACCGCGCAGCGCCGGCCAGGCGGTGATGCTGGTGACGGTGCTGGCGGTGGTGTTCGGCTTTCTGAGCTGGGGCCTGGGCCTGATCGTCGGCGCCATCGCCGCCCGTGAGGTGTGTAGCCAGGCCAAGGCCCGTGGCATCAAGGTGCACTATCCGCTGGCCGCCGCCGCCGGCTTCTCCGGGCTGATCATCTTCAACTTCGGGCTGTCCGCGTCGGCACCGCTGCTGGTCAACACCCAGGATCATTTCCTGATCGACCAGATCGGACTGATTCCGGTCTCCGAGACCATCTTCTCGCCGGCCAACCTGATCACCTTTATTGCCTATCTGATCATCATCCCGCTGATCTACCGGGCCATGCACCCGAACCCGGATGACGTGCAGGAAGTGAGTGACGATGAAGCGGAGCCCGAGGCACGGAGCGAGGCGCGCCAGGAAGACGGCGAAACCACCCTGGCGGAGAAACTGGAAAACGCCGCCATCCTCAACTGGATGCTGGTGGTTCCGGGCCTGGGTTATCTGGTCTGGCACTTCTACAGCAACGGCTTCGATCTGAACCTGAACCTGGTCAATTTCGCGCTGCTGGTGTTCGGCCTGATCGCCTACCGCACCCCGATGGCCTATGTGAACGCCATCGACGACGGCATCCGCGCCTGCGGCCAGATCGTGCTCCAGTTTCCGCTGTACGCCGGGATCATGGGCATGATGGCCGGCTCCGGCCTGGTCACCGTGTTCGCCAACTGGCTGGTGTCGATCTCCACGCCGGGCACCTTCCCGCTGCTGGCCATGATCAGCGCCGGGGTGGTCAACCTGATGGTGCCGTCCGCCGGCGGCCAGTGGGCGGTGCAGGGCCCGCTGCTGATCCAGGCCGGCCAAAGCCTGGGCGTGGACAACGCGGTCACGGTGCTGGCGTTCGGTTACGGCGACCAGCTCACCAACGCCATCCAGCCCATGTGGATGCTGCCGCTGCTCGGCGTCACCGCCCTCAAGGCCCGCGACGTGGTCGGCTACACCGCGGTGATGATGCTGTTCGCGTTCGCCATCTTCGGCCTCGGCATCACCGTGCTGCCGCCGCTGTTCGGCTGAGTTTCCCCTGAGAAAAAACAGGAGTGCATCAATGAGCTACACGGAAAACCTGGCGCCGCTGTGCTGGACGCCCACCCCGCAACAGGCGGCGGACACGCAGATCGCGCGCTTCGCCCGGCAGGTGGGTCTGGAAGGCGCGGGTTACGCCGACCTGCATCGCTACTCGGTAACCTGCCTGGAAGACTTCTGGGCCGAGTTCTGGCGCTTCGCCGCGCCCCTGGCCAGCGACTACGATCAGGTGCTGAGCCGCGACGGCGAGGCACGCATGATCGGCGCCCGCTTTTTTGTTGGCGCGCGGATGAATTTCGCCGAGAACCTGCTGGCCGGGGACGCCGCCGACATCGCGGTGATCGAAACCGGCGAGGACGGCGTCGGCCGGGAAGTGACCCTGGCGCAATTGCGTGAGCGGGTGGCCGGTGCCCAGCAGGCGCTGCGTGCGCTCGATGTGGGCGAGGGCGACCGGGTCGCCGGCCTGATGCCGAACACCCTGGACACCCTGGTGCTGGTGCTGGCCACCGCCTCCATCGGCGCCATCTGGTCCGCCTGCGCGCCGGAGTTCGGCGTCAACGGCGTGCTCGACCGCTTCGGCCAGATCGAACCCAAGGTGCTGGTGGCGGTGCCCCGCTACCGGTACAACGGCCGCCAGCATGACATCGGCGAGCGGGTGGCGGAGATCGCCAACAAACTGAACGTGGCTCACCTGCTGCTGTGCGGCGACGGCGAGGCGCCCGGGGCCAACGTCCCCGGCCAGCGGCTGGACGAGCTGGCCCGGGGCGCGCCGGCCCGGCCGGACTATGTGGCGCTGCCGTTCAACCATCCGCTCTACGTGATCTATACCTCCGGCACCACCGGCCTGCCCAAGTGCATCGTGCACAGCGCCGGTGGCACCCTGATCACCCATCGCAAGGAGCACATGCTGCACTGCGACATCGGCCCCGGTGACCGCGTCCTCTATTACACCTCCACCGCCTGGATGATGTACCACTGGATGATCACCGCCCGCGCCAGCGGCGCCACCCTGGTGCTCTACGACGGCGCCGCCCTGCCGAAACGGGACGGCACCCTGGACCACGACGTGCTGTGGCGCATCGCCGCCGAGACCGGCACCACCCATTTCGGCACCAGCCCCAAGTACCTGTCGTTGCTGGAGCAGGACGGGCGGCGGCCCGGCGATGACCATGATCTGTCCGCCCTGCGCATGGTGATGAGCGCCGGCGCGCCGCTCACCGAGGAGAACTTCCGCTGGGTCTACGGCGCGGTGAAGGCCGACCTGTGCCTGGCGTCGATTTCCGGCGGCACCGAAATCATGGGCTGCTTCGTGATGGGCAACCCGGCCGGGCCGGTGCGCGCCGGCGAGATCCAGGTGCCGGCGCTGGGCATGGCCATGGCCATGCTCGACGAACGGGATATTCCGGTGCTGGGCCGCCACGGCGACCTGGTGTGCACCGAGCCGTTCCCGTCCATGCCCCTGGGGTTCTGGGGCGACGACGGCTGGCAGCGCTATCTGGACACCTACTTCGGCGAGCGCGCCGACATCTGGACCCACGGCGACGTGGCCTACTTCACCGCCAGCGGCGGCATCGTCATCACCGGCCGCAGCGATACATTGCTCAAGCCCGGCGGCGTGCGCATGGGCCCCTCGGAAATCTACCGGGTGGTGGAGGCCCTGGACGGGGTGGAGGATTCCCTGGTGATCGGCTACCCGGCGGAGGGCGGCGATATGGACCTGTGGCTGTTCGTGGTCACCGGCCCGGAGCAGGCCATGGACGACGGCCTGGAGGAGCGCATTCGCTCGTCGCTGCTGCGCGAGGCGTCGCCCCGCCATGTGCCCAAGCGCATCTTTCCGGTACCGGAAATTCCCTACACGCTGAACGGCAAGAAGGTAGAGAAAGCGGTGCTGCAACTGCTCACCGGCAAGCCGGTGAAAAACAAAGGTTCGCTGCTCAATCCGGATTGTCTGGATGAGTTCGTGACGGTGGCGGAGGTCCGGGCATGAGCCACTGGGACTGCGCCATCGCCGGCATCGCCGAGCTGACCCCGACGCGCCGCACCGAGGGCGAAACCACCCTGGGCATGATCGCCCGGGTGAGCGCCGAGGCGGTGGCCGACGCCGGCCTGGAGCCGGCCGCCATCGACGGCCTGCTGGTGGGCCCGCAGGTGGGCGAGACGCCCCAGCACGTGCCGGCCACGGTCAGCGAGTACCTGGGCCTGCGGCCCACCATGAGCAATGTGGTGGACCTGGGCGGCGCGTCCGGCGCCGGCATGGCCTGGCGGGCGGCGGCGGCGATCAACGCCGGCATGTGCGAGGCGGTGCTGTGCGTGCTGGCCAATACCCGCGAGCCGACGCCGCCGCGCTCGCCCAACCGCAACCCGATCCGCGAGTTCGACGTGCCGTTCGGCGCCTCCGGCGCCAACGCCGCCTACGCCATGATCGCCCAGGCGCACATGCATCATTACGGCACCACCAGCGAGCAGCTGGCCACGGCGGTGGCCGCCCAGCGCCGCAACGCCGCCCGTCATCCGCAGGCGATTTTCCGCGACGCGCCGATCACCGTGGACGACGTGCTCAACTCGCCCTGGGTGGCGGAACCGCTGCGCTTGCTGGAAGTGGTGATGCCCTGCGCCGGCGGCGCCGCCTTCGTGGTCACCTCGGCACGCCGGGCCAGGACCCTGCGGCAGCCGCCGGTGCTGCTGGCCGGCGCCGGCGAAAAGGTAACCCACCGGGCCATCTCCGGCGCGCCGGACCTGCTCTCCGGTCCGCTTAAACCGGCCATGGCCCGGGCCTTCCAGCAGGCCGGCGTGGACGCCGGCCACATGGACCTGCTGTCGCTGTACGACTGCTACAGCATCATGCTGGCGGTGACCGTGGAAGACGCCGGCCTGTGCCCGCCGGGGCAGGGCGGCCCCTGGCTGGCGGCCCACGACCTGAGCGCGGAGGGTGACCAGCCGCTCAACACCCACGGGGGGCAGCTGTCGTTCGGCCAGGCCGATCTGGCGGGCGGCATGTCCCACCTCATCGAGGCGGTGCGGCAACTGCGACACCAGGCCGAAGGCCGGCAGATCGCCAACGCCCGCCACGCTCTCATTACCGGCAATGGCGCCACCATGAGCGAAGCCACCGCTCTGGTGCTGCGTCGGGAGGACTGACCATGACCCTCAGCAAACCCGGCCCCCAGGCCAGCCCGCTGTCGCAACCGTTCTGGGACGGCTGCCGTGAGCGCCGCCTGCGGCTGCAGTATTGCCCGGACTCCGACCGCTGGGTGTTCTACCCCCGCGCCCTGGACCCGCACGGCTGGTCGACCCACCTCCAATGGCGCGACGCCAGCGGACGGGGCACGGTGGCTTCGTTCATCGTGGTGCACAAACCCGGCCACCCGGCGTTCCAGGAAGACGTGCCCTATGTGGTGGCGCTGATCGATCTGGAGGAAGGCCCGAGAATGCTCTCCAATGTGGTGGGCTGCGCGCCGGAGCAGGTGCGCATCGGTCAGGCGGTGCGCGTGCACTGGGTGGAGCAGGGTGGTGAAGTGCTGCCGAAATTCGTTCCCGAGGAGTTCGCTCACAAGGAGAAAGACTGATGGACGCCCATCTTGAACCGGTGCTGCTGGACGGCATCCGCACCCCGTTCGGCCGCTATCTGGGTGCCCTGGCGTCGGTGCCGGCGCGTACCCTGAGCGCCGCGCCGGTGGCCGAGCTGGTCCGCCGCTATCCGGCTTTTCAGCGCGCCGACGGCGTGCTGCTGGGCCAGGTGCTGCAGGCCGGCCAGGGCCAGAACCCGGCCCGTTTGATCGCCGCCGAGGCCGGCGTCGACTGGCGGGTGCCGGCGCTGACTCTCAACAATGTGTGCCTGGCCGGGCTGGCCAGTGTCGCCGATGCGTCCCGGCGTATCCGCCTGGGCGAGGGGCGGCGCTATATCGTCGGCGGCGGCGACTCCATGAGCCGCGCGCCCCACGCCCGGCTGATGCGTCAGGCGGAACGCCGTCCCGGCGAGCTGGCGTTCACCGACATCATGATGAACGACGGCCTGTGGTGTTCGCTCACCGACGAGGGCATGGGCCCGCTGTCGGAGCGCGCCAACCGGGACCTGGGCATCCAGCGTCCGGAGCAGGATGCCTTGGCCGCCGCCTCCCACCGGCGCGCCGCCGCCGCCGTGGAAAGCGGCTTCTTCGACGGCGAGATTCTGCCGTTCGACAACGGTTCGGCACGGCTGGATCGGGACGAGGGCATTCGCGCCGACAGCAGCGAGGAAAAGCTGGCCGGGCTGCGCGCCGCCTTCGAGGAAGGCGGCACCATCACCGCCGGCAGCGCCTCGCAAATGACCGACGGCGCCTCCGCCGGTCTGGTCTGTTCCCTGGCCGAGGCGGAGGCCGCCGGCGTCACGCCTCTGGGCCGGATCCGCGCCTGGGCGGAAGTGGCCGGGCCGGACAACACCCTGCACTTGAAACCGGCCGCCGCCATCGAGCAGGCGGTGGCCCGCGCCGGCCTGCGCCTGGACGACATCGACGTGTTCGAGATCAACGAGGCGTTCGCCGCCGTGGTGATCGCCAGTTGCCGGCACCTGGATCTGCCCGCCGACAAGGTCAATGTGAACGGCGGCGCCATCGCCCTGGGCCACCCGCTGGGCGGCACCGGTTTCCGGTTGCTGCTCACCGCCGCCCGGGAACTGCGTCGCCGTCAGGGCCGCTACGCCGTGGCCTCCCTGTGCGGCGGCGGCGGCCAGGGCTACGCGGTGGTGCTGGAACGACTTGCCTGAACAACACTGAATCATGAATGAAAAGGAGTACCCATGAGCGCCAATGATCAAGCCAAGGCCGTTAACGGCTGGACCGAGACCCGTCACGGCATGCCCCGCGAAGGCCAGATCGCGGAACGCAAAAAGGACGTCACCGAGAAAGACATCGAGCTGTTCAGCGAAATGAGCGGCGACTACAACCCGCTGCACACCGACAAGGCGGCGGCGGAAGCCTCGCGCTTTGGCGGCCTGATCGTGCAGGGTGGGGTGACCACCGGCATTCTCAACGCGGTGGTGGCCGAGGACCTGCCCGGCCCGGGCAGCGTGTTCCTCAGCGTGGAATGGAAATTCTCCAAGCCGGTGTACGTGGGCGACACCATCACCGGCCGGGTGGAAGTGCTCAATGTGCGTGAGGACAAGCCGTTCTGCACCATCCGCACCACCGTGGAAAACCAGGACGGCGAAGTCTGCATCAGCGGTGAAGCGGTGACCTACACCGCCGCGCTGCCACGATGAACACTGTGGATCCGGCCGCCGTTATTCGCCGTGATCCGCGCGGCTGCTGGCGGGGACTGACGATCCTCGCCGGCGCCATGTTGCTGGGCATGACCACCTGGTTTTCCGCCACCGCGGTGGTGCCGCAACTGCGCGAGCTGTGGTCGCTGACGCCGGGTCAGGCGGCGTGGATGACGATCAGCGTGCAGCTCGGCTTCGTGGTCGGGGCCCTGGGCTCGGCGCTGTTCAACGTGGCCGATCTGATCCCGCCCCGGCGGCTGATGCTGTTCGGTTCCATTGGCGCGGCGCTGGCCAATCTGCTGCTGCTCAGCGAACCCGGGACCACCGGCGCCATGCTGCTGCGCGGGCTCACCGGCCTGTTCCTGGCCGGCGTTTATCCGCCGGCGATGAAGGCCATGGCCACCTGGTTCAAGGTTAAGCGGGGCACCGCCCTGGGCATCATGGTGGGCGCGCTGACGCTTGGCTCCGCCACCCCCCATCTGGTCAATGGCCTGGGCGGGCTGGACTGGCGTCTGGTGATCGTCGCCACCTCGGTGCTGACCCTGGCCGGCGGGCTGATCGCCGAGTTTCTGGGCAGTGACGGCCCCTTCGATTTTCCGCGCGCGCCGTTCAACCCGGGGCAGGCGTTGCGGGCCTTCTCCGACCGGCCGGTGCGGTTGGCGTCGATCGGCTACTTCGGCCACATGTGGGAGCTGTACGCCATGTGGGCCTGGTTCTCGGTGTTCATCACCCAGGTGCTGCACAACGACGGCTGGGCGGAGCCCGGCGGCACCGGCGCGCTGCTGGCGTTTCTGGTGATCGCCATCGGCGCCGTGGGCTGCTGGGTGGGCGGCGAACTGGGCGACCGCTGGGGGCGCGGCAACACCACCTCGGCGGCGATGATCGTATCCGGCGCCTGCGCGCTGCTGATCGGCTTTCTGCACAGCGCGCCGCTGCCGCTGGTGCTGCTGGTGGGCCTGGTGTGGGGCTTCGCGGTGGTGGCGGACTCGGCGCAGTTCTCCACCGTGATCACCGAGTTGGGCGATCAACAATACGTGGGCACCGCTCTGACCCTTCAGCTGGCCATCGGCTTCGTGCTGACGGTGCCGACACTCTGGCTGATTCCGGTGGTGCAGAACGCCTGGGGCTGGCCGGCGGCGTTCGGTCTGCTGGCCATCGGGCCGGTGGTGGGCACCATCGCCATGCAGAAGCTCAAGGAATACGAACGCTAACTCGCGAAAAAAAGTTATGGTTCGGCGCGGCGCAAGCCGCGCTTTTTTTAACTGTCTTCCCGCAAGTTCTCGAGCATTCGGTTACCGATCTCGATAAAGGCGTCCACGTCTTTTTTCGGGATGCCTTTCAGCAGCGTCTGTCTGACCTCATCCTCCGCCTCCTGAATGCGCGTCATCAGTCCCTGGCCGGTCTTGCTCAGCGCCAGCAACTGGCTGCGGCGGTCCTCCGGGTTGGGGGTGCGGGTGACCAGGTTCATGGTCTCCAGCTCCTTGATCACGCGGGTGATCTGCCCCTTGTCGCGGCCGGTGGTGGCGGCGATGTGCTGGGCGGTGCAGGCGGGCTGGCGCGCGATCATCTGCAGCAGACGCACGTGCATGCCGTTGATCGGCAGATCGTAGTCGCGGATCGCCCGCTTGCTGCTGACCTTGAACTGGAAGGCCAGCTGCCAGAGCACCTGGCGGATATCGGCTTGGTGTGGCATGGGTTTCAATGTGATGTAATTGGTTGACAATATCAACCAGTGAATTTATGGTTGATATTGTCTACTAATTGCCGGGGCGCCACAAGCGCCCCCGTTTTCCTTGAGGTGACCCATGCCCAGACCCGCGCCCCGTATCCTGGAGGTGCTGCGCACCGAGACCCTGACCCCGAACATGAAACGGGTGGTGCTCGGCGGCGACGACCTGAGTGATTTTCCGCAAGACCACGAAAGCGCCAATTTCAAACTGTTGATTCCCAAGCCCGGGCAAACCGACATTGCCCTGCCGCCGTTCAACGACACCCCGGAACAACACAAACCCTTCGTGCGGACATACACCCTGCGCCACTTTGATCGTCCGCGCGGCGAGGTGATCGTGGACTTCATGATGCACGCCGACCACGGACCGGCCTCGGGCTGGGCCGCCGCCGCCCGACCCGGTGACCGCATCGGCTTCGCCGGTCCCGGCGCCCCCAAGTTCGTGGACTTCGACGCCGACTGGTTTCTGTTCGCCGGCGACATGTCGGCGCTGCCCGCCATCGGCGCCAACATCGAGCGCCTGCCGGCGGACGCCCGCGGCTACGCGGTGCTGGATATTCTCGACCCCGCCGACCAGCAGCCGCTGCCGTTCCCGGACGGTATCCAGGTCACCTGGCGGGTCAATCCCTACCCGGAGCAGCCGGCGGTGGGGCTGGTGGACACGGTGCTGGCGCTGCCCTGGCTGGACGGCTCGCCGGCGGTCTGGGTGGCCGGTGAAAGCGGCGCCGTGCGCGCCCTGCGCCGCTACTTCACCCAGGAACGCCAGGTGGAGCGCGGCCGCCTCTACGCCAGCGGCTACTGGCAGATCGGCCTCACCGAGGACCGCCACCAGATCGAAAAGCGCAAAGAAAAGGAAGGATGAAGGAACCGGAGAGGCCGGGGCAGGATCGGGCAAGAAACGCGCGCGAACCGGCTATCGCCCCCGGCCCGGGGGCACCGATACTGAGCGCCACGATACAGACATGTCGTGATCCATTCTTACCCCCAGGGCCACGGAAGGCCCGCTCTTTTTTCCTTTCTCCCGTTACGCCGCGCAGCACTTCTTGAATTTCTTGCCGCTGCCACAGGGGCAGGGCTCGTTGCGGCCCGGCTTCAGATTGCTCACCTTGCTGTCGCCGTCCACATAGAACCAGTGCCCGTCCTCGCGCACGAAGCGGGAGTGTTCCTCCAGCACGGAAAACCCCTTACCGCGCCGGCGCAGGGCGCGGAAATGCACCCGCCCCCGGTCGCCGTCGGAGTCGCTATCCAGCACCCTGAGTTCCAGCCAGTGGTCGCCGTCATCCAGCATCAGCCCGGTAGGGCGGGTATCCGGATGCCAGCTTCTGGCCACATAGGTGGTGTCGTTGCGCACGAAAGCGCTGTAGCGCGAGCGCATCAGCGCCTCCGGCGTGAGCGCGGGCTCACCGCGATGCAGCGGGGCGCAGCAGTCCTCATAGGGCAGATCGGCGCCGCAGGGGCAGGCGTCGGAAGGGGTTGGGTGTCGCGGGTCGGTATCGGTCATGGGGCGCTATTCTGCCAGAACCGGAAAATTTCGCCTCCGGTGTGTTGAATATTTCGAGCGCTCGCTCTATTTTTAAGGGGCGTTGAAAAAAGAATCACGGCATCGCGCGGGCCCGGTAAAACCTCAGAGGTCGGTAATCGCCATGAACGATAAGTACAACAACGATAAGTATGAGAACGGGCTGGACAGGAACGCGGCCAACTACGCGGCGCTGACGCCCCTGTCTTTCCTGCGGCGCTCGGCCACCGTGTTTCCCGACAAGGTGGCGGTGATCGACGACGACATGACCCTGGACTATCGCACCTTCCTGGCCCGCTGCCGCCGGCTGGCGGCAGCGTTGGCGCAAAGCGGGGTGGGCCCCGGCGATACCGTGGCGGTGCTGGCGCCGAACGGCCATGAACTGCTCGAGGCCCACTATGGGGTGGCCCTGGCCGGCGCCGTGCTGAATGCGCTCAACAGCCGCCTGGACGGCGCCAGCCTGGGGTTCATCCTGGACCATGGCGAGGCCCGGGTGCTGATCTACGACACCGAATACGAAGCGGTGATCAAGGACGCCCTGGCCGGTCTGACGACACCGCCGCGAACCGTCGCCATCGAGCGCGACGGCGGCCCCGCCAGCCTGGACGGCGCGCGCTACGAAGCCTGGCTGGACACCGCCGGTGACCCGGATCAATGGCGCACGCCGGCGGACGAGTGGGACGCCATCACCCTCAATTACACTTCCGGCACCACTGGCAATCCCAAGGGCGTGGTCTATCACCATCGCGGCGCCTACCTGGCGGCCATGAGCAACGCCATGGCGTTCGAGATGAACGCCGACACCGTCTACCTGTGGACCCTGCCCATGTTTCATTGCAACGGCTGGGGCTACACCTGGGCGATCACCGCCGTGGGCGGCACCCATGTGTGTCTGCGCAAGGTGGACCCGGACCTGATTTACCGGCGCATGGAAGAGCGCGGGGTGACCCATCTTTGCGGCGCGCCGGTGGTGCTCAATATGCTGCTGGCGGACATGGACCAGCGTGGGCGGGCCCTGAGCCGGCCGGCGCGCTTTGCCCTGGGCGGCGCCGCGCCGCCCAGTTCGGTGATCCGCAAGGCCCGTGAGCTGGGCTTCGACATCACCCACCTGTATGGCCTGACCGAAACCTTCGGCCCGGCCACCCTGTGCGTGCCGCAACCGGACTGGGCGGCGCTGCCCACCGAGCAACTGGCCGCCCGCATGGCCCGTCAGGGGGTGATCAACTTCGCCGTCAACGACGCCCGGGTCTACGACCACGAACGCCGCCGGGTGGCGCCGGCGGACGGCGAGACCCTGGGCGAGATTCAGTTGCGCGGCAACACCCTGATGAAGGGCTATCTCAAGAACCCGGAGACCACCGCCGAGGCGTTTCGTGATGGCTGGTACAACACCGGCGACCTGGCGGTGATGCACCCGGACCACTACATCGAGATCAAGGACCGCGCCAAGGACGTGATCATCTCCGGCGGCGAGAACATCTCCAGCCTGGAGGTGGAGGAGGTGCTCTATCGGCATCCGCGTGTCTCGGAAGCGGCGGTGGTGGCCATGGCCGACGACAAGTGGGGCGAAGTGCCCTGCGCCTTTATCGACCCGCGGCCCGGTCCGGAGCTGGACGTGGATGACTTGATCGGCTTCTGCCGCCAGCACCTGGCCGGCTTCAAGATTCCCAAAAAGGTGGTGCTGGGCGCGCTGCCGAAAACCGTGACCGGGAAGATTCGCAAGAATGTGCTGCGCGACCGGCTCGCCGGTTAGCCACGGGAAAAAACATACGACAACAACACTGATAAAAAGAGAGGACCCGTCATGCAACTGCTCAAACCCGCACGACTCCTGATCACGCTGGTGGCCGTTACCGGCCTGGCCGGCGCCCCCGCCTGGGCGGACGACGATCCGATCCGCATCGGCGCCATCTATATTCTGTCCGGCAGCGCCGCCAACTACGGCAAGTTTGCCCAGCAGGGCATTCAACTGGCCATCGACGAAATCAACCAGGACGGCGGCGTCATGGGCCGCGATCTGGAAGTGATCACCGAGGACAGCCAGGGCAAGGCATCGGTGGCGATCCAGGCGGCCCGCAAGCTGGTCTACCAGGATCAGGCCGACGTGCTGATGGGCCTGGACAGCTCCGGCGTGGCCCAGGGCCTGGTGCCGGTGATGCCGGAACTGAAGAAGCCGCTGATCATCACCCACGCCGCCACCCCGGACGTGACCGGCAAACTCTGTAACGCCTACACCTACCGGATCAGTAACAACGTGGCCCAGAACATGAAGGCCGCCGCCATCATCGCCGGCGAAACCGGTGCCAAACGCTGGACCACCATTGGCCCGGACTACGCCTTTGGCCATCAGTCCTGGGAGTTTTTCGGTAAGGCCCTCAAGGAAGCCAATCCGGACGTGGAGCTGATGAGCGACACCGCCTTCCCGCGCTTCGGCGCCGAGGACTTCACCCCGTTCATCAATGGCGTGATGGCCGCCAAGCCCGACGGCGTACTGATCTCGGTGTGGGGCGGGGACCTGGTCAACTTCGTGCGCCAGGCCAACAACCTGGGTTTCTTCGAACAGGACATGGAAATCATGTTCACCGTGGGCGCCGCCACCGAGGTGCTTTCCGCCCTGGGTGAGCAGATGCCGGAAGGCGTCTGGCTGTCCACGCGCTACTGGTACGACGGCTTTGATAACGATGTGAACAAGCGCTTTGTCAGTGCCTACATCGACCGCTACGGCGTGCCGCCCAGCTACAACGCGGAAGGCGCCTACGCGGCGGTGTACGCCTACAAGAAAGCCATCGAGAGCGCCGGCTCCACCGACGGCGACAAACTGGCTCAAACCCTCAGCGGCATGAGCCTGGACGCCCCCAACGGCACCATCGCCTTCCGCGCCGGCGACCATCAGGCGCTGGTCGGCCCCAACTGGGGCAAGTCCGGCCCGATGAACGACAAGCACGGCATCCGCACCCTGGCGGACCTGCGTATCTTCGACGGCGAGAAGGTTTCCCGCACCATCGAGGAAACCGGCTGCAAGCTCTGACCACCCTGATGCCGCCGGCCCCGGCCGGCGGTTCCCTTCCCTGAATTCCGTGTTACGGGGGTGTCATGTCCGGCTTTGGCGCGGCTTTACTCAATAGTCTGGATATCGGCCTGCTGCTGTTCGTCATCGCGGTGGGTCTGAACATCGTGTTCGGCGTGCTTAACGTGATCAATTTCGCGCATGGTGCGCTCTATATGCTCGGGGCCTATCTGGCCTATACCCTGATCAATCTGGTCGGCCTGTCGTTCTGGCCCACCTTGCTGCTGGCGCCGCTGGGCGTGGCGGCGGTGGCGGTGCTGATCGACCGGCTGGTGCTGCGGTTTATCTATCAGCGCGACGTGGCGGACAGCCTGTTGCTGACCTTCGCGCTGCTGCTGATCATCAATGAATCGGTGCGGTCCATCTGGGGCTCCGGCATCCATGTGGTGGAACCGCCGCCGATTCTGCAGGGCACCGTGCGTGTGTTTGGTGGGCCCAGCTATCCCATTTACAGCCTGTTCGTGATTCTGGTCGGCCTGCTGCTGCTGGCCGGTCTCTGGTATCTGTTCAACCGCACCCGGGTGGGGCGCATCATGCGTGCCGCCGCCCTGGACCGGGACATGGCGGAGGCGTTGGGCATCAATACCAAGCTTGTGGTCACCGGTGTGTTCGCGTTCGGCGCCTGGCTGGCGGCGGTGGGCGGCACGGTGGCGGCACCCATGCGCGCCATCGACCCGGGCATGGGCGACAAGATCATTATCGAATCCTTTATCGTGGTGGTGATCGGTGGTCTTGGCAGCTTTCCCGGTGCGCTGATCGGCGCCCTGGCGCTGGGTTTGATGCACGGCTTCGGCGGGCGCTATATGCCCGAGATCAACATGTTGCTACCGTTCGTGGGCATGGCGCTGGTACTGCTGTTCAAACCCACCGGCATCATGGGCAAGGGGGCCACCGCATGAAACAGATGATTCTGCTCGGCGCGCTGCTGGTCGCTCTGATCGGGCTGGTCGCGCTACCCTGGTTCGCGCCGTATTTCTATATTTTCATCGTCACCGAAATCCTGATCATGGGGCTGTTCGCCGCCAGCTTTAATCTGGTGTTCGGCTACACCGGCATGCTCAGTTTCGGCCACGCGGCGTTCTTCGGCGTCGGCTGCTATGCCACCGCCATGACCTTGCTGCATCTGAAATGGCCGTTTCTCTATTGCCTGTTGCTGTCGGTGGGCGCCGGCGCGCTGCTGGCCCTGGTGATTGGCTTTTTCAGCGTGCGCCTCAACGAAGTGTACTTCGCCATGCTGACCCTGGCGTTCGGCATGATGGTGTTCTCGGTGGCCCATCACTGGCGTTCGGTGACCAACGGCAGCGACGGCATCGCCGGCTTCACCCTGGGGGATTTCGGCCTGGGATTGGACCTGACACTGGGTAATCCGGCGGTCTACTACCACGTGGTGCTGGTGTTCGTGGTGCTGGCCGCGGCGGTGCTCTACCTGATCGGCCGGTCTTCGTTCGGCATGATCCTGCAGGCGATCCGTCAGAACCCGGAACGGGTGGCGTTCTGCGGCCTGAATGTGCGCAGCTACCGGCTGGCCGCCTTTACCCTCGGCGGCGCCTTCGCCGGCCTGGCCGGCGGCCTGATGGCCCCGTTCCTACGCGTGGCCAGCCCGGAAATGCTGCACTGGTCGACCTCGGCGGAACCGGTGCTGATGTCGATTCTGGGCGGCACCGGCTATTTTCTCGGTCCGTTCGTGGGCTCGGCCATGTTCATCCTGCTGGAGACCTGGATCACCAGCATTACCCAGGCGTGGATGCTGTTTCTCGGCATCGTGCTGGCCTTGATGGTGATGTTCTTCCGGCGTGGCCTGCTGGGTACCTTCCTTGACTGGTGGCTGGAACGAAAATGAGCGAACCGATTCTGAGCATCCAAGACCTGACCAAGCACTTCGGCGGTAACGCCGCGGTATCGGGCATCACCCTGGACGTACAGCCCCGCGAGACACTGGCGATCATCGGTCCCAACGGCGCCGGCAAGACCACCTTCTACAATATGGTGTCCGGCCGCATGACGCCCACCCGGGGCAAGGTGTTATTGGACGGCCAGGACATCACCGGCCTGCCGCCGCACCGGATCAGCCGGCTGGGCGTGTCGCGCTCGTTTCAGATCAACAATATCTTCACCGAGATGACGGTGCGCGAGAACGTGGAAGTGGCGCTGGCGGCGCTGCATCACCACAGCCGACGCTGGTTCAACCTGGCGTCCCGCGACACCGTGCTCCAGGAAGAAGCCCAGGCGCTGCTGGACCGGCTGTCCATCGGCGAGCTGGCGGAGCGCCGTGCCGGCGTGATCAGCTACGGCGACAAACGCCTGCTGGAAATCGCCGTGGTGCTGGCCACCCGACCGCGCCTGGTGCTGCTGGATGAACCCACCGCCGGCATGACGCCGGATGAAACCCGCCGCGTTACCGCTCTGGTGAAGTCCCTGGCCGACAGCGGTGACTACACCTTCCTGATCACCGAGCACGATATGGAGGTGGTGTTCAGCCTGGCCGATCGCATCCTGGTAATGCACCGGGGTGAGGCGCTGGTGGTGGGCACGCCGGAGGAAGTGCGCAACCACCCGGAAGTGCGGCGCGCCTATCTGGGAGAAGAAGACCAGGAAGAACAGGAGGCCGGCGCATGATTCTTCAACTTGATGACGTCCACACCTACTACGGCGAGAGCCAGGCCCTGCAGGGCGTGACCCTGGCGCTCAACGAGGGCGAGACCGTGTGCCTGCTGGGCCGCAATGGCGCCGGCAAAAGCACCACCCTGAAAAGCATCGTGGGGCTGACGCCGCCGCGCGCCGGCACGGTGACCTGGCAGGGCCGGGACATCACCCGCCTGGCGCCGCACCGCATCGCGCGGCTGGGCATCGGCTATGTGCCGGAGGACCGGCGCATCTTTCCCGGCCTGAGTGTGCGTGAGAATCTGGACGTGGCGGACCGGCGCGGTCCCGGCGGCGAGAACGCCTGGAGCGTGGAAAGGATCTTCGACGAGTACCCGATGCTGGCGGAGCTGGCCGACCAGGACGGCGCCACCCTGTCCGGTGGCCAGCAGCAGATGCTGGCGGTGGCGCGCTCGCTGATGATTGAGCCGCGTCTGCTGTTGCTGGACGAGCCCAACGAAGGGCTGGCGCCGGTGATCGTGCAGCAGATCGGCCGCCTGATCGACGATCTGTCGCATACCACCACCATCCTGTTCACCGATCAGAGCGTGCACTTTGCCCTCAAGCACGCGGACCGCGCCTATATTCTGGAAAAAGGCCGGGTGGTCCACGAGGCGCCCAGTGCCGAACTGAAACAGGACGTGGACACCCAGAACCGTTTCCTGTCGGTCGCCTGAGGGCCGGCGGCGAATTGGCGGCGGGGTTTGGTGCAACCGGCCCCGCCTCTTTTATACTCACCGCTTTTCAGCCCATTGACGACCCATGATCCCCGATTACGACGCCTTTAAAGTGGACCTGCGTCTGTCCAAGGAAGACATCTGCCGGGAGCTGTTCCGGCAGAACCAGGACAAGATTCGCATAAAGAAGGAAGCGGTGGCGGTGCGCAATTTAGTGCGGATCATCGATTCCACCCTGCGCCTGGCCAACTCGAAAGGCTTTCACGCCATGAGCCTGCGGGACCTGTGCGCCGACTCCGGCCTCAGCATGGGCGGGCTGTACGCCTATATCCGCAACAAGGATGATCTGATCCACCTGATCCAGAGCCACGGCATCCTGCTCACCCGCCAGACCCTGCTCAGTCACACCCGGGACATTACCGACCCGCGCGACAAGCTGTTCACCGCCATCCAGGCGCATCTGTATCTCAGCGAAATCATGCGCGCCTGGTTCTATTTCTCCTACATGGAAGCCAAAAGCCTGCCGGAGAAAGAGAAGCGCGACGCCGTCGCCATCGAGCGGGAAGTGGAAGACATCTTCCGTGCCATCATCGAGGAAGGCATCGCCGCCGGCGCCTACCGCGACGTCAACGCCCGCCTGCTCGCCTCGCTCACCAAGGCGATGCTGCAGGACTGGTACCTCAAGCGCGGCAAATACCGGGAGCAGAAGATCTGCGTGAACCATTACGCCGAGGTGATCCGCGACGTGCTGGAGCGCTATCTGGATTCATAGGCGCAGCGAAAAACACCGTGCCTACGGGGTCTTGGGTCGATACATCTGGAAGCGGGTCGTCTCGTTGACGGTGAAATAATCCGCCGGGCCGCCGGCGCGCAGGATCGGCTCGGCGGCGGCGGTGTCGTAGATGCCGTCCTTGAGCAGATGCCGGGCGATGTGCACGCCCACCACCTCGCCCAGCACCAGCCAGGTGTCGGTCTCGGCGCCGTCGGCGCCGGTCAGGCGCAGTACCTGGCTGAGGCGGCATTCGAAGGACACCGGGGTTTCCTTCACCCGGGGCACGTCGATAATCCGTGACGGCTCCGGCGTCAGACCACTCAACTCGAACTCGTTCACGTCCGGTGCCACCGCCGCGCAGCTCTGGTTCATGGCGTCCGCCAGGGGGCGGGTGGCCAGGTTCCAGCCGAATTCCCCGGTGGCCTCGATGTTCCGCACGCTGTCCTTGTAGCCGATGCTGGCGAAGCCGACGATCGGCGGCCGGTAGTTGAAGGCGTTGAAGAAACTGTAGGGCGCCAGGTTGAGGACACCGTCCGGGCTTTTCGAGGAAATCCAGCCGATCGGGCGGGGTGCCACCAGTGCGTTGAAAGGGTCGTGGGGCAGGCCGTGGCCGGCGGAGGGCTGATAGAAATGAATGTCGTCGCTCATGGGGGCATGCTACCGCAGGCGGTAACGCGCGGGCCAGAAGTGACGTGAGCGGAAGCCGCTCGCGGTTGGACGGCCGCTCCTACAGGTAGGTGGTTCCGGTAGGAGCGGTCGTCCGACCGCGATGCCAGAGCCCTACCAGCGGTAGGTCACGGTGGCGGTGTAGGTGCGTTCCTGGCCGTAGAAGCACAGGTAGGTGCAGGTGGCGTAGTCTTCGTCCGTGAGGTTTTGCACGTTGAGCGCCAGCCGCCAGTCGTTGAGCCAGTAGCCGACCAGGGCGTCGTACACGGTGTAGTCCGGCACCCGCACGGTATTGCCCAGGTCATAGGTGCTGCCGATATAGCGGGCACCGGCGCCCACGTTCAGGTTGCTGAGTGCGCCGCCGAAGCGGTAGTCCGCCCACAGCGAGGCGCTGTGCTCGGGCACGGCACCGGGCTCGTTGCCTTCGTTGCCGTTGTTGCTCTTGGTGACCTCCGCGTTGGTGTAGGCGTAGCCGGCGATCAGGCTGAGGCCGTTGTCGAACTCCGCCCGGGCTTCCAGTTCCGCGCCGCGCGAGCGCACTTCGCCTTCCTGGATCTGCGGGCCGCCGGCCGGGTCGGTGGTGAGTACGTTCTGTTGGGTCAGGTCATAGACCGACAGCGTCACCGACAGATTGCGGTCATCCGGCGCATAGCGCAGGCCGGCTTCGTACTGCTCGCCTTCGGTGGGGTCGTAGTTGACGCCGGTACTGCCCTCCACCGGTTCGAAGGACTGCGAGTAGCTCAGGTACGGCGCCCAGCCGTTGTCGAACAGGTACACCAGGCCGGCGCGACCGGTGAAGGTGCTGTCGTCATAGGTGGTCGCGCGGTCGCCGGTGAGCCGGTCGCGCTGCTCGTTGTCAAAACGGTCGTAGCGACCGCCGAGCAGAATCACCCAGCGGTCGTCCACCTTGATGTGATCCTGGGCGTAGAACCCGAGTTGCTGGTTATCGGATTCATAGTCGGAGATCGGGGCGTTGCCCAGCACCACCGGCGACCCGTACACCGGCGCGTACAGATCCAGCGGTGCCACGGTGCCGCTGTACTGCTCGCGGGCAAAGCTCTGCTCGTTGTAGTCCACCCCGAACAGCAGGGTGTGGCGCACCCGACCCAGGTCGAAGACGCCTTCGAGCTGGTTATCCAGGCTCCAGCTGTGGTTGTCGTCCTGGCGGGCGTAGGCGCCGCGCGTGACGGTGCGCTGGTCGGCGGCGTAACCGCCGACGAAGATGTCGGCGTAGTCGGCGTCGGCGGTGAAGTAGAGCCCGTTCTGACGGAACGTCCAGTTGTCGCTGACGCGATGGTTGAGCAGGTAGCCCAGGGTGTAGCTCTCGGAGACGAACTCGTTGAAGCCCGGCTCGCCGGTGAAGCGGTCCCGGTCGATGCGGCCGTTGGGGTTGGGTTGCACGGTGCCGGCGGCGGGCAGGCCGTAGACATAGGTGGTGTCGTTCTTCTGGTAGGCGGCGAACACGGTCAGCCGGGTGGCGTCGGTGGGCTGCCAGGCCAGTGCGCCTTGCAGGAAGTCCCGGTCATCGGGAACGTGATCGACCATGGTGTCGCTGTCGCGGGTCAGGCCGGTGAGCCGGTAGGCGAGGGCGCCGTCGTCGGTGAGCGGGCCGCTCACATCCGCCGCCAGTTGGCGACGATCATGGTTGCCGCCCTGCAGCCGGATCTCACGTAATGGTTGTCGGGTGGGCAGCTTGCTGACCATGTTGACCACGCCGCCGGGGGCGGCGGCGCCGTACAGGATCGAAGCCGGCCCGCGCAGCAGCTCGATGCGCTCCATGCCGTAGGGCTCCACGGTGCTGCTGAAGGTGTTGCGGGCCAGCTTGGTGCCGTTCAGATAGAACGGGCTGGAACCGGTCACGTTGAAGCCGCGGATCTGCAGGCCGTCGCTGGTGGTGCTGTTGGCGCCGCCGGTGAGTGACTGCACGCCGGGGGTGTAGGCCAGGGCCTGGTCCAGGGTCTGGGCGTTCTGGTTCTCGATCTGCTCGCGGGTCACCACCGACACCGATTGCGGGGTTTCCTTGAGTGCCACGCTGCTTTTGGTGGCGGTGATGCTTTGCCGGGCCACGTAACCGTACACCGGCGCCAGGCCGGCGGCTTCCGCCTCGCCGTTCACCTGCACCGCTTCCAGGGTGTTGCCCTGCTCCAGAATGACGCTGTCGTCGCCGGTGACCCGGAAGCTCACGTCGGTGCCGGCCAGCAGCAGCCGCAGGGCATCCAGCGGCGCGTAGTCGCCGTTCAGCGCCGGGGCCCGGTGGCCGCGCAGCAGGCCGGCGTCACCGCCGATGGTCAGCCCGGTCTGGCGGGCCAGTTCGGTGACCGCCTGATCCAGCGGCTGGGCGGGCAGGTTGAGGGGCGCGGCGCCGGCGGGCATCGCCAGGGTGGCGATCAGGCAGGCACCGGCCAGCCGCAGAGTGGGAAAAGAAGGCATGAAGCGTCTCCTGTTGAGGCCTTTTACCTTCCATGACCGGCGAGGGAACAAATCGGGCAGAAAAAATTCAGCGCCCGGCGACCCACACCACATAAGGGGTCAGCCGGTGCACCCGCACCGGCAGCGCCTCGGCCAGCACCGCCAGGGCCCGGTCGCTGTCGTCGGCGGGCAGCACGCCGGTGAAGTGCAGGCCCGCCGGCAGCGACGGGCTGGCCAGCAGCAGCCCGGAGCGGTGCGCCCCCAACCGGTCCAGCACCCGGTCCAGCGGCGCGTCATTGAACACCAGCCGTCCGCGACGCCATTCGAAATCCCCCGGTGGCAGCGGCGCCGGCGGGCTCACCGCGCGGCGGGTGAGGGTGGCGCCCTGGCCGGCCCGAAGAACCCGGGCGGCGGACGGATGGCCGGCCGGCGTGACCCGCACCGAGGATTCCTTCACCGCCACCCGGGTGGCGTTGTCCACCAGCTGCACGCTGTACTCGGTGCCCAGTGCCTCGGCGGTGCCGTGGCGGGTGACGATCTGGAAGGGCCGGTGGGGATCCTTGGCCACCCGGGCGAACACCCGGCCCCGCAGCAGGTGCACCCGGCGCAGGTCGGCGTTAAGGTCCAGACGCACGGCACTGCCCGTGTCCAGGGTCAGGCGGCTGCCGTCGTCCAGGTTGATCACCAGCCGTTCACCGGCGCCGGTGTGGGCGTCACCCCGCCACAGGGTCCAGGGCAGCTGCCAGGCCAGCAGGCCGATCAGCAGCCACAGTACCCACAGGCCCGGCCGGGCGCGGCGCGGCGGGTCGGCGTCCAGGCCGTTCCACAGGGTTTGCATCTGGCGGAACAAGGTGCGGTGCCGCTCGTCCTGGTCCTGCCAAGCCTGGCAGCGCCGCTCCAGCTCCCCCCGCTCCGGGCCTTCAGCCTGGTGCAGGGCCACCACCCAGTCCGCCGCCTGGTCGCGCAACGCCGTCCGGTCACTCATGCCGGGCAACCCTGTTCCAGGGCGTCATAGAGCCGCTCGTGGCAGTGCGCCAGGCAGCGGGCCAGATACTGTTTGACGCTGCTTTCGGAGACGCCCAGCCGCTCACCGATGGCGCGATAGCCGAGGCCGTCCAGCCGCGCCAGCAAAAACGCCCGGCGCGGTTTCTCCGGCAGTTCCTCCAGCAGCAGATGCAGCACCCGGGAAAGCAGATCCCGGGCCCCCACCACCTGCTCCGGCCCGCGCCGGTCCCGCCCCTCCAGCAACACCGCCACGCTGTGCAGCGCCTCGCGCTCGATGCGCTGGCGCTGGTTACGGTTGATCAGCAGACGGCTGGCGATCACCAGCAGATAGGCGCGGGGCTCCACCAACTGCGGCGGCGCGCCGGTGATCAGACGGACAAAGGTATCGTGGGAAAGGTCGGCGGCGTCCTGGGGGCAGAGCAGCTTGCGCCGCAACCAGTTGAACAGCCAGCCGTGGTGTTGGTGGTAGAGCAGGCCGATGTCCGGGCCGCCACCGGGCAACGCCGCGGGCCGCGCCCGGCGCGCGGGCAATGACATCGACCGGTCTGACATGAAGGCCCCTCGCCCCGTTCTTGATAATGAAAACAATTATCATTAAACGGAGTGAGAGAGGCAAGCGGCGCGCCGGCCGCGCCTTGCCGAGGCCGGCGCCGCCGGTGGTGGGTGTCAGCCCGCGGCGATCTTCGCCGGCGCGTCGCCGTACTGGATGCCGTACTTGCGGATCAGCTTGTCACGCTTGGCCGGGTCGAAGTTGATGTTGCGCGCATCGTAGCCGGCGTGTTCCAGCAGGCGCTTGTCCATCACCTTGTACCAGAGCGGCGGGAAGTAGCTGATAAAGAACATGCCGAAGTAGCCGTTGGGCAGGGTGGGCAGGTTCTCGAAATGGCGCAGGCTCTGGTAGCGCCGGGTGGGGTGGGCGTGGTGGTCGGAATGACGCTGCAGGTGGAAGGTGGCCCAGTTGGAGAACATGTGGTTGCTGTTCCAGCTGTGGTACGGCTGGGTGCGCTCGTAGCGGCCGTTGGCGGTTTTGTGGCGCAGCAGCCCGTAATGCTCGATGTAGTTGGCGGAGGTGAGCTGGAAGGCGCCCCAGAAGGCGGTGCCCAGAATGTAGGGCAGCAGGCCGATGCCGAAGATCGCCAGCACCAGACCCCAGGCCACGGCGGTGATGATGGCCGGCTGGATGATCTCGTTCTCCAGGGACCAGACCGACTTGCCCTGGGCTTCCAGGCGTTCCTTCTCCAGGCGCCAGGCCCGTTTGGCGGCGCCGGGGATTTCCCGCAGCACGAACTTCCAGATGCTCTCGCCCATGCGCGAGGAGGCCGGGTCCTCCGGCGTGGCCACGTCCTTATGGTGGCCCTTGTTGTGCTCGATGAAGAAGTGGCCGTAGGCGCAGGGTGCCAGCACGAACTTGGCCAGCCAGCGCTCGCCCTTGCCCTTCTTATGGCCCATCTCGTGGCCCAGGTTGATGCCCACGCCGCAGGTGCCGCCGATCAGGTAGATCATCGCCAGCACGCCGTACCAGGGCAGATCCTGGGTGCCCACGAACCAGGCGCCGAAGAACCAGGCGCCCCAGATCAGCGGCACCAGGGCGTAGGTCACCCAGCGGTAATACGGGTCCGCCTCCAGCTGCGGCACGATCTCTTCCGGCGGGTTGCTCAGGTCCTCGCCGATGATCATGTCCAGCACCGGCACCGTCAGGTAGTAGAACACCAGCGGCAGCCACAGCATCCAGGCGTTGTCGGTGGCGAAGTAGAGCGCCGGGCCCACGAACACGATGGCCGGCACGAAAATGGAGGTAAACCACAGCTTGCGCTTGCGGTCCCGGTACACGACCCCGGAGGGTCCGGTGAAGACGCCTGCCTTACTCATAGTGGCCTCGCTGTTGTTATTCGTCGTCGGATTGATCCATGGAAACAGAATGTCTCCTCCGGACCTTGCGAAGCACCGAGTAAGGTGGCAATAAATCGTCATAAAGTGACAGCCGTACGCGGCAACCGGCGAACAAGGACAGCCCCATGGCCGACACCGACCGTCTGCGCCCCGCCATCCATCCGGTCTACCCCCGGCTGATGTGTGCCTATTTGCATGAAAAAGGCTTCAGCAACGAAGCCATCTTCGACGGCACCCGGTTGCAGTGGGAGCAACTGCTCGGCGAGCACCGCTACCTGAGCCTGGAACAGGTGTCGCGCCTGGAACGGCGCGCCGTGGCGCTCACCGGCCAGCCCTGGCTGGGTCTGGAAATCGGCGCCGCCACCTCGGTGTCCGCCCACGGCCCCCTGGGCTACGCGGTGGTCTCCGCGCCGGACCTGCGCGCCGTGCTCAAGGTGGTGACCCGCTTCGTGGCGGTGCGCTTCCAGCTGGTGGAACTTCACTTCGAGGAGGATGAACGGGAAGGGCGGCTGACGCTGTACGAAAAGGTGGACCTGGGGGAGGTGCGGGAATTCAACGCCGGCTCGATCCTGGCCACTTACTTCCAGCTGGTGGACACGGTCACCTCCCGGCGGCTGCGCGACGCCCGCATCCAGGTCCCCTTCGAGGCGCCGGCCTGGGCGGACCGCTACAGCGAACGGCTGGACTGCCCGGTGACCTTTGGCGCGGAGTACCTCACCATCACCCTGCCCAAGGCGGTGCTCGACACCCCCTGCCTCACCGCCGACCCGGGCCTGCACCGCACCGCCCTGCGGGACTGCGAGCACCAACTCAAGCAACTGCAAAGCGGCGGTCCGCTCAGCCAGCGCATTGGCATCGAACTGCTCGACGGTGACGGCCGCTACCCGTCACTGGAAGACATGGCCGAACGTTTCGCCATGTCGCCGCGCACCCTGATCCGCAAGCTCAAAGCGGAAGGCACGCGCTATCAGGAACTGCTCGACGACGTGCGCGGCGAACTGGCCGCCTGGTACCTGCTGGAAACCACGGTGCCGGTGGAGCGCATCGCCGAACGGCTGGGCTACCAGGACCCCTCCAACTTCAGCCGCACCTTTCAGCGCTGGTTCGGTGTCACGCCCCGGCAAATGCGTCAAAGCCCCAACAAGAACCGCTCCAACGCGAACACGTGATCGTCCTCCGCCCCCAACTCCCGCAGCGCCTCCGCCAGATTCAAAAGATAATCCCGATTCGGCCCACTGGGCCCATGGCTCCCGGCAATCTGCCGCGCAATCGCCGCCTCGGACGCCGGCCCCAGAAACGCCGCGTTGTCCTCCGTGGCGATGTACACCAGACCCTCCTCGTGCCCGCCATCGGCGAACGTCATCGCCGTGGAAAACCGCAAATAGCCGTTCTTCTCACGCACATCCAGATGATCGAACACCGCCGGCGCTACCCGGTACGCCATGCCCGCGCACACCGTCCCCGGGCTCTCCACCAGCGTCAGCACCCGCCCCGGCGATTCCGGCGTGCCGCGATGATCGTGGGACCCCTGCCAGAACCGCCGCGCCCAGCCGCGAATGCTCGCCGGCCGCCGCTCCAGATAGGGGAAATCCGCCTTGAAAATCAGCGACCCGTAACCGAACAGCCAGACGCTCTCGCGCCCGCTCAGATCCTGCCGCTGTTTATTGATCTCGATGGTATTGAATGACATGCCCACAGGATAACGAATCCCGGCCTGACCCGCCGCCCACCCTTGACCCCAAACAACCAAAACCTCCTACCATTTCCGCTACAATCCCCATACCACGAACAAACCCACAAGGGCTCCCATGAAAGACGTACGCCAGGAATACCACGCCCCCGGCCTCACCGAAGCCGACCTGCTGGCGGACCCGGTGGAACAGGCCCGCCGCTGGGTCGACGAAGCCATCGCCGCCGACCTGCCCCTGGCCAACGCCATGACCCTCGCCACCGTCTCCGCCCACGGCCGCCCCTCCAGCCGCGTGGTCCTGCTCAAAGGCATCGAGGACGGTGGCTTCGTCTTCTTCACCCACCACGACAGCCGCAAGGGCGAGGACATCGCCGCCAACCCCAACGTCTCCTTCGTCATGTTCTGGGGCCCCTTCGACCGCCAGCTCATCGTCAACGGCCGCGCCGAAAAACTCCCCGCTCAACAAGCCCGCGACTACTTCGCCACCCGCCCCCGGGGCAGCCAGCTCAGCGCCGCCATCTCCCCGCAAAGCCGCCCCACCAGCCGCGAACAACTGGAAGCGGACATGGCCAGCCTCGCCCAGCAATACCCGGAAGGCGAAACCATCCCCATGCCTGACACCTGGGGGGGCTACCGCATCACCCCGGAAGAGATTCAGTTTTGGCATGGCCGCCCCAGCCGCCTCCACGATCGCTTCCGCTACCTGAAGCACGGCACCGCCTGGACCCGGGAGCGCCTCGCACCCTGAGGCGTTCTCCTTTCGGCGGACCTCGATCACCCGCACCACACCCCTCTCGCGCGTTGTAGGAGCGGCTTCAGCCGCGATCAGCCTCTTAAATAACCATCAACCCCTCCATTTCAAAGAAGCAGCCGGCGATTCGCCTGGCCTGTAACGACGCCCTAAAACGGCACCGTGAACTGACCCCGTAACCCGCAACCCGGCGCCATAGATCAAAGAGACGATGAGTTTATGTGGCGCCGGCAACCGATCTATAACCGCCATCGCTTCGTTATGATTCAGAACAACGGGTAGTTTTGGAGGGCGCCTCACCCTGGAAATATTCTGGATGTCGCCCAGCGGCACCTTGATCACGTGGCGATATAGAAACAGCAGAGCGTTCAACGCCTGATTCTGAGTGGCGGCCGCTACGCCTCTCTTCGTCGCAAGCCAGGTCAAAAAGGCCAAAACTTCTGGCTCCGACATTTCAGCGAGGTGGCGCAGCTTGTGGAACCGAATGAAATAGCGAATCCAGTACCAATAGGTCTTCTCGGTCCGTGGGCTGTAATGGCGCACCCGAATGGCATCGCGAAACTGATCATGGAGCCTTGGGCGCCTGTCACTATCCGTGTGCATGGCTACTTTCTTGCACTGTCCATATGGACAGTATCATGGCAATTGGGAAATGAAGAAGCCAAGCGAACAGGGACAGACAACGCGGCAGCGTTTGTAACCTGTTGAGTTTTCTGGTTTTATTCGGTGCAGTAAAAAACTATAAAGTTATATGACGCTGGCGCGTTCATTGGATATTCGAGCCGGCGTCCTAATACCTGTTAGGGATGCACAAGGATCGATATGGAGTCATCTGCTTCTGAAGCTCAATACTTTTTCTACCTCGGGAATGGCGCAGGGATTACGATCCTTGATGTCTTATTGCTTGTCTTATGCCCAGTCGCAACCATGTTGGGCACAATGGTGGCTAACTCGGTTTCAAAGATAGTTAATAAGCCAGAATATGAGCCCGCCACAGAATTGCCGCCTCACTTGGTATCAAAGCTGAATCAGGAAGGCGGAGACGAGCATCAGATGCTTGCCGAATACAACGCGGATTTGCGCGAGTGGTATTCACTCAGAATGGCTCGTGAAAACAGGATTAACGCAATTCGCCTTCCGTTTGTGGGTTTGGTGCTCGGGTTAGTTATCGCTCTGTATTTCGTCGGTGCAATAACTAATGATGTGACGTCTTTGGCGCGCATTCTCGGTCTATGCGTATTGCTCGGTTATCAGGCACCAAATTTGTGGATTAATCAAGAGAAAGCGATAAAAAGGTTAGTAGACCGGAAGATCGAGTCTTTATTGGGAAAAGGCCCTAACCAATAAACAGAGGGCGGCTTTGCCGCCGCTGCCTTTAGCGTTAAGCGTTAGGTTGGAACAAGGAGAGGAAATGAGCACAAGACAGATCCACGTTTTCATCAGTCACGCCTGGAAATATTCAGGACATTACAAAACACTTGCAAGTTGGATCTTCGAAGAAAACTGGAGAGTAGGTCAAGCGTCCCTGGACTTTCGGAATTATTCCGTACCAAAGGATGATCCGATTCACAATGCGCCGAACGACAAGCAGCTCAAAGAAGCGATATTGAAACAAATTGCTATGAGCCACGTGATCGTGATTCCGACTGGGATGTATACCGGGTATAGCAAATGGATCGCAAAGGAAATTAGAGGTTCTACCGACTACGGAAAGCCAATTTTGGCGGTTAACCCACAAGGACAGCGTCGCACCTCGGGCGTGGTAGCTAATGTAGCATCGATGTCGGTCGGCTGGGCAAAGAAGTCCGTGATTGGAGGGATTTGGGAGCTGTATAACTAGTGGCCTCTATCGATATCGACTCAGAAGATTTACCTGGCTTGTATCAATCAGCTAATCAGGCGTCGCTAAGCGCGCAGAATGTCTACTACTCGAGTTTAAGGTGGTACCTTTTTCTGTTGGTGCTTGCGGCATTTGTTTCGTACTCGCGCCCAATCGATGTTGTGGGAGCACTGGTTTCGGCAGGCCTTTTCCTGATTACGCTCGGAATACTCATTTTCATCCGGGTTAAGAGACCCGACGACGTTTGGTATAACGGTCGCGCGGTTGCAGAATCGGTCAAAACGATCGCTTGGCGCTGGATGATGAGAGCGGAGCCATACGAAGACGATGAGAACATCGAAATCGTGTCTCGAGCATTTTTAAATGACCTCAAGACGATACTAGATCAGAACAAAAGCCTTTCACATTCACTTCAGGCAGGAATTGCCTTAAATGACCCAATATCTGAAAAGATGCGAGAGGTGAGAAAGCTCTCAGTTGCGGATAGGTTGCTTGTCTATGTGAACGATCGGGTGGCCGACCAAGCGAACTGGTATTGGATGAAATCGCGGTTCAATAAGCGCCGTGCTCAACAGTGGTTCTGGGTATCTGTTGTGTTGCATTCCGCCGCGATCCTTATGCTCCTATATAGAATTAAAGATCCATCCTTGGCTCTTCCCGTCGAGGTATTGGCGACCGCTGCTGGTGCCGTACTTACTTGGCTTCAGGCCAAGAAGCACAATGAATTGAATTCTGCATACGCATTGGCCGCCCACGAGATTGTAATAATCAAAGGTGAGTCCACGTCGGTGCATGATGAAGGGCAACTGTCCGATTTTGTAACTAATAGTGAATCAGCATTTTCAAGAGAGCATACGCAATGGGTCGCACGCAAGGGAGACTAGCCCCTAACAAGGCGCTGCTGTCGGACAAATTTTCCGCTGCACTCCAAATTTGCCGCAGAGCCCGGCGTTAGAAGCACCACATCGTCCGAAAAAGGAATTGTCGAGTGAAGTTTACGCACTACAAATTTGACCGGCTTCAAAGCGGCGACGTAATCGAAGTAACCCTACAAGGGAGCGCTGCGAATGTTCGCTTGATGAATAATACAAATTTTCAAGCTTATAGAAGTGGACGAAAACATCAGTACTATGGCGGTCTAGTAAAGCGCTCACCATACAGATTGGCCGTGCCAAGTTCAGGCCAATGGCACGTAACAATTGATATGGCTGGTTTACGCGGTCAAGTAAGATCCTCGGCTCGTGTTTTACCAGGTGCACTTCCAGTAGCTCGAGAAGCCTCACTTGCTTCAGTGCCAAGTCTAGTACATAGAGATGTGCCAGACCCTAATTTTCCAGAAGATGATTATCACAAAGAGTTCGATGTATTCATTTCCCATGCCTCGGAAGACAAAGATGAAGTTGTTCGTCCCTTGGCTACGGCCCTTAAAGGGCATGGTCTTGAGGTCTGGTATGACGAATATGAATTAAAAATTGGCGATAGCCTTCGAAGAAAAATTGATTCTGGCTTGGCTAAGAGCAAATTCGGAATTGTCGTATTATCAAAGCCGTTTTTGAGCAAAGGCTGGACTAATTACGAGCTTGATGGTTTGGTGACTAAGTCTGTTACCCAAGAGCAGGTTTTACTTCCGATATGGCACAATATCTCAAAAAAGGAAGTGATCGACTACAGCCCTTCACTTGCCGATAAGCTAGCAAGAAATACTGCGATGCACACTGTAGAAGAAATAGCTGCGGAAATAGCAGAGGTAATAAATGCGTCATAAGTTCGCTTCTAACAAAATCAGCCAGAGGGACAGCCAAACCGCTGCGCGCTTTGTCTGCCCCTGCTGGTGGCGTTAGGTGTAATTCAATAATGATCGATCGTAAGGAAAATGTATGTCGTTAAAAGATATTGCTCATCCGATTCTGTATTCGGCTATGACGACATTAGCCTACAATATTAATAAGAAATATTATGGCGATAAGCACTATATGTGGTGCACTCCGTATTTTGGCTCAGATTTCGAGTCTCCCCACTTTACTGTTCCACCAAGCTCATCCCCTGTGGAGATATATAACACCTTGAAAAAGGAAGTCGACGGTGCTGATCATCACAACACAAAAATAGAACTTAATAGACGAGGGATTCGGAAAGGCGCTTCAATCATGTTGAAGCTTGGAAATATTAGCAAGGATGCTCATGATGAAATCATCTACATTTCTAAGAATTCTAAAGATCAGGTCTTCAGACCCTTGCTTTGTGTTATTTCTCGTCTAGAAGCTGTTCCTTTTTATCAAAAAGTGGATGTTAAGGATAGGGCTAACCCCCTCTCACATGAGTATATTTTGTCGGATTTACCTCAGTCAGCATTTGATATTATTAGGATTGGTTAGAATGAATAATTTAGAAGAGATAATTAAGGGTTTTGAAATTCCTGATGTTAGAGCTGCGTTTTATTATTTAAGCAGGTATTTAAAGCAGGCCGACTATTTTGAGAAATATGAAAAAGACTTTTTTGAAGATGATTTTCAAAGCGCGCCCTCAGATATAGCAAAGAGGCTTACTCTTTCTCTTATCGAATTCATTGAGAAAAGCACTGAAAAGCATGCTTCAAATTTCAATGATGAAGAATATATACACTGGATGGATGAGATAAATGAACTTGAATCTCAACTGGATCCAGAACCTTCCCAAAATGTAAAAAACTCTGCAGAGCAGGTAATGAATGAACTTTTTGTTCCTAAAGTTGGAAAAAATACCCCGTAGCACACCTAACAAATCAAAGCACGCGGACGCAGCAAAGCTGCGCCGGTGTTTGAGGCGTTATGGAATCGCCGCTTGCAGCGCTGCGGCGGGAGAGCTAGGCTTGCAAAGCTTCCAAGGCGCAAGTCCGGCAAACCCTAAAAGGGCAAGCAAGGACAGATCTTCAGCTTCTCCAGAACGATCTCTGGGTAGCTTTGAATCAGCCGGGAACTCAACGTCAAAATTTGATTATTGGGTACCGGCCAATGTTAAAGCACCTCGCGCTTTGTCTAAGCATCCTAGGGGCATCGCCTCAACTCCGTGCATTTCTACTTCCTGTGGTGCTCTCAGTTCCAATCCTGTCTACAGCCTTGTTAATTTGGGTGTTCCGAATTCCATAACAATTGGTTCAAATCGCTTGCTTCGCTCACTGGGACCGGCTAAGGCCGGCCCCTTAACCAAACGTTAAGAGGTCCCGAGATATTTCGAAGCCTCTGCTTGTCGGTGTTAGCGGCCGCCATCTCGAACGATAGAAACCCGTCCATCCTCAACGGTTATAGATACCGGCGTATCCACGGCAAAGCCGGCTTGCTACAGTCAGATGCGCTTTAGAAGAATGAACGGGGCGACGCGATTTCCGCCGGATGGAGTGCTTTTTAGAATATAGTCCCAGTGGCCTCGGCGGACCTTGAGGTTACGCTTATCCATGGTGGTGCTCCTGTCGTGCAATTTCCAGGATGCGTAAATAGGGCGGTCGGGAGGCTAGAAACAGAATAAATTCAGAGCGTTATGATGGTCCGACCCCGGAGATTCTTCACCAAGGAGAGAAAGCGTGTTTGATCATATCTGTACCTATGCCACGGACTACCCGGCCACCAAGGCATTCTATGAGGCGGCGTTTTCCGCGTTGGGCTATTCGCTGCAGGTGGAGTTCGTGTCGAAGTGGAACGAGGATTTTCCCACCCAGAGGAGGTGTGGGTTTGGAATAAATGGCAAGCCCTCTTTCTGGGTTATCGAAACCCGGGAATCCTGGACGCCGAGGCATCTGGCGTTCGCCGCCGGCTCCCGCCGGGTGGTGGATGAATTCTATCAAGCGACCATGGCAAAGGGTGGCGTGGACAATGGTAAGCCCGGTCTGCGTCCTTCCTATCATGAGAACTACTATGGGGCCTTTGTGATTGATCCGGACGGCAACAATATCGAGGCCGTTTGCCACAGGCCGGAGCAGTGAAGAGATGTTGCGACATCGCGGGCCCGTGCCGTTGCTGGAAGGGCTTTCCATGAGCCAGATCGTTCAGCCGAGAACGTCGCGTTTGATACTACGCCAATGGCGTGCGGGGGACCGGGACCCCTTTGCCGATATGTGCGCCGATCCTGAGGTAATGAGGTATTTCCCCGCCACCCTGGATCGTGCCCGCAGCGACCTGATGGCGCGAGCGTGCGAACAGTTGCTCGCCGAGCGAGGCTGGGGAGTATGGGCGGTGGAGCTGCTGGAGAATGGCGCATTCGTCGGCATCGCCGGCCTGAACATCCCCGATCCGGATTTGCCGTTCTCTCCCTGTGTCGAGGTCCTTTGGCGCCTGGCCCGGCCATACTGGGGGCAGGGTTATGCCACGGAAGCCGCCGAAGCTGCCCTTCGGGTGGGCTTCGACCAGCTTGAGCTGGACGAGATCGTGTCCTTCGCGGTGCTCGGCAATCGCCGTTCCCGAGCGGTGATGGAAAGAATCGGCATGGCGGATACAGGTCGGACTTTCGATCATCCGCGATTGCCCGAAGCCAGCCCTTTGCGGCGGCATTGCCTGTACAGCCTGTCCCGGCGTGATTGGTCGAAAAAAAGCGAACGCCTCGACTGAGTCGGTGGAAATGGCTCGGGTAAATCCCTATACAGTATGGGATTCGTTGTTTTCAAGGAGGAACCCTTATGCCGTTTTCCCTGCGTACCGCCGGGCCTGTCGGCGCTTTGTCGGTCGGTGCCCTGGCCATCACTTTGATTGTCGGCTGCTCGGATCCGAGCTCGGAGTCCGCGCCGGAGCCGGCGAACCCTTCATCGGAACAACCCGCCGCGGAGGCGCCGGCCGATACGGCGACCCCGGAACCGGCGGCCCCTTCCGGGGAGACCACCGGAGGTGACGGTTCGGCGATCACGCTCAATGCCCTGACGGCGGAAGATATGCGCCAGGCGGACCTGCCCGGCGAACTCGGATGCCAGTTCACCACGGACGACGGGCAGGTGCTGCTGATCGCGATGGGCGATGTGGCGTCGTCGGACCCGGCCCGGGGCGTGGTCAAGGTAGCCGGCTACGTGGAACCTGTGTCGGCGCCGGGCGGCTTCGATGGCCTCACGGACTCTCCGAGCTTCACCGGCAAGGGCAAGACGGTCCGCATCCAGGTCACCGGCGAGCCCACCGAGGGCGGCGAGTCTCCGCCACGGCCGGCCACCTTGACCTACGACCGGGCCGATGGCGCGCAGCGGGCCTGGCCGGGCGAGTGGCAGTGCGGGCCTTAGCGTAAGGACGCTAACGCGGGTTTTCGATTGCAAAAAGGGCCCTCTAACCAGTCAGAGAGGCCCTTTGGGAAAAGAAGGTTAAATGGAATCAATGGGTTATGACGGTCCGACCCCGGAGGCTGGGACGGTTTATCGGGTTTCCCGAGAGGACTACATCGCGGCGGGTCGGTTGTTCGCCAGGCCCACTCGGAAATTGCTGGTGGTCTCGGCATCGATTCTCGGTGCCCTGGCGGTGGTGGCGTTTTGTGTGCCTGCCACCGTGGCAGGCGCCATCGTCGGCGGTATGGCCGGCTGGGTTTTGTTCTTTTCGGTGGTGATGCTGGTGGTGACGCCGCGTATGTTGGGTCGCCACTACGACAACTATAAGTCGATGCAGGAAGAAATCTCGGTGGAGCTGAAGGATGAGGGCGTGCTGTTTTCCACCGAGGACGGTGGCGGACTGGTCCGCTGGGACTCGCTCCATAAATGGCGTCAGAACGACCGGTACATCCTGATTCTCATCATGCCGAAGCTCTACTACGTGGTGCCGAAATCCCTCGGCGATCGTGGCTTCGACATTCCCCGGCTGCTCGATGCGTTGAAGAAGAACGCACCGGAAATCAGGTAGCGATCAGAGGTTGAGAAGAATGGAAGTGCGTCACTGTTCCAGGTTGATGCTTTTGAACGAGCAGAATGCCCTGTTGTTGTTTCAGTATCAGGATGAACATACCGCGTCGCCTTTCTGGGCCACGGCGGGCGGCGAGCTGAAGCCCGGGGAGTCCTATTTGCAAGCGGCCAGCCGGGAGCTGTACGAAGAGACCGGTTTGCGTGAGGAGATCGGCCCGCTGGTGATGGAGCGCGAGGCGGTGTTCGCCGTGGCTCGCTCTCAGCCGGCACTGTGGCATGAGCGTTATTACCTGGTGCGCTGCCCCGAGGCTGACCGGGTGTTCGCGGCGGATTGGACCGACGAGGAAAAGGCCACCATTCAGCGATGGAAGTGGTGGTCGCTGGAGGCAATGCGCGCCGAGGGGCCCCAGGCCTTCAAACCGGAGAACCTGGCGGATCTTCTGGCGGATATCATCAAGGATAAACCCGCACCATAGATCTCCCCGGCAAAGCACGAACATGGAGAGCAAGGATGAACCGAGCCTTCGTCATCACCGGAGGGCCCGGCGGCGGTAAGACCACCCTGTTGCAAGCGCTGGCGGAGCAAGGTTATCGGGTGGCGCCCGAGGCCGCCCGGCGGATTATCCGCACCCGGCTGGCGCAGGGGCTGCCGCCCCGCCCTGATCCGACCGCCTTCGCCCGGGAAATCCTGGCCTGGGACATGGACCAGTACCGGGCGGCGCGGGCCCATGACGGCGTCACCTTCTTTGATCGCGGCGTGCCGGACGCGCTTTATATGCTTGATCTGGCGGGCGCCATTACACGCCAGGAGGCGGCCGGTCTTGTCCAACGATTCCCCTACAACAACACCGTGTTTCTTCTGCCCCCCTGGGAGGACATCTACGGCACCGACGCGGAACGGGACCAAAGCTTTGAGGAGGCGGTGGCGGTGTTCGAGGGGATGAGCCGCTGGTACGCTCAGTGGGGCTACCAGACGGTGGAAGTGCCGCGGGTCTCCGTGGAGAATCGAGTTAGGTTTATTCTGAAAATCATCGGATCCGACTGATGGCAAACTTTGAGAACACGGCAGATTACTTACTGACGTTCGAAACCGATAAGACGGGCGAACAGGTCTCGATCCATGGCGACCCGGAGGGGCTGGCGTTCTTCGCGAGAGAGCTTCTCGCCATCGCGGAACGGGCCAAGTCCGGTGATTTCCCCCACGACCACTATTTCACCGAGGAGTGGGGCGGCTATCAATTGTCGTCGGAACTCCAGACGCACAACAGCAGGCTTGTAAACCACGTGAAGGTTTATGGTTGGCCTACCAAAGAAGGCGGCAAGCCTTACCGGTCTCCGGGGGGCGTCGCCTCGTGACCTCGTGCTTCTCAGCGGCGCGTGCGCTGCGGGCATCGACTCCCCCCGGGCGCCGGAATATCGTCGCTTTTGGCATCAGCGGCTGAGATAACCGAAAAGGGCACCGGATGATCGAACAATTGAGGGACTGCGAGCCTCTTTCCCAAGTCTGGTTTGTTCACGATTATATCCAGCTGCAGTTTCAGGATCGTACGATAACGATCCTGAATGAACCTCGCCTTCGTCTACCGTCCGGCGAACTCCTGGCACGCAGCGACGGCGGCTTCTGCGATAATCTGGTGCTTCAGATCGGTGAACGAATCCAGGATGCCCTCCTTGAGGAGCGAAATCATTTCACCCTGGAATTCGAATCTGGGGTGGCTTTGATCGTTCCGCTGAACCGCGACGCGGCGCGGGGCCCAGAGGCGTTGGAACTGCCCGGCGCCTGGGTCATTTTCAACGAATAAGGTCGGTGAGGTATCTCACGAGATGGGCGTCGGCCCTTTTTGGTAATGCGGCTTGGAGACCATGCTATCCAGCAAGTAGCGAATCATTGGGTTTTGGGGAAGAGAATGATCGGGTTAATGACTTTTTCAGAGAGCCGCCGGAACGCCTTTCAAGGACATGTTCTGTTAGTGATACTCATCATGTCGCTGGCGGGCTGCGCGGGCATGGGGAACCAGTTCGAAAAGTCCAGATACCAGGCGGGCGAGGTGTGCCCCGAACTGGTGGGGGTGTGGTACAACGATTTCACGGTTCAGACAAAGTCGGATGGGTCCGCACGTCATATCAACCAGATACAGCGCAAGGCGGACGGAACCGGCTACTTGAAGGGCATTACCTTCTATGATGCCGGCACGGATGTCAGGCTTTGGGAATTCCCGATGACCTGGCGATGCGATGGAGAGTGGTATACGGAAAAGAATGAATGGGGCTACACATCGTTCAAGATCAAAAGCGTGGGTAAAAACATCGTCTACACTGACGACCGCTATAATCTTGGCACAGAGCCGTATATCGTGATCGATTTCGACGCCTACACGCCGCCAAATGAGAAAATTCGAGAGTACTTTGGTCTGTAAACGCACAGGGCGACACCTTCTTTACGCGATCAGACCTTCGATGAATCCGTGGCGGTATTCGAGGGGATGAAGCACTGGTACCCACGGTGGGGTTACCAGACGATCCAAGTGCCCCGCGTCTCCATTGAGGCACGTATTCTGTTTATTCTTGAACACACGGCAGGGCGCGAATCATGACGATTAAATACGTTTCGCTGATCCAGGACGGTATGCTCCGCACCGGCGATTCACCAGAACGTACCTTTCCCTATCACGACGAGGCCGATCTTGTGCATCTGGTGAAGCGGATGGTCGAACAGGGGTACGCGTTCGCGGATGCGCCGGCGGGCTGGCCGCCGGCGGCGGTGCTGCAAGACCTTCAGGACCGAGGCGATCTGAATCTTTCGTTTACCGCCGTTACCTGGTCGGGGCCGGGGCAATACCGAACCTACCGGGTGGCGCCATGAATAAAAATGATTAATCTGCACACCGAGCCCGGAAATGCGCTTCTTGAAGCGCTCAAGCAGCAGGGCCGGAAGCAGGTCAAGCAATACCCGCCGCTGGCCTTCGACAAGGGTATCGATTTCGACAGCTATACCCTCAGGAAGGAGGGCCTGGAGCGGGTGCTTGAGTGGACCAAACTGGTTTGAGTGGGAAGTCCGAGGTGACCAGGCAGCGCTTCAGACGCTGGCCGAAGACCGTGGGCTGAACATCCGCGACGACGACCCCGGAAGCGCTTCCTGATATTTCTCTGATAATGGTTATGATGGCCTCTCCACCCAACAGCGAGGTCCATTGTTATGTCGGACGTTTCCTCCAGCGCCAAGGGGCGCTGCCGTTGCGGACGGGTTGAATTCGAAGTCCATGCCCGCCCTCTGGTCACCATGGCCTGCCATTGCACCGGTTGTCAGCGCATGTCCTCCAGCGCGTTCAGCCTGAGCGCGCTGTTTCCCGGCGAGGCGTTCAGCGTCACGCGGGGGGAGCCGGTGATCGGTGGCCTGCATGGCGCCACGCGGCATTTCTTCTGCGATTACTGCATGAGCTGGCTGTTCACCCGCCCGGAGGGCGTGGGCGATGTCGTCAACGTGCGCTCGACCATGTTTGAGAACGCCGCTGACTACCGGCCCTTTATCGAGACCTTCACCAAGGAAAAGCTTGCGTGGGCAAGCACCGGCGCCACGCACAGCTTTGACGGCTTCCCGCCGGAGGATCGTTTCCCCGCTTTGCTGAGCGAGTACGCGAGCCTGTCGGAGTAAAGCGCTTTGCGGTTAACGGCCGGTGGGAAAGGAACGGTTATGAAAAACCTGGAGTTCGTCGCGCTAGACCGGGTCGAACCGGAAGCGCTCCTTAGCCTGATGAACCAGGAGCCGCTTCGCAGGCATCTGGTCGATCATGCCTGTTTCGATTCGGCCAGTATCAGAGGCTGGGTGCAAGAAAAGCTCGCTGTGGACGTGCTGCCCGGTTGCGACCTGAAGTCCCGGAATATATGATTCGTATACGTTTCATATATAGAGCCAATCCATGGGCATCGTAAAGATCAACGACGACCTCCACGAGGAGATCCGCAAGGCCAGTTCGGTGATGGTGCGTTCCATCAACGCCCAGGCCGAGTTCTGGATCAAAATCGGTATGCTGGCGGAGGCCAATCCGGAGTTGTCTTTTTCCGAGATCGTGCGCGAGCAGTTGAAACTGGCCGAGGTGGATATTCGGCGGGTGGCCGGTGGCTGACGCGATTCTGAAGACCGAGGCCGAGCTGGCGCTGATGCGCGAGTCTGGGCGACTGCTGGCGTCGGTGTTCGCGTATGTGGACGGTTGGATGGCGGCGGGGCTCTCCACTCTGGAGATCAACGACCGGGTGGAGCGTTACATCGTCGATGAGCTGGGCGCCCGCCCGGCCAGCAAGGGGCAGTACGGCTTCGAGTATGTGCTCAATACCTCGGTGAATCAGGTGGTGTGCCACGGGGTGCCCTCGGCGAAGAAGGTCCTTAAATCCGGCGACATCATCAACGTGGACATCACCCTGGAGAACGGCGGCTTTATCGCCGACTCCAGCAAGATGTATCTGATCGGCAAGGTGTCGCCGCACGCGCGGCGGCTTGTCGACGCCACCTATGAGGCCATGTGGGCCGGCATCCGCGCGGTCCGGCCCGGCGCCACCCTCGGTGATGTGGGCCATGCGATTCAGGCCCTCGCGCAAAACTACGGCTATTCCGTGGTCCGCGAGTATTGCGGCCACGGCATCGGCCGCGAAATGCACGAAGCCCCGCAGGTTCTCCATTACGGCCAGGCCGGCACCGGCACCGTGCTGCGCGAGGGCATGACCTTCACCATCGAGCCGATGATCAATCAGGGCAAGGCGGCGGTGCGCACCCTGCCCGACGGCTGGACCGTGGTCACCCGTGACAAACGCCTGTCCGCCCAGTGGGAGCACACCATCGCGGTAACGGCGGACGGCTTCGAGGTGCTGACGCTGCGGGACGAAGAGCGCTTTCGGTTAGCCGATGGCGAGTGATTGGATGCGGTCGTCGCGCAGTTCGAAGACGTAGCGCAACACCGCCGGGCTACCGGGAAAATTACCCGAGACCCGGGCGCGCACTGTAACGGTTGCCTCATCTTCTTCCATTTCCAGCGGTTCCGCCGTATAGCTGTATTTCTTCTTGGCTTCGGTAAACCAGTTTTTGATTTCGGTGATCCCCCGGTGGGTTTGCTTTTCGTCATGCACGAGGGCCTCCGTTACGAAGCAGCGATCCAGTGACGTGCTGTCTTCCTTGTTGCTCAGCTCAAAAAAAAGCGCAATCGGGGGGCGGAGTAGTACGGCCATGGTTGGTTACCTGGATGATGAAGGAGAGGCGATGAAGTTTGATCATGACGTTTCCGTTCATCAAGAACGCACCAAAAAGTAAGTGGGTTACCTATGGGTAAGGAATACACACCGGAAAGCGCGGCAGCGGATGTGGCGGCGGCACTGAGTGTGCTGGAGGGACGCTGGAAGCTGATTCTGCTTTTTCATCTTTTTGGCGGGCAGGTGCGGCGCTATTCCGAGCTGGAAAAACGGATCCCGGGCATCTCGCCGAAGATGCTTGCTCAGCAGCTGCGCAAGCTGGAAGCGGATGGGCTGGTGGTGCGCAAAGTCTATCCGGAGGTGCCGCCCAAGGTGGAATACCGGCTCACGGATTGGGGGCAGTCTCTTTGTCCGGTGCTGGACGGGCTGCTCACCTGGCACGAGAACAAAGCGCCGGATCAGCCCGGTTAGCCCCGGTTTTGGGGGGTGAAAAGGCCCCTCTAACCGCCGCTGTGCGCTGTTTATGGAGAAAAAAGCATTCAGAAACAGTGGGTTACCGCGGTCCGACCCCGCCGTGGGTGCGGGCTTCGTGGAGCATGTGGAGGGTGATCTTGCGGACTTCGTTGCGGCTGGCTTCGATGTGGGCGCGCAGCAGCATCTGCGCCTGATCCACCCGGCGGTGGGCGATGGCGTCGAGGATGGCGGCGTGTTCCTGGTAGGTGGCGTCGATGCGCGGCGGTTTGGTGAAGTCCAGGCGGCGGATGATGCGCAGGCGCTCGGTGAGGTCGTGGTGGATGCGCGCCATTTCCTGGTTGCCGGCGGCTTCCACCAGAATTTCATGAAAGCGTTCGTCCAGGGCCGACACCGGCCCCACCCGTTGCGGCCGGTCTTCCTTGGGCGTGCGCCACAGGGTGGTGAGCGCTTCCAGTTGCGGCGCGGGGGTGTCCCGCTCGCAGAGCCGGCGCACGGCGGCGCATTCCAGCACCGTGCGCACGTCGTAGAGTTCCTCGAAGTATTTAAAGTCGAAGGGTTTGACCTGCCAGCCGCTGCGCGCCAGCACCTCCACGTAGTCTTCCCGTTCCAGGCGGAACAGGGCCTCGCGCACCGGGGTGCGGGAGGCGCCCATGCGTTCGGCGATTTCGTTTTCGCTGAAGCGGTCGCCGGGTAGCAGGCGGAAGTCGAAGATATCCTGCTTCAGTTGTCGGTAGATACGCTCGGCGAGATTTTCCCGAGTCTGGTTTTTCAGGACCATCTTCATTGGGGCCTCCTTCAGGCCACGTCCGTGTCGATCACCGCCACCGGGTCGCCGGCATTGATGATGGCGCCGGGCTTGCAGTGCAGGCCGGTAACGGTGCCGGCGGCGCTGGCGGTGATTTCGAATTCCATCTTCATGGCTTCCACGATCACCAGGGTCTGACCTTCCTGCACGGTGGCGCCTTCCTCCACCAGCAGCTTCCAGACGTTACCGCTGATCTCGGCGCTGACCAGGTGGCCGTCCACCTCGCCGATGTCGGCGCCGCCGCCGCCCAGCAGGGCGGATTCGATCTGGGCGTCCTCGTCCTGCCAGCGCGCCACTTCCTGCTGGTAGGCGGCCTGCTGGTTCTCCCGGAAGGCCACCATCTCCGGTTCGATCTCGTTCAGGAAGCGGTGATGATCGGCCAGTGAGAATTTCTCTTCGGTTATCTCCACCTCGAGCCGGCCTTCGCGGAAGGCATCGCGCATCCCCGCCAGTTCTTCCTCACTCACCGGGTAATAGCGCACCTGGTCGAAGAAGCGCAGCAGCCAGGGCTCACCGGTTTTGAACTGGCGGTTTTTGAGGTGCTTGTTCCAGATCGGCAGGGTGCGGCCGACCAGCTGGTAGCCGCCGGGGGAGTCCATGCCGTAGATACACATATAGACGCCGCCGATGCCCACCGTGCCCTCGGCGGTGTAGGTGCGCGCCGGGTTGTACTTGGAGGTCATCAACCGGTGGCGCGGGTCCACCGGCACGGCACAGGGCGCGCCCAGGTAAACGTCGCCCAGGCCCAGCACCAGGTAGCTGGCCTGGTAGACGATCTCCTTGACCCGTTCGATGGAATCCAGGCCGTTGATGCGGCGGATGAACTCCGCGTTGTTGGGCAGCCAGGGGGCCTCGCCACGGATGGTCTCCTGGTAGCGTTTCACCGCGTCCAGGGTGGCGCTGTCCTCGAACGCCAGGGGCAGGTGCAGCACCCGGGAGGTGACCACCATATCGGCCACGGAGCCGAGGGCCGCTTCCCGCTCCAGCAGGGTTTTCACCAGCTGGGCCTGGTGGATCACCCGGGAATCGTAGTGCACCTGCAGGCTGCGCACCCCCGGGGACAGTTCCAGAATGCCGCCCACCTTGTCGCCCTTGAGGTTTTCCATCAGGGCATGGACGCGGAAGCGCAGGTCCAGATCCAGCACGTTGTCGCCGTACTCGATCAGAATGTATTTGTCGCCGGCCTGCCGGTAGGTGATGCGCGGAGCCAGTTCGGTGGCGTCGAGCTCCGCCAGCATGGTCGGTGAGGTGAACTTGGTTCCCGGTTTCGGCAAAGAAGGCGTTTCGGGGCTCGCCGGTTGCAGGGCCTCGATGGCCTGGTCCCGGGCCTTTTCCAATGCCAACGCTTCATCAAACGCCATCGGTACGAAACGGATGCTGTCGCCGGGCTTCAACTGCCCCACCTTCCACAGCTCCGCCTTGGCAATGGTCACCGGGCACACGAAGCCGCCCAGGCTGGGGCCGTCCTTGGTGAGAATCACCGGGAAGTCGCCGGTGAAGTTAACGCTGCCCACGGCGTATTCGCAGTCGTGGATGTTGGAGGGATGCAGGCCGGCCTCGCCGCCATCGGTGCGGGTCCAGCTTGGTTTCGGACCCACCAGGCGGATGCCGAGACGGTTGGAGTTGTAGTGCACCTGCCAGTCGGCGCTGAAGAATGCCTCGATGGCCTCCTCGGTAAAAAAGTCCGGGGCGCCGTGGGGGCCGTACAGCACCTTGATTGCCCACTGCTGTGGGTAGTCCGGGATCAGCTTGGCATCCGCCGCCGCTGGTTCATGTTCCGGCGCCGGGGTGGGGCAGCCGGCCAGCTGCGGCTGGCAGATGGAGAGCACGTCGCCCTTGCGCAGGGTGCGCCCGCCGTGGCCGCCGAACTGGCCGAGCACGAAGGTGGATTTGCTGCCCAGGTAGTCGGGCACATCGATGCCGTTGCGCACGGCGATGTAGGTGCGGCAGCCACTGATCACCTTGCCGGTGACCAGGGTCTGGCCGGCCTTCACGGTCACCGGCCGCCAAAGCATCACCGGCTCGCCGTCCAGGGTGGCGTCGCAGCCGGCGCCGGTAAGCGCGATGACCGTGTCGCTGTGGAAGCGCAGGGTGGGGCCGACCAGCGTGGCTTCCAGACCGGCGGCGCTGGGGTGGTTGCCGACGATACGGTTACCCAGGCGGAAGGCGTAGTCGTCCATGGGGCCGGACGGAGGCACGCCGATGTCCCAGTAACCGGCGCGGCCCGGGTAGTCCTGCACCGTGGTATAGGTGCCCGGGTCGACGATCTCGAAGGCGGTGGGCGTGTACTGGAAGCTCTCCAGGTAGCGGGTGGAGACCTTGCCTTCGGCCACCGCCGGGTCGCGCAGAATCTGGCGCAGGTAATCCAGGTTGGTGGCGATGCCGGACAGGCGGGTGGCGGCCAGGGCGTCGCGCATGTTGTCGAGGGCGGCGGCGCGGTCGGCGCCGTGTACGATCACCTTGGCCAGCATCGGGTCGTAGTGCGGGCTCACCTCGGTGCCGGTGTCCACCCAGCCGTCCAGGCGGATGTTGTCCGGGAAGAACACTTCGGTCAGTTCGCCGGGGCTGGGCTGGAAATCCTTGAGGGCGTCCTCGGCGTAAATGCGCACTTCCATGGCGTGGCCGTCGGGCCGGTAATCCCGCTCCAGGGGCACGCTGTCGCCGCCGGCCAACTGAAGCATCCAGGCCACCAGGTCGACGTCGAACACGGATTCGGTGACGCCGTGCTCGACCTGCAGGCGGGTGTTCACCTCCAGGAAATAGAATTCGTCGCGCTCGTCGTCGTAGATGTATTCCACCGTGCCGGCGGACTGATAGTTCACCGACTCGCCCAGGCGCACGGCGCTGTCGTGGAGTTTTTCCCGAGTAGCTTGCGGCAGGTTCGGCGCCGGCGTTTCCTCCACCACTTTCTGGTTGCGCCGTTGCAGGGAGCATTCCCGTTCGCCCAGGGCCAGCACCTTGCCCTGGCCGTCGCCGAAGATCTGCACTTCGATATGGCGGGCGCGGGCCACGAACCGTTCGATGAACACGCCGGAGTCGGAGAAGAAACTTTCCCCCAGGCGCTTCACGGATTCGAACGCGGCCACCAGCTCCGCTTCATCGTTGCAGCGGCTCAGGCCGATGCCGCCGCCGCCGGCGGTGCTCTTGAGCATCACCGGGTAGCCGATTTGGGTGGCGGCCTGTTTGGCTTCATCCAGGCTTTGCAGCAGGCCGGTGCCGGGGGCGAGGGGCACGCCGGCGGCTTCCGCCAGGGCGCGGGCCTCGTGCTTGAGGCCAAAGCGGCGCAGCTGGTCCGGGGTCGGGCCCACGAACACCACGCCCCGGGCGGCGCAGGCCTCGGCGAACTCCGCGTTCTCGGAGAGAAAGCCATAGCCGGGGATCACCGCGTCGGCGCCGGTGTCGTTCACCGCTTGCAGAATCAGGTCGCTGCGCAGGTAGCTGTCCGCCGCGGTCTGGCCGCCCAGGGCCACCGCCTCGTCGGCGGCGGCCACATGCTGGCTGTTGCGGTCGGCGTCGGAGTACACCGCCACCGACGCGATGCCCAGCTGTTTGAGCGTGCGGCAGATGCGCACCGCGATCTCGCCACGGTTGGCGATCAGCACCTTCTTCAAAGCCATTTCATAACCCCTTGATGTAATTTCTCCAGCCCCCCAGGGCGGTGATGTCCTTGGCGTCGGCAATCGCCCAGCCTTCGCAGATAAAGCCTTTCACCTGTCGGCCGTCCTCGGTTTCCAGGGTGCCCATGCCCAGCGGGCCGGGGATCAGCGCCACGAAGCTGCCGAACTCGGTGATCGGCAGTTTCCACAGCTCGATCTCGATGGCGGCGCCGTCGTCGGCACGGATCAGACCGGGCTTGGGCGGCGTGGTGTTGGCCAGCGCGTAGAGGCGATAGCAGGGCGCGGTGCGAGTGGTTTCCAGCAGTACGCCGTTGCGTTCGGTGAGTTGGTAGTTAAGCGGCATGCCGGACAGATGGGCGCCCACCACCGCCACGGTGACGGTGCCGTCGTCCCGGTCCTTGTCGTCCTCCGCTTTCGGCAGCGCCGGTTGCTGGTCGGTGACGCCGGCCTTCCAGGGGCGGTGGCGCTGCCAGCGCCGGCCGAACTCCGCCAGGGCGGCGTCGTACCAGGCCGGGCCGATCAGGGTGATACCGGTGGGCAGGCCGTCGCCGTCCCGCAGGCCGCCGGGCAACGACAGGGCGCACATGTCGAGCAGGTTGACGAAGTTGGTCCAGGTGCCGAGCTGGCTGTTGAGCTTGATCGGGTCGGCGTTCACCGCCGCCCGGGTGTAGATGCCCGGCGTGCTGGGCACCACCAGGGCGTCGATGCCGGCCATCAGCTGATCCGCTTGCCGGCGCAGGTCCGCCAGTTGGTACTGGGCGCGGAAGCCGTCGGCGGCGCTCATATCCCTGGCTGGCAGGATCACATCGCGGATCACCGGCAGCAGTGCGTCCGGGTCTTCCAGCAGCGGCTCCGCCACGGTGTAGCGCTCCGCCACCCAGGGGCCCTGGTAAAGCAGGCGGGCGGTTTGGTGCAGCACCTCCATGTCCAACGGCACCAGTTCGGCGATGGCGTCCAGTTCCTGCAGTTGCCGTTGCCAGGCGGCGGCGGCCTGATCATCGCCGAACCAGGGCGTTTCCTTGGGCACGCCCAGGCGCGGTTTTTCCGGCAAGGCGGTGGGCACGCCGGTGGGCGCATGGCGGGCGTAGCCGTCCTGTTCGTCGTAGCCTTTGTAGAGATCGAACACGGTTTCCGCGTCGTCCACGCTCACCGCGAATACGCTGATGCAATCCAGGGTGCGGCAGGCGGGCACCACGCCCCGGGTGCTCATGCTGCCTTTGGTGGGCTTCAGGCCGACGATGTTGGTGAGCGCCGCCGGCACCCGGCCGGAGCCGGCGGTGTCGGTGCCCAACGCGAACGGCACCAGCCCCAGGCTGACCACGGCGGCGGAACCGGAGCTGGAGCCGCCGGTGACGTAGTCGCCATTGAACGGGTTGGGCACTTCACCGTAGGGCGAGCGCACGCCCACCAGGCCGGTGGCCAGCTGGTCCAGGTTGGTCTTGCCCACCAGAATGGCGCCGGCATCCAGCAGCGCCTGCACCGCCGGAGCAGTTTCCCTGGCGGTGTAGGCATAGGCCGGGCAGGCGGCGGTGGTGGGCAGGCTGCCCACGTCGATGTTGTCCTTCACCGCGAAGGGCACGCCGTACAAGGGCAGGGAGGGATCGCTGAGGCGTTCCGCCTGGGCCAGCAGACTGGATTCGTCGAGCAGGTGAATCCAGAGAGCCCGTTCGCTGTCCTGCAGCAGAGCGGACAGCGCCTTCATGGCGGAAACCGGCGTCAGTTTTTTGCGCCGGTAGGCGGAGCGCCATTGATCGATGGTCCAGCCAAGCACGTTCGCATACCTCGTTGTATACCAGTAGGTATGCCGATCAGTGCAAGGCCGGTGCCAGCTTCTCGGCGGCGCGGCGCGGTGCCAGTGTTTACGGGCGCTGGCGGTGGTTTGGTGAAAATGCGCGGTGGTGTTCCGGGGCGGCGTTCTGCTTCATCGCGGGGCGCGCGGCACTATTACTGTGCGGCGTCGGGGGCCGCGTTTCGACGGGGCGGGCTCTCCAGCCTGGGCGCGAGTCCGGGTTATGCCCTTCCGGGAACGCCGCGAGTACGTCCCTGTAGGCTCCCTTTCGAACGTCCTGTTCTCAAGGGTCCCGGAAGGGCATAACCCGGACTCGCTTGAGGGGGGCTGCGTGGGTGGGTCAGGCGTCGGCCAGATCGTTCTTGAGGTGCTCGACGAAGCGCGCGGTGGCCACCGGCAGGGCGCGGGAGTGTTCCATGCCCAGCACCAGACGGCCCCGGCTCAGGCCCCGGTCCGCCAGGGGCAGGGCGCGCATGCCGCCGGGCAGGTGCGAGGGCGGCATGCCGATCTGGATCTGGAAACAGACGCCGCCGCTTTTCACCGCGAAGTTACGCATCAGTTCGAAGGAATCCGATTCCAGCGCCGGCTCCAGGCGCAGGGAGCGGCGCGCCAGGAATTCATCCAGCAGGGCGCGCCCGCCCAGGCTGCGATCCGGCAGCGCCAGCGGGTAGGCCACGCAATCGGACAGCCGCACCTGGTCCAGCCGGGTCAGCGGATGATCCGGTGAGACGAAGGCGCACAACCGCTGTTCCACGTCCATCAGGGTGCGGATCTCCGGGTCCGGCGCCGGGTTGAACACCAGTCCGATGTCGGCGCGAAACTCCTTCAGGTACCGGTACACCTCCTCGCGGCCGCAGATAAAGGTGGTGAAGCGTATTTGGGGATGGGTTTTCTGAAAGGCGCAGATCGCCCGGGGCAGCAGCTCCGCCGCCATGCCCTCGATGGCGGCGATGCGCACCTCGCCGCGCCGCACGCTTTGCAGGTCCTCGATCTCCGAGAGGGTGCGTTCCAGCTCCGCCATCTGTTTGCGGGCGTAGGCCACGAACAGCTCGCCGGCGGCGGTGAGGCGCACGCCCCGGGCGCGCCGCTCGAACAGGTCGGTGCCGATCTCCGCTTCGATATCCAGGATGCGGCGGTTCACCGCCGACGACACCACGTTGAGCTGTTCCGCGGCCTTGCGGATCGAGCCGCAGCGCGCCACGGCGTCCACATAACGAAGAAAGCGGATGTTCTGCATCTCGTGCTCCGAGCAATGAGCGATGCCGAAACGGCATCGCTCTGACCAGAAAATAACGCTGGTGGGCTGCGCTCCGGGAATTCTATCTTGCCTCTCAATGAACGCCCAGGCACGGGCGGACTCGCCTGGCCGGCGTGCTAATGCCATCGCGGCCTGGTTGTCGCGATTCAAATTAATGGGAGGCTTTACCATGAAAACCCTCGTTCTGCGTTTGCCCTGCGCCGGTCCGGATGACCTGACGCCGCTGCGCGAGGCGCTGGCCGACGGCCGTCTGCACCCGGAGCGGGTGGTGGCGGTGCTCGGCAAGACCGAGGGCAACGGCTGCGTCAACGATTTCACCCGCGCCTTCGCCACCAGCGTGCTCAAGCGCTTCTTCGCCGAGCGGCTGGATTTGCCCGAAGACACCGTGGCCGAGCGCATCGCCTTCGTCATGTCCGGCGGCACCGAGGGCGGTCTGTCGCCCCACTGGCTGGTGTTCGAGGTGGACGATGCCGCCTCGCCGGCGCCGGAACAGCCGGGGCTGGCCGCTGGCATCGCCTTCACCGACACCTTCGCGCCGGAACAGATCGGCCGCCTGGACCAGGTGCGCTCCACCGCCGGGGCGGTGCGCGCGGCCATGGCCGGGGCCGGCATCGAGCGGGCGGAGGACGTGCACTATGTGCAGATCAAATGCCCGCTGCTCACCGCCGCCCGCTGCGAGGAGGCGCGCCGGCGCGGCGCCACCGTGGCCACCACCGACACCTACGAATCCATGGGCTATTCCCGTGGCGCCTCGGCGCTGGGCGTGGCCCTGGCCCTGGGCGAGGTGGACGAGCGCGCGCTCAGTGACGCCGCCGTCTGCCATGACTTCGCGCTGTGGTCCGGCCGCGCCAGCACCTCCGCCGGCATTGAGCTGATGCGCAACGAAATCCTGGTGCTGGGCAATGCACCTGGCTGGGACCCGGCCCTGCGCATCGGCCACGACGTGATGGCCGACGCGCTGGACGGCGAGGCCCTGGAGCGCGCCCGGGCCACCTTGGGCGACGGCCAACTGGTGGCGCTGCTGGCCAAGGCGGAGCCGTCCCGCAGCGGCGAAATCCGCGGGCGCCGCCACACCATGTGGGACGACAGCGACATCAACGCCACCCGCCACGCCCGCGCCCTGGTGGGCGGGGTGCTGGGCGGGCGCACCGGCGACCTGGCCCTGTTCGTGTCCGGCGGCGCCGAGCACCAGGGCCCGGACGGCGGCGGCCCGCTGGCGGTGATCGTGGAGAGCGGATCATGAGCTGCTGCCCGCGCGGCGACACCCCGGCGGTGACGGACATTTGCCTGGGCGTCGCGGGACGGAAGACGGTGCGCGCCGCTGGTGCGCGGCGCGCGGTTTTGCACACAAGCAGTGCGCGGGGTGTTTGGCGAGAACCGGTGATTTCGCGGGAAAGCCTTGTTTTTAAGGGGTTTACCGCGAATGGCATGAAGGCTGCTTACTTGTATACCAGCATGCATTCCAGGATGCACTCAACCTTCGCGCGTCGCCCGGCGGCGCCTTCCATCCAAGGTCAGTGTTAAAGGACGCCTCATCATGTCGCACATCAATCGCCGTAACTTCATCAAGGCCGCCGGCCTGCTGGGCGCCGCCGCGGCGCTGCCGTTCAACCCGCTGCGCGCGGCGCAGAAAGAGATCACCGTGGGCTTCCTGTACGTGGGCGCCCGCGATGACTTCGGCTACAACCAGTCCCACGCGGAAGCCGCCGCCCTGGTCAAGAAGATGCCCGGGGTCACGGTGGTGGAGCAGGAGAACGTGCCGGAGACGGTGGCGGTGCAGCGCGCCATGGAAGCGATGATTCGCCAGGATGGCGCCAGCCTGATTTTCCCCACCTCGTTCGGCTACTTCGACCCGCACGTATTGAAAGTGGCGCAGCGTTTCTCCGACACCCGCTTCGCCCACTGTGGCGGCCTCTGGGAGAAGGGCAAGCACCCGATGAACGTGGGCAGCTTCTTCGGCTACATCGACGAGGGCCAGTATCTGAACGGCGTGGTGGCCGGCCATATGAGCAAATCCGCCAAGCTCGGTTTCGTGGCCGCCAAGCCGATTCCCCAGGTGCTGCGCAACATCAACGCCTTCACCCTGGGCGCTCGCTCGGTGAACCCGGACATCACCACCTCGGTGATTTTCACCGGTGACTGGTCGATGCCGGTGAAGGAAGCGGAAGCCACCAACAGCCTGATCGACAGTGGCTGTGACGTGATTACCTGCCACGTGGACGGCCCCAAGGTGCTGGTGGAAACCGCCGAGAAACGCGGCGTCATGACCTGCGGCTACCACGCCAGCCAGGCGCAGCTGGCGCCGGAAGGCTACCTCACCGGCGCGGAGTGGAACTGGGTGACGCCCTACCAGGAACACGTCAAGGCGGCCATGAACGGCGAGCCGATGATCAACTTCCTGCGCGGCGGCCTCAAGGAAGGGTTCGTCAAAACCTCGCCCTATGGGCCGGCGGTGAGCGCCGAAGCGAAAAAGAACGCGGACGCGGTGAAGGCGAAAATGCTCAGCGGTGACTACGTGATCTTCGGCGGCCCGCTGAAGAACAATCAGGGCCAGGTGGTGATCGCCGACGGCACTGACTACCAACAAACCGCCGTGGAACTGGAGCGCATGGACTATCTGGTGGAGGGCGTGCGTGGCCAGCTCTGATCCTTTCCACGGGGGGAGCCCGTCATGTTGAAGCCCTGGCTCGGTCGGGCGGCGGTGCTGGCGCTGCCGGTGCTGCCCACGCTGCTGGCGATGCTCACCACGGCGGTGCTGTTCATCCTGTTTCTGCTGATTCAGGGCCAGCCCGCCTGGCAGGCCGGGCCGCTGGTGTTCGAAGGCGCCTTCGGTTCCATGTTCGCCTGGGAAAACACCCTGATGCGCGCGGCGCCGCTGATGCTTACGGCGCTGTGCGTGGCGCTGCCGGCCCGCGCCGGTCTGATCATCATTGGCGGTGAAGGCGCGCTGGTGCTCGGCGGTTTGGCGGCGGCGGTGACGCCGCTGTGGCTGCCGGCGCTGCCGGCCTGGCCGATGCTGATCGCCATGGGCGTGGCGGCGATGCTGGCCGGCGGCCTGTGGATCGGCCTGAGCGGCTGGTTGCGGCAGAAGCGCGGCGTCAACGAGACCATCGGCAGTCTGCTGCTGTCGTACATCGCCCTGGCGATCTTCCGCCATCTGGTGGAAGGGCCCCTGCGCGACCCCAACAGTTTAAACAAACCGTCCACGCCGCCGCTGGACGGCGGCTATCAGATCGGCGTGATCAGCGACAGCTTCTATGTGCATTGGGGGCTGGTGGCCGGCGTGGTCGCCTGCGTGCTGGCCTGGGTGTTTGTGCGCTACAGCGTGGTGGGGTTTTCCCTGCGCATCGTCGGTGGCAACCCGCGCACGCCACGCATGCTCGGCCTGCCGGTGGACCGGCTGGTGCTGCTCACCTGTGTGCTGGGCGGCGCCGCCGCCGGCCTGGCCGGCATGTACGAAGTCAGCGCCGTGCAGGGCAGCGCCAATACCGCGCTGATCTCCGGCTACGGCACCGCCGGCATCCTGGTGGCGTTCGCCGCCCGCCATCACCCGCTGGGCGTTATCGTCTGCGCGATTCTGCTCGGTGGCCTGGAAGCCAGCGGCGGCCTGCTGCAACGGCGCCTGGGTCTGCCCGACGCCACCACTCTGATTCTGCAGGGCATTCTGTTCATCAACCTGCTGGCCTGGGAGGCGCTCACCCGCCGCACTCTGGACTGGCGCCTGTGGCTGCGCGGTCACTGGATCGCGGCGCCGTCGTCCCGCACCGGCACCACGGAGGTCAGTCATGGCTGAGTCGGAACTGTCGATTTTTCTGCTGGCCCTGCTGGCCGGCGCCATCCGCGTGGGCACGCCGTTCCTGTTCGTCAGCCTCGGGGAATGCCTCACCGAGAAGGGCGGGCGCATCAACCTGGGCCTGGAAGGCATTCTGGTCACCGGGGCGATGACCGGCTACGCGGTGTCCTATTTGTCCGGCTCCCCCTGGTTGGGGGTGCTGGCCGCCGGCCTGTCCGGGCTGGCCCTGGGGCTGGTGCACGGTGTGATCTGCTCGCTGCCAAGGGTCAACGACATCGCCTTTGGTATTGCCCTGATTCTGTTCGGCACCGGCCTGGCGTTCTTTTTGGGCAAGGATTTCATCCAGCCCAGCGCGCCCATGCTGCCCTCCATTCCGCTCGGCTTCTGGAGCGACGACACCCGGGTGCGCTCGGCGCTCAACGTGAACGTGCTGTTCTTTATCGGCGTGGCGCTGGCCTTCGTGTTGCATTGGGGCCTGCGCGGCACCCGCTGGGGCCTGGTGCTGCGGCTGGTGGGCGACCATGAGGACTCCGCCCAGGCGCTCGGTTACCGGGCCGCCGGGGTGCGCATCGTGGCCACCGGCGTGGGCGGCTTTCTGGCCGGCGTGGGCGGCGCTTATTTGTCGCTGTACTACCCGGGCAGCTGGAACGAGGGGCTGTCCAGCGGCCAGGGCCTGATGGCGGTGGCGCTGGTGATCTTCGCCCGCTGGCAACCGATCAACTGCCTGTGGGCGGCGTTGCTGTTCGGCGCCGCCGGTGCCGTGGGCCCGGCCCTGCAGGCCATCGGCATTGGCTGGGGCTACTACCTGTTCAACGCCATTCCCTATGTGCTGACCCTGGCGGTGATGGTGATCACCTGCCGACCGGACCGCACCCTCAGTGGCGCGCCCGGCGAACTCAGCCTGAACCGATAACCCAAGAGAGAAGGTACTCCCATGTCCAGCGGACTCTCCGGTTTGAACAAAACCCCCAACGGCGTGGTGATGGGGCTGGCGCAACTGGCGTTGCCCGATCCCCATACCCGCGACCAGCTCTGGCAACAGACGCAACGAGTGATCGAGATGATCGGCAAGGCCCGGCGCTCCATGCCGGAAATGGACCTGATCGTGTTTCCGGAATATTCCCTGCACGGCCTGTCCATGGACACCTCGCCGGACATCCTGTGCGACCTGGACGGCCCGGAAGTGGCGGCGCTCAAGCAAGCCTGCATCGACCACAAGATCTGGGGCTGCTTCTCGATCATGGAAGCCAACCCCAATGGCAACCCGTTCAACTCCGGGCTGATCATCGACGACACCGGTGAGCTGAAACTCTACTACCGCAAGATGCACCCCTGGGTGCCGGTGGAACCCTGGGAGCCCGGCGACCAGGGTATTCCGGTGTGCGAAGGGCCCAACGGTTCCACCCTGGCGCTGATTATCTGCCATGACGGTATGTTCCCGGAGATGGCCCGGGAGTGCGCCTACAAGGGTGCCGAGATCATGATCCGCACCGCCGGCTACACGGCGCCGATCCGCCATTCCTGGAAGATCACCAACCAGGCCAACGCCTTCACCAACCTGATGCAGACCGCCAGCGTCTGCATGTGCGGCTCCGACGGCACCTTCGATTCCATGGGCGAGGCCATGTTCGTCAACTTCGACGGCGTGCCCCTGGTGGAGGGCAGTGGCCGCGCCGACGAAATCGTCTGCTGCGAGCTGCGCCCGGACCTGGTGCGCGAGGCCCGCGAGCACTGGGGCGTGGAGAACAACATCTACCAGTTCGGCCACCGCGGCTATGTGGCGGTAAAAGGCGGCGCCGGCGATTGCCCCTACACCTACATGCGGGACCTGGCGGCGGGCCGCTACCGGCTGCCCTGGGAAGACAACGTCAAGCACACCGACGGCAGCGCCTGCGGCTTCGCGCCGCCGCAGCGCACTTACACGCCAGGAGAACACTGATATGAGCGAGCACTTCATCACCGCCGATCCCTACCCCTGGCCCTACAACGGCGACCTGCGCCCGGACAACACGGCGCTGATCGTGATCGATATGCAGACCGACTTCTGCGGCAAGGGCGGTTACGTGGACAGCATGGGCTACGACCTGTCCCTCACCCGGGCGCCCATCGAGCCGATCAAGAAGGTGCTGGCGGCGCTGCGCGAACGGGGCTTCCTGATTATCCATACCCGCGAAGGGCACCGTCCGGATCTGGCCGATCTGCCCGCCAACAAACGCTGGCGTTCCCAGCGGATCGGCGCCGGTATCGGCGACGCCGGCCCCTGCGGGCGCATCCTGGTGCGCGGTGAGCCGGGCTGGGACATCATTCCGGAGCTGGCGCCCCTGGACGGCGAGGTGATCATCGACAAGCCCGGCAAGGGCTCGTTCTGCGCCACCGATCTGGAACTGATCCTCAACACCCGGGGCATCGACAATATTATTCTCACCGGCATCACCACCGACGTGTGCGTGCACACCACCATGCGCGAGGCCAACGATCGGGGCTTCGAATGCCTGTTGCTGGAAGATTGCTGCGGCGCCACGGACAAAGGCAACCACGACGCCGCCATCAAGATGGTGAAGATGCAGGGCGGCGTGTTCGGCAGCGTGTCCGACTCCGGCGCGCTGCTCGACGGCCTGGGAGCGCTGTGAGATGCGTGCCCTGAAGCTGGAAACCATCGGCGCCAGCAAAACCTTCGGCACCTTTCGGGCCCTGGACAAGGTGTCGCTGACCGTGCGCGCCGGTACCGTGCACGCCCTGCTGGGCGAGAACGGCGCCGGCAAAAGCACGCTGGTGAAAGGGCTGGTGGGCTATGCGCCCCTGGACGACGGCAACATTCTGGTGGACGACCGGGAGTACGCGGTGCGCCTGCCCCGGGACGCTCACGGCCTGGGCATCGGCATGGTCTACCAGCATTTCACCGTGGCGCCGGGCCTCACCGTGGCCGAGAACCTGGTGCTGGCGCGGGGTGACCTGCCGGCGCGCATTCACTGGAAAGCGGAGCGCGAGCGGCTGCGTGCTTTCATGGAAAAGATGCCGTTCAAGCTGGACCCGGAGCGCCCGGTGGCCGGACTGGCCGCCGGGGAAAAACAGAAGCTGGAAATTCTCAAGCAGCTGTACCTGGACCGGCGTCTGATCATTCTTGACGAACCCACCTCGGTGCTCACCCCCCAGGAAGCGGACGAAGTGCTGGGCCTGATGCGCGACCTGGCCCATGCCGGCCAGGTGTCGGTGCTGATGATCACCCACAAGTTTCGCGAGGTGACCGCCTTCGCCGACGACGTGACGGTGCTGCGCAAGGGCGCCCTGGTGGGCAGCTGCAAGGTGGCGGACACCACGCCGGAGGCCCTGGCGGAATGGATGATGGGGCGCAGCGACGACCGCACCGTGGCCGGCGAACGGCCGCCGGTGGATCGCAATCGCGCCCCGGCTCTGGAAGTGGCCGGCCTGGAGGTGAACAACGATAAGGGCGTGCGCGCCGTGCACGGCGCCTCCTTTCAAGTGCGCCCCGGCGAGATCCTGGGGGTGGCCGGCATCTCCGGCAATGGCCAGCGGGAACTCACCGAAGCGCTGCTTGGCCAGCGCAAGCGCGAAGCCGGCGCGGTGCGCGTGCACGGCGAACCGTATCACGCCACCCGCAAGCAGATGCTGGCGCGGGGCGTGCACAGCCTGCCGGAGGAGCCGCTGCGCAATGCCTGCGTGGCCAATCTGTCGGTGGCCGAGAACCTGGCCCTGCGCACCTTCGACCGGGCACCGATCCGGCGCCAGGGCTGGCGGGTCAGCCGCAAGGCCATGCGTGAGCAGGCGCGCGGTTTGATCGAGCGCTTTCAGGTGACGCCGCCGGACCCGGACCGGCCCATCGGCACGCTCTCCGGCGGCAATGTGCAGCGGGCGGTGCTGGCCCGGGAGCTCACCGACCAGGTCCAGGTGCTGATCGTGTCCAACCCGGTGTTCGGTCTGGACTTCAATTCCGTGGCGCTGATTCACCAGCGTCTGATGAACGCCCGCAACCGGGGCGCCGCCGTGCTGCTGCTCAGCGAGGATCTGGATGAACTGCTGGAGCTGGCGGACCGTATCCTGGTGATCCACGACGGCGAGCTGGTGTTCGAAACCGCCGCCGGCGACGCGGACCGCGCCGAACTGGGCGCGCATATGGCCGGCGGCGGCCACCGGGAGGCGTCATGATCCAGGTGGACGCCCGCCCCGGGCCCTATTGTTTTGAACCCGCCAGCACCGCGCTGGTGGTGATCGACATGCAGCGGGATTTTCTCGATCCCGGTGGTTTCGGCGCCGCCCTGGGCAACGACGTGACGCCGCTGCGCGCCATCGTACCGGTGGTGGCGGACTTGCTGGCTCTGGCCCGCCACCATGGCCTTACCGTGATCCACACCCGTGAATCCCACGCCCCGGATTTGTCCGACTGTCCGCCGGCCAAGCACCAACAGGGGAAGCCGGGCCTGCGCATCGGCGACCCGGGGGCCATGGGCCGCATCCTGATCCGCGGCGAACCGGGCAACCAGATCGTGCCGGAGCTGGCGCCGCTGGACCGCGAGTGGCAGATCGACAAGCCCGGCAAGGGCATGTTTTACGCCACCGGCCTGGACCAGAGGCTGCGCGAGGCCGGCATCGAGACCCTGCTGTTCGCCGGCGTTACCACCGAAGTGTGCGTGCAGACCAGCATGCGCGAAGCCTGCGACCGGGGCTATCGCGGCCTGCTGATCGAGGACGCCACGGAAAGTTATTTCCCCGACTTCAAACGGGCCACCCTGGAGATGGTCGTCGCCCAGGGCGGCATCGTCGGCCAGGTGGCCGGACTGACCGCCCTGCGGGCGGCTTTGCGGAACAAGGAACTCTGATATGAACGCTTCACCGGAGATCAACCGGCCCCGGGTAGTGGCGGAAGTACGCACCGCCTTCGAGGACTACGAGCGGGCCCTGCTGGACAACAACCTGGCGGTGCTGGACGGCTACTTCTGGGACCACGCCGCCACGGTGCGCTACGGCGTGGCGGAAAACCTGCACGGCGGCGACGAGATTGCCCGCTACCGGCGCCAGTGCCAGCCGGTGGGCCCCGGCCGCAAGCTGTTCAACACCGTGATCACCACTTTCAGTGATGACTGCGCCACGGTGAGCACCCAGTTCCGGGACGGTGTCAGCGAGCGGGTGGGCCGGCAGATGCAGACCTGGGTACGCTTCGCCGACGGCTGGAAGGTGGTGGCCGCCCATGTGAGCGTGGACCTGAGTACCCTCTGATCCGGCCTTCGGGCTTCCCTTGGGGTATTACATTCCTCTAACATTCTCCGATCCATTTTTTGCGTCCCGGGGACCCTCATGCCCGAGATTACGGCGAAAGCCCTGAACCGGCCGCCGCTTGGCCTTCTTTTGCCACCGTTATTGATCGCCCTGTCGGTGGCCTTCTGGTGGCGCTACCACCCGCGCCCGGAACTGCCGCCGATGACCGAACAGTCGCTGCTGCGGCTGGCCGCCGACACCGACTTCCACAACCTGGACCCGGCCCCGGCGCCGTTGCCCTGGGAGCACTACACCATCGCCCCCGGGGATTACCTGACCCACCTGTGGAAAGAGCAATGGCAGCTGCCCGCCGCCACCCTCTACCGGCTGATCGAGACCGCCGAGCACGGCGAGTTGCTCAACCGCCTGCGCCCCGGCCAGCATCTGGAATGGCGAGCGGACAGTGACGGCAACCTGCTGGCGCTGCGGCTGTGGGAGAACGAGGCGCGCGGCTACCAGTGGAATCTGGAGGCGGATTCGATCAGCGCGCGGCCCCTGGAAAAAGCCCGCACCAGCCACCGGGTCCGCATTACCGGCGTGGTGCAGAGTTCCCTGGGCGCCGCGCTGGCCGCGCAGCCGGATCTGGCCGGCGCCGCCGGTTCGGTGAGCGCCCAGCTCGCCGAACTGCTGCCCCTGGGCCGCCAGGCCCGCCGCGGCGACCGTTTCTCGGTGCTGGTGGACGTGGAGAACCTGGAAGGCAGCGAGCGTGCCTACTCCGCCAAACTGATGGGCTTCGATTATCAGGGCGCGCGCCTGCGGGCCAGTGCCGCCCGCTTCGACGACGACCGCTTCTATAAGCCGGACGGCACCAGCCTGCTGCCCAGCTTCTGGCGTTACCCCTACGCCCAGAACCTGCGTTACCGCATCAGCTCGCCGTTCAATCTGCACCGCCACCACCCGATCACCGGCCGCATCAGCCCCCATTACGGCACCGATTTCGCCATGCCGGTGGGCACCGCCGTGGAAGCCCCGGCGGACGGCGTGGTACGCCGCGCCACCCGTGGCGCCCTGGCCGGCAACTACCTGGTGCTGGACCATGGCAACGGCTACCAGACCCGCTACATGCACCTCAGCAAGCTGATGGTGCACGCCGGCGATACCGTCGAGCAGGGTCAGGTGATCGCCGACAGCGGCAACACCGGTCGCAGCACCGGCCCGCACCTGCACTACGAACTGCGCCTCAATGGCCGTCCGGTGAACGCCATGGAAGCGGCGCTGCCCACCAAGGGCCAACTGGCGAACGACGAGCTGACCCGTTTCCGGAACCAGTACGCGGCCTATTTCGATTTCCCGGCGCCGGGGCAGGGCGGTACCGAGGTGGCCGGTCGCGCTCAGTAGCGGCCGGGCGGCGGGCGTTCCGGTCGTTGCGGCCGGACTCCGTGGCCCAGGGTGTTGCCCATGCGATTGCGCAGTGCTGAGCGGCTGAACTGACCGATCCGGTTAGGCGTTTGCCGCACGATGTCTTCCGAGCCGAAGCTCGCCGGCGCGCCCCCCCGGGCGCCGTCGGAGGGCGTCATGCGCTGCTGCAAACAGTCCAGCGGCAGGGCACGGTGCCCGTCTACCTCCACGGTTACGCAGGGGTATCCGGCCTCGACCTGTTCCGTTTTGTCGGCACCCGCCCGGGTGGCGGCCAGCCCTGCTAGCAGCATCAGCGCCACGGTGCTCAGCACGCTCCGCCGGCTTTTCCCGTATAGCCCCATCGCAACGCCCTCACTTTGGTGAACGCCGAGCCTGCGTTCTGAGGACGTCCACGGCAATGTCGAAGCCCGCACTTTTCGTGAACTTTTCATGACCGCTTTGCGGTTTCCCCGTTCTGAAACACTCTCTCTCTTTGTTGATCGGAGCATGTTCACTTTTCCCGCCGCGGATCGGTGACCACGGTCGGCAATCAGGTGGCCGTCGTCGGCGAGCGTTCCCCAGGCCGGCGGCGGCCTTTTTTTATTGATGAATTTTTGGTGACAAAGCTTCGGTCGTGGCGCTCGGGTGGCATCTTAAAAAGTGTTAACTGGATCACCGGTTTTTAGCCGGTGGATATTTCGGTGGCGGTCGTCGATCAATGGGGCCTTCGGGATGAACGACGCCGTGGCACCTTTTTTAGCGCCGGGTTTTATTCATGTTCAATGCGCACGGAAGAATGCCAGGTTTGATCGCAAGGGGGGAGGCAAGGCTGTTCGTCCTTCTATGGCTGAGCCTGCATCTATGGCTGAGTCCGACGACGGCGAGGGCCGATGACGAATTGCCCGCGGTGGCCACCGTTACCATTAACGAGTACATCGTGCGCGGCAATACCGTTCTGGACAACCGCGACATCGAGCGCACGGTCTATCCGTTCCTGGGCCCGGACAAAACCCTTGATCATATTCAGCAGGCCCGGGAGGCGCTGCAGAAAGTCTATCAGCAACGCGGCTACCAATCGGTGTATGTGGAATTGCCGGAGCAGAAGGTGTCCGGGGGCGTGGTCTATCTGCTGGTGACGGAGGTCACGGTGGGGCGGGTGCGGGTGGTCGGCTCACGCTACCACTCGCCGCTGGCGATCCGCCGGGACGTGCCGGCCCTGAGCGAGGGGGCGGTGCCGGACTTCGAACTGGTTCAGGAGCAGCTCACCCGGGTAAACCGTTCCGGCAAGCGCCAGGTCATGCCCTTGGTCAAGGAGGGACGGATTCCGGGGACCATGGACGTGGACCTGTCGGTGGAGGATCGGCGACCCTGGAACGCCAGCCTTACCGCCAATAACGATTACAGCGCGGACACCGAAAAGCTGCGCACCATCGCCACTCTCTCGCATGCCAATCTCTGGCAGAAGGGGCACAGCGCCTCGCTGACCTTTTTTACCGCGCCGCAGGATACCGACAACGCGGAGGTGTGGTCCGCCAGCTACGAAGCGCCCTTGGCGGAACGCTGGTCCACCCGCGTCAACGGCTATATCTCCGACAGCGACGTGGCCACCGTGGGTGGCACCAATGTGGTGGGCAAGGGCCACTCCGTCGGTGTTTCGCTGATCTACAGCCTGCCGTTCAACGGCACCTGGGGGCATTCGTTCTCCGCGGGGATCGATTTCAAGGACTTCACGGAATCCCTGGTCTTTGGTCAGAGCGAGGACGATGTGCCGTTGGAGTACGCGCCTTTTACCTTTGCTTATAACGGCTACTTCTTCACCGATCACCATCAGGGCTACATCAATCTCAGTGTGGTGACGGCTTCCGATGAGGTCCCCTCCGGGGGCAGCGGCTGGGAGGAGTTCGATGACAAGCGCTACCAGGCGAGCCCGGATTTCGCCCTGTTCAAGGCCGACGCCTCTCTGGAATGGCAGCTGGATGAATGGGTGCTGGCAAGCAAGCTGTCCAGCCAGTTCGCCTCGGGACCGCTGGTCTCCAATGAACAGTTCGCGGTCGGCGGCGCCGGCACGGTCCGTGGTTACCTGGCCGCGGAGCAGGCTGGTGATGAGGGTTATCTGGCCAGCCTGGAATTGCGTACGCCGTCGCTGGATAGCTGGTTTGGCAATCCCTGGCGATTGTTGCGTTTCCACGTTTTCAGTGAAGGCGCCTGGCTGAGACTGCAGGACCCGCTGCCGGAGCAGGACTACCGGTTTGATCTGGCCAGCGTCGGTGTCGGCGCCCGCGCTCAGCTCTGGGATTTTCTCAGCGGCTCCGTGGACCTGGGCTACCCGCTGCTGGAAACCGGCGATACGGAAAAATACGACCCGCGTGTTCATTTCAGCGTGACCGCGCGTTTTTAACTACCCGGGACCATCCAAACCACACGAATTACAGAGTTATCTTCGGAGTGCCTGACCATGCGACAACGTTTGCTCGTCTTTATCCTGTCCTGCCTGGGGGCGCTGGCGCCTTCCCTGGCACAGGCCTGGTGGCAGGAAGACTGGAGTTACCGGAAACAAATCACCATCGACACCACTTCGGCGGGCGCGGACATCAGTGAGCCGGTGGGCCGCATGCCGGTGCTGGTGCGCCTGCATACGGGCAACTTCAGCTTCGATGGGGTGCGAGAGAACGGCGCTGACATTCGCTTCGTCTCGGCGGATGACGAGACCGTTTTCAGCCACCGGATTGAGAGCTTTGACGCTCTGCTGGGCGTGGCCTACATCTGGGTGGATGTGCCGGAGGTGCAGGGCGGCGCCCGCCAGGACATCTGGATGTACTACGGCAACGCCGAAGCGCCGGCGCCCGGCGACAGCCAGGTCTACGATGCGGACTACGCCGGGGTGTACCACTTCGACGGCGCGCCGGGCGCTACGGCGAGCGATGCCACGGCCTACGGCAACGACTCCGATAGCCCGGTACCGGCCTCCACGGCTGGTGTGATCGGTCAGGCCGCCCGCTTCAGTGGCGAGCCGCTGATGTTGCCGGCGGCCCCGTCACTGGCGATTGGCGCCGGCGGCGCGTTCAGCTTCAGCGCCTGGATCAAGGCACCGCAGGCGGCCGGCGAGCAGGCCCTCTATCTGCGCCGGGACGCCGGCAACAGCTTGCTGATCGGCATTGATAACGGGGTGCCGTTTGTGGCGATCAACGGTCAGCGTGCGCGCGCCGGTCAGCCGCTGGTCGCCGATCAATGGCAGCATCTGGCGGTCACCGTCGGTGCCCGGGGCGTGACTCTCTATCTCAACGGCCAGCCGGCGGGTCGCATGGCCGTCGCCTTGCCGGCCTTCAATGGCGCCGCCGCCCTGGGCGGCGATCCGCTTGGCGATCAGGCGGCGGTTGATCCGGGTGCCATCACCGATGGGGCGCAAGGCGTCGGAGAAGACGGTTCCGGCGAGCTCGCCGCGGGGGCCGGCGCGGAAAGCGAGACGCCCGCCACGGTCGCCGGCTTTAGCGGGGCCATGGACGAGGTGCGCCTGTCCCGCGTCGAGCGTTCCCCCGCGCTGATCCGTGCCAGCGCCCTGTCCCAGGGTCCGCGGGCAAGCCTGCTGACGTTCGGCGTCGACGAGGAGCAATCCGGTTTCGGCTTTGGCGCGCTGGGCTTCCTGCTGGCATCGGTACCGGTGGATGCCTGGGTCATCATCGGGGTGCTGGCGATCATGATGCTGCAAACCTGGGTGGTGATGTTCCAGAAGTTCCGCCAGGCACGGCGCACCGACGAAGCCAACGCCGAATTTCGCGAAGTTTTTGCCGGGGTCGGCACGCGGTTGGAGAAGCTGGCGGACGACCGGGCCCTGGGCGAGCGTCTGGAATACTCCTCGCTGTGGCGCCTCTACCAGGTGGCGGTTCGCGAACTGCGGATTCGCCGTGAACAGGGCGCCGATACCGATCGCATTTCCTCGGAAACGCTGGAGGCGATCCGCGCCTCCATGGACGCGGTTCGCACTAATGAGAACCGTGCGTTGGGCCATCGGCTGGGGGTGCTCTCCAACGCCATCGCCGGCGGCCCCTATATCGGCCTGCTCGGCACGGTGCTGGGCATCATGGTGGTGTTTCTCGGCACCGCCATGGCCGGCAACGTGAACATCAACGCGGTGGCGCCGGGGATGGCCGCCGCGCTGCTGGCCACCGCCGCCGGCCTGTTCGTGGCGATCCCGGCGCTGTTCGCCTACAACCGCCTGAACGGTCGCAACCGCGACATCAGCTCCGACATGCGCGTTTTTCTGGACGAGTTCGTTACCCGCCTGGCCGAGCTGCGCGGTGCCGGGGCCGGCGTGGTCCACCACGCCGACGACCGCACCGCCGGCACCCGACACGACGCCCTGGTGTAAGGAGAGCGACATGGCTTCAGTAAAAGCATCCATGGATGACGACGAGCAGGACGGTCCGGTCGACGGCATCAACATCACACCCCTGGTGGATGTGCTCATGGTGGTGTTGGTGATGTTCATCCTCACCGCCACCGCCCAGGTGGCCGGTATTCAGGTGGATCTGCCCAAGGCCAGCGCGTCGGTGTCGTTGTCGGAGCCGAAGACCAAGGCGGTATCGGTGGACAACGATGGCCAGATTTTTCTCGACGCCTACCCGGTGACCCTGGATGAGCTCGAGGACCGCCTGCGTACGGAAAAGGCCACCCATCCGGATTTTCCGGTGGTGGTGCGCGGTGACGCGGCGGTGCAGTACCAGAAAGTGGTGGAAGTGCTCGACATCCTGCGTCGCCTGGAGCTTGCCCAGGTGGGCCTGGTGACCGGCAAACCGAAGAACTGACTGGAACGGATCCGACCGAGATGCCACACCAATCACGCAAATCGAGCCGGACGCGGACGGCGCGGCAGCGACGCCTCGCCGCCCTGGCCTGGCCGCTGGCGGTGTTGCTGGCGCTGGTGGTACTGGGCGTACTGCTGTGGCGGTGGGCCCACGACAGCGCAGGCGTGCAACGGCAGGTCCCAAAGCCGGACATGATCGTGCCGCTACCGCCGCCTCCGCCGCCGGAGGAGCAAACCGAGCCGGAACCGGAACCGGAGGAAGTGGTGGAGCCGGAGCCGGTGCCGGAGCCCACGCCGGTGGAAGAGCCAACGCCGGAAGAGCCGCCGTCACCGTCCCAGGATCTCTCCGAGGCCATGCAGATCGATGGCGAGGCCCAGGCCGGCGGAGATGACTTCAATATCGCCGCCGGCAGTGGCGGCGGCCGGGGCGGATCCGGGGCCGGCGTGGGTAATGCGACCTATGGTCAGTACCTGTCCTACGCCTTTCAACGGCGGCTGCGCGAAGACCGTGACATCCGGCATCTGAGCTACCGATTGGAGGTCAATTTGTGGCTCGACCCGGACGGTCGGGTGACCCGGGTACAGGTACTGGAATCCAGTGGTGACGAGGACGTGGACCGGCGCATCGCCGCCGCTCTGCGCGAGCTCGAACCGCTCGACCAGAAGCCGCCCGCGTCGCTGACGTTGCCGGTGCACATGTCCCTGCAAGGGCGCCGTCCGGGATGACCCGCCGGCCGCCCTCCCTAAGACTTCTTTCAGGAGCCGATAGCATGAACAGGCAAATTTCTCGCTGGACCCTGGCCGTGGCGGTGGCCGCCACGCTGGCCGGCCCGGTCCGGGCACAGACCCCGGAACCGGAGACGCCGTCGGTGTCGGGCAATACCACGGTACACCTGATCCGCTTGTTGGTGGAGCAGGGCGTGATCACCGAAGTCCAGGCCCAGGGGCTGCTGGACCAGGCCCGCCGCGATGCGTTGGCGGAACAGCGTCGGCAGCCCCAGGTGCAAGAAGGCGATGTGCGGGTACCGTACATCCCGGAGACCGTGCGCGAAGGCATCCGCGAGGAGGTCAAGGAAGAAGTGATGGCGCAGGCCCGACGGGAAAACTGGGCGGCGCCGAATACCGTCCCGGATTGGGCTTCGCGCATCACCCTGTCCGGTGACGTGCGAGTGCGCAATGAGTCCCGCTTCCTGGCCGACGACAACAGCGACCTGATTGTCGATTTCCAGGAGTGGAACGAGGATAAGTACGACGTGCGTCTTGACGACGATACTCTTCCTCCATTGCTGAACACTCGTAAGGATCGCGAGAACCTCATGCGCATTCGTGCCCGTTTCGGTCTGGAAGCGGAACTGGGCAAGCAATGGAGCGCCGGTGTGCGGCTGGCCACGGGCAGCAGCGACAGCCCGGTATCCACCACCCAGACACTCGGCGGCGGGCTGAGCAAAAAGGACATCTGGCTGGACCGCGCCCATATCCGCTGGACACCGGGCGCCTGGAGTTTCACCGCGGGCCGCGCCGACAATCCGTTTGTGTCCACCGATATTCTGTATTCCGATGAGCTGGCCTTCGATGGCGTCTCGGCGGCCTGGCGCGGTACCGGCATGGCCCGGGGCGGCGGCTTTTTCGGCACGCTGGGGGCCTTCCCATTGGAATATCTGTCCGATGACTTTCCCTCCGACGAACAAAACAAAACGGAAAGCGAGGACAAGTGGCTGTTCGGCGCCCAGTTGGGTGTGAATTGGCGCTTTACCGACCAGAATAGCCTGCTGGCGGCGGTGGCCTATTACGACTTCGACAATATTCGTGGGCAGCGTTCACAGCAGTGTTTCCTGTATCTGGATTATCAGACCTGCGACACCGACTGGTCGGCACCGGCCTTCATGCAAAAAGGCAACACCGTTTTCCTGTTGCGTGACATCGCTTTGGAACCTGGTAATGAAGCCGCCACCGCCCAGCCGCAGCTGGTGGGCCTGGCCTCGGAGTTCCAATTGCTGGACATCAACCTGCGCTGGGACACGTCTTTGTTCCGCGATTACCAGTTGCGCATGGCCGCCAATTATGTGCACAACCTGGCCTACGACGAAGACGAAATGCTGGAACATTCCGAAGGCCAGATTTACAACAACTTCGACTTCAATGGCGAGCTGGAAAGCGGGTCCGACGCCTGGATGCTGCAGGCCGCCTTTGGCGAAGGCCTGGATCTGAAGCGTTCCGGTGATTGGCAGATGTTCCTGGGCTACAAGTATATCGAGCCGGATGCGCTGCCGGACGGTTTCAACGATTCCACTTTCCACCTCGGTGGCACCAACGCCAAGGGTTATTTCCTGGGTGGCGCCTACGCCTTTACCGACCGGCTCTCCACCCGTGGCCGCTGGTTGAGCGCCGAAGAGGTTTATGGTCAGCCCTTCGCCATCGATGTGTTGCAACTGGAGCTCAATGCGCGCTTCTGAGAGAGACGCCGGAGGAATGTCATGACCAATGCAAACCCAGGGTGGCGGCCGACGCCGCGGTTCTTTGTGGCTGGCCTGTGCCTGGTCTTGAGCCTGCCGGGCCTCGCCCAGACCGGGCAAAGCCTGGAAGAGCGCCTGCGTGCTGAATTGCGCAGTAATCGGCAGGAGTTGCAAGCGTTGCGCTCCCAACAGACGCAATGGGAGGCGCGGGCGGCCCGTGCCGAAGCGGAGCGCCGCGCCGCCGAGGAGAAGCTGGCGGCGATGCAAGCGCACCTGAGTGACAGCGACAAGAAGCTGGCCGCTCAGCGCCGGGCCAGCGCTGGCCGGTTGGCGGAAAGCCGCGAACGCAATCAGCAAGTGCGTGACGCCTACGACCAATTGCTGGGCATGGCCCGCGACAAGGAAGTGGAACGCCGGCAGCTGGCGCGGCGCGCTACTGAACAGGCCCAGGCGCTGGAAACCTGTGCGGCACGCAACGGTGAGTTGTACCGCGCCGGGCGTGAAATTCTTGACGCCTACGAGAGTCTGGGCGCCGGTGGTCTGTTCAAACTACGCCAGCCGCTGGCGGCCTCCGCGCGGGTGGAGTTTGAAGAAGGGGCGCAGGCCTACGGCGACCGGCTTTACAACAATCAGGTGGATGCGGTGGTACCGGATGCCGAGTCCAAACCGACACCCGACGGGGACCAGTAATGAGTGAAAAGCAGGACATTATCGAAGATATCGAGCTCGACGGCGTCGCCGCGCTGTTGCAGGAAGCGGGCTATCGCACCAACGATAGTGAACAGAACGGCACGCGGCAGTTGCTCAGCGCCAGCCAGGGGATCGGTTTCGCGGTACGCCCGGGCAACACCCGGGAGGGCGGAACCGGTTTGCTCGACTTTACGCTCAGCTGCGCCCTGCGCATCGACGGCGAGTTGCCGGAAGGCATGGTGACGGCCTGGAACCGGGGAAAACGCTTTGGGCGCCTGAGTGAGCAGGGAGATTTTCTGGTTCTGGAAATGGACGTGCTGGTGGCCGGCGGTGTCAGTCAGGGGTACCTGCGTACCGCCGTGGAGCTCTGGGACCGCCTGATGCGGGAATTTCTGTTGTTTCTCAGGAATTACACCGCACCCACCGGCTAACTGATGATCAGCACGCCGCCGGGCAGATCGCGCACGGTGGCGCCATGGACTTCGCGCACCAGTGCCGCGAAGTCCTGCAGCCGGTCCAGGGACAGGTAGGCTTGCACCGGGGTGCGGCCCAGGCGGTCATCGAGCAGCAGAATACGGCCCGGCCGGTAACGGTTCACTTCCTCGACAACCGCTGACAGGGGGGTCCCGTCAAAAACCAGCAGGCGCTCGCGCCAGGCGCTTACCCGGTCCGTGTTCACCGCCTTTACTCCGGTCAGCCTTTCCTCGTTGTACACCACCTGCTGAGCGGATTGCAGGCGCGCCCGGTCCTGCCCGTGGGCCACGGTCAGTTCGCCGCTCAGGCAGGTGACCTGCACCCGGTCGTCGGTAAAGCGCACATTGAAGCGCGCGTGCCGGGCTTCCACGCGGCCGCGTCCCGCCGCCACCGTGAAGCGCTGGCGGTTGGTGGTCGAGGTGGTCACCTCGGTTTCTCCGGCGCGCAGCATCAGCCCGGTGACGGTGTCGCCGCTTTTACGCAGATCAATACGGGTCTGGGTGTTCAGCTCCAGGGTGGCGGTGTGGGGGAGTACCACCCGGCGTTGTTCGCCGGTGGCGGTCCACAGATCCGCGCTCAGAACGTCGGCTCCGGGCCATAGATCCAGCGGCGAGCGCAGCGCCACCCAGCCGGCGCACGCGGCCACCGCCCCGCCCAGAAACGCCCGCCGGCTGAAGCCCGGCGCGCGGCGCGGCGTGAGCGGCACCACCTTGTGCTGCTGCTCGGCGTCTTGCTGCTCGGCACGGGCGGCCTGTCCCATGCCTTGCCAGACACGCCGGCAGTGAGAGAAGGCCCGGGCGTGGGCGGGGCTGCGCGCGCACCACTGGCGAAAGGCATCGCCGTCCGCCGCGGTGGCGCGACCGGATTCGAGCAGTATCAGCCATTCCCGGGCTTCTCGCTGGATCCGGTCCGCCTCCATCAGACCGGGATCATAGGGGTGGTTCATTCAGAGGGCCTTTTGCTTTTGGGTCCGAAACGTTGAACGTATTCACGATCGAGGCGCCGGCAACAGTGTTCCAATCCCGCGCGCAGTTCCTTTTCCACGGTTCTCAGAGACACACCGTGGCGGGCGGCGATTTCCGCGTGGGGCACTTCTTCCAGGCGCGCCGCGGTGACAATCGCGCGGCGCCGGCGGGGCAGTTCCGACAGGGCGCGGCGGAACAGGCGGATTTCCTGTTCGCCCAGCGCTTCCCGGGCCGGGTCCGCCAGTTCGTCGGCCATGGCATACAGATCTTCAACGTCATCGAGTGTCATCAGTCTGGACTGCTTGCGTCGCTGTTCCTCCGCCACGTTCAGCGCGATACGAAACACATAGGCGGCCGGGTGTTTTATCGCCACGGTGCTGCCGCGCAGGGTTTCCAGGCGCAGCCAGGTTTCCTGCAGGGCGTCCTCCGCCAGTTGATGGGAACCCAGTCGTGTACGCAGCCGTTGTCGGAACTCCTCGTAGCGTTCGAGGAACAAATCGCGCAGCGGTTGTTGCAGTGTATCGGGCATGTCAGCGGCTCCCCGAGGACGGGCAGGGCGTCGCCGCTTCCGACGGAATCAACAGTACCGTTACCGGATTGGGCTGGCCGGGCGGCGGCGGCGCCAGCCGACTGCCGGCCAGCGCCGCGCGCACCTTGTCCCCCCAGCGCGGCGCGTCGTGGGAATCCAGCACATGAATCCGTTCGACGGTGCCGTCGGCGGCGATCCAGAGCTGAACCGCCACGCGGATCCGACCGTATGCATCGCCAAGCCGCTGGCAAACCCGGTCGGCGAAGTGCTGTTGCAACCGGGCGGCGTAGAGGGAAGGTACCGGAACGGTGGCGGTATCGGTGGCGGCGGGTGCCGCCGGAGCCGGTACCAGGGTCAGGGCCGAGGGGCCGATGCGACGCGCCCGCAGTCCGGTGCCCTCCAATAGCCGGGTGAGCGCCGCCATCGGCCTGAAATGTCCGCGTGCCGTGCTGGATTTCTTATCGCTGGTCAGATCACTGGTCACCAAAATCGACACCCCCGTTTGTTCGCTGAATTGTTCGAGCGCACGGGACAGAGCCTGCGCGGGAACGTCGAATTCCCGTGCGTCGTCGTCGCCGAATACCGTGGTACCGATAAGCAGGGATCCGATTGCGAGAAGGCGCAATGTGGTTGAAACGGTCGCCCCAAAGCGTTTAACAGCGGCTACGGCCACGGCGCCAACGGTCCGGTCATGGATCGGGAAGAAACGGTTATGAATGCGCAGCTTCGCATTATGGCGTGGAAGTATGTCGGAAATATTTCACGGCTGGCGCGTTTTACCGGCTTTATGAATTTTCCATGAAATGGGTTCATTCCACGGCGTTCCGGAACGTCTATGCCAGGAAGACCGGCGATCATTGCCACGTCGGCCGGCCCTTTTTGTCCGCGTTGAGAGAACCCCATGAAGCTGAAGCATGCCGCCCCGCCGCGCCCGTCGGCGAAACGCCCCGGTGACGCCACCTTTACCCTCAAGCCGTTGGCGCGAGCGATGGCCCTGATGCTGGCGGTGGGCGCCTTGCCGGTGGCGGAGGCCGGATCGCGGGTGGCGGGTGCGGACTGGATGGCCGCCAAGGCCTCGGCGCGGGCTGCTGCCCAGGCGTCCGCCTCTGCGGTGAGTGGGCGCTCCCGGGCCGCTACCCTGGCGGAACAGCAGGCGGCGGCGAAGCTGCGTCACTCCATCGATAACCTGCGCCGCACCGCCGGCACCCTCGCCGCGCAGCGGGCCGCCCAGCAGGCGGCCCGCGAGGCGGCGCGGCACGCCGCATCGAATATTCCCAACGGTCTGGCCGAGGGCGGGCTCAAGGTGGACGCCAATCCGGATACCGCCGGATGGCACAACGCGGAAGGGCCCAGCCAGTCGATCAAGGACGGTCACACCACGGTGACGGTGAAGCAAACCGGGGATAAGGCCATTCTCAATTGGGAGACCTTCAACGTCGGCCGCGACACCACCGTCGACTTCGAACAGCAATCCAATTGGGCGGCGCTCAACCGCGTCAATGACCCGCAGGCACGACCCAGCCAGATTCAAGGTCGCATCCAGGGCGACGGCACCGTCATGGTGGTGAACCGCAATGGTGTGGTGTTCAGCGGCTCCAGTCAGGTCAACGTACGTAATCTGGTGGCCGCCGCCGCCGATATCAGTGACCAGCAGTTTCGTGAACGGGGCATCTACTTCGACGCGGAAGGCAGCCAGCCTGTGTTCACCGATGCCGCCGGGGATATCGATATCCAGGCTGGCGCGCGCATCACCACCCGGGCGCCGGGAGCCAGCACCCAGGGTGGCGGCTACGCCATGTTTCTGGGGCGCAGCGTCAACAATGGCGGCGAGATCGTCACCGACCGGGGCCAGACCACCCTGGCCGCCGGTGACGATTTCTATATCCGCAAGGGACAGGGCACCGAACAGAACACCGCCTCCACCACCCGGGGCAACGAAGTGGCCGCTTCGCTGGACGCCGGCAGCGAGGCCGGCCAGGTCATCAACGATGGCCTGATTCTTTCTCCGGAAGGCGACATCACGCTCACCGGCCATGAGGTGCGCCAGCAAGGGGTGGCGGTGGCGACCACCAGCGTGGACGCCCGCGGCACCGTTCATCTGCTCAACGCCGCCAGCGACGCTGAAGGCAGCGTCACTCTGGGGGCGGACAGCGTCACCGCCGTGCTTATCGACGAGGACAGCGGCACCGCCACGGACAGCCGCCGCCAACAACTGATCGACGAGTCCGCGGATCAGGACCTGCTCCGCGACCAGATGACCGATGGCCATTTCGATAATCTGGCGGACCTGCCGGATCGCCGCGACCAGTCCCGGGTGGAGATCGTCTCCGGCAACGACGTGGTGTTCGAAAAAGACTCCCTGACCCTGGCCACCGGCGGCCAGGTCGCCGTGGCCGCCGGGGACCGGGTACGCCTGGAAAGCGGCGCCGAAGTGGACGTGGCCGGCGCCGTCGGCGTGCGCGTGGCAATGGAGTCCAACAATGTGTTGGTGGATGTGCAAAGTAATGAGCTGCGCGATTCGCCCTTCAACCGGGACAGCGCGGCACTGAAGAACGGCGACGTGTGGCTTGACCGTCGTGACCTTATCCTGGTGCCGGCCGGCACCGGTGGTTACGAAGAAGACCGCTGGTACACCGCCGGCGGTCTGCTGGAAGTGAGCGGCTACCTGGACACCAGCGAACACTCCGCCCGGGAATGGGCCGCCGCCGGCGGCACCGTGCGCCTGCAAGGTAACGCGGTGGTCAGCCAGAGCGGTTCCAGCGTCAATTTGTCCGGTGGCACCCTCAACGTGGAAAGCGGCTATGTGCGTCAGACCTGGCTGATGGGCGCCGACGGCAATGTTTACAACGCCGCCTCGGCGCCGGGCTATCTGCGCTACACCGGCGTCTACCGGGGCTACCAGCGTCACAGTGCGCGCTGGGGGCAGACCGATGCCTATTACAACCCGGCCGTGATCCGCGAGCGCCGATTGGAAAGTGGTTATGTCACCGGTCGCGATGCCGGTGAACTGATCGTCAGCGCCCCCACCGCCGTCCTTGAGGGCGACATCGATGCCAGCGTCTACAACGGCGAACGTCAGGACCGTCCCCGTGACGCCGGCCTGGACGGCTACCAGCAAGCTCAGAATCGCGTCGCCCTGGGCGGACGATTGCTGATCGGGAAATACGGCGTGCGGGGGCTTGCCGGCGGCTTCGAATCCGATGTGCGCATCGGCGACTTCGACGCCATCGCCGACCAGCTGGAACGGGATGGGGAACTCGGCGAGCGACTCAACACCGTCTGGCTGGATGCCCAACACCTCAACCAGCAAGGTCTGGGCGGCGTGGACCTGGTGTCCGCCGGCGCCATCCGCGTGGACCACGATCTGACCGTCACCCCGGGCGGTTACGTCCGCCTGGCCTCCGGGCAAGTGGACGTGGACGCCACCGTTAACGCGCGGGGCGGTGACATTACGCTGACCAACATTATCGAGGCGTACAACAACACCGGTTCCCTGGTGCGTACCGCCCTGGAAGGCGCGGACGGCGAAACCCGGATGCGCCTGGGCGCCGAAGGCTTCCTGGATGCCCGGGGCCTGTGGAGCAATCAGCGCCGTGAACCATTCCGGGCTTCCCTGGCGCACCGCGATGGCGGTCGAGTCCAGGTCATTTCCAGCCAGGATGTCACCCTGGAGGCGGGCAGCCGCATCGACGTTTCCTCTGGCGCCGCCGTGGACGCCGACGGCAACCTGATGGGCGGCCGTGGCGGCGACATCACATTGAGCGCCGCCACCACCGTCAATGAAAACAGCGGTTCTCCGCGGAGCGGTGTGCTGACCCTGGATGGGGACCTGCTTGGTTTCGGCGTGGACGGCGGCGGCACGCTCACGCTGCGCACCGGGGAAGCGGTGGTGGTGGGCGGCGATGCCTTCGAAACCAGCGGGCTGCTGGCCGCCGGTGAAACGGCACCGGTGGATCTGACCTTGCTGGAGGAAGTGGTCATCGCCGCCGGCCAGACCCTGCCGTTCGACTATCAGTACCAACGCACCGTCGCCGTGCCCGGCGAGGCGCTCGGTAACAGCGCCATCACCATCAGTCCCACCAATACGCTGACCCTGGCGGCGGACTGGACCATACCCGAATCAGCCACCGGCACCTTCCGGGTGCTGGTCGGCGGGACCGTCTATGGTTCCAATCAGACGGTGCCGGCCGGATCGGTGATCACCAATGTGGTGGGCGCCTCCATCGGCACCTTGCCTTCCGATTACATCGTGCCCGCCGATGCTTTCCCCAACGGCATTCCCGTGCAGCCCAGCCAGCAAACGCTGCCGGCGGGTACGCCCCTGCCCAATGATGTGGTGTTCGCCGCCGGTGAAACCCTGGCCGCGGGCAGCGTCTTGGGTCGCGATGTGCGGGTGAAGCCGGTGCTGCAACTGGCCGCCGAGGATTTCCAGCGTGGTTTTTCCCATTACGACGTCAACGGCCATAAAGGGGTATCCGTCGCCGAAGGCGAGCGCATTGATGTAACCCTGCCGGTATACCGCTTCCGGTCGGACGCCGCCTCGGCGACGACCCGTGACGATGGCTTGGAAGTATGGACACCGCCTCTGTACCTGCCGATGGCGGACCAGGACGAAAGAATGTCCCGGCGGCCGGGAGCCAGCCTTACCCTCAGATCAGAGGGCCAGGGCCGGCCGGGTGCCATTAGCGTGGGCAAAGATGCGGTTATCCAGGTGGACCCGGAGCAGTCCATTGTGCTGCGGGGTGGCCAGACCACCGTGGACGGTACCCTGAGGGCCCGGGCCGGGCGTATCGATATTCTCAATCCGTCCAGCGATGCTCAACTGCAGGCGGCGACACCGGCTCGTTCCATCTGGATTGGCGAGAACGCGCTGCTGGACGTCTCCGGGGTTGCTCACACCGGCACCGACCTGAGAGGCCGGCGCTATGGAGAGGTACTGAATGGCGGGCAGGTGACCCTGGGCAGCAACCTGCCTGAGGAAAAGGTGGAGGGCCTTTATCCGGTCAACAATCAGTTCATCATTGTCCGGGATGGCGCGGTCATCGACGTGTCCGGCGCGCAGGCGGACCTGGATCTGGGCCTCGAAGGACCCACCACGGTATCCGGCGACGCCGGCGGCCTGGCGATGCGTTCCAATGCCGGCATCTATTTCGATGGTGAGCTGCGTGCCGAAAGCGGCGGTGATGGCGCCGCCGGTGGCCGCCTGGATGTGATGCTGGAAACCATCGGGTTGCCGGTGAACATCGGTGACGAACGCCAAACCGAGTTGCGTACCATCGTGGTTGGCGAGGGCATTGAGTCCGGTCTGCCCTCGGACCTGACCGCCGGCAAGGACGATTCCGCCCTGCGTTTCGGCCAGGCCCGGTTCGACAGCGAGGACATCGAGGCCTGGGGGATTGATAGTCTGTCGCTGTGGGCTCAAGACGCGATCCTGTTCGAGGGCGACACCGGCCTCGACCTGGGCGGCAAGATTGAATTGTCCGCCGCCGTGATCGGAGCCGCCCCGGAAACCCGGGATATCCAGGTGGCGCTGGCCGCGCCCTACGTCAGGCTGGCCGGTCGTACCGAGCTGCCGACGGTCCCCGGCAGCAGCAACCAGCAAGGCACCGGTCCGTTCTTCGAGTTCGAGAATGGCCATATCTCACCGAATTCCACCCATGAGAGCAGCCGCTTTTCGGTGAGCGCGGACCTGATCGATCTGGGCCAGGGGGCGGTGGCTTTCGGCGGGCATGGTACCCGGGGGCTGCTCGGCGGCGGTGAGGCGGAGGTGGATTTGCCAGGCTTCGCGCGGGTGACCCTGGACAGCCGGGGCGATATCCGGATGGACAACGCCGTGCTGACCGCGCAGCAGGAGCTGGAGGTGATCGCCGAGCGCCTCTATCCGGTTACCCACAGCACCAATAATGCCCTGCGAGTCGGTGATATCAATCCGGACATCGAAAACGCCGGCAACGCGGTGCTCAGTATCCGGCGGCGTGGGGAGGGGACCCCGGATCTGCCACCTTCGGTATTCGGTGCGCTGTATTTACTGGCACCGAACATCGAACAGAACGGCGCGGTGATGGCGCCGTTGGGGTTGATCTCGGTGGGGAAGGACGTCGTGAACACCGCTTTCGGAAGCGGGGCCAACCCGCCCTATGACGTCCGTAATGTGCAGGTGGATGTGGCGCTAGGGGCAAACAGCATCACCTCGATCAGTGCCGATGGTCTGATCCTGCCCTACGGGTACACCACCGACGGCATCAACTACTACTACGATGGCGAAAAGGTTGAGTTTGACGAACCGATATCCGACGCCGCCCAGAGGCAGCGTACCGGCGGTGGCATCGTCTTCGATGTCGCCACTTTCCTCGCCCGGGAAGGCGCGGTGGTGGACACCTCCGCCGGCGGCGTGCTCCAGGGCATCGGATTCCGGTCCGGCCAGCGGGGCTCAGTGAATATTCTTGATACCGCCCTGGCCAATGCGGCGCCCTGGCACGCTGGCGACGGTGATGCCGAAGTGTATGCCATCGTCCCGGGCCACTACGGCGATGTGGCGCCGATCGACCCGGCCCTGGCCGGGCCCGCCCGGGTGGGTGAGCGGATAACCATCGGCGCCGGCGTGCCTGGCCTGCCGGCGGGCACCTATACCCTGTTGCCCGCCGAATACGCCCTGATGCCCGGTGGGTACCGGGTGGAACTCGGCGCTTCCGAGCGTTTCGACCAGGGTGTTCGAAGCAGCGCGCCCGGGCTGTACGATGCCAGCGTTTATCTGGGGGTGGCGCATACCGGGCTGCTGGCCCGGCAGCCGCGCCGGGCCTCGATCATGTCCGGCGCCCAGGTACGCCGCTACGGCGACTTTGATGAGACCACGCTGACGCAATGGGTGCTGAACCGCCAGGCGGAGTTCGGTGCCGCGCGGGCGCCGTATCTGATTCCCGAGGACATGCGCAGCCTGACCTTCGATTTCGGTGGCGCGCGGGACGATGGGGAACAGGTCTTTCGTTTCGACGGGGAGCTGCGCAACCGGCAGGTCGAGGGCGGCGCCGGCGGCATGGTGGCGTTTACCGGCAAACCGCTGGAGGTGGTGGCCGAGAAAGGGCAGGGCGCGGGGGACCGCATCACCCTGGTGGACGACGACATCAACGCCCTGGGCGCCACTATTCTCGGTCTGGGGGTGAGCGCGCCGTCATTCGACGGCAGACTGGATTCCTACCGGGTGTCCACGGTGGTGCGTTCCGGCGCCACCCTGCGCGCGGGGACCGTGGTGCTGGGCGGGCAGGTCAACGGTGCCGATGACGTGGTGGTGGAATCCGGCGCCACCATCGACACCCGGGGCTTCGAGGCGGCGGGCTGGACCGCGGCCAACGGTATTGTTCTGGCTCCGGCCGAGGATCAGGCCCTGCTGGTGGTCGGCAATGATCTGATGACCTTCGGCGGCGCCAGCGGCGACGGCCGCCTGCGGGTCGAGGACGGCGCGGCGCTGTTCGGGGAAGGCTCGGTGGCGCTGCTGGCATCCGGCGGCGCGGAAATCGGTGATATTTCCCTGGGCGCCCGGGACCTGTTGCTGGGTGTGGAAGACATCAACGTGGGCACCGACGCGGCGCTCGCGCAGGCTGCTTCCGACGGTGTGCTGTCCTCCGGTTGGCGGCTGACTCAAAGTGTGCTTGATGGTCTGCTGCGCCCGGCCGACGGGCCCGGCATCGAAAGCCTGAGCTTCCAGGCCTCCAATTCCATTAACTTCATCGGGCCGGTCAGTCTGGATACCTTCGACCCGGGCACCGGCGAATCCAGCGCGGATCTGCGCTTTATCACACCGGCCATCTACGGCCTGGGTGGAGACGGGGACACCGCCACCATTCGCACCGAACGGTTCACCTGGAGCGGGCTGGGTTATATGGAAGGCGCCGATCCGGTGGCGGCGCAGCCGGGCCCGGTAATCGACGGCGGTGCCGGCACCGGCACGGGGGCCTTCCAGGTGGACGCCGATGAAGTGCTGTTCGGATTCAACGGGCCTCTCACCGATGAATCGACCAACCTGACCCTTGAGCGATGGATGCTGGGCTTCGCGGACGTGACCTTCAATGCCTCGGATCGCATCAGCAGTGAACGGGCCAGCCAGCTCTCGGTGTACCAGCGGACGATCGGCGACGGTGACTATCAGGGCGGTAACCTGACGCTGAACGCGCCGGTGCTCACCGGCCAGGCACGCTCGGACATGACCTTCCGCGCTGGCGGTGATTTGACGGTGGCCAGACCGGAGGGCGCCGAACCGGTGGACCGGAGCGGCCTGGACCTGGGCGGGCGGCTCACCCTGGACGGCAACCGGGTGCGCATCGACGGCACCGTGGCGGCGCCCAGCGGGCATATTGAAATCCGCGCCGAGGAAGATGTGGAACTGGCGGCGGGCAGCGTCCTGGACGTGGCCGGCCGGGAAGTGACCTTCTTCGATGTGACCCGCCACAGCTTCGGCGGTGATGTGGTGCTGGAAAGTCGCCAGGGCGATGTGCGCCAGGCCGCCGGCGCGATCCTGGACGTGTCCGCCCGGGGCAGCGACGCCGGCACCGTCAAGGCCACCGCCGCCAACGGGCAGGTGGCTCTGGAAGGTGACCTGATCGCCCGCGCCGGGGATCAGCCGGACAACGGCTTCGAGGGCGGCTCGATTCAGGTGGAGGGCCTGACCATCCTCGATTTCGTCGGCCTTAACCTGCGGCTCGGCGGCGGCGGCTTCGATTACCGCCGGGACTTTACCCTGGGTAGCGGTGACCTGGTCATCGGCGATGAACTGCGGGCGCGTCATTTGTCCGTGACCGCCGATGGCGGCAGCCTCACCGTGGCCGGCACGGTTCGCGCCGGCGGCGACCACGCCGGCAGCCTGCGGCTGGCCGCCCGTGACGATCTGACCATCGAGAGCGGCGCGGTGCTCGACGCCAGTGGCGACACGCTCAAGCGCGACAGCCACGGCGGCGCCATCGAGGGCAGCAACCGGGCCACCCTGGACCTCACCACCCGGGATGGCCGCCTGGTGCTGGTGGACGGCGCCACCCTGGACGTGAGCGCCGGCGGCGAGGCTCGTGGCGTGATCAACCTGAATGCCCCCCGTCTGGGCGGCAGCCAGGGCGACGACGTGGCGGTGGACGCCGGCGGCCCGCTCACCGTGCGCGGTGCCAAGCGACTGGCGGTGAACGGTTTCTGGACCTACGACGATGCCCCGGTGGACGCCGAGGACGACACCACTCAGGTGGTCGACGAAGCCTATATGGACGGCATTCACCAGGACAGCCAGGTCTTCGTCAACGGCGCGCTGGCCAATGCCGACCTGATGGCACGATTGGCCGGCCTGCGCGACGCCACCGATACCTTCCAGTTGCGCCCCGGCGTGGAGATCGTCTCCGCCACCGAGGACGGTAACCTGCGCGCGGAAGGGGATCTGGACCTGGCGAACTACCGCTACGGTCCGGATGTGGACCCGGCGGTAAGAGGTTCCGGCACCGCCGGCGTGTTCAACCTGCGGGCCGGCGGCGATCTCACCGTGAACGGCAATATCAGCGACGGCTTCGGTGTGCCGCTGACGAGCCCGGACAGTGAAATTTCCGTGGACTTCGAGTTGGAGCCGGGTCTGCTGGATACCGCTAATCGTTTCCAGTCAGACTACACTTTGCCGCAGGATTTAACCCTGGCCGGCGGATGGGACATCTCTCAAGTGGACGGGAGCCTTCCCTTCGCGATCAATCCCACAAGGGCGACCCTCCCCGCCGGAGTTCCAATCGAGGAAAGCGTGGTCATTGCCGTACAAAGCCTGGTTAACGGCGTCCTGGCGGCGGATATTGTCTTGCCCGCAGCGGTCAGGGACCTTCGTACGGGAGTAACTTATGGTCCGGGGGTGGTTCCTGCGGGCACCTCGGGGGTGTTCTTCGCGCCACCCGGGACGGAATTCGCCGCCGGCTATGTGTTCTTCCAACCGCCGCAGATTCAGGTGGATACCATCCCCGCCGGAACCGATCTTTCCAGGTATCAAAGTATTAGCTTGCCTCTCACGGAGACGAACAGAGAGATCCAGCTGACAGCCGGCATGGTTCTTCCCGAGGGGTTCAGAATTTCCAGTCTCAGCGGATCGGAAACGATCAATGTGCCCTTGCAACCGCTGGCACCGGTGCTGGACCAGGGCCAGGAGTCCTGGGATATCCGCATGGTGGCCGGGGCGGATCTGGCCTCCGCCAGCCGGCGCGCGGTGCGTGCCGGCGCCCTGGCCGGAGACCTGGTACTGGATAATCCCGATGCACCTCTGGTACTCCGGGGCATCACCAACGATGAGCGGCCAGTCACCAGTGTGATCCGCACCGGCCAGGGGGACCTGGAACTGCTTGCCGCCCGGGATTACCGGCATGACTCCGCCTATGGTGTCTACACCGCCGGCAATGCGCTGCCGTCCGGGGAGGTGCCCGACGTGGCCCGCCCGGACGGGGGAGAGCTGGGAGCGAGCTATGCCGAGTACCAGGATTCCGAGGCGGTTACCGATGTGCAGGCCGGTTTCCTGACCGGTGGTGGCGAGGTGTTGGTACAGGCTGGTCGTAACCTCCATGGCTATACCAGCGGCGATTTGAGTGGCGATCTACCGGCGTCGGATTGGCTTTGGACTCAGGGCGCCTCCGCCGACGGCGCCTTGGACGCCTGGTGGATTCATCCGGGCACCTATAGCAAAGAATATACCTACTCCAGGCCCAAATTCTCCACGTTCCAGGGCATCGGGGCCTTGGGTGGCGGCAATCTGTCGGTGTCCGCCGGCGAGCAGCTTGGCACCTACGCCTTTATCGGTGCCGACGCCACACCGGTGGGGGCCCTGAACCTGGTGGTGGGTGCCAGCGGTTGGCGTGACGCGGACAGTACCGTCCGGCAAACCGGGGGTGGCGAGCTTCGCGTCAGCGCCGGGGCGATCAATCCTTTGCCGGACGGTACGAGAAGTAACGTGGCCAATCTGCGTGGTGATATCCGGGTGCGGGCCGGCGCCATCGGGCAGACCTGGCAGACGTTTCAGGTGCCAGGCAACTCTGATCCTCGGCCGGACGATCTGATCACCAGGGCCCGTGTTAATGCCTACGGCCTTCTTTCAGTGACACAGGGTGATGGCGCGGCTCGTCTGTTGAGCGTGGGGGACGCGGTATTCCGGACCCTGGACCCGACCGCCGGTCTGCCGGGCGCCGGGCTATGGACCGACCGGACAAAAACCTCTGTTTTCGCGGCGGGTGGGGACATAACGATGAGCAGCCTATCAACGGGTATCGAGGCCCCCTCCACTCTCAGTCTGGTAGCGTCCGAAGGCTCTATTTACGGAACGCGTAACTCGGGGGATAGCATTCAAGTGCGTCCTTCATTGGATGGGGGGGTGGAGGTGCTCGCCGCGGATTCCATTTACCGCTTTGGTTTGGGGGGCGAGGCGTATGAAGACGCCGAGGGCGTTTCTGGTTTGGCGCCGACCCGCTTCTACGCGGTGGACGGCGATATCTACAGCCTGGGCTATGGAACCTTGCCGGCCACAGGACGCTCGGGGCTGCTGGGCCGGCCGGCTTGGATTCGTGCCGGTCGCGATATTGTGGGCTTGGGCGTGAACCTCGACGGTACCTTCCAGCGTCGCACGGCGGCTTTCGGTCACAACGCCTCGACGGACGTGTCCGTGATCGAGGCGGGCCGCGACCTGATCTATATCGACGCCGCCGCGGTAGGGCCGGGCACCCTGGAGGTCACCGCGGGCCGTAACTTCTACCAGGCGGATCGGGGCTGGGTGCGCAGCATGGCGGGCTTTTCCGGCGATATCGGCAGCGGCGCGGACATTGCCATCAACGTGGGCATGGGCGCGGACGGCCCGGATTATCAGGCGCTGATCGACGCCTACCTGAACCCGGCCAACCTGGCCGATCCGGGCCGGCCCCTGGCGGACCAGCCGGACAAGGTGGTCAAGATTTACGATCAGGAGCTGAGCTCCTGGCTGGAAGACCGCTACGGCGATGCCGCCCTGGAAGGTACCACCGCGCTGGCGTATTTCGAGGCGCTGTCGCCGGAACAACAACGCATCTTCCTGCGCGAGCTCTACTATGCGGAACTGCGCGCCGGCGGTCGGGAATACAACGATGCTGATGGTGACCGCACCGGCAGCTACCTGCGCGGTCGTCGTGTTATCTCTACCTTCCTGCCCAAGGTGGACAGCGAGGCGGGCACCTCCGACTACCAAGGTGATTACACCATGTTCTCCACCGGTGAATATTCCGGCCTGGTGCGCACCGAGGGTGGCGGCGATATCCAAATGCTGGTGCCCGGCGGCGATCTGATCGTGGGCGTGGACGGCGTGCGCCCGGAGGGCGGCGACAACGGCATCCTTACCCAGGGCCGGGGCGATATTCAGCTCTACAGCCAGGGCGACATCGCCCTGGGGCTGTCGCGCATCTTCACCACCTACGGCGGCGACATCTTCGCCTGGTCCGCCGCCGGTGACATCAACGCCGGCCGTGGCGCCAAAACCACCCTGGTGTACACGCCGCCGCGCCGGGTCTACGACGGCCTGGGCAATGTGAGCCTGTCGCCGGTGGCGCCGACCACCGGTGCCGGTATCGCCACGCTGGCCCCCATCCCGGAAGTGCCGCCCGGCGATATCGACCTGATCGCGCCGCTGGGGGTGATTGATGCCGGCGAGGCGGGTATTCGGGTATCCGGCAATGTGAACATCGCCGCCCTGCAAGTGGTCAATGCGGAAAACATCCAGGTGCAGGGCGAGTCCAGTGGCCTGCCGGCGGTGGCGCGGGTCAATGTGGGGGCCCTCACCAACGCCACCAACGCCGCTAACAGCGCGGTGCAGGCGGCGGAGCAGGTGAGCCGTGGCAATCGCGGCGACCGGCCCTCGGTGATCACCGTGGAGATCCTCGGCTACGGCGAGGAGCGGCTGGTGCCTGAACAGGATCGCAGCGCCGGTGCCACGGATTACCGGCCCGATGGCGCGGTGCGGGTGCTGGGCGCCGGCGCCCTGGACGAACGGCAAAGCGCCGAACTCACCGAGGCGGAGCGCCGCAGCATGTTGTAACTGCGAATACGCCGTCCCGTGCAGGGGGGCGTTTTATTAACGATAAGAAAGGAAGGGGGAACACGGATGTTCTACGAACAGGATACCGCCGGCCAGATACTGTCCCTGGCCCGGATCACCACCCCGGGCCGGTTGCGGGCCGGTTTAAGCTATCTGATGGAAGCCCACGGCTTCCGACATTATGTGTTCACCTGGCGGGGGCAGTCGCTGGGGGGCGCGGGTCTGTTCACGCTGCATAACCTCTCCCTGAACCCGATCTCACCGGACTGGCCGGTGGACACCGACCCGCTGGCCCGGTACGCCACCCAAGGGGCGCTGCCGATCGATTGGCGGGCGTTGATGATGCGCGCGGATTTCCAGGAACGGGCCTATCGGGTCACCATGCGTCGCCGTGCCGCCCTTGGGCTACGGGCGGGCTGCACGGTGCCGCTTTTGAATGGTCCCGGTGAACTGGCCTGGCTGGATCTGGCGATGGACCGTGATGACGACCAGGCCTGGCTGCATATCCGGACTTACCTGCCCTGCGCCACCTTGCTCGGCCGGGTGCTGCTGGAGCGGGTCGGGCGTTTTCTTGCCGATGCCGCCGAGCCCGGCGAGCGCCCCGAGGAACCGCTCAGTGATCGTGAACGGGCCTGTTTGCGGGGTGCCAGTGAGGGGCTTTGCAACGCCGAGATCGGTGCGGCGCTTGGTATCAGTGAACGCACCGTGTCCAGCCATATCCAGCGGGCCTGCCACAAGCTTCGTGCCCGTAATCGCCAGCATGCCATCACCAAGGCCCTGCTTTCTTATCAGCTGTACGACCGCTTCTTCCTGCCGACGCCGACGACCGTCCCCGAACAAACCGCATAAAAAAAGGGCGCCGGGTAGGCGCCCTCCGCACTGGCGTGCGTTTGACGGGTCGATCAGTTGATGCAGGTGCCGGCCAGTTGATCCATGGCGTTGGCGGTGCCCAGGCGGACATAGCCGGTGGGCAGGGAGCCCGAGCCATTTACCACTTCACGGGCCAGGGCACGCAGGGCCTGCGGATCGGCGTTGTTCGCGGTGTAGCCGAGCAGGTTGGTGACCGCGGCGATCGGGTAGCCTTGATCCAGTTGGGCGGCCGGGTCGATAACGTTGACACAGCCGTCCGGGGTGCTGGGGTTGCTAACCGGGATGTCCGAGACAGCCTGGGTATGCGGAAGACCGGTGACCTCATCTACATCGCCCAGAACGGTGTTGTCCAGCAGATCATCCGTGTCGTAGTTCACGGAAGTGACGGTGGCCGGGTCGGTGCTGTTTACGTCGGCGTAGTCCTGGCCGGCGTCCAGTACGTTGGCCAGGTTGGCGAAGCCGATGGACCAGGAATTGGCGCCGACGCCGGAAACCACACCGGCGTTGCCGGACTCTTCGCTGTAGTTGGCGTACAGGCTGGCGGGATTGGCCGGGGAAATGGCGGCGGTGAAGCTCTCGGAGGTTTTGAAGAAGTTGGATGCCAGGCCGAAGTTGCCGTTACAGGTGGCCGCCAGGTACTGAGTGAAGGCGAACACCGTGCCGCTGGTGTCCTGACGCACGATCACGTGGATGGGCTGGGTCGGCAGGCTGCTGTCCACGTCGTTCCAGGTCTGGGAAGTGCCGGAGAAGATCTCGCACACCTGCTGGTTGGACAGATCCGGGCGGGAGCTGCCGATCAGGTTCACGGGCAGCGCGATCAGAGCACCCAGGGCCGGCATCTGGAAGATGCCGTCGCCGGCGGTGTTGGGGCCGTTGACGAAGTCATCCACGTTGTCGGCGGTCAGCGGAGCGTCGGAGCCGATAAAGTCCGGGCGGCTCTGGCCGGCCGGAGCGCTGAAGCCCACCGGGCTGGCGCTGTAGTCACGGCAGTCGCCGTCGGCGCTGAAGCCGCTGACACCCACCAGAACCCGTTTGCCGGTGCCGCTGCCGGTCTGGCAGTAGCTGGCGGTGTGGGACGGGTTGGCGCTCTGGAAAGCGGCGAAGATGGAGCCAGGGGTAACGCCGACTTGCTGGTACGGGGTGAACGTCGGATCGAAGCCTGCGAACAGACCCGCGTCGGTGGACAGACGCGATTCCGGGTTGGTGGTGGTGAAGCCGTCGCCGATGTAGGCGAGTGCCGGCAGAGAGGCGCCGCCGCCGACCAGATCGGTGGCGGAAGCGGCCAGCGGTGCGCTGATGATGGCGGCGGCCAGGGCCGCCTTCTTGATGATGGTCTTCATGAGTCATTCCCTCGATATTGGGTGCGATTTATGAGTAATCCCCGCGGCGGGTGCCGCATGAATCACGCTATCGAGAGCGAATGTCGCTTTGGTTCCATTACGAATAATTTTGCGCTTCCGGAAAACGACAGATCGTTGTCAGGGGGGGCGGGGAAGGGCAGCCGGAGTCCGATCGGGCCAGGGGGGCCGCTAAGTGGTTGTTGTTGAGTGGGTGGGACTACGGGGAGGGTATTGGGGAATGACGGTTTGGTGGCCGGACGGTGCGGGAGGCCGCAAGGGGCCGGGTGCAAAAAGGCGCCGCTCTGGCGAGCGGGCTTTCCATTCCGGAGGCGGATTGCCAGACATACAAAAAGGCCCCTGCTCTCATGAGAGCAGGGGCCTTTTTGTATGTCTGGTGCCCGGAGACAGAATCGAACTGCCGACACGGGGATTTTCAATCCCCTGCTCTACCGACTGAGCTATCCGGGCGTGGGGGCGTATTAAAGCGGCTGGCTTTGGCCCCGTCAAGGGTGCGGGGCTATTGATTGGCGTCTTTGGTGGGGGGAACGTAACCCTCTGCTTTTTCTACGCTTTCGTTGTTCAAAAAACGCTCGCGTTGCTCGTCCAGGAAGGCCTTGGCCTTGGGGTCCATGACGTTCAGGTGCTTCTCGTTGATCAGCAGGGTCTGGTGGTGCAGCCATTCCTGCCAGGCCTGGCGGGACACGTTGTCGTGGATGTCCTGGCCCTTGGGGCCGGGGAAGGGCGGTTTGTCCAGGCCTTCCAGTTCCTGCTGGTGCTTGCGACAGAACACGGTGCGGGTCATGGCGTCCTCGTGGTTCGGGTTACAGCAGGCCCCGTTGGCGGGGGCCATGGAGCTGGTCGAGCAGTTTTTTCACCGGCGCCGCCAGGCCCAGTTCGCCGGGGGCGGCGGGGTCGATCCAGCGGCCTTGGGCGGCATCCTGCACGGCGTGGCCGTGGCTGTCCACCCGGATCAGTTGCGGTTCGATGTCCAGGTGAAAGTGGCTGAAGGTGTGGCGGAAGCCGGGCAGGTTTTCCTGGTGGCCTGCGGTCAGACCACGGCGTTCCAGGGCGTCGTCGCGGGCGTCTTCGGGGTTGTCGGGTGAGACGTCCAGTTGCGGAAAGCACCAGAGGCCGCCCCAGATGCCGCTGGGTGGGCGCGGTTCCAGCCAGACGCGGCCCTGGTCGTCCTGCAGGATCAGCATGCGGGTGGCGCGTACCGGTTTGTCCTTGGCCGGTTTGCGGCCGGGGTAGTCCTGGGGATTGCCGTCGGCGTGGGCCTGGCAGAGGTGGATCACCGGGCAGCGCGGGCAGTCCGGGCGGCGGGTGCAGAGGGTGGCGCCCAGGTCCATGACCGCCTGGGTGTAGTCCGCCAGGCGGGCATCGGGGGTGTGCTGCTCGGCCAGTTCCCAGAGGCGGTTTTCCACCGGCTTTTTGCCGGGCCAGCCGGGCACGGCGTGCAGGCGGGTGAGCACCCGTTTGACGTTGCCGTCCAGGATCGGGGCGCGCACGCCACGGCTCTGGGCGAGGATGGCGCCGGCGGTGGAGCGGCCGATGCCGGGCAGGGTGGCCACTTCCTCCACGGTTTCGGGGAAGTCGCCGCCGTGCTCTTCCACCAGTTGGCGGGCGGCCTTGTGCAGGTTGCGGGCGCGGGCGTAGTAGCCCAGGCCGGTCCACAGGTGCAGCACCTGGTCCACGTCGGCGGCGGCCAGGGCGTGCACGTCCGGGAAGGTGGCCATGAAGCGCTCGAAGTAGCCGATCACCGTGGCCACCTGGGTCTGCTGGAGCATGATCTCCGAGACCCACACCCGGTACGGGGTACGCGGGTGCTGCCAGGGCAGGTCGTTGCGGCCGTGCTGGTCGTACCAGGCCAGCACGGCGTCGCTGAAGGCGGGTTCGCTCATCCTTCGCTTAGCGATTGAACAGCCCCTTGAGTTTGTCGCCCAGCTCTTCCTGGATTTTTTCCTCGGCTTTCTGCTTGGCGGCGTTCTTGAGCACTTCCTCGGTGGTGTCGCCTTCCGCGTCGATGCCGAGCTTGTCCTTGAGCTTGCTCTTGGCGGCGTTGGTGGCCGCCTGCTGGGCGATCTTGGCGAAGCCGTCGCGGTCCGGGCCGCACCATTTGGCCGGGTTGCCGGCCAGGCTGCCCTGGCAGCGCAGCGGCCAGGTGGCACCTTCCAGGTACTTGCTGCCGCCCAGTTCCGGGGACTGCATGCCGATCTTGAGATCGAACTCCTGGGTCAGGGTGTTCAGCCAGCCGTTGCCGGAGATGGTGCCCTTGTCCAGTTTGGCTTCCAGGCTGTTCAGGTTGGCCACCTGCTTATCCAGGCTGGCCACGGTGGTCAGGTCGATGATCTTGGTGTCCTCGGACAGCGCCGCCGGCAGCTTGCCGGATTCCTGGTTGGGGATCAGGGCGCTGAGCGCCTGGAAGCGGCCGAGCATGTCGTTCACGCCGCCCACCAGGGTGCTGTAGAGGTTGAGCCCGCGCACGGTGCCGTCGGACAGATTGGCGGTGGCGTTGCCCTTGGCGGACTGCACCAGGGCTTTTTCGCTGTTGCCGGAGGCGCTGAAGTTCAGGTCCAGGGAGAACAGGCCCTTGGCCAGGTCCTCGCCCAGTGCCAGGGTGGCCAGCGGCTGCAGCTGCATGCTGGTGACCTTCTGCGTGAAGTTGATACGGGGCGTTTTGCCGGAGACGTCCAGGCTGCCGCTGCCGGAGAAGCTGCCGTTGAGGGTCTGGCCGGAGGCCTGGGCCAGGCGCAGCACGCCGTTTTTCGCGTCGACCTTGAAGGTCAGATTCTTGGCCTGGATGGTCTCGTAGTTCAATTCGTTGATCTTGAGCTTGCCGTCCATCAGCAGCGGGCGCAGGCTCTCCACCGGAATCAGCTCCGCCTCGGAGAGCTGCTCGGTGCCGGCCTGCTTGCCGGCGTTGCCGCCGGCGCCGGCGGTGCTGGCCGGCGCATCGTCCTTATCGCCGCTTTCCGGGGGCAGGTAGCCGTCCAGGGTGATCTTGTCGAGCACCAGGTCGAACACGATCTTGCCGGTTTCCAGGCTTTCCAGGCCGGCTTTACCGCTGAGGGTGCTGCTGTCCAGGGTCACCTTGAGCGGGTCCACCATGACGCTGCCGGCGGGGCCGGCCAGGGTGGCGTCCAGGGCCACCTTGCTGAGCGCCGCGTCGTCACGGGTTTCGATGGGCTGTTCGCCGATCGCCTCCAGAGCCTTGTTGGCGTCGAACGGCGCGGTGTTGAGCTGGCCGGCCACTTTCATTTCGCCGCTAAGGCCGGTAACGGTGGCCTGGCCGGTGGTGCGGGTGCCGGCGGCTTCCAGCACCAGGTCGGTGATGGAGGCCCGGTCCTCGTCCAGGTTCACGTCCAGCTTCTGCTGCAGATGCACGTCCACCGGATTGACGGTGAGGCCGCCGATCTGGGCGTCCAGGGTCATCGGGTCGAGCACGAAGTGGTTGGTGTTCAGGTCGGCGGCCAGGGTGGTGTCCAGGTTCAGGTCCACGCGCACGTCGCTCTGGTCCTGGTAGCGCAGGGAGAGCTGCATGGGGAACGGCTCTTCCAGGCTCACGTCCTGGGCATTGAAGTTGAAGTGCTCCACGCGGATGTCGGTGCCGTCGGTGGTGTTGCGGTAGCGCACCTGGCCGTTGGTGATGGCGACGCTGGGGATGGTCAGCGGAATGTCCATGGCCCCGCCTTCTTGCTCGTCGGCGGCGGGCTGGTCCGGGGTGGCTTCGTCGGTGGCGCCGTCCCGTGGGCCGATTTTCTCCCAGTTACCGCCGTCGGCGGTTTCCACCAGGTTCAGTTCCAGGCCGTCCAGGGTGACGCCGTCCATCCGCACATTGCCGAACAGCAGCGGCCATACGGCGACGCTGACGCTGGCGCTGTCGATGCCGGCGAACAGCTCTTCCTCGCCGGGCAGACGGGCCTCGGTGCGGCCCAGGCTGACGCCCAGGCTGGGCCAGAACTGCCAATCCAGCTCGCCGGGGATCTCCAGTTCCAGATTGGCCTGGGAGAGCGCTTGCTCACGGATCTGCGGTTTGAAGTCGTTGGGATCGATCACCTGGGTGATCACGAACACCGTGGCCGCCAGCAGCACCACAATGGCCACCAGGACTATAACGACGATTTTTATCGCGCGTGCCATAACAAGCCTCTCCTTGCGCCCCGGGCCGGGGGCCGGGATTATATCTGCGGGACATGATAACGCATGACAACAAGCCTCTGAGTATAGCGCGCGCGGACGGGCCGGCGCGAAGCTCGCGGGCGCATGCTCCAGTATCACGCTTTGGGGACCTTCTTTTGTTAAAGTTCCGTAATATCCTGGTGTTGTCGGGGTTACTGCTCCTGGCGGTGGTGTGCGGCGCGGCCCGTGCCGCCGACGGCGCCCCCGCGGTGCTCACCGGCGAGCGGGACGCGGTGGCCGTGGCGCGCCATATGGCGGTGCTGGTGGACCCGGAGGGCGGCTGGGACTTCCAGGCGGTGCGCGGCCGCTTCGCCGGCCGGTTCCAGCCCAATCACAGCGATGCCCTCAATTTCGGTTTCACCGGCAGCGTGATCTGGCTGCGCTTCGCGGTGGACGCCGGTGACGTGGCCGGCGAGGACTGGTACCTGGTGGAGCGCTACCCGATCCTCGACCACATCACCCTGTTCGCGCCCCTGCCCGACGGCGGCTACCGGCGGGTGGACATGGGCGACACCTTGCCGTTCGACCACCGTTTGATGGATCACCGGGCCTTTATTTTTCCGCTGGACACCTCGGTGGCGGCGGACCGGGACTATTTCGTGCGCGTCAGCGGCAAGGGCGCCCTGAACATGTCGCCGATGCTGTACAGCGCCAGCGGTCTGGTGGAATACACCTACCGGGACCTGCTGGTGTACGGCATTTTCTACGGCTGCCTGTTGATCATGGTGGTCTACAACGCGCTGCTGGCGTTGTCCCTGAAGGAGCCGGTGTACCTGTATTTCGTGGCGTTTCTGGTGGGCATCACGGTGTTCAACCTGAACGTGAACGGCTTCGGGCTGCAGTTTTTGTGGCCTTCGGTGCCCAAGCTCAATGAGTTCTACTGGCTGGGCATCTTTATCTGCACGCCGGCGCTGGCCATGTACTCGCGCCATTTTTTGAGCCTCAAAGAGCGCTTCCCCCGTTACGATCGGCTGATTCGGGGTTACCTGCTGGGGGTGGCGCTGCTGCTGCCGGTGCAGCTGCTGGTCGCCGCGCCCTGGTCCTATTACCTGTCCACCGCCCTGGTGGTGGTCACCGTGCTGCTGTTCAGCTGGCTGGGCTGGACGGTGTGGTCGGCGGGTTACCGGGCGGCGCGGCTGTACGTGGCCGCCTGGTTCGTGTTCCTGGGGCTGATCTTCGTGTTCGTGCTGGGCAATCTGGACTGGATTCCCTACGACTCGCTGATCAGCATGCTGCCGCACCTGGGCGCGCTCTGGGTGGTGGTGATGCTGTCCCTGGCCCTGGGCGACCGGATCCGCTTTCTGGAGCAGGAGCGCAATCTGCTGGCCCGGCAATCCCGGGAGAACCTGGAGCGGCATCTGGCCGAGATCGAGCAGATGAACCGGGACAAATCCACCTTTTTGCAGTACGTCAGTCACGAACTGAACACGCCGATCAACTGGATCGGCGCCGCCGATTCCCTGGGCGGCGGGGATGACCAGGAAGGGGTCTGGCAACTGGTGCGCAAGGGGCAGAAGCGGCTGATCGGCATGGTTAGCACCTCGCTGCGCTACTTCGACCTGGCCGACCGGGACCGGCCGCCGGCGGCCCGGCGCTGCCGCCCGGCCGCTCTGCTGGACGCCTTGCTGGCCAGCCGGGCCGGAGTGCTGGCCCGGCAGGGGCTGACCGTGAACGCGGATCTGGACGCGGACCTTGCCGTGCTCGCCGATGAAGGGGAGCTGGGCGAGGTGCTGGGCATGGCCCTGGACAACGCGATCCGCTTCGGCGCCCCCGGGGGCAGCATCGAGGTGACCGGGCGGGCCCTGGCCGGCGAGGCGCAGATCCGCGTGCGCGACCATGGGCGCGGCGCCGGGCCGGACCAGCTGGAAAGCCTGTTCGAGCCGTTCTTCGTGGTCGGCTCGCGGCATCATGAGGAGGGCTACGGCCTGTCCCTGGCCATGGCCCGGGTGATGATCGAGCAGGCCGGGGGGCGCATCTGGGCGGAAAGCAACGGGCCGGACACCGGCTTCGCCCTGGTGATCCGGCTGCCGCTGGCCTGAGCGCTTCGGCCGCGATCCGGCTCAGCCGCGCCGGCACTTCCCGGGCAGTTTGACCGCATGGCCCAGCTTCGCTTCGATGCCGCGCAGGAAATCCCGGCCCACGCCACGCCCCCGGGTGGCCGGGTGGATCACCATCCAGGCCAGATTGTCGCCGTTCAGCACGGCCACGCCCACCGGCCGGCCGTTGAAGTGGGCGGCGACGACTTCGTTGCCGTTGGCGGCACCTTCCTGCAGAGTCAGCGCCAGTTCGGCGGCGTAGTCCGAATCGTCGCGCAGCACCTGGGCGAAGGTTTGCGCCAGTTCCGGGCGGGACGGGTGGAATTCGACGGTAATCGGCATGCGGTCTCCCAAACGCGATGGCGCGCCCGCTGGTGAGGGGCGCGGGGGGCACGTATAATACGGGGTTCTGTTTTCTGGAGGTACCGATGAGCGAACGCCGCGCCACCGTGGAGCGTAACACCCTGGAGACCAAGATCCGCGTCAGCGTGAATCTGGACGGCACCGGGCACAGCAAGCTGGACACCGGTCTGCCGTTCCTGGAGCACATGCTCGACCAGGTGGCCCGCCACGGCCTGATCGACCTGGAGATCCACGCCGACGGTGACTTGCACATCGATGCCCACCATACCGTGGAAGACATCGGCATCACCCTGGGCCAGGCCCTGACCCGGGCCTGGGGCGACAAGAAGGGTGTGCGCCGTTACGGCCACAGCTATGTGCCCCTGGACGAGGCCCTGTCGCGGGTGGTGATCGACCTGTCCGGTCGCCCCGGCCTGGAAATGTTCGTGGATTTCACCCGTGGCCAGATTGGCGGCTTCGACGTGGACCTGTTCTACGAGTTCTTCCAGGGGCTGGTGAACCACGCCATGATCACCGTGCACATCGACAACCTGCGCGGCAAGAACGCCCACCACCAGGCCGAAACCGTGTTCAAGGCGTTCGGCCGGGCCCTGCGGGTGGCGGTGGAACCGGACGAGCGCATGGACGGCGTGACCCCCAGCACCAAGGGCACCCTGACCGAGGCTCCCTGAGGGCCGTCCCGGATCAACCAAGAGGCTCCCCCATGAGCGAAACCGTGGCCGTGGTCGATTACGGCATGGGCAATCTTCACTCCGCCGGCAAGGCGCTGGAGAAGATGGCCGCCGACGGCCAGCGCATTCACATCACCGGTGATCCGGACGCCCTGCGCGCCGCCGACCGGGTGGTGTTCCCCGGTGTCGGCGCGATCCGCGACTGCATCAAGGTGATCACCGACACCGGCCTGGACCGGGCCATCCTCGACGCCATCGACGCCCACAAGCCGGTGCTCGGCATCTGCGTGGGCATGCAGGCGATGATGGACCACAGCGAAGAGAACGACGGCGTCGACTGCCTGGGCGTGTTCGCCGGCCGGGTGCGCTTCTTCGGCGAGCAGTACGGCGAGACCGGCGGGCGGCTGAAAGTGCCGCACATGGGCTGGAACCAGGTGCAGCAGACCGTGGATCACCCGCTCTGGGACGGCATCGACGACAACAGCCGCTTCTACTTCGTGCACAGCTACTGCGCCACCGAGGTGCCGGAGGAGGAGATGGCCGGTCGTTGCGAATACGGGCTGCCGTTCGCCGCCGCCGTCGCCAAGCACAATGTGTTCGCGGTGCAGTTCCACCCGGAGAAAAGCGCCGACGCCGGTCTGCGATTGCTGGCCAACTTCCTGCGCTGGCAGCCTTGAATCCCCACGCCGGCGGCTTCAGCCGCCGGCTCGCTTTTTTGAAAACCCTGAATTGAAGAGAGAACCCCATGCAGCTGATTCCCGCCATCGACCTCAAGGACGGTAAATGCGTGCGCCTCAAGCAGGGCCGCATGGACGATGACACGGTGTTCTCCGAAGACCCGGTTTCCGTGGCCGACCACTGGGTGCAAAAGGGCGCCCGCCGTCTGCATCTGGTGGATCTGAACGGCGCCTTCGCCGGTGAGCCGGTGAACGGTGAGATCGTGCACGCCATCGCCCGCGCCCATCCCGGCCTGCCGATCCAGATCGGCGGCGGCATCCGCAGCGCCGAGACCATCCAGGCCTATCTGGACGCCGGCGTGCAGTGGGTGATCATCGGCACCAAGGCGGTGAAGGAACCGCAATTCGTCAAGGACATGTGCCGCCAGTTCCCGGGCCACATCATCGTCGGCCTGGACGCCAAGGACGGTAAGGTGGCCACCGACGGCTGGGCCGAGGTCAGCGATATCGACGTGGTGGACCTGGCGCGCCAGTTCGAGGACGACGGCGTGGTCGCCATCGTCTACACCGACATCAGCCGCGACGGCATGCTGCAGGGCGTCAATGTGGAAGCCACCGAGCGGCTCGCCGACGCCATTTCGATTCCGGTGATCGCTTCCGGCGGCATCACCGACCTGGAAGACGTGCGCAAGCTGTGCGGCAGTCAGTCCGCCGGCATCACCGCCGCCATCACCGGGCGCGCCATCTACGAGGGCAGCCTGGACTTCGAGAAGGGCCAGGCGCTGGCCGACGAACTGGATTCCCGTGGGCCCGGCATGTCCGGCACCACCGGCAGTGGAGTACGTGAATGAGGGCCGCGACATGACGTTGGCGAAACGCATCATCCCCTGTCTCGACGTGGACGCCGGCCGGGTGGTCAAGGGCGTGCAGTTCGTCGAGATCCGCGACGCCGGCGACCCGGTGGAAGTGGCGCGCCGCTATAACGAGGCCGGCGCCGACGAGATCACCTTCCTGGACATCACCGCCAGCCATCAGGACCGGGACACCACCCTGGAAACCGTGGAGCGCATGGCCAGCCAGGTGTTCATTCCGCTCACCGTGGGCGGCGGCGTGCGCGCCATTCAGGATATCCGCAACCTGCTCAACGCCGGCGCCGACAAGGTCAGCATCAACTCGGCGGCGGTCAAGGACCCGGACTTCGTGCGCGAGGCGGCCCAGCGTTTCGGCTCCCAGTGCATCGTGGTGGCCATCGACGCCAAGAAGGTGAGCGGCGAGAGCGAAAACAACCGCTGGGAGATCTTCACCCACGGTGGCCGCAAGCCCACCGGCATCGACGCCATCGAATGGGCGAAGCGCATGACCGATTATGGCGCCGGCGAGATCCTGCTCACCAGCATGGACCGGGACGGCACCAAGAACGGTTTCGACATCGCCCTGACCCGGGGCATCTCCGACGCGGTACCGGTGCCGGTGATCGCCTCCGGCGGCGTCGGCAACCTGCAGCATCTGGTGGACGGGGTGATCCAGGGCGGCGCCGACGCGGTGTTGGCGGCCTCGATCTTCCACTTCGGTGAGTACTCCATCGCCGAGGCCAAGGAATACATGGCCCGCGCCGGCATCGAGATGCGTCTCTGATGACCGGGCCCGGCCTGGCTATCTGGGTGGACGCGGACGCCTGCCCGGCGGTGATCCGGGAGGTGCTGTTCCGTGCCGCCAACCGCCTGGGCGTCACCACCACCCTGGTGGCCAACCATCACATCCGGGTGCCGCGCTCGCCGCACATCCGCTCCACCCAGGTGGCCTCCGGGTTCGACAAGGCGGACGATCATATCGCCGACCAGGTCCGCGCCGGCGATCTGGTGATCACCGGTGACATTCCGCTGGCCGCGCGGGTGGTGGAGAACGGTGGCACGGCGCTCAATCCCCGTGGCACGCTTTACGACGCGGAGAGCATCCGTGAACATCTCGGCCGCCGCGACTTCATGGAGGAGCTGCGTTCCGCCGGGGTACAGACCGGCGGGCCTTCGTCGCTGAGCAAGGGTGACGTGCAGGTGTTCGCCAACGCGCTGGACCGGTTTCTCGCCCGCGCCGGCTGACGCGGCATCGAAGACGCAACCTTCAAGGACGGACCATGCTGAACATCTCCAACAACGTGACCATCCCGGACGCGGAGATCGAATGGCAGGCGATCCGTGCCCAGGGCGCCGGCGGCCAGAACGTCAACAAGGTGGCCTCCGCCGTGCACCTGCGGTTCGACATCCGCGCCTCCTCCCTGCCCGACTTCTACAAGGAACGCCTGCTGGCCCTGTCCGACCGCCGCATCACCGGCGACGGCGTGGTGGTGATCAAGGCGCAGCGCTTCCGCACCCAGGAAAAGAACCTGGACGACGCCCTGGAGCGCCTGCGCGATTTGATCCAGAGCGCCACCGTGGAGCGCAAGAAGCGCAAACCCACCAAACCCTCCAAGTCCGCCCGCAACAAACGCATGGACAAGAAAACCCGGCACGGCCAGACCAAGGCCCTGCGTGGCAAGGTGCAGCCATGAGCCCGCCCGGGCGAATGCGCATCTTGTCGATGGGCGCACGGCGCTGATCCGGCAAGACGGTACCCTGCACCTTCCCGCGTTTTGCCCGTTGCCGCCGGACTCACCGATGAAACACGTTGCTCAAGGATTTTTCATGACCCTGCCTTCGCCGATTCTCGCCGGCCTGCTGGCGCTGCTGCTGAGTGGCCTGGCCGCTGCCGATACCCGTGCCCTGGACGGCAACATGCTGTTCACCGACGACGAGCCCTATTACCAGTTGCACTGGCCGCTGGAACAGGGGGATGAAGGCTGGCGGGTGGTGGTCGACAAGGCCGACGGCACCCTCTATTTCAAGGGCCAGATCGCCGACCCCAAGGCCGACGACCTGCTCGACGACGATAACCGGCGCGGCCCCTTCGTCTACTACTACGACAACGGGCAGCCGCGCATGGAGGGCCGCTACAGCGACCAGGGCCGGATCGACGGCCGCGCCACGCTGTATTGGCCCAACGGGCAGGTGCGCGAAGTCCGGGACTTCAAGCCAAACGGCTATCGCGTACTCAAGAGCTTCCACGAGGACGGCGGCGTGGCCCTGGAGAATCTGCCGGATAAGGGCGACCGCACCGCCCGTACGAAACAGTACCGGGAAGACGGCTCCCTGATGCTGAGCGAGTACTCCGAGCCCGCGGACGGCGGCGGTGTCCGCCAGGTGCAGCTGAGCTATGACGCGGATGGCGAGCTGACCCGGCGCCGGGTGACGGACGACGCCACCCATGTCAGTGAGGAACTGAAGGAAGACCGGGTGGTGGAGCGACTGACTACGGACCTGGCGGACACCTGGTCCGTGCGCGAGCGCTTCAACGAGGACGGCGAGCTGATGTCGCGGGAGCGCCGTTTGTTGCCGGAATACGAACAGGACGGCGAGCAGGTTTTCACCGACGACGACGGCGTGCGCCAGGTGGACCACTATCGCAACGGCAAGCGCGACGGGGAGTTCACCCGCCGGCGCGGCGACAGCTGGCTGGCCCGGGGCTTCTATCGGGACGATCAGCCGGTGGGCGACTGGTTCGAGGTGGACCCGGACAGCGGCCAGGTGACCGTGACCCGCTACGACGACAAGGGTGAATACCAGAGCGGCTATCAAATCGGCGCCGATCTGGTGGTCCTCGACGACGACGGCAAACCCGGCGTGCCGGAGGCGTTCCAGGAAGTGGCGCGCACCCTGCCCGAGGTGGGCACCACCTGGCTGTACCAGTTCAATGATGCGCAGCCGGTGGCGCTCACCCTCACCGAAAAGGACGGCGACCAGGCCCGCTATCAGGTGGGGGGCGGCGAAGCCACCCTGGAAGAGGACACCCGGCGCTACCAGCCGGCGGACCAGGAGAGCGGGCCCATGCTGCGCTTTCCCCTGCATCCCGGAGACGTGTGGCGCTACCGCACCGAGGAAACCGTCAAGGTGCCGGCGCGCGACGGTGCCCACTGGCAGTACCGCTACCGCACCGAAACCACCAGCAAGGTCAGTGCGGTGGAAACCATCCAGGTGGGCGCCGGCACCTTCAAGGCGCTGCGCATCAGCCGCGAGATCGCCTGGCGCAAGGATCAGGCCAGCGGCGAAGGCGACGCTCTGGAGCGCATCGAGAATGGCGGCGACGGGCAGGTGGACGGCTTCACCCGGGAGCTGCTGTGGTACGCGCCGGAGGCCGGCCGGGTGGTGCTCAAGGCGCACCTGGAATCCGGTGACCCGAACCTGCTGCGTCGCCCAGCGGAGCAACTGCTGGACAACGCCGCCACCTGGTTCACCGAGCTGGTGGCCCTGGCGGGCCCCGGCGACACCGCCGAGGCCGGCGAGCCACACCATGCCCGTGCTCCACAGGCGGGCTGGATCGGCTTCCCGATGCGGCGCAACAACACCTGGGAATACCTGATGCAGTCCCATTCACCGCAATAGCAGGAAATCCGTCATGTCCCGTTTGCCGATACTGGCCGGCCTGATGGCCCTGCTGATGAGCGGAGCCGCCGCCGCCGATGTGCGAGCCCTGGGCTCGGACTGGTTCTTCACCGACCGGGAGCCGGTCTTTCTTTTGCACTGGCCCCTGAAGGAAACGGAGCAGGGTTGGCGGGTGGTGATCGACCGGCCCGACGGCCAGGTGTTTTTTGAAAGCTATGTGGCTGATCCGGAGGCGCTGCTGTTGCTGGACAATCCCAATCGGCGGGGTCCCTTCACCTACTACCACGACAACGGCGAAGTGGAGCTGGAGGGTCGTTACAGCGACCGGGGCGCGGTCACCGGCGAGGCCCGCTTCTACTGGAAGAACGGTAACCTTCGGGAAATCCGTGACTACCAATCGCAAGGGTACGAGGTGATCAAGGCCTTCCATGAAGACGGGAGCCTGGCCATGGAAACGCTTCCGGACAAAGGGGATCGGACCTTTCGCGAAAAGCGCTACCGCCAGGACGGATCATTGCTGGCACGCGTTTACACCCATCCCGCCGAACAGGGCGGCCTGGAGGATGTGCGTCTGGTCTACGATCCACGGGGCAATCTCCAGACCCGCCTGTTCGCCAACGACCGGAGCCAGATCACCGAGAATTTCAAGAACGGGAACCTGGTGGAGCGGGTCACCTCCGACCGGGCCGGCGAATGGTTGCTGCGGGAGCGTTTCAACGAGAGCGGCGAGCTGACCCAGCGGGACCGCTATCTGCTGCCCGATTACAAGCTGGACGGCGAGCAGATGTTCACCACCGAAGACGGGGAGCGCCGCATCACTCACTATCGCAACGGCAAGCGCCAGGCTCCTTCGCCGCAATAGCCCCGAAGTGGTTGGCTAAGGTACGATCGTTCTATAACAACAATGCTGATAAAAGAACGAGGAACAACGTATGGACCAGGCCGCCCTGATTTCCGTGGGATTGCCCGCCGCCCTGTTTCTGATCATGGTGGGCATGGGGCTCACGCTCACGCCCCGGGATTTCCGCGAAGTGCTGGTCGCCCCCCGGGCCACCGTGTTCGGTCTGGTGGCGCAGATCGTGCTGCTGCCGCTGGTGGGCGTGGGCCTGGCGGTGAGCCTGGATCTGTCGCCGGCGCTGGCGGTGGGGCTGGTGATCATCGCCGCCTGCCCGGGCGGCACCACCTCCAATCTGTTCGCCTTTCTGGGGCGCGGCGACGTGGCCCTGTCCATCGTGCTCACGGTGGCCGCCAGCCTGATCACCATCGTCACCCTGCCCATGTTCACCAGTTGGGCCCTGGGCCACTTCCAGGACAGCAGCCGGGTGCTGGAACTGCCGGTGCTGCGCACCATCCTGACCCTGCTGGTGATCATCCTGGTGCCGGTGGCCATCGGCATGACCATCCGTCATTTCAAACGCCAGTGGGCGGAGAAGGGCGAGAAACTGGTCAGCGTGTTCGGGCTGCTGGTGCTGATCGTGGTGATCGCGCTGCTGCTGGTGGACCTGGGCGAGGAAGCCCTGGTGCTGCTGCGCCAGGGCGGGCTGGCGGTGGTGCTGCTCAACGTGATCGGCCTGGTGCTGGGCATGGTGGGTGGCCGCCTGCTCGGCCTGAGCCGGGCCCAGGCGTTCACCGTGGCCATCGAGCTGGGCATCAAGAACGGCACCCTGGGGTTGATGGTGACCCTGACCCTGCTGCATTCCGACGCCATGTCGGTGCCGGCGGCGGTGTACGGCGTGCTGATGTTCCTGTTCGGTTTCCTGATGCTGGGCTACAGCCGCCTGACCGGCATCGGCCGCGCCGCCCCGGCCCGCTAGCTAGCCCTCTTCGCGTCCCGGCCGTGCCGCCTCTGCGGTGGCCACCGGGGCGCTCAGCAGCTGCGACACCGGCACCAGCCGCACCCCGGCCTGCTCCAGCAACGGCAGCACCTGCCGCAGATAATCCAGGGTCTCCGGATAGGGATGGCCGATGGCGATGGCCTGGCCGTGGCGGCGGGCCAGCCGCAGCAGCCGGTTGAACTGGGCGTTGATGTGCGTCAGGTCGCGCTGGTTGTCCAGAAACACGTCCCGGCGGCCGGCGGCCAGACCCGCCTGGCGGGCGCTGCGCTCGGCCACGGTGGCGGCGTTGGTGCGGCTGTCGATGAAGTACAGATGGCGGTGGCGCAGCTGGTCCATCAGCCGGCGCATCGGTTCCGCCTCGGCGGTGAGGGCGCTGCCCATGTGGTTGTTGAGGCCGCGGGCATCGGGCAGGGCGCGCTGGGCGCGGTCCAGCACGGCGCCGATCTCGGCCTCGCTCATGCCGTCGTGGAGCGCGCCCGCATCGAGCCGGCGGGCGTCCAGGGTGGCCATGGGCAGGTGGATCATTACTTCCTTGCCGGCGGTCGCCGCTTCCCGGGCCAGGCGCCGGCCATGGGGCGTGTCCGGAATCACCGCGCAGGTCAGCGACGCCGGCAGCGCCAGCACCGCCTCGCCGGCGGCCCGGTTGTAGCCCAGATCATCGATGATGATGGCGATACGCGGCGCCGCCGTGGCCGGGACGGCCAGCAGCATCAGGCACAGCGCCGCCACCCGGGTGGCGGCGCGCGTCACCGTTGTTCGGTGTCGTCGCCGGCCCGGCGGCGCTCGGCCAGGTTGATGCCCTTGAGGATCGACAGGGCCTGCGACAGCGGATAGTCGCGGCTGGCCAGCGGCGCTTCCCCGGCGGCGGCCTGTTGTTCCTCGTCGCGCTGGTTGAGCAGGTGGTGGGGCAGGTCCGACTCCCGTGGCCGGTTCTCCTGCAGCAGCTCCACGCTGGACACCTCCACCGGGATATCCGGGTGGATGCCGTCGGCCTGGATGGAGCGCCCGTCCGGGGTGTAGTAGCGCGCGGTGGTCAGCTTCAGCGCGGCGTCGCCGCTGATCGGCAGCACCGTCTGCACCGAGCCCTTGCCGAAGGTGCGGGTGCCCACCACCACGGCGCGGCCCTGGTCTTGCAGGGCGCCGGCGACGATCTCCGAAGCCGAGGCGGAGCCGCCGTTGACCAGCACCACCAGCGGCAGGCCGCCGAGCAGGTCGCCGGGGGTGGCGTTGTAATCGTTGCGGCTTTGCGGATCGCGGCCCTGGGTATAGACGATCAGGCCGCGATTGAGGAACAGGTCAGCCACTTCCACGGCCCCGCCCAGCACGCCGCCGGGGTTGTTGCGCAGATCCAGGATCAGCCCGTGCAGCTGGCCGTCGCTGGCCATCTTTTCCAGGGCCCGCTGGGCGTCCTGGCCGGTGCGGCTCTGGAATTGGGAAATGCGCAGGTAGCCGTAGCCGGGCTCCAGCAGTTCGCTTTTCACGCTTTCCACCTGGATGCGGTCGCGCTTCAGGGTCACCGTGCGCGGCTTCTCGTCGCCCTCGCTGAGCACCGACAGGTTCACCTCGGTGCCCGCTTCGCCGCGCATCAGTTCCACCGCGTCGGCCAGGCCGATGCCCTTGGTGAAGGTGTCGTCGATCTTGAGGATCAGATCGCCGGCTTGCAGGCCGGCGCGGCTGGCGGGGGAATCGTCGATGGGCGCCACCACCTTGACGAACCCGTCCTCCATGGTGACCTCCAGACCCAGGCCGCCGAATTCACCGGTGGTGCTGGATTGCAGGTCCTCGAACTGGTCCGGGGTCAGGTAGGCGGAGTGCGGGTCCAGCTCCATGAGCATGCCGCGAATGGCCGCCTGGATCAGCTCCTTCTCGTCCACCTCCTGCACATAGGCGCCGCGTACCCGCTCCAGCACCTCGGCGAAGGCCCGCAGTTCGGTCACCGGCACGCCGTCCTGTTCGGCCAGCTGATCGGTCTGCGCGTCCCTGGCCTGGCTGGTCGGGGCAATCAATACCAGGGTCGCCAGCGCGAAGCGCAGCACAAGACGGGAGGTTTTCAGCATGTGTTTCCCCAATTCGGGCGCTCCGGTCCCGGGAGCGTATCAGTCATTGCGGGCAATGGGCGGCAGTGTAACACGGCGGTCGCACCAGCGCGCCGGGTTCACCACCTCGCCCTTGCGGCGGATTTCGAAGTACAGACCGCTGCTGGCGTTGCCGCCGGAGCGGCCGGCCAGGGCCAGCGGATCGCCGGCCGCCACCCATTCGCCCACGTCGCGCAGCAGGCTCTGGGCGTAGCCGTACAGGGTCAGGTAGCCGCCGCCGTGATCGACGATGGTGAGCAGACCATAGCCACGCATCCAGTCGGCGAACACCACCCGGCCCGGGTGGATGGCGCGCACCGGCGCGCCCTCGTCGGCGGCCAGCACCACCCCTTCCCAGCGCAGCTTGCCTTCGCGGGCGGAGTGGAAACTGGACACCACCTGGCCGGGCACCGGCCAGGGCAGTTTGCCGGCCAGGGTGCCGAACGGCTCGCCCCGGTCCGCCGGCGGGATCGACGGCATGCTGCGCTGCATGTCGGCGAGCAGCTTCTCCAGCCGTTGCTGGTCCGCCTTGAGGCGGTCGATGTCGCCGCCGCGCTGCTTGATCGAGCGATCCAGCTTGGCCAGGGCCTGCTCGCGCTGTTGGGACGCGGCTTCCAGCTCCTTCTTGCTGTCCGCCAGCCGGGTGCGGCGGTCGAGCAGGTCGGCGCGGGCGGTGGCCACCTGCTCGGCCACCCGGCGCAGTTCCACCAGTTCCCCTTCCAGTGAGGCCAGCCGGTCGGTGCGGGCGCGCTGGAAATACTCCTGATAGCGCAGCAACCGGGCGATGCGATCCGGTTCCTCCTGGTTGAGCAGCAGCTTGATGCGGGCTTCCCGGCCGCTCTGGTAGCTGGCGCGCACGGTGCGCGCCAGCCAGCTGAGCTGGGTTTTCTTCTCCGCCGCCAGTCGGGCCTGGTCGGCCTCGACCTTGTCCAGCCGCTGGCGGGCGGCGGCGGCCTCCCGCTCCAGGCGGCGGCCCTCCCGGGCCAGCTCGCCGACCCGGGTCTCGGTCTCGCGCAGGCGGGTCTGCAGGTCGTCGCGCTGCTCGGCGTCGCGCTGCTGCTCGGCGGACAGGGTCTCGATGCGGTCCTTGAGCTTGTCCAGGTCGGCTTCGCTGGGCGACTCCGCGCGGGCCAGCACGGGCAGGATCAGAAATAGCAGAAAAAGCGGCTTCATGGCTGCGGGTTTTACCTTAACCGACCGGTGATGTGTATACTTGGCGCCGATTTTCCGCCGGCAAGACGGCGCCAGCGCTAACAGGACCCCGTATGGATCGTCTGATCGAATTCGCCAGCAACCATTATCTCCTGGTTTCCGCCTTCTTTCTGCTGTGGGCGGTGTTCTTCGTGATCGAGTCGCGGCGCGGCGGCAACCCGATCTCGCCGCAGCAGGCCACCAATCTGGTGAACCAGAAGGACGCCGTGATCGTTGACCTGCGTCCCGCCGATGAGTTTCGTGCCGGCCATATCCCGGGTAGCCTGAATATTCCGGCGAGCCAGGCCACCGAGCGCATGGGCGAACTGGAGCGGCACAAGGATAAACCTCTTATCCTCACCTGCAAGATGGGCAACCAGGCGTCGCACCTGGGCCGCCAGCTGCGCGGCAAGGGCTTCGCCGACCTGTACCGCATGCAGGGCGGCGTTACCGCCTGGCGCAACGACGGCCTGCCGGTGGCCAAGGGCTGATCGTGACGGTCACGCTGTACAGCACCGCCTGGTGCCCGTTCTGCGTGCGCGCCAAGCGGCTGCTGGCCGCCAAGGGCGCCACCGTGCACGAGATCGACGTGGACCGGGAGCCCGGTGCCCGTCAGGAGATGATGACGCGCAGCGGCCGCCGCACGGTGCCGCAAATCTGGATCGGCGACCGCCATGTGGGCGGTTGCGATGAACTTTTCGCATTGGAGCGGGCGGGGGAACTGGACTCCCTGCTCGCCGACAGCTAACGGAGAAGGACCATGGCCGAAGAACAGAAGAAAACCTTCCAGTTGCAGCGTGTCTATCTGAAGGACACCTCCTTCGAGTGCCCGGGGGCACCGGACATCTTCCTCCAGGAATGGAAGCCGAAGATGAATGTGCAGCTCAACAGCGCCGCCCGCCGCCTGGGCGAGGGCAATGAGTACGAAGTGGAAATCACCGTCACGGTGACCGCCAAATCCGAAGACGAGCAGAAAACCTTCTACCTGGTGGAAGTGAAGCAGGCCGGCATCTTCACCGTCGCCGGCATCGAGGGCGAGGAGCGCGAACAGCTGCTGGGCGCCTACTGCCCGAACCTGCTGTTCCCCTATGCCCGCGAGGTGGTGTCCGACCTGGTCGCCAAGGGCTCCTTCCCGCAGATGCTGCTGCAGCCGATCAACTTCGAGGCGCTGTACCTTCAACAGCGCGAGCAGCAGCAGGCCGGCGCCGCCACGGTGCAGTAACCACCGCCGGTTGATCGCGGCTGAAGCCGCTCCTACAAATGCTGTGTAGGAGCGACTTTAGTCGCGATACCACGGCGCCAGTCAGAGCAAGTAGGAGCGGCCGGGCGGCGATCCGCTTCAGCCGCGATCAGCGCCAGGATAACCAAGCTGCCGCCAGGCCTCGTAAAGGGTGGCGGCCACCGCGTTACTCAGATTCAGGCTGCGGCTGCCCGCCACCATCGGCAGGCGCAGTCGCCGCTCCGCCGGCAGGTCTTCCAGGATCGCCGCCGGCAGGCCCCGGGTCTCCGGCCCGAACAGCAGCACATCCCCGTCCCGAAACGCCGCCTCACCGGGCGTCGGCCCGCCCTTGGTGGTGAGCGCGAACTGGCGCGCGCCGTCCATGGCCTCGAGGAAGGCCGGGTAATCCCGATGCACCCGCACCCGCGCGAACTCGCCGTAGTCCAGGCCGGCCCGGCGCAGGCGCTTCTCGTCCAGTTGAAAACCGAGCGGTTCGATCAGATGCAGGGCGGCGCCGGTGTTGGCGGCCAGGCGGATGATATTGCCGGTGTTGGGGGGGATTTCCGGTTCGAACAGGGCGATGTGCAACATAGCGGGGCAAGGCCGTGGTTGGGGCACCCATGGTAACCGCTGGTGGCGGCGTCGATAATGGCGCGATGACCAGGCGGCCGGAGGAGCCATGAAACGGGTCTACGAAGCGCGCGATGGCTTGGAGGCGCACATGGTGGCGGGGCTGATCCAGCAGGCCGGCATCATGGCGCAAGTGAACGGCGACATGCTGCAGGGCGGCGTCGGCGATCTGCCCGCCGCCGGGCTCGCCAGTGTCTGGGTGGCGGACAGTGACGAGCACCGGGCCCGGCAGGTGATCGGTGATTTCGAGGCCAGCCAGCCGCCGGCGTCCGGGCCGACCCTGCGGGAACGGATCCGCGAGCCGGGCCGTGGCGAGCCGGACAGTGGCCGGGCCTTTCGCCAGGGCCTGCTGGTGGGGGTGCTGTTGGGGGCGGCGCTGATGGCCTGGTTGCTGTAGGAGCGGGCAGTCGCGATCAGGGGCCGCGCCATGGCGCGGCCCCGATGGAGACAGACCGTGCTAGCGGCTGGCGCGTTTGCGTTCGGTCTCGGTGAGCAGCTTCTTGCGCAGACGCAGGTAGTGGGGGGTCACCTCCACCAGTTCATCGTCCTCGATGAAGTCCAGCGCCTGCTCCAGGCTGAAGCGTACCGGCGGGGTGAGAATCACGTTCTCGTCGGTGCCGGAGGCGCGCATGTTGGTGAGCTGCTTGCCCTTGGTGGGGTTCACCACCAGGTCGTTGCCACGGCTATGGATGCCGATCAACTGGCCTTCGTACACTTCCACGTTGGGCTCGATCAGCATGCGGCCGCGCTCCTGCAGGTTGAACAGGGCGAACGCCAGCACCTTGCCTTTCACCATGGACACCAGCACGCCGTTGTTGCGCTGGGCCATGTCGCCGGGCTTGTAGTCGCCGTAGTGGCTGAAGGTGCTGTTAAGGATGCCGGTACCGGAGGTAAGGGTCAGGAACAGGCTGCGGAAGCCGATCAGGCCACGGCTGGGTACCAGGAAGGTGAGGCGCACGCGGCCCTTGCCGTCCGGCTCCATATTGGTCATCTCGGCGCGGCGCAGCCCCAGATGCTCCATGATGGCGCCCTGGTGCTGTTCTTCCACGTCGGCCATGACGTTCTCGTAGGGCTCCTGCTTCTTGCCGTCCACTTCGCGCACGATCACCTGCGGGCGGCCCACGGCCAGCTCGAAGCCTTCGCGGCGCATATTCTCGATCAGCACCGACAGGTGCAGCTCGCCCCGGCCGGAGACGCGGAACTGGTCGGCGCTGCCGGTTTCTTCCACGCGCAGGGCCACGTTGTGCTTGAGCTCCGCTTCCAGGCGCTCGCGGATCTGGCGGCTGGTGACGAACTTGCCGTCCTGGCCGGCGAACGGCGAGGTGTTGACGTGGAACACCATGCTCACGGTGGGCTCGTCCACGGTCAGCGCCGGCAGTGCTTCCACATTGTTCGGGTCACACAGGGTGTCGGAGATGTCCAGCGGGTCCATGCCGGTGACGCAGACGATGTCGCCGGCCCCGGCTTCGCTCACGTCCACCCGATCCAGGCCGTGGTGGCCCATGATCTGCAGCACCCGGCCGTTGCGGACCTTGCCTTCGCGGTCGATGATTTTCACCGTGGTGTTGGTCTTCACCTGGCCGCGTTTAATACGGCCGATGCCGATCACGCCCAGGTAGCTGTTGTAGTCCAGGGAGGAGATCTGCATCTGGAACGGGCCGTCGGCGTCCACTTCCGGCGCCGGCACCCGGTCGATGATGGCCTGGAACAGGGGCGTCATATCGTCGGCCAGGTTGTCCTGATCGAGGCCGGCGATGCCGTTCAGCGCGGAGGCGTAGACCACCGGGAAGTCGAGCTGCTCATCGCTGGCGCCCAGGTTGTCGAACAGGTCGAACACCTGGTCCATGACCCAGTCCGGGCGCGCGCCGGGGCGGTCGACCTTGTTGATGACCACGATCGGCTTGAGGCCGGCGGCGAACGCCTTCTGGGTGACGAAGCGGGTTTGCGGCATCGGGCCGTCCACCGCGTCCACCAGCAGCAGCACGGAATCGACCATGGACATCACGCGCTCCACCTCGCCGCCGAAGTCGGCGTGGCCAGGGGTGTCGACGATGTTGATGCGGTAGTCGCCGTACTTGAGGGCGGTGTTCTTGGAAAGGATGGTGATGCCCCGTTCCTTTTCCAGATCGTTGGAGTCCATCACCCGTTCGACGTCGCCGGCGCGGTCTCCCAGAGTGCCGGACTGTTGCAACAGCTTGTCCACCAGGGTGGTCTTGCCGTGGTCAACGTGGGCGATGATGGCGATATTGCGCAGGCGTTCAATCACAGGTTGTGGCTCCGTAGGGATCAAAATGCCTCCGGCCGCTCAGCGGCGGTCGGCCGTGCGACGGGCAACGGCAAGGGGGGAGGCGGGCAAATAGGCGGCGCATTGTACAGTCCCTTCGCCCGATGAAGCCACCAATACACCGTGACACCGCGAAACTGGCCGGTTTCGTGGCAGAATAGGCCGCCGTTCGCGGCCGGACCGCCCAATGCAATCTTTTGCTCCCCGTGACCGCCCCGGGTCGGGCAGTTTTGACAACTATTTGCGTCCCGGGGGCGGTTTCGATGCCTCGGGACGGTGACATTGAGGCCCCGTTGTTGGACCATGTGCGGCGGTCGCGGCACCCTCGCCGAAGGATTGGAATAAGGCTGACAAATGCGTTCTGTTAAATTGCACGCCCGCCTGCTGGCGCTGTTTCTTCTGGTGCTGGGCGGCGGCAGTATTGCTTACCAGATTTTCATTCAGAAGGTGCCGGTGACCGAGAGCGAGAGCGATCCGGTCTGGGTGGTGGACACCCAGGTGTCGTTCCAGGCGCGTCCCAATACCCCCATCAAGGCACGCATGTACGTGCCGCCGCTGGCCAGCGGCTTCACCGCCCTCAACGAGAGCTTTATCTCCAACAATTACGGCGTCAACGTGAACCGCGAAAACGGTAACCGGCTGGTGACCTGGTCGGCGCGCCGTGGCGACGGCCAGCAGAACCTCTATTACCGGCTGATGATCACCGCCCGCTACGCGGAGCCGGCGCCGATGCCCGAGAACGGCCCTCAGTTCCGCCCCAGCCCGGCCCTGGAAGGCGCCGAGCGGGTGGCCGCGGACGCTCTGCTGGCGCCGATCCGCCAGCACTCCGCCGATGTGGAGACCTTCATCAGCGAGACCATCAAGCGGGTCAACAACGAAGACAGCGACAACGTGCGCCTGCTGCTGGGCGGCGACCACACCGACGGGAACAAGGCCAAGGTGGTGGACCTGCTGCTGGCGGTGGCGCACATTCCCGCCGAGCCGGTGCACACCCTCAAACTGGAAGAATCCAACAGCCAGCAGCCGGAACTGTGGCTGCGCAGCTTCAACGGCCAGAACTGGCTGTACTTCAACCCGGTGGACGGCCGCCAGGGGCTGCCCCAGGACCGGCTGGTGTGGTGGAGCGGCGACAAGCCGCTGCTGACCCTGGAAGGCGCCCGCAACTCGCGGGTGTCGTTCAGCGTGCACCGCAATGAAATGAGCGCCCTGCGGCTGGCCCAGACCCTGCGTTCCCAGGACGCTTCCAGCTTTATCGATTACTCCCTCTATGAACTGCCGGTGCCGTCCCAGCAGCTGTTCCGGGTGCTGATGATGATTCCGGTGGGCGTGCTGCTGGTGCTGCTGATCCGCTCGCTGGTGGGCATGGAAACCCTGGGCACCTTCACGCCGGTGCTGATCGCCCTGGCGTTCCGCGAAACCCAGGTGATCTGGGGCGTGCTGCTGTTCACCTTCATCACCGCCATCGGTCTGTCGGTGAGGGGTTATCTGGAACATCTCAAGCTGCAGTTGCTGGCGCGGCTGTCGGTGGTGCTCACTTTCGTGGTGATCATGATCGGCCTGATCAGCCTGATGACCTACAAGCTGGGGCTGTCCACCGGCCTGTCGGTGGCGCTGTTCCCGATGGTGATTCTGACCATGGTGATCGAGCGGGTTTCCATCGTCTGGGAAGAGCGCGGCGGCGCCCAGTCGCTGAAGGTGGCCCTGGGCACCCTGGTGGCGGCGGTGCTGTGCCACCTTTTGATGGTCTGGAAGCCGCTGGTCTATTTCGTGTTCACCTTCCCCGGCGTGCTGCTGATTCTGGCGGCGGTGATGGTGTTCATGGGGCATTACCGGGGCTACCGGCTGATGGAGCTGGTGCGCTTCCGGGCGATGACCGAGAAGGGTGAACGCTGATGTTCGGCATGCAGACCTGGAAAGCCCTGCGGCGCCGGGGCGTGATGGGCATCAACCAGCGCAACGGCGACTACGTGCTGATGTACAACGACCGCCGCCTGTACCCGCTGGTGGACGATAAGATCCGCACCAAGAAGATGGCGCTGGACGCCGGCATCCAGGTGCCGGACATGTACGGCATCGTCGACACCGAGCAGGGCATCAGCAAGCTGGAGCGCATCGTCGAGACCCATGGCGACTTCGTGATCAAGCCGTCCCAGGGCGCCGGCGGTGACGGCATCCTGGTGATCTCCGACCGCTTCGAAGGCTATTACCGCACCGCTTCCGGGCGCATGGTCAGCCCGGAAGAGCTGGAGTTCCACATCTCCGGCATCATCTCCGGTCTCTATTCCCTGGGCGGCCACCGGGACCGCGCCCTGATCGAGTACCGGGTGCGCTCCACGGACCTGTTCGACCGCATCAGCATTGGCGGCGTGCCGGACGTGCGCATCATCGTGCTGCAGGGCTACCCGGTGGCCGCCATGCTGCGCCTGCCCACCCGCCAGTCCGACGGCAAGGCCAACCTGCACCAGGGCGCCATCGGCGTGGGCGTGGACATCGCCACCGGCATTACCCTGAGCGGCACCTGGCACAACCTGAAAATCGACCGCCACCCGGACACCGCCCACCCGGTGGCCGGCGTGCAGATGCCGGACTGGCAGGAGTGCCTGGCGCTGGCGGCGCGCTGCTACGACCTCACCGGCCTCGGCTATCTGGGCGTGGATCTGGTAATGGACAAGCACAAGGGCCCGCTGATGCTGGAGCTCAACGCGCGGCCGGGGCTGAACATCCAGATCGCCAACGACGACGGCCTGCTGCGCCGCTGCCAGATCATCGAGAAGCACATCGAACAACGCGGTGCCAAGGCCGGCACCGAGGAAACCGCCAGCCGCGTGGCGCGCTCCAAGCAGTGGTTCGCCGTGGCGGAGCTGCCGGAGACACCCGGCGCCGGTTGACCCCCCCACCGGCGCATTAAGTTTTTATTAAGACAGGCGACGTACTGTCGGCGAATTATCAGCCGACAACCCCTCGCCATGACCTCCGCCCCCTCGCGCCCCGGCTTTCCCGGGCTGTTCTTCGTGCTCAACTACCTGCTGCTGCTGGCGGTGGGGCTGTACATCGCCCATGGCCAATGGCTGCCGCCGGAGGACGGGCCCGCCGCCCTGTTCGTGGCCGCCGCCCTGGTGGGCTACACCGCTCTGTACCTGCTGCCCGCCTGGCTGCTCAGCGTGCTCTGGCATCGCTGGGTGGATCCCCGCACGGCGCGCGGGCTGGCGGTGGCCCTGGCCTCCGCCACCCTGTTGTTGCTGCTGGTGGACAGCCAGATTCATCGCCTTTACGGCTTCCACATCAACGGTTTCGTCTGGAATCTGCTGATCACCCCCGGCGGCATCGACTCCATGGGCGGCGGCGATGGCATGACCCGGACCGTGGCGCTGATCGCCCTGGCGGTGGTGGGGTTGGAGGCAGGGCTGATGGCCCTGGCGCGGCGTCGGCCGCCCCTGTCCCTGCGCTGGCGCCGGGTGCTGGCGCTGCTGCTGTTGTGCATGGCCGGTGAGCGGGTGGCCTACGGGCTCAGTGATCTGGAGGCTTACCGACCGGTGCTCAACGCCGCCCGCGCGGTGCCGTTCTACCAGCCGGCCACCTTTGAGGGCCTGGCCCGGGATCTGGGCTATACGCCGCCGCCGCGAACCGAGCTGTCGGTGTCCGCCGACGGACCGCTCGACTACCCGCTTCACCCGTTGTCGGTGCCCGCCGATGCGCCGTCGCCCGACATTCTGGTGCTGGTGGCGGAATCCCTGCGCGCGGACATGCTGACCCCGGAAATCATGCCCAACCTTTGGCGCTTCGCCGAGCGCCACGGGCGCCGTTACACCGACCATATGAGCGGCGGCAACGGCACGCGCATGGGTATTTTTTCGCTGTTCTACGGCCTGCCGGGCAACTACTGGTTTCCGTTCCTGGAAAGCCGCCGGCCGCCGGTGCTGATCAGTGAACTGCAGCGCCGGGACTATCGTTTCGGCCTCTACACCAGCGCCCGCTTCAGCTATCCGGAGTTCGACCGCACCGTGTTCGCCTCGGTGCCGTCCTCGGCCATGGTCAGTGACGATCAGGGCCCCGGCTGGCGCCGCGACCGGCGCAATGTGGACCGGCTGCTCGACTTTATCGGCGGCGACCGGACGCGACCGTTGTTCGGCTTTATGTTCTTCGAATCGCCCCATGCCCGCTATTACTTTCCCGAGGAGAGCGTCATCCGTCCGGATTACCTGCGCGAGCTGAACTACGCCACCATGGACGTGCAGCGGGACATGCCGGGCATCTTCAATCGTTATATCAACGCGGTGCACCACCTGGACCAGCAGCTGGGCAGGGTGCTGGACCGGCTGGAGCGCGACGGACGTCTGGACGACACCCTGGTGGTGATCACCGGCGACCACGGCGAGGAATTCATGGAACACGGCCGCTGGGGGCACAACTCCGCCTTCCACGACGAGCAGGTGCGGGTGCCCCTGGTGGTGGCCGGCGCCGGCATCACCCCGGCGGTGGTGACGCGGCCCACCAGCCATCTGGACGTGGCGCCGACCCTGCTGCGGCGGCTGGGGGTGACCAATCCGCCCGCTGACTTCGCGGTGGGCGTGCCCTTGGAGCAGGCGCGACCGGACCGCTACCGGCTGGCCGCCAGTTGGGACGCGGTGGCCTACCTGGGCCCGGACTACAAGGTGGCGATGCCGATGAACGCCGGCGGCCTTGGCGAAATGACCGTGGCCCGGGCCGGGGACGAGCCGGCGGTGGACGCGGACGCGGTCATGGTGCGCGTGCGTGACCGGCTGGCCCGGGTGCTGAAAGACATGTCCCGTTTCTATCGGCGGTGACGGCCCCGTGATTTGAGGGCCCGGGATTTGCTATACTCTGCCGCCCAATTTTTGAGCAACGCGCTGAGCAGAGTTATGTCCGAGGCCGCAACCCCGATCACCCCACCCGAACCCCTCCAGCGGCGCGCCGTGGCGCTGGTGTCCGGCGGGCTGGATTCCATGCTGGCGGTGAAGGTGATGCAGGAGCAGGGCATCCATGTGGAAGGGGTGAATTTCTTCACCGGCTTCTGCGTGGAAGGCCACACCCATGCCATCCGCAAGAAGGATCAGGACAAGAACAAGCGCAACAACGCCCTCTGGGTGGCCGAAAAGCTGGGCATCAAGCTGCACATCGTGGATATCTCCGAGGAGTACAAGGATGTGGTGCTCAACCCCAAGCACGGCTACGGGGCCAACCTGAACCCCTGCCTGGACTGCAAGATCTTCATGGTCAACCAGGCCACCCTGATGCTCAACAAGGCCCGCGAGCTGGCCGGCGAAAAGGGCTTCGACTTCATCGTCACCGGTGAGGTGGTGGGCCAGCGGCCCAAGAGCCAGCGCAAGGAAACCATGCCCATCATCAGCAGCGAGTCCGGCGCCGACGACCGGCTGCTGCGGCCGCTGAGCGCGCGTAACCTGCCGGAAACCCTGCCCGAACGCGAGGGCTGGGTGGACCGGGAACAGCTGTTCGACTTCTCCGGCCGCAACCGCAAGCCGCAGATGGCCCTGGCCAAGCGCTTCGGCCTGGAGGAATACGCCCAGCCCGCCGGCGGCTGCTGCTTCCTCACCGACGAGTCCTACTCCAACAAGCTGGCCGACCTGTGGCGCGCCCGCAACGAGCGCCGCTATGAGCTGGACGACATCATGCTGCTCAAGGTGGGCCGCCATATCCGCCCGGCGCGGCACTACAAGCTGATCATCAGCCGGGAAGAGGGCGAGAACCGCTTCCTGGAAGGTTACCGCTACCAGTTCACCAGCCTGACCACGGCCAGCTGCCCGGGGCCCCTGGCCCTGGTGGACGGCAAGTTCGAATCCGACGACGAGCTGCGCCAGGCCGCCGCCATCGTGGCGCGCTACTCCAAGGGCCGCGGCGACGACCAGGTGGTGGTGGAAGTGAAGGAGCCCGGTGGCGTGGCCCGGGAGGTGGCGGTGGCCCCGGCGCGGCCGGATCAGATCCCGCTGGCCTGGAATGTGGGCTGAACCATGACCGATACCATTCATGATCTGGACGTGCGCCGCCAGCTGTGCCCCATTCCGGTGATCAAAACCCAGAACCGGGTGAATCAACTGGCGCGGGGGGAGGTGCTGCGGGTAACCTGCACGGACCCCGGCGCGCTCAACGATATTCCCGCCTGGTGCCGCATCAACGGCCACGAAGTGCTGGAAACGCGGCGTGAGGACCACGAGGTGGTGATCACCCTCAAAGTGGGGGAGCCTTCGGTTGCACTGTAGTGGTGCTCACATTTTGATGTGCGCACCAATTTAGTGCTTTGTGGCCCCGGCCAGGGCACTTTACGCCCCGGATGGCCGGGGATGCGCCAAAAAAGGGCTGGCACAATAATTGCTCTCCCTATTGGCGTGCAGGCCCAGGTGGCCGAGAATACCGGTTTTTCGCGTGTCCGCGCCGCGGCGGCGAGCAGCCAGAAACATACCCGTTCCAGGAGGACGCTCAACAATGTCTGAAAAGACGCTGAAACTGATCAAAGACAACGACGTGAAGTGGGTGGACCTGCGTTTTACCGACAGTCGTGGTAAGGAGCAGCACGTGACCCTGCCGGTGGGCGAAATCGACGACGATTTCTTCCAGGACGGCAAGATGTTCGACGGCTCCTCCATCGCCGGCTGGAAAGGCATCAACGAGTCCGACATGATCCTCATGCCGGAAGACGAAACCGCGGTTCTCGACCCGTTCACCGACGTGGCCACCCTGAACCTGCGCTGCAACATCGTTGAGCCCGCCACCATGCAGGGTTACGAGCGCGACCCGCGTTCCGTGGCGCTGCGCGCCGAGGAATACCTGAAGTCCACCGGCATCGCCGACAGCGCCCTGTTCGGTCCGGAGCCGGAATTCTTCGTGTTCGATTCGGTGCAGTGGAAGTCCGACATGTCCGGCTCCATGTACAACATCTACTCCGAAGAAGCGGCCTGGGTGTCCGCCGATGAGTTCGAGAAGAACAACATCGGTCACCGTCCGGGCGTGAAAGGCGGCTACTTCCCGGTACCCCCGGTGGACAGCCTGCACGACCTGCGTGGCGCCATGTGTGCCGCCATGGAGCAGATGGGTCTGGAAATCGAAGTGCACCACCACGAAGTGGGCACCGCCGGCCAGTGCGAGATCGGTGTGGGCGCCAACACCCTCACCAAGAAAGCCGACGAAGTGCAGATCCTCAAGTACTGCGTGCACAACGTGGCCCACGCCTACGGCAAAACCGCCACCTTCATGCCCAAGCCGCTGATCGGTGACAACGGTTCCGGTATGCACGTGCACATGTCCCTGTCCAAGGACGGCAAGAACCTGTTTGCCGGTGACGAGTACGCGGGCCTGTCCGAAGAAGCGCTGTTCTACATCGGCGGTGTGATCAAGCACGCACGCGCCCTGAACGCCTTCACCAACGGTTCCACCAACTCCTACAAGCGTCTGGTGCCCGGCTTCGAAGCCCCGGTAATGCTGGCGTACTCCGCCCGTAACCGTTCCGCTTCCATCCGGATTCCGTGGGTGAGCAACCCGAAAGCGCGTCGTATCGAGACCCGCTTCCCGGACCCGTCCGCCAACCCGTACCTGTGCTTCGCCGCGCTGATGATGGCCGGCCTGGACGGCATCAAGAACAAGATCCACCCGGGCGACGCCATGGACAAGGATCTGTACGACCTGCCGGCGGAAGAAGCCAAGGACATCCCGACCGTGTCCCATACCCTGACCATGGCGCTGGACGCCCTGGAACAGGACAAGGAGTTCCTGATGGCCGGCGACGTGTTCACCGAGGACATGCTGGACGGTTACATCCAGCTCAAGCGCGACGAAGTGGAGCGCCTGAACATGACTCCGCACCCGGTCGAGTTCGACATGTACTACAGCTGCTAAGCTCCGGCGACGCAGTCACGAAAAACCCCGCTCCGGCGGGGTTTTTTTATGGTCCGTCGCGGTGAAACCACCACGCCCTCCGGCCGGATTTGTGGCGCCGGCCCTTTTTTCGGAGGCCGCCAGCCCGCAGAATCGAACCACTACCGCACCGTACCCGGGGAAGGATCCATGAGCACCAGGCAGATTCTCGCAGCCGTTTCCATGTTGATGGTGGCCGTCGCCGCGCCGGCCCGGACCGTGGACGCCGATGTGGACCGGCCCGGCGAAGGCGGTGGCGCCATCTATCGCACCGTGGACGAAAACGGCAATGTGCTGTTCACCGACAACCCGCCGGACAAGGGCCGCGCCGAACCGGTCCAGGTCGGCCCGGTGAACACCATGGAGGGCCGCCGGGAGGCGTTGCCGGTGCTGGCGCCGGACCAGCCGGAACCGCGGGAAGACACCACGGAACCGGCGCCGGCGGACGCCGGTTACCGGGCCCTGCGCATCACCACCCCGGCGGACGGCGCCACCGTGCGCATGCCCCAGGACAATCCGGTGGCGGTGCAGGCCAGCGCCGAGCCGGCCCTGCTCAACGGTCACCGGCTGGTGATCCTGGATAACGGCCAGCCGGTGGACGGCGGCGCGCTGGATTTTCCCAACCCCGGTCCCCACCGGTTGCAGGCGGTCATCGAGGACGAAAACGGTCGCCGCCTGATCACCTCCTCCCCGGTGACGCTGCATGTGCACCGCACCAATATCGACAGCTCCGGAAAGGCGGGCGGTGGCAGCGCCTTTCCCACCCGCGCCGGCTCCGCCCAGCGCGGTGACGCCGCCGGCCGGGCCGGCGCCGCCCGTTCCGGCGGTGCCGCGCAACGGGGCAGCGGCGCCGCCCTGGGCAGTGGCGCCCAGCGCGTCACCCGCCCCGCCAAACCCTGATTGCACTAAATCGGTGCATTGTTCGCGCCGACTTTCTACACTGCACCGGTACGACCCGCCGGGTCGCCCGCTGACGGGGCCGCGAGCCCCGTTCCGGGTGGCCTGATAATTGCTTATGCCCTGTTATGGGCCGAATGATGAATACCGAAACGGTGCTGCAGAAACGATTGCTCGACCACCTCCGCACCGCGGTGATGATGCTCGACGCCGACCTGCGTGTGCGCTACCTGAACCCGGCGGCGGAAATGCTGCTGTCCACCAGTGCCGCCCGGGTGCTGGGCCAGCGCCTGCCGGACTATTTTTTCGATGACGAGGACGCCCGGGGCGCCCTCAAACAGTGCATCGAGGAAGGGCACCCCTTTACCCGACGGGAAGCGCGGCTCAACGTGGCGCCGGGCCAGCAGGCCATGGTCGACTACAGCGTCAGCCCGATCCACGAGCCCGGGCAGGCCATGGCGCTGCTGATCGAAATGCAGTCCCTGGACCGGTTGTTGCGTATTACCCGGGAGGAGGGCCTGATCCACGCCCACCAGGCCACCCGGGCACTGGTGCGCGGCGTGGCCCACGAAATCAAGAACCCGCTGGGCGGGATTCGCGGCGCCGCGCAATTGCTGGAGCGCGCGCTGCCGGACCCGGAACTGGCGGAATACACCCGCGTGATCATCGACGAGGCCGACCGCCTGCGCTCGGTGGCCGACCGCATGCTGGGCCCGCGCAAGCCGCCGGCGTTCGCCCCGGTGAATGTGCACGAATGCCTGGAGCACGTGCGCCAGTTGCTGCTGGCCGAATATCCGCAAGGCGTGGCCCTGGTGCGCGATTACGACGTCAGCCTGCCGGACGTGACCGCCGACCGGGATCAGCTTATCCAGGTGCTGCTCAACCTGATGCGCAATGCCATGCAGGCGCTGCTGGAAGCCGGCACCGAGAATGCCCGGGTGGTGATGCGCACCCGCGTGCTGCGCCAGTTCACCATCGGCTCCCAGCGCCACCGGCTGGTGCTGCGCGTGGACATCGAGGACAACGGTCCCGGCATCCCCGAGGATCTGCAGGAAACGATTTTCTATCCCATGGTCAGTGGCCGGGCCAACGGCTCCGGGCTGGGGCTGTCCATCGCCCAGTCGATCATCAGCCAGCATCAGGGCCTGATCGAATGCGAAAGCGTGCCCGGACGCACCCTGTTCAGCCTGCTGCTGCCCATGGAACCGCTGGATACAACGGAGAGTAATGGATCATGACGGCAACCATTTGGGTGATCGACGATGATCGTTCCATTCGTTGGGTGCTTGAAAAAGCGCTCAGCCAGGAAGGGTTCCAGCTGGCCTGTTTCGAGGACGCCGACGAAGCGCTGAACCGGCTGGACGAAGGTGCCGCCGAACCGGACGTGCTGATTTCCGACGTGCGCATGCCCGGCACCGACGGCCTGCGCATGCTCAAGATCCTGCAGCGCAACAACCCGACTCTGCCGGTGATCATCATGACCGCCCACTCCGACCTGGATTCGGCGGTGGCGTCCTACCAGGGCGGTGCCTTCGAGTACCTGCCCAAGCCGTTCGACGTGGACGAGGCGGTGGCGCTGGTCAAGCGCGCCATCAAGCATCGCCAGGAGGCGGAGCAGGAAGTGGCGCCCGCCGCCGAGGAGACGCCCACCGAGATCATCGGCGAGGCGCCGGCCATGCAGGAGGTGTTCCGCGCCATCGGCCGCCTCAGCCACTCCAACGTGACGGTGCTGATCAACGGCCAGTCCGGCACCGGTAAGGAGCTGGTGGCCCGCGCCCTGCACAACCACTCCATGCGCCGGGAAAAGGCGTTCGTGGCCCTGAACATGGCGGCGATCCCCAAGGACCTGATCGAGTCCGAGCTGTTTGGCCACGAAAAGGGCGCCTTCACCGGCGCCAACAGCCAGCGGGTGGGGCGCTTCGAGCAGTCCAACGGCGGCACCCTGTTTCTGGATGAAATCGGCGACATGCCACTGGAGGCCCAGACCCGGCTGCTGCGGGTGCTGCAGGAAAACGAATTCTACCGGGTGGGCGGCACCACGCCGATCCATGTGGACGTGCGCATCATCGCCGCCACCCACCAGGACCTGGAAAAACTGGTTCGCGACGGCGACTTCCGGGAGGATCTGTTCCACCGCCTCAACGTGATCCGTATCCATATCCCGAAGCTGGCCGAGCGCCGCGAGGACATTCCGCGCCTGGCCGGTTACTTTCTGCAGCATGCCGCCAGCGAGCTGGGCGTGGAACCCAAGGTGCTGCACAAGGACACGGAAAAATATCTGGCCGCCATGCCCTGGCCGGGCAACGTGCGGCAACTGGAGAACACCTGCCGCTGGCTGACGGTGATGGCCTCCGGCCGGGAAGTGCTGGTGGACGACCTGCCCCCGGAGCTGCGGCAAAGCGCCAGCAAGCCCATGGAAACCGGCGGCGACTGGCTCAAATCCCTGCGCCACTGGGCCGACCGGGCCCTGGCCCGCGGCGACCGTGGCATTCTCGATCAGGCGGTGCCGGCCTTCGAGCGCACCATGATCGAAGTCGCCCTGCAGCACACCGGTGGCCGCAAACGCGACGCCGCCGCGCTGCTCGGCTGGGGCCGCAACACCCTGACCCGCAAGATCAAGGAACTGGACATGGAGGCGGAGTTCAGCGGCGACGATTGAGGCATCTGGCCGGTGGGCCTTGGGGCCGTTAAGCTGGACCGACCCTGTCCACGGATGCCGTTTCCATGTCGTTGTTTCCTCCCCTCGAACCCTATCACCGTGACTTTCTGGATGTGGGCGACGGTCACCGCCTCTACGTGGAACAAAGCGGCAATCCCGATGGCCTGCCGGTGGTGGCGCTGCACGGCGGCCCCGGCGGCGGCAGCTCGCCGCTGCTGCGCCGCCTGTTCGACCCCACCCGTTTCCGCATCGTGGTCTACGACCAGCGCGGCGCCGGACGCAGCCAGCCCTATGCGGGTACCGAGCACAACACCCTGCCGCACCTGGTCGATGACCTGGAGCGCCTTCGCGAACACCTGAACGTGCCCCGCTGGGAACTGGTGCTGGGCGGCTCCTGGGGCGTGACCCTGGCGCTGGCCTACACCCAGGCGTACCCGGCGTCGGTGGCCGGGCTGGTGCTGCGTGGCGTCTTTCTCTGCCGCCAACAGGACATCGACTGGCTCTATACCGCCGAAGGGGCGGGCCGCTTCTACCCGGATCACTGGCAACGGCTGATTGACGCCCTGCCGGAGGGCGACGGGGATCTGATGCACCGCTATCACCGTGCCCTGAGCGGCGCGGACGGCGACCCGGACGGCGAACGGCTGGCCCGCGAATGGACGCTCTGGGAGGCGCGCCTGTCCAGCCTGACGCCCCCACCGGCATTGAACGTGGACCATAACGCCCGGGCCATGGCCCGGCTGGAAACCCATTACTTCGTCAACGGCGGCTTCCTGGACCGGCCGCTGCTGCCCCGGGCCCATCAGATCCAGTGTCCGGTGGAAATCGTGCACGGCCGCTACGACATGGTCTGCCCGCCGGAGCAGGCCTGGCTGTTGCATCAGGCGCTGCCGGACAGCCGCCTGCACTGGGTGGCGGCGGCGGGGCACTCCAGCGCCGAGCCGGCCATCAGTCAGGCTCTGGTGCGCTCGGTGAAGGCGCTGACTGCCCGGGCGGCACGAGCAGCATCAGATAATCGTAGCGCGCGTTATACACAGGAATCGTAGTGAGTTTGGGATCGTCGCCTTGAAACGACACCCGCGCTTCCAGGCGGCGCCCTTCATACAGACGCAGGGTGTTGTCCAGGCGCTCCAGGCGCCAGGGCGGACGTACGGTGAGCCGCAGACGGGCCTCCGGCCAGAGCGCCAGCTGGATATCGCCGATCAGCGCGTCCGCCGACAGGCGCGCGGGCAGCCTGGGGGTGCGACTGATTTCGCTGCGACCCGGGCTCTGCTCATAGCTCAGCACCGCCTCGCCGTCGTCGTCCAGCAGGGTGATCCGCGTGCGCTCCGGCGTCAGTGCCAGCGACACCCGATAATGCACGGTGCGGCCGTCCAGCCGTATGGTCAGATCGCGCTGGAAGTCTCGGTACTCGCCGAACGCCGGCGCCAGCGGCCGGGGCGCGGCGTCGGGGCCGGCCCACAGGGCGCAGCCGGCGAGCAGCAGTGTCAGCAACAGGGGCAATATTTTCATAGCGGGTTTAATACAGCACAATCGCGGGCCTTCATACAGGGGAAATCATGAAACTGCTTTTGCAGCGCGTACGCGAGGCCCGGGTGGATGTGCACGGAGAAACGGTCGGTCGGATCGGGCCGGGGTTGCTGGTGTTCGTGGGCGTGCAGAAAGACGATGACGAGCGCGCCGTGGCGCGGTTGGCGGAACGGCTGGTGGGCTACCGGGTGTTCAGCGATGAACAGGGCCGCATGAACCGCGATGTGCGCGAAGCCGGCGGCGCGCTGCTGCTGGTCTCCCAGTTCACCCTGGCGGCGGACACCGGCAAGGGCCGCCGGCCGTCGTTCTCCGGCGCCGCCGAACCGGCCCGCGCCGAGCAACTCTACGAGGCGCTGATCGCCGCCGTCGAAGCCCGGGGTGTCACCGTGGCGCGCGGGCGGTTCGGCGCGGACATGCAGGTCCATCTGGTGAACGACGGGCCGGTGACCTTTCTGTTGGAGTTGTGATCAAGGTCCGCTGGCTTTTTGTTGCCCGACATTTTTTGCGTCGAAGCCATATTGCAACCTTATGACCCTTCTTTATGATGAAGGCTCGGCTCCCGGGGAACCCGCATGGGGAGCGTATGGATAACATTTTGATAACAGGAGACTGACCCATGAAAAGAGCTTTTCTGGCTGCAGCACTGCTTGGTGCTTCCTTTTCCGCCCACGCCGTGGCACCCGGTGGTCCCGGTTGTGGTTGGGGTAACCTGATTTTCGAAGGCAAGTCCGGCGCGCCGGTGCACCTGCTGGCGACCATCGTCAACGGCACCTCCGGTAACGCCACCTTCGGCATGACCAGCGGTACCAACGGCTGTGACACCAGCGGCGCGCTGACCTACTCCGGTGAGAGCCTGCTGAGCATGAACGGCGTGCTCGAGGAAGTGGCTCAGGACATGGCCACCGGCGAGGGCGAAGCCCTGACCGCGCTGTCCGTTTCCATGGGCATCTCCACCGAGGACCGTACCCACTTCAACGGTCTGATGCACGACCACTTCGCCGCCATCTTCCCGCACCAGGACGTGAGCGCCGCCGAAGTAATGCAGAACATCACCGCGGTGATGCAGCAAGACCAGAAGCTGGCCAAGTACGTATAAGCTCGCTTCATCGGGCCCGCCCTTCCTGAAGGGCGGGCTTTTTCGTCTCTGTTTTCCCGGAAAACCTCATGCGTTTCGCGCTGCTGTGCGTGGTTGTGCTGTTCTGTGCGCCGGCCTGGGCCGATAACCTGGAAACCCTCGCCGAGCACCCCCGCTGGCGGGCGCTGTTGCACATCAATCCCGGTGCCACCCTCCGTGACCGCCACCGCAGTTACGTGGACGACGACGCTTTCTTTCTCGCCGAGCGCGGCGCCGACGATCCGCTGGAGGAATTGCGGGCGTCCGTGGTCGCCCTGCGGCCCGACGATGCCGAGGCGCGTTGCCGTTTCCCGGCCCGCTATCGTTTTCTCGCCGAACAGCTGAACTGGCGTGACCGGACGCCGTTCAGCCATTGCGCCGAATACCAGGAGTGGCGCGCGGCGGTGCACGCCAAGAGGGCGGTGCTGGTATTCCCCGCGTCCTACCTGAACAGCCCATCCTCCATGTTCGGTCACACCCTGATGCGCCTGGATCAGGGCGAGGACGGCGCCGTGTGGCTGTCCTGGGCGATCAACTTCGGCGCCGTCACCACCGAGCAGGACAACTCCCTGTTCTATATCTACCGGGGTCTGGCCGGCGGTTACCCGGGCCGGTTCAACCTGGTGCCCTATGTTCAGAAGATCCAGCAGTACTCCAATATGGAGAGCCGCGACATCTGGGAATACAGCCTGGACCTGAACCAGCAGGAGATCGATTGGATGATCGATCACCTGTGGGAACTGAAGGACATCAACTTCGATTACTACTTCTTCGACGAGAACTGCTCGTTCCGCCTGCTGGAGCTGGTGGAGGTGGCGCGGCCGGGCAGCGGCCTGCTCGATGAGCTGCGGTTCGCCGAACTGCCGGTGAACACGGTGCGTGCCCTGGATCGGGAGGGCCTGGTCACCGAGCGACATTACCGGCCTTCCAAGGAGCAGGAGATGAAGGCGTTCAGCGACCGGCTGGATGACCGGGAACGGGCCCTGGCGCGGGCCCTGGCGGACGATCCTTCGGTGGCGGAGCAGGCGGACTTCCAGAGCTATGCGCCGGCGCGCCAGGCGCTGATGGCGCACACCGCTTACCGCTATGTGCGCTTCGTGAACCGCAAGGCGCAGCGTTCCGAGGACGTGGCCGGCCGCTCCTTCGCGTTGCTCAGCCTGATGAACCGGCTGCCGACGGTGGTGGACCCGACGCCGGCGGAGCGGGTGCCGCCGGAGCAGGGCCACGGTTCGCAGATGCTGGCGGCCGCCGGTGGGCAACGGGGCAGTGACGATTTTGGCGAGTTCACCTACCGGCTCACTTACCATGACCTGTTGGACAATAACCGGGGCTTTCTGTCCGGCGCGCAGATCCAGGGTCTGGGCATCACCCTGCGCAGGACCGAATCACAGGCCGTGGACCTGGAAGCCCTGGACGTGGTCAGCATTCGTTCCCTGGCACCCCGCGACCGCTTTTCCAAGCCGTTGAGCTGGTACGTGGAAGGGGGGCTGGAACGGGCCTGGGCCGGGCGCCGGCGCCTGGTGCGCTATGTGCAGGGCGGCGCCGGCGGCAGCTGGCGGCTGGGGAATCTGCAGCCCTATCTGCTGGCCAGCGCCCGGGCCGAGAATAACAGTGATTTCGCTCCGGTGATCACCACCGGTGGCGGCGCCGAGGCGGGAATCCTGTATCATGCCGGGCGCTGGCAGTGGCAGGCCGGCGGCGCCGGCCACTACTTCGCCAATGACGTCTACCGCCATCGGTCCACCCTGGCGGTGCAGTACGCACTCACCCGCCAGCAGGGTCTGCGCGCCGAAGTGGAGCGCGAAGGCTGGCGCGGCGACAGTGAAACCGAATTCAAACTGCAGTGGCGCTGGTATTACGACTGATTGCCGCTCCTACAGCAAATCAGCGGGGAAACGGGGACAGCATTGAAAGCTCTTGGGTTGATTCTCAGCGTCGTGTTGCTGGCGGTTCTGTCCGGCTGCAGCGGTCTGTTCTTCTATCCGGCCAAACCCTGGGTGCAGAACCCGGCCCGGCAGGGGCTGGCCTACGAGGATGTGGTGCTGATCCATCCGGACGGGCTGCGGCTGCACGGCTGGTGGCTGCCGGCCCAGGGGTTTGAACGGGGCACCGTCTACTTCCTGCACGGTAACGCGGAGAACATCAGCACCCATCTGATGAACGTGCACTGGCTGCCGGAACGGGGCTATAACGTTTTCCTGCTGGATTACCGGGGCTACGGTCTGTCCGAGGGCGACCCGGACCTGCCCGGCGCGCTGGCGGATGTGCAGCTCGGGCTCGATTGGTTGACCGCTTCCGGGCGCCTGGACGGCAAGCCGCTGGTGCTGTTCGGCCAGAGCCTGGGCGGTGCCCTGGGCACCGGCGTGCTGGCCCGGGACGACAACCGGGGGCGCGTGGATTGCGTGATGCTGGAGGCCAGCTTCGCCAGTTATCGTGGCATCGCCGACGACGTCATGCGGCGCAGCTGGCTGCTGTGGCCATTGCGCTGGATGGTGCTGCCGACGCTGCCGGAACGGGACCTGGACCCGGAGCGGCACATCGCCGCGCTGGCACCGCGTCCGCTGCTGATCCTGCACAGCCGGGAAGATCCGGTGATTCCGTTCCGTCAGGGGGAGGCCCTGTTCCAGGCCGCCGCCGAGCCTAAGACCTTCCAGGCGCTCAAGGGCGGGCACGGGCAAGGCACCCGCGACCCGGCGGTGCGTGACCGGTTGCTGGCGTTCATGGAGCAAAACGGCTGCATGGCCAGCGCGCCCTCCGCGCCGCTTCCGGTCACCCGGGCGCGACCGGCGCCGGTGTCCCGGGAGGCGGTGGAGGCCGATGAGCCGGCCGGCGAGATCGGCATCACGCCGGTGGGCGCCTACCGCTTCTGATCCTGTTAAGGCGGCTCAGTCGCCGTCGGCGCCGTCGGCGCCGTCGGTGGCCGGGTCGTCCTGTTCCCGCTGGCGCCGCTGCACGGCGCGGCCGAACAGCAGGCCGATCTCGAACAGCAGCCACATGGGCACCGCCAGCAGGGTCTGGCTGACGATGTCCGGCGGCGTCAGCAGCATGCCGATCACGAAACAACCCACCACCACATAGGCCCGCGAGGCGGACAGTTTCTCCACCGTGACCAGGCCGGTGGCCACCAGCAGCACGATGGCGATGGGCAATTCGAAGGCGAAGCCGAACGCCAGGAACAGGGCCAGCACGAAGTCCAGGTAGCTGCTGATGTCGGTGGTCACCGCCACCCCTTCCGGGGCCACCGTGGTGAAGAACTGGAACATCAGCGGGAACACCACGAAGTAGGCAAAGGCGGCGCCGGCGTAGAACAGCAGCACGCTGCTCACCAGCAGCGGCACCGCCAGCCGTTTCTCGTGCTTGTACAGCCCCGGGGCCACGAACGCCCAGGCCTGGTGCAGGATGAACGGCATGGCGCCGAAGATGCTCAGGTACAGGGTCAGTTTGAACGGCGCCAGGAACGGCGAGGCCACGCCGGTGGCGATCATCTGGGTGCCCACCGGCATGGCGTCCATCAAGGGCCGCGCCACCAGGGTGTACAGCTCCCGGGAAAAGTAGAACAGGCAGAGAAAGACCACCAGCACGGCGATCACCGCCTTGAGCAGGCGGTTGCGCAGTTCCAGCAGGTGGGAGATCAGCGTTTGCGGGGTATCCTCCCCGTGTTCCTCAGTCATTCGATTTCTTCTCGGACTCGGGGTGTTCCGCGCCGGGCGGTGGCTTATCGCCGGTGTCGTGTTCCAGGGTCTCGTGTTCCAGTGGCTCATGTTCCTGGGTCTGAGGCCGGCGGCGGGCGCGGGCCACTTCCTGTTCGGACAGCAGGTTGTCGCGGGCCTCGCGGATGCTGTCCTCGTCCAGCCCCATCTCGCGCATCTGGCTTTCCATGCGCTCACGCATGTCCTGGTTCAGCGCTTCGCGCTCCAGCTCGTTGCGCAGATGGTTGAAGGTGGAGCGGGCGCGGCCCATCCAGTAGCCCACCGTGCGGGCCGCCTTGGGCAGGCGCTCGGGGCCCAGCACCACCAGGCCGATCACGAAAATCAGCGTCAGCTCGGAAAAGCCGATATCAAACATGCGGCGGGACCCTCTTAATAAAACCGGGCTCAATAAAACCTGGCCGTGTCCGGCCGGGGTGCGTTATGCCTGATCCTTGTGCTTTTCCTGCTGTTCCCGGGTCTGTACTTCGCCGTCCTGGTCGTCGGCGATGCGCTTCTGATCCTGTTCCTTCTCGCCGTCCTTGACCGAGTCCTTGAAGCCTTTCACCGCGCCGCCCAGATCACTGCCGATGTTGCGCAGCTTCTTGGTGCCGAACAGCAGCACCACGATGGCCAGAACGATAAGCAATTGCCAGATACTGATACCGCCAAGCATAGTTACTCTCCTCGCGCTTTCCGCGCGGCTTTTTCATCGTGTCCGGACAGGCCGAAGCGTTGCTCCAGCCTGGCCAGAACCTGTTCCGGGCCGAGGCCCAGGTGGGCCAGCATGACCATGGAGTGGAACCACAGATCGGCGGTTTCGCCGATCAGGGCCTCCGGGTCGCCGCCGGCTTCGGTATCGCGGGCGGCGAGCAGGGTTTCCACCGCTTCCTCGCCGACCTTTTCGAGAATCTTGTTGAGGCCCTTGCCGTACAGGCTCGCCACGTAGGACGAGTCCGGGTCGGCCCCCTTGCGGGCTTCCAGGACCTGATGGAGCTGATTGAGGATATCGGACATGGGGGTCGGATTCACGGCGATTCGGGTTGCAATGATGGTGTCAGTCTAGCACCGGCGCCGGCGATACCCCAGCGGTGCCGGCGCCTATCGGCGCCAGGCCCAGATCAGCAGGACAGCGCCACCGGCGGCCAGCCAGGGCGCGGCGGCGGCGCCGGCGAACAGGGCGTCGCCGGCGGCCAGGCCGGCCAGGGCCAGGCCGCCCAGGCCACCCAGCAGGGTGTGGCGGTGGCGGCGCAGGCCGTCCTCGAAGCGGCGCGCGGTCTCGCGCTGCTGCTGGGGCTGGTGGCGCAGGTTCTCCAGGGCGTCGCGCAGCAGGTCCGGCATCTCCGGCAGCTGGGCGGTCCATTCAGGCAGGCGGTTGCGCAGCTTGCGGGCGGTGGCGGTGGGGCCGTATTCCTCCAGCATCCAGCGCTCCAGCAGCGGCCGGCCGGTGGTCCAGATGTCCAGCTGCGGGTAGATGCTGCGGCCCAGGCCCTCGATGTGCACCAGGGTCTTCATCAGCAGGATGTACTGCACCGGCGCTTCGATGTGGTAGGCGCGGGCCAGATCGAACAGCTTGAGGATCAGCGGCGCGAACTCCAGCGCCTCCAGGGAGGCGCCGCGCACCGGTTCGATCAGCTCGGTGACCGCCTGTTCGAAGCGGTGCCGGTCGATGGGGCCGCGTGCCCAGCCGGCACGGATCACCAGATCCACCAGGCCCGGGTAGTCCTCGCGCATCACCGCCAGCACCATGCGCCCGAGCACATTCAGGTCCTGCTTGGACAGGCGCCCGGCGATGGCGCAGTCCACCGCCATGTACTGGGGCGATTCCGGGTGCTCCGGATTGACGAAGATGTTGCCCGGGTGCATGTCGGCGTGGAAGAAATTGTGCCGGAACACCTGGGTGAAGAAGATTTCCACGCCGCGCTCGGCCAGCTGGCGGCGGTCGATGCCGGCGGCCTCGATGCGCGCCGTGTCGTTCACCGGGATGCCGTAGATGCGGTCGGAGACCATCACCCGCCGGGACGACAGGGTCAGGTGCACGGCGGGGATGTACAGCAGCGGGCTGAACAGGAAGTGGCGGCGCATGGTTTCGCTGTTGCGGGCTTCCCGCTCCAGGTCCAGCTCGGCGCGGATCACGTGCTGGTAGTCGCGCACCACCCGCACCGGGTGAAAGTAGCGGGCGTCGGCCCACAGCCGCTCCAGCAGGCGGGCGCCGAAGTCCATCACCTTCAGGTCCCGCTCCACCCGTTGCTCAATGCCCGGGCGCAGCACCTTGACCACCACCTCGCCGCCCTCGGCCAGGGTGGCCGGGTGCACCTGGGCCACCGAAGCGGAGGCCAGCGGGGTATCGTCGAATTCACTGAACACCTGATCGATGGGCGCCGGCAGAGCGGCTTCCACCAGGGCGCGGGCCTCGGCGCCGTCGAACGGCGCCACCTTGTCCTGCAGGCGCGCCAGGGCCTCGGTCCATTCCGGCGGCAGCATGTCGCGGCGGGTGGCCATCAGCTGGCCGAATTTGATGAAGATCGGGCCCAGCCGCTCCAGGGCCAGGCGCAGCCGGTCGCCGTCGCTCAGGTCGCCGGTGCCGCGCCAGCTGGAGGGGACCAGGTACTGCAGGCCCACCAGCAGCGGGCGGGCCGGGTGAGCGGGCAGCAGGGAAAACAGGCGGTAGCGGCAGGCCACGTGGACCACCACCAGCAAACGGATAACGGGAGGCATCAGGGGCGCGGGCTCCGCTGGGTCAGGTGTTGCACGCGGGCGTCCAGACGGTCCACGTCGCCGCGCAGTTCATCCACGTCCTGGTAGAACTCGTACAGGTCCCGGCGCAGCGCCAGCAGGCCGGCCTCGCTGCCCAGATAGTCGCCCACCTGGTCGCCGAGCCGGTCCAGGGTGGCGCGGGCCCAGCCGAACAGACGGCGGGCGCCCAGGTCCACCTGCTGGGCCAGTTCGCCGCCGATCAGGGGTTCCAGCAGGGCGCCCCAGTCCAGGCGCAGGTCGCCGGCCAGGTCGCGCAGATCCTGCAGCAGTTCCCGGTTGCCTTCCACCCGTACCGGGCCGCCGATCACGCCGGGCTGGCGGCGCCAGTCCATCAGCAGGGCGGCCAGATCCACCGGGTTGCCGGTGACGGTCACGTCCGGCTCGGCCTCGCTGCGCAGGTACAGTTCCACGCCGTCTTCCACGATCAGCGCGTAGAAGGCGGTGGCGGGCAGGGTCAGGCGCACCGCCAGCAGCCGGCCGGCGTGGCGATTGAGGCGCGCGGCGGTGGCCGGGTCGCCGCGCAGGGCGGCGTTGATAGCGCGCTCGGCGGTGGCGACGGCGGTGGTGGAGAGCAGGCCGGGCTGACGCATCAGAGTTTGAAACCCCGGTGCAGGGCGACGATGCCGCCGATCATGTTGAAGTACTCGGTGCGGCCGTAGCCGGCGTCGTCCATCATCGCCTTGAGGGTGTCCTGGTCCGGGTGCATGCGGATCGATTCGGCCAGGTACTGATAGCTCTGCGCGTCGTTGACCACCAGCTTGCCCAGGCGCGGCCAGACCGCGAAGGAATAGGTGTCGTAGGCCTTGCCGAGCAGCGGGTTGACCGGTTTGGAAAACTCCAGCACCAGCAGCCGGCCGCCGGGTTTGAGCACGCGCAGCATGGAGCGCAGGGCGGCGTCCTTGTCGGTGATGTTGCGCAGGCCGAAGGCGATGGTCACGCAGTCGAAGCTGTTGTCGGCGAACGGCAGGCATTCGCCGTTGACCTGGGCGACCCGGGTGTTATGGCCGCAGCCGGCGTCGATCAGACGGTCGCGACCCACCGCCAGCATGGCGTCGTTGATGTCCGCCAGCACCACCTCGCCGGTGTCGCCCACCAGCCGCGAGAATTTGATCGCCAGGTCGCCGGTGCCGCCGGCCAGGTCCAGCACCCGCTGGCCCGGGCGCACCCCGGCCAGTTCGATGGTCATGCGCTTGAGCACCCGATGGCTGCCCATGGAGATCAGGTCGTTCATGACGTCGTAGCGGGCGGCCACCGAGCGGAACACGCCGGCCACTTTCTGCTGCTTCTCCCGCCACGGCACCTGCTGGTAGCCGAAGTGGGTGACCTTGTCACTGCGGGTGTCGGCGCGGGTGGCGTCGGGTTGGTGCGGGTCGGTCATGTCGGGATCGGTCATGGAACGTCCTTGAAGGGAGCGGGGTGAGCGGCCAGAACCCGGTCCAGGATGACGGTCTCCCGGTGGGCCACCTGTTCCAGCAGCCGGCCCACGCTGGGCACCGGCTTCATCACCCGGAAACTGCGGTCCATGAAATCATACAGGTTCGTGAAGCCCGCCGCATGGGCGGGGCGGCGCACCAGCCGGAAGGTGGTTTGCAGGGTGCGCGAGCGCACATAGCGGTCGATATGGTGGCCCAGTCCGGCCACCAGCGCGAGCTGGCGGCGGCGTGCCGTTTCGTCGCCCGCCCGGTAGGCGACGATATAGTCCGCCTCGGCCAGGGGCTGGTCCAGGCGCCGGTCCAGGTCCCGCGCCAGCGCCTCATCCAGTTCCTGGGTGAGGATGGCGGCTTCCAGGGCGCTGGCGGAGGTCACCATCACCCGGTCGGGCAGCAGGCGCATGGCCTTGGGCAGGGCGCGGCGGATTTCCCGGGCCACCGGCGGCAGATCGCGACCCCCGTAGACGTCGTCCAGCAAAAAGCCGATGCCCGGCCGCAGGCGCGGGTCGTCGAACAGGTCCCGGTGGGTGGCCAGGAAACGGTCCCGCTGAAACGCGCGCAGCCGCGCCAGACGAGCCAGAAAGACGTCGTCGTCCTGGTGCTGTCGCAGCTGGAAAAAGCGGTTCAGGGAGTCTTGAAGATGTTCGCCGGCGCTCATGGGTCCTCCGGCGAGGGATGATAGCAGGAAACGTCATGTAGGAGCGGTCGAACGACCGCTCCTACGTGAACGTTAAAGAATGTACCGGCTCAAATCCTCGTCGTTGGCCAGTTCGCCGAGATAGCGGTCCACCGCTTCCGCGTCCAGCACCAGCGGCTTGTCGTGGTACTGGGTGGCCAGGTCGTCGGCGTCGTAGCTGATCTCTTCCAGCAGTTTTTCCAGCACCGTGTGCAGTCGGCGGGCGCCGATGTTCTCGGTGCGTTCGTTGACCTGCCAGGCCACCTCGGCGATGCGGCGGATGCACTCGCCGGTCAGCTCAAGTTTCAGGCCCTCGGTTTCCAGCAGGGCGCGGTACTGTTCGGTGAGCGAGCATTTCGGCTCGGTGAGAATGCGCTCGAAGTCATCCGGGGTGAGCGCGTCCAGCTCCACGCGGATCGGCAGGCGGCCCTGCAGCTCCGGGATCAGGTCGCTGGGCTTGGCCAGGTGGAAGGCACCGGAGGCGATGAACAGGATGTGGTCGGTGTGCACCATGCCGTACTTGGTGCTCACCGTGGAGCCCTCGATCAGCGGCAGCAGGTCGCGCTGCACGCCCTCCCGGGACACGTCGGTGCCGCCGGTCTCGGAGCGCTTGGCCACCTTGTCGATTTCATCGATAAAGACGATGCCGTGGTTTTCCACCAGGTCCACCGCCTGCGCCTTCAGTTCGTCCTCGTTGACGAAGCGGGCCGCTTCCTCGTCGCGCAGAATGCGCAGGGCGTCACGCACCTTGAGCTTCTGGGTTTTCTTGCGCCCGTTGTTGCCCATGCGCGAGAACATCTGCTGCAGCTGGCTGGTCATCTCTTCCATGCCCGGCGGGGCCATGATCTCCACGCCCTGGGGCTGGGCGGTGACCTCCACCTCGATTTCCTTGTCGTCCAGTTCGCCTTCGCGCAGTTTTTTGCGGAACACCTGGCGGGTGCTGGTCTCCCGGGATTCGGCCCAGTCCGAGTCCGCCTGGCCGCCGCGGGCGGCGGGCAGCAGGGCGTCCAGCACCCGTTCCTCGGCGGCGTCCTCGGCTTTGTCCCGGTTGCGGGCTATTTCCTTCTCGCGGAGCAGTTTCATCCCCACTTCCATCAGGTCGCGGATGATCGATTCCACGTCGCGGCCCACGTAGCCCACCTCGGTGAACTTGGTGGCCTCGATCTTCAGGAAGGGGGCGTCCGCCAGCTTGGCCAGGCGGCGGGCGATTTCGGTCTTGCCGACCCCGGTGGGGCCGATCATGAGAATGTTCTTGGGCGCCACTTCGGCACGCATTTCCGCCGGCAGCTGCATGCGGCGCCAGCGATTGCGCAGGGCCAGGGCCACCGCTTTCTTGGCGTCTTCCTGGCCGACGATGTGCCGGTTGAGTTCGCTGACGATCTCGCGGGGAGTCAGGGAAGCCACTATTCAAGCTCCTCGAAGGTGTGAGACTGGTTGGTATAGATGCAGATGTCGCCGGCGATTTTCAGGCTCTGGGCGACGATCTCGCGGGCCGGCATGTCGGTGTTGCGCAGCAGGGCCGAGGCCGCCGCCTGGGCAAAGGGTCCGCCGGAACCGATGGCGATCAGGCCGCCTTCCTCCGGCTCCACCACGTCGCCGTTGCCGGTGATGATCAGGGAGTTTTCCTTGTCGGCCACCGCCAGCAGGGCTTCCAGGCGGCGCAGGGCGCGGTCGGTGCGCCAGTCCTTGGCCAGTTCCACGGCGGCGCGCACCAGGTGGCCCTGGTGTTTTTCCAGCTGAGCTTCGAACCGTTCGAACAGGGTGAAAGCGTCGGCGGTGCCGCCGGCGAATCCGGCGATCACCTTGCCGTGGTAGAGGCGCCGCACCTTGCGGGCGTTGCCTTTCATGACTGTGTTGCCCAGGGTCACCTGGCCGTCGCCGCCGATCACGACATTGTTGCCGCGCCGCACGGAGACGATGGTGGTGCCGTGATATTGCTCCACGGAGGTCTCCTTATCCCGATTTGAACAGGTCCTGATTTGAACAGGATGTGCGGGTCGTGCCTCCGGAATTCAAGCGTGCCGGTTATTCCTTAAGCTGGATGGGCAGGGTTTCCACGCCGTTGGCGGCCAGCTTGTCCTGGGCGCGGTGCAGGGCGTTGATGTTGTTGTAGGGGCCGATCATGACCCGGTGCCAGGTGTCGCCGTTGTCCAACTTGACCGGCTGGATGCGCACCTCGTAGCCCTTGAGGATCAGCTCGGCCCGGCGGCGGTCGGCGTCACCCTGGCTGCGGAAACTGCCGGCCTGCAGCACGAAGCGCTTGTCGTTGCGGCCGGCCACCGGGGCGTCGTCGTCCTGCTGCTTCTGTTCGGAGGGCCGGGCCGGCTGCGCTTCCTTCACCGGACGGGACGGGCCGTCCTCGTCCTCACCTTTGGGGACGATCACTTCCATTTTCGGCAGCACCGCGTAGAAGTCGAACTTGGGCTGGTCGTCGTCCTTGCCCGCCTTCTGGTCGGAGTGTTCCTGGTCGCCGTTCCGGGCCGGCGGTTCGTCGGTGCCGGCGTTGCCGTTCGAGGCGCGGCCCTGTTCCATCTGCACCTGGGTCAGGTGCACCAGGAAGGCCACGAACAGGCCGGCGGCCAGACCGGTGAACAGCCAGACCCAGCCCGGGACCTGGCCACGGCTTTTCTTGCTCTGCCCACGGCTGGCACCGCGGCGGGGGGTATTCTTCGCCATTACATGCGCTCCAGGGGATCCAGGCCCAGCAGGGTCAGGCCGCGGCCCAGGGTGCGGGCGGTCAGCGCGGCCAGTTTGAGACGGCTGGTTTTCACCGCCTGGTCGTCGGCGGCGAGAATCGGGCAGTGTTCATAGAAGGCCGAGAACAGGCCGGCCAGGTCGAACAGGTAGGCGCACAGGAAGTGCGGCTGACCCTTGCTGGCCACCTGCTCCACCACCTCGCCGAACTGCACCAGACGGGCGGCCAGGGCCTGCTCCGCGTCCTGGTTCAGCTGGAAGGCGCCGTTCAGCTCGCCGACCCGGTCCAGGCTCAGCCCGGCCTTGCGGAACACGCTGACCACCCGGGTGTAGGCGTACAGCAGGTAGGGCGCGGTGTTGCCCTCGAAGCTGAGCATCTGGTTGAAATCGAAGATGTAATCGCTGGTGCGGTTCTTGCTCAGGTCGGCGTACTTGACCGCGCCGATGCCCACCGCCCGGGCGATGGTGCGCAGCTCGTCCTCGGCCAGATCGCCGTTCTTGGATTTGACCAGGTCGTAGGCGCGCTGCTCGGCTTCATCGAGCAGGTCGATCAGCTTCACGGTGCCGCCGTCGCGGGTCTTGAACGGGCGGCCATCGGCGCCGTTCATGGTGCCGAAGCCCATGTGCTCCATCTCCACATGAGCGTCCACGAAGCCGGCCTTGCGGGCGACGGTGAAGATCTGCTGGAAATGCAGGGCCTGGCGCTGGTCCACGAAATACAGCAGCCGGTCGCCGCCCAGGGCGCCGGCGCGATAACGCACCGCCGCCAGGTCGGTGGTGGCGTACAGATAGCCACCACCGGCCTTGCGCACGATCACCGGCAGCGGGTCGCCGTCCTTGTTGCTGAATTCGTCCAGGAACACGCACAGGGCGCCCTGGTCCTCGGTGAGCAGGCCGGCGGCGTCCAGGTCCGCCACCACCTTGGGCAGGTCGTCGTTGTAGGCGCTTTCGCCGCGCACGTCGTCCGGGCCCAGGCGCACGCCCAGGCGTTGGTAGACGGCGAAGCAATGGCTCAGCGACACCTGGTTGAACTCGCGCCACAGTTTCAGGCAGTAGTCGTCGCCGGACTGCAGCTCCACCACCAGGGCGCGGGCCCGGTCGGCGAAGTCGGCGGATTCGTCGAAACGCCGTTTGGCCGCCCGGTAGAAGTTTTCCAGGTCGGACAGCTCGCGGCTCAGGGCCTGGTCGCCGTCCTCGTCCTTACGCTCTTCCAGATAGGCCAGCAGCATGCCGAACTGGGTGCCCCAGTCGCCCACGTGATTCTGCGGCACCACCTTGTGGCCCAGGAAATCCAGGGTGCGCACCACCGCGTCGCCGATGATGGTGGAGCGCAGATGGCCCACGTGCATCTCCTTCGCCAGGTTGGGCGAGGAGTAGTCGATCACCACGGTCCGTGCCCGGGCCGGGCGCGGCACCGCCAGGTGCGGGTCCGCCAGGGCGGTCTCCAACTGGTCGGTGAGCCAGCTTTCCGCCTGGAAGAAATTGATGAAGCCGGGGCCGGCGATCTCGGTGCGCGCCACCGCCGGGTCCTCGGGCAGGGCCGCCACCAGCGCCTCGGCCAGGTCGCGGGGCTTGATGCCCGCCGGCTTGGCCAGCATCAGCGCGATGTTGGTGGCGAAGTCGCCGTGGCTTTTGTCCTTGGTGCGGTCGATCTGCACCGGTCGCCGGGCGTCGGCGGTCAGGGTGCCGTTGGCGGTCAGCGTCTCGAGCGCTTGCTCGATCAGGGCGACAAGACGGTCTTTCATGGTCTTCCGGGGCCGTGGATGGGCCGCCGATTGTACGGCAAAGCGGGCCGGAATGCCGCCCCCCGGGGCGGCTCAATCGCCGCTGATATCGATATCCACTTCCACCATCATGCCCGGGCCGATGCGGTCCACGGGGCCTTCGGTGAGAGCGATGCGCACCGGGATGCGCTGGGTGATCTTGGTGAAGTTGCCGGAGGGGTTGGGGTCGGGCAGCAGCGCGAACTGGCTGGTGGCGGCGCGGCCGACAATGCGCACCTCGCCAGCGAAATGCTGGTCCGGGTAGGCGTCCACGGTGATCGCCACCGGCTGGCCCGGGTGCAGTTCGCCGATGTCGGTTTCCTTGATATTGGCCTCCACCCACAGGTCGTCCGGGTCGTGCATCATCAGTAGCGGCTGGCCGGCGCTCACGTACTCGCCCTGATCCACCAGCGTTTTGTTGACCACCCCGGCGATCGGGCTGGGCACCTGCAGGTCGCGCATGCGCACCCGCTCCTCTTCCAGGTCGGCGCGGGCGCGGGCCAGCTCGTTCTCCGCCACCTTGATGCGCGAGCGCATCACCTCCGGCGGGGGCAGCGGTACCTGGACGCCGTTCAGAAAGCCCACATGGGCGTTGTTGGCCTGGGACTGGCTCACCGCCACTTCCTGCTTGGCGCGTTGGTACTCGGCGCGGGCGGTCTGGTAGGCGTAGTAGTCCTGGTCGCGGCGCTGCTTGGAGATGGAGCCTTTTTTGAACAGCGCCTCGGTGCGCTTGTAGTCTTCCCGGGCGCTGGTCAGGCGCGAGCCGGCCGCTTGCTCGGCGGCCTTGGCGGAGTCCAGTTCCTGGCCGGTGATGGTCAGGCCGCCCTGGAACTGCTGTTCGCCCAGCGCCAGCCGGGTGCGCTCATAGTCCACCTTGGCCTGTTGGGTGGCCACCTCGGCTTCCAGGGACGCCAGCCGCCGCTGCTCCGGCTCGCTGTACAGCCGGGCCACGGTGTCGCCCTGTTTGAGCCGGTCCCCCTCGGTGATGGCGAAATCGGTGACCCAGCCGTCCAGGCGGCTGCTGACGGTGACCTGGCTGGCCATGATGCGGGCGTCCTGGGCGCTCACATGGGTGAGCCGGTGGGCAATGGCGAACGCCATCCACACCAGGCACAGCAGCACCAGGATCGCCAGCAGGGCGAGCTTGAGCCGCCGCGATGGACGGCGCGGGGAGTCGGAGGAGGAGGTCATGGTGCGTTCCTTGATTCGGTCACGTGAATGAACTCAGCGGGCGCTGGCGGTGCCGCCCAGCCGGCTGAGCAGCAGCGAGGGAATCGCCACCACCACCAGGCTGGCCACCAGGATCCAGAAGCCGTCCTGGTAGGCCAGGATCGAGGCCCAGATGGCTTCCACCCGGCCCATCAGATGGCCGGCGACGGCGCCTTGCTGGGTGTCCGGCACGCCCAGTCGGCCGGCCAGTTCGGCGAGCTGCCCCAGTTGCTGTTGCGCCAGGCTGTTGCCGGCGTGCACCCCGGCGTTGAGGTGCTGGCCGTGGCTGGCGGTGCGGCGGTCGAGCAGGATCACCAGGGCGGCGGTGCCCATGGCGCCGCCCAGCTGCATGGCGAAATTGATGGCGCCGGAGCCGTGGCCGGTGAGCCGTGGCGGCAGCGCGGCGATGGCCTTGGACAGGGTCGGTGGCGGAAAGGCCGCCATGCCGATGGACAGCACCGCCATGGCCACCGCCAGGTAGGCGAAGCTGGTGTTCCAATCCATGTGCGTCATCAGCCAAACCGCCGCCAGGGTGCAGGCCAGCCCGGGCAGGGTGATCCAGTGCGGCGGGTAGCGGTCGCTGAGCCGGCCCACCATGGGCACCAGCACCGCCAGCACCGCGGTGGAGGGCAGGAAGATCTGACCGGCGGTGATCGGGCTGTAATGCAGGATCGACTGCACGAACTGCGGCAGCAGATACATGATGCCGTAGAAGGTGCCGCCGAACAGCAGCATGGCCAGGGTGCCGATCACGAAGGTGCGGTTCTCGAAAATGGCCAGATCCAGCAACGGATGGGCGGTGCGTTTCTGCCACACCACGAAGGTGACCGCGCACAACAGGCCGGTCAGCAGCAGGGCGGGCACATAGGGGTCGTCCCAGCCCCAGCGCTGGCCATTGGACAGGGCCGCCAGCACCGTGAACACGGCGGTGAACAGCAGCACCACGCCGGCCCAGTCGAACGGCGGGCGGGGGCCCTTCTGCTCGCGGGGTGGCAGGAAGAAAAAGCCCATCACCACCGCCGCCACGCAGATCGGCAAGGTAATGAAGAACACATAGCGCCAGGTGAAGTGCTCCACCAGCCAGCCGCCGATCACCGTGGCCAGGGTCAGCGGCAACCCCAGGCACATGCCGTACATGGCGGTGGCCATGCCCCGGTTCTGCGGTGGGTAGGCGGCGAACAGGGCTTCCATGGCCACCGGACGGATCAGGCCGGTCATGCCGCCCTGGATCACCCGGGCGGCGATCAGCATGCCCATGCTCTGGCCCAGACCGCCCAGGAAGGAGGCGGCGATGAACACCATCAGCAGCCCCATGAAGGTGGCGCGCTGGCCCACCGACGCCACCAGCCAGGGGGCGATCAGCAGCGACACCGTAGTGGACGCCAGAAAGCCGGTGGACAGCCACTGCACCTGGCTATCGCTCATGCCGAAGGCGCCCTTTATATAAGGAATGGCCACGTTGACGATGGTGATCGACATGCCCAGCGCCACCAGGCCGAGCATCACGGTGAGGGTTACCCAAAGGCGGTAGCGCGTGCCATAGCGGTCGAACAGGGCGTCGACCTGGCTCATGGAGATCTCCCGGCTGGAATTGGAAAGGCCGGTATTTTAGTCAAGTTATCTGACTTATTCCCATCGGAATTTTCTATCGGCGCTTTCTGCCCCGCGAGACCCGGGCGGGCTACAGCAGGTCGATGGGGTCCACGTCCAGGTGCCAGCGGCAGCGCCGGCCGGAGGGCAGTTCCCGGGCCAGCGCCATCAGGGCGTCGAGCACGCCATGCAGGGGCGGGCGCTGGGGGCTTTGCAGCAGCAGCTGGGCGCGGTAGCGGCCGGCACGCTTCTCCATCGGCGCCGGCACCGGGCCGAGTACCTGCACCTGGGGGTGGCCGGGCAGCCGTTGCGCGCATTCATCGAGAAACTGTATCGCCTGCTCCATGACCATGGCCTCGCAGCGCAGCAGCGCCAGGTGGCCGAACGGCGGCAGGCCGGCGCCGCGTCGCTCCTCCAGCAGGGCATCGGCGAGGGCGTGGTAGTCGCCGGCGGCGGCCAGCCGTACCAGGTGGTGGTCGCCGTGGCGGCTCTGCATCAGCACCCGGCCGGGGCGGTCCTGGCGACCGCTGCGGCCGGCCACCTGCAGCAACAACTGCGCGGCCTGCTCCGGGCCCCGGAAATCGGCGCTCAGAAAGCCGGCGTCCATGTTCATGATCACCGCCAGGCTGAGGCGCGGAAAATGGTGGCCCTTGGCCAGCATCTGGGTGCCCACCAGCACCGCCGGCTCGCCCTTCTGGATCTGCGCCAGCTTGGCGTCCAGGCTGCCCTTGCGGCGGGTGGTGTCGCGGTCGATGCGCACCACCGGCGCGTCACAGTGCTCGCTGAGCAGGGCTTCCAGTTTTTCCGTGCCGGCGCCGGCGTCGGCGAGGTTGGTGGAGCCGCACTGGCCACAGCGCTGCGGCACCCGGTGCTGGTGGCCGCAGTGGTGGCAGCGCAGTTGGTGCTCGCTGCGGTGCCAGGTCATCAGGCTGTCGCAGCGCGGGCATTCGTCCTGCCAGCCGCAGTCCCGGCACAGGATCACCGGCGCGAAGCCGCGCCGGTTGAGAAACACCAGCGCCTGCTCGCCCTTGGCCAGGGTCCGTTCGATGGCGGTCAGGGCGGTGGGCAGCAGCGGTCGGTCCGGGGTGGCGTCGCGGGCGTCCAGCAGTTCGATGGCCGGGGCCACCGCGCCGCCGGCCCGCTCGCGCAGACGCAGCCAATGGTAGCGGCCGGCGCGGGCCAGCTGCAGGGTCTCCAGGGCCGGTGTGGCGCTGCCGTGCACCACCGGCACCTCCAACTGCTGGGCGCGCCAGGTGGCCAGGTCGCGGGCGTGGTAGCGGAACCCGTCCTGCTGCTTCAGGGAGGCGTCGTGCGTTTCGTCGACGATGATCAGGCCGGGCCGCGCCAGCGGCGTGAACACCGCCGAGCGGGTGCCGATCAGGATGCGCGCCCGGCCGTCCCGGGCGGCCACCCAGGCGTCCAGCCGTTCCCGGTCGGTGAGGCCGGAGTGCAGCACCGTCACCGGCACCGAGAAGCGCTGACGGAAGCGGCGCAGGGTCTGCGGTGTCAGGCCGATCTCCGGCACCAGCACCAGCACCTGCTTGCCGGCGGCCAGCACCGGGGCCATGGCCTGCAAATACACCTCGGTCTTGCCGCTCCCGGTGACGCCGTCGAGCAGGAACGGCTGGAAACCTTCGGCGGCGGTGATCGCCTCGATGGCGGCGCGCTGCTCGCCGCTGGCGCGCAGGGCCGGCTCGGCGCGCACCGTGTCGGCCTCCGCCGGTGCCGCCTGCGCCACCTCCACCCGTTCCACCCATTGCTTGTCGCGCAGGGCCTGCAGCGCCGGCCGCGACACCGACAGGGCCTCCAGCATGGCCGGGGTGAGCCCGCGCGGGTGTTCGCCGAGTACCTGCAGGGCCTGCAACTGACGGGGGGCCCGCGCCAGCCGCTCCGGCGCCACGTGGTGGCCCCGGTCGGTGAGGCGCCAGCGCACCTCGCCACCGGCGCGGGCCGGCTGGCCCTGGCGCAGCAACGCCGGCAGCACGAAGTTGAGCACCTCGCCGAGGGGGTGGTGGTAGTAGCGGGCGGCGCGCTCGCACAGGCTATAAAGGAAGGGGTCGATCACCGGCTCGTCGTCGAGCACCCGTTTGATGGGCTTGAGCTGTTTGCGGTCGCTGGGTTCCAGGCCGTGCACCACGCCCACCAGGGTGCGGCGGCCGAACGGCACTTCCACCCGACAGCCGCGTTCCGGCGGCGGGGTGTCCGCCGGCAGGCGGTAGTCGAAGCAGCCGGGCAGGGGCACCGGCAGGGCGACCTGTACAACGGAGGGAGAAGGCACGGGGAGCGTCCGGTTATCTCTTGCGCATCGGTGTCAAGCTGTTATGATTCGCCTTCACTTTTGCCCGGCGCAAGCCAGTGTGGTGCCCGACGAGAGGCTCGGGTGGCGACACCAGAAGGAGCTTTGCTATGAAACCAGAGATTCATCCCGATTACCAGAACGTCACCGTGACCTGCAGTTGCGGTAACGTGATCGAAACCCGTTCCACCCGTGGCGGCAGCCTCGAAGTGGACGTGTGCTCCGCCTGCCATCCTTTCTATACCGGCAAGCAGAAGCAGGCGGACAGCGGTGGCCAGATCGATAAGTTCAAACAGCGCTTCGGCATGATGCGCTCAGGCAAGAACAAGTAAATACTACAAGCTCTGAGTCTTGCCTGTGAAAAGCACCCGCCAGGGTGCTTTTTGCTTTTCAAAGTGTGTTTTTTGTCATTGAGTGTTTGTGGAGACCCCCCATGTCCGAGGATCTGAAAAAGGCGGCCCTGGAATACCACGCCAAACCGCGTCCGGGGAAGATCAGCGTTGAGGTGACCAAGCCGGCGGCGACCAGCCGTGACCTCAGCCTGGCGTACAGCCCCGGGGTGGCGGAACCGGTGCGCGAGATCGCGCGCGAACCGGAGCTGGCCTACCGGTTCACATCCAAGGGCAATCTGGTGGCGGTGATCAGTGATGGCAGCGCCATCCTGGGTCTCGGCAATCTGGGGGCCCTGGCCTCCAAGCCGGTGATGGAAGGCAAGGGCATCCTGTTCAAGCTGTTCGCCGGCATCGATGTGTTCGACATCGAGGTGGACGCCGAGGACCCGCAGGCGTTCATCGACACCGTGATGCGTATTCACCGCACCTTTGGCGGCATCAATCTGGAAGACATCCGCGCGCCGGAATGCTTCGAGATCGAGCGCGTGCTCAAGGAGCAGTGCGATGTGCCGGTGTTCCACGATGACCAGCACGGCACCGCCATCGTGGTCGGCGCCGGCCTGCTCAACGCCCTGGAGATCCAGGGCAAGCGCATCCAGGACATCAAGGTGGTGTGCGTGGGCGCCGGCGCCGCCGGTGTCGCCTCCGTGCGGCTGCTGATCGAAATGGGCGCGCGCAAGGAGAACATCCTGGTGCTGGATCGCAAGGGCGTGATCCACAGCCGCCGTGACGACCTGAATCAGTACAAGGCGGCGCTGGCCAACGACACCGACAAGCGTACCCTGGACGACGCCGTGGACGGCGCGGACGTGTTCATCGGTGTGTCCGGCCCGGACATGCTGACCTCGGAGATGGTCAAGAAGATGGCGCCGAAGCCGATCATCTTCGCGCTGGCCAACCCGGACCCGGAGATCCGCCCGGAAGTGGCCAAAGCCGCCCGTGCCGACGCCATCATCGCCACCGGTCGCTCGGACTACCCGAACCAGGTCAACAACGTGCTGTGTTTCCCGTACATGTTCCGCGGCGCCCTGGACGTGCGCTCCACGTCCATCAACGAGGAAATGAAGATCGCCGCCGTGCACGCCATCGCCGAGCTGGTGCGTGAAGCGCCGCCCAAGGCAGTGCTGGACGCCTACGGCGGCGGCGAGCTGAAATTCGGCGCCGAGTACATCATTCCCAAGCCCAACGACCCGCGTCTGCTGGGCCGGGTATCGGCGGCGGTGGCCAAAGCGGCGGTGGACTCCGGTGTGGCGCGCAAGGGTTACCCGTCCCACTATCCGCTGAACTCGCTGAGCGAGATTTTCCCGGAGCTTTGAAGCGCTGGTTCCGCGAGTACCACGAAAAAGGCCGGCATTCGCCGGCCTTTTTTTGTTCGCGGCCGAAGCCGCGCAGGGCCCGGGCCCTGCGCCTCAGAAAATCTGCTCCGGGGTGCGGCCGTCGTTGCTGTGCGGCGACTCCAGCTCCGGCACATTGTCCTCGCGGAAGTACTCGAAGATCGCGTTCGGGTTGTCCGGCCGGGCCTGCAGGCCGCTTTCCGGGTCGATGCGCGCCGACACGATGCCCGGCGGTTGCGGCGGGTACTGCTCCTCCACGCCGTCCAGGGCCTTGCCCATGTAGTCGATCCAGATCGGCAGGGCGGCGCGTCCGCCGTATTCGCCCCAGCCCAGGGTGGCGGGGCTGTCGAAGCCTACCCAGACAGTGGCCACCAGGGCCGGCGAGAAGCCGGAGAACCAGGCGTCCACCTGATCGTTGGTGGTGCCGGTCTTGCCGTGCAGGTCGCCCCGGCCCAGCCGCCGGGCGTCGCGACCGGTGCCGCGTTCCACCACGTCGTGCAGGATGCTGTTCATCAACCAGATGATGTTCTCGTCTTCCACCCGGGGCGCCTTCACCGGCGGCGGCTGGATCGGTTTGCCGTCCTCGTCGGTGTCCGGGGTGCTGGCCGCCACCGCGTCGTCGTCCTCGACCACCGCGCAGGGCGCTTCGCATTTTTCCACCCGGGGCGCCTTCCACAGCACCTTGCCGTTCTTATCCTCGATGCGCTCCAGGAAGTAAGGCGTCACCCGGTAGCCGCCGTTGGCGAAGATGGCATAGGCGCCGGCCAGCTCCAGGGGCGTCAGGGAGGCGCTGCCCAGGGCCAGGGACAGGTCCCGCTGGAAGCGCTCGGTGGGCAGGCCGAAATGATTGAGGGTGTTCATGGTCTGGCCGATGCCCACCTGGCGCAGAATACGAATCGACACCAGGTTGAGCGATCGGTAGAGCGCTTCGCGCAGCCGGGTGGGGCCGTAGAAGCGCTCGCTGGCGCCGGTGGGACGCCAGGCTTCATCCAGCTCGCTGCTGTCGAACACCACAGGCGCGTCGTTGATGATGGTGGCCGGGGTGAAGCCGTTTTCCAGGGCGGCGGTGTACACGAATGGCTTGAACGCCGAGCCCACCTGACGGCGCGCCTGGGTGGCGCGGTTGAACTTGGACGCATAGAAACTGTAGCCGCCCTGCAGGGCCTGCACGGCGCCGGTGTCCGGGTCCAGGGAGACGATGGCGGACTGGGCGCGGGGCAGCTGGGCCAGGCGCCAGTGGGTGTCCTCGTTGTCGCCCACCGGGCGCACGTGGATCACGTCGCCCACCTTGAGGATGTCGTCGGCGCGGTTCGGCGCCTCGCCCATGTAGCCTTTATTAAGAGCGGGGCGGGCCCATTTCAGATCGTCCCATTCGAGCACCGCCTGATTGCCGTCCGCCAGCAGCACCGCCACCTGGCGTTCGCGCAGGGCGGTGACCACGGCGGTGTGCAGCGGGCCGTAGGCGGGCTGGTCGCGGAAGCGTTCCACCCAGGCCGCCCGGTCGCCGTCCAGTTCGTCACTGTCGTCCGGTTCGGTGGCCTTGGCCAGTTCCGGTTCCGGCTGGTCCTGGGCCGGTGCCGCTTCGGTGTCCTGGGGGCGGGGCCAGCCCGGGTCCGGCAGGTCGTCGGTGTCGATGTGGGCCAGCGGGCCCCGGTAGCCGTGGCGTTCGTCGTAGGCGTGCAGGCCCTGGCGCAGGGCGGTGACGGCGGCATTCTGCCGTTCGCTGTTCAGGGTGGTATAGATGCGCACCCCTTCGGTGTACACGTCCTTGTCCACCAGGTCCTGGGCGGCGATGCGCGCGATCTCGCCCATATAGGCCCCTTCCACCTCCGGGCTGGCGGCGTGGTAGCGGGCGGTGACCGGCGCCAGGCGGGCGGTTTCCATCCGTTCCTTGCTGATGGCGCCGGTTTCCTCCATGCGGAACAGAATCCAGTTGCGGCGCAGTCGCGCGCGCTCCGGATTGGTGATCGGGTTGTAGGCGGAGGGCGCCTTGGGCAGGCCGGCGATCATCGCCAGCTGCGGCAGGGTCAACTCGCCGATGGGCTTGCCGTAGTAGACCTGGGCGGCGGCTTCGGCGCCGTAGGCACGGTGGCCCAGATAGATCTTGTTCAGGTACAGCTCAAGGATCTCTTCCTTACTGAGGATGCGCTCGATCTGGATCGCCAGCACGATCTCGTTGAACTTGCGCAGGAAGCGCTGTTCCCGGTCGAGGAAGAAGTTGCGCGCCACCTGCATGGTGATGGTGGAGCCGCCGGAGCGGATCTCCTGGTAGCGCACCAGTTCCAGGGCCGCCCGCAGCAGACCCTTGGGATCCACCCCCGGGTGCTCGAAGAAGCGCTCGTCCTCGGCGGCCAGCACCGCCTTGACGAACAGCGGCGGGATCTCGTCGTAGGTGATCGGCTCGCGGCGCTTTTCGCCGTACTCGGCGATCAGCTTGCCGTCGGCGGTGTAGATGCGCAGCGGAATCTGATACTCCACTTCGCGAATGGCCACGGCCGCGGGCAGCTGCGGGGCGAGGTAAAGATAGCAGGCGGCGAGGATCAGCAGGGCACCGGTGATGGCGGCGAGGGCGAGGAGCGCGAGGGCTCGGATCCAGGAGGCGGTCAAGTGCATATTGTTGCAATAGCTCTGACGATCAGAAGAAAGGGCTAGCAGACCCGTGAAGCAGGTCATTATACGGTGGAAAGGTTGTTGTGATCTAATATCCGTTCTGTTATTACTAATTTCTAAAGTGGTTGAGCATAAAAGCCACGTAACTACATATTTTTGAAGCAAAAAAGCCTCTATAAAAAACACACGGGACGACGACTGTGCTGCCTTTTCTCAGAAAAAAGGCCCAGACACTGCTGGGGATCGATATCAGTTCCACCGCCGTCAAATTGCTGGAGCTGTCCAGGACGGGGGGCCGCTACAAGGTGGAGAGCTATGGGGTGGAACCCCTGCCCGCCAACGCGGTGGTGGAGAAGAACGTCAGCGATGTGGAGGGGGTCGGCGATGTGATCGCGCGACTGGTGGGGCGTGCCCGCCCGGGGGTGAAAACCGCCGCGGTGGCGGTGCCCGGCTCCGCCACCATCACCAAGCTGATCGAAATGGACGCCTCGCTCAGCGAGGACGACCTGGAAAACCAACTGCGGGTGGAGGCGGACCAGTACATCCCTTTCCCCCTCGATGAAGTGCGCATGGACTTCCAGGTGCTGGGCCCGGTGCAGGACAACGCCGAGCGGGTCGAGGTGCTGGTGGTGGCGTCGCGTACCGAAAACGTGGAAATGCGCGCCGACGCCCTGGAAATCGGCGGCCTGCAGCCGAAGGTGGTGGACGTGGAAGCCTACGCCATGGAGCGCACCTTCCAGATGATCCTGCCGACCCTGCCCAACGCCGGCGAGCTGGATACGGTGGCGGTGTTCGACATCGGCGCCACCATGACCACCCTCAACGTCTTCCATCAGACCCGCAGTGTCTATACCCGCGAGCAGCTGTTCGGCGGCAAGCAGCTGACCGAGGAAATCCAGCGCCGCTACGGCATCTCCATGGAAGAGGCGGGGCTCGCCAAGAAGACCGGTGAATTGCCGGAGGACTACGAAAGCGAGGTGCTGTTTCCGTTCAAGGAATCCATCGTTCAGCAGATCAACCGCTCGCTGCAGTTCTTCTACGGCTCCACCCAGTTCAATGAAGTGGACTACATCCTGCTGGCGGGGGGCTCCGCGTCGATTCCGGGGCTGCCGGAGCTGATCCAGGACAAGGTGGGAACCGGGTGCTCCCTGGCCGATCCGTTCGCCGACATGGCGCTGGCCAACAAGGTCAACGCCCGCGCGCTGGCGAACGACGCCGCGGCGCTGATGATCGCCTGCGGCCTGGCGCTGAGGAGCTTCGAACAATGACCACCACCATTAACCTGCTCCCGTGGCGCGAGGAACGGCGCAAACAGAAGAAACAGGAATTCCTGGCCGGGCTGATTTTCGCCGCCATCGTCGCCGGGCTGATTTTCTGGCTCTGGAAAGGGGCGGTGGAAAGCCAGATCGCCGACCAGCAGAGCCGCAACAACCATATTCAGAGCGCCATCGCCAAGCTCGACACCCAGATCAAGGAAATCAAGGAACTGCAGCGCCGCCGCGACGAACTGGTGGCGCGCATGAAGGTGATTCAGGAACTGCAGGGCAACCGCCCCACCATCGTCTATGTGTTCGACCAGATGGTGCGCACCCTGCCGGACGGCGTCTATTACACCCTGGTGGAGCGCAGCGGCGATACCTACACCATCGAAGGGGTGGCGGAATCCAACAACCGCATTTCCCGGCTGATGCGCAACCTGGACGCCTCCGACTGGTTCGTCGAACCCAATCTGCTCAATGTGCGCGCTCTGGAATCCAGCCGTGGCAGTGACGGCGAGGCCCAGGCCAACGCCTTCCTGCTTACCGTCAAACAGGGCTCGCCGGGCGGCGACGACGAACAGGAGGGCGGCAAATGAAAGCGTCCGAACTGAAGAATCTGGATGTGCGCGAGCTGATCGACGAGCTCAACAGCCTGGATTTCGAGAACGTGGGCGGCTGGCCGCTGCCGGTGAAAATCGGCGCCGCCATCCTGGTGTTCGGGGCGATCCTTTTGCTCGGCTATTTCCTGGCCATCAAGGATCTGAACGCGCGCCATGGGCAACTGGAGCGGGAGGAGACCTCGCTGCTCGAGAGCTACGAGAAGAAAGCCTTTCAGGCCCACAACCTGGAACAGTACCGCCAGCAACTGGTGGAAATGGAGGCCAGCTTCGAGACCCTGAAAAGCCAGCTGCCCCGCGACACCGAGGTGCCGGGTCTGCTCGAGGACATCACCCACACCGGCCTGGGCAGCGGCCTGGAGTTCGAGACCATCGAGCTCAAGGACGAGGTCAAGAAGGAGTTCTACGCCGAGTTGCCCATCGATATCCGGGTGATCGGCGATTACCACGGCTTCGGCTCGTTCGTGTCCGGGGTGGCGGCGCTGCCACGGATCGTCACGCTCCATGATTTCAAGATCGCGCCGCTGAAGAGCGACAACAAGGAGCCCGGGGGGCTGCTGGACATGGCCATCACGGCCAAGACCTACCGCTACGCGGAAGGCGGGGACGGCAGCGATGGCAATAAGAAGCAGGCCGGGAAGAAGGGTCGCTCCTGAGGGGAACACAGATGAGAGCACGAAACGCCATCGCGCGGGGGATCATGGTGGTGACGGTAACGGCCCTGCTCGGCGGTTGCGGCGGCGGCGCCAATCTCGGCCAGCTGGACGCCCGGTTGGAAGAGATCAAGGCGCGGCCCCGTGGCCGCATCGAGCCGCCGCCGGAATTCAAGCCGATCGCCACCTACAGTTACGCGGCGCACAAGCTGCGCCCGCCGTTCAGCCCGCCGCAGGACCAGAAACTGCTGGAAGTGCCGGAGGGGCGGGCGGTGGAGCCGGATCTCAGCCGGCCCAAGGAATACCTGGAAGGGTTCAGCCTCGACTCGCTGGCCATGGTGGGTACCATCACCCGGCCGGGGAACCCGCTGGAGGCGCTGATCGCCGACCCTTCCGGGGCGGTCACCCGGGTGCGGGTGGGCAGCCATATGGGCAAGAACTATGGGCGCGTGGTGGATGTGGGCGCCGGCCAGCTCGGGCTGGTGGAAATCGTGCCGGATGGACAAGGGGGTTGGGTGGAACGCTCCCGGAATATTACGCTTGCTGACTAACTGCTGCTGGGGATGCCAGTTATGAGTTTCTTTACTTCGAAAACAACAAGCGCAGCGCCCCGGCATTGGTTCGCGGCGTTGCTGGTTCTGGTCGGGGTGAGCCTGCTTTCCCCGGTGCGGGCGGCGACGCTCACCGACCTGCAGGCCAATACCCTGCCCGGCGATGGCGTGGAAGTGCGTCTCGATTTCCAGGGCGGCGCGCCACAGGTGCAGGGCTACAGCATCGAGCGTCCGGCGCGCATCGCCCTGGACCTGCTGAACACCGACAGCGCCTTGGGCATCAAGCGCCATAATCTCGGCGCCGGCAACACGCGCAGCGTCACCGTGGTGGAAGCCAAGGACCGTACCCGGCTGATCTTCAATATGGAGCAGCTGACCGGCTACCAAACCCGGGTGGAGGGCCGGCAGCTGGTGATCACCCTGGGCGGCGGCCAGAGCACGCCGCGCATGGACCCGGCCAGCCCCTCGCCGATGGTGGCCAGCGAAGCGGCGATCAGCGACATCGATTTTCGTCGCGGCGGCGACGGCGAGGGCCGGGTGATGATCAACCTGTCCAAGGCCTCCATGCCGGTGGACGTGAGCGAGGAGGGCGGCAAGATCATCGCCCGCTTCGTGGGCGCCGAGATCGCCGATGACCTGGTGCGTCGGCTGGACGTGACCGACTTCGCCACGCCGGTGAAGTTCGTTGACACCCGCCGCACCGACGGCGGCACCGTGGTCACCATCGAGCCCCAGGGCACCTGGGAGTACCTGGCCTACCAGGCGGACAATCTGTTCAGCATCAATATCAAGCCGCTGACGCCGGCGGAGAAGGAGCGCCAGCGCCGGGAAGCGTTCAAGTACGACGGCGAGAAGCTGTCCCTGAACTTCCAGGACATCGAAGTGCGCTCGGTGCTGCAGTTGATCGCCGACTTCACCGACCTGAACCTGGTGGCCTCGGACACCGTGTCCGGCCGCATCACCCTGCGTCTGCAGAGCGTGCCCTGGGACCAGGCCCTGGATCTGATCCTCAAAACCAAGGGGCTGGACAAGCGCCAGGTGGGCAATGTGCTGCTGGTGGCGCCGGCGGACGAGATCGCCGCCCGCGAGAAGCAGGAATTGGAAGCGCAGAAGCAGCTGGCCTCGCTGGCGCCCCTGCGCACCGAATACATCAGCATCAACTACGCCCGCGCCGAACAGTTGCAGGGGCTGATCACCGCCCAGGGCGGCAGCGACGGTTCCTCCCTGGTCAGCGAACGCGGCTCGGTGACCGTGGATCAGCGCACCAACACCCTGATCGTGCAGGACACCACCGCCCGCCTGGAGGACATCCGTGACCTGATCCAGCGGCTCGACGTGCCGGTCCAGCAGGTGCTGATCGAGGCCCGGGTGGTGGTGGCCAGCACCAACGTGGCCGATGAATTCGGCGTGCGCTGGGGCGGCCTGGGCTGGACCGACAGCCTCTACAGCGACGGCGAGTCCTGGGCCGTATCCGGGCGCCACACCTCCCTGCGCCAGCTGCATTACGCCAATATCGACCGCGACGACGACGGCTCCCTGGGTGAATTCGAGGAGTTCGACGAAGAGCAGAACAACGACCTGATCGTCGACATGGGCGTGGAATCCACCGACGCCACCCGCTTCTCCATCGGTTTCACCTCGCTGGACTCCGGGCTGCTGGAACTGGAACTGTCGGCGCTGGAATCCGAGGGCCACGGTGAACTGGTGGCCACGCCCAAGGTGCTCACCGCCGACCAGCAGCCGGCGGTGATCGCTTCCGGTCAGCAGGTGCCCTTCAACGTGGCCACCGCCTCCGGCGCCACCGCGGTGGAATTCATCGAGGCGGAGCTGCGTCTGGAAGTGACGCCGCAGGTGACCCCGGAAGGCGACGTGATCATGCAGCTCAAGGTCAACAACGACTCCCTGGGCACCAACCTGGACAACCCGGCCATCAACACCAACCGGGTGGAAACCACGGTGCTGGTCAATGACGGGGAAACCGTGGTTCTGGGCGGTATTTTCCAGCAGGAAACGGTAAACTCCGTGATCAAAACGCCTTTCCTGGGTGACATTCCCTGGCTGGGTGCCCTGTTCCGCAAGAAGGTGAACCGTGATAACAAGCAGGAACTGCTGATCTTTATCACGCCTCGCCTGGTGAAAGACGCAATGGTCAGTCGGTGAATGAAAAGGAATTAACCTCTCTCTTTCTGGTGGGGCCCATGGGTGCCGGCAAAAGCACCCTGGGTCGCCACCTGGCTCAGGTCCTGGACCGCCCCTTCTACGATTCCGACCGGGTTATCGAGGAAAAAACCGGTGCCGATATCCCGTGGATCTTCGACGTGGAAGGCGAGGACGGCTTTCGCCGTCGCGAGCGGGATGTGATCGACGAACTCACCGCCCTGGACGGCATCGTGCTGGCCACCGGCGGCGGCGCCGTGCTCAATGACGAAAACCGTCGCCATCTGCATGAGCGCGGTTGCGTGATCTATCTGTGGACGCCGGTGGAGCTGCAACTGGCGCGCACCCGCAACGACCGCAACCGTCCCCTGTTGCAGACCGGCGATCCGGAGCGCAAGCTGCAGGCGTTGCTGGAGAAGCGCGATCCGCTTTATCGGGACGTGGCGCACGCCGTGGTCTCCACCGCTTCCGGTAATCTGAAGAAGGTCACCGATCAGGTGCTCGGTTGTCTGGCCGAACACGCCAACCGATAATGCCGATCCTTCCCACCGGCGATTCGAGACACTATGCACAAGCTTGATGTGGCGCTGGGCGAGCGCAGTTACCCCATTCATATCGGTCGTGGTCTGCTCGACGGCGACCTGATCCGCCAGGCGGTGCGCGGCAACCAGGTGATGGTGGTCAGCAACGAGACCATCGCGCCGCTGTACCTGGAACGGGTCACCGCAGGGCTCGGCGATCTGCAGTGCGACACCCTGGTTTTGCCCGACGGCGAAAGCCACAAGACCCTGGCCACCCTGGAAACGATTTTCGACGCCCTGATGGCGAACCGGCATTCGCGCACCACCACCCTGGTGGCGCTGGGTGGTGGCGTGGTCGGCGATATGGTGGGCTTCGCCGCCGCCTGCTATCAGCGCGGCGTGGATTTCATCCAGGTGCCCACCACCTTGCTGGCCCAGGTGGATTCCTCGGTGGGCGGCAAGACCGCCGTTAACCACCCCCGTGGCAAGAACATGATCGGCGCCTTCCACCAGCCCCGCGCCGTGGTGATCGACACCGCCGTGCTGGATACCCTGCCGGATCGCGAGTTCGCCGCCGGTATGGCGGAGGTGATCAAGTACGGCCTGATCCGCGATCCGGCTTTTTTCGACTGGCTGATCGAGCACCAGCCCGCCCTGGCCGCCCGCCAGGAAGTGCCGCTGGCGGAGGCCATCCTGCGCAGCTGCCGCAACAAGGCCGAGGTGGTGGCCGCCGACGAAACCGAGCAGGGCAACCGGGCGCTGCTCAACCTGGGGCACACCTTCGGCCATGCCATGGAAACCTTCACCGGCTACCGGGACTGGCTGCACGGCGAGGCGGTGGCCGCCGGCACGGTGATGGCGGCGCGCATGTCCGAGGAACTGGGCTGGCTGGGCGCCGGCGACCGCCAGCGGGTGGTCGACAGCCTGGCCGCCTGGGCGCTGCCGGTGAGCGCGCCGCCGGGCATGACCCGGGCGGATTTCACTGATCTGATGGCTTTGGACAAGAAAGTCCAGAACGGCCGCCTGCGGCTGGTGCTGCTGAACCAAATCGGCGACGCTTTGGTCACAGGCGAATACGATCCGAATGCATTGACGCGAACGCTCGAGGCCTTTTGTGAGAGATGAGGACTTTTTCTACGAGGGCGCCGAGCGCGGCGACCTGCTCGACGCGCTGAACGGCCACGCCCACGAAAGCGCCACGGTGGTGTTGGAAGGGGAAGCCGGCAGCGGGGTGTCCACCCTGCTGGGCATGCTGTCCATGGCCCTGGTCGGTGACTACGAACTGATCCGCCTGGACGGCGCCGAGGAGCCCGGTGCCAACGCCGTGGTCGACGCCATGCTGGTGCACTTCGGCATCGAGCGGGCGGAACTGGCCGATACCCTCAAACAGGCCCTGGCCCACAGCCGACTGGTGGTGGTGGTGGACAACACCGAGAGCATGCCGGAGGCGGCGCTGGCCACCATGGCCTCGCTCAAGGAGAAGCTGGGGCAGCGTCTGGCCTATGTGTTCGGCGGCGCGCCCGGCAGTGCCGAAGCGGTCCGCGCCGGCGGCCTGGAAGTGGCCGATACGCTCAGCCTGCCGCCCCTGGACGGCGACGACGTGATCGCCCTGGCCGACGATTTCCACGCCCTGTCCCTGGATCGGGAAGACGCTGACGAGATCCTGGCCCGCAGCCAGGGGCGCCTGGGAACGGTGCTTCATCTGCTGGACGAGCGCGCCGACGAGGCCGCCCCGGTGGCCCGCAAGCCGGTGCCCTGGCGCCATGGTCTGGCGGTGGGCGCTTTGGTGCTGGTGGTGCTGGTGCTGTGGCTGGCCAGCGGCGACGACGAGGCGGAGCGCACCGACAAGGTGGTGAACCTGGAACTGCCCCAGGGGCCGGCCGGCACCGTGGACGCGGCGCCGGCGGAAACGCCGGAGCAAAGCCTGGCGCCGCGCACCGGCGAGGACGGCCGCGACTACGGCCTGGTGTCGGATCCGGAAAGCAGCCGCAATGCCCTGGCGGAATTCCACGACAACGCCGCGGATTTCGAGCAGGCGGAAGCCCGCCGCGACGAGCAGGAGGCGGTGTCCACCGCCGGCGGCGCCCCGGTGCCGCCCGCGGAACCGGACGCCGCGCCGGCGAAGAGCGAGCCCCCGGCGCCGACCGCCTCGTCCGATAAGCCGGCGTCCGCGCCTTCCCGGCCCGCCGACGCCTCCACCGGCAATTCCGCCAGCGGCAATTCCGCCACCGGCACTGTTTCCACCGACGCCGCTTCGTCCGACGACGACCGGACGGTGCGTGCCGGCCAGCCGGAACTGTCCGGCCTGGATGCGCGCCTGGGCTACCGCCAGGAAGACTGGCTGGCCACCCGGGGCGACGATCAGTGGTTCCTGCAATTGGTGGCCACCGGCCGCGAGGACGGCGCCCGCGCGGTGCTTGACCGGATCGGCCGCGAGGGTGCCTACTACCGCACGGAAAGAGGCGGAGAGCAGGTCTATCTGGTGCTGGCGGGCCCGTATTCCAGTCGCGAGGCGGCGCTCAAGGCGCGCGAATCGCTGCCGGAAACGCTGCGTGGCGGCGGCCCCTTCCCCCGGGACATGGGGGCAATCCGTAAGGAATTGCGCTGAACGTCGCCGAAACGGACCGCTTCGCGGCCTGACCTGTCCGGGTCGGGCCTTCGCGACGTTTGTCGCCTCCGGGCTCAGCGTGTAGAATGCCTATCCCTTTTTTGCCGTCGCTGTCTTTTCGACGCCCGTACCGCCTTCTGTAAGTCTCTGAATTTCAAGAGGATTGGTTTTGATGCAGCAGAATTCCAAGCTGGTGCAGGGGCTCTATGAGCCCGGAGATTTCCGGGACAATTGCGGCTTTGGTCTGATCTCCCATATGGAGGGCCAGGCCAGCCACGAGCTCCTGCAAACCGCCATCGAAGCGCTCACCTGCATGACCCACCGGGGCGGCATCAATGCCGACGGAAAAACCGGTGACGGCTGCGGGCTGTTGCTGAAAAAACCCGACTCCTTCTTCCGCAAGGTGGCGGATGAAGTGGGCGTGGAACTGCCGGATACCTACGGCGTGGGCATGATTTTCACCCACCCGGAGGCGGAACGCGCCTGTGCCCAGAAAGCGATCGTCGAGGAGCAGCTCCAGGCCCAGGGCCTGAACGTGCTGGGCTGGCGCGACGTGCCCACGGACCCGTCCTGTCTGGGTGAGCTGGCCAAGCAATCCCTGCCGGGCTTCGTGCAGGTGCTGGTATCCGCCGACGACGGCTCCGAGCAGGAGCTCAACCGCCGGCTGTTCTACGCCCGCCGCCACGCCGAAAAGCGCATCGAGAACGACGGCTACTTCTATGTCTGTTCCCTGTCCGCCTCGGTGGTGTCCTATAAGGGTCTGATGATGCCGGTGGATCTGCCGGCGTTCTTCCCGGACCTGGGCGACGCGTCCATGGAAACCGCCATCGTGGTGTTCCACCAGCGCTTCTCCACCAACACGTCGCCGCAGTGGCCGCTGGCGCAGCCGTTCCGCTACCTGGCGCACAACGGTGAAATCAACACCATCCAGGGCAACCGCAACTGGGCGCTGGCCCGTCAGAACAAGTTCGACAACGAACTGCTGCCGGACCTGGCGGACCTGAGCCCGCTGGTCAATCGCAGCGGCTCCGACTCTTCCAGCATGGACAACATGCTGGAAGTGCTGCTCGCCGGGGGCATGGATCTGTTCCGCGCGGTGCGCATGATGGTGCCGCCGGCCTGGCAGAACGTGGACACCATGGACGCGGACCTGCGCGCCTTCTACGAATATAACTCCATGCACATGGAGCCGTGGGACGGCCCCGCCGGTCTGGTGATGACCGACGGCCGCTACGCGGTGTGCATGCTGGACCGCAACGGGCTGCGCCCGGCCCGCTGGGTGATCACCAAGAACGGCTTCATCACGCTGTCGTCCGAGATCGGTGTGTACAGCTATCAGCCCGAGGACGTGGTCGCCAAGGGCCGGGTCGGACCCGGCCAGATTCTGGCGGTGGACATCGAGAAGGGCGAGCTGCTGCACACCCGCGACATCGACGACCGGCTCAAGGTGCGCCACCCCTACCGGAAGTGGCTGAAGGAAAACGCCCTGCGCATCGAGGCCAATTACGACCACGAGGTGGAGCGCACCGACGACATCGATCCGCAGGATCTGCTGAGCTATCAGAAGTTCTTCCAGATCAGCTTCGAGGAGCGCGATCAGGTGATCCGCCCGCTGGCGGAATCCGGCCAGGAAGCCACCGGCTCGATGGGCGACGACACCCCCATGGCGGTGCTCAGCCAGCGCCAGCGGCCGTTGTACGATTACTTCCGGCAGCAGTTCGCCCAGGTCACCAACCCGCCCATCGATCCGCTCCGCGAAGCCATCGTGATGAGCCTGGAAACCTGCGTGGGCGCCGAGCGCAACGTGTTCGAGGAAACCTCCGACCACGCCGACCGGGCGATCCTGGCCACGCCGGTGCTGTCGCACTCCAAGTTCACCAATCTGCTCAAGATCGAACGCCCGGGTTACGGCCATGAGCGTTTGAGCCTGCACTACGGGCCGGACACCGGCCTGGAGCAGGCGGTGCGCGATCTGTGCGCGGCGGCGGAGAAAGCCGTGGCCGCCGGCAAGGTGATCCTGGTGCTGTCCGACCACGGCATCGCCCAGGACCAGCTCACCATCCACGCCCTGATGGCCACCGGCGCGGTGCACCACCACCTGACCGCCAAGGGCCTGCGCAGCGACGCCAACATCATCGTGGAAACCGCCACCGCGCGGGATTCCCATCACTTCGCGGTGCTGTTCGGGTTCGGCGCCACCGCCGTCTACCCGTACCTGGCCTACGACGTGATCGCCGATATGGTGAAGAGCGGCGAGCTGCTCGGTGACCCGGTGGAACTGCAGAAAAACTTCCGCAAGGGCATCAACAAGGGCCTGATGAAGATCCTCTCCAAAATGGGGATCTCCACCATCACCTCCTATCGCGGCGCCCAGCTGTTCGAAGCCATCGGCGTGGCCAGCGACGTGGTGGACCTGTGCTTCCGCGGCGTGCAGAGCCGCATCGAAGGCGCCACCTACGAGGACTTCGAGAACGACCAGAAGATCATCGCCAAGGACGCCTGGAAGCAGCGCAAGCCGGTGGACGCCGGCGGCGTGCTCAAGTACATCCACGGCAAGGAATACCACGCCTTCAATCCGGATGTGGTGCACGCCATTCATCGTGCCACCCAGAACGACGATTACGAGGCGTACAAGGAATTCGCGGCGCTGGTCAACGAGCGGCCGGTGGCGACCCTGCGGGACCTGCTGCGGCTGCGCCCGGACGTGACCGCCATCGACCTGGATCAGGTCGAGCCCATCGAAACCATCCTGCCGCGCTTCGACTCCGCGGGCATGTCCCTGGGCGCGCTCAGCCCGGAAGCCCACGAGGCCATCGCCACCGCCATGAACCGGCTGGGCGGGCGCTCCAACTCCGGCGAGGGCGGTGAGGATCCGGCCCGCTACGGCACCGAGCGGGTTTCCAAGATCAAACAGATCGCCTCCGGCCGCTTCGGCGTGACCCCGCATTACCTGGTCAACGCGGAAGTGCTGCAGATCAAGATCGCCCAGGGCGCCAAGCCCGGCGAGGGCGGCCAGCTGCCCGGCGGTAAGGTCAACGCGCTGATCGCCCGGCTGCGTCACTCGGTGCCCGGCGTCACCCTGATTTCACCGCCGCCGCACCACGACATCTATTCCATCGAGGACCTGGCCCAGCTGATCTTCGACCTCAAGCAGGTCAATCCGGCGGCCCAGGTATCGGTGAAACTGGTGTCCGAGCCCGGCGTGGGCACGGTGGCCTCCGGCGTGGCCAAGGCCTATGCCGACCTGATCACCATCTCCGGTTACGACGGCGGCACCGCGGCCAGCCCGCTGACCTCGATCCGCTATGCCGGTTCGCCCTGGGAGCTGGGCCTGTCCGAGGCGCACCAGGCGCTGCGCGCCAACGACCTGCGCGACAAGATCCGCCTGCAGACCGACGGCGGCCTGAAGACCGGCCTGGACGTGGTCAAGGCGGCCATTCTCGGCGCCGAGTCGTTCGGTTTCGGCACCGTGCCGATGATCGTGCTGGGCTGTAAGTACCTGCGCATCTGTCACCTGAACAACTGCGCCACCGGCGTGGCCACCCAGCGTGACGACCTGCGCCAGGATCACTTTATCGGCGCCCCGGACATGCTGATCAACTACTTCACCTTCGTGGCGCGGGAAGTGCGCGAGCTGCTCGCCGCCCTGGGTGTGAAGAGCCTGCCGGACCTGATCGGTCGCACCGATCTGCTGGAGCGCATTGAAGGCACTACCGACAAGCACAAGCGTCTCGACCTGACGCCGATGCTGCGCAACGATCACATCCCGGCGGACAAGCCCACCCACTGCCAGGTGGAACGCAACGAGCCGTTCGACAAGGGCGTGCTCAACGCCAAGATGGTGGAAGAGATGCGCACCGCCGTGGAGAACAAGTCCGGCGGTTCCTTCCACTACACCATCACCAACTGCGACCGTTCCGTGGGCGCCACGGTGTCCGGCGAGATCGCCAAACACCACGGCAACCTGGGCATGGAAAGCGCCCCGATCCGCGTGCGCTTCACCGGCACCGCCGGGCAGAGCTTCGGCGTGTTCAACGCCGGCGGCCTGCATCTGTACCTGGAAGGTGACGCCAACGACTACGTGGGCAAGGGCATGGCCGGCGGCAAGGTGGTGATCCGCCCGCCCAAGGGCAGCCCGTTCAAGACCCAGGACACCGCCATCGTCGGTAACACCTGTCTGTACGGCGCCACCGGCGGCAAGCTGTTCGCCTCCGGCACCGCCGGCGAGCGCTTCGGCGTGCGCAACTCCGGCGTGCACGCCGTGGTGGAAGGCGCCGGCGATCACTGCTGCGAGTACATGACCGGCGGCTGTGTCACCGTGCTGGGCCGCACCGGCCACAACTTTGGCGCCGGCATGACCGGTGGCTTCGCCTACGTGCTCGACGAGGACAACGATTTCTTCGACCGGGTCAACCCGGAACTGATCGAGCTGCATCGCATCAGCTCCGAGTCCACCGAATCCCATCGCAGCCATCTGCGCCATGTGATTCACGAGTTCGTGGAAGAGACCGGCAGCGAGTGGGGCCAGCACATTCTGGATAATTTCGATGCCATGAGCCGCAAGTTCTGGCTGGTCAAACCCAAGGCGGCCAGTCTGGAAGACCTGCTCAAGAGCACGCGCGCCAATCCGGCATAACGGGGAAGAACATGGCTGAACGTTTGAACAATCACTTTCAGTTCCTGGATGTTCCGCGGGTCGATCCCAAGAAAAAGGACATCGAGGAGCGCAAGGAACGCTACGAGGAAATCTACTACCCGTTCGAAACCCGGGAAGTGGAGCATCAGGCGCATCGTTGTCTGCACTGCGGCAACCCGTACTGCGAGTGGAAGTGCCCGGTGCACAACTACATCCCCAACTGGCTGAAGCTGATCAGCGAGGGGAACCTGATGGAAGCGGTGGAGCTGGCGCACCAGACCAACTCCCTGCCGGAAGTGTGCGGCCGTGTGTGCCCGCAGGACCGTCTCTGCGAAGGCGCCTGCACCCTGAACGACGGCTTCGGCGCGGTGACCATCGGCGCCACCGAGAAGTACATCGCCGACACCGCCCTGGCCATGGGCTGGCGTCCGGACATGTCCAAGGTGGTGTGGACCGACAAGAAAGTGGCGGTGATCGGCGCCGGCCCGGCGGGTATCGGCTGCGCCGACGTGCTGGTGCGCAACGGCGTCAAGCCGGTGGTGTTCGACCGCTACCCGGAAATCGGCGGCCTGCTGACCTTCGGCATTCCCGAGTTCAAGCTGGAAAAGCCGGTGATGACCAAGCGCCGGGAAGTGTTCGAGGGCATGGGCATCGAGTTCCGCCTCAACACCGAGGTGGGCAAGGACGTGACCATCGATGAATTGCTCGAGGAATTCGACGCGGTGTTCATGGGCATGGGCACCTACACCTACATGAAGGGCGGCTTCCCCGGCGAGGACCTGGACGGCGTGCACGAGGCGCTGCCGTTCCTGGTGGCCAATGCCAACCGTAACCTGGGCTTCGAGAAAGACGAAGCGGACTTCATCGACGTCAGCGGCAAGCGCGTGGTGGTGCTGGGCGGTGGTGACACCGCCATGGACTGCAACCGCACCTCCATCCGCCAGCAGGCGGAGAGCGTGGTGTGCGCCTACCGCCGTGACGAGGAAAACATGCCCGGCTCCCGCCGCGAGGTGGCCAACGCCAAGGAAGAGGGCGTGCAGTTCCTGTTCAACCGTCAGCCCATCGAAGTGGTCGGCGAGAACGGCAAGGTGGTCGGCGTGAAAGTGGTCGAGACCAAGCTCGGCGAGCCGGACAACAACGGCCGCAGCCGCCCGGAACCGATCCCCGGCAGCGAGGAAGTGCTGCCCGCCGACGTGGTGATCGTGGCCTTCGGTTTCCGCCCCAGCCCGGCGGACTGGTTCGACGGCAAGAACATCACCACCGACGACTCCGGCCGGGTCACCGCCCTGGAGAAGCAGGCGTTCCCGTTCCAGACCAGCAACGAGAAAATCTTCGCCGGCGGCGACATGGTGCGCGGCTCGGACCTGGTGGTGACCGCCATCTGGGAAGGCCGCGAGGCCGCCAAGGGCATTCTCGATTACCTGGACGTCTAGGCGCCTCGAACGGGCCTGAACACGACGCTCAAGGGCCTGCGAAAGCAGGCCCTTTTTCTATATGATGCGGTGGTTGTCCGTCGCATGAACGTGTTTCCCAAGGAATTCCCATGACCCACGCCCCGCTTCAGAACGACCGCTTCCTGAAAGCCCTGGCCCGTGAACCGGTGGATCGCACCCCGGTGTGGATGATGCGCCAGGCCGGCCGTTACCTGCCCGAGTACCGCGCCACCCGCGAGAAGGCCGGTTCCTTCATGGATCTGTGTCGCAACGCGGAGCTGGCCTGCGAGGTCACCCTGCAGCCCCTGGAGCGCTACCCGCTGGACGCGGCGATCCTGTTCTCGGATATTCTCACCATCCCGGATGCCATGGGCCTGGGGCTGTATTTCGAGCCCGGGGAAGGGCCGAAATTCCGCAAGACCGTGCGCACTGAAGAGGACATCGCGGCGCTGCCGGTGCCGGACGCGGAGCGCGACCTGGATTACGTGATGCGCGCGGTGAGCACCATCCGCCGGGAGCTCAACGGCCGGGTGCCGCTGATCGGTTTTTCCGGCAGCCCCTGGACGCTGGCCACCTATATGGTGGAAGGCGGCCCCAGCAAGGACTTCCGTCACCTCAAGGGCATGGTCTATGGCCGCCCGGAGCTGGCCCACGCCCTGCTCGACAAGCTGGCCCGGGCGGTTACCGACTACCTGAACGCGCAGATCCGCCACGGCGCCCAGGCGGTGCAGATCTTCGACACCTGGGGCGGCGCCCTGTCCGCGGAAGCCTACCCGGAGTTCTCCCTGGGCTACATGAAGCGCATCGTGGACGGGCTGATCCGCGACCATGAAGGCCGCAAGGTGCCGGTGATCCTGTTCACCAAGAACGGCGGGCTGTGGCTGGAAACCATGGCGGACAGCGGCTGCGACGCCCTGGGCCTGGACTGGACCATCAATATCGGTGAGGCCCGCCGCCGGGTGGGCGACCGGGTGGCCCTGCAGGGCAACCTGGACCCGGCGGTGCTGTACGCGCCGCCGGCGGCGATCCGCGCCGAGGTAAAGCGCATCCTCGACGACTTCGGCGATCACCCGGGCCACATCTTCAATCTCGGCCATGGCATCACGCCGGAAGTGGACCCGGAACACGCCCGCGCCTTTATCGAGGCGGTGGTGGAGTTGGGGAGCCGCTAGAGCCTCCCTGTTAGCCGCCGTATTCCTGTTCCAGAGCCCGGCGCCGGCGCCCCGCGGCCAGATAGCCGCGCAGCGCCAGCACGCCGTGCACCAGCAGCAACGCCACGGCGGCGACCACCCACAGCAACCGCGCCAGGGCCGGCCCGCCCCTGTCCACCCGCTCCGGGTCCAGCAGCCACAGCGGCGCGCCGTCCGCGCCTTGGTCATGGCGCACCAGCACCCCGTCCAGTTTGAAGGCCCGCCGGCCGCCGTCGCCGGCCAGGGCCCGCAGGGTTTCCCAGTGCCGGCCCGCCGGGTCCCGTGGCGGGAGAGGAATCAGGTCGGTGCCGTCCACGGCGCCGATCACCACGCCGCCTTTTTGTTGTGCGGCCAGGGCTTCGGCCAGCTGCGCGGTGAGCGGCCGCAGGCGCTGTTCCGCCACCCGCGCCATGGCGTCGCTCAGGTTGTCCAGGCGCCCCTGCAGGGCCACCGCTTCCCGGTGCTGTGCGTCGTCCTCTTCGGCCAGCCGCCGGCGCAGGGTGGCCCAGTCCTGTTCCTCCGGCGCCGCCGGAAAATAGAGGGTGGCGAGCGCCCGGCGCCGCAGCTCGGCGCAGGCCCGCTCGTCGTCGTTCGGGCAGGCCTCGTCGATGGACGCCAGCACCGCCCGCGCGTTGCTCACCACCAGCGGCCGGCGGTCACCGGTGCCGCCGCCACGCATCATCGCCATCACCTCCAGGGAACGTTCCCGGCGGGTTTCCAGCAGGTCGCCGCTGAGCAGCGAGCGGGTCAGCGGGTCCACCTCCAGATCCGGCGGGGTGAGCGTATCCCCGCCCCAGCGCACCCGGTCGCAGCGCACCCGGGCCGGATCGGCGGCCACCTGGCAGCGGCCCTCGCCGTTCACGATCAGGCGGCGCCCCAGGGCCGGCGGCGTCGCCGTCAGTGACGCCGGTTCGTCCACCGGTAAGGGCCCGGCACCGGCCAGCCACTGGCCGGTCTGGGCCGCGTCCAGCAGCGGCCGGGCCGGACCCAGCAGGGCGGCGGCCAGCGCCACCAGCCCCACCAGGGCCAGGGACAGATGGCGGCCCCAGTACACCGGCGGATGGCGCCGCTGTTCCTCGTCCACGGAAAAACGGCGCCCCGGGGTATTGGCCTCCGAATAGTCCACCACCGAGTAGTCGTCCACGCGCAGGCCCAGATCCAGCCGCTGGTCCTGTTCCAGCTTGATGTGCGGGCGCCAGTGGTCAGGCAGGGAGAACGGAAACTTGTCGCCGAGAACCGGCGCCACCGACACCGTGCCCTGTTGTTCGTCCACCGCCACCGGCATCAGGTTCAGATAACCGGTCACCCGGTTCACCTTGCCCGCCGGGCCCGGGCGCCGGCGCCGCCAAAACAACCACAGGCCCAGGGCCGCGCCGGCCAGGGCGAGCGCCGCCCAGAGGCCCTGCCACAGGCCGCTCTGGCGGCTGGCGGCGAGCGCCACGGCGATCAAGGCCAGCGACCAGCACAATCCGGACAGCAGCCCCAGGCCACGCCCCTGGCGGGCCTCGATCTCCGCCGGGGTCTCGTCCCGCTGGTGCAGGATCTCCACCCGGTGGCGGTCCCCGGTGGCCGGGTCCCTGGCTGCGTCCTGGTCGTCGTCGTCCAGGGTCACGTCCTGCAGATGACCGGACTCGCCACGCTGCCATTGGTCGCGGGCGGTTTCACGGCGCTGTTCGCGTTCGGCGCCCTCCAGCAGTTCGAAGCCGTTGAGCCGCACCACCACCGCCAGCTTGTCGGCGAACACCACCTCGGCCTGGTTGTCCTGGTCCAGAAAGTGCTCGGCGTCGAACGGCAGGATCACCTCCACGCCGCCGATCATGTGATGCCAGGTCTGGTTGCCCTGGTTGCTGATGCCATGGCGGCGGTAGGGGCCGCTCAGCGGAAACACCTCTTCGCTGTGCAGGCGTATCGGCTTGCCGGGCCGGTCCGGCCGGAACAGAAAGGGCGTCAGGGCCTGGCGCTCGTCCAGGGACAGGCGCCGCAGCGGCTGGGCACGACCGCGCAGCTCCGCCAGTTGCCGGGCGCTTTCGCGCTTGCGGGCGGAATACATCAGGGCGGAATACAGGGAGGTGAGGATCACCACCAGCAGCAGAATGACTTTCAGGGTCAGCAGGACCATGCCCGGCTCCTTGGGAAACAAGCGGGCATGCTAACGTATCCTGGCGGAGCGGGAAGCGCGGGGGCGGAAGAGGGTGATGCGGTTCACTTCCCCGGTGGGAGCGGCCCCAAATGAAAAGCGCGGCCCGAAGGCCGCGCAAGATTTCCAGAGACTCTCATATCACTCGAAATCGCACCCGTTGGCGTCCCGCCTCAAGGTGCGATTACAGGCTAGACCCGCTTGCCGTGAAGTGTCAAGTTTCGCTTTGCATCGACGGCAAACTTTTTGTTAAGGATCAGTAATTAACGGCGTAAATGGGGTCTGTCCCCTTTGCGTAAAGAACAATGACCTTTGTGTCACGGCGGGTCTCAAGCGCCGATCAGACGCAGTTGATAGATGTTGTGGCTGAGGGCCACCACCTCGCCGCGGGCGTCCTTGAGTTCCGTGTCCCACTCGAAGTCGCACTTGCCGTTGGCTTCCGTTTCGGCCTGGATGCGCTGGATCTCCGCTTCGGACAGTCGGGCTTCCACGGTGATGTCGGTGGTGGCCGGCCGGCGGAAACGGATGCGCATGTCCTTGACGATGGGGTAGAAGCGCCGCACGTCGAACGAGGACATATAGATCACGCCACCGGGCAGCTCGGCCAGGGTGTAGAGCGCGCCAGCGTACATGATGCCCACATGGTTCAGATTGGGTGCCAGCGGCATCATCATGCGGCAATAGCCGCGGTCCACGTCCAGGGTGCGGGCGCCGCAGCGTTCCACGAACGGAAAGGTGCGGTCCGAGGCCGCTTTGATTTGTTCTTTTTCGGTTTCGCTCAAGGCCATGGGGGTCTCCCGCCGTTATCGGTGCGGCTCGGTGCGCGCCACCGGAAAGTGCATATGAAAGTCCGGCAGGGCCAGGGCGCCTCGGGAACGGCCCGCCTGCAGGGTTGGAAAGTGCTCGCCGTCACCGCGCGCCTCGCGCAGCCGGGCCAGGCCCAGCCGCCCGCGCACCGACGGGGTGTAGAGAAAGCGCTGGCCGTCGCGGATCTGGCCCAGGGTGCGCCAGCCCGCCGGCAGCAGGCCGCCGGGAAAGGGCAGGGCCGGGCCCAGCCGGTCCAGGGTCAGGGCGGCGATTTCCCGGTCCCGGTAATGCACCGCCACCTGTTCGCGGCGGCCACGGCGCCGCCAGTCGAAGCGGGCCACCCGCTTGTCCAGGCCCCAGTTGCGGTTGCCGTTGTCGGCGCTGTCCTGGCTGGACACATAAATACGACCGATGCTCCAGCGCAGCCGGCCATCGGGAAACCGGAACGGGCCGGGCATGAACAACAGTTCCTGGTAGGGGCCCACCTCGGAGCGCCGGTAATCCACCAGCATCACCAGGGCCGGCCCGCGCACCGGCTCGCCCAGCTCCGGGGCGGCGCCGCCCTGCTGGTGGCGCAGCGACGCGGGCAGCGCCAGGGCGGCCACCAAGGCGCGGCCGCGCAGTTGCCAGGGGGCCGGCGCGTCCATCAGCGGTGCTCGTACAGGCGGTCGGTCTTGGCCGCGCAGATAAAATCGTTGCGGTGCAGGCCGCCGATCTTGTGCGTCCACCAGGTCACCGTGACCTTGCCGTATTCGGTGAGCAGGGCCGGGTGGTGGCCTTCGTCCTCGGCCAGGTCGCCCACCCGGTTGGTGAAGGCCAGGGCCTCGGCGAAGTTCTTGAACGAAAACTGCCGTTGCAGCCGTTCCTCGCCGTTCTCCTCGATCTGCTTCCAGTCGGGAATCTGCGGGCGCAGTTCACGGGCTTCCTGCTCGGTGATGCGCGGCGCGTCCGCGCGGCAGGCTTCGCAGTTTTGCTGTTGCAGGGTCATGGCACATCCTCCTTGTTGGCGACAAGGTTCAGGCTACAAGTTTCCGGCGGCCAGCTCCAAGCGGCTCAATCCCGGCCGATCAGATCCCGGGCGATGGCGATGATCTGCATCTCGTCGGTGCCGGCGTAGATCTGCAGAATCTTGGCGTCGCGCATCAGCTGCTCCACCCGGGACTCGCGCATGTAGCCGTAGCCGCCGTGGATCTGCACCGCCTCGGTGGACACCTCCATGGCCGCCTGGGCGGCGTACAGCTTCATCGCCGACGCTTCCGCCAGGGTCATCTGTTTGCCGGCGGCGGTCATCTCGATATAGCGGAACACCATGTTCTGCAGGTTGGCGCGGGCCACTTCCATCTTCGCCAGCTTGAGCTGGATCAGCTGGTTGTCGCCGATCGGCCGGCCGAACTGCACCCGGTCCCGGGCGTAGCCGGTGCACAGCTCCAGGGCCCGTTCCACCATGCCCAGGGCCATGGCCGCCACGCCGGCGCGCTCCTGCATGAAAGTGGCCTTGGCGCCGGAGCGGCCATAGGCGGTTTCACTGCCGCCCAGCAGCCGGTCCGCGCCCACTTTCAGATCGCTGAAGAACAGTTCACCGGTGGGTGAGCTGCCGATGCCCATCTTCTTGAACGGCTTGGACTGCTCCAACCCTTCCATGCCGCTGTCGAGAATAAAGGACACGATCTTGCGGTCCCGGGGCGCCACGCCTTCCTCGTCCAGCTTGCAGATCAGAATGATGGTGTCGGCGAACGGGCCGTTGGTGATCCAGGTCTTGCTGCCATTGATCACATAGTCGCCGTTGCCGTCGCGACGCGCCAGGGTTTTCATCTGGCCGAAGGCGTCGGAGCCGGAGTTGGGCTCCGAGATCGCCCAGGCGCCCACCTTTTCCAGGGTCAGCAACGGCAGGGCCCAGCGTTCCTTCTGTTCCAGGGTGCCCTTGCTCATGATGGCGCCGCCGGCCAGGCCCATGGACACGCCCATGGCGGTGACCAGGCCCTGGGCGTGGCGGCTCAGCTCGATGATCGGGATCATGGTCATGGCGGCTTGTTCGCCGGAACCGCCGCTTTCCTCGCGGTCGCCCCGGTCAGCGGCGGTCTCGCCGGCCTTCTCGCGAGCGATACGCTTTTCAAAACTCTGCGTGGCCATTACGTCCATGCCGAAGGTTTTGATCATCTTGCGCAGGATGTCGTAGGGCGGCACGCCGTTGTATTCGATGTCGTCCAGATTGGGCACCACTTCCCTGGCCACGAAATCGCGCACCATCTTCTGGATCATCTGTTGTTGTTCGTTCCATTCGATCATCACGGTCACCGGGTCGATTGACGATGCCACGACGCTAGCAGGCCCTTCCGCGGGCGTCATTGATCGGGTTTGACCGGGCCCTTGATGGGATCGGTCAGTGCCACCGCCGTTTTCAGGGGGCGGCGCCATCCTTCATAATGACCGCTTCGTTCAGCAACCCGGCCGCGCGCATGCAGATCAAGATCGCCCAGGGGCACAACCCGCCTCACAATGTTGACGGCATCACCGTGGTGATCGACGTGATTCGCGCTTTCACCACCAGCCACGAGGCGTTTCTAGGTGGCGCCAGCCACATCTATCCGGTGTCCACCGCCGACGATGCCTTCGAGCTGCGCCGTGATTACCCGGAGGGGCTGCTGGTGGGCGAGATCGAAGCGTTGCCCATCGAGGGTTTCGACTACGGCAACTCGCCCTGGGAAATCCGCCATACCGACGTCCGTGACCGTTACCTGATCATGCGCACCACCAACGGCGTGGCCGCCACCCTGCGCGCCCGGGACAGCCGCCAGGTGCTGGTGGCGGCGCTGGTCAACGCCCGCGCCACCGCCCGCTATATTCTCGAACAGGCACCGCCCACCGTGGTGCTGGTGGCCTCCCACCCCACCGGCGACGAGGACGTGGCCTGCGCCGAATACATGAAAACGCTGCTGGGCGGCGAGGGCATTTCCCTGGAAGAGGCGCGGGAGCGCACCCTCAATGCCTTCGCGGCGCGCAAGTTTCTGGATGGCCGCCATCCCCGTCTGCGCCCCCAGGACATCGAGATGGCCGCTTCCGATGCCGGCGACGGGGGGCTGGTGATGGGCGTCAGCTACGAGCCGGTGCCGCGCATCGACGTGGTGCCGGCGGCGGGTTAGACCTCTAGCCTCCGGCGTCCAGCGTCCTGGCCAGCGCCCACACCCGTACTTCCTCGGCGCCGGCCTCGCGCAGCGCGTGGGCGGCGGCGCGCGCGCTGGCGCCGGTGGTGATCACGTCGTCCACCAGCAGCACCCGCCGTCCCCGGCTGGCGGGCAGCGCCAGGAAGGCGTGGCGCAGGCTGCGCACCCGCCAGGCCCGGCTGCGGCCCTGCTGGGGCCGGGTGGCCCGCCGGCGCCGCAGCAGCGGCACCATGGGCCTGTGCCAATGGGGCGCCAGCGCCGTCGCCAGCCGCTCCGCCTGATCGAAACCGCGCAGCCAGCGGCGCCGCCAATGGGCGGGCAGCGGGCACAGCAGATCCGCCTCCGGCCAGGGCAACGGTGCCGCCTTGGCCAGCGCTTCCAGGGCGCGCTCCACCGGCAGGCGTCCGTGGTGTTTGTAGGCATTGATCAGCCGGTCCAGGGGGAAGCGGTAGGCCCAGGCGCAATAGCCGGCGCTGAAGCCCGGCGGCTGGCGCAGGCAGCGCCCGCACAGATCGCCGGGCGCCAACCCCGGCGCCGGCAGGGCGCAGCGGCAAAGCGGGCCGTCCAGGGCGCAGTGAAGGTCCAGTTCCCGGCGGCAATGCCGGCACAGCCCGGTGTCGTCTGGCCGGGCGCAGAGCACGCAGCGGCCACGCAGTACTTCGCGGTGGGTCTGGTTAAAAAACATCCATCCGTAAACCTTTGAAAGGGTTCTCAAGTTGACAGGTCCCGGCGGCCTGCTAGGCTTTGGGCAACCGTTCGGAGAGACCATCATGCCTGTAGCCGCCGCCACGCCCCGTAAGCCATCCGCCATCAATGCCGTACGCCATGACTGGCATCGGGGTGAGATCGAAGCCCTGTTCACCTTGCCCTTCAACGATCTGCTGTTCCGTGCCGCCCAGGTACACCGGGAGCATTTCGACCCCAACGCGGTGCAGGTGAGCACCCTGCTGTCGATCAAGACCGGCGCCTGCCCGGAAGACTGCAAGTACTGCTCCCAGTCCGGGCACTACAACACCGAGCTGGAAAAAGAGAAGCTGCTGGAAGTGGCGCGGGTGGTGGAAGAAGCCCGCGCCGCCCGCGAAAAGGGCGCCTCGCGCTTCTGCATGGGCGCCGCCTGGCGCAGCCCGCGCGCCAAGGACATGCCCTATGTGCTGGACATGGTGCGCCAGGTAAAGGCGCTGGGCATGGAAACCTGCATGACCCTGGGCATGCTCGACGAGGGCCAGGCGAAGGATCTGGCCGAGGCCGGCCTGGACTACTACAACCACAACCTGGATACCTCGCCGGAGTACTACGGCCAGGTGATCACCACCCGCACCTACGGCGACCGCCTCACCACCCTGGCCAATGTGCGCGACGCCGGCATGAAGGTGTGCTGCGGTGGCATCGTCGGCATGGGCGAGAACCGGGACGACCGGGTGGGCCTGCTGCAGCAGCTCGCCAATCTGCCGCACCACCCGGAATCCGTGCCCATCAATATGCTGGTCAAGATCGAGGGCACGCCGCTGGCGGAGGTGGACGATCTGGACCCGTTCGAGTTCGTGCGCACCGTGGCGGTGGCCCGCATTCTGATGCCGGAATCCTATGTGCGGCTGTCCGCCGGCCGCCAGGAGATGAACGATGAGGCCCAGGCCCTGTGCTTCCTGGCCGGCGCCAACTCAATTTTCTACGGCGAGCGTCTGCTGACCACCGACAACCCGGAAGCCAACCACGACAAGCAGCTGTTCGAGCGCCTCGGCATCCATCCGCTGGACCCGCGCCACGAGGCCTCCGACGAGGCCCACGAGGAGGCCCTGCGCCAGCAGGTGGCCGAGCAGGAAGCGGCGGACAACGGCCTCTACCGGGATGCCATGGCCTACCAAGCCGACGGCAAGCGCGCCGCCAAGCACGTGCTCGACAAGGACACCGGCCGCCCGGCCCAGCGGCCGGTGGACGCCTGACCCGGAGCGCTCCGTTGGGCTTTGATCTCAAGGCGCGTCTGGACGAACGGCGCGCCCGGCAGCGTTATCGCCGCCCCCAGGTGATGGACGCCCCCAGCGGCCGCACCACCCGGGTGGACGGTCGCGAGGTGCTGAATTTCTGTTCCAACGATTATCTCGGGCTGGCCAATGACGCCCAGGTGATCGCCGCCTTCCGCGACGCCGCTCTGCGCTGGGGCGTGGGCAGCGGCGCTTCTCACCTGGTGTGCGGCCATCAGCGTCCGCACCAGGACCTGGAAGAGGCGCTGGCCGATTACACCGGCCGCCAGCGGGCGCTGCTGTTCTCCACCGGCTACATGGCCAATCTGGGCGCGCTCACCGCGCTGGTGGGCCCCGGCGATGCCGTGTTTCAGGACCGCCTCAACCACGCTTCGCTGCTCGACGCCGGCCAGCTCAGCGGCGCCCGTTCCCGGCGCTTCGCCCACAACGACGCCGAGGCTCTGGCCGGGCAACTGGCGCGCAGCCCGGCGCCGCGCAAGCTGGTGGTCACCGACGGCGTGTTCAGCATGGACGGTGACCAGGCGCCCCTGGCCGACTATCTGCACGCCTGCGAGGCCGAGGACGCCTGGCTGATGGTGGACGACGCCCATGGCCTGGGCGTGCTCGATGGCGAGGGCCGGGGCACCCTGTTCGCCCAGGGCGTCAATGACCGGGTGCCGGTGTACATGGGCACCCTGGGCAAGGCCCTGGGCACCGCCGGCGCCTTCGTGGCCGGCTCCGAGGCGCTGATCGAGACACTCACTCAGTTCGCCCGTACCTACGTCTACACCACCGCCATGCCGGCGGCGGTGGCCGCCGCCACCCTGGTGAGTCTGGAGAAGGCGCGCCGGGAAGGCTGGCGGCGGGACAAGCTGGGGGCGCTGATCGCCCGCTTCCGGCGCGGCGCCGCCGCGCTCGGCTATGAGCTGATGGCCTCGGACACCCCGATCCAGCCGATTCGGGTCGGCGGCGACGGCGAGGCCCTGGCGCTGAGCCGGGCGCTGGCGGAGCGGGGCCTGCGCGTCACCGCCATCCGCCCGCCCACGGTGCCGGAAGGCCAGGCGCGCCTGCGGGTGACCCTGTCCGCCGCCCACGAAGAGGCGGACGTGGATGTTCTGCTGAACGCTCTGGAGGCCGCCAAGTGCCCAAGCTGATGCCCTTTCACAACACCTACCGATGCACCGGCCGGGCCGATAAGGACGCCGGCGACATCGTGCTGCTGCACGGCTGGGGCCTGCACGCCATCGTCTTCGACGACATCGTGCCGGCGCTGCTGGAGCACTTCCGGGTCACGGTGATCGACCTGCCGGGCATGGGTCAGAGCCCGCTGCCCAACGACGACTACACCCTGGATTTCCTGGCCGAGCAGGTGGCGGCGGTGATGCCCGAGCGGGCCCATCTGCTGGGCTGGTCCCTGGGCGGCCTGGTGGCCCTGCGCCTCGGCCTGACCCGGCCGGAGCGGGTGCAATCCATCGTCACCGTGGCCACCACGCCGCGCTTCACCGCCACCGACGACTGGCCGGCGGCGATGAAGCCGGACATCCTCGATGCCTTCGAGCAGATGTGCCGGGAGGACTACGAAGGCACCCTGGTGCGTTTTCTCGCGCTCAACTGCAAGGGCGCCGAGTCCATGCGCCAGGACGTGGCCCGCCTCAAGGAGATTCTGTATTTCTGTGGCTTGCCGGCCCACCGTGCCCTGCGCGAAGGGCTGGCGATCCTGCGCGACACCGACCTGCGCGGCGACCTGGCGCGGCTGGAGCCGCCGCTGCGCATGATCTTCGGCGAGCGCGACCACATCGTGCCGGCGGCGGCGATGGCCGCCGTCGAGCCGCTGCTCAACGGGCGCGGCGATACGGCACTGATCGAGCAGGTCGCCCATGTGCCGTTCCTGTCCGCCCCCGACACCTTCAACCGGGCCGTCCATGACTTCCATCGCCAGCACCGCTTCCTGGATGAATAAGCAGGCGGTGGGCGAGCGTTTCGGGCGCGCCGCCGCCAGCTACGACGCCCACGCCGGCCTGCAGCTGGCCTGCGCCCGCAGTTTGCTGGAGATGGCGCCGGCGGAGCTGGTGGGCGAGCGCGCCCTGGACCTGGGCTGCGCCACCGCGCCCCTGGCCCGCGCCCAGCAGGCGCGCTGGCCCGCCAGCCGCTGGCTGGGGGTGGACCTGTCGCCGGCCATGCTCGGCGAGGCGGTGGCGCGGGGCCGTGTCGGGCCGCGCTTCCGGCCCCTGTGCGCGGACGCGGAGCGCCTGCCCCTGGCGGACGCCGGCCAGGCGCTGGTGTTCTCCAGCTTCGCCCTGCAATGGTGTCTGCCGGAGCGGGTGGGCGCGGAACTGGCGCGGGTACTGATGCCCGGCGGGTCGCTGCTGCTGGCGGTGCCGCTGGCCGGCTCCCTGCACGAAATGACCGAGAGCTGGGCGGCGGCGGACCGCCGCCCGCACGTCAATCGCCTGCCGGCGGAGGACCACTGGCGGCGTGCCCTGGGCGGCGCCGGCCTGGCGCTTCAGCAGGTCCAGCGTCTCGCCTTCACCGAACATTACCCGGATGTGAAAAGCCTGGTGCGTGCCTTCAAGGCCACCGGCGTGGACCATATCCAGGGCGGCGCCACCGGCCTCACCGGCAAAGGCGCCTGGCGCGCCATGAGCGACGCCTACGAAACGCGCCGGCAACCGGCGGGCCTGCCACTCACCTGGCAGGTACTGTTCGTGCACGCCCTGCGCCGACCCGGGTTCAAGGAGACCCCCGCATGAGTGACCGTCCACCCCTGCCCGTGCTCAAGGGCGTGTTCTTTATCACCGGCACCGATACCGAGGTGGGCAAGACCTGGGTCAGTTGCCGGCTGCTGGAGCGGGCCCGGGATGCGGGCCTGCGCTGCTATGGCCTGAAGCCGGTGGCCGCCGGCTGCGAGCGCACCGCCGCAGGCCCGCGCAACGAGGACGCGCTCAACCTGATGGCGGCCTCCTCGGTGGCGTTGCCCTACGAGGTGGTGAACCCGGTGGCCCTGGACGCGGCCATCGCGCCGCACATCGCCGCCCAGCGGGAAAACCGCCGTATCACCCTGGCCCAGCTGGCCGGCTACGTGCGCGGCGCCCTCAACAGCCACCCGGCGGACCTGGTGCTGGTGGAGGGCGCCGGCGGCTGGCGGGTGCCGCTCAATGATCGGGAAATGCTGTCCGGCCTGGCGGTGGAGTTGAACCTGCCGGTGATCCAGGTGGTGGGCATGAAGCTCGGCTGCATCAACCACGCACTGCTCACCGCCGAGGCGATCCAGGCCGACGGGTTGCACTACACGGGGACGGTGGCCAATTGCTTCGGCGAGATGGACGTGCGGGAAGAGAATCTGCTGACGCTGCGGCAGCATCTGCCGGGGGCGTTTACGGTGGTTTGAGCGGCGCCACCGGGCCCGCCGGACGCTGTAGGAGCGGCTTCAGCCGCGATTGGGCTTGCTCGCGGCTGAAGCCGCTCCTACAGGGAGGGGCATCGGACCTTAGACGTTGGCGTTGAGCGTATAGGTGCCGGTGACGCTGGCGCGGTCGAGAATGTGGCCTTCCATGGCCTTCATCACGTCGCCGCCACGGAAGTCGCCGTCCAGGCCCAGGCTGGGCACGTCCAGGGCGTAGACGGTGAAGGTGTAGTGGTGCAGGCGCTCGTCGTTCCAGGGCGGGCAGGGACCGTCGTAGCCGCCGTAGACGCCTTTCATGTCCGGGTCGCCGGCCATGAAGTCGGTGTAATCGTTGGCGCCGCGCACGCCTTTTTTCACCCGGCCGGTGCTCTTGCCGCGCGGCGTCACGCCGTCGGAGTCCTCGCCCTCGGCGATCTCGCGCACCTCGGCGGGGATGTCCACCAGCAGCCAGTGGTAGAAATCCACCCGGGGCATTTCCTCCGCCAGGGTTTTGCCTTCCTGGTTGACGTTGCTGGCGTCGGACGGCACGTCCGGGTCCACCACCACCACGGCGAAGCCGCGGGTGCCGTCCGGCACGCCGTCCCACGCCACCCGGGGGTTGCGGTTGTCGCTCAGGGCCATGTGGTCCTGGGCGTGGGGTACCGCGAACGCGAACTGGCCGGGAATCGGTTGGCCTTCGGAAATGCCTTCCACGGTGATACGCATGGTGTCCTCCTGAATCGGTGATTGAATCCTAAAGAATGCCGGCGTCGAGGCCGGCGGCCATGTACAGCCCCAGCTCCTCCACCTGATCGACGAACGTCTCCTGCCAGTCGCCCCGGCAGATCAGCGGGTCCCGGGCCCAGTTCCAGCGCAGGCCGGTGGCGATGGACTCCACCGCCCGGCGGGTGCCGGTGCCGTCCTGGCCAGCGCGCACGTACAACGCGCAGGGCAGGCCCTGCTGGTGGTCGATCACGGCGTAGTAGCTGCGGTCGAAGAAGTCCTTCAGGGCGCCGCTCATGTAGCCCAGATTTTCAGTGGTGCCGAGCAGAATGCCGTGGCAGCCCAGCACGTCCTCCGGGCCAGCCTCCAGGGGCGGCTTCCACACCGCCTCCACCGCCTCGATGTCGTCATGGCGGGCGCCGCGCAGCGCCGCCTCCGCCAGACGGCGGGTGTTGGGGGAGGGGGCATGGGCGACGATCAGCAAACGCTTCATGGGTTCAGGGTAGCAGGGGGAATGAGGAAAGGGGCAAGTTAAAAGTTGAAAGTTAAAAGGGCGGCGACTTTCAACTTTCAACTCAATCTATGTACGTCAACGGCAACGCCGAGGTGTCGATCACCCGCCGCATCACGAAACTGGAACGCACCCCGCTGACGCCTTCGATGCGGGTGATCTTGTTGAGCAGAAACTGCTGGTACTGGTCGATGTCCGGCACCACCACCTTGAGCAGATAATCCGCCTCCTGGCCGGTGACCAGATAGCACTGCTGCACCTGCGGGTACTCGGCCACCGTGGCCTCGAAGTTGGCGAAGCGCTCCGGGGTGTGGCGGTCCATGCTGATCTGAATCATGGCGGTCAGGTCCAGCCCCAGCCGGCGCGGGTCCAGCACCGTTTCCCGGCGCAGGATGACGCCGGCCTCCTCCAGCTTCTGCACCCGCCGCGAACAGGGCGAGGGCGACAGGCCGACCTGCTCCGCCAACTGCTGGTTGGTGAGGCCGCCGTCGCGCTGCAGGGCGTCGAGAATACGCACGTCGGTGCGGTCGAGTTTCGCGAGTTTTTTCTCCATGGCGCAACGAATCCCCGATATGGAGTTGATGTAAGGTGGAATGTTGCTGACGGTGGCGAAATAAGAGGAAAAAAGCAAGCACATTGTCGGTGCGGGCTCCTAGACTGGTTCCTGTGCCGCGAGACGATCACAAGTCGCCTCGCGGTCGGTCGGGTTCCCGCCTTACCGGGCGGGAACCGGGACCGATTTTCCGGCGCCACGCCGCGCCACCCCGGTGATCCCGGAAGCGGCTCAACGCCAGGCCAACCCGGCAAACGACATAAACTGGAGCAACCCATGAGTTTCGATCATCGCAAGTACGCGCCTTTCCCCACCATCGATAAACCGGACCGCCAGTGGCCGTCCAAGCGCATCGAGAAAGCCCCCCTATGGGCGGCGGTGGACCTGCGCGACGGCAACCAGGCGCTGATCAAGCCCATGTCGGTGGCTCAGAAGAAACGCTTCTTCAAGCTGCTGGTGGAGCTCGGTTACAAGGAAATCGAAGTCGGTTTCCCGTCCGCCAGCCAGATCGACTACGACTTCTGCCGCGCCCTCATCGAGGAAGACCTGGTGCCCGACGACGTGCACATCCAGGTGCTCAGCCAGGCCCGCCAGGAGTTGATCGAGCGCACCTTCGAGTCCCTCAAGGGCGCAAAAAAAGCCGTGGTGCACATCTACAACGCCACCTCGCCCACCTTCCGCGAGCAGGTGTTCAACGTGGACAAGGAGGGCTGCAAGGCGATCGCCGTGAAGTCCGCCGAGTGGGTCCGTGACGCCGCCGCCAAACAGCCCGACACCGAATGGTCGTTCCAGTATTCCCCGGAGACCTTCAGTGCCACCGAGACCGATTTCGCCATCGAGGTGATCGACGCGGTCAACGAAGTGTGGCGTCCGGACCAGGGCCAGCGGGTGATCATCAACCTGCCGGCCACGGTGGAAGTGAGCACGCCGAACGTGTTCGCCGACCAGGTGGAGCTGGTGCACGAGAACATTCGCTACCGTGAGCACGTGCTGATCAGCGTGCACACCCACGACGACCGGGGCTGTGGCGTGGCCGCCGCGGAGCTGGCGGTGATGGCCGGCGCCGACCGGGTGGAAGGCACCCTGCTCGGCAACGGTGAGCGCACCGGCAATATGGATCTGGTGACCGCCGGCATGAACCTGTATGCCCAGGGCATCGACCCGGAAATCGACTTCTCGCGCATGAAGGAAATCCGTGCGCTGGTGGAAGAGATCACCGAGATCGATACCCACCCGCGCCATCCCTACGCGGGGGATCTGGTGTTCACCGCCTTCTCCGGCAGCCACCAGGACGCGATCCGCAAATGCCTGGCGCGCTACAAGCCCGGTGATGTGTGGCGGGTGGCCTACCTGCCCATCGACCCGCACGATCTGGGCCGCCGCTACGAGGAGGTGGTGCGCATCAACTCCCAGTCCGGCAAGGGCGGCGTGGCCCACGTGCTGGAGCGCGACTTCGGCATCAGCCTGCCGCGCTGGTTGCAGCAGGAGCTGGCCATGGTGGTGCAGCAGGACGCCGAGGAAGACGGCGGCGAGATCACCGGTGAGCGGATTCACCGCCGCTTCAACGGCGATTACCTGAACGTGCCGGCCGGCTGGATGCTGCGCTCCTACGACCTGCACCGGGCCGACGATGGCGTGCGGGCCCGTATCAGCATCGGCGATGAGGCCGGCGCCACGGTGGAGATCGAAGGTCGCGGCGAAGGCGCCATGGGCGCCCTGGTGGACGCACTCAACCGCCGCCACGGCTGGCAGATCCGGGTGGAGGCGTTCGACGAGTACTCCCTGGGCGACAACACCGAGGCCAACGCCATGGCCTGTGTGCGGGTGCAGGTGGGTGAGCAGGTGCAGAGCGCGGTGGCCCTGGCCGCCGACACCACCGCCGCCGCGTTGCAGGCGATCCTGTCCGCCGCCGGCCGGGTGGCGGCCTCCGAAGCCGAACAGCCGGCCCGCGCCCGGGCCTGACCGGAACGGCCCCCGGGCCACGAAAAAGCCCGCCCTTCGAAAGAGGGGCGGGCTTTTTTTGTCCATCGCGCTTTGGCGGGAAATCTATACGGTAGGTCTCCATCCGGGACGCGGATCTGTGTGGGGGCCTTCCGGGAACGCCGCGAGTACGTCCCTGTAGGCTCCCTGTCAAACGTCCTGTTTGACAGGGTCCCGGAAGGCCCCCACACAGCTCCGCTTCGAGGTAGCGGAACCGTTACGGGTTCCAACAACGATGAACCGGGGTGGTGGAGGGGGCGGCTCCGTAGAGCTCATCTTTGAGCTGGCAGGCGCCGATTTTCGCTCCGCTAAACGCCTGAAGCGACCGTGGCGCCGAGGATCACTGCACAGCGGCTCAGGGCGCGACGCCCTTCCGGGACCCTTGAGAACAGGACGTTCGAAAGGGAGCCTACAGGGACGTACTTGCGGCGTTCCCGGAAGGGCGTCGCGCCCTGAGTCGCGCCCCGGCTGGAGCGGGACTTCCCGCCAAAGCGCTATGAACCTTTGTATGTGCCGGTGAATCAGCCACGATCAGGCAGAAACACTTCCAACACCCGGTTCAGGCGCCGGCGGGCGTCGTCGAACAGGGGCGGGTGCGCCAGCATCTCCGCCTCGCTCTGCACCCAGGGTCCGCCGTCGCGCAATTCGTCGGCGCATTCGTCGCACAGGGCGCGCACGTTGTCCGGCGCCAGTTCCAGGTGAAACTGCAGCCCCAGCACCCGCTCGCCGTAACGGAACGCCTGGTTCTCGCAGCCCCAGCTGCGCGCCAGATGGACGGCCCCGTCCGGGATCGCGAAGGTATCGCCGTGCCAGTGCAACACCGGAACGCCATCGTCGAACACGGCGCCGATCGGGTCGGCGCGCCCGGCCTCGGTGCTCTGCACCGGGAACCAGCCGATTTCCCGTTGCGGGTTACGGGTCACCGGGGCGCCCAGCACCCGGGCGATGATCTGCGCGCCCAGGCACACGCCCAGTATCCTGTGGTCCCGCTCCAGGCAGGCGGCGATCAGCCGTTTCTCGCCGTCCAGCCAGGGGTAGCGGTGTTCGTCGTCGGCGCCCATCGGGCCGCCCATCACGATCAAGGCGTCGAACTGGTCCGGGGCCGGCAGCGGGTCACCGTGATAAAGCCGCGACCCGCTGACCGTGTGGCCCTGGCGTTCCAGCCAGCCGGCCATGGTTCCCAGCTTTTCGAATGGCACATGGGACAGATAGTGGACGCGCATAGGGGGCTTCCCGGGGCAGGCTTAATACAGGTATTCCGCCCGCAGCACCGCCAGCAGGCCGTCCTCGCCGTCGTAGAGGTTGAGGCGTTGACCTTCCACCTGGAAGCGCTGGGTGCGATTCAGCACGGCCATGAACGCCTCGGCCACGTTGTCGCTGGCGCAGGCCATTTCCGTGCTGGTCAGATTCTCCAGAGTAAGCCGCTGCCCCTCGCTTTGGTAGCGCCCGCTGAGGGTGTTGCAGCCGGTGTTGCCTTTCACTTCACCTTGCTGGCCGTGGAACACCAGATGGGCCTGGCGGTTCTGGCCCTCCGGCGCCGGCACCGGGCGGCCTTCCACCTGCAGCAGCTTCCAGTAGGTATCGGCCAGGTCGGCGTTGGCGCTGGCCGGGCTCAGCGGCAGTGTCACCGGGCGCTGGCCGTTATCCAGCACGCGCAGGGGCGCGGGCATGGCGAACAGGGTGGCGCCGTCGGCGAGCACCCGGGCGTCCAGACCGTAGCGGTGGTCGGCGGCCACCCGGCTCTGGTCGAAATAGAGCCGGAACGGCTGGGCCAGGTCGCCCTCCAGGGCCAGGCGGGTCAGGCGCTGGGCCAGCGGCGCGCTGTCGCCGCCGGACAGGTCGCGCAGGGTCAGCACCACCACGCCGGTGTCCGGGATGGCGGCGTCCTCCGGCAGAATCAGCCGCCCTTCCACGGTGCCGATGTCGGTGGCGTCGCGGCGGTATTCGCCGGCGAACGGGGAATCGCCCTCCAGGGTCAGGGTCGGGTTGTCCAGGGCCGCGGTCAGGGTCTGGTCGACGATCAGGCCGCCGTCCTCCAGATAGTGCAGGGCCAGTTCACCCTGGTCGGTCTTTTCCCAGCGCAGGCCACGGCGGGGCCCGCCATTGACCAGATACAGCTGGCCATCGTCCTCCAGCACCAGGGCGTTCAGGTCGCTGTCGCCGGCCGGGCGCCAGATGCCGGCCAGACCTTCGCGGACCTGGGTGGCGGGGGCCTCGGCGGGGACTTCCGCCGATTGCTCCGGGGAAGAGGGGGGCGAGGCCGGGTCGTCGCAGGCGCTGAGCAAAAACACAAGGGGGACGAGCAACCGGAACGGTCTCATACGGGGGTCTCCAGAATTTCACAGGGCCACGGAACACAGAGTCCCGCGCGCCCGACAAGTTCAAGGCGAGGGGATACGCACCAGCGGCAGCTGCTCCTGGATCCAGAGCGTGCGTTGCTGCACGTAGTCGGTGGTACCGCGCACGTCGTAATAGCTGGGGCGGGGCAGCAGCACCGCCATCTGCGCCGCCTGGGCCGGTGACAGCTGGTCGGCGTCGACGCCGAAATAGTGCCGCGCGGCGGCCTGGGCGCCGAACACCCGGTTGCCCCACTGGGCGGTGTTCAGATACAGCTCCAGGATGCGCTGCTTGGACAGGGACAGCTCCAGCATCACCGCGATCAGGGCTTCCTGAATCTTGCGGGTATAGGTTTTTTCCGAGCTCAGGAACAGGTTCTTGGCCAGTTGCTGGGTGATGGTGGAGCCGCCGGCTACCGGCCGCCCCGCTTCCTCGTTGCGCTCCATGGCATGGCGGATGCCGCGCCAGTCGAAGCCGGAGTGCTCCACGAAGCGGGCGTCCTCGGAGATCAGCACCGCGCGCTTCAGGTCGTCGGCGATGTGCTCGTAATCGCGCCATTGGTAGCTCACCTGACCATGGGCGCGGGCGCGCTCCATGAAGGCGGTGTCCTTCGGGTTCTGGCCGCGCAGTTGCAGCACCAGACCCAGGTACCAGAGCTGGGACGCCAGGGCGGCGATCACCAGCAAGCCCAGTACGGAAAGAAAAAATCGCTTCATGCGGCGGATCGTATCCTGCTTCTCGGAGTACCGATTCTCTCCAAAACCGGCGCCCTTGTCAGGTGGGCGTGGCCATTGTCTCGCCCAGAGCCTCGATGGCGTCACGGTTGTTGACGAACAGATTGGCTTCGCCGAACCGTTCCAGCAGGCCGGTGTGCGCCATTACGTCGCGCACTTGCTTCTTCACGCCGGAGAAGGCCAGCCGCACGCCCCGGTCGTGCAGGTCGGCCTGCAGCCGCTCCAGGGTATCGGCGCCGGTGGCGTCCATGGCGTTCATGGCGGAGGCGCAGATCAGCACCACCCGCAGCTCCGGCTCGTCGCGCAGCCGTTCACGGATAAAGCGGTCCAGCAGCGGCGCGGTCAGGTAGGTGAGCGAGGCGTCCAGGCGCAGCGCCAGCACCCCCGGCGCGATCGGCGGCAGGTTGTGCAGGCGCCGGTCGCGCAGGGTGCCGGCGGCGTGCAGGCCCAGCTCGATCAGGCGCGGATGGGCGCGGCGATAGAGGAAGAACAGCATCGCCAGCACGAAGCCGGTGAACACGCCCCAGTGCAGGTAGGGCACCGACACCAGGGTGACCACGAAGGTGGCGATGCCCACCACGCCGTCGTCCACCGACGCCCGCCACAGCCGCACGAAGGCGGACGGGCTGATCAGATTGAACACCGGCACCATGATGATGGCGGCCAGGATGGCGCGGGGCAGATGTTGCAGATAGCCGGTCAGGAACAGCAGGCAGAGCACCGTGCAGACCGCCGCGAACAGCGCCGACCAGCCGCTGGTGGCGCCCACGTAGCGGTTCAGGGCGGTGCGCGAGAACGAGCCGCTGACCGGGAAGGCGCCGCTCAGGCCACTGGCCACCTTGGCCAGGCCCTGGCCCACCAGCTCCTGGTTCTGATCCCACAGGCGGCCGTCCGGCGAGGGCAGGGAGCGGGCGCTGGACATGGCTTCGGTGAAGCTGATCAGGGCGATGATCAGCGCCGCCGGCAGCAGCGCCCGGTGCTGTTCCAGGGTCAGGGCATCGGGCCATTGCAGCAGTGGCAGGCCGGCGGGCACCTGGCCGGCCACCGCGCCGCCGAGGGCGGCGTAGCCCAGGGTGGCGCTGATCGCGATGCCGAGCACGCACACCACCAGCACCCCGGGCAGCTTCGGCCACAGCCGCCGCTGGACGAACAGCAGCAGCATGGCGCCGGGGCCGAACGCCAGGGTCCACAGCCAGGTCAGGTCCGGGTGGGCGAGATGGTGGGTCAGCGAGTCCAGGGCCGCGCCCCAGCCGCCGCCGTCCAGGCCCAGCAGTGCCGGTAGCTGGGACACCAGAATGATCAGGGCGGCGGCGTTGAGAAAGCCGGTGATCACCGCGTTGGAAACGAAATTGGCGATCAGGCCCAGGCGCAGGGCGCCGAGCAAGAACTGGATCAGCCCGGCATAGATCGCCAGCCAGATCGCCAGCGTCACCCATTCGCCGCTCTCCGGCGTGGCCATGGGGCTCAGCGCCGCGAAGGTCAGCAGGCTGGTCAGGGCCACCGGCCCCACCGCCAGCAGTGGCGAGGAACCCCACAGAATTCCCACCACGCTGGGCAGCAGGGCGGCATACAGCCCGGTGACCGGCGGCATGCCGGCCAGGGTGGCGTAGGCCAGCGCCTGGGGAATCAGTACCAGGCCCACGGTGACGCCGGCGAACAGATCCTGGCGCAGGGCACGGCGAGTGGGACGGGGCCAGCTCAAAAACGGCAGCAGGCGCGTCCAGAAGGTCATCGGTTACTCCGGCGAATCAACCACGATGGCGCCCGTTCCCCCAGGGACAGGGGCACGGCGCGGGAAGGGTAAAGAAAGTGGTTATATGTTAATGCCAAAGCGTTATCGTCGCCAGGGGCGGGACGGTGGCCGTCCCGGATCGGAGGATCGCTAGGCCCCGGTGCCCGCCCAGAAACGCTGGTGCAGGGCCGCCGCTTCGTCCTCCAGCAGCGGGCCGATCACCTCCACCGGCCGCTGGCCGGCGTCGAACACCCGCCGGCAGGGCAGGTCCAGGGTGGGGTTTTCCGGGTGGTCGCCGGTGAGCGCCTTCAGACGCTTCTCGGACAGGCCGTAGACCACCCGGCCGACGCCGGTCCAGTAGACCGCGCCGGCGCACATGGCACAGGGTTCCGCCGAGGTGTACATGGTGCAGCCGGCGAGAAAGTCCGGCCCCCAGGTGGTGGAGGCGCGGGTCATCAGCACCCGTTCGGCGTGGCCGGTCATGTCATGGTCCGGCAGAAAGGCGTTTTTCTGCTCCATCAGCACCTGGCCGTCCGGCCCCACCAGCAGGGCGCCGAACGGGTGGCCGCCGTCTTCCATGGCCTGTCGGGCCACCTGGAAGGTCAGGCGCAGGTAATGTTCGTGGTTCATCCTATTGCTCCGTTTTCGGCAGGCTCCAGGGGAACAGCAGCCGCTGCGTCAGCGCCACCAGCTGGAACAGCGCCAGGCTCAGGCTGACCAGCACCACCAGGGCGGCGAACGCCTGGGGCACCTTGAAGAAGGAGGTGGAAAAGGCGATGAAAAACCCCAGGCCGTTTTCCGCCGCCACGAACTCCGCCACCACCGCGCCGATGATCGCCAGCGTTACCGAGATGCGCAGCGCCGAGAAAATGTAAGGCACCGCGAACGGCAGCTGGATGTCGCGCACCGCCCGCAGGCGGCCGGCGCCCAGCGAGCGGGACAGCTCCATCATCGCCGGCGGCGTGGCCAGCAGGCCGGTGACCGTGGACACCACGATCGGGAAGAAGGTGATCAGAAAGGTGATCACCACCCGGGGCGCGTCGCCGGCGCCCAGCACCACCACGATGATCGGCGCCACCGCCACGATCGGCGTGGACTGGATGATCACCAGTTGCGGGTACAGCGCCCGCGACAGCAGCCGGCTGTTGGCCAGGGCCACCGCCAGCGGGATGCCGATCAACACCGCCAGGGCGTAGCCCTGCAGGCTGACCCTCAGGGTCGCCCAGGTGTGGTCCAGCCAACTGCTCAGCGGCACCTGGAAGGCGCTCTGCACGATGGCGCTGGGGGTCGGCAGCAGATAGGAAGGCACCGTCAGCAGCCGGCAGGCCACCTCCCAGATCACCAGCAGGACCAGGGCGGCCAGCAGCGGCGCGGCCCGGTCCAGGGCGCTCAGCAGCATCCGGCGCCGGTCAGGCCAGCGCCCCGGGCCGGAAGACCTGGGCGCGGATGTGGTTGGCGAGGTCATGGAAGCGCGGCTCCGACAGCGTTTGCATCGAACGTGGCCGGGCCAGGCCCACGTCGATGATTTCCCGCACCCGGCCGGGTCGCGCCGACATCACCAGGATGCGGTCGGCGAGCAGCAGGGCCTCGGGGATCGAATGGGTGATGAACAGCACCGTCTTGGGCCGCTCGGCCCAGATGCGCAGCAGCTCGAAGCTCATCTCGTCGCGGGTCAGGGCGTCCAGCGCCGAGAACGGTTCGTCCATCAGCAGAATGTCCGGGTCGTGCAGCAGCGCCCGGGCGATGCCCACCCGCTGCTGCATGCCGCCGGACAGTTCGTCCGGGCGTTTGTGGGCGAAGTCGCGCAGCCCGACCATCTCCAGCAACTCATCGGCGCGGGCCTTCTCGGCGGCGCTGACCCGGCCGTGTTTGTGCTTCATGGGGAAGGTCACGTTGTCGCGCACCTTGAGCCAGGGCAGCAGGGTGGGCTGCTGGAACACGATGCCCACTTCCTCCCGGGGGCCGGTGACCGGCAGGCCATAGATTTCCGCCTGGCCGTCGGTGGGCCGCACCAGCCCGGCGATGATCCGCAGCAGGGTGGATTTGCCGCAGCCGGACGGGCCGATCACCGCCACGAACTCGTGGCGGCGCAGGGTGAAGCTGACGTCGTCCAGGGCGGTGACGCGGCTGCCGTCGGAGGAGGTGAACACCTGGCCGACCCGGTCGAAACGGATCGCCGGGCGTTCGCCGCCGGGCTCCATGCGGGTGGTCATCGGCTTACTCCGGAATGAACTCGCGGGTCACCGCGTGTTCCGGATCCAGCGCGTCCTCCGGCAGGTCCTGGGCCTTGGCCACCCAGGTCCAGGTCTCCTTGAGCAGTGCCGGCTCAAAGGCGCCCAGGCCGTCCTGCTTGGCGATGTCGGTATTGATCAGTTGCGTGGAGACGGCGAATTCCTCGGCGGCGATGTCCGCGTCGATGTCCGGCACCATGGCCTTGAGGGCGGCGCCGGCCTTGGCGGGATCGGCCATGGCCATCTCCAGGGCCTGCTTGTAGACCGCCACGAATTTCTTCACCAGCGCCGGGTTCTCCTTGATCAGGCGGTCGGAAGCGAACATGGACAGGCCGTAACCGTTGAAGCCGTATTCCGACCAGGGCAGCACCTTGACGCCCTTGCCGGCGTCCTGGGCCAGGGCCTCGAAGGCGGGCAGCTTGGTGATCCAGTTGATGGTGCCGTCCACCCGGCCGGTGGCGAACATGGGGCCCATGGCGCCCGGGTCCACCTTGAGCACCTTGACCGCGTCCGGGGCCATGCCGTTGGCTTCCAGCACCAGCGGCCAGGTCACGTTGGAGGCCGAGAAAGTGGCGGTGGCCAGGGTTTTGCCCTTCAGGTCCTTGAGGCTGTCGATGCCGGCGCCCTCGGCGACGAACACCGCGTCCGGCTGCTTGGTGTAGATCGACATCACCGCGGTCACCGGCACCTCGGCGCCGGCCTTGGCCTGCATCAGCGCCGACAGGCCGCCGGAGCCCATGTCGCCGGCGCCGGTGCCGAGCTTGGTGACCACGTCGCTGGATCCGCGACCGGTCATGATCTCCACCTCGATGCCGGCGTCCTCGAACAGCCCTTCCTGCACGCCCAGATAGATCACCGCCTTGTCGCCGGCGGGCAGCCAGTCGTTGAGCCAGCGGATTTTATCGGCGGCCTGGGCGGTGGCCGCCAGGGTGCTTACCCCCAAGGCAAACAGAATGGATCGCAGGGCACGAGCCTTCATAGCGTCACTCCTCGATAGTGATGGTGGTCAGAGCCTGTTGGCAAAACCTGTATATCGAGTTGTATGCAATGGCCGTGCCGTTTCAGGCCGCTGTCAGCCGGTCCCCGCCGGGGGCTGGAAAAAGTCCGCAAGTACTTCCGCCAGCGCCGCCGGCGCGGCCACCTGGGGCGCGTGGCCGGTGTCCAGGGACACCACCCGGGCACCGGGCACCAGGGCTTGCATGCGGCGCTGGGCGGCGGGCACCACCGAGCGGTCGCGCAGGGCCTCCACGTACAGGCGCGGCACCCGGCCGAACCGTTCGGCGCTCCACACCGGCACCGCCGCGCGGGCCTTTTCCGGTTGCGGGGTGAGGCGCCCGGCGGCGTGCCGCGCGGCGGCCTCGGGCAGGTCCTGGAAGAAGAAGCGCCGGGCGGCGTCCGGCGGCACCCGGCTGGCACTGCGTGCCTCGTTCCAGAGCAGGTGCGGCACGATGCCGGCGGCGGCCGGATCGTCGGCCTTGAGGGGGGCGGTGAGGTCGGCGAAGCCGGTGCCGGAGGGCAGCATCATGCCGGCCACGAAGGCCACGCCGGCGATCCGCTCCGGCGCCCGTTCCGCCACCCGCGTGGCGGTGACGCCGCCGCCGGAATGGGCCACCAGCCCCACCGGGCCGGGCAGGGTGTCGAGCAGCGCCAGCACGGTGCGCTCGTAATCGTCGAGGCCGGCGTCCTGGTCGCCGTGGGCGCCGTGGCCGTTGCCCGGCAACTCCACCGCATGGGGCCGGAAGCCGGCCTGGCGCAGTGGCGCCAGCAGATCGTCCCAGACCCAGGCGGCGGCCCAGGCACCGTGGATCAGAATCAGGTCGCGGGCGGCAAGATCAGGCGGATGCATAGGTCCGCCGATACATTTCGATGATGTGCTGCTCCACCGTCACCGGCGGGTACTTGGGCTGTTCGCCTTGCGCCAGGCAACCGGGCAGGCAGCGCACCTCATGGTCCGGGTTGCCGGAATAGAAGAACGGCACCGAGTAGCGCTCCCGGCCGGAAATATTCACCACCCGATGCACCGTGGAGCGATAACGGTCGTTGGTCCAGCGGGCGATCATGTCGCCCAGGTTGACCACGTAGGTGCCGGGGATCGGATCGGCGTGCAGCCAGCCGCCGCCGGCCTCGTCCCAAACCTGCAGACCGGCGTTCTCGTCCTGCAGCAGCAGCGTGATGCCGCCGAAGTCGGTGTGCGCGCCACAGCCCTTTTCGTTGGGCGCCGGATTGGCCGGCTGCGGCGGGTAGTGCAGCAGGCGGACGATGGCCTGGGGCTCCACGCAGAAGTCCGCGAAGAAGTCCTCCTCCAGGTCCAGGGACAGGGCCAGGCCGGCCATGATCCGCTCACTGAGAGCGCTCATGGCCCGGTAGTAGGCTTCCATGGCCGGGCGGAAGTCCGGCACCTCGCCGGGCCATTGGTTGGCGCCGTGGTTGAACTTGCCGGCGCGCACCTTGGGGTCGTCCGGGCCGCGCTCCTCGCCGATGTAATAGCTCTCCTTCAGGTCCGGCGGGGCACCGGCTTCCAGGGTCTGGCCGCGCAACGGGTCGTAGCCCCGGTTGGCCGGGGAGTGCGCCATGTCCACCCGACGCTTGTGGTCCATGGGCAGGCTGAAGAACGCCCGGGACGCTTCGAACACGCGGGCCTGCAGGGCCGGGTCTATGCCGTGTTCGCGGATGTAGAAGAAGCCCTTGTCGGTGCAGGCGGCGCGCAGCGCCAGGCCCACGGCCCGCCGCTCTTCGGCGTGCGGCGAGCGCAGCCCGGAGATGTCGATGATCGGCAGGGCGTCCTGGCCGACCCGGAGGGCGTCGAAATCGGTGCTCATGGATTGTCTCCCGGGGTGGGCCGGCGCCCTCAGGCGCCGATCAATTGCCGTGACAGGCGGTTGTGGTTTTCCACCAGGCGGGGCAGGTCGACGGTGGCCAGTTGCCCCCGGTCCACCACCTTGCGGCCGTTGATAAAGCTGTAGCTGACCCGGCGCGGCGCCGAGAACAGCAGGGACGCCAGCGGGTCGATCTGGCCGCCGGCATAGGCGATGTCGTTCAGGTCGAAGGCGATCAGGTCGGCGCAATAGCCCGGCGCCAGCCGGCCGATGGCGTGGTCCCGGCCGAGCACCCGGGCGCCGCCCCGGGTGGCCAGCCACAGTGCTTCGCGGGCGCTCATGGCGGTGGGGTCCTCATGGCGCACCCGGGCCACCAGCATCGCCTGGCGGGCTTCGCCGAGCAGGTCGTTGCCGTCGTTGGAGGCGGTGCCGTCCACGCCCAGGCCCACCTTGACGCCGTGGTCGAGCATTTTGCGGATCGGCGCGATGCCGGAAGCCAGGCGCATGTTGGAGCAGGGGCAATGGGCCACGCCGGTGCCGGTGCGGCCGAACAGGTCGATACCGTGGTCGTCCAGGTGCACGCAGTGGGCGTGCCAGACGTCCTCGCCGACCCAGCCGGTGTGCTCGGCGAACTGCGCCGGGGTCATGCCGTAGCGCTCCTGGCTGAAGGCCAGGTCCTTGCTGTTCTCGGCGGTGTGGGTGTGCATCAGCACGCCCAGGTCGCGGGCCAGCAGGGCGCTTTGCCGCATCAGGTCGGGGGTTACCGTGAACGGCGACGAGGGGCCCAGGGCCACCTGGATCATGGCGTCGTCGGCGCGCTGATGGTGGGTCTCCACCACCCGCTGCATTTCCTTGAGCACCGCGTCCTCGTCCTGCTCCACCACCTGATCCGGCGGCAGGCCACCCTGGCTCTGGCCCAGGGTGATCGCCCCGCGCACGCCGTGGTAGCGCAGCCCCACCGCGTGGGCCGCCTCCAGGTTGTCTTCCAGGCGCGAGCCGTTGACGTACAGATAGGCGTGGTCCGCCGCCGTGGTGCAGCCGGACAGCACCAGCTCCGCCATGGAGGTGGTGGCCGAGGCGGTCATCATTTCCGGGGTGATGTTGCCCCACACCGGAAACAGGGCGCTGAGCCAGTCGAACAGCTCCGCGTTCTGCGCCGCCGGCAGTGCCCGGGTGAGCGACTGGAACATATGATGGTGGGTGTTCACTAACCCGGGAATCACCACATGGCCGCGCAGATCGATCACCTCATCGGCGCTGTGCGGCAGATCCGCGGTGGCGCCCACGGCGCTGATGCGGTTGTCGGTAATCAGCACGGCGCCGTCGGCGATCTCACCGTGGTCGTCGTCCAGGGTGGCGACCAGGGTGGCGTTCTTCAGCAGCAGGGTGCGGGGCATGCGTGGCTCCTTGGGGTGCAGGGATCGGACTGTATACAGAAATCGGGATCACTGACGACAAGCAGGAGCCGTGCCGGAATCAGGAAGGGGGGCGCAGAATACTGGCCAGGTCGATGGGACGACTGTCGTCGTTGAGGTCGAGCAGATTCTCCAGCGCCAGCAAGTGGTCGTGGGCCAGGGCCGCCGCCGCCTGACCGTCGCCCTTGGCGATCAGCGTCGCCAGCCGGCCGTGGTCGTCGCCCAGAAAACAGGCGGTGATGCCGGGGGATTTGTACAGGGCAATGACGATGGAGGTGCGCAAAACCAGGTCACGCATCATCCGCCCGAGCACCTGATTGGGGCAGTGCCGGGCCAGGAAACGATGCACTTCCATGGAGCAATGCACCCGGTCCTGATCGCGGCCGCTGTCGTGGGCGGCCTTCTCATCCTTCACCAGTTTGCGCAGTTCCTGCACCCGCGCCTTGCTCAGGGTGCCGGCGGTGAGGCGCATCACCTCGCTTTCCACCAGACGCCGGGCGGCGAAAATCTGGCGGGTTTCCTCCACGTCCGGGCGCGCCACCATGGCCATCTGGTTGGGGCGTTGTTCGATCACATGGTCGGAGGTCAGGCGGGTCAGCGCCTTGCGTACGATGGAGCGGCTCACGCCGAACATCTCGCTGAGCGCCACCTCCGGCAGCCGCGAGCCCGGCGGCAGCCGCTGGGTGAGCACCGCCTCGTAGATCGAATCGTAGATGGTCTGGTCACTGGCTTTGCGTGCTCCCCGGGCGGGAGCCAGGGTGGCGGCGGAGGGAAACTTGCCGGAGTCGGGAGCCGTGGCCATGAAAGGAAACCTCTGGGTCGAACCCGAAATGCGTCGAGCCCGAAATGTATACACCTTGCCCGGGCCGCGCAAGGCGGACGCCTTGCCGGCGGCCACCTGGCGGTACGTGAAAATAAGCGGCCCGTCAGGGCGCCGTCTGCTTCAGCCAGCGTTCCAGCAGCGCGCGCTCCTGGTCGGTGATGCCGGTAATGTTGCCCGGCGGCATGATGTGGGTGCGCACCGCCACCTGACCGATCTGCTGGCGGTGCTGGTGGATGGCGTCGTCGTCGTCCAGGCGGATGCCCTTGGGCGGCGCCGCGAAGCCACCGAAGGAGGGCCGGGCCGCGTGGCACACCGCGCAACGTTGCTCGATCACCGGGCGCACCTGGGCCAGCGGCACCGCCGGGCCGGCGCTGTCGCCGCCGTCTTTCCGGAACGCCACCGGCGCGGTGGCCGCCACGATCACCACCAGGCCGGCCAGGGCCAGCACCGGCAATGGCCAGTGACGGCCGGGCAGGTGGCGCACGTTGAAAAAGAGGCGGATGACGATGCCCACCAGCGCCAGCGCCACCAGGATCAGCCAGTTCCAGCTGCTGCCGTAGGTGCCGGGAAAATGGTTGCTGATCATGATGAACAGCACCGGCAGGGTCAGGTAATTGTTGTGCCGGGAGCGCAGCGCGCCGGCCCGGCCCCGGGCGCCGTCCGGGGCGCGACCGGCCTGCATGGCCGCCACCATGGCGCGCTGGCCGGGAATGATCACGAAGAACACGTTGGCCACCATGCAGGTGCCGATGGCGGCGCCCACATGGATGTAGGCGCCCCGCCCGCTGAACAGCTGGCTCAACCCCCAGGCCAGCAGCACCAGCAGCGCGAACAGCACGGTGGCCAGCGCCACCGGTTTGCGCCCCAGCGGTGAGCGGCAAAGGCCATCGTAGACCAGCCAGCTCGTCGCCAGGGTGGCCAGGCCGATCAGGCTGGCGGTGAGCGGTGACAGGTCGGCCACCGACGGGTCGATCAGGTTGGTGCGGGCGTTCAGATAATAGACCACCGCCAGCAGCAGGAAGCCGCTGATCCAGGTGTAGTAGGCCTCCCATTTGAACCAGTGCAGCCGCTCCGGCAACCGGGCCGGGGCCACCTGGAATTTCTGAAGATGGTAGAAGCCGCCGCCGTGGATCGCCCACAGGGTGCCTTCCACGCCCTGCGGCTTGTGGCCGTCGCGCTCCAGCTGATTTTCCAGCCAGTTGAAGTAGAACGAGGCGCCGATCCAGGCCACGCCCACGGTGATGTGCAGCCAGCGGATCAGCAGGTTCGCCCACTCATAGAGGTGCCCTTCCATGCTCAGGACCCCCGGTAGGTGCTGTAACCGTAGGGCGACAGCAGCAGCGGCACATGGTAGTGGCGGTCGGCGTCGGCGACCCCGAAACGCACGATTACCTCGTCCAGGAACGCCGGCTCCGGCAAGGCGGCCGCCGGGTTCAGGCCGCGAAAATAGTCGCCGGCGTGGAACAGCAGCTGGTAACGCCCGGGTGTGAACGCCTCGCCTTCCAGCAGCGGCGACGGGCAGCGGCCGTCGGCATCGGTTTTGCATTGTCCGATCAGGGACAGTCGTCCGTCGTCCAGGCGCCACAGTTCCAGGGCCAGGCCGGTGGCGGGCCGCCCGCTGGCGGTGTCGAGCACGTGCGTGGTGAGACGCCCCATGGGTCGCTCCTCGATATTGTGTTTTTCACTGTCGACAATAAAACCACAAAGATGTATACAGGTGCAATTCGATCCGGCCAGTGAAATCCGGCCAGTGAAAGGAGACAGGCAGATGGCGGCACAGCAGCGGGCGGGCGGTTACCCCCGTGATTTGATCGGCTACGGCCCCACGCCTCCGGACCCGCGCTGGCCCGGCGGCGCCCGGCTGGCGGTGCAGTTCGTGCTCAATTACGAAGAGGGCGGCGAGAACTGCGTGCTGCACGGCGACCCGGCCTCGGAATCCTTTCTTTCGGAAATGGTGGGCACCGAGGCACGCCCCGACGTGCGCCATATGAGCATGGAGTCCCTGTACGAGTACGGCAGCCGCGCTGGCGTCTGGCGTCTGCTGCGCCTGTTCCGGCGCTACCGGCTGCCGCTGACCGCGTTCGCCGTGGGCATGGCCGCGGAACGCCATCCGGAGGTGATTCGCGCCCTGGTCGACGAGGGCCACGAAATCTGCAGCCACGGCTATCGCTGGATCGACTATCAGTACGTGCCGGAGGCGGTGGAGGCGGAACACATCGGCCGCGCCGTGGAGGCGCTCACCCGCGCCGCCGGCCATCGGCCCCTGGGCTGGTACACCGGCCGCACCAGCCCCAACACCCGGCGGCTGGTGGTGGAACACGGCGGTTTTCTTTACGACGCCGATGACTACAACGACGATCTGCCGTTCTGGGCCCGGGTGGCGGACCAGCGTCATCTGGTGGTGCCTTACACCCTGGACGTGAACGACATGCGCTTCGCCTCGCCGGCGGGGTTCGGCGACGGCGAACCGTTCTTCCGCTATCTGCGCGACACCTTCGATTATCTGTACCAGGAGGGCGCGGAGGCGCCGCGCATGATGTCGGTGGGGCTGCATTGCCGGCTGGCGGGCCGCCCGGGGCGCGCCGCCGCCCTGGAGCGGTTTCTGCGCCACCTGCGCGCCCACCCGGATGTCTGGGTGGCCCGGCGCATCGACATCGCCCGACACTGGATGGAGCACCATGGCTGATACCGAGCGGCTGTCGCCGCGCCCCAGCGCGCTGGACGAGGACGCCTTCGTGGCCTGCTACGGCGACGTCTATGAACACTCCCCCTGGATCGCCCGCCAGGCCCACCGGGCCGGCCTGAGCGCGCGGGACGATATCGCCACGGCCCTGGCGGCGCGGCTGGCGGCGGTGTTCGACGCCGCCGAGGCAAGCGCGCAACTGGCGGTGCTGCGCGCCCACCCGGACCTGGCCGGCAAGCTGGCGGTGGGCGAGGCGCTCACCGCCGATTCCAGTGCCGAACAGGCCGGCGCCGGGCTGGACCAGTGCACGGTGGAAGAGTTCGAGCGGTTCCAGGCGCTCAACGCGGCCTATCGGGCGCGCTTTGATTTCCCCTTTATCGTGGCGGTACGCGGCCTGCACCGGCGCGAGATCCTGCAGGCTTTCGAGGCGCGGCTGAGCAACGACGCGGAGACCGAACGCACCACCGCCGTGGCCCAGGTCAACCGCATCGCGCGGCTGCGTCTGCTCGCCCGCGCCGGCGGCTGACCGGCCTCAATCCCAGTCCGGGGACGGCCAGTCGTCGTCCTCGTCGTCGAATTCCGTTTCCATGGGGCGCCCCTCGATCCAGGTGCGCAACGGGCGCTCTTCCAGATCCCGGGCTTCGCCGGCCAGCAGGGATTCAAACCAGCGGTCCGGCCCGCCGCCGCCGTCGGGCAGCGGCAACTCCACGAAGTCGGCCCGCTTGCCCGGCGCGAAGCTGCCGGCCCGGTCGCCCCGGCCGAGGCATTCGGCGCCGGCCAGGGTGGCATGGTAAAGCGCTTCCCGGGCGTTCACGTCCACGCCGGCGTCGCGGTGCTGGGCCAGAAAGCGCTGCATCACGTGCAGCATGCTGTGGCTGGGCCCGGCGCCCACGTCCGAGGCCAGGGCGTAGCGGATGCCGTGGCGGCGCACCGCCTGCAGGTCCATGCGGCCGCTGTCCAGCGCCTCGTTGGACGAGGGGCAATGGGCGATCCAGGCGCCGCGCCGGGCCAGGGTCTGGTGTTCCCGGGTGCTGAGATGAATGCAGTGGCCGAGCACCGAGCGCGGGCCTAGCAGGCCGGCCCGGTCGTACACGTCGGTATAGTCCTGGGCTTCGGGAAACGCCTCGCGGATTTCGCGGACTTCGTTCACCGATTCCGAGAGGTGGGTCTGTACCAGGGCGTTTTCCCGTCGGGCCAGATCGCCCAGCTCGCGCATCAGGCCGGCGCTGCAATTGAGCGCGAAGCGCGGCGTCACCGCGTAATGTTCCCGGCCCAGTTTTTTCAGCAGCGACGCCACCTGGTCGGCGTTGTCCGGGCTGGCCCGGCAGAGCGGCTCCGGCGCCGCCTTTTCCATGATCGCGTTGCCCAGCACCCAGTCGCCGATGGCTTCGCTGGCGGCGATTTCCAGGGCGCGCGCATGGGGGCTGGAATAGGCCATGCCCAGGGTGGTGCCGGCACGTACCGTGTCGTAGAAAAAATTCTGCGCGTGGCGGCGCGCGAACAGTTCATTGTCGAAGCCCATTTCCTCGGGCCAGATGTGGTTGCGCAGCCAGTCCATCAGGTCCCTTTGAAAACGCCCGCGCACGTGATGCTGCACCCAGTGGATGTGCACGTCCACGAACCCCGGCACCAGCAGGCTGTCCAGTTCCAGCATGGCGCCCACCGGCTGCTGGCGGAATTCGCTCATCGAGCCGACGCCGAGGATGCGACCTTCATGCACCAGCACGCCGCCGTCCCGGTAGAAGACCCAATGGTCGGCGTCCACCGGATTGAGCAGGCTGGCACGGATCAGAAGGGGCTGCGCCATCGCGACCTCTTGTTTGGGGGAATGTATACACCTTTTTAGTCGCTCTGCCGGCGTGCGGCAAGCCTTGCCGGAGTGGGGCCGGCGTGGTGCGAAACGGCGTTTCAATGCGCCGGGGTGGTGCGTGCCGCCGGGGTGGGTCAGGGGGTGATGGTACGGTGCTTTGCGCCGCCCGGTCGTGGCACGGCGCTTGCCTGTATACAGCATCAGGCTCCAATTCGGGGCAATTCCTGGAGCAAACCGGAGACGCTCATGTCCGAACCGCGACTTTCCCAACCGCAGCGTGTTTGTGTGATCTGTGATTCCCGCTATGGCAGCACCCTGGAACTGGCCCGCGCGGTGGTGCGCGGGGCCGAAGCGGCGGGGGCGGAGGTGCGCTTGCGGCGTGTCGGGATCGAGCCGCCGGAATACAGCGTGGATGCGCAGCGGGAGGATTTCCAGGCGGCGCAGGCGGAGTACCGGGCGTTGCCGAGGGCCGGCCAGGAGGATCTGGTTTGGGCGCGGGGGATCGTGTGGGGGGCGCCGACCCGGTACGGGTTGATGAGTACGCCGTTGCGGGCCTTTATCGATGAGGTGGCGCCGTTGTGGCGGCAGGGGGCGTTGATCGGCAAGTTGGGCGCGGCCTTTACCTCCACCGGGGGGATGCATTCCGGTAATGAGGTGACCTTGATTACGTTGCTTTTGCCGTTCTTTCAGCACGGCATGCTTCTGGTGGGGGTGCCGCATAGCGTGCCGGAGTTGGTGCGGACCACGAAGGGTGGGTCGCCTTACGGGGCGTCGGCGGTGACCGGGTTTGATGGGACGCGGGGGGTGGACGATAACGAGCGGGCGATTGCGTTTGCGTTGGGGGCTCGGGTGGGGCGGTTGACGGGGCAGGTGGTGCCGGAGCCCGGGTCGGTGGAGTTGGCGGCGTATGGGGAGTGAAGGGTTTTTCTCCATCGGGGCCGCCGTGTGACCGGTGTCGCCCTCCCCGGACACGCCGTGAATACGTCCTTGTAGGCTCGCGTTGGCCATCCCTGGCCAACGACGGTCCGGGAAAGGCGTCACCAACGTCACGGCTTTGGGGTGTGCACCGTTTTAGGGAGAGGGTGGTGTCGGTGGGTGGGCATGAAGGTTGCTTGTATACGAAAGGAGAGTCCGAAGCGAACGTAAGCAATCTGACGGAGAACACCGATGCGCGTGATGTTGAAGAGTGGTTTTTGCCGACGCCTGGGGGCGGCGGTTGTGGCGGTGCTGGGGTTGGCCGGCGCGGGTGCGGCGGGGGCCGTGGAGAAGGTGACGGTGGGGACCAGCTGGTACGCCCAGGCCGAGCATGGCGGGTTTTATCAGGCCAAGGCCACCGGGATTTATGAGAAGTACGGGTTGGATGTGACCATCAAGATGGGCGGGCCGCAGGTGAATGGTCTGCAGTTGTTGTTGGCGGGTCAGTACGATTTCACCATGGGTTATCCGTTGCGGAACATCAACGCGGTGGGTGAGGGGTTGCCGGTGGTGAGCGTGGCGGCGTGTTTTCAGAAGGATCCGCAGGGTTTGATCGCGCATCCGCAGGTGAAGGATCTGCAGTCGGTGGGTGATCGCACGGTGCTGATTTCCACGTCGGCGCGTTCCACCTATTGGCCGTGGTTGCAGGCGGAGTACGGGTTCAAGGACAGCCAGGCGAAGCCGTATACGTTCAGCCTGGGGCCGTTCCTGGCGGATAAGGAGCTGGTGCAGCAGGCCTATGTGAGTTCCGAGCCGTTCGCCGCCGAGAAGGGTGGGGTGAAGCCGAATTTCTTCCTGTTCGCGGATTACGGTTACCCGCCCTACGCGGCCACCCTGGAGACCCGTCGTGAGCTGGTGGAGGAGAAGCCGGAGATGGTGCGTAAGTTCGTGCAGGCCACGCTGGAAGGGTGGAAGAGCTACCTGAACGATCCGGCGCCGGGCAATGCGCTGATCCAGAAGGACAATCCGGAGATGACCGATGAGCAGTTGGCCTATGGTCTGGCCAAGCTCAAGGAGTACGGCATCGTCACCGGCGGTGACGCCGGCGAGGAGGGCATCGGTTATATGAACGACGCGCGCTGGGAGAAGACCTTCGAGTTCATGGTCAAGGCGGGGCTGGTGTCCGACGACGTGGACTATAAAAAAGCCTATACCCTGGAATTCCTGCCCGAGGAGCCGGTACTGCCCTGAACCGGCCGCCGTGCACAAGGTCGCCATGGGCGCGATCTTGTGCACAAAGACGGTACGGGCGCGCCACCCCGGTGCGTCCGTCTCCCCTCCGCCCTCTGTTCCTTTCCGCCGCCAGGCCCCGTGTCGCAAGGCTTCCGGCGATACCCACAAAGATGGCACAGCCTTTGCCTCTTTTCTGACATCTGAGTCTGGATACCAAGCTGTATACATTTTATACGGAGCGCACCATGACAAAGGCACGGGGAAATCAGTTCGAAGGGCGGTGGAAGTGGGGGCGGCGCCTTGCGGCCAGTCTGACGCTGGGGGCGGGTTTGCTGTCGGCGGCGCTGGCCGGGGCGGCGGAGCCCGACAAGGTGGTGTTCGGCACCAACTGGTTCGCCCAGGCGGAGCACGGCGGTTTCTATCAGGCCAAGGCCACCGGTATTTATGAGAAGTACGGCCTGGACGTGGACATCGAGATGGGCGGGCCGCAGGTCAATAACGTTCAGTTGCTGCTGGCCGGCAAGCAGAACATCACCATGGGCTACCCGATCCGCAACATCAAATCCCTGGTGCAGGACCTGCCGGTGGTGACCATCGCCGCGCCGTTCCAGAGCGATCCGCAGGCGCTGCTGGCCCATCCGCACGTGAAATCCCTGGAACAGATCAAGGGCAAACCGGTGTACGTGTTCTCCGGGGCCAAGCAGACCTTCTGGCCGTGGCTGGAGGCCAACTACGGCTACACCGACGACATGATCCGACCCTATACCTTCAGCGTGCAGCCGTTTCTGGCCGACAAGTCGGTGGTGCAGCAAGGCTATGTGACTTCCGAGCCGTTCGCCATGGAGAAGGGCGGCGTGACACCGTCGGTGTTCCTGTTCGCCGAATACGGCTACCCGCCGTACGCGCAGACCCTGGAGACCACCCGGGAGTGGGTGGAGGAGAAGCCCGAGGTGCTGCGCCGCTTCGTGCAGGCGTCCATGGAAGGCTGGAAAAGCTATTTCCAGAATCCGGCGCCGGCCAATAAGTTGATCAAAGAGGACAACCCGCAGATGACCGATGAGCAGATCGCCTTCGGCATCGAGAAGATGAAGGAGTACGGCCTGGTGGCCGGCGGTGACGCCAAAACCAAGGGGCTCGGCGTAATGACCGACGCGCGCTGGAAAGCGACCTTCGATTTCATGGCCAAGGCCGGCATGGTGCCGGAGGACCTGGACTACAAAAAGGCCTACACCCTGGAATTCCTGCCCGAGGAGCCGGTGCTGCCATGAGCGCGACCCGGGTGCCGGTGATCGATTTCGCCCCTTTTCTCGACGGCGATCAGGGCGAGCGGGCCGCGGTGGTCACGGCCATCGACCGCGCCGCCCGCGACGTGGGCTTTATGTGTCTGGTGGGCCACGGTCTGCCGGACGATCAGCTCAAGGCGCTGTTCCAGGCCCAGCGGGATTTTTTCGCGCTACCGGACGCGCTCAAGGCGGAAGCGGCCTTCGCCTATGACGACACCGATGCCAACACCGGCTATGTGGCGGTGGGCAAGGAGCGTCTGGATGTGAAGCGCGCGCCGGACCTGAAGGAAAGTTTTCAGATCCGTGAGCCCGCTCTGTACGGCCGGGTGAATCGCTGGCCGGCGGGCCAGCAGGCGTTCCGCGCCACCGTGGAGGATTTTTTCGCGGCGGTGTCGGATCTGTCCATGAAGGTGCTGGAGGCGTTCGAGCTGGGGCTGGGCACCGAACCCGGTTACTTCCGTGACCGCCATCGCACCCACAGCCAGATTCTGCGGCTGCTGCATTACCCGCCGTTGCCGCCGGCGTTCCAGGCCGAGCGTGGCCAGGCACGGGCCGGCGGGCACACCGATTACGGCAGCGTGACCTTGCTGTTCCAGGACGACATCGGCGGCCTGGAAGTGCGCGACGCCGACGGTAAATGGGTACCGGTGGATCCGGTGCCCGGCGGCGTGGTGATCAATACCGGCGACATCATGGCCCGCTGGACCAACGATGTGTACCGCTCCACCTTGCACCGCGTGCGTCTGCCCGAGCACGCCGGCGGCGGCCGCGCCCGCTATTCGGTGGCCTTTTTCAACGACCCGGACAACGAGGCGGAAATCCGTGTGCTGGATCAGTGCGTGAGCGACGACAACGCCTGTCGCTACGCGCCGATCCTGACCGGCGACTATCTGGTGAGCCGACGCGCCGCGTCCTATTGATGTCCGGCGCGGGTCCGAATGGCGGAGGCCCGCGCCGCGTTCAACCTTCCGCCAACAGTGAGGAAAAGCCGGCCTTAAAGAGCGCGAACAGGCTCTCGGCGGGGGCTGCCTCGTCCATAGGAGATGAGCCATGCTAGTAACCCAACAACCCGTCCTGCGCCGCTTCTGGTATCCCGTGATTCCGATGGCGCAACTTGATGATGGTCCGAAACCGTTCCGCCTGCTCAACCAGGACCTGGTGCTGTGGCTGGACAGCCAGGGCAAGCCGCAAGCCGCCGAGGATCGCTGCGCCCACCGCAGCGCCAGACTGTCCCTGGGCTGGGTGGAGGGCGACAACATCGTCTGCCCGTACCACGGCTGGAACTACGACGGCACCGGCGCCTGCAAGAAAATCCCGCAGACCCCGGACCGCCCCGCCGGCCGCGCCAAGGTGCCGGCCTTCAAGGCCGAGGAGCGCTACGGCTACGTCTGGGTGTGCCTGGGCGAGCCGCTCACCGACATTCCCGATATGCCGGAGGCCAGGGAGCCGGGCTATCGCATGTTCCATCAGTTCCATGAGGTGTGGCGCACCGCCGGTCTGCGGCTGATGGAGAACTCCTTCGACAACGCTCACTTCAGCTTCGTGCACCGGGAAAGCTTCGGGCAGTTCGACAAGCCGATCCCCGCCGACCTGAACATCAAGGAAGGGGAGTACGGTTTCCACTTCGAAACCAAGGCGCCGGTGAACAATCCCGAGTCCCAGAAAAAGCTGCTGCAAATGGACAGCGACACCACCGTGCGTCACATGACCAGCAACTGGTACATGCCGTTCGGGCGCCGGCTGAACATTCGTTACCCCAACGGTCTGGTGCACTCCATCGTCACCTATGCCACGCCCATCGATGACGAGCATTCGATGATCTGCCAGTGGGCGTTCCGCAGCGATACGGAAGAAGAAGCGCCGGAGGCGGAGATCATCGCCTTTGATCGCCAGGTCACCGAGGAAGACAAGCGGGTGCTGGAAAGCACCGATTACGACGTGCCCCTGGACACCGCCAGCGGTGAAGAAAAACACATGCCCTCGGACCAGCCCGGCATGGTCATGCGCAAGATGATGAAGGCGCTGCTGGAGCGGTTCGGCGAAAGCGAAGCGCGCAGCGATCACGCGCGCATTCCGGTGAAACAGGAGAAGGCGTCGTGACCGACCTGCTGATCCAGGGCGCGGACGCGGTGATGACCGGCCGGGCGGGCGACGCCGCCCGCGCCGGCGCGGTGGACGTCCGCGTGCGTGACGGCCTGATCACGGAAATGGCCGCCGGGTTGATCCCGGCGGCCGGCGAGGAGGTGCTGGATGCCCGCGGCTGCGTGGTCTATCCGGGCTGGGTGAACACCCACCACCACCTGTTCCAAAGCGTGCTCAAGGCGGTGCCGGAGGGCATCAACGAGCCGCTGTTCGGCTGGCTGGGCGTGGTGCCCTATCCACGCCTGACGCGGATCCGCGACCGCCATCTGGAAGTGGCGGCGGAGGTCGGGCTGGCGGAGCTGCTGTTGTCCGGCACCAGCACCTGTGCGGACCATCATTACATCTACTACGGCGGCCTCGACAGTGAGATGGGCGATGTGCTGTTCGAGGTGGCGGAGCGGCTCGGCCTGCGTTTCACCCTGTGTCGGGGCGGCGCCACCGAACAGGGCCGCCACCCCGGTTACCCCAATGACCTGCGGTCGGAAACCCTGGACCAGTACGTGGCCGACGTGGAACGACTGACGGCGCGCTACCACCAGAGCGGCCCGCGCGCCATGCGGCAGGTGGTGATGGCGCCCACCACGCCGACCTTCTCGGTGGACCCGGCGACCCTGCGCGAACTGGCCCGGGCCGGCCGTGCCCTGGGGCTGCGCCTGCACAGTCACCTGTCGGAAACCTTCAACTATGTGGAGTACTGCCGCGACGTGCACAACATGACGCCGGTGGAATTCTGCGGCGAAAACGAATGGCTCGGCGAGGACGTGTGGTTCGCGCACATGGTGCACGTGGCCGATTCGGAACTGCCGATCCTGGCGGAAACCGGCACCGGCATCGCCCATTGTCCGCAAAGCAACTGCCGGCTGGGCAGCGGCATTGCCCGGGTGCCGGAGATGGCCGCCCGGGGCATTCCGATTTCCCTGGCGGTGGACGGCGCCGCCTCCAACGAGGCCGCCGACATGATCCAGGAAGCGCACACCACCTGGATGATCCATCGCGCCCTGGGCGGCGCCGACGCGGTTACCGTGGAGGACGTGATCCATTGGGGCACGTCCGGCGGCGCCCGCGTGCTCGGCCTCGACCAGGTGGGTGAACTGGCCCCGGGCAAGGCCGCCGATCTGGCGGTCTACGATCTGAATCAGCCGCGCTACTTCGGCATGCACGACCCGGCCATCGCGCCGGTGGCCGGCGGCGGCAGCGCCTCCGTGCGCCACCTGCTGGTGGACGGCCGGGTACGGGTGCGCGATGGCGCCATCCCGGGCCTGGACCTGGCCGGCCTGCGCGCCCGCGCCGCCGAAACGGTGGCGGAACTTCATTGAGGACGGGGCCCGGTGCCCCAGGGAGTGCCCTATGGAAACCTTGCAAGAATCCACCGCCCGGCGCACCGATGCCGGCGCGATTCCGGTGATCGACTTCGGCCCCTTTCTGCACGGTGGCGCCGGGGACCGCAAGGCGGTGGCCGCCGCCATGCGTCAGGCCAGCGCCGATTGGGGGTTTTTCTATCTGGCCAACCACGGCGTGCCGGAGCCCCTTCTGGATCGATCCTTCCAGGCGTCCGAACGGTTCTTCGCCTTGCCCTATGAAGACAAGATGAGCGTCGCCTGGCAGAACGCCAGCAGCAACCGGGGCTATGTGGCGGTGCGCCGGGAGCGGCTCGACGCCAGCAAGCCCGGTGATCTGAAAGAGGCGTTCAACGCCGGGCCGGAGCCGGCGGCGGGCAGCCTCGCCGAGGAAGAGCGGCCCTACCGGGAAAACCGCTGGCCGGCCAGCCCCTCGGACTTCCGCCCCACGGTGCTGGATTTGATGGACGGCTGCGTGGCCGCCGCCAACCGGGTGCTGGAAGCGTTCGCGGTGGCCCTGGATCTGCCCGATGGCTTTTTTATCGATACCCACGACCAGCTGCACCACACCCTGCGGCTGTTGCACTACCCGCCGCTGCCCAAGGGTTACACCCCCCAGGCCGGCGAGAAGCGCGCCGGCGCGCACACCGACTACGGCAGCATTACGCTGCTGTTCCAGCACGGCGTGGCCGGGCTCGAGGTGCGTACCCGCGCTGGCGAGTGGATCACCGCGCCGCCGATCCCCGGCACCGTGGTGGTCAACACCGGCGACCTGATGCAGCGCTGGACCAACGACGTGTTCTGTTCCACGCCGCACCGGGTCTCGCCGTTTGTCAGCGGTGATTCGCCGGGCCGCTATTCCATCGCCTTTTTCTGCCATCCCAACCCGGACGCGGAAATCCGCTGCATCGAAAGCTGCGCGGACGCGGATCGGCCGCCGCGCTATCCGTCGATTCTGGCCGGCGAGCATCTGATGGAAAAACTCAATGCCACCTACTGATGGCCGCTGAACCCTCACCGGCGGCGCCGTCGGTGGCCGGCCCGGCGAGCCCGGCCTCGGTGGGGCTGGGCTGGATCGCGGTGATGATCGCCGTGGCCGGGCTCAACCTGCGACCGCTGCTGACCTCGCTGGGGGTCAGCCTGGAGGCGGTGCGCCTGGATCTGGGCCTGAGCAGCGCCGCCGCTGGCCTGCTGGCGGCGGTGCCCACCTTCTGCATGGGCGCGGTGGCGCTGGTGGGCGGCTGGCTGATCGGCCGTCTCGGCAGCGGCGTCGGTCTGCGTGTGGCGTTGCTGCTGGTGGCGGCGGGTTGCGCCGCCCGCTGGGCCGGCCTGACCCCCACGGTGATGTTCGCCGCCACCCTGGTGGGCGGGTTGGGCATCGCCTGCGGCCAGGTACTGATCCCGGTGGTGATCAAACAGTATTTCCCCGACCGGGCGGCGCTGATGATGGGCATGTTCACCACCGCCATGAACCTGGGCGCGGCCCTCGGCGCCGCCGCCACGCCGGCGCTGATGGACGGCGCCGGTGGCGACTGGCGTCTGGCCCTGGGCATCTGGGCGGTGCCGGCGCTGGTGGCCGCCCTGTTGTGGCCGGTGAACCTGGCGCGGCCGCGCGGCGACGACGCCCGCGCCTTGCCCTGGCGCGACGCCCGGGCCTGGCGCATGGCCCTGTTTCTGGGCTCCGGCTCCATCGCCTATATGTCGCTGCTGGCCTGGCTGGTGCCGTTCTATGTGGCCCAGGGGCACAGCCAGGCCCAGGGCGCGGCGCTGCTCACCGTGTTCACCGGTGCGCAGATCGCCGCCGCCTTGCTGGTGCCGCCGCTGGCCGGCTTTTCCCGGGACCGGCGCCCGGCGCTGGCGGTGACCCTGCTGCTGTTGATGGTCGGCGTGGCCGGGCTGTGGTGGTCGCCGGAGCCCGGCGGCGTGCTGTGGGCGGTGATCGCCGGTGTCGGCCTGGGCGGCTCGTTTCCGCTGGCCCTGACCCTGCCGTTGGATTACAGCGCCACGCCCACCGAGGCCGGTCGCCTGTCGGCGCTGGTGCAGGGGCTGGCCATGTTGATGGGCGCGCTGGGACCGCTGGTGTTCGGGGTGCTGCGCGACGGCTTCGGATTTTCCGCGGCCATGCTGTTTCTGTTGCTGGCGGTGGCGGTGTCGTTCCTGCTGGGGCTGACGTTTCGTCCGCCGCCGCTGAATCCGTTCGAGGAGGACGCCCGATGAATGTGATGGATCATCCCGTGTTTCGCCGCTTCTGGTACCCGGTGATGCCGCTTGATCAGCTGCGTGACGGCCCGCGCGGCTTCGTGCTGCTGGGCCAGCCGCTGGTGTTGTTCGTGGACGAGGAGGGCGCGCCGGCGGCTTTGGAAGACCGCTGTTGCCACCGCACCGCGCAACTGTCCCTGGGCGATGTGTGTGACGGCAAGGTGGCGTGCCCCTACCACGGCTGGCGGTACGACCGGGCCGGCCAGTGTGTGCACATTCCGCAGATGCCGGATCGCGACCCCGGGCCGCGCCGCCGGGTGGCGGCTTACCACTGCGCCAGCCGCTATGGTTACGCCTGGGTGGCGCTGGACACGCCCCTGTTCGATATCCCCGCCATTCCGGAGGCCGCCGAGCCGGACTTCGAACTGATTCAGGAATTCTACGAGGAGTGGCGGGTGGCCGGGCTGCGGGTGATGGAGAACGAACTGGACATGGCGCACCCCAGCTATGTGCATCTGGGGACCTTCGGCAGCCCCGAGCATCTGGTGGCCGAGGACGCGGAAATCACCGAATTCGAAGGCGGCTTCCATTACACCGGACGCCTGGGCGTGACCCAGGCCCACCACGCCCAGCAGGACCGCAACGAACGATTTCTGGATTGCTCCTGGTACGCGCCCTTCGTGTGCCGGCTGCGCATCGATTACGCCGACGGCGGCCCCGCCCACGTGATCGTCAACTGCCAGGTGCCCATCGACCATGGGCGTTCCCAGGTGGTGCAGTTCTGCTTGCAGCAGGACGACGGCAGCGGCTTCGACCGCGAGGCGCTGCTGGCGTTTGATCGCAAGGTCACGCTGGAGGACAAACGAATACTGGAAAGCACCGATCCGGACATGCCGCTGGATCCGCGCGGCGAAAAGCATATGGAGTCGGATAAACCGGGATTGGTAATGCGCCGCATGATGCAGCGTCTGCTCGATGAGCACGCCCTGGCCGACGCCTGAACGACCTTTTGTATACAAAATGGCGGCGGGACCGTGACGACGGCCCGCCGCTTTTTTTGTCCGGCGAAGCGCGCCCGTTAGCGGTTTCCGCCGGGATAACGAACCTTTCGTTGCCGGCGTCCGCGCGCTTTTTGCCGCTGCTGTGCGCCATTCTTGTATTTCCGTCGCGCCCGGATAGGGCGAGCGGGTTCGGATCGCCCCAAAACCGGGCAGGGTGACACCGACCCGATCCGCCGGCCTGGCTTTCTTTGACGGCCCTTTCACCTGTTTCCCGCCTTTAACGCGCCTGATGGCACCTCTGGCACGCATCTTGAAAGTGTCACCGTACCGTGTATGCAAGGCCGGCCATTGCCGGTCCGGTGCACAGGACCACGAACGGGACGTTTGCCTGATCGTCCCGTTCGAACAGCCGCCGTCGCGGGATGCGTCGGCGACGTAGTTAAAGAGGGTTTCGTGGCCGGTTGGGAAGACGGCGCGAATCCGGGGGACACCGGCTGTACCGGTGGCACGGGCACTCGAAGGCGGACGCGACTGAAGGCGCCGCCGGCGGACTGCCCCCCACTTTTCAGAGAGGAAAACCTGTGAAACTGAACAGAAAGGTTGCGACGACTTTGGGGGCCGCCACGCTGATGGGCGCGAGCGGCATGGCCAACGCTGACGTCAACGTGGACTTCTACGGTCTGCTCGACGTGTTCGCCGGCAGCCGGGAAGCACCGGGCGCCGCCGACGATTCCAAGGTTCTGGATGCCGGTGGCATGACCACCTCCTTCGTGGGCTTCACCGCCACCGCCGACATCAATGAAAGCACCACCGCCTTCGCCAAGGCGGAAATGTTCCTGCGCCCGGACACCGGTGAAGACGGCCGCTACAACGGCGACGAGTTCTTTGCCCGCGCCGCCCAGGTGGGCTTCAACGGCGACCTGGGGCAGATCGCCTTCGGCCGCGTCGGCGCCCCCATGTTCCTGCCGGTGATTTTCTCCAACCCGTTCGGCGGTTCCTTCGTGTTCTCCCCGGCGATCCTGCACTCCTTCCAGGGCGGCAACTACGGCGCCACCGTGGGTGACTCCGGCTGGAGCAACGGTATCTCCTACGTAACGCCGAAGATGGGCGGGCTGACCGCTAACGTGGTGTACGCCTTCGGCGAGGAATCCGGTGAAGACTCCGAAAACAAATTCGGCGGCAACCTGGTGTACCGCGCCGGCGGTCTGATGCTGACCGCGGCCGCTCACTCCGTGAAGCAGGGCGCGCTGAACAGCGGCGACAGCCCGGGCTTCGGTGAAGGTGGCGGCCTGGCGGCCATCGGTGGCGGCGTCTTTTCCGTGACCGACCAGGACGCCTACCTGGTGGGCGCCAGCTACGACTTCCAGGTGGTCAAGGTGTACGGCATGTACCACAGCCTGGAGACCGACACCACCGTCGGTGACGTGGACGTGGACACCTACCAGGGTGGCGTCAGCGTACCGGCGGGCCCGGGTTCCATTCTGGCCGCCTACGCCAAGTCCGAGTTCGACGGCGAAGTCGATGCCGAGCGTAAAACCTGGACCGTGGGTTACGACTGGGTGATCAACGACCAGCTCGACATCTACGCCAACTACATGAACGACGACATCGACACCCTCGGTGACGGCGACAGCTACGGCGTCGGTACCCGCCTGAAGTTCTGATTGACCCATCGGCCCCGGCGGCGGCGCCCCTCTGCGCCGCCGTCCGGAGGCCGCCCTGATTCCGGAAGAGGCCGAGCCGAACCATGACGGACCGTTTCTCCGACCCGAATACCGCCCTGCACCCGATGGGCACCCGCCCCGGCAGTCAGTGGGGCGTCAACGGCGAACTCGCCGATCTCAGCCGCCCGGCACCGGCTCCCCGTGCCGTCTCTTTTTCCGCGCAGCCCAAGTCGCTGCGTCTCGATCTCAATCGTCTGGCCGTGATCGTGGTGGATATGCAGAACGATTTCTGCACCCCCGGCGGCTGGCTCGATCACATCGGCGTGGACACCACGCCGGCGCGTCGCCCGCTGGCGCCGCTGCAAACCCTGTTGCCCGCGCTGCGCGCCGCCGACGTGCCGGTGGTGTGGGTGAACTGGGGCAACCGCCGGGACCTGATGAACATTTCCCCGGCCCTGCGCCATGTCTACAACGGCAGCGGCGAGGACGTGGGGCTGGGCGATCCGGTGCCCGCCTCCGGCGCGCCGGTGCTGGAAAAAGACAGCTGGGGCGCCGCCGTCATCGATGAACTGACGGTGGCCGATAGCGATGTGCGCGTGGACAAATTCCGCATGAGCGGCTTCTGGGATACGCCGCTGGATTCCATCCTTCGTAATCTTGGTGTCAGCACCTGCCTGTTCGCCGGCGTCAACGCCGACCAGTGCGTGCTGCACACCCTGGCGGACGCCAACTTCCTCGGCTACGACACCGTGCTGCTGGAAGACTGCACCGCCACCACTTCCCCGGCGTTCTGCTGGGACGCGACGCTCTATAACGCGCGGCAGATCTTCGGCTTCACGGCGCTGTCCTCCGATCTGATCGCCGCCCTGGAGGCCCGTTGATGCTGCCTTTTTTCAAACGCCCCGACCAGTTCGAAGCCTTCCGCATCAAGGCGGGGGAAAGCAACCGTCTGGTGGTGATGTTCGACTCCATCAAGGAGAAGCTGGATTTCATCGCCTGCGTGGAAATCTTCGACGAGGGCGGCCTGACGCCGCCCAACACCCACAAGGCCGCCGATGAATTGTTCTTCGTGCTGGAAGGCGAAGGCCGCGCCCGCTGCGACGACAGCTGGGTGGAACTGCGCAAGGGCGACGCCATGGTGGTGCCCGCCGGCGCCGAGCACGTGGTGGAGAACACCGGTGCCGGGCGCCTCTACACGCTCACCGTGATGGTGCCCGACGAGCATTTCGCCGAGCTGATTCGTAACGGCGTTCCCGACCGTCTGGACGACGAGGATATGCGGGTGCTGCGCGGGGTGGGCGCATGAAGGCGCCGATGCCGGAAGTGGTCTCCATGCGCACCCGCGATGGCGTGCGGCTGGACGCGGACCTCTATGTGCCCGAGGGCGAGGGCCCGTTCCCGGCGCTGCTGATGCGCCAGCCCTACGGTCGCCGCATCGCCTCCACCGTCACCTACGCCCATCCGTCCTGGTACGCCGCCCAGGGGTACCTGGTGGTGATCCAGGACGTGCGTGGGCGCGGCACCTCCGAGGGCCGCTTCGAACCCTTTATCAACGAACAACGGGACGGCGAGGACACCTTGGAATGGCTGGCGTCGCTGCCGTCCTGCAACGGCCGGGTGGGCATGTACGGCTTCTCCTACCAGGGCGTTACCCAGCTGTTCGCCGCCGCCAGCGGCCATCCGGCCTTGAAAGCCATCGCCCCGGCCATGACCGGTTTTCGTCTCGACCGGGACTGGGCCTATGAAGGCGGTGCCTTCCGGCTGCAGAACAGCCTGTCCTGGGCGGCCCAGCTGGGCGCCGAAAGCGACCGCCGCGACGGCAACCATGAGCGCTTCGCGCAACGCTACCGCCTGGGCCACGGGCCCGCCGCCGACGAACTGATCGACCCGGCCTCGCCGGCGGTGCGCGACCTGCTCGGCGGCACCTTTTACGGGGACTGGCTGGACCGCTCCCTGGACAGTGATTATTGGGAAGAACGCTCGGTGGCCGGCTGCCTGCCGGTGGTGGACCTGCCGGCCCTGCACGTGGGCGGCTGGTTCGACAGCTTTCTCACCGGCACCTTCGCCACCTTCGAGCATCTGCGCGCCGGCGGCGGCCACCAGCGTCTGGTGATCGGCCCCTGGACTCATCTGCCGTGGACGCCGGCGGTGGGGCAGGCGTGGCTGGGCGACGCCGCCCAGTCCACCATCGACACCCTGCAACTGCGCTGGTTCGATCATTTTCTCAAAGGCCACGACACCGGCGTGGACCGCGACCCCACGGTGCAGCTCTACGACCTGCGCGCCAATCGCTGGCGCGCCTACGCCGACTACCCGCCGGCGCCTGGCACGCGCCTGCCGCTGGCCAGCGACGGCAGCGCCGGCTTCGACATCGGCGGTGGTCGCCTGGGCGAAACCGGCGAGCCGGTGGTGGACACTTTTATCCACGATCCCTGGCGGCCGGTGCCGGCGGTGGGTGGGCACCTGGCGCCGTCCCCGGGCATCCACGACCGCACCGTGGTGGACGCCCGTCCGGACGTGCTGACCTACACCGGCGCGGCCCTGCAGACCGATCACCAACTGGCTGGTCCGGTGAGCGTGACGCTCAACGCCGCCGCCGACGCCGACAGCTTCGATCTGTGCGCGGTGCTGTCGGTGGTGGACGCGGACGGCCGCGCCCGCAACCTGACCCAGGGCTACGTTCGCACCCGTGGCAACGGCCCGGTGACCGTGGACCTGCGCGGCACCTGCGCGCTGCTGCGCGCCGGCGAGCGGCTGCGCCTCAGCGTCAGTGGCGCCTGCTACCCCGCCTATGCCCTGAACGACGGCAGCGGCCGCGCCCCCGGCGCGATGCGCGCCGCCGACCTGCGCATTCTGACCCTCAGCGTGAACACCCAGGGGTCCTGGGTTGAGCTGCCCGCTCAATCCCTGGCCATGAAGGAGGAAAACCCGTGACACACGTGAAAGCAATCCGCCCCGAGGTGGTCGTGGCCGGGCAGGACCCGGACACCGCCGGTACGCCGCAGAGCAACAGCCGCGCCGGCCGTCCCATCGTCGACGTACACGGCGTGGACAAGGTCTACAACAACGGCACCGTGGCCCTCAAGGACGTGGAACTGACCGTCAAGGAAGGGGAGTTCGTCAGCCTGCTGGGACCCAGCGGCTGCGGCAAATCCACCCTGCTGCGGCTGATGGCCGGCCTCGGCGACGTCACCCGCGGTGAAGTGAAATGGTGGGAGCAGGGCTACGACGTGGTCGGCCAGAAAGGCCGCAAGCTGGCCTTCGTATTCCAGAACGCCACCCTGATGCCGTGGGCGCGGGTGCGCAAGAACGTGCGCCTGCCCCTGGACCTGAACCGGGAGAAGGGCCCGGAGACCGAGCAGCGCATCGACCAGGCCCTGGAGATGGTGGGCCTGAGCAAATTCGGTGGCGCCTATCCCCGGGAGCTGTCCGGCGGCATGCAGATGCGCGTGTCCATCGCCCGCGCCATGGTCACCGAACCCAACCTGCTGTTGATGGACGAGCCGTTCGGCGCCCTCGACGAAATGACCCGCAACAAACTCAACGACGACCTGCTGCGGCTGTGGAAGGCCAACGGCTGGACCGTGGTGTTCGTCACCCACTCGGTGTACGAGGCGGTGTATCTGTCCAATCGGGTGGTGGTGATGGCGGCGCGTCCGGGCCGGGTGATCGAGGACGTGCCCATCGAAGCCCCCTATCCGCGCGGTCAGGAATTCCGCGTATCCACTGAGTTCGCCGGTTACTGCCGGCGTGTGTCCGAAGCGCTGGAAGTGGCCAGCCGCCAGGGTGAGGAGGCCAGCTCATGAAATCGCCGTTACTGGAAAATGAACGCTTCGTGCAGATTGCCGCGCCGGTGTTTGTCGGCGTGGTGTTTCTGCTGCTCTGGGAAGCGGTGGTACGCGCCACCGGCACGCCGGTGTACATCCTGCCCGGGCCGGTGGACATCGGTAAGGCGTTCGTGGAGGACTGGGGCGTGCTGTTCCACAGTCTGCTGATGACGCTCAAGGTGACCCTGATGGCGTTCGCCATCTCGGTGGTGCTGGGCACCGCCGCCTCGTTGCTGTTCGTGCAGAGCCGCTGGATCGAGGTCAGCCTGTTCCCCTACGCGGTGCTGATGCAGGTGACGCCGATCGTGGCGATCGCGCCGCTGATCATCATCTGGGTGGACGACACCACCTGGGCACTCACCGTGTGCGCGGTGATCATCGCCATCTTCCCGATTATTTCCAACACCACCCTGGGGCTGCGCAGCGTCGATCCGAATCTGCTCAGCATGTTCCGCATGTACCGCACCGGGCGGTTGCAACAGCTGGTCCGGCTGCGCATTCCCAGTGCCCTGCCGTACTTCTTCGGCGGCATGCGCATCAGCACCGGCCTGGCGCTGATCGGCGCGGTGGTGGCCGAGTTCGTGGCCGGCACCGGCGGCACCCAGGCGGGGCTGGCCTATCTGATTCTGCAGTCCGGCTACAACCTGAATATTCCCCGCATGTTCGCGGCGCTGGGGCTGATCACCCTGACCGGGATCATCCTGTTCGCCCTGATGGTTTGGCTTTCCGACCGGGTGCTGCGCAATTGGCACGAAAGCGCGCTCAAGGTCGAGCATTAAGTGGAGAGTAAAAGAATGGAGAGCACGATGACCGACAACGACACCCTGCAACAGCTTTGCGCCGACCTGGACGGGCTCGAAATGAGCACCGAGGACCGCGCGTTGCAGCGTTACTCCAAGGACTTCGCCTGGTTCAGCCCGGTGCTGGTGGAGCAGCTGCGCGGCAAGCAGGCGGAGCTGGTGGTGAAGCCGTCCAGCGAGGACGAGGTGAAGCGCGTGGCGGCGGCCTGCTCGAAACACGGCATCCCGCTCACCCTGCGCGGCAGCGGCACCGGTAATTACGGCCAGAGCACGCCGCTGCACGGCGGCGTGCTGATGGACATGAGCGGCCTGAACCAGATTCTCTGGATCAAGGACGGCGTGGCCCGGGTGCAGGCCGGCGCCCGGCTGGTGGACATCGACAAGGCCGCCCGTGAGCACGGCTGGGAACTGCGCCTGATGCCCTCCACCTACCGGCTGGCCACCGCCGGCGGCTTTTTCTGCGGCGGCTTCGGCGGCGTCGGCTCGATCACCTACGGTTCCATCGGCGACCCGGGCAATGTGCTCGGCGTGCGCGCTCTGAGCATGGCGGAGGAACCGCAAGCGGAAGAATTGCGCGGCGCCGAGGCCCGCGATCTTTACCACGCCTATGGCGTCAACGGCCTGATCACCGAACTGGAGTTCGCCCTGGCCCCGGCCCTGGACTGGCGCGAGAACCTGCTCAGCTTTCCGGATTTCATGCAGGCGGTGAAGTTCTGTCAGGCCCTGGGCAGCACCTGCGGCACCATGAAAAAGCTGCTGACGCTGCTGGCGGACCCGCTGCCACAAATGTGCGGCCTGGAAGACAAAATCGGCGCCGGTCACACCGCGGTGGTGGCCATCGTCAACCGGCCGGGCATGGACGCGCTCCATGAGCTGCGCGAGAAATTCGGCGGTGAGCTGGTGGAAGAGCAGTCCCACGCGGAGGTGTTCGGCACCACCAAAAGCATGATCGAACACAGCTGGAACCACACCACCCTGCACATCTTCCGCAAGCACAAGGACATCACCTACCTGCAGAGCGGCTTCCGCCCCTGGGAGAACGTGGAGAAGGTGGAAGAGATGCACCGCCACTTCGGTGAAGAGGTAATGCTGCATCTGGAATTTCTGCGCGCGGACGGCGCGGTGACCTGCAGCGGCCTGCAGGTGATCCGCTATTCCGGTGAGGAACGGCTGAACGAGATCATCCAGTTCCATCGCGACAACGGCGTGTTCGTCAGCAACCCGCACACCTACATTCTCGAGGACGGCGGCAAGCTCACCGTGGACCCGGGGCAGCTGGCCATGAAGCGGCGCCTGGATCCCCAGGGACTGCTCAATCCGGGCAAGATGCGCACCTGGGACGAGGAGGCCGCGGCATGACCCAGCTCCACGGCGCGGTACCGCCTTCCCGTTTCCTGCCTTACTTCACCGCCCCGGCCATCGAGGCGCTGCCGGACAAGGAAAACTCGGTGATCGTGCTGCCCATCGGCGCCATCGAGCAGCACGGGCCGCACCTGCCGGTGTGCACCGATACCGCCATCGCCACGGAACTGACCGGCCGCGCCCTGGCGGCGCTGCCGCCGTCGATTCCGGCCTTCGCGTTGCCGCCGGTGTGGTGCGGAAAGTCCAACGAACACATTAATTTCTCCGGCACCGTGATTCTCAAGGCGGAAACGCTGATGCGGATTCTCTGGGACATCGGTGAAAGCGTTTACCGCATGGGCTTTCGCAAGCTGGTGCTGCTCAACGGCCACGGCGGTCAGCCCCAGGTGGTGGAGATCATCGCCCGGGACCTGCGCGCCGAGTATCAGGACTTCTGTCTGTTCCCGGTGTTCTCCTGGGCGGTGCCCCACTGCGCCAGTGAGTTTCTGTCCACCAGGGAACTGGAAGAAGGCATCCACGCCGGTCGTTCCGAGACCAGCCTGATGATGGCGCTGGCCGAAGAGCACGTGCACCCGGACCGGGCGGTGGGCGAGTACCCGCCGCCGCATCAGGGCCTGCTGACGCCGGAGGGGCGTTTCCGCTATGCCTGGCTGACCCATGACCTGAGCAAAAGCGGGGTGGTGGGCGACCCGGCCGGTTCCTGCCGGGAAGAGGGCGACAAGATGCTCGCCTCCCTGATCGAAGGCTGGGTGCGCGCCTTCGAGGAAATCCATCATTTCCGGATGCCCGGCCAGGGGGCCGGCTGATCCTTTTTCGACTGTGGAGGTCGTGATGAAACCTTGGAAGCACGCGCGCGGGGCGCTGGCCGGAGTACTGGTGGGCGGTGTGGTCGCCGTCAGCCAGGCCGCCGACCTGACACCGGTGACGGTGAGCACCACCTGGTACGCCCAGGCGGAACATGGCGGCATCTACGCCGCCAAGGCCCTGGGGCTTTATGAGCAGGAAGGGCTGGACGTGACCATCAAGATGGGCGGCCCGCAGGTCAACAATGTGCAGCTGCTGCTGGGCGGCGCCACCGATTTCAGCATGGGCTACAGCCTGCAGTCGCTGAACGCGGTGAAGCAGGGCCTGCCGCTGGTGACGGTGGCGGCCTTCTTCCAGAAGGACCCGCAATCGCTGATGGTCCATGAAGGGCAGGGCTATGACGACATCGCCGACCTCAAGGGCGCCGGCATCCGCATTCCCACCGCCGGCCGGGTGGCCTACTGGCCCTGGCTGAAAGCGCAATACGGCTTCACCGACGATCAGCTGCGCCCCTACGATTACACCATCGGGCCCTTTATCGCCGACAAACGCATCGCCCAGCAGGGCTACATCACCAATGACGGTTACTTCCTGGGCAAGGAGAAGGTGGCCGCCAAAAGCCTGCTGCTGGCGGACGCCGGCTGGGGCGCCTACGCGGGCACGCTGGATACCACTCAAGAGATGATCGACGAGCATCCGGAGGTGGTGCAGGCCATGGTGGACGCCACCGCCAAGGGTTGGGCGGCCTACTTCGAGAATCCCGGTCCCGCCAATACGCTGATCCAGGCCCACAACCCGGAAATGGCGGACGCCCTGATCGCCTACAGCATCAAGGAAATGCAGGCGCAGAACCTGCTGCTGGCCTCCGACGCGGAAGGCGGCCGTTACGGCATGATGAGTGATGAGCGCTGGAAGGACTTCTACCAGGACATGGTCGAGGCCGGCACCCTGCCCGAGGGGCTGGATTACCGGAAAGCCTACGACCTGCGGTTCATTCAGGAAACCTGGGACGACTGATCGTCCTCTTCCCGGGGCGCCCGGCGCCCCAGGTAGTTCTGTGAGGTGCGGTGGGCGCTGAGCACGTGGTCGCGGATCTGTTCCGCGGCGTGCTCGCTCTCACCCCGCACGATGGCCATGACGATACCGCTGTGTTCGGCGAACGAGGTGGAAAGCCGGTCGCCCACGGTGAACTGCACGCGCCGGTAGGCCAGCACCCGGGAACGGGCGGCCATGGCGGCCTCGAACAGATAGCTGTTGTGGCAACCGCTGAACAGCCGCTCGTGGAAGCGCAGGTTGGCGGCGTCGTAGGCGTCCACGTCCTCGTTGACCACGTGCACATGGCTGTCCAGGTGCACCGCCAGCAGTTCCTCGCGCTCGGCCCGGGTCATCTTGGTCGCCGCCATGCGCGCGCACACCGCTTCCATTTCCGCGGCGTACTCGAACATTTCCGTCAGTCGCTGGTCGGGGATCTCGATCACGAACACGCCGCGCCGGTGCTGGTGTTCCACCAGGCCGGCGGAGGCCATCTCCCGCAACGCCTCGCGCACCGGGGTGCGCGACACGTCGAAACGGCGCGCCAGGGCGATCTCGTCCAGCCGGGTGCCCGGCGGCAGGGCGCCGCCGAGAATTTCATCGGACAGTGCCCGGCGGATCTGCTCCGCCAGGGGGCGGTCGGTGTCCACCGGCAACGGTACGGCGGACACGGGAGATGACTGCTCGCTCATTGTTTTTAGCCCTCGTCCATGAACGATACATGGGCGGCCACGACGCGCCAGCCCTCGGGGCGGCGCGCCCAAACCTGGCTTTGTCGTCCGGTGCGGGAGTTACCCGGCCGGGTGAACTCGGTCCAGACCGTGGCCAGGTCGCGACCATGGGTGGTGATACGGGTGTTATGCAGGGTGCGGGCCAGATTGTTGCCTGGCCGGGCGGCACGGAACGCCTGAATCTGGTCGTAGCCGTACAGGTTTTCGCCGGCGCCGTAGCGCACCACCCTGGAATCTTCCCAGAATAACCGATCCAGTACCGCCACGTCGTTATTGACCAGTGCGTTTTCGTATTCCTCGAAGGCGGCGTGTACTTCCGCCACCACCTCCGGCAGATCCAGCTCCATGCTCATTGTGTCTGCTCCCACTTCACCGCCAGGTCAAGGAGCGCCCGGTCGCTGCCCGGCGGGCCGATCAGCGACAGACCCACCGGGCCGCGCGCGTCGCGCAGCAGCGGCAGGCTCAGCTGCGGCAGGCCGGCGGTGCCGGCCACGGCGGTCATGCACAGGGTGCGAAAGCGTACTTCGTCCACTTCCTGGTCGCTGGCGTCCAGCGGGATCGCCGAGGTGGGCGTGGTGGGCAGGCACAGCACGGTGCCATCGCTCACCAGTTGCCGCACCCGCCGGCGCAGGGCGTCACAGGTGGCGCGGGCCTCGGCGGCCTGCTCCGGGGTGATGGCGGCGGCGGCGGCGAAGCGCTCACGGATGCCGGGGCCGAACTCCGGCCGGTGCGTGGTGATCCACTCGCCGAAATACTGCCAGGCCTCGAACGCCTGGGCCGGGCGGAACGCCTGGAAAAAGGCGTCCAGCGGGCCCACCGTGGCGTCCTCGTCCAGGCGCAGCCCGGCGAAGCCGCCGGCGGTGAGGTCGCGCAGCTGGTCGACGACGGTCTCGTCGGCCATGTCCAGGCCCTCGCGCAGCAGGCGCAGTGCCACCGGGGCCGGGCCGGCGTCCGGCGTCATCAGCACCTTGCCCACCGCCGCCATGGTGGCGGCGTCGGCGGCGAACCAGCCGAGGGTGTCGAAGCTTTTGGCCAGGTGCGCGGTGTACCGGTCGTCCACCCGCCCGTGGGTGGGGCGCAGGCCGTACACGCCGCAGTAGCTGGCCGGCACCCGCACCGAGCCGCCGGTGTCGCTGCCCAGGGCGAAGTCCACCAGGCCGGCGGCCACCACCGAGGCGGAGCCGCTGGACGAGCCGCCGGGGATGCCGTCCGGCACCGCCGGGTTGGGCGGCGTGCCGTAGTGCACGTTCTGGCCGGCCAGGCTGTAGGTGAGCTCGTCGGTGTGGGTTTTGCCGACCAGCTCGGCGCCGGCGGCCAGCAGCGCTTCCACCAGCGGCGAGGTGTGGTCGGCGGGGGAGTGGGTTTCACGATAGAGAGGATGACCGATGCCGGTGACGGTGCCGGCGATGTCGTACACGTCCTTCACCGCGAAGCGCCGGCCGTCCAGCGTACCGCGGCCGGTGGGGTGAAGGTGGACCGGGTCGAAGTCCAGAAAGCCGTTTTCCAGTTTCACGAAAGTCTCCATTTCCGATGACGGGGCCCCGGCTACATGCCCGAGACCACGGTGCGGGGCAGCCATAGGCTGATTTCAGGGAACACATTGACGATCAGCAGCGCCAGCATCGCCAGCCACACCAGCGGCAGGGCGCCGCGCACCGCCTCGGAGTAACGCACATTGCCGAGGCCGCTGGCGACGAACAGGTTCATGCCGAAGGGTGGGGTGAACATGCCGATGGCACAGTTCACGCACAGGATCACGCCCAGATGCACCAGATCGATGCCCACCGCCCGGGCCACGTTGACGATCAACGGCACCAGGATAATGACGATGGAATTGGGGTCCAGGAACATGCCCGCGATCAGCACCACCACATTGATCAACAGCAGCAGGGTCCAGGGGCTGTCGCTGAGCGCCAGCAGGCCGCCGGCGATGGTCTCGGTGATGCCGGTGGAGGTGAGGTACCAGGAAAACGCCGCCGCCGCCGAGATGATGATCATCACCTGGGCGGTGATCACGGCGCTGTCCACGCACACCTCCCACAGCGAAGCCAGGTCCAGCTCCCGGTACACGAACAGGCCGACGAAGGCGGCGTAGGCCACCGCCACCGCCGCCGCCTCGGTGGGCGTGAACACGCCGCCGTAAATGCCGCCCAGGATCAGCACCGGAATCGCCAGCCCCCAGATCGCCTCGCGCACCGCCGCCATCAGCTCGCCCAGGCCCGGCCAGGGCTGTGGCTCCAGCCCGTCGCGGCGGGCCCGGTACCAGCAATAACCGAAGAACACCGCGCCGTAGACCAGGCCGGCGCCGATGCCGGCCATGAACAGGGCGCCGATGGACACCCCGGCCACGGCGCCGTAGACGATCATGAAAATGCTCGGCGGAATGATGATGCCGAGGGCGCCGGTGGCCATCAGCAGTCCCAGGGTGAACTTCTTGTCGTAGCCCTGCTCGGTCATGGTCGGCAGCATCATGCGGCCGATGGAGACCACGGTGGCCGGGCTGGAGCCGGAGATGGCGCCGAAGAACATGGAGCCGGTGACCGTGGTCATGGCCAGCCCGCCGCGCATCGGCCCCACCAGCAGCATGGCCACGCGCAGGATGCGCTGGGACAGGCCGCCGGTGCTCATCAGATTGCCGGCCAGGATAAACAGCGGAATCGCCATCAGCGGAAAGCTGTCCAGGCCGGAGAACATGCGCTGAATGATCAGCATCAGCGGCGTGCCGTTTTCCAGATGCAGGCCGATGAACACCGCCAGGGTCAGCGCCACGAAGATCGGCAGGCCCACGGTGAGCAGGCCGGATACCATCACGAAGAAACCCGCGCCCATATCGTTACCCCGCCAGAACCGGGGCCGGCTCCCGGGCCGGCCGTGGGTGCAGTATGCGCACCAGGGATTCCGCCAGGCGGATCAGCATCAGCACGCCGCTGACCGGGATCGCCAGGTAGAACCAGTACATCGGTGCCTCCATGGCCGGCGACACCTGCCCGAAGCGGTGCAGGGTCTGCACCATGGCGCCGCCGTACCACACCAGCAGCCCGGCCAGCGCCGCGCAGGCCAGGGTGATCAGCACTTCCAGGGTCTTGCGGGCCGGGCCGGGGAGAATCTGGCGCAGCACGTCGATGCTGATGTGCGCGTCCTTGCGAAACGCCAGGCCGCAGGACAGGAACACCATCCAGATGATGGCGTAGCGCACGCTTTCCTCGGCCCAGCTGAACGAGAAGTTGAACAGGGCGCGGGCGCTGATCTGCACGCACAGCATGAGCGCGGCGAACAGGATCAGACTGCCCACCGCCGCCGCCTCCAGTTTGGCGAGACCGTCGCTGAATCGTTGCCACATGATGATTGCTCCCCGCCGACCGTTACTGGCCGGCGCTCAGACGCTCGAGTTCCTGGCGGGTGGCCTGCATCAGGTCCGCGCCGAGAATGCCGCCGAATTCTTCGTAGACCGGGTCCATGGCGTCGCGGAAGGCCTGCTTCTGCGCGTCGGTGAGTTCGATCACTTCGGTACCGCCGGCGGCCTTGATGCCGTCCAGGTAGCCCTGTTCGCGGGCGGCGGAGCGCTCGCGCTGATACTCACCGGCCTCGCGGGCGGCGGCCATCAGGATGTCCTGCTGGTCCTTGGGCAGGCCGTCGAACCACACCTTGCTGAAGATGAAGGCGGTGCCCAGGTAGCCGTGGTTGGAAAGCATCAGGTAGTCCTGCACCTCGTAGAACTTCATCTGCGAGATCGACACCAGCGGGTTTTCCTGGCAGTCCACCACGCCCTGCTGCAGGGCGGTGTAGGTTTCCGAGAAGGCGATCGGCACCGGGTTGGCGCCCACCGCTTTGTACTGGGCGATCAGCAGCGGACTTTCCATGACCCGGAACTTGGTGCCTTTCAGGTCGGCGGGCTGGTGCACCGCTCGGTCGCAGGTCATCTGCTTGAAGCCGCTTTCCCAGAACATGGCGGGTTCGAAGCCGGCGTTACGCAGGCCGCTCAGCACCTGGTCGCCCACCGGGCCGTCCAGGAACTCATAGGCCACCTCCCGGGAGGGGAACAGGAACGGCAGGTCGATCAGCTGCAGCTGCTTGTTGAAGCCGCTCAGTTTGGCGGTGGGAATGGGCGCCGCCTGCACCGCGCCGAACTGCATCTGTTGCGCCACCTGCACGTCATCGCCGAGGGCGTTGTTGGGGTAGATCTTCACCTCGATGGCGCCGCCGCTGCGGTCTTCCACCAGTTCCTTGAAGCGCACCGCGCCCTCTTGCTGGGCGCTGTCCTCGGTGAGGTCGTGGTGCAGTTTGACGACGGTGGCCGCCTGGGCGCCCAGGCCGAGCAGGCACAGCGCCACGAGGGTGAGCGAACGGGTAATACGGATCATGGAAGGTCTCCTGCCGAAAGGGAGTAAGGACAGGAGGAACAGAGCAGACTTTGTGCCAAAACCATTTCTTCTTATTCAACAAGGGGTTAGGTATTTATTGAGGACAATAAATGTCTCTCGATGGTGCACGGTGCCCCGAATGTATACACGACAGTCGGCGGATAGGGGCGGAGTAAAAACGTTCATCGCGCCCTGAGCCGCTGAGCAGTGAGCTTCGGCGCGATGAAACAAAAAAAGGCGACGGCCGGGGGGCCGGACCGTCGCCGAGGGGGTTGCTCTTTAAAGTGAGGCGGGGCGCGTCAGAGGGTCGCCACCACGCCGTCGCTGCGCGGATCGCTGGCGCCTTCGATGACGCCGTCCGGATGGCGCACCACGGCGCCGGCATGGCCCATGGTGTCGCTGAAGTCCTGGTCCAGCACTTCCACCTGGTGGCCGGCGTCGCGCAGTTGTTGAACCAGTTGCGCCTCGAAGCGGGCCTCCAGCTTCAGGCTGGTGCTTTCCTCGCCCCAGGTGCGGCCCAGCAGCCAGCGCGGCGCGGTGACCGCCTGCTGCAGCGGCTGGTTGAACAGGCCGTAGCGGCTGAACACCGCCGCCTGGGTTTGCGGTTGCCCTTCGCCGCCCATGGTGCCGTACACCATGGTGCGGCCGTCGTCGAAGCGGGCCATGGCCGGGTTCAGGGTGTGGAACGGCTTGCGGCCCGGTTTCAGGGCCTGGGGCGCGTCCGGGTCCAGGGAGAAACTGATGCCCCGGTTCTGCCACAGCACCCCGGAGGAGGGCAGCACCACGCCGCTGCCGAATTCCCAGTAAATGCTCTGGATAAAGCTGGCGCTGCGACCTTCCCGGTCGATGCAGCCCATCCAGATGGTGTCGCCGGGCAGCGCCGGTTGCGGCCAGGGCAGGGCGGTGGCCGGGTCGATGCGGGCGGCCCGTTCGGCCAGGTCGGTGTCGGTGAGGAAATCCGCCGGGTCCACGTCCATGTAGGCCGGGTCGGTGCAGTGCCGGTCGCGGATCAGGAACGCCTGCTTGGTGGCTTCCACCAGACCGTGCAGGTGCTCGAAGCCCTCCGCCTCGGTGACGCCGAGCCGGTCGAACAGGCCCAGAATCATCAGCGATGCCATGCCCTGGGTGGGCGGCGGCTGGTTGTAGAGGGTGGCGGTGCGCAGCCGGGTGGAGAGCGGCTCCACCACCCGCGCGTGATAGGCGGCCAGGTCGTCGCGGCTCACCGGGCTGCCCACCCGGGCCAAGTCCTCGGCCATGGCGGCGGCCAGCTCGCCGCGATAGAAATCGTCCAGCCCGGCCCGGCCCAGGCGCTCCAGGGTATCGGCCAGCCGCGCCTGGCGCAGAACGCGGCCCTCGGCGGGCACCTGGCCGTCCAGCAGGTAGGTGTCGGCGAAGCCGGGCACCTGGCCCAGTTCCGGCAGCTTGGCGGCGGTCAGGGCGGCCTGGCTCGGGGTCACGGCGATGCCGTCCCGGGCATGGCGCTGGGCGTCTTCCAGCAGCCGGGGCAGGGGCAGGCGGCCGCCCCATTGGCCGGCGATTTCCCGGGCCCGCTCCCAACCGCTGATGGTGCCGGCCACGGTGAGGGCGGCCAGGGGCCCCCGGGAAGGGATCACGTCGTGGCCCCGGCTCCGGTAGAAGTCCGCGTCGGCGGCGGCCGCCGCCGGCCCGCAGGCCTCGATGGCGCGCGGCGCCTGGCCGGGTTCGGCCAGCAGCCAGAAGCCGTCGCCGCCGATGGCGTTCATGTGCGGGTAGACCACGGCGATGGCGGCGGCGGCGGCGATCATCGCCTCGGCGGCGTTACCGCCCTCGCGGAGCACGTCCCGGCCGGCCTGGGCGGCCAGATGATGGGGGGCGACGAAGACGCCGCCCAGGGCGCGTTTGGTGTGCAGCATGTCGTTTCCTCAGAGCAGCCCGTAGAACATCCGCAGGGACGTAATGAACAGGAACAGCGCGAACGCCTGGCGCAGGCGGGTGGCGTTGATGGCATGGGCCAGCCGCGCGCCCACCGGGGCCATCAGCATGGTCATCGGCACGATCAGGATAAAGCCGACCAGGTTCACGTAGCCCACCGTGAACGGCGGCCGGCCCGGATCGTCCATGCCGTGCAGCAGGAAGCCGATGGCGCCGGGCACGCTGATGAACAGGCCGATGGCGGCGGCGGTGCCCACCGCCTTGTGGATCGGGTAATTGAACAGGGTCAGGATCGGCACCGTCAGGGTGCCGCCGCCGATGCCCATCAGGGTGGAGAAGCCGCCGATCACGGTGCCGATCAACTGCTTGAACGGGGTCGGGGGCAGCGATTCCGCCAGGGCGCCGCCCTGGGTGCGGAACGCCATGTTGGCGGCCACCAGCAGCGCCACGGCGGCGAAGATGGCGGTCAGGGCGGTGCCCCCCAGGTAACCGCTCAGCCAGGTGCCGATCAGCACGCCGATCACCAGCGCCGGGCCCAGGGTCTTGAGCAGCGAGGCGTCCAGGTTGCCCTTGGCCGCGTGGGCCCGGGCCGACATGATCGAGGTGGGAATGATGGTGGCCAGGGAGGTGCCCACCGCCACGTGCATCTTCACCGACTCGTCCACGCCCAGCAGGGTGAACAGATGATAAAGCACCGGCACGATGACGATGCCGCCGCCGACCCCCAGCAGACCGGCCATGATGCCGGCGATGACACCGGTGGCCAGCAGGGCGACCACCAGGCCCGCCAGCCAGGCGGCGCTGTATTGATCCAGGAATTCCAAGAGGTGACTCCTCTGACTGCGTGTTGTAGTGCCGCCCGAGCAGCGTCGTGGGCGGTTTTAGGGCTTGGAGCAAGTTATGTGCCGTTCTTGTATACACGGGAATTGGTAAGAAAGTGAAGGGTTTAGGGGTATTCAGGTGGTGAATGTTGGGGCTTCATGAGATTGATGCACTTTTTTGGTGCGAATTTGGGGGTGGGTGGGTGGTTTGGGGGCAGGTGGGAGGTGGCGGACCGGCGGGGGGAAGGTGGCCGGATCGCTTTTGGCGATTCGGCCATCCCGGCCTTTGGCCGGGACCGTCCCCGCGGGGCGGGGACGTCCTGCGCGAAGCGGTGCTTCGCTTGTCGAACCCGGACTTCTGATCTCATCCGACCACCTCAACCGCGCAAAGAAAAAGGGGCACCCCAATGGGGTGCCCCTTTTTCTTTGCGTTGGTGGAGGCGGCGGGAATCGAACCCGCGTCCGCCAGCAATCCGCCTGTGGATCTACATGTTTAGTCTAGTCTATTGATTTAAGTGGCTGCGGCCCGACCGACAGGGCGCAGTCACCGAGTCCCTGAGAGTTTTAACGGCGCCGTCCGGGACGGACTTTGCCGCGAGCCTGTGTAGCGATGCTCGCCGCACTTCCCCACAGGCTGGGTCGTTTGGCGATAAGCGGGGTTTAAGCCGCTAGTGCGTAAGTATCGTCGTTTGCGATTACTTTAGTATGCCACAAGGGATTTACGAGCATTGTGACCCTACTCGACATGCACCACAGGTTTCTTTACCGGCGTCGAAGCCATGTCGCCCCCTGTGATCGGGCTATTGTAGGAGATGGGGGTGGTGCGGGGAAAGGCAAGGGGGCGGTTCCGCGAAGAAAAAGTGCCGGAAAAAGAGCGGCTTAACGCGCTTTTACATTGATTGTCCAACAATCGGACCTGATTGCCATGGAATCGTCACGACCCGGGCGCATCATGGTTCTTACAGCGTGCCCCCGAATTCCGATGATAAAGCCGGCCGCTGATCCCGATCGTTTAATGAGGAGCAAGATGATGAAAGCGATCCTTCGATCAGCTGGAGAGGTTGCCGAGAAAATGCTGGCGCCGGTGACGGCCCATCCGTTGCTGGCCCATACCCTGGGTCTGCTGCTGACGGTGGCCTTGTACGCCGGCGGCCTCGCGGCGGTGGTGGCGGTGAGCGGCGAGGCGCGGATTCCCGTGCTGCTGTTCGCGGTGTACTTCCTGCCGGCGGTGCTGCGTGCCTGGCTGCAGCTGTACTGGCTGGTGCGCGACGACGTGCGCGGCTGGCGCCGGCGGCACGGACGCACCGGCAAGGCGTTCTAGCGGACCCTTGGCGGCAACGGTGGAAACGGAAAGGGCCGCCCGAGGGCGGCCCTTTTCCTTGTCCGGGCGGGCGTCGTGGAACGCGGCGGCCTGGCTCAGTTCTGCCGCAAGATGCGCTGCTTCTGGCGGTTCCAGTCCCGTTCGCGCTCGGTGGCGCGTTTGTCGTGCTTCTGCTTGCCCTTGGCCAGGGCGATGTCCAACTTCACCAGACCCCGTTTCCAGTGCAGGTTCACCGGCACGCAGGTGAAGCCCTGCTTCTGCACGCCACTGAACACCTTGGCCAGCTCCTTGCGGTGCAGCAGCAGCTTGCGGCTGCGCTGCGGGTCCGGCACGAAGTGGGTGCTGGCGGCGGGCAGGGGCTCGAAGCGGGCGCCAAACAGAAAGGCCTCGCCGTCCTTGAGGAGGATATAGGACTCCGTCAGGTTGCCTTTGCCGGCGCGCAGGGATTTCACTTCCCAGCCTTCCAGCGCCAGACCGGCTTCGAAGAACTCTTCCAGGTGATAGTCGAAGCGCGCCTTGCGGTTCTGCGCAATGGCGTTGCTGCTCGACGTTTGTTTTTTCGCTTTGCCCATGGGGCGGCGATTATAGAGAGTGGCCGGCCCCGTGGCGAGCGCGGCGGCGGTGAACTTGTTAAACCTTGTCTTAACCGTGGTCAAAGGGTAAGTGGTCGCCCACTTCCCTTGAGGGGCCCCGGGAAAATCAAGACAATGGCGGCACTGCGTCGAGGGGTTGTGATCCGATGAACGAAACGAACAAGCCGGTCCACGGCATGTGGACCAGCCGGTGGGTGTTTATTCTGGCGGCCACCGGGTCCGCGGTGGGGCTGGGCAACATCTGGCGGTTTCCCTACATCACCGGGGAGTACGGCGGCGGCGCCTTCGTGCTGCTGTATCTGGCCTGCATCGCCCTGATCGGGGTGCCGATCATGATCGCCGAGGTGACCCTGGGCCGGCGCGGCGGGCTCAGCCCGATCCATTCCATGGGGCGGCTGGCGGAGCAGAGCAAGGTGAGCCGGCGCTGGAAGGGTATCGGCTATCTGGGCGCGTTGTCCGGTTTTCTGATTCTGTCGTTCTATTCGGTGGTGGCCAGCTGGGCGCTGATCTATGTGTGGGAGGCGGTGAGCGGCCTGTTCCGGGGCATGACCGCGGTGCAGTCCCAGGCCAATTTCGAGGCCATGCAGGCCAACCCCTGGCTGATGCTGGGCTCGCACAGTCTGTTCATGGTGCTGACCATGGGCGTGGTGGCGCTGGGCGTGAAGCGCGGCCTGGAGCGGGCGGTGGAAGTGCTGATGCCGCTGCTGTTCGTGCTGCTGCTGGTGCTGATCGGCTACGCCGCCACCACCCCGGGCTTCGCCGAGGGGGTGGCTTTCCTGTTCGCCTTCGATTTCTCCAAGCTGTCCGGGGAGGCGGTGGTGATCGCCCTGGGGCAGGCGTTCTTCACCTTGAGCCTGGGCATGGGCGCGATCATGGCCTATGGCGCCTACATGCCCCGTGAGATCAAGGACAAGAAGACCGGACGTGCCCGTCCGGTGTCGATCGGCTCGTCGGTGGTGATCATCGCCGCCCTGGATACGCTGGTGGCGCTGGGTGCCGGTCTGGCCATGTTCCCGTTGCTGTTCACCGGCAACCTGGAGCCGGCCCAGGGGCCGGGCATGATGTTCGTGACCCTGCCGCTGGCGTTCGGCCAGATGCCCGGTGGCGTGCTGTTCGGCTCCCTGTTCTTCGTGCTGGTGGTGTGCGCCGCCTGGACCTCGTCGATTTCCCTGGGCGAGCCGATGGTGGCCTGGCTGGTGGAGCGCGGCAAAAGCCGCTGGGCCGCGTCGCTGCTGGTGGGCGGCGCCGCCTGGGTGCTGGGCGTGGGGTCGGTGCTGTCGTTCAACCTGTGGAAGGAGCATACCTTCCTGATGGGCACCTTCTTCGACAATATCGAATTCCTGTCCACCAGTATCCTGCTGCCCCTGGGCGGGCTGCTGATCGCCCTGTTCGCCGGCTGGGTGATGAAAGAGACCCAGGTGCGCAAGGAGCTGGCCATGAAGAGCTTCGCGCTGTACATGGTGTGGCGGGCGCTGGTACGGATCTTCTCGCCGCTTGCGATGATCGCGGTGATCGCCTATGCCCTGTGGTCCGCCACCAGTGGCTGACACCCTCCGCGTGGAAGTGGTGTTCGCGCTGCCGGACCGGCAGCGCCTGATCGCCCTGGACGTGGCGCCGGGCACCACCATGCTGGAGGCCGCCCGTCAGTCCGGCATCGCCGGGCAGTTCGAGGGTCTGGAGCTGGAGACGGCGTCCATGGGGATCTTCGGCAAGGCGGAACCGCACCCGGCGGAACGGGTGCTGGCGGAGGGGGAGCGGGTGGAAATCTACCGGCCGCTGCAGGTGGACCCGAAGGCGGCGCGGCGGGCCCGCGCCGCGCGGGGGCGCCGCGACGGCTGAGCGTCCGGCGCGCTATCGGGCTGTCAGCGCGGCAGCGGCCTTCTACGATCTGGGCAGCGGCTTACTATGACCGGGGCAGCGGCACCGTGGTCGCTTCCGGGGTGCTCGGCGGCGCGCCCGGGTCCGGTTCCGGGTCGTTGAGCGGCTCCTGATCGACGGTGCCGCCGTCACGACGGCGGTCCTCGGCGCGCAGTTCCAGTTCACGGTCGCGGCGGCCGGAAGTGCGTTCACGCACGTCGGCCAGCGCCTGGCCTTCGTAACGGCTGTAGCGGCCCCCTTCGAAATACACCACCACCTGCTGCTTCACGGTGTCCGCCTTGCCGGGCTGGTAATGCAGCAGGTAGAGCCAGGTATCCGGGGTGAACGGGTCGGTGAGGGTGGGCGGCCCCAGTACGAAACGCACCTGTTCCGGGGTCATGCCGGGCTCCAGCTCGGCCAGCATGTCCTGGGAGACCACATTCCCCTGAGGGATATCAATGCGGTACACCCCGGGGAATCGCAGGGAACTGCAGCCGGCCAGCAGGGCGGCGAACAACAGGGAAACGAGAATGGTCCTTGGCATGATGTTTCGACTTGGCATAATGTCCGGGCGATAATACAGACTTGTCTAAGGGGAACAAGGTTCCTCACGGAATCGGGAATCCCCGCTGGCGGCATACGGAGCAATTATTTTGGATAATCAGGATCTTAGGAAAGCGGGCTTGAAGGTGACCCTGCCACGGATGAAAATCCTGCAGCAGCTGGAATCCTCCAAGGAACGGCATCTCAGCGCCGAGGACATCTACAAATCGCTGATGGACTCCGGGGAGGACGTGGGCCTGGCCACCGTCTACCGGGTGCTCACCCAGTTCGAGCAGGCCGGCATCGTGCTGCGCCACAACTTCGAAGGCGGGTCGGCGGTGTTCGAGCTGGCCGACGAGGAGCACCATGATCATATGGTGTGCATGGAGTCCGGCGAGGTGATCGAATTCCTGGACGAGGAAATCGAGAAACGCCAGCACCGCATCGCCGAGCAGCACGGTTACGAGATCGTCGATCACTCCCTGGTGCTGTACGTCCGGCCCAAAGCCGGCAAGAAGTAAGCCCCTCTTCAGCCCCGCCAGCCTGTGCCGCGGTGTCCGCCGTGGCGCGCCGCCAGCCTTGCCCTGAATCGCCCGACCCGCCCGCCGGCGGGCCGGGTTTTGGCGTTTCAGGCCACGCGCTGGCCCTTGTCGAGCATTTCCCGGGCATGGGCACGGGTGGAAGCGGTGATCTCCACGCCGCCGAGCATGCGCGCCACTTCCTCCACCCGGGCGCCCTCGTCCAGGGGCTGAATGCGGGTGTGGGTGGTGTCCTTGCCCTGCAGCTTGTGCACCTGCCAGTGCTGATGGCCCTGGGCGGCCACCTGGGGCTGGTGGGTGATGCACAGCACCTGGGCATGGCCGCCCAGTTCGCGCAGCAGGCGGCCGACGATTTCCGCCACGCCGCCGCCCACGCCCACGTCCACCTCGTCGAACACCAGGCTGGGCACGGTCAGGTTGCGCGCGCAGATCACCTGGATCGCCAGGCTCACCCGTGACAGCTCGCCGCCGGAGGCCACCTTGGCCAGCGGCCGGGGTGGCTGGCCCGGGTTGGCGGAGAAGCGGAATTCCACCTCTTCCAGACCGTCCGGCCCGGGTTTGCCTTCCTCGACCACGGTCTCCAGACGGGCGGCCTTCATGCCCAGGGCCTTGAGCTGCTTCTGCACCTCCCGGGTCAGGGTGGTGGCGGCGTCACGGCGGCGCCGGCCCAGCGCCTGGGCGTGGCCCAGGTAGGTGTCGTGGGCGGCCCGCTCGGCGCTGGCCAGGGCCTCCAGGTGCTCGTCGAAATGCTCCAGGGTGTCCGCTTCGCCGGCCAGCTTGCGGTGGTGCTCCACCAGCTCCTCCGGGCGCAGCCGGTGCTTGCGGGCCAGGCTGTAGGCCTGGCCCAGGCGCTCTTCCACCTGGTTGAGGCGTTCCGGGTCCAGGTCCAGCTTTTCCAGATAATGACGCAGGTCCTCGGCGGCCGCCTCCACCTGCAGGCGGGCGGATTCCACCGTGTCGAACACGCCGGCCAGGGCGTCGTCACTGGCGCGGGCTTCCTCCACCCAGTGGCTGACCTGGCCCAGATGGTCGTTGATGGTGTTGTCCTCGCCATCGTACAGGGCGGTGACCGCCTGCTGGCACAGGCGGATCAGCGCTTCGGCGTTGCCCAGGCGCTGCTGTTCCTGCTCCAGCTCGGCCAGTTCACCCTCCGCCAGGGCCAGGGCGTCCAGCTCTTCCAGCTGGAAGCGCAACAGCTCCTGGCGCTCGCTCTGCTCGCGGGCGCTGGCCAGGGCGTCGTCGTGGGCGCGCCGGGCCCGCTGCCAGTGGCGCCAGGCCTCGCGCACCTCGGCGGCCAGATCGCCGGCCTCCGCCAGGCTGTCCAGCAGCGCCCGGTGGGTGTCCTTGCGCAGCAGGGCCTGGTGTTCGTGCTGGCTGTGGATGCTGATCAGATGCTCGCCCAGCTCGCGCACCTCGGTGAGCGGCGTGGGGGTGCCGTTGATGTAGGCCCGCGAGCGACCGTCGGCGCGCACCGTGCGGCGCAGCAGGCACTCGTCGCCGTCGTCCAGCTCGCGTTCGGCGAGCCAGGCGCGGGCGGACGGGTTGTCGCCCAGGTGGAAGGTGGCCAGCACCTCGGCCCGTTCGCAGCCCGGGCGCACCACGGCGCTGTCCGCCCGTTCGCCGAGGGTCAGCGACAGAGCATCGATGATCACCGATTTGCCGGCGCCGGTTTCGCCGCTGATCACGGTCAGGCCGGTCTCCGGCTCCAGCTCGAGCTGGTCCACGGTGGCGAAATGGCGAACACTGAGATGGGTCAGCATGGACTGTCCTTCTGGCCAGTATTGTCGGGATGCTAGTCGATTCCCGGCGCCAGTGTAAGCCCCCGGCGCCGGATCGACGGTGCCGGGTGCGTAATGCGCGCCGGGTGCGTAGACTGAACGCCGCGTTATACTGAGACGTCTTTCCTGGTATTTGAAGTATGGCCCGGCTGGAACTGAACGAACGCAAGCAACGACTGTTGATGGCCCTGGTGGAGCGGCATATTCGCCACGGCCAGCCCGTGGGCTCGAAAAGCCTGGCCGGCGGCGGCGGCCTGCAGGTCAGCCCGGCGACCATCCGCAATATCATGGCCGAGCTCGAGGACATGGGGCTGCTGACCAGCCCGCACACCTCCGCCGGGCGTATTCCCACCGAGCGGGGCTACCGTCTGTACGTGGACACCCTGCTGGCGTCCACCACCATGGAGAACCCGGATAACGCCCGCCTGCGCGACGAACTGCGCCAGTTGCTGGCGCCGGACCAGTCGCACCAGGCGCTGGTCTCCCAGGCTTCCCGGACCCTGGCCGAACTGACCCGCATGGCCGGGCTGGTGGCGGTGCCGCGCCGCGAGGTGACCACCCTGCGCCAGGTGGAGTTTCTGCCACTGTCCGGCCAGCGGGTGCTGGTGGTGCTGGTGGTGAACCGCTCCGAGGTGCAGAACCGCATCATCCAGACCAGCCGCGAATACGGCGAGGTGGAGCTGCGCCAGGCCGCCAATTACATTAATCACACCTACGCCGGCTGCGATCTGGACAGCATCTGCGAGGGGCTGCTCAGCACCATGGACGCGGACCGCGCCCAGCTCGACGAACTGATGCAGACCACCGTGGACATCGCCGGCAAGGCGCTGCGGCCGGAGCAAAAGGACTCCGATTACGTGGTGTCCGGCGAGTCCAACCTGCTCGACAGCGCCGAGGCCGGCGGCATCGGCAAGCTGCGCGATCTGTTCGAGGCGTTCAACCGCAAGCGCGACATCCTTCATTTGCTCGAACGCAGCGTCAAAGCCGATGGCGTGCAGATCTTCATCGGCCGGGAATCCGGCTACCAGCCGTTCGAGGAATATTCCCTGGTGTCCGCCCCCTACAAGGTCGATAACGGCCCGATGGGCGTGCTCGCCGTGGTCGGCCCCACCCGCATGGACTACGAACGGGTGATCCCCACCGTGGACATCACCGCGCGCATTCTGTCCGCCGCCCTGACCCAGCTGTAACAACGGCGCCACCGCCGGTTCCCGCCACGGCCCTTGAATCCCGCCGGGCCGTTCCCATATCTTTGCTCGCTTTCCCGCAACCGGGGACTTTGGAGTGGATATGAGTGATCAGGACAAACAAAAGCAGGGCGACGATCAGCCCGAGGTGAACGAGCAGGCCCCCCACGAGGAGCCGGAGATCGTCGAGGAGGACGCCCAGGCGTCCACCGCCGAGCAGGAGCTGGCCGAGGCCCGTGAGCGCGTGGCCCGCCTGGAAAAGGCGCTGGCCGAGGCGGATTTGCGCGCCCAGGCGGAAATGCAGAACGTGCGTCGCCGCGCCGAGCGGGACGTGGAGAGCGCCCACAAGTTCGCGCTGGAGAAGTTCGCCGGCGATCTGCTGCCGGTGGCCGACAGCCTGGAACGGGGCCTGTCCACCCTGGACGCGGACGACCCGACCCTGCAGCCCGCCCGCGAGGGCCTGGAGCTGACCCTGAAAGTGCTGCTCGACGTGTTCGCCAGGTACAACCTGGAACAGATCGATCCCCAGGGGCAGCCGTTCAACCCGGAACACCACGAAGCGATGACCATGGTGCCGGCGCCGAACGCCGAGCCCAACAGCGTCATCGAGGTGCTGGAGAAGGGCTATCTGCTCAACGGCCGTCTGATTCGCCCGGCCCGGGTGGTGGTCAGCAAGGCCGGTTGAACGCCCCGTGGCGCCGCGCCGCCGAACTCCCCGGAGCCCCGGCCGCGGCACTCTTGAAAAGCGCAAGCCAGCCGCCATATAGCTGGCAAGTCAATAAGGTTCAGCTGTCCGGGCGGCCTGAAGGGGTCCGGACCGTGTGAAGGAGAATGGAGCATTATGGGTAAGATCATTGGTATCGACCTTGGCACCACCAACAGCTGTGTCGCTGTCATGGAAGGGGACAAAACCAAGGTAATCGAAAACGCCGAGGGCGCGCGCACCACGCCGTCCATCATCGCCTACACCGAGGACAACGAAATCCTCGTCGGTCAGGCCGCCAAGCGTCAGGCGGTGACCAACCCCACCAACACCCTGTACGCGGTCAAGCGTCTGATCGGCCGTCGTTTTGAAGACGACGTGGTGCAGAAGGACATCAAGATGGTGCCCTACAAGATCACCAAGGCCGACAACGGTGACGCCTGGGTGGAAGTGAAAGGCGAGAAGATGGCGCCGCCGCAGATTTCCGCGCAGGTCCTCAAGAAAATGAAGAAGACCGCGGAAGACTATCTCGGCGAGGAAGTCACCGAGGCGGTGATCACCGTGCCCGCCTACTTCAACGACTCCCAGCGTCAGGCCACCAAGGACGCCGGCCGCATCGCCGGCCTCGAGGTGAAGCGCATCATCAACGAGCCCACCGCCGCGGCCCTGGCCTATGGCCTGGACAAGAAAGGCGGCGACCGCACCATCGCGGTCTACGACCTGGGTGGCGGTACCTTCGACATCTCCATCATCGAGATCGCCGAGGTGGACGGTGAGCATCAGTTCGAGGTGCTGGCCACCAACGGTGACACCTTCCTGGGTGGCGAGGACTTCGACCTGGCGATCATTAATTTCCTGGCCGACCAGTTCAAGAAGGACTCCGGCATCGACCTGGGCGGCGACGCCCTGGCCATGCAGCGCCTCAAGGAAGCCGCCGAGAAAGCCAAGATCGAGCTGTCTTCCGCGGAGCAGACCGAGGTCAACCTGCCGTACATCACCGCCGACCAGACCGGTCCCAAGCACCTGGTGGTGAAGCTGACCCGCGCCAAGCTGGAATCCCTGGTGGAGCAGCTGGTGACCCGCTCCCTGGAGCCGTGCAAGACCGCGCTCACCGATGCCGGCGTGAAAGCCGCCGACATCACCGACGTGATCCTGGTGGGCGGCCAGACCCGCATGCCCATGGTGCAGAAGAAAGTGGCCGACTTCTTCGGCAAGGACGCCCGCAAGGACGTCAACCCGGATGAAGCCGTGGCCATCGGCGCCGCCATTCAGGGCGCGGTGCTGGCCGGCGACGTCAAGGACGTGCTGCTGCTCGACGTGACCCCGCTGACCCTGGGTATTGAAACCATGGGCGGCGTGATGACGCCGATCATCGAGAAGAACACCACCATCCCGACCAACGCGTCGCAGGTGTTCTCCACCGCCGAGGACAACCAGACCGCGGTGACCGTGCACGTGCTGCAGGGCGAGCGTAAACAGGCCGGGCAGAACAAGTCCCTGGGCCAGTTCAACCTGGAAGACATTCCGCCGGCGCCGCGCGGCGTGCCGCAGATCGAGGTGACCTTCGACATCGACGCCAACGGCATCCTGCACGTGGGCGCCAAGGACAAGGCCACCGGCAAGGAGCAGTCGATCCAGATCAAGGCTTCCTCCGGTCTGTCCGACGACGAGATCGATCAAATGGTCAAGGACGCCGAGGCCCACGCCGACGAGGACAAGAAGTTCGAGGAGCTGGTGCAGGCCCGTAACCAGGGCGACCATCTGGTGCACGCCACCCGCAAGACCCTGGAAGAGGCGGGTGACAAGGCCAGCGACGAGGAGAAGGAAGCCATCAACACGGCGATCTCCGACCTGGAGCAGGCGCTCAAGGGCAGTGACAAGGACGATATCGAGGCCAAGACCAAGGCACTCACCGAGGCCTCCGGGTCCCTGGCGCAGAAGATGTATGCCGAAGCCCAGCAGGCCGAGCAGGGCGGCGCCGACGCCGGCCAGCAGCAGAAGGCCTCCGGTGACGATGTCGTTGACGCCGAGTTCGAGGAAGTCGACGACGATAAGAAGAAGTAAGCGTCGGACGTCAGACGTCTGACGTCGGACCAGCAGCGCCGGGCCCCAGGGCCCGGCGTCTTCGCTTAAAGTCGACGTAAAAAAGCAGCCCTTAATTATGTCCAAACGTGATTATTACGAAGTGCTGGGGGTGGGCAAGGACGCCGGCCAGCAGGATCTGAAAAAGGCCTACCGACGCCTGGCCATGAAGTACCATCCGGACCGCAATCCGGATGACCAGGAGGCGGTGGCCAAGTTCAAGGAGGCCAAGGAAGCCTACGAGGTGCTCTCCGACGAGCAGAAGCGCGCCGCCTACGACCAGTTCGGCCATGCCGGGGTCAACGGCCAGGGCGGCTTCGGCGGCGGTGGCGCCGGCGGCTTCGGTGGCGGCGGCTTCGGCGATATCTTCGGTGACATCTTCGGCGATATCTTCGGCGGCGGTGGCCGTCGCGGCCCGGCCCGGGGCGCCGACCTGCGCTATACCCTGGAGCTGACCCTGGAGCAGGCGGTACGCGGTTGCGAGGAAAAGATCCGCGTGCCCAGCTGGGACAGCTGCGAGGTGTGCGACGGCAGCGGCGCCCAGGCCGGCGAGCAGCCGGTGACCTGCCCGACCTGTAACGGCATGGGCCAGGTGCGCATGCAGCAGGGCTTTTTCACGGTGCAGCAGGCCTGCCCCACCTGCCACGGCGAAGGCCGGGTGGTGGAGAACCCCTGTGGCCACTGCGGTGGCCAGGGCCGGGTGCAGACCACGCGCACCCTGTCGGTGAAGATCCCCGCCGGCGTCGATACCGGCGACCGCATCCGTCTGGCCGGCAAGGGCGAGGCGGGCATGAACGGCGCCCCGCCCGGTGATCTGTACGTGCAGGTGGCGGTCCGTGAGCACGACATCTTCAAGCGCGACGGCGAGAACCTGCACGTGGAGGTGCCGCTCAGCTTCGTGGACGCGGCCCTGGGCGGCGAGCTGGATGTGCCGACCCTGAACGGCCAGGTCAAATTGAAGGTGCCGCCGGAGACCCAGACCGGCAAACTGTTCCGGCTGCGCGGCAAGGGCGTCACCCCGGTACGGGGCGGGCCGCCCGGCGACCTGCTGTGCAAGGTGGTGGTGGAGACCCCGGTGAAGCTGTCCGGGGACCAGAAAGACCTGCTGCGCCAACTCCAGGACTCCCTGGAAAAGGGCGGCGAGCGCCACAATCCCCGCCGCACCAGCTGGTTCGAGGGCGTCAAGCGGTTCTTCGAAGGGCTCTGAGGAAACACTATGAAAGTAGGCATCATCGGCGCCGCCGGGCGCATGGGCCGGATTCTGATGGAGGCCACCCTGGCCAATCCGGACACCGAGCTGGCCGCCGCCGTGGACGTGCCGGGCTCCAGCCTGATCGGCGTGGACGCCGGCGAGCTGCTGGGCCGTAAGGCCCTGGGCGTGGTCCTGGCGGACGACCTGGAGAAGGTGGTGCGCGACGCGGAGGTGTTCATCGACTTCACCGTGCCCGAGGCCACCGCCCGCCACATCCAGGTGTGCCGCGCCGCCGGCACCCGCCTGGTGATCGGCACCACCGGCCTGGACGATGAACAGACGGCGCTGCTGCGCGACGCCAGCGAGGACATCGCCATCTGCTTCGCGCCCAACTACTCGATTGGCGTGAACCTGTGCTTCAAGCTGCTGGAAACCGCCGCCGCGGTGCTCGGCGACGAGGTGGATATCGAAGTGATCGAGGCCCACCACCGGCACAAGATCGACGCCCCCTCCGGCACCGCCCTGCGCATGGGCGAAGTGGTGGCCCAGACCCTCGGCCGGGACCTGAAGGAATGCGCGGTGTACGGTCGCGAGGGCCGCACCGGTGAGCGCGACCGTCGCACCATCGGCTTCGAGACCATCCGCGCCGGCGACATCGTCGGCGACCACACGGTGATGTTCGCCGCCGAGGGCGAGCGGGTGGAAATCACCCACAAGGCGTCCAGCCGCATGTCCTTCGGCCGGGGCGCGGTGCGCGCGGCCCAGTGGCTGGGCGGCCATGATCGCGGCCTGTTCGATATGCAGGACGTGCTCGGCCTGACCGGCGACAGCGCCGGCTGGGGCCGCTAACAGCGCTTATCGCGGCTTTCAGCCGCGATTGCCGCGAATCCGGGCGTGTGACGTGACACCGGGACGGTTACGTCCTAAAATACCGCCTGCCCAAGATGGGCGAGCGGGTGGCCGTGTGAAACCGGGTGTTTTTCCCTCAGAACGCGTTTCCTGAAAGCGAGGTGGAGCAATCCATCTCGCTTTTTTGCGAACCTCGCAAGGGGTTCCGGCCCCCGCCACCGATCTCCACAAGTCCCTATCCGCCAGGAGGTTGCGTTGACGGTACCCGCCATACTTGCTCTGGAAGACGGTAGTCTCTTTCGGGGTGTCGCGATTGGCGCCACGGGTGAAACCGTGGGTGAAGTGGTGTTCAACACCGCCATGACCGGCTATCAGGAAATTCTCACCGATCCGTCCTATGCCAAGCAGATCGTGACCCTGACCTATCCGCATATCGGCAATACCGGGGTGAACCCGGAGGACGAAGAGTCCGCGCGCGTCTGGGCCGCCGGCCTGGTGATCCGCGATCTGACCCTGACGGTAAGCAGCTGGCGCGCCCGGCAGTCCCTGCCGGAATACCTGAAGGAACGCGGCATCGTCGCCATCGCCGACATCGATACCCGCCGCCTGACCCGTATTCTGCGCGACAAGGGCGCGCAAAACGGCTGCATCCTGGCCGGCGACGACATCGATGAAGAGAAAGCGCTGGCCGCCGCCCGTGCCTTCCCCGGTCTCAAGGGCATGGACCTGGCCCGGGAAGTGAGCGTCAAGGAGCGTTACCAGTGGTCCGAGGGCACCTGGGAACGCACCACCGGTCACCGCCCCGGCGGTGAGCCACGCTTCAAGGTGGTGGCCTACGATTACGGCTGCAAGCGCAATATTCTGCGCATGCTCGCCGATCGCGGCTGCGACCTCACCGTGGTGCCGGCGCGGACCCCGGCCGCCGAAGTGCTGGCCATGCAGCCGGACGGCGTGTTCCTGGCCAACGGCCCCGGCGACCCGGAGCCCTGCGATTACGCCATCGATGCGATCCGCGAGATCGTCGCCACCGGGCTGCCCACCTTCGGCATCTGCCTGGGGCACCAGCTGCTCGGCCTGGCCAGTGGCGCGCGCACGGTGAAGATGAAGAACGGCCACCACGGCGCCAACCACCCGGTCAAGAACCTGGACGACGGCACGGTGATGATCACCAGCCAGAACCACGGTTTCGCGGTGGACGCCGAGACCCTGCCGGACAACGTCAAGGTGACCCATGTGTCCCTGTTCGACGGCACCCTGCAGGGGATTCACCGCACCGACCAGCCGGCCTTCAGCTTCCAGGGTCACCCGGAAGCCAGCCCCGGCCCGCACGACTGCGCGCCGCTGTTCGATCATTTCATCGAGCTGATGGAGGCCCACGGGGCCGATCGCTGAACACCGAATTCACGCCTGACGGTTAGCACCTATGCCCAAGAGAACCGATATACAGAGCATCCTCATCATTGGCGCCGGCCCGATCGTCATTGGTCAGGCCTGCGAGTTCGACTATTCCGGTGCCCAGGCCTGCAAGGCCCTGCGCGAGGAAGGTTTCCGGGTGATCCTGGTGAACTCCAACCCGGCCACCATCATGACCGACCCGGCCATGGCGGACGCCACCTACATTGAGCCCATCACCTGGGAGACGGTGGCCAAGATCATCGAGAAGGAGCGCCCGGACGCGCTGCTGCCCACCATGGGCGGCCAGACCGCGCTCAACTGCGCCCTGGATCTGGAGCGCCACGGCGTGCTGGCGAAGTTCGGCGTGGAGATGATCGGCGCCAACGCGGACACCATCGACAAGGCCGAGAACCGGGACCGCTTCGACAAGGCGATGCGCAACATCGGCCTGGAGTGCCCGCGTGCCAAGGTCGCCCGCACCATGGAGCAGGCCTGGGAAATCCAGGCCGAGCTGGGCTTTCCCTCGATCATCCGGCCGTCGTTCACCATGGGCGGCTCCGGCGGCGGTGTGGCGTACAACAAGGAAGAGTTCGAGGAAATCTGCACCCGCGGTTTCGATCTCTCGCCGACCCATGAGCTGCTGATCGACGAATCGCTGCTGGGCTGGAAGGAATACGAGATGGAGGTCGTTCGCGACAAGAACGACAACTGCATCATCGTCTGCGCCATCGAGAACTTCGATCCGATGGGCGTGCACACCGGCGATTCCATCACCGTGGCCCCGGCGCAAACGCTCACCGACAAGGAATACCAGGTGATGCGCGATGCCTCCCTGGCGGTGCTGCGCGAAATCGGCGTGGAAACCGGCGGCTCCAACGTGCAGTTCGGCATGTGCCCGGACACAGGCCGCATGGTGGTGATCGAGATGAACCCGCGGGTATCGCGGTCCTCGGCGCTGGCCTCCAAGGCCACCGGCTTCCCGATCGCCAAGGTGGCCGCCAAGCTGGCGGTGGGCTACACCCTCGACGAGCTGCAGAACGAGATCACCGGTGGTGCCACCCCGGCGTCCTTCGAGCCGTCCATCGATTACGTGGTCACCAAGATTCCGCGCTTCAACTTCGAGAAGTTCGCCGCCGCCGATCCGGTGCTCACCACCCAGATGAAGTCCGTGGGCGAGGTGATGTCCATCGGCCGCAACTTCCAGGAATCCCTGCACAAGGCCCTGCGCGGCCTGGAAACCGATTCCGTCGGTTTCGACCCGCACATCGATCTGGACGCGCCGGACGCCGCCGAGCGCATTGCCCAACTGCTGTCCACGCCCGGGCCGGAGCGGATCTGGATCGTCGGCGACGCCTTCCGCAGCGGGATGAGCGTCGACGACGTGTTCAACATCACCCAGATAGATCGCTGGTTCCTGGTGCAGATCGCCGACCTGATCAACGAAGAGAAGGCGGTGGCCGCCGGGACCTTCAGCGATCTGGGCAAAACGCGGCTCTATCAGCTCAAGCGCAAGGGCTTTTCCGACGCGCGCCTGGCGCAGCTGCTGGGCGTCAAGGAAGTGGACGTGCGCCTCAAGCGCCGCGAACTGGACGTGATGCCGGTGTTCAAGCGGGTCGACACCTGCGCGGCGGAATTCGCCACCAGCACCGCCTACATGTACTCCAGCTACGACGAGGAGTGCGAGTCGAACCCCTCCGACCGTGACAAGATCATGGTGATCGGCGGCGGGCCGAACCGTATCGGCCAGGGCATCGAGTTCGACTATTGTTGTGTCCACGCCGCCTTCGCCATGAAGGACGACGGCTACGAGACCATCATGGTCAACTGCAACCCGGAAACCGTGTCCACCGACTACGACACCTCCGACCGGCTCTACTTCGAGCCGATCACCCTGGAAGACGTGCTGGCCATCGTCGACAAGGAAAAGCCCAAGGGCGTGATTGTCCAGTATGGCGGCCAGACGCCGCTGAAACTGGCTCGCGACCTGCAGGCGTTCGGCGTGCCGATCATCGGTACCAGCCCGGACGCCATCGACGAGGCCGAGGACCGCGAGCGCTTTCAGCAGATGGTCAACAAGCTTGGCCTCAAGCAGCCGCCCAACCGTACCGCGCGCTCCATGGACGAGGGCATCAAGCTGGCCGAGGAAATCGGCTATCCGCTGGTGGTCCGGCCCTCCTACGTGCTCGGTGGCCGGGCCATGGAGATCGTCTATAACGAGGCGGAACTGCGCAGCTACATGAACAACGCGGTGAGCGTGTCCAACGATTCACCGGTGCTGCTCGATCGCTTCCTGGACGACGCCATCGAGGTGGACGTGGACGCCATCTGTGACGGCAAGCAGGTGGTGATCGGCGGCATCATGCAGCACATCGAACAGGCCGGCGTGCACTCCGGTGACTCGGCCTGCTCCCTGCCGCCGTACTCCCTGGACAAGGCGGTGCAGGACGTGATGCGCGAACAGGCCGCCGCCATGGCCCTGGAGCTGGGCGTGATCGGCCTGATGAACGTGCAGTTCGCGGTCAAGGGCGACGAAGTCTATGTGCTGGAAGTGAACCCGCGCGCCTCGCGCACGGTCCCCTATGTGTCCAAGTGCATCGGCGTGTCCCTCGCCAAGGTGGCGGCCCGCTGCATGGCCGGCACCTCCCTGGCGGAGCAGGGTTTCACCGAGGAAGTGGCGCCGCGCCATTATTTCGTCAAGGAAGCGGTGTTCCCGTTCGCCAAGTTCCCGAAAGTGGACCCGATCCTCGGCCCGGAAATGAAATCCACCGGTGAGGTGATGGGCGTTGGCGAAACCTTCGCCGAGGCCTTCGGCAAGGCGTCCCTGGGCGCCGGCGAGCGCCTGCCGGAGGGCGGTACCGCCTTTATTTCCGTGCGCGACGCGGACAAGGCGGTGGCGGTGGAAGTGGCCCGCTCGCTGATCGAGCTGGGCTTCGAGCTGGTGGCCACCCGGGGCACCGCCGCTCACCTGGCCGAAGCCGGCCTGACGGTGAAGCCGGTGAACAAGGTGCTGGAAGGACGGCCGCACATCGTCGACATGATCAAGAACGACGAGGTGAAGCTGATCGTGAACACCACCGAGGGCAAGCAGGCGATCCGCGATTCCTTCGCCATCCGCCGCTCGGCCCTGCAGCACAAGGTGTTCTACACCACCACCATCACCGCGGCCTACGCGGTCTGCCAGGCCATGGCCATCAGCGGTGAGCCGCAGGTCCGTCGTCTGCAGGACCTGCACGCCGAAATGCATTAACCGAACGTCGTCCCGGGCCGCCCCCGGGGCGGCCCAAGGATGACGAAAGAGGTTATTTCTATGCAACGCGTTCCCATGACGGTCGCTGGCGCCGATGCCCTGCGCAAGGAACTCGACCAGCTCAAGAAGGTGGACCGCCCGCGAATTTCCGCCGCCATCGCCGAGGCCCGCGAGCACGGCGATCTGAAGGAAAACGCCGAATACCACGCCGCCCGTGAGCAGCAGGGGTTCTGTGAGGGGCGCATCCAGGAAATCGAGGGCAAGCTTTCCAACGCCCAGATCATCGACATCACCAGCCTGGAGAACACCGGCAAGGTGATTTTCGGGGTCACGGTGACGATCCTGGACGTGGATACCGACGAAGAGAAGGTCTACCAGATCGTCGGTGACGATGAGTCGGACATCAAGAACGGCAAGCTGAGCGTCAACTCACCGATCGCCCGGGGCCTGATCGGCCGCGAGGAAGGCGACGTGGTGCAGATCGAGACGCCGGGCGGCGTCAAGGAATACGAAGTGGACAAGGTGGAGCACCGCTGAGGCGCTCCTTCCTGCATCACTGATCCTGGGCGCGCAGAATATTGGACAGCTTGGGATTGGGTTTGGCGGCGGCACGGTAGAGCAGGGCGATATTGCCGATGCGCTGTACCAGTTCCGCGCCACTGCGCTCGCACAGCTCGTCGATCATGCGGGCCCGCTCGTCCCGGGTGGGCGCGCTGATCTTCACCTTGATCAGCTCATGATCCTCCAGCCGCGCCTGAAGCTCTTCCACGAAGGTGTCGCTGAGGCCCTTGTCGCCGGACAGCAGCACCGGCTTGAGGTGGTGGCCGATACGGCGCAGGCGTTTCTTGTCCAACGGGCTCAGGGGCATGATCTTCTCCAAAACGGGGGCGCTATTCTAGACCCCGAAACCCACCGATGCGAGGGGCGCTGACCCATGGCGCGATCAAAAAGCAGCCAGCGCTGGCTCCGGGAGCACTTCGACGACCACTGGGTGGCGAAGGCGCAGGCGGAAGGGTACCGCTCCCGGGCCAGTTTCAAGCTGCTGGAAATCCACGAGAAGGACAAGCTGTTCCGGCCCGGCATGCGGGTGCTGGACCTGGGGGCCGCCCCCGGCGGCTGGTCCCAGGTGGCGGCCCGGCTGGTGGGTTCACGGGGCACTATCGTGGCCAGTGACATTCTGGCCATGGACGCCATTCCGGACGTGACCTTCGTGCAGGGGGATTTCCGGGAAGAGGCGGTCTATGAGCAAATCACTGCACTGCTCGGTGAGCAGAAGGTCGACCTTGTAATGTCGGACATGGCCCCCAATATGAGTGGGAACCGGGCCGTGGATCTGCCGCGGGCCATGTATCTGGCCGAACTGGCGCTGGATATGGCGGTCAATGTGTTGCAACCGCGCGGTCAGTTTCTGGTCAAGGTGTTTCAAGGCGAGGGGTTCGACGAGTATCGACGTTCCCTGCAGGGCGCCTTCAAGAAGGTGGTCAGCCGTAAACCGGCGGCCAGCCGGCCGCGCTCCACCGAGGTGTACCAATTGGGGTCACACCTGAAGTAGTGTAGAGTTGCAAGTCTGTCAGTACGCGCTATTGCGCTCAGTAAGTCGAGGTCTCCCTTGAACGACATGACCAAGAACATCGTGCTGTGGCTGGTGATTGCCGGGGTGCTCTATGTAGTGGCTTCCAGCATCAACCCGCAGCCTTCCCAGCAAATGCTGAACTACTCCTCGTTCATCCATAACGTGGAGAGTGGCAATGTGGACCAGGTCACCATCGGCGATACCCGTATTTCCGGGGAGATGAAGGACGGCAGCCGCTTCGAAACCGTCAAGCCGCCGGCCATGGACACCAACCTGATCCCCACGCTGATTCAGAACAACGTGCAGGTCACCGGCAAGGAGCCGGAGCGTCAGGGTTTCCTGACCCAGCTGTTCCTGTCGGTGCTGCCGATTCTGCTGATCCTGGCGATCTTCATTTTCTTCATGCGGCAGATGCAGGGCGGCGGCAAGGGCGGCGGTGGCCCGATGACGTTCGGCAAGTCCAAGGCCCGGCTGATGGGCGAGGACCAGATCAAGACCACCTTCGCCGATGTGGCCGGCGTGGAAGAGGCCAAGGAAGAAGTGCAGGAGCTGGTGGAGTTTCTGCGTGATCCGGCCAAGTTCCAGCGCCTGGGCGGCAAGATTCCCCGTGGCGTGCTGATGGTGGGCTCCCCGGGTACCGGTAAAACCCTGCTCGCCAAGGCCATCGCCGGCGAAGCCAAGGTGCCGTTCTTCAGCATTTCCGGTTCCGACTTCGTGGAGATGTTCGTCGGCGTGGGCGCCTCCCGGGTGCGCGACATGTTCGATCAGGCCAAGAAGCACGCCCCCTGCATTATCTTTATCGACGAGATCGACGCGGTGGGCCGTTCCCGGGGCGCCGGTCTCGGCGGCGGTCACGACGAGCGCGAACAGACCCTGAACCAGCTGCTGGTGGAAATGGACGGCTTTGACGCCAACGATGGCATCATCGTGATCGCCGCCACCAACCGTCCGGACGTGCTTGACCCGGCGCTGCTGCGCCCGGGCCGTTTCGACCGCCAGGTAACCGTGCCGCTGCCGGACATCCGTGGCCGTGAGCAGGTGCTCAAGGTGCACATGCGCCCGGTGCCGGTGGCCGAGGACGTGGATCCCGGCGTGCTGGCCCGTGGCACCCCCGGTTTCTCCGGCGCCGACCTGGCCAACCTGGTCAACGAAGCCGCCCTGTTCGCCGCCCGCGCCAACAAGCGCATGGTGAGCATGGAAGAGTTCGAGAAGGCCAAGGACAAGATCCTGATGGGCGCGGAACGCCGCTCCATGGTGATGAGCGAGAAAGAGAAGCTGAACACCGCCTACCACGAATCCGGCCACGCCATCGTCGGGCGGCTGGTGCCGGACCACGATCCGGTCTACAAGGTCAGCATCATTCCCCGTGGCCGGGCCCTGGGTGTGACCATGTACCTCCCCGAGGAGGACAAGTACTCCCAGTCCAAGCGCGCCATCGAGTCGGCGATCTGTTCGCTGTACGGCGGCCGGCTGGCCGAGGAAATGACCCTGGGCTTCGACGGCGTCACCACCGGTGCCTCCAACGACATCGAGCGGGCCACCAAGATGGCCCGGGCCATGGTCACCAAATGGGGCCTGAGCGAGAAGATGGGGCCGCTCGCCTACGAGGAAGACGAAGGCGAGGTGTTCCTGGGCAAACAGATGTCCCAGCGCAAGCACGTGTCCGAGCAGACCTCCGAGGAGATCGATCGGGAAGTGCGCGCCATCATCGACAGCTGCTACTCCCGGGCCAAGACCATTCTCGAAGAGAACCGGGACAAGCTGGATCTGATGGCGGAAGCGCTGATGCAGTACGAGACCATCGACGCCGAGCAGATCAACGACATCATGTCCGGTCACAAGCCGCGGCCGCCAAAGGACTGGCGCGACCAGGGCCCGGGTAGCGGCACCTCTTCGTCCACGGACGACGAGACCGCCGGTGATGCCAAGCCCGGTGACGACGCCATCGGCGGACCGGCGAACACGCACTGATCCAGCGTCGATGAGCGAAACAACCAGCCTGAGCTGTGGGGCGCGGACACTGAACCTGTCCGCGCCCCTCGTTATGGGGGTCCTGAACGTGACCCCGGACTCCTTCTCCGACGGCGGCCGCTACACCACGCGGGACGCCGCCCTGCGTCAGGCGGCACGGCTGCTGGACGAGGGTGCGGCGATCATCGACGTGGGCGGCGAATCCACCCGTCCGGGGGCCGAGCCGGTGGCCGAGCAGGAGGAACTGGATCGCGTGGTGCCGGTGGTCGAGGCCCTGGCCCGGGAGCTGGGCGCGGTGGTGTCGGTGGACACCAGCACGCCGGCGGTGATCCGCGAGACCGCCGCCGCCGGCGCCGGCTTGATCAATGACGTGCGCTCCCTGCGCCGTCCCGGCGCCCTGGAGGCGGCGGCGGCCACCGGCCTGCCCGTGTGTGTGATGCATATGGTCGGCGAGCCCGGCAACATGCAGGATAATCCCCGTTACCAGAACGTGACCGCCGAGGTGGTGGCCTTTCTGCGCGAGCGGGTGGCGGCCTGCGAGGCCGCCGGTATTGCCCGGGAGCGGCTGCTGGTGGATCCGGGCTTCGGTTTCGCCAAAACCCTGGACCACAACCTGCGGTTGCTGGCGGAGCTGGAACAACTGAAGGCGCTGGAGCTGCCGATTCTGGTGGGGCTGTCGCGCAAGGGCATGATCGGCAAGGTGCTGGATCGCCCGGTGGACGAACGGCTGCCCGGCTCCCTGGCGGCGGCGGTGATGTGCGTGGAGCGCGGCGCGCGCATCGTGCGCGCCCACGACGTCAAGGCCACGGTGGACGGCGTGCGTTTTGCCCACGCGGTCCTCAATCACAAAAATCGTCGTCCCTGACCGGTTCCGGTCGGGCCCTGGCGGCGCGGGACAGCCCGATGGCGGCGTCCCATAAAGGAGACAACGGATGAGTCGCAAGTATTTTGGTACCGACGGCATTCGCGGTACCGTCGGCGAGCCGCCGATCACCCCGGATTTCGTGCTCAAGCTGGGCTGGGCCGCTGGCCGGGTGCTGGCCGCCCGGGGCGGCAGCAAGATCCTGATCGGCAAGGACACGCGCATTTCCGGCTATATGTTCGAGTCCGCCCTGGAGGCCGGCATCTCCGCCGCCGGCGTGGACGTGCGCCTGCTGGGGCCGATGCCGACGCCGGCCATCGCCTATCTCACCCGCACCCTGCACGCCCAGGCGGGCATCGTTATTTCCGCCTCCCACAACGCCTACACCGACAACGGCATCAAGTTCTTCGGCGGCGACGGGCGCAAGCTCAACGACCAGATCGAGCTGGAGATCGAGCGCATGCTCGACGAGCCGATCTCGGTGGTGGCCACCGACCAGCTCGGCAAGGTGCGGCGCATCGACGACGCCCGGGGTCGCTATATCGAATTCTGCAAGAGCACCGCGCCGGGCCTGGCCCTGCACGGCCTCAAAATCGTGGTGGACACCGCCAACGGCGCCGCCTACCACATCACCCCGGATGTGCTGGAGGAACTGGGCGCCCAGGTGGTGCCCATGGCCAACCAGCCGGACGGTTTCAATATCAACCGGGAATGCGGCTCCACCAAGCCCGACGCGCTCTGCCGGCGCGTGCTGGAGGAAAAGGCGGATCTGGGGCTGGCGCTGGACGGTGACGCGGACCGGCTGATCATGGTGGATGACCAGGGGCAGCTGGTGGACGGTGACCAGCTGCTTTATATCATTGCCCGCGACCGCCACCGCCGGGGACGGCTGGACGGCGGCGTGGTCGGCACCCTGATGTCCAACCTGGGCCTGGAACTGGCCCTGGGCGCCCTGGACATCCCGTTCGCTCGCGCCAAGGTGGGCGACCGTTACGTGATGGAGCAGCTCGACGACCGGGGCTGGCTGCTGGGCGGCGAAAATTCCGGCCATCTGGTGTGCCTGGACCGTACCTCCACCGGAGACGGCACCGTGGCCGCCCTGCAGGTGCTGGACGCGCTGCGCCGCGAGCAGCGCACCCTGCGCGAGGTGGCGGCGGAAGCGCCGCTGCTGCCGCAGACGCTGATCAATGTGCGCGGCGCCCGCCGCGACGGCTACCAGGACGACGCCCATCTGCGCGAGGAACTGGCGGCGGTGGAGCGGGAACTGGGCAAGAACGGTCGTGTATTGCTGCGCCCGTCCGGCACCGAGCCGCTGGTGCGGGTGATGGTGGAAGGCAAGGACGGCGAGCAGGTGGCGCGGCTTTGCCGCCGGCTGGCGGAGGCCGTCGAGGCGGCGATCGCCTGATTGGGGCGCATCGCCGTGAAAGACGCGGATGCAGATAAGGGGAAACCTGGAATGACAAGAACTCCGCTGGTGGCGGGCAACTGGAAGATGAATGGACGGCTGGCCCTGGTCCGGGAGCTGGCCGCGGCGCTGCGCGACGGTAAGCCGGAAGGCGTGGAGGTGGCGCTGTGCCCGCCCTATCCCTATCTGCCGGCGCTGGGCGAGGCCCTGGCCGGTTCCGGCCTGGACCTGGGCGCCCAGAATCTGGCGGACCACGGTGATGGCGCCTTCACCGGCGAGGTGTCCGCGGAGATGCTGCTGGAGTTCGGCTGCCGCTTCGTCATCGTCGGCCATTCCGAGCGTCGTCAACTGTACGGCGAGGATGACGATCAGGTGGTGAGCAAGTTTCTGCGCGCCCGGGAAGCGGGGCTCACGCCGATTCTGTGCGTGGGCGAGACGCTGCGTCAGCGCGAAGCGGAAGAGACCGACCAGGTGGTGGTGCGGCAATTGATGGCGGTGGTGGAAGCCGCCGGCGTCGAGGCCCTGGAGCGCGCGGTACTGGCCTATGAGCCGGTCTGGGCCATCGGCACCGGCCTCACCGCCACGCCGGAACAGGCCCAGGCGGTGCACGCCGGCCTGCGCGCGGCGGTGGCCGATCGCGACGCGGACATCGCCGGGCGGCTGCGTATCCTTTACGGCGGCAGTGTAAAGGCGGATAATGCCGCCCCTCTGTTTGCCCAGCCGGACATCGACGGTGGTCTGATTGGCGGGGCATCCCTGAAGGCAGAAGAATTTATCGCCATTTGTCGGGCGGCAGGTTGATTATGGATATTGTGCTTCATGTGGTGCACGTGCTGGCGGCGTTGGGTCTTATCGGCCTGATCCTGATTCAGCACGGCAAAGGTGCCGACGCCGGTGCCTCTTTTGGTGGTGGCGGTTCGCAGACCGTGTTCGGCAGTGCCGGCTCCGCCAATTTCCTGACCCGTTCCACGGCCGCTCTGGCGGTGGTGTTCTTCATCACCAGCCTGGGCCTGGCCTGGATGGCGCGCCAGGAAGTTTCCGGCGGTGGCAGCATTCTGCCGGCGCTGGAATCGGTGGATGAGCAGGACGTGCCGGCCATGGACCAGCAAGGCGGCGATGTGCCCGCCGGTGCCGGTCAGTCCGCTGGCGACGTGCCGGCCATGGAGTCCGGTGATGCGCCCGCGGGTTCAGAAAATGAGCCCTCGGCGAATTCCCAAAATGAGGCTTTAGATGTGCCGGCGGCTGAGTTAGAATCCCCGGCCCCGGATGAGACACCGTCTCAGCCGGCGCAGTAAACGTGTTCTTCGCCGAAGTGGTGGAATTGGTAGACACGCTATCTTGAGGGGGTAGTGACCTTACGGTCGTGCCGGTTCAAGTCCGGCCTTCGGCACCAAAATAAGGACAGGTTCCGTTCGGAACCTTCTTATGTTTCTCGGCCGGCCTGCCGGCCAACGCCGAGACGCGGCGGGCGATATCCCGCCGCTGCGTTGGCGCGGAAAGCGGGGCTTTCCGCCCAGCCTTCGGCACCAAAATCAGGATGGGTTCGTGGCGGAACCCGCTCCTTAAGATTCGGAAAAATAAATACTTTTTTCTCGAATCGGATTGACAAGGCCCGCGCGAATCCTTAGTATTTGCGCTCGATTTCAAGTGCGGGGTGGAGCAGTCTGGTAGCTCGTCGGGCTCATAACCCGAAGGTCGTAGGTTCAAATCCTGCCCCCGCTACCACTTGTCGGAACCGATCCGGTTCTGAACAACAAAAAGCCCCTCTATAGGGGCTTTTTGCTATACAACCGGGTCGATAGTGGGAAATGGGCGTCAGGCCCATTTTTTGTTTGTGACGCCGGTAAAGGACGCCGGCAAAAGACCACGACGCAGAGGTTAGATGTCGAAACGCACCGAACAACTCAAGGAGCTTCTGGCTCCGCTGGTGGAAGACCTGGGTTACACGCTTTGGGGTATCCAGTACCTCCAGGGGCGTGGTGCGGTATTGCGCCTTTTCATTGATCACGAGGACGGCATCAACGTTGACGATTGCGCCCGCGTAAGCAACGAAGTCAGCGGCCTGCTCGACGTGGAAGATCCGATCCCCGGCGAATACAACCTGGAAGTATCCTCTCCGGGTCTGGATCGCCCACTCTTCGAACTTTCCCAATTTGACCGTTATCAGGGCGAGGACGTGCAACTCACGTTGCTGGCTCCGATCGCGGGCAAGCGTAAAATAACGGCGACCCTGGTTGCCGTGGATGGCGATACGCTGGCGGTGACGCTCGATGGCGAAACCCTGCGTGTTCCCTACAGTCAGGTGGACCGTGCCCGATTGAAGCCCCGCTTCGATTGAGCGCGCCCCGGAGACATAGGTAAAGGCCTGGCCATGAACAAAGAGATCCTGCTGGTAGCGGAAACCGTTTCCAACGAGAAGGGCGTCAGCCGCGATGTGATTTTTGAGGCCATCGAATCGGCCCTGGCGGCGGCGACCAAGAAACGCTTCAAGGAAGAAGACGTGGAAATCCGCGTGGAGATCGACCGCGTCAGCGGCGACTACCGCACCTTCCGCGTCTGGCACGTGGTGCCCGACGAAGAGCTGTTCGAATTCGGCCGCCAGCTGACGCTGGACGAAGCCCATGAAGAGAACGAAAGCCTTCAGATCGGCGATATCCACGAACAGGAAATCGAGTCCGAGGCGTTCGGCCGCATCGCCGCCCAGACCGCTAAGCAGGTGATCGTGCAGAAAGTCCGCGAAGCGGAGCGCCGGCAGATCATCGAGGAATACCGCGACCGTATCGGCGAGCTGATCAGCGGCGTGGTGAAAAAATCCAGCCGCGACGCCATCGTGCTCGACCTGGGCGGCAATGCCGAGGCATTGATCACCCGGGAGCATATGATCACCCGCGAGAGCGTGCGCCAGAACGACCGTCTGCGTGCCTACCTGCTGGGCGTCAACGAAGAGAACCGGGGCCCGCAGCTGTTCGCCAGCCGCGCCTGCCCGGAGATGCTCATCGAGCTGTTCAAGATCGAGGTGCCGGAGATCGGCGAGGAGCTGATCGAGATCAAGGGCGCCGCCCGCGATCCGGGCTCCCGCGCCAAGATCGCGGTGAAGACCAACGATCAGCGCATCGACCCGGTGGGTGCCTGCGTCGGCATGCGCGGCGCCCGTGTGCAGGCGGTGTCCAACGAACTGGCCGGCGAGCGCATCGACATCGTGCTGTGGGACGACAACCCGGCGCAGCTGGTGATCAATGCCATGCAGCCCGCCGAGGTGGCGTCCATCGTGGTCGATGAGGAAAGCCACACCATGGACATCGCGGTGGAAGACGAATCCGCCCTGGCCCAGGCCATCGGCCGCAGCGGGCAGAATATCCGCCTCGCCTCCGAGCTGACCGGCTGGGAGCTGAACGTGATGACCATCGATGAGGCGGAGAACAAGCAGCAGCAGGAAGCGGAACAGGCGCTGCAGAGCTTTATCGAGTATCTGGACGTGGACGAGGACGTGGCCGCCGTGTTGGTGGAGGAAGGTTTCTCCACCCTCGAGGAAGTGGCCTACGTGCCCACCGAAGAGATGCTCGCCATCGAGGGCTTTGACGAGGACATCGTGGAAGCCCTGCGCCAGCGCGCCAAGGACGCGCTGCTGACCCGGGCCCTGGTGTCCGAAGAGAAATTCGAACAGGCCGAACCCGCCGATGATCTGCTCAACATGGAGGGCATGGATCGTGATCTGGCGGTGGAGCTGGCCTCAAAAGGCATCGTCTCCATGGAGGACCTTGCCGAACAAGCGGTGGACGACCTGCTCGACATCGAGGGGATGGACGAAGAGCGCGCGGCACAATTGATCATGACCGCTCGCGCCCCCTGGTTTGCAGGCGAGGAAGCCGGCGAGTAACGCTGGCCGGATTAGCAGGGCGCCACCCAGACGCGGACAGGAGAGTGTTGCTGACATGGCAGAAACGACCGTAAAGAAACTGGCCGATGTGGTAGGTATTCCGGTGGACACGCTGCTCACGCAGATGAAGGAAGCCGGGCTGCCCCACACCGATGCCGGTGAAGGGGTCTCCGATGAACAGAAGCAGCAGCTGCTCGCGCACCTGCGCAAGTCCCATGGTGCCCAGTCGTCGGAGCCCAGCAAGATCACCCTGAAACGCCGCTCCACGAGCACCATCAAGACCACCGGCGCGGCGGGCAAGGCGAAGACCGTGAACGTGGAAGTGCGCAAGAAACGCACCTACGTGAAGCGCGCCAGCATCGAGGAAGAAGAGCGGCTGGAAGCCGAGCGCAAGGCGGCCGAGGAAGAAGCGGCGCGTCTGGCGGAGGAAGAAGCCAAGCGCAAGGCCGAGGAAGAAGAGGCCAAACGCAAGGTGGAAGAGGAAGAGGCCCTGCGTCGCGAGCAGGAAGCCAAGGCCCGCGCCGAGAAGGAGCGCGCCGCCGAGGAAGAAAAAGCCTCCCAGGAGAAATCCAAGCGCGCCAGCGTGCCGAAAGCCGCCAAGAAAGCGCAGAAGGAAGAAACCGAGGAAGAGCGCGCCCAGCGCGAGGCCGAGGAGCGCAAGCAGCGTGAAGCCGACGAGGCACGCCGCAAGCAGGAAGCTGAACAGCGCAAGAAAGCCGAGGAAGAGGCCGCCCGGCGTACCGCCGAGGAAGCCAAGCGCATCGCCGAGGAGCTGGAGAAGCGCGGTGGCGAAGGGCAGGAACAGCCGCGTGAGGAGGAGGAAGATAAGAGTTCCTCCATCGTCCGCGATGCCGTTGAAGCCGGCTACCGCACCGAGGAGCGTCAGTCCCGCCGTCGTCGCCGCAAGCCGAAAAGTGCCGGCGTGGCCCACGGCCAGATGAAGAGCTCCATGAATAAACAGCACGGGTTCAAGAGCCCCACGGAGAAAATGGTCTACGACGTCGAAATTCCCGAAACCATCACCGTGGCCGAGCTGGCCCAGCGCATGAACATCAAGTCCAAGGAACTCATCAAAGCGATGATGAAGATGGGCGAGATGGCCACCGTGAACCAGCACATCGACCAGGAAACGGCGGTACTGCTCACCGAGGAAATGGGGCATACGCCCAAGCTGGTGAAGGGCGAGGAAGAGGCCCTGGAAGACGATCTGGCGACCCTGGCCGACTACAGCGGCATCGACAGCGAGTCCCGCGCTCCGGTGGTCACCATCATGGGCCACGTGGACCACGGCAAGACCTCGCTGCTCGATTACATCCGCAAGGCCAAGGTGGCGGCCGGCGAAGCCGGCGGCATTACCCAGCACATCGGCGCCTACCACGTGCCGCATGAGAAGGGCATGATCACCTTCCTGGATACCCCGGGCCACGCGGCGTTCACCGCCATGCGCGCCCGTGGCGCCAAGGCCACCGACATCGTCATCATCGTGGTGGCGGCGGACGACGGCGTGATGCCGCAGACCGAGGAAGCGATCAACCACGCCAAGGCCGCCGGTGTGCCGCTGATCATCGCGGTCAACAAGATCGACAAGGAAAACGCCGATCCGGACCGGGTCAAGAACGAGCTGGCCACCAAGGACGTGATCCCGGAAGCCTGGGGTGGTGAATACCAGTTCATCAATGTATCCGCCCATTCCGGCGAGGGCATTGACGATCTGCTCGACGCGGTGCTGCTGCAGTCCGAACTGCTGGAGCTGAAAGCCCCGGCCACCGGCCCGGCCAGTGGCGTGGTGATCGAATCCCGCATCGAGAAAGGTCGCGGTACCGTGGCCTCGATCCTGGTGCAGTCCGGTGAACTGAACGTCGGCGACATGCTGCTGGCCGGTGCCCACTACGGCCGCGTACGCGCCCTGGTGGACGAGAACGGTCAACAGGTGAAGAAAGCCGGCCCTTCCATTCCGGTGGAAGTGCTGGGCCTGGACGGCGCGCCGGAAGCCGGCGAGCAGGTGCAGGTGCTGCCCGACGAGAAGAAAGCCCGGGAAGTGGCGGAATTCCGTCAGGAGCGCGACCGCGACGTCAAACTCAAGCGTCAGCAGGCCTCCAAGCTGGAGAACCTGTTCGAGAATATGGGCAGCGCCGAGGCCAGCCAGGTCAATATCGTGCTGAAGACCGACGTGCGCGGTTCCCTGGAAGCCCTGATCGGTGCGCTCAACGACCTGTCCACCGACGAGGTGAAGGTGAGCCTGGTGTCCGCCGGCGTGGGCGCGATCAACGAATCCGACGTCAACCTGGCGATGACCAGCGAGGCGGTGCTGCTGGGCTTCAACGTGCGCGCCGACTCCAAGGCCAAGCGTCTGTGCGAGCAGGAAGGCATCGATCTGCGCTACTACAGTGTGATCTACGAGCTGATCGACGACGTCAAACAGGCCATGAGCGGTCTGCTGGCACCGGAGAAACGGGAGGAAATCCTGGGCACCGCGGAAGTGCGCGATGTGTTCCGGTCCTCCAAATTCGGCGCCGTGGCCGGCTGTATGGTGGTCGAGGGTACCCTCTACCGGAACCGGCCGATCCGCGTGCTGCGTGACGACGTGGTGGTGTTCGAAGGCGAGCTGGAGTCCCTGCGCCGCTTCAAGGACGACGTCGCGGAAGTGCGCAACGGCATGGAGTGCGGTATCGCCGTGAAGAGCTACAACGACGTCAAGGAAGGCGACAAGATCGAAGTGTTCGAGGTCAAGGAGGTGGCGCGCAGCCTGTAGGCGCGCCAAGCCATGAGCCGTCACCGTCGCCCCAGCGGTTTCCAGCGCACCGACCGCATCGCCGACCAGATCCAGCGCGAGCTGTCGCGGGTGCTTCAGTTCGAACTGAAGGACCCGCGCATCGGTCTGGTCACGGTGCAGGACGTGACCGTGGCCCGGGACCTGGCCTACGCGGACGTCTACTTCACCCTGCTGGGGGAAGGCGAGGACGCCGGCCGCGAAGCCGAGCAGGTTCTGACCGGCGCCGCCGGTTTCCTGCGCTCGTCCCTGGCCCAGTCGCTGAATACCCGCACCACGCCGCGCCTGCGGTTTCACTACGACAAAACCCCGGAACGGGCGTCTGAGCTGTCCAGGCTGATCGACGAAGCCCGTGCCGAGGACCGGGAACTGCGCCCGGAAGACGACACCGATACCAATCACGATTGATCACGGAGCAGAGACAGTGGGAAAACGGCGCCGTGGAGGTCGTACTCTCAATGGCATTCTGTTGCTCGACAAGAGCCAGGGCGTAACCAGCAACGGCGCCCTGCAGATGGCCAAGAAAATGTTCGCCGCCGCCAAGGCCGGCCATACCGGCAGCCTGGATCCGCTGGCCACCGGCATGCTGCCGATCTGTTTTGGCGAGGCGACCAAGTTCAGCCAGTTTCTGCTGGACGCGGACAAGCGCTATCAGGTTACCGCCCAACTGGGGGTGACCACCGAGACCGGCGACGCCGATGGCGAGGTGCGTGACACCCGGCCGGTGGACGTCAGCGAGGCGCGGGCACTGGAAGCCCTGGACCGGTTCCTGGGCGACATCGAACAGGTGCCCAGCATGTACTCGGCGATCAAGCACAACGGCACGCCGCTCTACAAGCTGGCCCGGGAAGGCATCACCGTGGAGCGCAAGCCACGGGCGGTGACCATCCACGAAATCCTCGGCGCCCGTCTGCTGGACGGCGACCGGCTGGAGTTCGAAGTGGCCTGCTCCAAGGGCACCTACGTACGCTCCCTGGTGGAGGACGTGGGCGAGGTGCTGGGTTGCGGGGCCCACGTGATCGGGCTGCGCCGGCTGTCCGCCGGACCTTACCCGGCGGAGCGCATGATGACCCTGGAGCAGCTGGGGAACATCAAGGCGGAGGGGGGCTTCGAGGCCCTGGACGATTACCTCTTGCCTTTATCCACCAGCGTGGCAGACTGGCCGCGCGTCGCCCTGGGCGACAACGCGGCCTATTACCTGCGCCAGGGACAGCCGGTAATGGCCGGCGACCGGCCGCAGGATGGCTGGGTCAGTCTTTATGAAGCTTCCACCGACACCTTCATGGGGGTCGGTGAAGTACTGGAAGACGGGCGCATCGCGCCGCGTCGTCTGGTTTCCTGAGGACGGCGGCTGTAAATATGCACGGCCGACCGTGACACCCATTGCATATTGGAGCAATGAAAATGGCTTTGAGCACCGAACAGAAAGCACAGATCCTGAAAGACTTCGGCGTTAAGGAAGGCGACACCGGTTCCCCGGAAGTCCAGGTTGCCCTGCTGACCGAGAACATCAATCAGCTGCAGGGTCACTTCAAGGACCACAACAAGGATCACCACAGCCGCCGCGGCCTGATCCGCATGGTCAACCAGCGCCGTAAGCTGCTGGACTACCTGGCCGGCAAGAACCGCGACCGCTACCTGAAGCTGATCGAGCGTCTGGGCCTGCGCCGCTAAGCAGCCCCCGACCGCGATACCTCGGAAGCTCGGCCCGGTGCCGGGCTTCCGTTGTTTTGGGACACCGTATTTACCACACCGTAAAAGGCTGTGGTGCCGGCCGGTGGCGGGTTATCATGCCCCGGCAGAAAGGATAGAGACGCAGAGTAAGCGACGAACGAGAGAAGAGACGCGATATGTTCAATACAGTACGCAAGGAAATTCAATACGGCGACCACACCGTGGTGCTGGAGACGGGCCGCATTGCCCGCCAGGCCACCGCCGCCGTGATGGTGACCATCGGTAACACCCAGGTACTGGTGACCGTGGTCGGCAAAAAAGAAGCGGATCCGGGCAAGCCGTTCTTCCCGCTCACCGTGAACTACCAGGAAAAAACCTACTCCACCGGCCGCATTCCCGGCGGCTTCCTCAAGCGCGAGGGCCGTCCCAGCGAGAAGGAAACCCTGACCAGCCGGCTGATCGACCGGCCGATCCGCCCGCTGTTCCCGAACGGCTTCATGAACGAAGTGCAGGTGGTGGCCACGGTGATGTCCTCGGACAAGAACCAGGATCCGGACATTGCCGCCATGATCGGCACGTCCGCCGCCCTGGCGATTTCCGGCATTCCCTTCAACGGCCCGATCGGCGCCGCCCGGGTCGGTTTCAAGGACGGCTTCTACCTGCTCAACCCGAGCTACACCGAGCTGGAATCCTCCAATCTGAACCTGGTGGTGGCCGGTACCGAGGCCGCGGTGTTGATGGTGGAATCCGAAGCCGAGGAGCTCAGCGAGGACCAGATGCTGGGCGCGGTGCTGTTCGGGCATCAGGAAATGCAGTCAGTGATCAACGGCGTCAAGGAATTCGCCGCCGAAGCCGGCAAGCCGGCCTGGGACTGGCAGGCGCCCCAGGACAACGACGCCCTGAAGAGCTCGATCAAGGCCAAGTACGAAGGGGCCCTGGTGGAGGCGTACACCATCACCGAGAAGATGGCCCGCTACCAGAAAGTCGGCGAGCTGCGTGAAGCCTGCGTGGCCGAATTCGCCACCGGCGAGGAAGGCGCGCCGGAAGCCGGCGAGGTCAAGGACCTGTTCGGCAAGGTGGAGAAGAGCGTGGTGCGCGAAGGCGTGCTGTCCGGCAAGCCGCGCATCGACGGCCGTGCCCTGAACGCGGTGCGCGCCATCGACTGTGAGGTGGGCGTGCTCAAGAAAACCCACGGTTCCGCCCTGTTCACCCGTGGTGAAACCCAGGCCATCGTCACCGCCACCCTGGGCGGCATGCGCGACGCGCAGCTGATCGACGCCCTGGAAGGCTCGCGCCAGGATCACTTCATGCTGCAGTACAACTTCCCCCCGTACTGCGTGGGCGAGACCGGCATGATGGGCTCCCCCAAGCGTCGTGAAATCGGCCACGGCCGCCTCGCCCGCCGTGGCGTGGAAGCGGTGGTGCCCAACGAGCAGGACTTTCCCTACACCATTCGCGTGGTCTCCGAGATCACCGAATCCAACGGTTCCTCCTCCATGGCGTCCGTGTGCGGTACCTCCATGGCGCTGATGGACGCCGGTGTACCCCTGAGCGCGCCGGTGGCCGGCATCGCCATGGGCCTGGTCAAGGAAGGCGACGGCCGCTACGCGGTACTGTCCGATATCCTCGGTGACGAAGACCACCTGGGCGATATGGACTTCAAGGTGGCCGGCACCGAGCGCGGCGTCACCGCTCTGCAGATGGACATCAAAATCGAGGGCATCACCGAAGAGATCATGGAGAAGGCCCTGGAGCAGGCCCGCGAAGGCCGCCTCCACATTCTCGGCGAAATGGGCAAGGCGATCCGCGAGTCGCGCAGCCAGGTGTCCGAGAACGCCCCCACCCTGATCACCCTGAAGATCAACCCGGAGAAGATCCGCGACGTGATCGGCAAGGGCGGCGCCACCATCCGCGCGCTGACCGAGGAAACCAAGTGCACCATCGACATCGAGGACGATGGCAGCGTCAAGATCTACGGTGAAACCCGCGAAGCCGCCGGCGAGGCCCAGCGCCGCGTGGAGGAGATCACCGCCGAGGCCGAGATCGACAAGATCTACGAAGGCAAGGTCATGCGCGTGGTGGACTTCGGTGCCTTCGTGCAGATCATGCCCGGTACCGAAGGCCTGCTGCACATCTCCCAGATCGCCGAGGAGCGGGTGGAGAAGGTCACCGACTACGTCAACGAGGGCGACATCATCAAGGTGAAAGTCCTGGACGTGGATCAGCGTGGCCGCATCAAGCTGTCCATGAAGGAAGCCAAAGAGGTTTAAAAAGGGGTATTACATTCCTTTTACATTTGGCTAAAATAAAAAGCCCGCCCGTATCGGCGGGCTTTTTTTTGCCTAATGGAAGGGAATATAAAATGAAAGCAATAACCAGCGCGGCCGCCCTGGCCGTCGCCATTCAATTATCGGGTTGCGCGTCCATCGTCTCCGACTCTTCATACTCGGTCAGCCTGCAAAGTTCTCCCGAGCGTGCCAATTATGTGGTGACCAATCAGCGTTCCGGGAAACGTATCGCCGCCGGCGTTACGCCGGCCATGATCAGCCTGCCCGCTAAAAATGGCTTTTTCTCGGGGGCAAAATATCAGGTGACCTTCGAGCATGAGGGTTTTAACAGTTCCACGGTGCCGCTGAATGCCTCCATGGACGGTTGGTACTGGGGGAATATCGTTTTTGGCGGCCTGCTCGGCATCCTGATCGTGGATCCGGCCACCGGCGCCATGTGGAAACTGGATGACCAGGTACTGGTGGGCCTGGAGGAAGCGCCTCTCGTGGAACCGCCCCTGGCGCCCGTTGCCCCGGTGACGCCGGCCACCGAAACTCCCGCCTCGGAGGAGGAGAACGCCGCCGCCCCGGCGGGCGATCAGGTCTCCACCAATACCATGACGGCGCCCGCCGTCGCCCACTGACGTTACGCTCTCCGGCTTCCACCGTCCGCGTGGAAGCCGCCTGCCTCCACGGTCGGTGTCCGGATTGAAAATATAAGGCAACTTGCTTTACTGTTTTGTCGGTTGTAAGCTTGCTTAAAATAAGTTGGCTTACGAATGAGGCCGTGATGAACAAGGACACCACCGTGGGCCTGGGGTTGCACGATGTGGCGCGCATGCTGCGCCGCGAGTTCGACCGCCGGGCCCGGGAGCAGGGGCTCACGCGCGCCCGCTGGCAGGTGCTGTGGAATCTGACGCACCGCGAAGGCATCCACCAGGCCGCCCTGGCCGAGATCATGGATGTGGCGCCGATTTCCCTGACCCGCCAGCTGGAGCGGCTGGAGGAGGAGGGGCTGGTGGAGCGCCGCGCCGACGCCACCGACCGCCGCCGGCGCCGGGTCTATCTCACCGAACGGGCGGCGCCGGCGCTGGCGCGTCTGCGCGAACTGGCCGTTGAAACCCGCCTTCAGGCGCTGGACGGCATCCCGGCGGAGGACATCGAGACCTTGACCCGGGTGCTTGAGCGCATGCGCGCCAATCTTTGCCAGCGCACCGATCACACCGAGCAGGGGGAATGACCACGTGACCACGACACAACGCAACCGCCGCCTGGCCATGGGCCTGGGTCTGATCGTCGCCCTGGCGGTGGTGCTCTGGCTGCTGCTCGGCGGCCGCCGCTACGTCAGCACCGAAAACGCCTATGTGAAGATCGACATGATCTCGCTCACCGCTGACGTGAGCGGGCCACTGACGCGGGTGGAGGTGGAGCGCAACCAGGCGGTGCACCAGGGCCAGGTTCTGGCCGAGGTGGACCCGGAGCCGTATCGCATTGCGCTGGAAGAGGCCCGCGCCGACCAGCAGGCGGTGCGCAACCGCATTCTCTCCGAGCGGGCCGACTACGCCCGGCTGCAGGCCCAGCACGCCCAGGCGGAGCGGGATCTGGCTTACCATCAGCGGGAGCTGGAGCGCTACCAGGGGCTGGACCGGGTGGCGGTGTCCCGCTCGCAGTTGGACGGTGCCCGCCAGAAACGGGACCAGGCCGGCGCCCAGAAGGCGGTGACCGAGCAGGAGCTGGCCAGCCTCAAGGCCAAGCTGGGCGGCGGCCCGGATGTGGCCGTGGAAGAACACCCGGATTATCAGGCGGCCACCGCCAAGCTGGACCGGGCCCGCTATGACCTGGCGCACACCCGCATCCTGGCGCCGGCGGACGGCGTGATCGGCGGCAACACGCCGCTGGTCGGCGAGCGCGTCAATGCCGGGGTGCCGGTGTTCACCCTGGCCAAGAACCGCTCCGCCTGGGTGGAAGCCAACCTCAAGGAGACCCAGCTCACCAATGTCCGCGAAGGGCAGAGCGTGGAGGTGGAAGTGGACAGTTATCCGGGGGTGGTTTGGAAGGCCACGGTGCAGAGCCTGAGCCCGGCCACCGGCTCGGAATACGCCTTGATTCCGCCGCAGAACGCCAGTGGCAACTGGGTGAAGGTGGTGCAGCGGGTGCCGGTGAAACTGCGTCTGGAGGACCTGGACGGCAAGCCGCCCCTGCGCTCCGGCATGAGCGCGGAAATCGCCATCGACACCGGCGTTACCCTGTTCGACGACGCCGCTGAACCGGCGCGGACCGCCGATGCCGCGCATTAACGACCAGCGCCTGGTCACCGTCAGCATCATGCTGGCCACGGTGATGCAGGTGCTCGACACCACCATCGCCAACGTGGCTCTGCCGCACATGCAGGGCAGCCTGTCGGCGAGCACCGACCAGATCACCTGGGTGCTGACCTCCTATATTGTCTCGGCGGCGATCATGACCCCGGCGGTGGGCTTCTTCGCCGGCCGGCTGGGCCGACGCCGGCTGTTCCTGTGGTCGGTGGCCGGCTTCACGGTGGCCTCGGGTCTTTGTGGCTTGTCCGCCAATCTCGACCAGATGGTGATGTTCCGCATCCTGCAGGGCATTTTCGGCGCCGCCCTGGTGCCGCTGTCCCAGTCGGTGCTGCTGGACTCCTACCCGGTGGAAAAACACGGCCAGGCGATGGCGATCTGGGGCATGGGCGTGATGGTGGGGCCGATTCTCGGGCCCACCCTGGGCGGCTGGCTCACCGAGTGGTACAGCTGGCGCTGGGTGTTCTACATCAACCTGCCGTTCGGCCTGCTGGCCTTCGCCGGCATCTGGCTGAGCGTGGCGGAGACGGACACCCGCAAGGTGCGCTTCGACCTGATGGGCTTCGCCTTTCTGGGCCTGGCCATCGGCGCCTTCCAGCTGATGCTGGACCGAGGCGAGCAGGAAAAATGGTTCGAAAGCTTCGAGATTCAGTTCGAGGCCCTGCTGGCGGTGCTCGGGTTCTATTTGTTCCTGGTGCACTCGTTCACCAAGAAAGACCCCTTTATCAATCTGAGCCTGTTCAAGGACCGCAACTTCACCACCGGCGTGGTGTTCATTTTCGTGGTGGGCATTATTCTGCTGGCCACCATGGCCCTGCTGCCCCCGTTCCTGCAGCAGTGGAAGGACTACCCGGCGGTGACCACCGGGCTGGTGCTGGCGCCGCGCGGGCTGGGCTCCATGTTTTCGATGATGCTGGTGGGCCGGTTGATGCGCACCCGGCTGGATCCCCGGGTCCTGGTGGTCACCGGGCTGCTGTTCATTACCGCTTCGCTGCACGAGATGGCCGGCTTCACCCTGGAGGTCAGCCGCGACACTTTGATCTGGACCGGGGTACTGCAGGGCCTGGGTCTGGGGCTGGTGTTCGTACCCGCCAGCGCGCTCACCTACGCCACCCTGAAGCCGGAACTGCGCACCGAGGGGGCGTCCCTGTTCTCGCTGTCGCGCAACCTGGGCTCCAGCGTCGGCATCTCGATCATGACCGCCATGCTGTCGCGGAATATGTGGATCAACCAGCAGCAGCTCGGCGAGCACCTGCAGCCCGGCGCCTGGATCGCCCAGGGGTTGCCCATGAAGGAAATGGTGGGCGGGGTGCCGGCGGCGCTGTACCACACCTTGATGGCGCAGGCGGCGGAGATCAGCTACATGAACGATTTTCGTCTGCTGATGTGGATCAACCTGGCGGCGATCCCGCTGGTGCTGCTGCTCAAGCACCACCGGCCGCGCCCGGCGCCGGCCTGACTGGGGCCGGCAACCGCGCAAAAAAAGGGCGCCCTGAAGGCGCCCTTTTGGGTGGTGGCCTGACCGCCGTCAGCCGTCGTCGCTGTTCTTGCGGGTCTTGATCAGCTCGTCCACCACGCCCGGGTCCGCCAGGGTGGAGGTGTCGCCCAGGGAGTCCAGTTCATCGGCGGCGATCTTGCGCAGAATACGGCGCATGATCTTGCCGGACCGGGTCTTGGGCAGGCCCGGGGCGAAGTGGATCAGGTCCGGTTTGGCGATCGGGCCGATTTCCTGGGTGACCAGTTCACGCAGCTCCTTGATCAGTTCCTCGCTGCCCTCGGCACCGCTCATCAGTGACACATAGGCGTAGATGCCCTGACCCTTGACCTCGTGCTGGTAACCCACCACCGCGGCCTCGGAGATGCTCTTGTGCAGCACCAGGGCGGATTCGATCTCGGCGGTGCCCAGGCGGTGGCCGGAGACGTTGAGCACGTCGTCCACCCGGCCGGTGATCCAGTAATAACCGTCCTCGTCACGACGGGCGCCGTCACCGGTGAAGTAATAGCCCGGGTAGGCGCTGAAGTAGGTGTCGATCATGCGCTGATGGTCACCGTAGACGGTGCGGATCTGGCTCGGCCAGCTGGCCTTGATCACCAGGTTGCCGGAGGTGGCGCCTTCCAGCTCCTTGCCGTCCGGGTCCATCAGCCCCGGCTGCACGCCGAACATGGGCAGCGTGGCGGAGCCGGGCTTGAGATCCACGGCGCCGGGCAGGGGCGCGATCATGATGGCGCCGGTCTCGGTCTGCCACCAGGTGTCGACGATCGGGCAGCGCTCCTCGCCCACCACCCGGTGGTACCACTCCCAGGCTTCCGGGTTGATCGGTTCACCCACGGTGCCCAGCAGTTTGAGCGTCTTGCGGGACGTCTTCTTCACCGGGCCGTCGCCCTGGCCCATCAGGGCGCGAATGGCGGTGGGCGCGGTGTAGTAGATGTTCACCTTGTGCTTGTCCACCACCTGCCAGTGGCGGGAGGCGTCCGGGTAGGTGGGCACCCCCTCGAACATCAGGGTGGTGGCGCCGTTGGCCAGCGGCCCGTAGACGATGTAGCTGTGGCCGGTGATCCAGCCCACATCGGCGGTGCACCAGTAGATGTCGCCGTCGTGGTAATCGAACACGTATTTGTGGGTCAGCGCCGCCTGCAGCATGTAGCCGGCGGTGCTGTGCAGCACGCCCTTGGGCTTGCCGGTGGAACCGGACGTATAGAGTGTGAACAGCGGGTCCTCGGCGGCCATCCATTCCGGCTCGCACTGATCGGACGCCCCGTCCATGGCGTCGTGGTACCAGACATCGCGGGCGTCGTCCCAGCCCACATCGTTGCCGGTGCGCCGCACCACCACGCAGGTGTGCACTTCGTTATCCCCGTTCATGGCCTTATCGGCGTTGGCCTTGAGCGGAATCAGCTTGCCGCCGCGCACGCCTTCGTCGGCGGTGATCACGGCACTGGCCTCGGCGTTGACGATGCGGTCCTTGAGCGCTTCCGGGGAGAAGCCGCCGAACACCACCGAATGGATGGCGCCGATGCGCGCGCAGGCCAGCATGGCGAAGGCCGCTTCCGGGATCATCGGCATGTAGATCACCACCCGGTCGCCTTTTTTCACGCCCCGGTCCTTGAGCACATTGCCCAGGCGGGACACCTGCTCGAACAGCTCCTGATAGGTGATGTGCTTGTCCTGGCCGGGGTCGTCACCCTCCCAGATAATGGCGGTCTGCTCGGCGCGCGCCGGCAGGTGCCGGTCCACGCAGTTGTAGCAGGCGTTCAGGGTGGCGCCCTGGAACCAGGCGGCGCGGCCCTCCTTGAAATCCCAGTCGCTGACCGTGTCCCAGCGGGTTTGCCAGTCGAGCAGTTCATCGGCGCGATCCGCCCAGAAGGTGTCCGGGTCGCTCACGGACTGCTGGTACCAGCGATCGTAGGTGGCCCGATCCATCAGGGTCTGGCGCTTGAACGCCTCCGGAACCGGGTGAATCTTTTGTTCTGACATGGCTGTCTCCTTCGTACTGCCCGCTGGTTGTCTTGTTCTTCCCGCTCGGCGCGGGAGCCCGGTGCGCCGTGACGTGGCCGGATCCTGTCGGCAGGCGCATGGCCACGCATTATCCCGCCGCCGTGGCGCCGGCTGAATTCCACCATGGTCTATAACCGGCCCGGTCGGCGGCCGGGCGGTGTTGCGTACTACTTTAGAGGGGAAGGGCGGACGGTGCATCCCGTGGTCGGTAAGACCAAAGGCGAATGGCGTCGGTGGGTGGAAGCGGTAAGCTGGGGACAACAAAAAACGCCGGCGCGAGGCCGGCGTTTGGAGAGGGCAAAAACGGGGTGGCGGTCAGGCCACCTGAACCGGAATGGCGTTGCTGGTGCCTTTCACGGCATTGCCTTCGCCCATGTAGATCAGGCGCGGCTTGTAATTGATCAGCTCGGAGCTGGAGTAATTGGCATAGGCGCAAATGATCACCCGATGGCCGGGCTGCGCTTTGTGCGCGGCGGCGCCATTAACGGAGATGATCTTGGAACCCTCCTCGCCACGAATGGCGTAGGTTTCGAAGCGCTCGCCGTTATCCAGGTTGTAGATCTGGATTTGCTCATACTCAAGAATGCCGGCCATGTCCATCAACTCGCCGTCGATGGCGCAGGAGCCTTCATACTCGAGTTCCGCGTGGGTCACGCGGGCCTGGTGCAACTTGGCTTTCAGCATGGTGCACTGCATGTCGGGTACCTCTCTGAACAACCCCTGGATCGGCCCTTGGGGCCGGCCTCTGCGAGGGGCCGGCAGTATGCATGAACCCCCGGTCACATACAAGAAAGGGGAAACAGGCTGTTTGGGGCCATTTTGCGACGCAGCTTATCAGGGCGCGGGCAGCGTCAACGTCAGATTGTCGATCAATCTCGGCTTGCCGAGCCGGGCGGCGGCGGCGATCACCAGCTCCCGGTCCCCGGGCGCCGCCGGCACCAGGGTGCGGGCGTTGGCCACGGTCACGTAATCCACCCCGAAACCGTCCTTTCCGAGCGCCTCGGCGGTCCTGGCCTCCAGGGCGCGGAAGTCCCGCTCGCCGTCTTCCAGGGCCTGGCGGGCCTGGCGCAAATGGTACTGCAGCCGTGGGGCGAGGGTCCGTTCCTCCTCGCTCAGATAGCCGTTGCGGGAGCTCATCGCCAGGCCGTCCGCCTCGCGGGCGGTGGGGGCGCCGACGATGCGGATCGGGAACAGCAGTTCCTCGGTCATGCGGCGCAGAATCGCCAGCTGCTGGAAATCCTTCTCGCCGAACACGGCCACGTCCGGTTGGACGATATGGAACAGCTTGCTGACCACCGTGGTCACGCCCCGGAAATGGCCGGGCCGGTCGGCGCCGCACAGATAGTCGCCCAGGTCGTCCACCGCCACCCAGGTGCGGTTGGCGCCGAGCGGGTACATCTCTTCCACCGAGGGGGCGAACAGCACCTCCACGTCGGCATCGCGGAGCCGGTCGGCGTCCGCGTCCAGGGTGCGCGGGTAGGCGTCGAAATCCTCGCCGGGCCCGAACTGGGTGGGGTTGACGAACACCGACACCACCACCGCGTCGCATTCCTGGCGAGCGGCGTGTACCAGGCTCAGATGGCCATCGTGGAGATTGCCCATGGTGGGCACCAGACCGACGGTGCGGCCGTCGCGGCGCCATTGCGCCACGCGCGCCCGCACCTCGGCGACGCTATGCAGAATGTCCATGGTCAGAAACAGTGTTCGTCGGCGGGGAAGCGGCCGCTTTTGACCGCTTCATGATAGGCCCGGAAGGCGCCGGCGACGCCGCCGTCGGATTCCGCCATGAAATCCTTCACGAACCGGGCCGGGCGCGGGTTCAGGCCCAGCATGTCGTGCATCACCAGCACCTGGCCGTCGCACTCCGGGGCGGCGCCGATGCCGATCACCGGGGCCTCCACGGCGGCGGTGATCTCGGCGCTCAGGGTGCGCGGCACGCACTCCAGCACGAACAGGGCGGCGCCGGCCCGGTCCAGGGTAAAGGCGGCGTCCAGCAGCTCGCGGGCGCCGGCTTCGTCCTTGCCCTGCACCCGGTAGCCGCCGAAGGCGTTCACCGATTGCGGGGTCAGCCCCATGTGCGCGCACACCGGCACGCCGTTGCGCTTGAGCACGGTGATCGCCTCGGCCAGCCAGGCGCCGCCTTCCAGCTTGATCACATTGGCGCCGGCCTGCATCAGCGCGGTGGCCGCGTCCAGGGTGCTTTCCAGGGTGGCGGCGCCCATGAACGGCACATCGGCGATGATCAGGCTGCCCTGATTGCCACGGGCCACGCACTCGGTGTGGTAGACCATCTGCTCCAGGGTCACCGGCACGGTGCTGTCCTGGCCCTGGATCACATTGCCGAGGGAGTCGCCGATCAGGATGGCGTCCACGCCGGCTTCGCTGATCAGGCGCGAAAAGGTGGCGTCGTAGGCGGTCAGGACGGAGAACTTTTCACCGTCGTCCTTGCGTTTCTTGAGGGTGCGAATGGTAACGGGCATGGGCTGCTCCCTGGGGCCGGTTCACACTGGCGTCGGGTATTACACCAGCGGGCGGGGGTTAAAATAGTGGCGGCCCGTGCGGATGTCCAGCAACTCGCCCACCAGCTGCTGGTAGTCCGCCTCGCCGCTGACCAGGTCGATCTCGGCGGCATTGACGATCAGCAGCGGCGCCGCGTCGTAGAAGTGGAAGAAGCGGGTGTAGGCATCGTTGAGACGGCCCAGATAGCCCGGGTCGACCCGTTGCTCGAAGTCGTGGCCACGCTTCTGCACCCGCTGGCGCAGCACGCCGGTGGGCGCCTGCAGATAGATCACCAGGTCCGGCGCCGGAGCGTCCAACAGCATGTGCCTGAACACATTGTCGTAGAGGGCGAACTCGTCCTCGTCCAGGTTCACCTCGGCGAACAGACGGTTCTTGTCGACCAGGAAGTCCGCCACCTTGGGGCCGGTGAACAGGTCCTGCTGCTGGAGCTGGCGGAGCTGATCGGCCCGCTGGAACAGAAAGAACAGCTCGGTCTGCAGGGCGAAGCGGGCCGGGTCCTGGTAGAAACGGGTCAGAAAAGGGTTGTCCTCGGCCTGCTCCAGCAGGGTGTCGAAGCCGAAGGTCTCGGCCAGGCGCCGTGCCAGGGTGGTCTTGCCGACGCCGATGGGGCCCTCCACGGCGATGAAGCGGGGCAGGTCGCCGCTGGCGCGCAGGGCATTGATGCGTTCAGTCAGCAAACCGGTCCTCCTCCAGACGATGCAGGCGATGCAGCGGTTGTTCGGCCACCGCCGGCCAATGGTCCGCCAGCGGCGTGCCATCCGGCAAGCGGCAGTCCGGCAGGCGGTCGAGCAGGGGGCGCAGCACGAAGGCGCGGCGCGTCATTTCCGGGTGCGGAATGCGCAGGCGCGGCAGGCGCACGCTGGCCTGGTCCCACAGCAGTATATCCAGATCCAGGGTGCGTTCGCCCCAGCGGCGACGGCGTTGACGGCCGGCGGCCTGTTCCAGCCCCTGCAAGGCGTCCAGCAGCGCCAGCGGATCAAGCGTGGTGTCCAGCAGCGCCACCGCATTGACGTAATCGGGCTGGTCCTGGGGCCCCACCGGGGCGGTGCTGTACAGGTCGGAGTGGCCGATCAGGCGTGTTCGCGGCAGCGCCGCCAGGGCTCCCAGCGCCGCGGTCACCTGCCGCGCCGGGTCGTTGAGGTTGCTGCCCAGGCCGATCACTACCATGCCGCCTTGCTCCCGGTGCTCAATCCTGGTTGGACGAAGAGCGTCCGGAGCGCCGGCGCCGCCGGCGGCGGCCGCCATTGGCGCCGTTGCCGCCACCGCCATCGCCCTGGTTGGGGCCCAGGGCCTGGGTCATGGCGTAGCGTTCCGATTCGTCGACCTGCTGGTAGCGGGTCCACCAGGCGCCCAGCCCGGCACGCAGCTCGCCGGCCTGCTCGCGCAGCAACAGAAAATCGTAGGCGGCGCGGAAGCGTGGATGCTGCAGCAGGGTATCGGCGCGTTTGCCGCCCCGGCGGGGCAGCCGTTGCTGCAGATCCCACATTTCGCGCATCACCGTGGAGAAGCGGCGCGGCACGGCGGTGTGGCGGATCTGCTGGTCCAGCGCCCAGCTGGCCGCCTTGTGCAGCGCCGGCGCCGGTGGCACGCCATCGGCGCGGTGTTTGTCCAGGCGCGCCACCACCACCGGCCACAGCAGCACGGCGAAGATGAACGCCGGGGTCACCGGTTTGTCCTCGGCCAGGCGCGCGTCGGTATTGTCCATGGCCGCCAGAATCAGGTCGTCCCACATGTCGCCCTGATCGCCGTGCAGACACCGGTCGGTTTCCGGGAACAGGAAGGGGAACAGGCCCAGATCGCGGAGCTCGTTGTAGGAGGCGCGGGCGTGACCGCTGAGGAACAGCTTGAGCACTTCATCGAACAGGCGGGCCGGCGGCACCTGCAGCAGCAGTTCCGCCAGGCGCGGAATCGGCTCGGCGGTGGCCCGATCCGGCTCGAACCCCAGCTTGGCGGCGAAGCGGGCGGCGCGCAGCATGCGCACCGGGTCTTCCCGGTAGCGTTGCTCCGGGTCACCGATCAGCCGCAGCACGCCGCGCTCGATGTCGCGCCGGCTCTGCACGAAGTCGTACAGGGCGAAGTCGGCGATGTTGTAATAAAGGGCATTGACGGTGAAGTCCCGGCGCAGGGCGTCTTCCTCGATGCTGCCCCAGGCGTTGTCGCGCAGTACCAGCCCGGTTTCCTCATGGGCCAGGTGCTGGTTGTCGTCCATATCGTCCCGCTGGAAGGCCCGGAAGGTGGACACCTCGATGACCTCGCGGCCGAAACGGACGTGCACGATCTGGAAGCGGCGGCCGATGATGCGGCTGCGCTTGAACAGACGGTGCACCTCGTCCGGCGTGGCGTCGGTGACCACGTCGAAGTCCTTGGGCTGGCGCCCGCACAGCAGGTCACGCAGGCAGCCGCCGACCAGATAGGCCTCGAATCCGGCCTTGTGCAGACCGTAGAGCACATTCAGCGCGGCGCGGGAGATGTCCTTGCGGGAGATCGGGTGCTGGTCGCGGGGAATGACCCTTGCTTCGGGAAGCCGGGGCATGTCAAAGGAACCTTTGCGCAGGAGTCGGGTCCAGAGGGATACGAAGGGTCTTGAAATGAGAGTCCACAGGAGCGGAAAGAATGCCGCCGAGCGCTCTACGAATCTGGATGCCATTGAGCAAAAAACGTCCTGACGAGATGAAAGGCGGCATGGTAGCACTTTTTCGCCGTCACCGGTCATCCGATATGGAGAAAGGCCAACGGAGTGGGGTACACTTCCGCTCTGGTCCGCCGGGCCCCAAAAGTAAAAAGGGACCACAACCTTGGTCGTGGTCCCCTATGCGCTGATTCTGTTGTTGTTATTTTTTATTTTGTTTTCTGCCTTGCGCCGTAACCAACTTTCGCTACGGCATGTTGTTTCGGCCCAAGCTTTATTCTTCTTCTTTTCTTGTTCTTATTCTGAGCCTTGCCGCCGTTGTTGTTTTCCTTATGTGGCGTGGGATTCATAGTGCATGGATGGATTTTTCATTGCAACAGCTTGTTGATCCCTTAAAAATCAACAACTTACAGAAATTTTGAAAAATAGGCACGTGAAGGTGGGCGGCACCGGTAACGCACTTGTTACCGCGCTGTGTAGTAAGGTAACACTTCGGAGGGGCCGCGCGGCGAACCGCCGTCGACCGTCGGGAAGCAAGCGGGAAAACGGCAAAAAAAACTTTGCCGGCACCGGATCGGAGAACGGCAAGGCGTCGCGGCAGGTCGGGGAATTGTAAAACCGGCCGGGGCGACGCCCGACCGGTGGCACTGATCGGCTAGCGGCGGGCGCCGCGTTTGGGACGCTGGATGCTCAGCCGCTGGCGGCGCTCCCAGAGGCTCTTGCGGCTGATGCCGAGCTTCTGAGCCAGCTCCGTTTCGGTCATGTTGTCCTGGTTTTCCATCACGAAGCGGGTGAAGTAGTCCTCCAGGGACAGATCCTCGGACGGGTCCAGGCTGGCGCGGCTCTGACGCTGGGGCGTGCGGTTCGGGTTCAACCCCAGCTGAGCGGGGCCGATGCCGTCTTCCTCGGTGAGGATGACCGCGCGCTCGATCACGTTTTCCAGTTCCCGCACGTTACCCGGCCAGGCATAGCGGCGCATGGCGGAGAGCGCCTCCTCGGTGAAGTAAAGCTCGCCACGGTGCATTTTCTCGCAACTGCGGGCCAGCAGTGCCCGGGCCAGTTCCTCCACGTCCCCATCCCGCTCGCGCAGCGGCGGCAGTTCCAGCTCCATCACATTGAGACGGTAGTACAGGTCGTCGCGGAAGCGCCCGTCGCTGACCCGGGCCGGCAGCTCGGTCTGGCTGCTGGCGATCACGCGCACGTCCACCCGCCGTGTCGCCAGGGTCTCCTGACGGTGGATCTCGCCTTGTTCAAGCAGGGTCAGCAGGCGGCTCTGCGCTTCCGGAGTCAGTTCTCCCACCTCGTCCAGAAACAGGGTGCCGCCGTCCGCTTCCTCGATGCGGCCGGCGTGCGCCTCGTCGCCGAACAGCTCCTGCAATTGCAGCGCCTTGGGCAGCGCCGCGCAGTGCACCGTGACCAGCGGCGCGCCGGCCCGTTCGCTGTGCTCGTGCAGGGCGCGGGCGGTGAGTTCCTTGCCGGTGCCGGCCTCGCCGAGGATCAACACCGGCGTATGGGTGGGCCCGACCCGGCTGATGCGGTGCTTGAGCTCGCGCATGGCGTCGCACTCACCGATCATCGACCGCACCGGGTAGGTACGCTCCAGATCCCGGCGCAGCACCTGGTTACCGCGGCTGATGCGGCCCTCCTTGAGCACCCGCTCCACCGCCAGCAGCATTTCGTCGTGGTCGAACGGTTTGGGGATGTAGTCCACCGCCCCCTGGCGCATGGCGTCCACCGCCGAGCGCAGGCTGGCGTAACTGGTCATGATCAGTACCGGCACCGGCCGGGCCTGGTCGATCAGCGCGGTGCCGGGCTCGCCGGGCAGGCGCAGATCGCTGATGATCAGATCGCACTGGCTCAGGCCCTGTTCCCGGGCCTGCTCCACGGATTCCGCTTCCGTCACCGAATGATCGTGGCGCTCCAGCAGCTTGCGCAGGGCGCCCCGGATAACGGGTTCATCCTCGACGATCAGGATATGGCTCATGGTGCCGTTCCTTCTTTTTTATGCCGCGGGCGGCCGGTCATTGGCGAAGGCGGGCAGCTCGATCACAAAGCGGGTGCCCCGGCCGTCGTCGATGGGGCTCTCCACCCGCACCGTGCCGCGATGGTCCTCGATGATACTGTAAACCAGTGCCAGACCCAGCCCCGTGCCACGGCCGGGGGGTTTGCTGGTCACGAACGGTTCGAACAGCGCGTCGCGCAATTCCGCCGGCACCCCGTGGCCCTGATCTTCCACGGTGATGCGCAGGCGCTGGTCGTGGCGCTCGCTGCGCACCACGATGGGCAGATCGTCCCGGCTGGCGTCGGCGGCGTTGCCGAGCAGGTTGACGAACACCTGCAACAGCCGTTGCGGGTCGCCGGTCACTTCCTGGTCCGCCGGGCACAGGTTATCAAATCGCTGCTGCCGGTGGTCCGGGTCGAGCAGCAGCAGGGCGATGGCCTCGGCCACGGTGGCGGACAAATTGACCGGCCCCTGGATGGTGTCACGCACGCCGCCGGAGTGGCTGAAGGTCACCAATGATTCGACGATGCGGGTAATGCGCCGGGTCTGTTCCACGATCTGGCGGGCGCCCAGGCGCTGCTCGTCCTCGTCGCAATGGCCGTCCAGGTTCTGCGCCAGGCAGGCGATGGCGGTCACCGGGTTGCCGATTTCGTGGGCCACGCCGGCGGCCAGCCGGCCGATGGACGCCAGCCGTTCGTTGTGGGCCAGATGGGATTCCATCTGCCGCAAATCGGTGATGTCCTCGATCACCAGCACCTGGCCGCCGGCCTGCTCGGTGGGGCCGGGGCTGTGGATCAGCGAGCGATGCAGGCTCAGCCAGCGGGGCTGGCCGTCCACTTCCAACTGCCGCTGGGGATCGTGCTCGGCGGCCCCGTGGCTGAATTCCGCCAGCAGTTCCCCCCAGGGCGTGGGCAGATGGCCAAGCCGCGAGCCGATGGTGTCCTCGGCGTCGATGCCGGTGAGCGCCTCGGCGGCCCGGTTCCAGCCGATGATCTCGCCGTCGGCGCCCAGGGAAATCACCCCCATGGGCAGTTCCAGCAGCGTCTGCCGGTGGAAGCGCCGCAGGCTGTCCAGTTCCGCCGCCAGCCCGGACAGCTTGTCGCGGTACTGCTCCAGGCGGGTCTCGATAAAGCGAATGTCCTCGGACTCCCCCTCCTGGGGGCGGTAGGGCAGGTTGTCGTCCATCAGCTGGTGGGCCACCGAGGGGCCGAGCAGGCCGGACAGATTGGTTTCCAGCTGATCGCGCAGCCGGCGCAGCGCGTAGGGGCGGGTTTCCTCCCGGCCCAGGCGCAGGTCGCGCAGCGCCATGTCCACCTCGCGGCCGGCGGTCACCGGGCCCAGGGGGCTGCTCAGGGCGCCCACGAAGTCGTCCACGCTGCGCGCGCCCAGGTCCCAGCGGTAGGGCCGGCGCAGGCTGTCCACCGCGCAGGCTTCGGCGGCGGTGCGCTCGGCGCGCGAGGTGGGGGTGATGATGGAAACGATGGCGTAGATCAGCCCGTTGAGGCTCAGGGAGGCGATCGCCGCCTGGTTCCAGTGCGCCATGCCCTGGCGTTCGCGCAGGCCGATCCACTCCAGCAGCGCCCCGGCCTGCCACTGGGGAAAGGTGATCGGAATCAGCAGCGCCAGCAGCCAGACCGCGAAGCCCACGGCCAGGCCGGCGAACAGGCCGTTGCGGTTGCCCGACGGCCAGAACAGGGTGCCGATCAGCCCGGGCACGAACTGCAGGGCGGCCACGAACGACAGCACCCCCAGCTCCACGGCGCTGTGCCCCGGCCCGGCCAGCCGGTAGAAACCGTAGGCCAGGGCCAGAATGGCGGCGATCAGCACCCGCCGCGTCCACAGCAGGTTGCGGTAAAGGTCATGGGCGGAACTGAGCGGGCTGGCGGGCAGCACCAGGTGATTGAGGCTCATGCCCGACAGCGCCAGGGTGGCGACGATCAGCATGCCGCTGGCGCCGGCCAGCCCGGCCAGATAGCCGAGCACGGCGCCGCCGCCGTTGGCCAGGCCCACGCCCAGGGTGAAATAGTCCGGCGAGGTGGGGGCGTTGCTGGCCAGGGCCGCCCACAGAATCATCGGCACGCACAGCGCCATCACCAGGAACAGCAGCGGCAGCCCCCAACTGGCCGAGACCAGGGCGCGGGGGTTCAGATTCTCGGTGAAGGCCATATGGAACATGTGCGGCATCACCACGGCGGACACGAAGAACGCCATGATCAGGCTGTGCCAGCTGCCGTTTTGCAGGGGGCCATAAAGGCGGGCCAGCATTTCCGGGTGGGCGTCCAGCCATTGGCCCAGGCCCCCGGGGCCATCGAACACGCCGAACAGACCGATCAGCGCCACGCCCACGAACGCCACCAGCTTGATCAGCGATTCCGTGGCGATGGCCACCACCAGGCCCTCGTGGCGTTCCCGGGCGGTGGCGTGACGGGCACCGAACAGGATCGCGAACAGGGTGATCAGCAGGCAGAACCACAGCGCCACCCAGGCCGGATCCGGTTCGCCGGTCAGGATCTGGATCGACTCCGCCACCGCTTTGATCTGCATGGACAGCAGCGGCAGCATGCCCACCACCATCATCAGGGTGGTCAGGGCGCCGGCCAGGCGGCTGCGATAACGGAACGCGAACAGGTCCGCCAGGGAGGCGAGCTGATAGGTGGTGGTCAGCCGCAGGATCGGCGCCAGCAGAATCGGCGCCAGCAGGAACACCCCGGAAATGCCCAGGAAGTAGGCCAGGAAGTTGTAGCCGTAGTCGTGGGCATAGCCCACCGAGCCATAGATCGCCCAGGCGCTGGCATAAACCCCCAGGGAAAACACGAACACCGCCGGATGGCGCACCAGCCGTGCCGGAATCCGGCCCTTTTCGGTGATCCAGGCGACCAGGAACAGGAACAGCAGGTAGCCGCCGGCGATCAGGATCAGTTCGCTAACGCTATAGGCCATCGACGTCCCGGCTCCTGGCGATCCAATAACTGAGGGCGATCAGCCCCAGCCAGACCAGATAAGGGCGATACCAGGCACGCCCACCCTCGCTCCACCAGTCGATCAGCGCCGGGGAAAGCAGGTAGGTGCCGAGAATAAAAATGATCAGCAGGCGGTCGGTGTACATGGCGGCTCCCTGACGGCCAGCATATCAATCCCGCGCCGGCCGTAAAAACGCGGGCGGCGGCTGGCGCCGACCGCGCGGCAGCAGCTCCGGGCGCCAATGGGCGCGGGCCCAGGCCAATTGCTCGTCGACCCCGGCGCCGGCCAGCTCGTTCTCCGGATGCAGGCCGACGCAGCCCAGCGCGGCGAACAGGGCGGCGGACGGCCGTGCCGCGTCCAGCGCCGCGGCGCCGGCGGACTTGCTCATCTTGCCACCGGCCGGGTCCATGATCACCGGCAAATGGGCATAACGGGGCGTCGGCGCCCCCAGGCATTGCAATACGCGCCGTTGGCGCAGGGTGGACGCCAGCAGGTCGCTGCCGCGCACCACATCGGTGATGCCCTGGTCCGCGTCGTCCAGGGCACAGGCCAGTTGATAGGCGAACAGGCCGTCCCGGCGGCGGATCACGAAGGGCCCGCCTTCCCGGGCCAGGTCGGCGCATACGCGCCCCTGGATCCGGTCCTCGAAGCAGACCTGGCCGTCCGGCACGGTCAGGCGCACTGCCCGGTCGGGGCCGGGGGGTTGCGCCACGGCCAGGCCGGGGTGGATGTTGTCCAGTGCCTGAAGCTGCTTGCGGGACAGGGTGCAATAAAAGGCGAGGCCGGCGGCCAGCAGCCGCGCCACCGCGTCGGCATAGGCCGGGCCACGCTGGCTTTGATACAGCGGCGTGTCGTCCCAGTGCAGGCCGAAGCGTTCCAGCTGATGGAGGATAAGGTCCACGGCACCGGGCTGCTGGCGGGGCGGATCCAGGTCGTCCACCCGCAGCAGCCAGCGCCCGCCGTGATGGCGGGCGTCCAGCCAACTGGCCAGGGCCGTTACCAGGGAGCCGAAATGCAGCGGCCCCGACGGCGTGGGCGCGAACCGCCCGACGTAATGGCGGCTCACCCCGCCAGTTGTTTTTCCTTGATTTCCGCCAGCTCCTTGCAGTCGATGCACAGCTCGGCGGTGGGACGGGCCTCGAGACGGCGAATGCCGATTTCCACGCCGCAGGCTTCGCAGAAGCCGTAGTCGTCCTTGTCGATCTTATCCAGGGCCTTCTCGATCTTCTTGAGCAGCTTGCGCTCCCGGTCACGGGTGCGCAGTTCCAGGGCGAATTCCTCTTCCTGGGTGGCCCGGTCGGCGGGGTCGGGCAGGTTCGCCACCTCATCCTGGAGGTGATGCATGGTGCGGTCGGCTTCCTCCATCAGTTCCTGGCGCCAGGCCAGAAGAATCTGACGGAAGTGCGCGCGCTGGGCTTCGTTCATGTACTCCTCGCCGTCCTTGGGCACGTACGGCATAAAACCATGAATGAGCGTTTCCGCCTTGCTGGCGGTGGATGGGGATTTGTTCACCTTGGATGTCACCTGATTGGAAGATGGAGAACGGGTTGAAGCCCGCGAGGGGCTTCCTGACGCCGTCCTGGCGGCCCGGGTGGGACGCTGGGGTTCGGGGGTCCGGGCCGCCGGGGCGGCGGGTCGGCTCGCGGCCTTCTTGGGGGCCGCGGCCGGAATCGATTTCGCCGGCGCGCGTTTGGCCGCCGGACGGGTGCTGTTCGGGCCGGCCTTGGTGGCGGGCGTGTTTTTCACGGCGGTTTTCCCGGCCGTGGCTTTGCTGGCGGTGGTCTTCGACGCCGCCTTACGGGTGGCCGCCGGTTTGGACGCCGCGGTTCTGGCCGGGGTGGCCTTGGCGGCGCTTCTCTTCGCGGTGGCTTTTGTCGTGGTGGTCTTCTTCGCGGTGGCCTTCGCCGGCTTGGCTTTGCTGGCCGCGGCTTTCTTCGCCGTCGCCTGTTTGGTCGGCGCTTTCTTCACCGGGGTCTTGCTGGCCGTGGCTTTCCGGGCGGCGGTTTTGCGAGCGGGAGCGGTTTTGCTGGCGGCGGCTTTTTGGGTCGTGGCCTTTTTCGCGGTGGCCTTCTTCGGGGCTGCCTTTTTGGGAGCGGCCTTTGAGGCGGCTTTTTTCGGCGCGGCTTTCTTGGAGACCGCCTTCTTGGCGGCCGCTTTCTTGGGCGCGGCTTTCTTCGCCGGCGCTTTCTTTACCGATGCTGTCTTTGCCGAGGCTGTCTTTGTCGAAGCTTTGCTGGCGCTCTTCGTCCGGGCCGGGGTCTTCACCGTGCTTTTCTTGGCGGTCGCCTTCTTGGCTTTCGCGGTGCCGCTTTTGGCCACGGTGCTTTTGGATGCAGTGCTTTTCGCCGCGCTCTTTTTACTGGCCGTGCTTTTTTTGCTTTTGCTTTTGCTTCCGGTGGCCATTTTGATCAACTCCCTTAACATAGTCGCAACTCGCTATCCTGGGCTTCCCCGAATGAGGGCCGGCCTGGCGGGGCGCCCGGCGAGTGCCGCCTCGGGACGGACGATAGTGTAAGCTTCGACCTTACCGTTTTAGTGCGACCCTTGTCACCATTGCGGCCGGTGCCCCGTGGGCGGACCGACACTGGTGCGAGGCGCGGCGATTATAGCCGAGCCGCGCGGAACCACCAGCCCCGCGCAAGGCCGAAGCGACGAAGGTATAGCAAAGCTTTCCCCGCGGAAAAAGAGGTTTTTCTTGACTGGCACGAATTCCACCGCGCCCGGCGAGGGCCGGGCAGACGAAACCCGCTCCGGGAACGCCGGCGGCGGCGCGCCACTTTCCGAGCTGGCCCGGCGCACCCCCCCTTTCCATGTGATGGCGTTGCTGGAGCGTGCCCAGGCCCTGCAGGCACAGGGGCGGGACATTCTTCACCTGGAGGTGGGCGAGCCGGATTTCCCCTGTCCGGCGCCGATCATGGCCGCCGCCGGAGCCGCCCTGGAACGCGGCGACACGCGCTACACGCCGGCGGCGGGGCTGCCGGCCCTGCGCGAGGCCATCGCCCTGGACTACCGCCGCCGGCTGGGCGCGCCGGTGACCGCCGAGCAGGTGGTGGTGACCCCGGGCGCGTCCGGGGCCCTGCAGCTGGTGATGGCGGCGTTGCTCAATCCCGGTGACGAAGCGTTGCTCTGTGACCCCGGCTACCCCTGCAATCGCCAGTTCGTGACCCTGGTCGGCGGTGTGCCCCGTGCGCTGACCCTGGACCCGGCGGAGCAGTTCCGCCTCAGCCGCGAACGGCTGGCCGCCCAGTGGGGCGAGCGCACCCGGCTGGCGATGGTGGCGAGCCCGGACAATCCCACCGGTAATCGTCTGGACAGCGCCGAGCTGGCGGAGATGGCGCGGTGGTGCGCGGGCCGACAGGGCACCCTGGTGGTGGACGAAATCTACCAGGGCCTGTGCTACGACGCGCCGGCGGACACGGTGCTGCGCCACGGCGACGAGGCGGTGGTGATCAACAGCTTCAGCAAGTATTTCGGCATGACCGGCTGGCGGTTGGGCTGGCTGGTGGCGCCCCGGGCGCTGGTACCGGCCATCGAACGGCTGGCCCAGAACTGGTTTCTGGCGCCGGCCACGGTGGCGCAGCACGCGGCGCTGGCGGCGTTCGACGAAGAAACCCTGCTGATCGCCGAACAGCGCCGACAAATGCTGGAGCGGCGGCGCACGCTGCTGACCGAATCGCTGCCGGCGCTGGGGCTGCCGGTGGTCGGTGGCGCCGAGGGCGCCTTCTACCTGTATCTGGATGTCAGCGCCCATACCGATGACAGCTTCGCCTTTTGCCAGGATCTGCTGGAAAAGGCCGGGGTGGCTCTCACCCCGGGGCTGGATTTCGGCGCCAGCCATCAGCCGGAGCGCTATCTGCGTCTGGCGTACACCTGCGACGAAGCCCGTCTGCGCGAGGCGCTGCGGCGTATCGCCGATTACCTGGAGCGCCCGTGAAGTTTGAACCGCCCCTGCAGGCGGTCACGCTGCTGCGCCGCTACAAACGGTTTCTGGCCGACGTGCGGCTGGCGGACGGTGAGGAGATCACCGTGCACTGCCCCAATACCGGTTCCATGAAGTACTGCGTGTTGCCCGGGGTGGAGCAGCCGGCGCTGATCTCCGACAGCGGCAACCCGAAGCGCAAGTACCGTCACACCCTGGAAGCGGTGCGGGTGGCCCACGGCCACTGGGCCGGGGTCAACACCGGCCGCACCAACGGGTTGGTGGCGGAGGCGGTGCTGGCGGGACGGGTGCCGGAGCTGGATCCCGGTGACGGCGTGGAGCGGGAGGTGGTGTTCGGCGACAGCCGCTTCGATCTGGCGCTGGGCGCGCGCGCCGCGCCGCACACCTACATCGAAGTGAAGAACGTGACCCTGGGCCCGGGTCCGGACGATCCGGACCACGGCGAAATCCGTTTTCCCGATTCGGTCACCGAACGGGGCCAGAAACATCTGCGTTCGCTGATGGCGGTGGTGCGCGGCGGAGGTCGGGCGGTGCTGTTTTTCTGCGTGCAGCACAGCGGCGCCCGCCAGGCCGGGCCGGCGGATCATATCGACGCGCGCTACGGACAGTTGTTGCGCGAGGCGGCGGCGGCCGGCGTCGAGGTGCTGGCCTGGCGCACGCGCATGGCGCCGGACGGCTTTGAGCTGGACGCCCCGGTGCCGGTGACGCTGGATTGATCGCGGCAAAAGCCGTCAGCCGTTATCTTCCCGGGTCAGCGCGTCAAGCTGCTGTTCCAGATCGGTGAGATGGTCCTGCCAGTAGCGCGGTGATTCGAACCAGGGAAACGCCGGCGGAAAGGCCGGGTCGTCCCAGCGCTCGGCCAGCCAGGCGCTGTGCCGCAGGATGCGCCGGGTGCGCAGGGGCTCGATCAGGCGGCGCTGCGCCCAGGGAAACGGCAGAAAGGTTTCGTAGCCTTCCGCTAGCACCCGCAGCTGCTGCTGGTTTTCCAGATGGTCGCCGGAGAGCAGCATCCACAGGTCCTGCATGGCCGGGCCGCGCAGGCTGTCGTCCAGGTCCACGAAATGCGGTTTGTCGTCGCGCCACAGAATATTGCCGGTGTGGCAGTCGCCGTGCACGTTGATGGCGGTCCAGCTCTGATCGCGCAGGCGTTCCGTCATCGCTTCCAGCAGGGCGGCGGTGACGTCCCGGTAGCGCCCGGCGAAGTTGGGGTCCACCACGTCGCCGTTCACATAGTCCACCGCCTGGCGGCTGTCGGCCAGGATATCGAGCACCGGGCGGGCCTGGAACGGCCGGTCGTTGCCGGCGGCGTGCCAGCGCGCCAGGGTGCGCCCGAGCAGACGCAGATGGTCGTCGTTGTCCAGTTCCGGGGCGTGGCCGCCCTGGCGCGGGAACACCGCGAAGCGGAAGCCGGCGTGCACGAACAGGGTCTCGCCGTCGGCGTTGGCCAGTGGCGCCACCACCGGCAGCTCCTGGTCACGGAGAAAGCCGCTGAAGCTATGCTCCTCGAGGATCTGTGCGTCACTCCAGCGGCCCGGGCGGTAGAACTTGGTGACCACCGGATCGCTGTCCTCCAGCCCCACCTGATAGACCCGGTTCTCGAAACTGTTGAGCGCCAGCAGGCGGCCATCGGTGACGAAGCCGGCGCCGTCCACGGCGTCCAGGATCACATCCGGTGTCAGATCGTCGAACGGATGATGCCCGGCGCCGCCCTGGTTCACGCCGGTGCTCCCACCGGCCCCACCCAGACGGTGTCGTCGCGCACTTCCAGCGGCACCGCGGTGAGCGCCTCGCCGCTGCACGGCCCGGACAAACAATGGCCGTTTTCCGGTTCGAACAGGGCGCCGTGGTTGGCGCAGACCAGAAAGCGTCCGTCGTCGTCCATGAACTGATCCGGCATGAAGTTGAGCTCGATGCCCAGGTGCGGGCACCAGTTCAGATAAGCGTGGAACTGGCCATCGAAGCGCACCACCACCACCGACTGGTCGCCGACCTGAAACTCCCGGGCGCTCTCATGGGGAACGTCCTCCACCCCGCACACCGCCTGCTGGCCGCTCATTGGCCGAGCACCCGGCGGCGGATTTCCAGATGCGCCTCCGCCGGCAGGCGCGGGCCGAACTCGCGGATCAGGCGCGCGCAGGCGGCGCTGGCCAGGCGGCCGGCGGTGGGGAAATCGTGCCCCTGGGTGAGCGCGAACAGAAAGGCCCCCGCGAACATGTCGCCGGCGCCGTTGGTGTCGATCGGCTTCACCGGTTCCGCTTCCACATGGTGAGTGGTCTCGCCGTCCCACAGCAGGGCGCCGCGGGCGCCCAGGGTCATGGCCAGGCCGTTGCAGATCGGTTTGAGCGCCTCCAGGGCCGCCTCCGGCGAATCGGTGCCGGTGAAGCCCAGGGCCTCCGCCTCGTTGCAGAACAGCAGATCCACGCCGGTGCCCAGCATCTCCACCAGGCCGTCGCGGAACAATTGCACCATGGCCGGGTCCGAAAACGTCAGCGAGGTGCGCACCCCGTGCTTCTCCGCCAGCTCGCGCAGGCGCACGGCGGCGGCGCGGCCGCTGTCGGAGCTGACCAGATAGCCTTCCAGGTAGACATAGCGGGAGGCGGCGATGGCGTCTTCGTCCAGCTCCGCCTCGCTCACCGTCTGCGAAATGCCCAGGAAGCTGTTCATGGTGCGTTCCGCGTCCGGGGTGATCATCACCAGGCATTTGCCGGAGGTGCCGGTCTCGCGCTGGCCGGCCATGTTGGTGTCCACCCCGGCGGCGCGCAGGGCGTCCACGAAGAAGGTGCCGGTGTCGTCATTGGCCACCTTGCAGGCGTAGTAGCCACGGCCACCGAAGTAGCGGGTGGCCACCACGGTGTTGCAGGCGGAACCGCCGCAGGTGTGATGGTGCGGCTCGGCCTCGCCGGCCAGGGCGGCCAGCAGTTCGCGCTGGCGGGCCTCGTCGACCAGGGTCATCAGGCCCTTGCCCAGGTCCATGCGGGCGAGGAAGTCGTCGCTGACCTCGATTTCGGTATCCACCAGGGCGTTGCCGATGGCGTAAACGTCGTATTTCTTCTCCATGGAGACTCCGAACGGGTTGGCGAAGGCGCCTATTATGGTGACGCCATGTAACAGTGTAAAACCGGAACCCGGTCCGTAGGCGGTTCCCCCGACTCTCTCTATACTCGCGCCATGGCGAAGAAAGCGAAAACATCAAAAGCATCGAGATCCTCGAAAAAGCGTAAGGGCAACCGGCAAACCCGGCGCTGGTGGAGCTGGCGCTTCATCGGCAAGCTGGCGGTGGTGGTGCTGCTGCTGGCGGCCGCCGGGATGATCTACCTGGACGCCTGGGTACGCGACCGGTTCGACAGTCACGTCTGGCAACTGCCGGCGCGGGTCTATGCCCGGCCGGTGGAGCTGTACCCAGGGCGCGTGCTGTCACGCAACGACATGCTCAAGCTGCTGGAGCTGATGCGCTACCGGCGCGCCGCCGGCGCGCCCACGCCGGGCAGCTACAGCACCGACGGCAATACGCTGGTGATCCACACCCGGGGCTTCCGGGACAGTGACGGCGGCGAACGCGCCGAGCGCATCCGTGTCACCCTCAGTGGCGACCGCATCCGTGGCCTCAGCGGCGGCGGTGGCAACGATTCGGTGGCCCGCCTGGAGCCGTTGCAGATCGGCAGCATCCACCCGGGCCACACCGAGGACCGGGTGTTCGTGCCGCTCGACCGGGTGCCGTCGCTGTTGGTGCGGATGCTGATCGCCACCGAGGATCGGGACTTCTACGACCACCACGGCATTTCCCCGCGCGGCCTGGCCCGGGCCATGGTGGCCAACGTCAAGGCCGGCGGCCTGGTGCAGGGCGGCAGCACCCTGACCCAGCAGCTGGTGAAGAATTTCTGGCTCACCCAGGACCGTACCCTGGCGCGCAAGCTGGTGGAAATGCCCATGGCGGTGCTGCTGGAGCTGCACTACAGCAAGGAGCAGATCCTCGAGGCTTACCTGAACGAGGTTTACCTGGGCCAGGACGGCAACCGGGCCATCCACGGCATGGGGCTGGGCGCCCAGTTCTATTTCGGTCGCCCGCTGGAGGAACTGGAACCCCATCAACTGGCCACCCTGGTGGCGTTGCTCAAGGGCCCCAGCTACTACGATCCGCGCCGCAACGAGGCGCGCGCCAAGGCGCGCCGCAACACGGTCTTGCGGGTGGCCAACGACGAGGGCGCCCTCAGCGATCAGGATTTCCAGCGCTATAAGGAGCGTGGTCTGGAGGTGGTGCCACGGGGCGCCTCGCCGCTGTACGCCTTCCCGGCCTTTATCGATCTGGTGCGTCGTCAGCTGGCCCGGGACTATCCGCCGGAGGTGCTCGGTGAGGATGGCCTGCGCATTCACTCCACGCTGGACGTGCTGGCGCAGTTGGCGTCGGAGAGCGCCCTGCGCGATCACCTCAACCGCATCGACGGCAGTGGCGACCGGCTCAATGGCTCGGTGGTGGTGGTGGCGCCCTCCCAGGGTGACGTGCTGGCCCTGGTGAGCAGCCGCAAGCCCCGCGACCACGGCTACAACCGGGCCCTGGACGCGAGTCGCCAGATCGGCTCGCTGATCAAGCCGGCGGTGGTGCTCACCGCGCTCAAACAGCCCAAACGCTACAGCCTGGCCACGCCGATCCCGGATCAGCCGATCACCGTGCCGCTGGCCAACGGCAAGACCTGGACGCCGCAGAACTTCAGCGGCGAGTCCCACGGGCCGGTGCCGCTGCTGGATGTGCTGGTGCATTCCTACAACCAGGGCACCGTGAATCTGGGCATGGACCTGGGGCCCGGCGACGTGGTGAAAACCCTGGAGCAGCTGGGCGTGCGCCGCAAGATTCCCGCCTACCCGAGCATTCTGCTGGGCAGCATCAATATGACCCCCTTCGAGGTGGCCATGTGGTACCAGCCCCTGGCCACCGGCGGGTTCGCCACGCCATTGCGCTCGATCACCGACGTGCTCGACAAGGAAGGCGAACCGCTGGCCCGCTATCCGGTGGAAACTTCCGAGGTGCTGGACTCCGGCCCCGCCTATCTGACCCAGTGGGCCATGCAGCAGGTGATCAACTCCGGCACCGGCCGGGGCGCCCGCCGCGTACTGCCGCAGGATCTGCGCGTGGCCGGCAAGACCGGCACCAGTGACCAGTACCGTGACGCCTGGTTCGCCGGTTTCTCCGGCAACCATCTGGCGGTGGTGTGGGTGGGCCGCGACAACAACCAGACCGCCCAGGTCACCGGCGCCACCGGCGCGCTGCCGGTATGGAGCCAGGTGATGGCGGCGCTGCCGCAGACCAGTCTGTCGGACACGCCGCCGCCCGGGGTCGAGAACGTCTGGATGGCGCCGTCCGGCGACAAAACCAGCGGCGAAAACTGCCGCGACGCCCGTCAGTATCCGATGATGGAAGCGTCGATTCCGACGCAAAGCGACGGCTGCGGAGACGGTGGCGCGGTGCGCAAGGCCGGCAAGGGCGTGGTGGACTGGTTCAAGGGCCTGTTCGACTGATCAGCGCTGGTTCCGGGCCCGGGCCAGCCGTTCGAACTCGGCGCGGATAACCTCCGCGCCGTAGCGGCTTTCCAACCGTTTGACGGTGAAGTGCCCCAGCGCCATGTCCTGATAGAAATCGGTGAACAGGGTATTGAGGGTGGCGCCGGTGACCGCGCCGATGATCGGCACCGCCTGGGCCGCCACCTTGTTGGTGATCACCACCCCGAAACGCTCCGCCACCTTTTCGATCAGCCGTGCCAGCCATTTGCCCGCCTGGGTGCTGGTCATCAGCCCGGCGGTCTGACCGGCGCCCTGGCGGGCGGCGATGTCGGCCAGTTCCCGGGAAAGCTGGTGCATGGCCTGGGTGGCGAAGCCCCTCGTCATGTAGTAACCGGTTTCGGCGGCGTCGTCCTGGTCGCCGGGGCCGCCCATGGCGAACACCTCGATACAGGCTGCCTGGGTGTCCGGGTCCTCCAGATCGAAGCCCTGGCCGCGGGCCACGTCGGCCACCGCGCGCATCATGATGGTGGTGGACACCGGCAACTCCGCCAGCAGCGAGGCCAGCCCGAAGGCGCCACCCACCGCCCCGGAAGCGGCGGCGTACAGCTTGTGCATCCGGGTGGAGGCGGGGCGGGGCTGGTTGTCCAGGCTCCACAGGGCGGCGTCCACGGCCTTGCGCAGCGCCGTCTCCACCGCCGTGTTGATGCGCGAGGAGGCGCCGGCGGGCAGCTTCCGGACCGCGCCTTCCAGCGGTGAGCCGACCAGATGGGACAGCCGCGCCACCAGGCTGGGCGAGGTGAGCAGGTCGACCGCGTTTTCCAGGTCGGCGAGATCCTGTGCGCTGAGTGCCATGGCAGTCCCGGTGTGCTGAAGGGTCCACAACTGTAGAATGGCGCCATCCGCACCGCAAACCGACGCAACCAGAAGGAACGCGATCCATGCCGTCCGTCACCTCGCCGATGCTGAAACTGCCCACTTTGAACGTGACGGCGCCGCTGCGCTGGCTGGTGCTGGTGGCGCTGCTGCTGTCCGGCTGCGCCGCCGTGCCGCCGACGGAAACGCCGCAGACGCCGGTGACCGCCGACACCGAACTGGCCGGCTCGCCGGCCCTTTCGCTGCTGGCCCGCGCCGAGCAGGCCCGGGACAGCGGGCAGAACGCCGCCGCCGGGCGCTATCTGGAACGGGCGCTGACGATGGCGCCGAATTCCTCCTGGTTGTACCGGGAGCTGGCCTTGCTGCGTTTGGAAGAGGGCGATCCGGCGGCGGCCGAGGGGCTGGCCCGCCGTGCCCTGCGCCTGTCGCCGGATAACGATGCCTACCGGGCCGACCTGTGGGAACTGGTGGCCGCCGCCCGCGCCGAAATGAACGATCCGGACGGCGCCGACGCCGCCCGCGACCAGGCCGAGAAGCTGCGCGGGGGGCGGGCGTGACACCGGCGGTCAAGGCCGCCGAGAAAGGCGGTGTCCGCTTCCGGCTGCACGAGTATCAGCACGACCCCCAGGCACAGAGCTACGGCCTGGAAGCCGCCGAGCGGTTGAGCGTGCCGGCGGAGCGGGTGTTCAAAACATTGCTGGCGGACCTGGACGGGCGCCCCCAGGTGGCGATGGTGCCGGTGGACCGGAGCCTGGACCTGAAGGCCCTGGCACGGGCGGCCGGGGGCAAGAAGGCGGTGATGGCCGATGGCGCCCTGGCGGAGCGGCTGACCGGTTATGTGCTGGGTGGTATCAGCCCGCTGGGGCAGAAAAAGCGCCTGCCTTTATGGCTGGACGCCAGCGCCGACCGGCACGACACCCTTTATATGAGCGCCGGCCGGCGTGGCCTGGAGATTGAAATGGCGCCGGCGGATCTGTTGGCGCTGACCGGTGGCCGGCTGGCGCCGCTGGCGCGCTAGGGATCGCGGCTTCAGCCGCGATTTCTCAGAGGGCGGCGAAGGCTGCGCGGGCGGCCTCCAGGGTGGCGTCGATGTCGGCGTCGTCGTGGGCGATGGACACGAAGCCCGCTTCAAAGGCGCTGGGCGCCAGATAGACCCCACGGTCCAGCATGGCGTTGAAGAAGGTGCCGAAGCGCGCCGCGTCGCAGGCCATCACCTCGTCGAAGCGGGTAATGCGGGTCTGTTCGGTGAAATAGAGCCCGAACATGCCGCCGGCGCGGGTAGTGTGGAAGCCGATGCCGGTCTCGCGGGCGATGGTGGCCAGCCCCTCGGTGAGCTTCTCGGTCTTTGCTTCCAGTTCCTCGTAGAAGCCGTCCCGTTGCAGCTGGCGCAGGGTGGCCAGACCGGCGGCCATGGCCACCGGGTTGCCGGACAGGGTGCCGGCCTGATAGACCGGCCCCAGCGGTGACAGGTGTTCCATGACCGCTTTCTTGCCGCCCAGGGCGCCCACCGGCATGCCGCCGCCGATGATCTTGCCCAGGGTGGTCAGATCCGGGGTCACGCCGTAGAGCGCCTGGGCACCGCCACGGGCCACCCGGAAGCCGGTCATCACCTCGTCGAAGATCAGCACCGCGCCGTACTGGTCGCAGTAGGTACGCAGGGCTTCCAGGAACCCCTGGGTGGGCGGCACGCAGTTCATGTTGCCGGCCACCGGCTCGACGATCACCGCGGCGATTTCCTCGCCCCGGGCCTTGAACACTTCCTCCAGACCGCCGGCGTCGTTGTAGTTCAGCGTCAGGGTATCGTCGGTGACCGCCTTGGGCACGCCCGGTGAGCTGGGCGTGCCCAGGGTCAGCGCCCCGGAGCCCGCCTTCACCAGCAGGCTGTCCACGTGGCCGTGGTAGCAGCCTTCGAATTTGATGATCTTGTCGCGGCCGGTGTAACCCCGGGCCAGGCGGATGGCGGTCATGGTCGCTTCGGTGCCGGAATTGACCATCCGTACCATGTCCATGGACGGCACCATCTCGCAGACCAGATCGGCCATGTCCACCTCGGCGGCGGTGGGGGCGCCGAAGCTGAGGCCGTCGGCCACCGCCCGCTGCACCGCCTCGCGCACCGCTTCGTTGTTGTGGCCGAGGATCATCGGTCCCCAGGAGCCCACATAGTCCACGTAGCGGTTGTCGTCCTCGTCATAGAGATAGGGGCCTTCGGCGCGGTGAAAGAACACCGGCGTGCCGCCCACGCCCTTGAACGCGCGCACTGGCGAATTGACGCCCCCGGGGATGTGCTTCTGGGCGCGGCGGAACAGTTGTTCTGAATGCGTGCGACTCATGGGGGACTCCTTGACGGGCGTTAGCGGTTGAACAGGCCGGCCAGCTGGCGGGCGGCGGCTTCCACGCCGGGGTGGGTGGCGTCGTCGGGATCGGCGAAGCCGAACAGGGCGTGGATCACGGCCACGGCATCGGCGCCGGCCTCGATCAGCAGGCCGGCATTATGCGCATTCACCCCACCGATCGCCACCAGGGGTTGATGAAAGCGGCGCCGGGCCTGGCGCAGGGTTTCCAGCGTGGCCGGCGGCGCCTCGGGCTTGGTCCGGGAGTCGAAAAAGCGGCCCAGGGCCAGGTAATCGGCGCCCTCCTCGGCGGCCTTCCGTGCCAGCTCCAGCCGGCCGTGGCAGGACACGCCGATCAGCTTGTCGGTGCCCAGCAGACGGCGGGCGCTGTCCACGGCGCCGTCGCTCTGGCCCAGGTGCACGCCATCCGCTTCCACTTCGGCGGCCAGGGCCGCGTCATCGTTGACGATAAACAGGGCGCCGTGATCCTGGCACAGCAGAGCCAGCCGCGCCGCCCGGTGACGGCGGGTGGCGGTGTCCGCGTGTTTATCCCGGTATTGCAGCATGGAGGCGCCGCCGCGCAGGGCGGCTTCGGCGGCGCTCAGCATGCTGTCGCCGGGCGTCAATTGCGGATCGGTGATGGCGTACAGGCCGCGCACGCGGCGGGCGTCGGGACGGCTCATAGCGGTCTCCGGTCGGGAACATGCTGGCCGCCGCCGGGGCGCCAGGCATGCCGCAGGGCCTGGTGCAGCCAGCGCTGGGCGGTCTCGGCGGCGCCGTCCAGGTCGTCGCCCAGGGCCAGCCGGCAGGCCATGGCCGAGGCCAGGGAACAGCCGGAACCGTGGTAGACGTCCGGCAGCCGGGGCCAGTCCCAGCGCCGGCGGCGGTCGCCGTCAAACAGATGGTTGCTGACCTGATCGGTGTCGTCGTGGGTGCCGGTGACCAGCACCGCCTGCCCACAACGCTCCGCGATACGCGGCCCGGCCGCCTGCACGCCGTCGGCGCCGGCCAGCAGTTCGGCCTCGGGCAGGTTGGGAGTGAGCACGGTGGTGAGCGGCGCCAGCCGCGTCAGCATGACCTCGGCCAGGTCGCCGCGCGCCAGGCTGCCCCCGGCCTCGGCGGCCAGCACCGGGTCCAGCACCACCGGCACGCCGGGCAGGCGTGCCAGCAGGTGGGCAATCCACTCCACCATTTCCACCGAGCCGGTCATGCCGATCTTCACCGCCTGAAACTGGTAGTCGGCCAGCAGGGCATCGGCCTGCTGCTCCAGCAGATCGATGGGGGTGAGCTGGAAACCGCTCACATTGCGGCTGTTCTGCACCGTCAGGGCGGTGATCAGGGTGCTGGCGAAGCCGCCCAGGCTGTGCACCGCCTCGATGTCGGCGTGGATGCCGGCGCCCCCGGAGGGGTCGTGGCCGGCGATCACCAGAATATTGGGTTTCATTGCGCTCCCTTTCATTCAGCTTGTCATTCAGCTTGGGATCAAAACGGGCGGACCACCACCAGGATCACGATGGCGATGAGCAGCAGCACCGGAATTTCGTTGAAGATCCGGTAGAACCGGTCGCTCTTGGTGTTGGCGTCGGCGGCGAACTTCTTCAGATAGGCCAGGCACACATGGTGATAGCCGATCAGCAGCACCACAAGCGTCAGTTTGGCGTGCAGCCAGCCCTGGGTTTTGTAGTAGTCCCAGTTCAGCGCCAGCATCCAGATGCCCAGCACCAGGGTGGCGATCATGGAGGGGTTCATGATGCCCCGGTACAGCTTGCGCTCCATGATCTTGAAACGCTCGCGGCTGGGCTGGTCCTCGGCCATGGCGTGGTATACGAACAGACGCGGCAGGTAGAAGATGCCGGCGAACCAGCAGATCACGGCGATGATATGAAAGGCTTTCAGCCACAACATGAAGGTCTCTCCGAAAACGAACGTGGGGCGGTCGCGCTTACTTACAAGTGAACGGGTCAACGTCATTGGAGTGTTGGCCGCCGGACGGGCTATACTACCGGGCCTTTCCCCGCCACCAAAGCGCGGTCGCCCTGGACCGCCCGGACCGGACGAGAACCGGATAAGAGGAGTGCCGTGAGCAAGCCGATGCGCGCCAGCCGTGTGATGCGATACTACCTGTTTCGCACGCGACGCCTGACCCGCAGGCAGTTGGGCACGCTTCAGGACTGGAAGATGCGGGTGGTGTTCTGGATCGGCGCCCTGCTGGTGGGCCTGGTCACCGTGAGCTTCGCCTGGGTGGCTGAATACTGCGCCTCCCTGTTTTTCCAGCTGCAACGTCAATCGTCCCTGTGGCCGATCCTGGTGACACCGGTGGGCATGCTGCTGGTGACCGCGATCATGCGGCGCACCGGGCCGGAATCCCAGGGCAGTGGTATTCCCCAGGTGCTGGTGGTGCTCAAGCAGCGCTATCACTGGCTGCGCCCCACCTTCCTCTCCCTGCGGGTGATTGTCACCAAGTTCGGGCTGACCTGCCTGGGGCTGCTGTGCGGCGCCAGCATCGGTCGCGAGGGCCCCAGCGTGCAGATCGGCGCGGCGATCATGTATTCCGCCGGCAAGATCGGCCGGCTGCAGCAGAAGTACGTGGACACCTCGCTGATCGTGGCCGGCGGCGCCGCCGGCGTATCGGCGGCGTTCAATGCGCCGCTGGCGGGGATCGTGTTCGCCATCGAGGAGCTGGCCGGCTCCTTCGAACAGCGCACCAGCGGTACCCTGATTCTGGCGATCCTGCTGTCCGGGGTGGTGGTGCTGTCCATCGCCGGCCACTACAGCTATTTCGGGCACCCGGAAGGAGCCCTGAACCTGACCCACGACTGGCTGGCGGTGGGCGTCACCGCGCTGGTCTGCGGGTTGCTCGGCGGCGCCTTCAGCCGCCTGCTGATCGCCGGTAGCCGCTTTCTTTCCCCCTATGCCCGCAACCATCCCTACCGGGTGGTGCTGATGTGCGCCCTGGTGGTGGTGTTTCTCGGGTTGCTCACCGGCGGCGCCACCTACGGCAGCGGCTACGAGCAGGCCCGCCATTTGCTGTCCGGTGAAAGCCAGGGCGACTGGTTCTTCCCGCTGGCCAAGATGGGCGCCACCCTGGTCTCTTACTTCACCGGCATGCCCGGGGGGCTGTTTTCGCCCAGCCTGGCCGCCGGCGCCGGGGTCGGCAACGTCATCGGCGGCATGTTCCCCGGGGTGTCCGTGGTGGGGCTGACCCTGGTGGCCATGGCGGCGTTTCTGGCGGCGGTGATCCAGCGGCCGATCACCTCCTTCGTGATCGTCATGGAACTGACCGGTAACCGCCACGACATTCTGCTGCCGCTGATGGCCGGGGCCTTCCTGGCGGCGGCGGTGTCCAAGATCGTCTGGCTCAAGCCGCTCTACGACTCCCTGGCCGATCGGCTCCAGGAAGGCGAAGGCATGGCGCTGGATCGGGCCCGCGTGGTGAGCGCCGACGGCGGCGACGAGAAGCGCTGAGCGCCGCCGCGAGTTGCCCGGCCCGCATGCGGTGCCTATCATCGCTCTTTCAGAGAAAAGTATGAGGACGTGCGGACCATGGCCCTGCCGATCCGATATCGCCGTTTCATGACCGGGCGCGGCCACTGATGGCGCGCCGTGACCGACCGCGCGCCGGCGTCGATGATGTGGTGCTGGTGCCGGTCAGCCCCTCCCAGCGCCGCCGCCGGCGGGTGTCGTTGCTGGTGGGCACGGTGCTGGCGGTGCTGGTGGCGTTCGGCGGCGGCTTCTGGCTGGGCCAGGGCGGCGCCCTGGACACCGGTCGGCGCATTCAGGACCTGCGCGCCGAGCTTCGCGAGACCCGTGACAACCTGGGCGAGGCGCGCCAGGATCTGGCCCGCTACCGGGCCGATTCGGAGGTGTCCGACCAGGCCGGCGAGCAGCTGCGTCAGGAAATCCGCGCCCTGCGCGACCAGTCGGCGGAGCTGGAAGAGGCGGTGGCGTTCTACAAGAACGTCATGTCGCCGGGCGCCGCCGACCAGCCGCTGCAGGTGCAGAAGCTGGAGGTGGGGCCCGCCGACGGCGAGCGCCGGTTCCGCTACCGTCTGATTCTGGTGCAGGCCGGTGACAATCGGGGTTACCTGTCCGGCCGGGTGGCGCTGGCCCTCAAGGGGCTGCGCGACGGTGAGCCGGAAACCCTGGAAGCCGGCGAGCTGCTCGAGGACGGCGCCGATTTGAGCTTCAAGTTCCGTTATTTCCAGGAGCTTTCCGGTATTCTGACGGTGCCCGAGGGCTTCGAGGTGAGCACGCTGGAAATCACGGCGCGCTCCACCGGCGGCCGGCGCGCGGAGGTGTCGCGCAGTCTGCCCTGGTGAATCAACCGACCGACTAGCAGGAGAGAGCAGGTGAGGCGAGACAAGAAGAACAGTGGCCAGCAGAGTTTCCGCGACCACACCCTGATCGCGCCCAGTGCCCGCGTCGTGGGGGACATCGAATTCAATGGCGGTCTGCACGTCCAGGGGGAAGTGGACGGCAACATCACCGTGGGCAGCGAAGGCGGCCAGCTAGTGATCGGCGAGACCGGCGTGGTGCGCGGCGAAATCCGCGTGCCCAGGATCACCATCAATGGCCGGGTGGAAGGCGACGTGAACGCCACCGAGCACCTGGAGCTGGCCAGCAAGGCGCAGGTGGAAGGCAATGTGTTCTACGTGACCATCGAGATGCTGATCGGCGCCCGCGTCAACGGCAAGCTGGTGCGCCTGGACGAGGAACGCCGTAATCTGCCGGCGCCGGAGAAACCGGGGGCGGCCCCGGCCGGTGCACCGCCGGCCACGGACAATTCTTGACTGTAACACTCGGGTATTGGACCATGAGTTCCGTAACAGCAGTTCAGGCCGACATGAGCGATTCCAATCCCATTATTCTGACCGAGCGCGCCGCCGCCAAGGTACGCGAGCTGCGGGACGACGAAGGCAACCCGGCACTCAAGCTGCGGGTGTACATCACCGGCGGCGGTTGCGCGGGCTTTTCCTATGGCTTCACCTTCGACGAGCAGGTCAACGAAGACGACACCTCGGTGAACCGCGAGGACGTGACCCTGCTGGTGGATGCCATGAGCATTCAGTACCTGGACGGGTCCGAGGTGGACTATGAACAGGGCCTGATGGGCTCCCGCTTCATCGTTCACAACCCCAACGCCGCCACCACCTGTGGCTGCGGGTCGTCGTTCTCGGTGTAATCGCCGGGAACTTCAAGGGTCACAAAACAGTCATCAAAGTATCAGATTACTGTCGTCAACAGCACGGATGCTGAGGGGCATGATGATACAGCGACCTTCACTACAACGTATGACCGCCGCCGACGCCCGCGCCATGTGCTGGCTGTTGGGGCAACCCCGGGCCGCCCATCGGGCACAGCTGGCTCGCGGCATCTCGCGGCTTGGCGATGGCCCGCTCTATGTCTTCCTGGCCCTGGTGATCTGGCTGCTGGACAGCACCGACGGCGCCCGCTTCGCCCAGGCCGCGGTGATCGCCTACGGGCTGGAAGTGCCCGCCTTCATGCTTCTCAAGCATCTGATCAAACGTCCGCGCCCGGCGGACATGGACACCACCCTCTGTGTGTTCCTGAAGCCGGCGGACCGGTTCAGCTTCCCTTCCGGTCACACCGCCGCGGCGTTCGTGATGGCCACGCTGATGGGGGTGTTCTTCCCGGTGGGCGCCTCGCTGATGCTGGCGTTCGCCGCCTTGGTGGGCCTCTCCCGGGTGCTGCTGGGGGTGCATTACCCTTCCGATATCGCCGCCGGCGCGCTGCTGGGCGCGGTGTGCGCCCTGACCGGGGTGGTGCTGGTCGGCTGACAGGCCCGGCGGCCCCCGCTTAATCCGGCAGGGTAAGCCGGCCCAGCACCGCCGGTCGGCGGGCGCCGGTGACCGCCGGCGCATTACCCGGCACCCGATGCCACCAGGCCCATGCCAGCCAGGCGAACGCCGCCGCCTCCACCCAGTCCGGGGCCAGGCCGGCCCGCGAGGTGGATTCCGCCGTCACTCCCAGGCAGCGACTCAAGCGCGCCATCAGGTCATCATTGTGGGCACCGCCGCCGCACACCAGCAGGCGGGCGGGCGCGAAGGGCGCCAGCGCGTCCGCCACGCTGCGGGCGCTAAGCTCCGCCAGGGTGGCCTGCACATCACGGGGGGCGGCGCTGTCCTCCACCGCTTGCAGCAGCCAGTCCAGATGGAAATATTCACGACCGGTGCTCTTGGGCGGCGCCTGCTGGAAATAGGGATCGGCCAGCAGCGCCTCCAGCAACGTCGGCAGCACCCGGCCGCCGGCGGCCCAGGTGCCGTCCGCGTCAAAGCCCTGGCCCCGGTGGCGCTGGTGCCACAGGTCCAGAAGCGTGTTGGCCGGGCCGGTGTCGAAGCCGCCGGTGAGGGTGCCGTGGTCCAGCAGGCTGACATTGGCGATGCCGCCCAGGTTCAGCACCGCCACCCGGGCGTCCGGCGCGCCGAACAGGTACTCGTGGAAGCGCGGCGCCAGGGGCGCGCCCTGGCCGCCCAGGACCATGTCCTTGTTGCGGAAATCGCTGATCACCGGCAACCCGGTGCCGGTGGCCAGGGTGTCCGCGCAGCCCAGCTGCAGGCTGAAACCGTCGTCCCCGGGGCGATGGCGCACGGTCTGGCCGTGACAGCCGATGGCGGTGACTGCCCGCGGGTCGATATGGGCGGCGGCCAGCAGGGCCTGGATGGCGGCGGTGTATTCCCGGCCCAGCGCCCGATGGCAGGGGCCCGCCCGGTCGATCTCATTGTCACCGGGTCGGGTCAGCGCCAGCAGACGCTCACGCAATGGCGGGGGCAGGGGGGCGGAGTGGGTGGCCAGGATTTCCACACCCTGATTCTCGAAGCGCGCCAGGACGGCGTCGATGCCGTCCAGGCTGGTGCCGGTCATCAGACCGGCGAACAGCTGTACCCCGGGCGTGGGGTTCTCAGAAGACATTGCTGCTGGCCAGCGTGGCGGCCTCCGCGAACAGCGTCATCTGGGCCTCCATGCGTTTAGCCTGAACCAGGAACTGGGGTTTCTCGTTGTTGGTCACGCTTTCCGCCTTGGGCAATTCCACGGTTTGCGGATTGCGGTGGACGCCGTCCACGCGGAATTCGTAGTGCAGGTGGGGGCCGGTGGCCAGGCCGGACATGCCCACGTAACCGATGGTCTGGCCCTGGTTAACGCGGCTGCCCACGCGGATGCCCTTGGCGAACCCGCGCATGTGCGCGTACAGGGTGCTGTAGCGCTGGCCGTGCTGGAGAATCAGCACGTTGCCATAGCCGCCCTTGACGCCGGCGAAAATCACCTTGCCCTTGCCGGCGGACTTGATCGGCGTGCCGCTGGGGGCGGCGTAATCAATGCCCCGATGGGCGCGTACCTTGTTGAGGATCGGATGCTTGCGGCCCAGGTTGAAGCGCGAACTGATCCGCGAGAACGCCACCGGGGTGCGGATGAACGCCTTGCGCATGGAGCGGCCCTGGCTGTCGAAGTAATCGGTGTCGCCGGAGCGGGTCTGGAAGCGGTAGGCGCTGAGGTGGCGGCCCTGGTTCCAGAATTCCGCCGCCAGAATATTGCCCTCGCCCACCTTTTCGCCGTCCAGATACAGCTCTTCGTAGAGCACGCGGAAGCGGTCGCCGTTGCGAATATCCAGCACGAAATCGATGTCCCAGCCGAAGATATTGGCCAGCTGCATGGTCAGGTTGTCACTCATGCCGGCGGCGTGGCCGGCCAGAAACAGGGAGTTGTCGATGGTGGCTTCGGCGAAGCGGGTGCGGCGCTGGTACTGGCGTTTTTCGTTCTCCACCCGCCAGCGGCCGTCGTCCTCGAGGATGGCCTTGACGGTTTCGATCCGGGACGGGTGGTAGCTGAGCGCGGTCAGCTCCCCTTCGTCGTCCACGGTGATGTTGAGGCTGTCCCCGGGGCGCAGATTCGCCAGTTCCGCCAGTTGTTTGTCGCCGGTGACCAGGCGGTGCACCTGGGCGGCGGTGACGCCGCGGGACTGCAGCAGGGTGGAAAGGGTGTCGCCGGATTGCACTTTCAGTTCCACCCAGTCCGGCTCCGGCGCCCGGGGGATGGGCTCGGCGGCGGTCTGGGCGCGGCCCGGGGCCGGCGCCGGCTGCGGTTTCAGCGCCGGCGCCGGGCGTGGCGCCGACTCGGCCAGCGCCACGGTCCGTGTTCGTTCGGGGCGACTTTCTCCGGACTCCGGTGCCAGGGCCATGATTACCACGGTGAGGCCGAGGGCGGCGGAAACGGCGAGATGGGCACGGGGGAATCGGCGCGCCATGCGGCCGAGGGCGGAAAGTTTCATTCTCATGCTGGTCGCTACACTCTGAGTAGGCCGCCTTTGGGCATTCATGGCGGAGCCTCCGGCCATTCGGGTTCGCGGGGGAGGATCCTTGAATTGAAGCAAAGATACCCGCCTTCTACCGGCGCCTTCAAGTGCTACAATAGCCCGCTTTTCCGGGTCCGGAAGCCCCGTCGGTCGGCCTTTCTGACCGTTGCGGGCCGGTCGGGTTCCCCGTCAGTCCGGACCCGCCGCCGGGGCGGTCCGAAGTATTTGAGGTAGTTCATGGTCAAGGTCGAAGAGCAAATGGCGCTGCTGTCACGGGGCGCCGATGAAATCATTCAGGAAGACGAGCTGCGCGAACGCATCGCCAGTGGCAAGCCGCTGCGGGTCAAGGCCGGCTTCGATCCCACCGCCCCGGATCTGCATCTCGGGCACACGGTGCTGATCAACAAGCTGCGCCAGTTCCAGGAACTGGGGCACCACGTCATGTTCCTGATCGGCGATTTCACCGGCCTGATCGGTGACCCCACCGGCAAGAGCGCCACCCGGCCGCCGCTCACGCCCGAGGAAATCGAGCGCAACGCGGAAACCTATAAAGAACAGGTTTTCAAGATTCTGGACCCGGACAAGACCGAGGTGGTGTTCAATTCCAGCTGGATGAACAAGCTGGGCGCCGCCGGCATGATCAAGCTGGCCAGTCAGTACACGGTGGCGCGCATGCTGGAGCGCGACGACTTCGACAAGCGCTACCGGGCCAACCAGCCGATCGCGGTGCACGAATTCCTCTACCCGCTGGTGCAGGGCTACGACTCGGTGGCCATGGAAGCGGACGTGGAGCTGGGCGGCACCGACCAGAAATTCAACCTGCTGATGGGGCGCACCCTGCAGAAGGCCCACGGCCAGCGGCCGCAGATCTGCCTGACCATGCCGATCCTGGAGGGGCTGGACGGGGTGCAGAAGATGTCCAAGTCGCTGAAGAACTACGTGGGTGTCAGTGATGCCCCCGGCGACATGTACCGCAAGCTGCTGTCGATCCCCGACGCCTTGACCTGGCGTTACTATGAATTGTTGAGCGGGCTCTCCAACGAGGCGCTGGCGGAGCGCAAGGCGGAGGCCGAGCGCCTGGGCAGCCCCCAGGAGGCCAAGAAAGCCTTCGCCCTGGAGATGGTGACCCGTTTCCATGGCGAGGACGCCGCCCGGGCCGCGCCCTCGTCGGCGGGCAACCTGACCGCCCTGGGCGAAATCCCGGACAATGTGCCGGAGGTGGAAGTGGTGCTGGAGGAGGGCGACGAGATTCACGTGGTGCCCCTGCTCCGTCTCGCCGGCCTGGCCCAGAACGGCAAGGCCGCCAAGGACGTGTTCGGGCGGGGGGCGGTGTACGTGGACGGCGCCCAGCTCACCGAGGAGCGCAGCTTCGCCCGGGGCGAGAGTGCGGTGATCCAGGCGGGCAAAAAGAAGATTGCCCGGGTGATCATCAAGTAAACCGGGGCTTTCAGGGCCTTTCGGGCTCCAGGCCGGCGGTGCGGGTCGGACGAATTCTGACCGCTTGCAAAGAATTTCGAGAAAAGCTCGAAAAAAGGTTTGACAGGTTCGGCCCGATCCGTAGAATGCGCACTCCTCGACGGGGCAACGACGAAACGCTCAGCCCCGCGGCTCTTTAACAATCAGGCAAGCAAACGTGTGGGACCTGTTCGGAGTAGATGTCTCGATAGACATCGGCTTTGAACAAGT
>NZ_JBKFTK010000003.1:522482-662374 GCF_046507805.1 Alloalcanivorax sp. C16-1 | reverse complement strand
CGTTTGACAGGGAGCCTACAGGGACGTACTCGCGGCGTTCCCGGAAGGCCCCCACACAGATCCGCGTCCCGGATAGAGATCTCCCGCATCGATTTCCCACCAAAGCGTGATGAACCATGAAAAAGCCCGCGCACGATAGTACAAGCGGCGGGCTTTTACCAATCCGGAGTGGGCGTTCAGCGGGCCGCCAGTTCCCGATACAGCGCCAGGTATTCCTCGGTGAGTTTGTGGCGCGGGTTCCAGTTGACCAGCGGCGTGGCCAGTTCGTGGGACTCGCGCATGGCGACGCTGGCGGACAGCCGGCTGGCCAGCATCGGCAGGCCCTCTTCCTCCAGCGAGGCCACCAGATCCTGGGGCAGCCGCGCGCGGGGCTGGAACTGGTTGACCACGATGCCTTCCAGCATCAGGTCCTCGTTGTGGTCCTCGCGCACCTCCTGGATGTTCTCCAGCAGCGTGTACAGGGCCTTGCGGGAGAAGGCGTCGCAGTCGAACGGAATCAGCACCCGGTCGGCGGCGATCAACGCGGACAGCGTGTAGAAATTGAACGCCGGCGGCGTGTCCACGTAGATGGCGTCGAATTCCCGCCCCAGGCTTTTCAGCAGGCCGCGCAGCTTGTAGATCTTATGCTTGGACTCCAGCAGGTGCTCCATTTCGCCCAGGCCGGCGTCGGACGGCAACAGGTAAAGATTCTCGAAACGGGTGGTGTGCACATAGTCCCGGGGCGCTTTTTCCTTGAGCTTGAACGACAGGGTCTGGGAGAAAAAAGTGCCGATGTTCGGGGTCGGGGCGCTGTCGTGGCCGTAGGCCTGCATGCCGAGCAGATACTGGCTGGCGTTGCACTGCGGGTCCAGGTCCACCACCAGGGTCTTGCGACCGCCGGCGGCGCTGATCGCCGCCAGATTCACGGTGATGCTGGATTTGCCCACGCCACCCTTACGATTGAACACCACTCTGCGCATGCACTCGTCTCCGTATTGGCAATCGGACTCAATCATACACACCGGCCCGCGCCGCTCACAGGCCGGGGCGCCGCGCCGGCCGGCGGTGTCGCAAGCTCACGCCGGGGTGGGGATAGTCCACAGAAACTGTGGATAACCGCGTGAACAAACCGTTGAAGATCGTCTCCTTGCGCCGGACCACGGGCCCTTGGCGCGGATTGGTCGTTCCGTGGCCAGCGCCGGAAAAACGGGTCGGTAAATGTACAACGGAAAGTCATCTACCCCCTCTTGTGGCCCGCCCGCGCCCGGTCCACCATTCCGCTATACACGATGTTTACGTTTTCACGGAGTGATCCCATGAGCGTGGTTCCCCTCGCCCGCGTGCCCTCGGGCAGCCCTCTCAAACCGGTACCCGGAGACCCGGGCTGGCCGCTGATCGGCAATACCCTGAGCAGCATGCGCGATCCCATCGGCATGATGCGCGGTCGCTACGACCGCTACGGGCCGGTGTCCTGGACCTCCCTGTTCGGGCTGCGCATGGTGCAGATGCTGGGGCCGGACGCCAATCAGTTCGTGCTGCTCAACCGCGACAGCCTGTTTTCCAACCATGGCGGCTGGGACTTCTTTATCGGTCCCTTCTTCCATCGCGGCATCATGCTGCTGGATTTCGAGGAGCATCGCTGGCACCGGCGCATCATGCAGCAGGCGTTCACCAAGCCGGCGCTGCAGGGCTACCTGGAACGCATGGGACCACGCATCGAGGACGGCCTGGCCCGTTGGCCGGACGGGCCGGTCAAGGTGCTGCCCCGGGTCAAGCAGCTGACCCTGGACCTGGCCACGGACGTGTTCATGGGCAGTGAGCTGGGACCCCGCGCCGAACGCATCAACCGGGCCTTCGTGGACACCGTGCGCGCCGGCACCGCCCTGCTGCGCTTCCCGGTGCCCGGCCTGCGCTGGTCCCGGGGGCTGCGCGGGCGGCGCGTGCTGGAGGCGTTGTTCCGGGAGGCGATCCCGGCGCGGCGGGCGAGCCGGGGCAGCGACCTGTTCAGCGCGCTTTGCCACGCCACCACCGAGGACGGCGAGCGCTTTTCCGACCAGGACGTGGTCAACCACATGATCTTCCTGATGATGGCGGCCCACGACACCACCACCATCACCCTGTCCAATCTGTTCTATCAGCTGGCGCGCCGGCCGGACTGGCAGGAGCGTCTGCGCGCGGAGAGCCGCGCTCTTAACAAGGAACGGCTGGATTTCGAGGATCTGGAAGCGCTCGGCGGCATTACCCTGGCGATGAAGGAAGCCCTGCGCCTGTGCGCGCCGGTGCCGTCGCTGCCGCGCCGCACGGTGCGCGACGTGGACTACCAGGGCTACTACATCCCCGCCGGCACCTTCCTCACCGTGGTGCCCTACTTCACCCATTACATGGAAGAGTACTGGCCAGACCCGGAGCGCTTCGATCCGGAACGCTTCAGCGATGAACGCCGGGAAGACAAGGTGCATCCGTTCGCCTGGGTGCCGTTCGGCGGCGGCGCCCACAAATGCATCGGCCTGCATTTCGCGGACATGCAGGTGAAGGCGATCCTGCATCAGATTCTGCTGCGCTGGCGCTGGTCGGTGCCCGCCGGCTATGAAATGCCGGTGGACACCACCAGTCTGCCTGTGCCCAAGGATGGTCTGCCGGTAACGCTGACGCCGCTGTAACGGCTACTCGCCGGACTGGCTGGCCGCCGGCACGATTTCCGCCTGGCGCAACGTCACCACCTCCTCGGCGGAGGTGGGGTGGATGCCGATGGTGGCGTCGAAGTCCGCCTTGGTGGCGCCCATGCGGATCGCCACCGCGAACCCCTGGGTGATCTCCGCCGCTTCCTCGCCGGCCAGGTGCAGGCCCACCACCCGGTCGCTGGCGTCGTCGACGATCAGCTTGATCAGGGTCTTTTCCTGAATATCACCCAGGGAATAGCGCATCGGCCGGAAGCTGGAGCGGTAAACGCGCAAGGTGCCGAAGCGTTCCAGGGCTTCTTCCTCGGTGAGCCCCACGGTGCCGATGTTGGGCGCGCAGAACACGGCGGTGGGGATATCCCGGTAGTCCAGCGGCCGCGCCGGTTTCTGCTCGGCGAACAGGTGCGCCGCCAGCCACATGCCCTCGGCCAGGGCCACCGGGGTCAGTGGCACCCGGTCGATGACGTCGCCCAGGGCGTAGACACCCTTGATGGAGGTCTGGAAATAATCGTCCACCCGCAAGGCACCGCTGTCGTCCAGCGCCGGGGTCTGACCCTCGGCGAACAGCCCTTCCAGGTTAGCGTCGCGACCGGTGGCGTAGAACACCTCGTCGACGATCAGCTCACCGCCACCTTTCAGCTTCAGGCCGCGCGCCCCGTCCGGGCGGGTCTCCACCGCGTCCACGTCGGTGTTGAAGTGCAGCTGCACCCCCTTGGCGGCCATCTGTTCGGCGACGAAGGCGCGGATGTCATGGTCGAAACCGCGCAGGAACAGCTCACGGCGGTAGAGCTGATGCACGGTAACGCCCAGGCCGTTGAGAATGGACGCGAACTCGCTGGCGATGTAGCCGCCGCCCACCACCGCCACGGTCTTCGGCAGCGCCTCCAGGTAGAACAGATCGTCGGAAATGCGCACGTGCTCGTTGCCGGGAAAGTCCGGCACGAACGGCTTGCCGCCGGTGGCGACCAGGATGTGGTCGGTGGTCAGCGTGCGCTCGCCGTCCACGCTGACCCGGCCCGGCGCCTCGACGCGGCCGTGGCCCTCGAAAATGGTGACGCCGGCCTGATCCAGAATGCGGCGGTAAATGCCGTTGAGTCGTTCGATCTCGCGGCTCTTGTTGTCGCGCAGCGTGGCCCAGTCAAACTGCCAGTCGCCCAATCGGTAACCGAAGTCCGCGGCCAGTTCCAGATCGCCGGCGAAGCCGGCGCCGTAGGCGAACAGCTTTTTCGGCACGCAGCCCACGTTGACGCAGGTGCCGCCGAAAAAGCGCTGCTCGATGATCGCCACCCGGGCGCCGTGGCCGGCGGCCATGCGCGCCGCGCGCACACCGCCGGAACCGGCGCCGATTACCACCAGATCGAAATCGTTAGCCAACGGACTCTCCTCGTTACAGGTTCTTGATGATCAGGTGCCCACCCGGAAGCGGGCCACCGGCGCGTGCAGGCTGGGCCGCCCCTGGCGCAGATACAACCCCGGTTCGATGGGTGGCCACAGCTCCTCCAGGGGCATGGAGTCGCCGTTGGCGTTGACCATGCGCGCGTGGTGGCGGCGCAACTGGCGCGGCTCCCCCACCCCGCAGGCGTGGGCAATGGTTTCCACTTCCTTGACCAGGTTGGCGTGGAAGTGCGCCACCCGCCGGCCCTTCTCGGCGGGCACCAGCCCGCGCTGCAGGCGCGGGTTGTGGGTGGTGACGCCGGTGGGGCAGGTATTGCGATTGCATTGCATCGCCTGGATGCAGCCCAGGGCGAACATATAGCCCCGGGCGGACACGCAGAAATCGGCGCCCATGGCGATGGCCCAGGCCACCATGGACGGGGTGATCAGTTTGCCGGAGGCGATCACCCGGATGCGTTCCTGCAGGCCGAAGCCGTCGCGCAGGTCCACCACCAGCGGCAGGGACTCGGCCAGATTCAGCCCCACATCGTCCATCAGCGACATGGGCGCGGCGCCGGTGCCGCCCTCGCCGCTGTCCACGGTGATGAAGTCCGGCGCGCTGTCCAGGCCGCGCTCGTGGATCGCCACGAACAGGTCCTCCAGCCACTGCCAGGAACCGATCACGGTCTTGATGCCGGTGGGCTTGCCAGTGACCTCGCGCACCCGCGCGATCAGGTCCAGCAGGTCGTCGGCGCCGCGCACGCCGGGCTGGCCGTTGGGGCTCACCGACGGCTGGCCCACCGGGATGCCGCGAATGCGGGCGATCTCCGGGGTCACCTTCTCGGCGGGCAGAATGCCGCCCTTCCCGGGTTTGGCACCCTGGCTGAGCTTGATCTCGAACATCTTCACCTGGGGCAAGGCCGCCAGTTCCGCCAGCCGGTCGTCGCTGAGGTTGCCGTCGGCGTCACGCACGCCGTAATAGGCGGTGCCGATTTGGAACACCACATCGCCGCCGCCTTCCAGATGCATTTCGGTGAGGCCGCCTTCGCCGGTGTTCAGCCAGCAGCCGGCGTGGCCGGCGCCCCGGGACAGGGCGCGCACCGCCGGTCGCGACAGCGCCCCGAAGCTCATCCCGGAAATATTGTGGAAGCTGCGCGCCACATAGGGTTGCCGGGCGTGGGGCCCGATCATCAGCGGCAGGGTTCGGGCGGCGTCCTTTTCCAGGGTCGGGTAAGGCGTGTTGAGAAAGATCACCCGGCCCGGCGCGTTCTGCTTGGTGGTGCCGAACGCCACCGTGTTGCTCAGGTCCTTGGCGGCGCGGTACACCCAGCTGCGCTGGGCCCGGTTGAACGGCAGCTCCTCCCGGTCCATGGCGAAAAAGTACTGGCGGAAGAACTCGCCCAGGTGCTCGAAGAAATAGCGGAACCGGCCGATCAGGGGGTAGTTGCGGCGGATGGCGTGGGATTTCTGCAGATAGCGATCCTGAATCCACAGCACCGCGGCGGCCACCGTCAGCGCGAACACCATTAACAGTAATCCGAACGCCAACCAGGTGGCCAGATTCACCACCCAGGCGTGCAACCGATCCGACAGCATGCGTCCTCCTTTATCCTGCGGGCATGCTACCACTTTAACGGCGCCGCGACGGCAGCGGCGGGTGAAGAGCGGCCGCCGTGAACGTAAAACCTGCTCAGCCGAAACACTGAGACCCGGTCGCGATAACTGATACGAGGCACCTAGCCCCGCCCCGGCGACTGTGGTATCAAGACGGTTCGGAATCGGGCTGGACAATGATAATGACGATCACGGGGGTGATCGGCCTGACAAGGGGACTGCTGCTGGCCGGGCTGGCACTGGGGCTGTCCGCGCACGTCGGGGCCGACAATATCTACAAATACCGGGGGGCGAACGGGGAAATCCTGTACACCGACCAGCCCCAGGACCGGGTCTCGGCCAGTTATACCCTGCTGTCGGTGCGCAAGGGCTGGAGCTACCGGCCGCAGCCGCTGTCCGAATTCCAGCGCAACCGTTACGACACCCTGATCCTGGCCAACGCCGGCCAGTTCGAGGTGGAACCGGCCCTGGTCAAGGCGGTAATCCACGCCGAATCCCTGTTCGACCGCTACGCGGTGTCGCGGGTGGGTGCCCAGGGGCTGATGCAGCTGATGCCGGGCACCGCCGATTATCTGAACGTGACCCATCCCTTCGACGCCGCCGACAACATCCGTGGCGGCACCCGCTTCCTGGCCTATCTGCAGGAGCGCTTCACTTCCCTGGACCAGGTGCTGGCCGCCTACAACGCCGGCGAGGGCAATGTGCGCCGTTACGGCGGCATTCCGCCGTTCCCGGAGACCCGGGCCTATGTGCAAAAGGTGAAGGAACTGCGCCTGCGCTACCAGTTGGAAATGGCCGCGCCGGAGGCGGTGGCCAGCCGCTGATCGGGATCGATTCGGGGGGCGGTCAGTGCCCGCCGGTCGGATCCAGGGACACGCCCAGCCAGGGGCCGTCGAATTCCAGCCGATACCGCCGCAGGCAGAACGCCGGATTGTCCGGGCAGCGCCCATTGCGCAGTGAGAACGTCAGGCCGTGGCCGGGGCAGCGCAGCACGCCGTCGTGCAGGGTACCGCGCTCCAGGGGAAAGTCCCCGTGGGGGCAGCGCCGCTGCACCAGCCAGGTCTCCCCTTCCTCATGGACCAGCAGCAGCTCGTGGCGGCCGATGGTGACCGGCAGACGCAGGCCGTCATAGAGATCGAGGGTGCGGATCAGACGATGGAACATGGCGCGCTGACAAAAAAGCCCGGCGGGCGCCGGGCTTTTTTTCCTCAGTGACCGTGCTTCTCGGCCAGGTAGAACCAGGTGCCGAGCACCGAATCCGGGTTCAGGGACACGGAGTCGATGCCCTGCTCCATCAGCCACTTGGCCAGATCCGGGTGGTCGGACGGCCCCTGGCCGCAGATGCCCACGTATTTCTTGCGGGCGTTGCAGGCGTCGATGGCCATCTTCAGCAGCGCCTTCACCGCCGGGTCCCGCTCATCGAACAGGTGGCTGATGATGCCGGAATCCCGGTCCAGGCCCAGGGTCAGCTGGGTCAGGTCGTTGGAGCCGATGGAGAAGCCGTCGAAGTGCTTGAGGAACTCGTCCGCCAGCAGCGCGTTGGTGGGCAGCTCGCACATCATGATCACGCGCAGGCCGTTTTCGCCGCGCTTCAGGCCGTTCTTAGCCAGCAGATCGATGACCTGCTCCGCTTCGCCGGTGGTGCGCACGAAGGGCACCATGATCTCCACGTTGGTGAAGGCCATTTCATCGCGCACTTTCTTGAGCGCCCGGCATTCCAGCTCGAAGCAGTCGCGGAAGTTTTCGCTGATGTAGCGGCTGGCGCCACGGAAGCCCAGCATCGGGTTTTCTTCGTCCGGCTCGTAGAGGCTGCCGCCGATCAGGTTGGCGTACTCGTTGGACTTGAAGTCCGACAGCCGCACGATGACTTTTTCCGGGAAGAAGGCGGCGGCCAGGGTGGAAATCCCCTCCACCAGTTTCTCCACGTAGAAGTCCACCGGGTCGTCGTAGCCGGCGATGCGCTTGTCCGCCGCGTGCTGCACGTCGCGGGGCAGCTTGTCGTAGTTGAGCAGCGCCTTGGGGTGCACGCCGATCATGCGGTTGATAATGAACTCCAGGCGCGCCAGGCCCACGCCCTGGTTGGGCAGGGTGGCGAAATCGAAGGCCCGGTCCGGGTTGCCCACGTTCATCATGATCTTGAACGGCAGTTTGGGCATGGACTCGATGGAATTGCGCTGGATGTCGAACTCCAGCTTGCCTTCGTAGATGTTGCCGGTGTCGCCCTCGGCGCAGGAAACGGTCACTTCCTGACCGTCCTTGAGCAGCTCGGTGGCGTCGCCGCAGCCGACGATGGCCGGCACACCCAGTTCACGGGCGATGATCGCCGCGTGGCAGGTACGGCCGCCACGGTTGGTGACGATGGCGGAGGCGCGCTTCATCACCGGTTCCCAGTCCGGGTCGGTCATATCGGTGACCAGCACGTCGCCGGGCTGCACCCGGTCCATTTCCTTGATGCTGCTGACGATGCGCACCGGGCCCGCGCCGATGCGCTGACCGATGGCGCGGCCTTCCACCAGCACCTTGCCGGTCTGCTTGAGCAGGTAGCGCTCCATCACGGAGGCGTCGGAGCGGCTCTTCACCGTTTCCGGGCGGGCCTGCACGATGAACAGCTTGTTGGAGTCGCCGTCCAGCGCCCACTCGATGTCCATCGGCATGCCGTAGTGTTTTTCGATCTCGATGGCCTGGCGGGACAGGCTCTCCACCTGCTCGTCGGTGAGGCAGAAACGCAGACGGTCGGCCTGGGCCACGTCCACGGTCTGCACCGATTTACCGGCGCTGGCTTCGCTGCCGTAGACCATCTTCTGCAGCTTGCTGCCCAGGTTGCGGCGCAGAATGGAAGGCTTCTTGTTGAGCAGGGTTTTCTTGTGAACGTAGAACTCGTCCGGGTTCACGGCACCCTGCACCACCATTTCACCGAGGCCGTAGGACGCGGTGATGAACACCACGTCGCGGAAGCCGGATTCGGTGTCCAGGGTGAACATCACACCGGCGGCGCCGGTTTCGGAGCGCACCATCTGCTGCACGCCGGCGGACAGCGCCACCAGTTTGTGGTCGAAGCCCTGGTGCACGCGGTAGCTGATGGCACGGTCGTTGAACAGGGAGGCGAACACTTCCTTCACCGCCACCATCACGTGATCGAGGCCGCGAATGTTGAGGAAGGTTTCCTGCTGGCCGGCGAAGGACGCGTCCGGCAGGTCCTCGGCGGTGGCGGAGGAGCGCACCGCCACCGGCAGCTCCGCGTTGCCCTCGCCCATCTGCTCGTAGGCGTCACGAATGGCGGCTTCCAGTTCCGGCTGGAACGGTGCGTCCACCACCCATTTGCGAATTTTCTCACCGGTTTCCGCCAGGGCCACCACGTCTTCCACATCCAGCGCGCTCAGGGCGTCGTTGATCCGGGTGGTCAGATCGTTGTGCTCGAGGAAATCGCGGAATGCCTGCGCGGTGGTCGCGAAACCACCCGGCACCGACACGCCGGCCGCCGCCAGGTTGCTGATCATCTCGCCAAGGGAGGCATTCTTGCCGCCGACGTGTTCCACGTCGTCCTTGCCCAGATCCTGAAACCAGACTACGTACTCCGCCAAGGGTCGTCTCCTTAAGTGTTGCTGGCCGTGGAACCCGGGAACGGTGTTGTGCACCGTGTTTCGGCGGTTCCCGGCTTTACCGGAATGAATCGAGGCGCCATTCTACCCAAAACCACGGCGCTTTGCCCGCCCGTATTGGCGAAACTGTAACGACGTTTGTTGAACCGCGGCGCGGCCTCGCACTCGTGCCGCCGAGGAGCCTCAAGTCCATGAAAAGAACCGCTTTTTTCGTTTCCGACGGGACCGGTATTACCGCCGAGACGATCGGCCACAGTCTGCTCAGCCAATTCGGCAGTATAGAATTTGATCAGGTCACCATCCCCTATGTGCAGTCCGACGCGCTGGCCCACGAGGCGGTGAATCGCATCAACCGCGCCGCCGAGGACGACGGCGCCAAGCCGGTGGTGTTCTCCACTCTGGTGGACGGTCCGCAGCGTCAGATTCTGCATACCTGCAACGGCAAGGTGCTGGATCTGTTTACCGCGTTTCAGAAACCCCTGGAGGATGAACTGGGCGTGTCCGCCAACCACAAGATCGGCCAGACCCATGCGATCCGCGACCAGCAGGCCTACCGCATCCGCATCAACGCGGTGCATTTCGCCCTCGACAACGACGACGGCGCCCGCACCCGTGCCTATGACCAGGCGGACGTGATCCTGGTGGGCGTGTCGCGCTCCGGCAAGACACCCACCTGTCTGTATCTGGCGCTGCAGTTCGGCCTGTTCACCGCCAACTACCCGCTCACCGAGGACGACTTCGACGACCTGCGCCTGCCCGATGCCCTGGCGCCCCACCGTCACAAGCTGTTCGGTCTGACCATCAACGCGGACCGCCTCAGCGCCATCCGCAGCGAGCGCAAGGCCGGCAGCCGTTACGCCTCGCCGCGCCAGTGCGATATGGAAGTGCGCGCCCTGCAGGCGCTGTACAACAAGTTCAATATTCCCCACCTGGACGCCACCGAACTGTCCATCGAGGAAATCAGCACCCGCATTCTGGCCATGACCGGCCTGCAGCGCCGGCTGCAGTAGGCGGCTGGCGCCGGAGGCGCTTAAATCACGAACCCGTCCATGAACGCATTGACCGGCGTCGCCTCCAGCCGGTCGGCGTCGGCGCACAGGGCGAACAGGGCCTCGGCCCGGCCCGCCGGGAAGCGGGTGGCCAGGTTGCGGTGGAATTTTTCCTCCAGCAGCGGGATACCCTCCTCGCGCCGTCGGCGGTGCCCGATGGGGTATTCCACCGCCACCTTGTCGGTGTGCTCACCGTTGCGGAAAAACACCTGCACGGCGTTGGCGATGGAGCGCTTGTCCGGATCGTGGTAGTCCCGGGAATACGCCGGATCCTCCACCACCTCCATTTTTCCGCGCAGCTCGTCGATCAGCGGGTGCGCTTCGTGGAAGGCATCCTCGTAGTGCTCCGCGGTCAGATCCCCGTACAGCAGCGGCACCGCGGTCATGTACTGCAGGCAGTGGTCGCGGTCCGCCGGGTTCGACAGCGGGCCTTCCTTGGAGATGATGCGGATGGCGGAATCGTGGGTGGTGAGCACGATGCGGTCGATTTCCTCGATGCGGTCACGCACCTGGGGATGCAGCCGCACCGCCGCCTCGCAGGCGGTCTGGGCGTGGAATTCCGCCGGAAAACTGATCTTGAACAGAATGTTCTCCATCACGTAGCTGCCGAACTCCCGTTGAAAACGGAAGCGGCGCTCGTTCTCCGGCTTGAGCTTCTGATCCTTGTTGGTCTTGGCGAACAGCACATCGTAGAAGCCCCATTGCGGCGCGCTGAGCGCCCCGGGGATGCCCATCTCACCGCGCAGGGCGATGTCCGCCAGGCGCACCGCCCGGCTGGTGGCGTCGCCGGCGGCCCAGGATTTGCGGGAGCCGGCGTTGGGCGCGTGCCGGTAGGTGCGCAGCGCCTGGCCATCCACCCAGGCATGGGAGACGGCGGACAACAGTTGCTCCCGGTCGGCGCCCATCATCCGCGCCACCACCGCCGTGGAAGCCACCTTCACCAGCACCACATGGTCCAGGCCCACCCGGTTGAACGAGTTTTCCAGGGCCAGCACGCCCTGGATCTCGTGGGCCATGATCATCGCTTCCAGCACCGTCTTCATGGTCAGCGGCGCCTTGCCCACGGACAGGTTTTTCTGCGACAGATAATCGGCCACCGCCAGAATGCCGCCCAGGTTGTCGGACGGGTGGCCCCACTCCGCCGCCAGCCAGGTGTCGTTGTAATCCAGCCAGCGCACCATGCAGCCGATGTCCCAGGCCGCCTTCATCGGGTCCAGCCGGTGCGACGTGCCCGGCACCCGGGCGCCGTGGGGCACCACGGTGCCCTCCACCAGCGGCCCCAGGTGCTTGGTGCATTCGGGGAACCGCAACGCCAGCAGCCCGCAGCCCAGGGTGTCCATCAGACAATGGCGGGCGGTACGCCAGGCCTCCGGCGACGTCACCCGATAGTCGAGCACATAGTCGACGATGGCCTGGATTTCCGGATCGTAATCCGGGCGTTGGTTTTGCTCCACGTTGCCGGTCATGGTGCCTCCTTGACGATGTGTTCGGTTGGCGGCGGAGCTATCGCGACTGAAGTCGCTCCTACGTGAATTGTAGGAGCGGCTTCAGTCGCGATCCGGCGGTGCTTACGACAGCACGTCGCCGGGCACGCGCACCCAACCTTCCATCAACACCCGGGCACTGCGGCTCATGGTGGCCTTGGTCACCACCCAACCGTCGCCCTCCCGGCGCGCTTCGCCGCCCACCTTGAGGGTGCCGGAGGGGTGGCCGAAACGCACCGAGTCGCGCTCGCCGCCACCGGCGGCCTCGCTCACCAGGGTGCCCGGAATCGCGGCGGCGGTGCCGATGGCCACCGCCGCCGTGCCCATCATGGCATGGTGCAGCTTGCCCATCGACAGGGCCCGCACCAGCAGATCGATGTCCCCGGCGGCCACGGCCTTTCCGCTGGACGCCGTATAGGCCGCCGGCGGCGCCACGAACGCCACTTTCGGGGTGTGCTGGCGCTGTTCCGCTTCTTCCAGCGATTGGATCAGGCCCATGCGCAGGGCGCTGTGGGCGCGGATGGTCTCGAAGCGGGCCAGCGCCCGGGCGTCCTCGTTGATGTCGCCCTGCAACTCGGTGCCGGTGTAGCCGATGTCCGCCGCATTAACGAACACGGTGGGGATACCGGCGTTGATCATGGTCGCCTTGAGGGTGCCGATGCCCGGCACCTCCAGGTCGTCCACCGGGTTGCCGGTGGGAAACAGAGCGCCCTCCCCGTCCGCCGGGTCCAGGAATTCGATTCTGACCTCGGCGGCGGGAAAGGTGACGCCGTCCAGTTCGAAGTCGCCGGTTTCCTGCACCTGACCGTCGGTGATCGGAATGCGGGCAATGATGGTCTTCTCGATATTGGCCTGCCAGATGCGGATTTCCGCTTCGCCGTTGTCCGGCACCCGGGCCGGGTCCACCAGGCCGTTGCTGATGGCGAAGGCGCCCACGGCGGCGGTGAGATTGCCGCAGTTGCCACTCCAGTCGATAAAGGGTTTGTCGATGGAGACCTGGCCGAACAAATAGTCCACGTCGTGCCCGGCGCGGGCACTGGCGGACAGGATCACCGTCTTGCTGGTGCTGGAGGTGGCGCCGCCCATGCCGTCGGTGTGCTTGCCATAGGGGTCCGGGCTGCCGATCACCCGCAGCAGCAGCGCGTCCCGCGCGGCGCCGGGTTCCCGGGCCGCTTCCGGCAGGTCGTCCAGGCGGAAGAACACGCCCTTGCTGGTACCGCCACGCATATAGGTGGCGGGGATGCGGATTTGTGGTGCGTGGCTCATGGTTGTCTCGCTCGCTTCAGGCCGCGGAATCCGCCATGAATTCCTTGGCGAATTTCTGCAGGATGCCGCCGGCGGAATACACCGACACTTCCTCGGCGGTGTCCAGGCGGCAGATCACCGGCACCCGTTCCACCTCGCCGTTGGCGCGATGGATCACCAGGGTCAGGGTGGCGCGCGGGGCCGGGTCGCCTTCCACGTCGTAGACCTCGGTGCCGTCCAGGCCCAGGGTCTGGCGGGTGGTGCCTTCCTGGAACTGCAGGGGCATCACGCCCATGCCGATCAGGTTGGTGCGGTGGATGCGCTCGAAGCCCTCGGCGACGATCGCTTCCACTCCGGCCAGCGCCACGCCCTTGGCCGCCCAGTCCCGGGACGAACCCTGGCCGTAGTCGGCGCCGGCGATGACGATCAGCGGCTGTTTGCGCTGCATGTAGGTTTCGATGGCCTCCCACATGCGCATCACGTCACCGTCCGGTTCCACCCGCGCCAGGGAGCCCTGGATCACCTCACCCTTCTCGTCCCGCACCATTTCGTTGAACAGTTTGGGATTGGCCAGGGTGGCCCGCTGGGCGGTGAGGTGGTCGCCCCGGTGGGTGGCGTAGGAGTTAAAGTCCTCCTCCGGCAGCCCCATCTTGTGCAGGTAGGCGCCGGCGGCGCTGTCCAGCAGGATGGCGTTGGACGGCGACAGATGGTCGGTGGTGATGTTGTCCGGCAGGATCGCCAGGGGCCGCATGCCCTTGAGGGCGCGGGCCTCGGCCATGGTGCCTTCCCAGTACGGCGGACGGCGGATGTAGGTGCTTTGCGGGCGCCAGTCGTAGAGCGGACTGGCGGCACGCTCGTCGCCGCCTTTTTTCTCGAACATGGGAATGTAGGTGGCGCGGAACTGATCCGGCTTGACGCTGGCCTTGACGATGGCGTCGATCTCGCCGTCGTCGGGCCAGATGTCCTTGAGCCGGATCGGCTTGCCGTCCGCGTCGTGGCCGAGCACATCCTTCTCGATGTCGAAGCGGATGGTACCGGCGATGGCGTAGGCCACCACCAGCGGCGGCGAAGCCAGGAACGCCTGCTTGGCATAGGGGTGGATGCGGCCGTCGAAGTTGCGGTTGCCGGACAGCACCGCGGTGGCGTACAGGTCCCGGTCGATCACTTCCTGCTGAATGTCCGGATCGAGCGCGCCGCTCATGCCGTTGCAGGTGGTGCAGGCGAAGGCCACCACGTCGAAGCCCAGGCTCTGCAGCTCGGGCAGCAGATTGGCCGCTTCCAGATACATCTTCACGGTCTTGGAACCCGGCGCCAGGGAGGATTTCACCCAGGGCTTGCGGGTCAGGCCGAGCCGGTTGGCGTTCCGCGCGATCAGGCCGGCGGCGATCATATTGCGCGGGTTGGAGGTGTTGGTGCAGGAGGTGATGGCGGCGATGATCACCGCGCCGTCGGGCATTTCGCCCTCCTTCTGTTCCCATTCACCGGACACGCCGCGCTTCCGCAGCTCCGACACCGGCAGCAGCGCATGGGGATTGGAAGGCCCGGCCAGATTGCGGCCCACGCTGGACAGGTCGAACGTCAGCACCCGCTCGTACTCGGCGTCTTTCAGATCGTCCGCCCACAGGCCGGTTTCCCGGGCAAAGGTTTCCACCAGGGCCACCTGGTCGTCGTCCCGGCCGGTGAGCGTCAGGTAATCGATGGTCTGGCCATCGATAAAGAACATGCCGGCGGTAGCGCCGTATTCCGGCGTCATATTGGCGATGGTGGCGCGGTCGCCCACGGACAGGCTGTCGGCGCCCTCGCCGTAGAATTCCAGGTAGGCGCCCACCACCCGTTCGCGGCGCAGGAACTCGGTGATCGCCAGTACCATGTCGGTACCGGTGATGCCCGGTCGCAGCTTGCCGGTGAGCTCCACGCCGACGATGTCGGGCAGACGCATCATGGAGGGATTGCCGAGCATCACGTTCTCGGCTTCCAGGCCGCCCACTCCCACGGAAATCACGCCCAGGGCGTCGACCATGGGGGTGTGGCTGTCGGTGCCCACGCAGGTGTCCGGAAACGCCACGCCGTCCTTGACCTGCACCACCGGCGACATCTTCTCCAGATTGATCTGGTGCATGATGCCGTTGCCCGGCGGGATCACGTCCACGTTGTCAAAGGCGGTCTTGGTCCAGTTGATGAAGTGGAAACGGTCCTCGTTGCGGCGCTCCTCCACCGCCCGGTTCTTCTCGAAGGCGCCCTCCTCGAAGCCCGGGTGTTCCACCGCCAGGGAGTGGTCGACGATCAGCTGGGTGGGCACCACCGGATTGACCTGGGACGGGTCCCCGCCCTTCTCGGCGATGGCGTCGCGCAGACCGGCCAGGTCCACCAGGGCGGTCTGGCCGAGAATGTCGTGGCACACCACCCGGGCCGGGTACCAGGGAAAATCCAGATCGCGCTTGCGTTCGATCAACTGCTTGAGCGAATCGGTGAGCGCCGCCGGCTCGCAGCGGCGCACCAGTTGCTCCGCCAGAATGCGCGAGGTGTAGGGCAGTTTGGCGTAGGCGCCGGGCTGGATCGCCTCCACCGCCGCGCGGGTGTCGAAGTAATCCAGCTCGGTGCCGGGAAGGCGTTTACGGTATTCGCTGTTCATCTCAACCCCGCTCGGCGATCGGCGTGACCTTGCGCAGCTCCGGACCGGTGTATTCGGCACTGGGACGGATAATGCGGTTGTCCGCGCGCTGCTCGAACACATGGGCGGCCCAGCCGGTCAGGCGGCTCATCACGAAGATCGGCGTGAACAGCTTGGTGGGGATGTCCATGAAGTGGTAGGCGGAGGCGTGGAAGAAGTCCGCGTTGCAGAACAGCTTCTTCTCGCGCCACATCACTTCCTCGCAGCGCACGGAAATGTTGTAGAGGTTTTCGCCGTTGACGTCCCGGGACAGCTTTTCCGACCAGTGCTTGATGATGGCGTTGCGCGGGTCGGACTCGCGGTAGATCGCGTGGCCGAAGCCCATGATCTTTTCCTTGCGCTCGAGCATGCCGAGCATGCTTTTCTCGGCGTCGTCCGGGTCCTTGAAGTTCTCGATCATCTCCATGGCCGCCTCGTTGGCGCCGCCGTGCAGCGGGCCGCGCAGGGTGCCGATGGCGCCGGTGATGCAGCTGTGCAGGTCGCTCAGGGTGGAGGCGCAAACACGGGCGGTGAACGTGGAAGCATTGAACTCGTGCTCCGCGTACAGGATCAGGGAAACGTGCATCACCGCTTCGTGCAGGTCGTTGGGCTTCTCGCCGCGCAGCAGGTGCAGGAAGTGGGCGCCGATGGAATCGTCATCGGTTTCCGTTTCCACGCGCACGCCGTCATGGCTGTAGCGGTACCAGTAGCAGATGATGCTCGGGAACGCCGCCAGCATGCGGTCGGTGGCGTCCTGCTGCTGATCGAAGCTGGTTTCCGTTTCCAGATTGCCGAGCACCGAGCAGCCGGTGCGCATCACGTCCATGGGGTGGGCGTCCTTGGGAATCCGCTCCAGCACTTCCTTGAGCGCCTGGGGCAGACCACGCAGACCCTTGAGCTTCTTCTTGTAGGCGTCCAGTTCCGCCTGGGTGGGCAGCGCGCCTTTCAGAATCAGGTGGGCCACCTCCTCGAACTGGCAGTTCTCCGCCAGGTCCTTGACGTCGTAGCCACGGTAAGTGAGGCCGGAGCCGCTTTTGCCCACGGTGGAAAGGGCGGTTTTACCGGCTACCTGGCCGCGCAGGCCAGCGCTGTTGGGTTGCTTCTCTGCCATCGTCATCGTCCTCGTATTGACGGGTCGTTTATTCTCCGCGCTGCTTGGCGAAGAGCTCGTCGAGTTTTTGTTCGTAGTCGTGGTAACCCAGGAAGTCGTACAGTTCCATGCGGGTTTGCATGGTGTCGACCACGTTCTTCTGAGTACCTTCCTCGCGGATCGTCTGGTACACGCGCAGCGCCGCCTGGTTCATGGCGCGGAACGCGGACAGCGGGTACAGGATCATGCCGGCGCCGGCGTCGCGCAGTTCTTCGCGGGTGAACAGCGGCGTGGCGCCGAATTCGGTGATGTTGGCCAGCAGGGGCGCGCCGCCCAGCCCGTCGGAGAATGCCTTGTAGTCCTCCAGGGTGTGCACCGCCTCGGCGAAGATGCCGTCGGCACCGGCTTCCAGGCAGGCCCGGGCCCGGTCCACCGCCGCGTCGATCCCTTCCTTCTGGAAGGCGTCGGTGCGGGCGATGATAAAGAAGTCGTCATCGGTACGGGCGTCGGCGGCGGCCTTGATGCGGTCCACCATCTCTTCCTTGGAAACGATTTCCTTATTGGGCCGGTGGCCGCAGCGCTTCTGCGCCACCTGGTCTTCCAGGTGCACGGCACCGGCACCGGCGCGGATCATCTCCTTGACGGTGCGGCCGATGTTGAAGGCGCCGCCCCAGCCGGTATCGATGTCCACCAGCAGCGGCACCTCCGAGGCCGCGCTGATGCGGCGCACGTCCTCGAGTACATCGTTCATGGTGGTCATGCCCAGGTCGGGCAGTCCGTAGGAGGCATTGGCGACGCCGCCGCCGGACAGGTAGATGGCGCGGTAGCCGACCTTCTCGGCCATCATCGCGGTGTAGGCATTGATGGTGCCCATGATCTGAAGCGGTTGTTCTTCCGCCAGGGCTTGCCGGAAACGGGCACCGGCACTGATCGGACGGCTCATTACGGACTCCTTTGCTGGGCCTGGTGTTCGATGTTTTCCCGTGCGCGACCGATATGGCGGCGCATCAGGAGTTCAGCCATTTCCGCGTCGCGGGACTCGATGGCCTCGACGATGCGGCGATGTTCGTGCAGGGCTTTCTGCGGCCGGTTGGCCGTGGTGCTGAACTGGTAGCGGTACATCCGCACCAGGTGATACAGCTCGCCGATCAGCATGCGGATCAGCGTCTGATTGTGACTGCCCTGGATGATGCGATAGTGAAAGTCCAGGTCGAATTCGCGCTGGAAGTAGGCGGTGTCCTCGCGCAGGTCCTGTTGCTGCTCGTGCTGGGCCAGCAGCTGATACAGGCCGGCTACCTCCTGCTCGCTCATGCGCTCGGCGGCAAGCCGGGCGGCCTGCCCTTCCAGGGCCTCGCGCACGTAGTAGATTTCGATCAAATCGGTGAAGCTCAGGGACGCCACCCGGGTGCCCACGTGCACCTCGCGCTCCACCAGCTTGCGCGATTCCAGCCGGCGGATGGCTTCGCGCAGGGGGCCGCGGCTGACGCCGTAGCGACCGGCCAGCTCGGTTTCGCTGACCTTGCTGCCGGGGGCGATGACACCGCGCACGATGTCGTCCTGCAACCGGGCGAAGACCCGGTCGGCCAGGGTGCGGGCGCTGTCGTCGGCCAACTGTTCCATGAAGCATTCCGCCTGTCATTGTCGACAATGAAAAAGACTGGTCGGCACTTTACCCTCCAAACCTCCATCTTTCAATGTGGATTGTCGACAATAGCCAGAGCCCCGCCGATGGCTTTGCCGGCCCCCGGGCCCGACGCTACACTACGCCCTCCCCGGCGCACCGCGCCGGTGTCCACGCTCACCGGAACCCCGATGACCGACACGCAGCCCCTCGACGACGACCTGCCTGGCCGCCGGCCCCATGCGGTGTTCATGGCGGATGGCCGGCCCATGGCCCTGGGCACGCCGGCGCGCACCCTGCGCGCCCGCGACCCGGCCGCCCTGCGCGCCCTGCCCGACCAGGTCCAGCGAGCGCTGGAGGAAGACTGCGTGTTCGCCTGCGGGCTGCTGCCCTACGACGCCGGCCCGGCCCTGCACGGTCTGGCCGGCGCCCCCGCCGGCGCCGACACCGTGGTGCATCTGTTCCGCGAGCCGCCGCGCCCGTTCCAGGCCCCCGCCCTTGACCGCTTCCGGCTCACCGCCCCATTCCGCCCGGACCAGGACGCCGCCGACTATCGCCGGGCACTGGCCCGCATCCGCGACTATCTGCGCGCCGGCGACTGCTATCAGGTGAATTACGCCCAGCGCTTCCAGGCGCGCTGGCGGGGCGACCCGCTGGCCGCGTTCGCGCGGCTGCTGGCCGCCCACCCGGCTCCCCATGCCAGCTTCTTCCGCGACGGCGACGAGGCGGTGTTCGGCGTGTCACCGGAACGTTTTCTGAGTATCGATGGCGGACGGGTACGCACCGAGCCGATCAAGGGCTCCCGCCCCCGTGGTCGGGATGAGCTCGAGGACCGGACCCTGGGCGAGGCGCTGCGCCGCCACCCCAAGGACCGGGCCGAGAATCTGATGATCGTGGATTTGCTGCGCAATGATCTGGGCGCCTTCTGCACCGCCGGCTCGATCCGCGTGGACCCGCTGTTCGAGCTGCGCCGCTTCAGCAACGTGCAGCATCTGGTGTCCACGGTGACCGGCACCCTGTGCCCGGGCATCACGCCGCTGGGCGCCCTGCTCAGCGCCTTCCCCGGCGGCAGCATCACCGGCGCCCCCAAGAAGCGGGCCATGGAAATCATCGCCGAGCTGGAGCCCCACCCCCGTGGCGCCTACTGCGGCAGCCTGTTCTGGCAGGACCGGGCCGGCCGCTTCGACAGCACCATCCTGATCCGCACCCTGCAGACCGACGGCGACCGCCTCTACTGCCACGGCGGCGGCGGCATCGTCTACGACTCCGACCCGGAGGAGGAATACGAGGAAAGCTGGTTCAAGGTGCGCAAGCTGATGGAAGCGCTGGGCACGACACCGTAGGAGCGGCTGAAGCCGCTCCTACAAATAACAGAGGGGTTACAGGGGCAGGTCGCGGTGACTGGCCTTGATGATCTCTTTCTTGAGGTCTTCGTAGCTGTGCACCGCCGGGAACTGAGGGAATTCCGCGATCACATTGTCCGGCGCGTGGAACAGGATGCCCTGGTCCGCTTCGCTGAGCATGGTGGTGTCGTTGTAGGAGTCGCCGGCGGCGATGATGCGGTAATGCAGGGTGTGCAGCGCCTTCACCGAGGCCCGTTTGGGGTCCTTCTGCCGCAGCAGGTAATCGGTGATGCGGCCGTTTTCGTCCACCGCCAGCTTGTGGCAGAACAGGGTCGGCGACCCCAGCTTGCGCATCAACGGACGGGCGAACTCATAGAAGGTGTCCGACAGGATGATCAGCTGGAAATGCTCGCGGGCCCACTCCACGAACTCCACCGCGCCGTCCAGGGGCTCCAGGGTGTCGATCACTTTCTGGATGTCCGGCAGGCCGTAGCCGTGCTGGTCGAGGATGGCGAGCCGCATTTTCATCAGCTCGTCGTAGTCCGGGATGTCCCGGGTGGTGGCGCGCAGTTCGTCGATGCCGGTGCGCTCGGCGAAGTTGATCCAGATTTCCGGAATCAGCACCCCTTCCAGGTCCAGACAAAGCAATTCCACGGTGATCCCCTTAAACGGTCAATGCTCGGTAATCGGTAAGTGCCCGGTAAAAGGCGGGCACAATGTAGCCGCGCCCCGGAGGCTTTGCAACGGCGCCCGGCGCGGTGCCGGGCGTCAGCGGCTGGGCAGCTCCAGGTCGGCGAACAGCGCCTCGCGCTCCTCGCGGCTGCCGGCCTGCACGGCGGCGTCGATGCGCTCGCGGGTCAGGTGCGGCGCGAAGGTCTGCAGGAATTCGTACATAAAGCCGCGCAGGAAAGTGCCCTTGCGGAAGCCGATGCGGGTGGTGCTGGGCTCGAACAGATGGCCGGCGTCCAGGTTCACCAGCCCTTTGTCCTGCACCGGATCCACCGCCATATGGGCGACGATGCCCACGCCCATGCCCAGCTTCACATAGGTTTTGATCACGTCCGCGTCGGCGGCGGTGAACACCACCCGGGGCTCAAGCCCCTGCTCGGCGAAGGCGTCATCCAGTTTGCTGCGGCCGGTGAAACCGAACACATAGGTGACCAGCGGGTATTCCGCCAGGGCTTCCAGTGTAAGGGGCTTCACCTGCGTCAGCGGGTGCCCTTCCGGCACCACCACGGTACGGTTCCAGCGGTAGCAGGGCATCATGATCAAATCGGTGAAATGCTCCAGGGCCTCGGTGGCGATGGCGAAATCGACGCTGCCGTCGGCGGCCATCTCCGCGATTTGCATGGGCGTGCCCTGGTTCATGTGCAGGGACACATCCGGAAAACGGCGGGTGAACTGCTGAATCACCGGTGGCAACGCGTAACGGGCCTGGGTGTGAGTGGTGGCGATGCTCAACTCGCCCTTGGTCTCGTCGCGGAATTCCTGGGCCACCCGCTTGATCGATTCGGTCTGCTGCAGAATCTCGCCGGCGATGCGCAGGATCGCCTCGCCGGCGGGGGTGATGTGGGTCAGGTGCTTGCCGCTGCGGGCGAAAACTTCCACGCCCAGCTCGTCCTCGAGCATGCGAATCTGCTTACTGATGCCGGGCTGGGAGGTATACAGGGCCTGAGCCGTGGCCGAGACATTGAGATCGTGGCGCGCCACTTCCCAAATATAGCGGAGTTGCTGCAGCTTCATTAACGCTCCTTGCCGGAGACGCCCCACCCGCGGGGTCGCCAAGGGTTCCGGACCCGGGCTTGGTTATAAAAATGCGGGCGATTATGCGTTCCAAGCATAGTAGTACGTGAAGAAGCTGGCAATGCCGGGGCCCGCCGGCGGCGCGGTTATTGGCCGGATTCGCGACGCGGGTTGGAAATGCCGTGGGGCACATGGCCGGCGGCCACGTGACGGCTGGCGGATTCGCAGTGGCCCTGCTGGTCGTCGAAGAACACGTCGGCGCCGAAGGCACGCAGGAACTCGCCCTTGGGCAGACCGCCCAGAAACAGGCTTTCGTCGATGCGGATGCCCCAACTGCGCAGGGTGCGCACCACCCGCTCATGGGCCGGCGCCGAACGGGCGGTGACCAGGGCGGTGCGGATCGGGCAGCGGGCCGGGGTGAATTCCCGCTGAATCTGGTGCAGCGCTTCCAGAAATCCACGGAACGGGCCGTCGCTGAGCGGCTGGCGGGCGGCGCTTTTTTCGTTGGCGGCGAACGCCTCCAGGCCATCGCTCTGGAACAGCTGCTCGGACTCGTCGGAAAACAGCACGGCGTCGCCGTCGAAGGCGATGCGCAACACCGAGTCGGTGGGGTCCAGGCTGCCGCGGGACAGAATGGTGGCGGCGGCGAACCCGGCGTCCAGCACGCTGCGCACGTCCTCCGCGTCGGTGGACAGAAACACATGGGCGCCGAACGCCGGCACATAGCGGTGCGGGCTCTGTCCGCCGGCGAAGGCGGCGCGGGTGATCGGCAGCCCGTAATGCTCGATGGAATTGAACACCCGCAGACCGGTGTCGGAGCTGTTGCGCGACAGCAGGATCACTTCCACCCGGCCGCGCCCCTCCTCCATCTCATTGATGGCGAGCAGCTTCTTGACCAGGGCGAAGGCGTCGCCGGGGGCCAGCAGGTCATCCTCGTGGGCGACCTGATAATCCTGAAAGGCGTCCAGCCCTTCCTGCTCGAACACCTGGTGACTGTCACTGAGATCAAACAGCGCCCGGGAGCTGATCGCCACCACCAACTTGCCATCGAAGGAAACCGGCATAATCGATCCGTCCGTTGATGAGGCGCCCAGTATCCCCGTTCACCGCGCAAACCACAATTCGCCGGCACCGCCGTGACCGGCCACCGGGCGGTTACACGATTGCATCATAAAGCCGCCGTCCGGCGGCGCGACGGCGGTTGTCCAGGGCAAAAATGTGACATACAGTTTCAAGCGGATCGGTAGTCCGGCGATCCGCACCGCCAATCAATCAAGGGGAAAGGGAGTCATCCATGGCCGCTAATAAGGTAAGAGACCGCCTCGACGAACTGCAGGGTCAGATCCGCAAGCTCGCCGAGCGCTTCGATCAGGAACGGGACAAGCAGATCGCGCAGTTGGAAACCCAGTTGGAAAAGGCCCGCAAACGGGTCAACGAAGAGATGCAGCGACGCCGCGAGCGCCTCAACCGGCTGGAGAAACTGCAGGCGGAGTACCGGAACAAAGCCACCTCCACGGTGCAGCGGCAGGTGGACCGGGCCCGCAAGGCGGTGGACGATGCCCGTCTGCGCGTGGATGACTCCGAGGCCCGCAAGCGCTTTCTGGAAACCGAGGTGCGGGTGCTCAAGGCCACCGCCAAGCAGGCCAACAGCCTGGCCAAGGTGATCAACCAGTATCAGAAGGATCTGGAAAAACGCGCCCGCGATATCGAGAAGAAGGTCGCGCCGAAGAAAGTCACGGCAAAGAAAGCGGCCGCCAAGAAGAGCACCGCCAAAAAAGCCACCACCAAGAAAGCCACCGCCAAAAAGGCGGCCAAGAAGTCCACCGCCAGGAAGACCCCCGCCAAGAAAACCGCCAGTAAAAAAGCCACGGCTCGCAAAGCGACAGCCAAGAAAGCGGCGACCTCCGGCGGCTCATCCACGGCCAGCGGCGCCCCCTCCCCGTCCTCGGACTCCGGCACGAACTGAGCCGGCCTTCGCGCGACGCCCCAACGAAAACGGGCCGCTTCGCAGCGGCCCGTTTTCGTTGACGGTGATGCCGGGGCTCAGGTCGCCGGCCGCAGGTCCAGCAGCAGGGATTCGAAATAAGCCACCACCGGCTGGCGGTGTTCCCGGTCCATGGCCGGGATGCCTTTTTCCACGGACGACGCGGACGCTTTCTTGATAGTGGCGCGGGCGCCGGCCACCAGGCCACGGTTGATGCGGCCCAGCTCCAGATTGCCCACGGTCTTGTCCAGGTAATTCTCAATGGCGCCGGCGCTGATGCCGTCCATCACTTCCACCAGACGCTTCATTTCGCCCTGGCCGTCGGCGAACTCCTGGAACACCAGGCTGGCCCGCTCCGCCAGGGCCGGCGTCAGCGGGTAACCGATAAACACCTGGCCATCCTTCTCCAGACGCAGGGCCGCGAAATGGGCGGCCAGGGCCTGCTGTTCCTCGACGCTGGTCTTGCGCATCAACCGCCCGGCCAGCCCGTGGGCGGCCTTGCTGATGACCTTCATGGCGCCGAGGATCACATTCACCGCCGGGCCCTTGGCGTTCACCGCGTCGATGGGGCCGGTGAAATAGGTGTGCAGGACCTCGTCAAGAAACGGGTCCATGATCGCGTCGAGGCTGTCCACGTGACTGCGCCCGGGTTCCCGGGCGGTGGCGGCGATAAAGGTGTCGATGCGATCACGCAGGGTATCGGAGGCCGGAAAGGCCACATACAGGGAGGATTGGCTCATAATTCTGAGTCGGCTTCACTGCGAAAACGGAGGCGCGATGATACTGCATGGTCGCTCGCGCCTCGCCGCTTTCGAGACTGGCGGGCGCGTCTGTAGAGCCAGTGCTCGCCACCACCGCCGGATCGCGGCTGAAGCCGCTCCTACGGGCCAGGCGCAGGAGCGGCTTGCGCCGCGGTCAAGCCGATAACCGGGTCCGCCACTCGCCGATCACCTCCTGCAGGCGGCCGGCGGCGGCCAGCACCGCCGGGTTCTGATCGTCCTCCAATTGCAGCCGCGCCAGATCCTGGCGATTGCGCTCCGCCGGCGTCAGCCGTTGCCGCGCCTCGCCCCGGTCGAAGTCGTCGCAGGCTTCGGCGAGCTGGTGAATCGCCGCCAGGTCCACCTTCGGCGCCACGTCCGCGGGCAGGCAATCGAGCAGCACCGCCATGCGGATGCTGGCCTCGCTGCTGTCCACCTGCCCCTGCAACAGGGCGCGGCTCAGCACATCCAGGCTGTCCACCAGCTCACGGTAACGCGCCGCCTGGCGAGCCCGTTCCTGGCGGCGCGCCATCCAGCGCCACACCAGAGCGCCCAGGGCGGCGCCGATGGCCAGCCCCACCAGTACCGCGAGAATCAGTTTCCAAACCATCGGGTCTCTCCTGCCGCAGAGCGATTGAATTGCCGGTCCAGTGCCGCCATTGTACGCCACAGGGCGGCGGCGGCGATAAAGCGCGGCGTTCGCCACGATCTGGAGACGACGTTTGAATTTCCAATGGCCCGCCGGGCTGGCACCGCTGATCGATGCCGTGGAACCCTGGCTGCCGGCACTTACCGTGGCCGGCGTGATCATGGCGCTGGCGTCGATGCTGGCGATCCCCTGGCTGGTGGTGCGCATGCCGGTGGACTATTTCCATCAGCCGTCGCGGCCGGTGCGCTATCGCGGGCCGCTGGCCTGGATGCTGTGGGTGCTCCGCAACGCCCTGGCGCTGGTGCTGCTGGCCGCCGGAGTGCTGATGCTGGTGCTGCCCGGCCAGGGAATTCTGACCATTCTGATCGCGCTGATGGTCAGCACCTTCCCGGGGAAATACCGGATCGAACGCGCTATCATGCGCCGCCCCGGCGTGCTGCGCTCGGTGAACTGGATCCGGCGCCGCTACCGTCGCCCGCCCCTCAATCCGCCGAGTGATCACCAAGCCGGGTGATCAACAAGTAAGGGACCCTGATGCCGATTGAAAGCCCCGCCATTCACTGGCTCGACGATCATCTGCTGCTGCTCGACCAGCGCCGGCTGCCCGCCCACACCGAGTGGCTGGAGGTGCGTGATGCCGCCGGCGCCGCCGACGCCATTCGCCAGATGGCGGTGCGCGGCGCGCCGGCCATCGGCATCACCGCCGCCTACGGCCTGGCCCTGGAAGCCCTGCGGCTGGGCGCCGGCGCCAGCGCCGCGCGGCTGGCGCCGGCGCTGGAAATCCTGGCCGCCAGCCGCCCCACCGCGGTGAACCTGTTCTGGGCCCTGGACCGGCTGCGCGCCCGCTTCGACGGCGAGCCCGGGGCCGCCCTGGGCAAACGGCTGGTGCGCGAGGCGGAACGTATCCACCAGGACGACCAGGCCGCCAACCAGCGCCTGGGCGAACTGGGCGCCGCCCTGCTGCCGCCCAACGCCTCCCTCTATACCCATTGCAACACCGGCGCCCTGGCCACCGGCGGCCACGGCACCGCTCTGGGCATCGTGCGCTCCGCCTGGCGCAACGGCCACCTGAAGGCGGTGTTCGCCGGCGAAACCCGGCCCTGGCTGCAGGGCGCCCGCCTCACCGCCTGGGAACTGATGCAGGAAAACATTCCGGTGACCCTGGTGGCGGACAGCGCCGCCGGCCTGCTGATGGCCCGCGGCCAGGTGGACGCGGTGGTGGTGGGCGCCGACCGCATCGCCGCCAACGGCGACACCGCCAACAAGATCGGCACCTACAATCTGGCGGTGCTGGCCCGCCATCATCGTCTGCCGTTCATCGTGGCGGCGCCGGATTCCACCCTGGACCCGGCCATGGAGAACGGCGCCGGCATCGTTATCGAGGAACGGGACCCGGACGAGGTGCGCCGGTTTGGCGGCACCGCCATGGCGCCGGAGGGCTGCCCGGTCTACAACCCGGCCTTCGATGTGACGCCGGCGGAACTGATCACCGCCATCGTCACCGAGAGCGGCGTCATCCACGACCCGGACCGGAGCGCCCTGGCCGACCATTTCGCGCGGAGACCGTCATGACCGAACGCCCCTACTCCACCAGCGCCTACCGGGAAGCGGCCCGCACCCTGGCCGCCACCGGGCGGCGCCTTTATGAACACGGCTGGTCGCCGGCCACCAGCAGCAATTATTCCCTGCGCCTGAACGCCGACCACGCGGCGATCACCCGCTCCGGCCGCGACAAAGGACTGCTGCGGGAAACCGACATCATGGTGGTGGACCTGGACGGCCAGCCGGTGGGCGACGGCAAACCGTCGGCGGAAACCCTGCTGCACACCGGCCTGTACCGCCGCGACCCGGCCATCGGCGCGGTGCTGCACACCCACAGCCACGCCGCCACCGTGCTGACCATGCACTGGCCCGCCGACCACCTGACCCTGGAAGGCTATGAACTGCTGAAGGCCCTGGACGGTGTGCAAACCCACGAGACCCGGCTTACCATTCCGGTGTTCGACAACAGCCAGGACATCGCCGCCCTGGCCGCGGACGTGGACCGCCAGCTGGACGCCGGGCGCATCACCCACGCCTATCTGATCCGTGGCCACGGCCTTTATACCTGGGCGGCGGACATGCCCGCCTGTTACCGGCAGCTGGAAGCCCTGGAAACCCTGCTGGCGGTGGAACTGGACCGCCGCCGGCTGGGCTGACCCGGGCCGCGACCTGAACGAGGACCGCTATGAGCAACCTGAAGATCTACCGCGACGGCCATCCGGAAAGCCCGGAGATGATCGTCAACGACAAGCTGGCCATGGCCGAGGAACTGAACAAGGTGGGCGTGCGCTACGAGCAATGGGCCGCCGACGCCGAGCTGGCCGACCAGCCCACCCAGGAACAGGTGATCGAAGCCTACAAGGACGACATTCAGCGGCTGATGCGCGAGGAAGGCTACCAGACCGTGGACGTGGTCAGCATGACCCCGGACCATCCGCAGAAGGACGCGGCGCGGGTCAAGTTCCTGGACGAGCACCGCCACGGCGAGGACGAAGTGCGCTTCTTCGTGGACGGCCAGGGCCTGTTCACCCTGCACATCGGCGAGCGTGTCTACGAGGTGCTGTGCAGCAAGGGCGACCTGATCTCGGTGCCGGCCAACACCCCGCACTGGTTCGACATGGGCCCCAACCCGCGCTTCACCGCCATCCGTCTGTTCAACAATCCGGATGGCTGGGTCGCCCACTTCACCGGCGATGACATCGCCCTGCGTTTCAACCGTCTGGAAAACTGAACCCCCCGATGACCGTCAACGCCATTCTCACCGACATCGAGGGCACCACCAGCAGCATCGCCTTCGTCAAGGACGTGCTGTTTCCCTACGCCGACCGGCAGATGGAGGCGTTTCTGGAGCGCCACTGGGATGACCCGGCGGTGGCCGCCGCCGTGGGCGAGGCCGCCGACCAGGCCGGCGCGGCGCTGGATACGCCGGCGGACGCCGCCCGCGTGCTGCGCCGCTGGATCGCCGAGGACCGCAAGATCACGCCGCTGAAAACGCTGCAGGGGCTGATCTGGCGGGCCGGCTACGAACAGGGCGATTACCGCGCGCATCTTTACCCGGACAGCGCCCCCCAGCTGCGCCAATGGCACGACGCCGGGCTGCCGCTGTACGTGTACTCCTCCGGCTCCATCGCCGCCCAGAAGCTGTTCTTCGGCTACTCGGAAGCGGGAGATCTGACGCCGCTGTTCAGCGGCTTCTTCGACACCACCAGCGGTGGCAAGAAAGAGGCGGACAGCTACCGCGTGATCCAGAAGGCCATCGGTCAGCCGGCGGAGACCATTCTGTTTCTGTCCGACGTGGAAGCGGAGCTGGACGCGGCCCGCGCCGCCGGCCTGCGCACCGTGCTGCTGGACCGGGACGGCGCCATCAAGGACAGCTCCCACCCGAAAGTCTCGTCGTTCGATCAGATCGACCCCACCGCGCTTTAGCTCAGCCGCCGGCGGCCACACAGCGGTAAATCACGAACTTTTCGTTTTGCGCCAGAATATCGGCCTGCCCGAACAGTTTCGCCAGCGGTCGCCGGTACGGCAGATGCCGGTTGGCCACCACCCGCAGTTCTCCGCCGGGCGCCAGATGCCGGTGGGCATGGCGGAACAGGGTGCGCGCCACCCGGTCGTCCACCGCATGGCCACGATGGAACGGCGGGTTGAGCACAATACAATCGAACGCCTCTTCCACGCCGTCCAGCCCGTGCCCGAGATGAAAGCGGTGGCCGTGCTCCGCGCCGAACAGCGCCTCGGCATTGTGCCGGGCGCTGTCCACCGCCAGTGACGACACATCGCAGAAGGTGACCCGCGCGTCCGGGTTGTCCGCCGCCAGAGCGAGCCCCAGCACGCCGTTGCCGCAGCCCAGGTCCGCCGCCCGGCCGGTCACCTCCCGGGGCAGATGGGCGAGCAGAAAGCGGGCGCCGATGTCCAGATGTCGGCGCCCGAACACGCCGGGCCCGGCGCTCAGCGTCCAGCCCCGGGCCGGCAGCGCCACCGTGGCCGGCTCCGGCATCGGCGCCAGCGCCTCGCCCGGGGCGCCGGCCCGGAATACCCGCGCTTTTTTCCAACCCAGGCCGGCCTTGGTCTCGCCCAGGTAGCGTTCCATCAGCGGCACCAGCTGCGGCGGCAGGTGCTTGTCCATGCCCGCCGCCAGAATCGGCGTGCCGGCGGGCAGCCATCCGGCCAGCCAGGCCAGTTGCCCTTCCAGCAACGACAGGCTCTTGGGCAGGCGCAGCAATACCTGGTGCGGTGATTCCGGCGGCGTCCGCCACGGCCACAGCCAATGGGCGGTGTCCAATGGCCGTTGATTGTCCTCGCCATTGGCCAGCGCCGCCCGCCGCGCCACCCAATCGTCGCCGGCACTCCAGGTCGGGCCGTGTTCGCCGGCCCCCAGCCACAGAGCGCCGCACTGGTCATTGATCACCAGGGTGCGTTCGCCCACCGCTTCCTCGGCGAGCAGCCGCAGCAGATAGCGGTCGGCGCCGTCGAACGCCTGCAGGGTGTCGCCGCGCTGACGGGGCCAGCGGCGCAGGACCAGATCACCAAGGCGGGTTTCAGGCATGACGGGCGTCTCCGGGGGTGTCGAGGGGGCCGGCATTGTGCCCTTTGGGGGGCGGGCTGGCCAGAATATCGGCAGTTGATTCAAGGTGGGGTTTAAAACGGTGGTATTCTGAAATTTCGCTGCTAGAATACGCCGCACATTCGGAGTATAGCTCAGCCTGGTAGAGCACTACGTTCGGGACGTAGGGGTCGCAGGTTCGAATCCTGCTACTCCGACCAAATTAAAAAGCCGGCCCTCGCAAGAAGGCCGGCTTTTTTTTGTTCGTCGTTTTCGTCGTCGAATTTGTTAGCTCCTGTCGGGGGCGCGGAGGCTCACTGCTAAGCGGCTCAGGGCGCGACGCCCTTCCGGGACCCTTGAGAACAGGACGTTCGAAAGGGAGCCTACAGGGACGTACTCGCGGCGGTCCCGGAAGGGCGTCGCGCCCTGAGTCGCGCCCCGGCTGGAGCGAGACTTCCCGCTAAACTGCGATGAACCTTTTTTATCCATGTTTTATCGAGAGATCGGCCGCGATCAGTCGCCGGCGGTGACCCGGTTGATGGTGTATTGCAGATTGAGCAGCGCCGGCAGGTGCGGGCCCACCAGGCCCTTGCCGGTGGTCAGCAGGGCGCCGCTCAGCGCCCGGTCCGGGTCCGCCCAGCAAAAGATGGTGATAAAGCCCAGGTGACCGAAGGCCCGCGGCGCCGCCGGGCCGAACAGGCCGATGCCCGGGTTGCCCAGCATGAAGCCGGCGGAAAAGGTCAGTGGCAGCATCAGAGTGCGGTCCAGCCGGGGCCGCCGGGAGGCGGGCCGGCGCGCTTCACGCACGGTCTCCGGCCGGAACACCTGCCGGTCTTGCCAGCGGCCGTCGTCCAGCAGCATCTGGAAAAAGCGGCTGGCCTCCTCGGCGGTGGCGTACAGATTGCCCGCCGGCACCACGGTATCCTGGAAGCGGTCGTCGTTGGTAACCCGCACCACCTCGCCCAGGGTGCCGCCCACCGCATGGTTGAGAAACAGATCCACCAGTTTGGTGGGACGCCCGGTGGCCACGTCCCGGGCCCGTTCCGGGCCGGTGCCGCCGAAAGTGAAATGGCGCATCCCCAGTGGCTGGCGCACCACCCGGTCCAGGGTGGCGTTGAGCGACTCGCCGGTGACCGCTTCCAGCACCGCGCCGAGCACGAAACCGGCGGTGATGGCGTGGTAGGCCTGGGTGCCCAGGGTGGCCGGTTCGGCGCGGCAAAGGATGTCGAGAATGTCGTCCGGACGATACAGGATGTCGGGATCCACCGGCCGGTCCGGGCGTGGAATGCCGGCCCGGTGGGTGAGCATCTGGCGTATCGTGGTGTGCTGCTTGCCGGCGCGGCCGTAGGCTGGCAGGTAATGGCTCACCGGCCGGTCCAGGTCCAGCAACCCCTGTTCGGCGCCATGGTGGACCAGCATGGCGGTGATGGATTTGGACGCGGAAAACAGACAAACCGGAGTTTCCGGGGTAAGCAGGCGCTCGCTGACCGGGTCCGCGTAGCCGATCGTCCGGTCCACCACCACCTGGCCCCGCCGGCGCAGACACAGCGCGATGCCCGGGCTCATGCCGGTGCGGTACAGGCCGCGCAGCGCCCGGCGGATGGCCGCCACCCCGTCCTCGTCCAGGCCCGCCCGGGCGGGCGCCACCTCGGCGCCGGTGTGGGTCAGGCGGCCCAGATCGCGGGGAATCGGCGTGCGGGTCTCGCACAGCAAACGGTTCAGACGGGGACTGAAAATCATGATATATCCTGTATACCGAACAGCAGCCGGCCATTGTCCGGCGTCGCCAGACGTGGACAATGGCCGAAGGAACCCGGCACCCGGTGCGCGCCGTCAGTAGCGACCAGAAAGGTGAACAGTATGAACAGCGTCAAACAATCGGATTTTCAGAGCTTCGAGGAGTTCTACCCCTACTACCTGCAGGAACACAGCGACCCGACCTGCCGCCGGCTGCACTTCTTCGGCACCCTGGGCCTGTTCGCGGTGCTGGTGGGCGTGTTCCTGACCGGCAACCTGTGGGGCCTGCTGCTGCTGCCGGTGGTGGGCTATGGCTTCGCCTGGGTGGGGCACTTCTTCTTCGAGAAGAACCGCCCGGCCACCTTCAAGCATCCCTGGTACAGCCTGGCCGGCGACTTCGTCATGTTCAAGGACATGCTCACCGGTCGCCTGCGCTGGTGAGCGCCCCGCAACGGTTCGTCCCGGGCCTGGCGCCGCGCCCCCGGGACAGCGACAAACCGGACCTGGACAGCCCGGAACGGATCGACCGCATGGTGCGCCTGTTCTACGACCGGGTGCTGGCGGACCCGCTGCTGGCGCCGGTGTTCCTGGAGGTGGCGCGCATCGATCTGGACACCCATCTGCCACTGATCGCCGCGTTCTGGAAAAAGCTGCTGCTCAACCAGCCCGGCTACAACCGCCATATGATGGCCAGGCACCGCGCCGTGCACGCCCGGGAACCGCTCACCGGCGCCCACCACGAACGCTGGCTGGTGCTGTTCCACGCCAACCTTGACGACCACTTCGACGGCCCGCAAACCGACCGCGCCCGCCTGCTCAGCGCCCGGGTGATGGACAACCTCTACCGCCAGCTCTCCCGCCTCTGACGCCGGGCTTCACCACACCTTCGCGGTTTACCTCGAAGCGCGTCAGGGTTAGGCCCTTTCGGGACCCTTGAGAACAGGACGTTCGAAAGGGAGCCTACAGGGGTGAGGCAAGCGTGTTGCGAAGCACTGCTTCGCGCGCCGCCGAACGCCGCCCATCTGTGATGGGTGGCCGGGCCCGCTTGCGGGGGTTCACGGCGTTCCCGAAAGGGCCTAACCCTGACGCGCGCCTCGCTGGAAACACCGCACTTCCTACCGCACCACGACGAAGAAAATTCCCCCGTCCCGGTTCACCCGCAACAACAGCGCCGCTTTCTTGTCGGTCACCGCGCCCTGCAGCTCGCTCATGTTGGCGATGTCCTTGCGGTTGGCGTTGATGATCACATCGCCCCGGCGCAGACCGGCCCGCCAGGCGGCGGAGTTACGCTCCACCTTCTCCACCAGCACGCCCTTGTCGGCATGGCTCAGCTCGCCCTCGCGCAGATTGCGCAGATCCGCGCCTTCCAGGTACTGGGAAATGGCATTGCCGGCGCTGGCCTTCTCGCCGGACTCGGTGATCACCGCCGTCACCTGCCGCTCCTTGCCGTCGCGCAGGATATTCAGCTCGATCTTCTCGCCCACCGGCGACAGACCCACCTTGTTGCGCAGGTCCGAGGCCCGGTTCACCGGCACGCCGTCCACCGCCTGCACCACGTCGCCGGCTTTCAGCCCGGCCTTGGCGGCGGCGCTGTCGCCCACCACATTGGTGATCACCACGCCCTTGCGGGCCTCCACGTTAAGGGCCTCGGCCAGTTCGTCGGTGAGGTCCTGCACGGTGACGCCGAGCATGCCCCGGCGCACCTCGCCGTGCTCGATCAGCTGGGTCATCACGTTCTCGGCCATGCTGGTGGGAATGGCGAAGCCGATGCCCACATTGCCGCCGGCCGGCGCCAGTATGGCGGTGTTGATGCCCACCAGCTCGCCATCCAGGTTGACCAGGGCGCCGCCGGAGTTACCCGGGTTAATCGACGCGTCGGTCTGGATGAAATTCTCATAGCCCTCGATGCCCAGGCCGGTGCGGCCCAGCGCCGAGACGATGCCGGAGGTAACGGTCTGGCCGAGCCCGAAGGGGTTGCCGATGGCCACCACGAAATCGCCCACCCGCATCAGCGAGGAATCCGCCAGGGTCACCTGGGTCAGGTCGTCGGCGGATTCCAGCTTGAGCACCGCCAGGTCCACTTCCTGGTCCAGGCCGACCAGCTCCGCGGACAGCTCGCGCCCGTCGGTGAGCGTCACCTCGATCTTGTCGGCGTTGCGCACCACATGGGCGTTGGTGAGCACATAACCGTTCTTGGCGTCCACGATCACCCCGGAGCCGGCGGCCACCGCGCGGCGGGTGGGCGCCTGCTCCGGCAGATCGAAGAAGCGGCGGAAGAACGGGTCCTGCATCAGCGGGTTCTGGGCCTGGCGCACCTGCGCCTCCACCGCGATGTTGACCACCGCCGGCGACACGCTTTCGATCATCGGCGCCAGCGACGGCATGGCGCCACCGCTCGGCGTGCGGTCGGGCAGGGTGGCCCCGGCGGTCTGCGAAAACGCCAGCAGCAGGGCGGCGGCCCAGGCCAGCAGAGCGGAGTGTTTCGAGGCAGTGAATGATTTCAATGGGATGTACAAGGTCAATCCTCCTTACCATTGAGGCGTAACGAGGCTTTCGACCGAAAACCGTGATCAGGGTTCCAATTCGAAAATCCGCACGCGGTTGTAGTCCTCGGATTCGCCCAGGTCCGGCCAGGTGGTGGCCCGCCAGTGGCCGAGCAACGTAAAGCCCGGCGGGTCCAGATCGGCGATGCGCGAATCCGCCAGCCATACCGGCATGCCGGCGGCGCGGAACCGTTCCAGCAGCGGCAGGTTGTCCCGGTCGTAGAGAATGTCGGCGGCGGTGAGCCGGTCGGCCACCGCCAGGCAGGCGTCCAGATCGTCGCTCAGTTCCACGCGAACGTCGTTGAGCACGGCGTTGGCCTCGGTGGCGGCCAGCGCGTCCGGGTCCAGGTCGCAGGCGATCACCCGGGCGGCGCCGGCGCGGGCGGCGGCGATCGCCACCACGCCGGAGCCGGGCCCCACGTCCACCACGCAGCGGCCCCGCACCCGCTCCGGGTGCGCCAGAAGGTGCCGCGCCAGCACCTGCCCGGAGGCCCAGCACAGGGCCCAGTAGGGCGGCGCTTCCATCAGCGCGTTGGCCACCGCCTGGTCGAGCCGCTCGTCCACCAGCCGGTCCAGCAGCCACAGGGACAGCGACGGCACCAGCGGCAGTGGCGTGGCCAGCAGGCGGATGTCCGGCAGCAGCCGGTTGAGCCGCGCCTGCAGGGCGGCCGGGGGGTTACTGCATGGGGCCACGGCGGATCGCCTCGCTGAGCTGGAAGTTGAAGCGCCCCGGGTCGGCGAGTTCGCCGTCCTCGCGCAGCGCCGGGTAGGGCACGCCGAAGCGCCGGCAATGTTCCGCCAGTTTCGGGTACGCCCATTTGAACAAGGTGTCGTGGTGCTGGGCCTCGCTCAGCCGCGAGCGGTCGTACAGGCCGACGGCGCGCCGTTGCTCGCAGGCCTCGGCGAGAATGATGGCCGCCGCCACGCTGACGTTGAACGACGACACCATGCCCATCATCGGGATGAACACATGGCGGTCCGCCGCCGCCGCGCTGGTGGCGTCGACGCCGGTGCGCTCGGTGCCCAGCAGCAGGGCGGTGGGGCGGGTGTAGTCCACCTCCCGGTAGGGCACCGCCTGCTCCGACCAGTGCGCCGCCAGCACCTGCAGGCCGCGCTCGCGGGCCGCGCGGATGGCCTCCTCGCCGTCGTGGTGCTCGCGCACGTTGACCCAGCGTTGCGAGCCCAGGGCGGTGCGCACCGTGTCGCGGGCCCGGTTGTTGGGCAGCGCGGCGTGCAGCTCCAGCACCCCCACCGCGTCGCAGGTGCGCACCACGGCGGCGATGTTGTGCGGCTTGTGCACGCCATCCATGATCACGCTCAGGTCCGGCTGGCGGCGGGCCAGGGTGGCCCGCAGGCGCCGCAGACGTTCCGGGGTCATGCTGTCTCCTGTCCGGGGGGAAGCGCGATTGTACCGTGTTCGTGGACGACGGCGGGAACAGCCCGGACAATAGCGGCCCTGGCGAAGCAAAGGAACGGACATGAGCGAACGCGCGCTGCCCCTGGCCGGGGTCAAGGTGGTGGAACTGGGACAACTGATCGCCGGGCCCTTCGCGGGCACGCTGCTGGCCTACTTCGGCGCCGAGGTGATCAAGGTGGAGCCCCCCGGCGGCGACCCGATCCGCGGCTGGCGCAAGCTGGACGACAGCGGCACCTCGTTCTGGTGGCGCAGCATCGGCCGCAACAAACGTTCGGTGACCCTGGATCTGAAAAGCGACGCCGGCCGCGATCTGGCCGCCCGGTTGATCGACGGTGCCGACGTGCTGATCGAGAATTTCCGCCCCGGCACCCTGGAAAACTGGGGCCTGGGCCCGGACCGTTTCACCGACAGCAATCCGGGGCTGATCTACACGCGCATTTCCGGCTACGGCCAGGACGGGCCCTACGCGGACAAGCCGGGCTATGCCTCGGTGTGCGAAGGCATCGGCGGCCTGCGTTACGTCAACGGCTTCCCCGGCGAGCGGCCGGTGCGGCCCAATCTGTCCCTGGGCGACACCGTGGCCGGCCTGCACGCCGCCCTGGGCATTCTGCTGGCCCTGTTCGAGCGGCGCGGCAGCGGCCGGGGGCAGGTGGTGGACGTGGCGCTCTACGAAACCGTGTTCAATCTGCTGGAGGCGGTGATCCCCGAGTTCGACGGCGCCGGGCTGATCCGCGAGCCGGCCGGCTCCACGGTCACCGGCATCGTGCCCACCAACACCTACCGCTGCGCCGACGGCAAGTACGTGATCATCGGCGGCAACGGCGACTCCATCTTCAAGCGGCTGATGACCACCGCCGGCCGCGCCGACCTGGCCGGGGACCCGCGTCTGGCCCACAACGCCGGCCGGGTGGAACACGAAGCGGAAGTGGACGGCGCCATCGAGGCCTGGTGCGCCACCCTGGACAGCGCCGAGGTGCTACGTCGTCTGGAAAAGGCCCGGGTGCCCTGCGGGCCGATCTACAGCGCCGCCGACATGATGGCCGACCCGCACTTCCAGGCCCGGGGCCTGTTCCAGCAGGTGGAGATCAACGGTAAACCTCTGAAGATTCCCGCCATGGCGCCGCGCCTGGCCGGCACCCCCGGCGGCACCCGCTGGCCCGGTGGCGAGGCCGGCGGCCACACCGAGGCGGTGCTGCGCGAGGAACTGGGCCTCGGCGAAGAGGAATTCCAGCGCCTGAAGAACGACGGCGTGTTCGGTCCCTCTTGATCCCGCTCGGGGGCGTCCTTTAATTCAGCGGAAAGTCGGTCCAGCCGTCCACCCAGGTGCGCGCCGCGCCGGGCCGCACCGCCCCCAGGTAGAGCGCGCCCTCGTCCCAGAATTCCCCCTGGGGGGGCGCCACCGCCCCGTCCTTGAGCGGCGAGTTGCGCGCCGGCGTGTAGTCGGGCCGGACCAGATCGGTGGCGTTGCGCGTGTACATCGGGTCCTCGCCGAAGCGCAGGCCGGGCAGGGCGCGGAAAAAGTCTTCCTCGTCCAGGCCGCCGTCGTCGTCGCCGTCGCCGGCCTCGCGCTCGAACCAGCTCACGCCACGGGCGCCGACGCCGTGCACCACCACCGCGTCAAAAGTGAGCCGGCCGGCGTTCAGATTGGCCACCGTGCTGGCGTCCTGAATGTCCAGGGTCTCGCCGGAGAACCCGCTGATCACCATATTGTGGAAGTGACCGCCGGTGCCCTCGCGCAGGGTCATGGCCCGGTGATGCCGGCCGTGGCTGCGCGGGCTGATCAGGCTGACGTTGTACATCACCGGTTCCGACCCGGGTTCGGCGTCGTGGCGGTCGCCGTTGTTGTCCGCTTCGAAGCCGTTGTCGCCGACGCTGCTGTACTGCTGGGCGATGAGAAACTGCACCCGGCCGCGCCAGCCCCAGTCCCAGTCCAGGGAATCGTCGCCGGCGCCGGTGATCAGCACATGGCGCAGGTCGGCGTTGCCGCCGAACAGCTCGATGCCGTCGTCCAGCGCCCGGTGCACCTGCACATGACGCACGATGGTGCCGCCGCCGCAGCCGCCCAGGGTCAGTCCGTTCAGTTCGTTGTTGGCGTAGACCTCGAAGCCGGCGAACTCGATGCGCGCGTATTCCAGCACGCCACAGCTGCCGTCGGCGTCGCGGCCGCCGAAGGCGCCCCGGGGATCGTTGTCCGGCACCCCTTCGATGTGCGCGTCCGGCTGGTTGACCGGCGCCTCGCCGAGCAGCACCAGGCCACCCCAGTCGCCGGCCTGGCGGGTCCCTTCCGGTTGGTTGCTGGTGAACAGGATGGGCGCATCCGCCCGCCCGGCGGCGTGCAGCCGGGCGTCGCGGGTCACCACCAGGGCGGCGCCGGGCCGGCCTTCCACCCGGGTGCCCGGCTCCAACGTCAGGGTGCCGCTCTGCACATAAACGATGCCGTCCAGGATCCAGGTGCGGTCCGCGCCCCAGGTGGTGTCCCCGTCAAGGACGCCGCTCACCACCTGCTCGCCGGCCACCATCACCAGAAGCGGCCGATACAACAGGGCACCGGCGGCCACCAGCAGCACCGCCAGGGCGGTCAGCCAGACCCGGCCACCGACGGCCCGCCGGGAGACCGCCGGCGCCGGCGGCGGGCCGCCCACGGCGGTGTTCGGCTGGCGGCCCAGCAGCACGCCCTGGCGATTGGCGGTTTTCAGCTTCCGCGCCAGCTCCCGGATGCGCGCATCGTCGCTGGTCAGCGCCTGCTCGATCACTTCGGCGCGGTACTCGGAATCGTTCAGCAGGGTATTGAAATGAACAAAGCGCGGACCGCCGTCGCCGCCACGGTCGTAGTTCTGCTTCAGTTGCCACAGCAATTCCACCAGCCGCGCCCGCGGCGATGACTCCGCGCTCATGGTCCACTCCCCCGGAACATCTTCGTCGTTACAGGGGAGTGTGGGGCGGGGGGATGACGGCTTTATGAAGGAAGCGGCATACCCTGTTCGGCGAGGATCTTGTCGGCGGCTTTTTCCGCGATCATCACCGTGGGCGCGTTGGTGTTGCCGCCGATCAGGGTCGGCATGATCGAGGCGTCCACCACCCGCAGGCCCTCCAGGCCGTGCACTTTCAGGTCCGGGTCCACCACCGCCTGGTCGTCCACGCCCATCTTGCAGGTGCCCACCGGGTGATAAATGTTGTCGCACTTGCGCCGCAGGAAGTCGCGGATCTGCTCGTCGCTTTGCACCGCGCTGCCCGGGGCGATTTCCTCGCCGCGCCAGGGCGCCAGCGCGTCCTGGGCCATGATTTTGCGCATCGCCTTGACGCCGCGCACCATGCCTTCCATGTCGTCCGGGTCACTCAGAAAACGCGGATCGATCAGCGCCGGCGAACGGGGGTTGGCATCGGCCAGACCGATGGTGCCCCGGCTCTTCGGCCGCAGAATGCAGACGTGCCCGGAATACCCATGGCCAAAGCTGAACAGCCAGTTGAGCCCGTGGTTGTCGAGCTTGGCGGCGGTGAGGTGCAGCTGCAGATCCGGACGCGGTTCCTCCGGGCGGGATTTGATAAAGCCGCCGGCCTCCGCCACGTTGGAGGTCAGCTGGCCCTGGCGCCGGGTGAAGAACTGCCACAGCGCCCGGGCGCCGGTGAACGGCAGCTCCCAGGAGCCCATGGTCAGGGTATCGCGGCGCCGGTTGCGGTGAATCACCAGCACGTCCGGGTGGTCCTGCAGGTTCTCGCCCACGCCGGGCAGGTCATGGACCAGCGGAATGCCGTGGCCGGCCAGCTCGTCGCGGGGGCCGACACCGGACAGCTTGAGCAGTTGCGGTGAATTGATGGCGCCGCCGGACAGAATCACCTGGCCCGCTTCGATCACCTGACGCTGGCCGCGCCGTTCCACCTCCACGCCGGTGGCCCGCTTGCCGTCGAACACCACCCGGTGGGCGAGGGTGTCGGTCATCACCGTCAGATTGTCGCGCTCCAGGGCCGGATGCAGATAACCCCGCGCCACGCCCCAGCGCTCACCGTCCTTCTGGTTCACCTTGTAGAGCGCCACCCCTTCCTGGGTGGCGTTGTTGAAGTCGTCGGTGGCCGGATGGCCGGCCTGCACGCCGGCCTGCACGAACCCCTCGCTGACCGGATGGCGGAAGCGCAGCTCGGCGATGTTCAGATTGCCCCGGTCGCCGTGGAACTCGTCGGCGCCGGGTTCGTAACGCTCCGACCGTTTGAACAGCGGCAGCACGTCCTGATAGCCCCAGCCCGGGTTACCGAGTTCCTGCCAGTGGTCGTAATCCCAGGGATGGCCACGGGTATAGCACATGGCGTTGACCGCCGAGGAACCGCCCAGGGTCTTGCCGCGGGGGATATAAATCTGGCGGTTGTTGAGCGCCTTCTGCGGCACCGTGTAGTAACGCCAGTTGCGGGCGTTGGAGCGCATCAGCCAGATGATGCCGGCGGGAATGCGGATGAACAGACTGTTGTCGTCCGGGCCGGCCTCAATCAGGCACACCTTGTTGTTCGGGTTTTCCGACAACCGGTTGGCGAGTACACAACCGGCGGAGCCGGCGCCCACGATCACATAGTCAAACGGCATGACGCCCCCTTACTTGGGTATTCACTGGGGAACAAAGACGATGAGTGAACCGAAATTGTCATCGAACAATGGCACTATATGCCTCGCGGGTGAAGGCCGTGAATGGCCAGCCACCGGTGCGCCCCGGCCAATGCGTGCCGGCGCCGTGGTTGCGGACCCGCGTCCGGGCTGTTTATGATTTGTGCAATTCTGTTTCTGGTTAGCCGGTCGCGGTCGGTTAACCAGAGACCAGGGCAGACGCGCTCCGCGAGGGCGCGCCGTCGAGAAGCGCGGACGTGCCGACAACTTTCCCGCCTTCCAAGACACCGTCACCGAATCGTCAGTTTTCGGGGTCCGGCCCGCCGCCGACGGCGGGCCGGACCTCCAAGAGCCCGCACGGCGGGCGGACTATCGTCGTAGGACGAGGTGGGCGGATGAGTGAAGGTATCTTAAGGTCGGACCGGATTCTGCGGCTGGACAAGGCGGGCACGCCGGTGGAGTGGCTGGACTGGCAGGCGGCGGCGGTGCTGTACGCCCGCGGCCTGGTGACCTGGACCCTGGGCGACGTCATCTATCAGCTGCGTGGCGGCACCTGCCGCCACACCGGCGATCGCTCACGCCTGTCCCTGCACTCGATCATCGCCTGCGACGGCCTGGCCAGCCCGCGCCGCCGCACCCGGCCGCCGCTCACCAACCGGGCCCTGTTCCGCCGCGACCAGCACCTGTGCCTGTACTGCGGCAAGACCTTCCCCGAAGCCCAGCTCACCCGCGACCATATCCGCCCCACCTCCCGGGGCGGCGGCGACCACTGGCTGAACGTGGTGGCCGCCTGCCGGCGCTGCAATCAGCACAAGGGCGACCGCCTGCCCGAGGAAATCCATATGGAATTATTGGCGCTGCCCTATGTGCCGAACATGGCGGAATATCTGGCGCTGATTAACAGCCACCGCATTCGCGGTGACCAGATGGATTTTCTGCGCGGTCAGTTTGGCAAGGACAGCCGGTTTCTGTGAATTTTTCGTGAATTGTAAAAAGACGCGTTAACGACGTCCGGCTTTGCCGCTTTCAGCGTAAACAACGGTTTTTCTTATGCTGTATTGTTATCCTGAATGCCTGGATAACAATAAGGACGCTCGCCATTTTGATCCGATCATTCCTGTTTGTGCTTATGCTGGCCCTGGCTGGCGTGGCGCGGGCATCCCCGCCGTCCGCGGCCTTCTACTACGGACCCGATATCCCCTGGCGCGAGTTGACGCTGTTTGATCTGGTGGTGGTTGAACCGGCGCAGACCGATTCTCCGCCGCCTGACCAGGTGGGCCGGGTCTACGCCTATGTGAGCCTGGGGGAGGTGCTGCCGTCCCGGGACTATGCCGCCGGTATTCGCGCCGACTGGGTATTGGGTGACAATCCGGACTGGCAAACGCGGGTGCTGGATCTGTCCAACCCTGAATTGCGTCGCTACCTCATGGATCGCGTGGTCGAGCCTCTTTGGGACCAGGGCTACCGCCATTTCTTTTTCGACACCCTGGACAGCTACCGGTTGGCGGCCACCGGCGAGGCCGCTTTGACCGCCCAGCGCGGTGGGCTGGAAACCCTGATACAGGACATCGCCGAATCGTTCCCCGGCGCGCGTTTTATCCTCAACCGGGGTTTTGAGTTGCTGCCCTCGGTGCACGACCACGTGGATGCGGTGGCGGCGGAGTCCCTCTACCAACGCTGGCGTCCTGATTTACAACGTTATCAGCCGGTCTCCGAGGAGGACCGGCGATGGTTGCTGGATCGCTTCGAGGAAGTGCGCCGGGACTACGGCATTCCCACCATCGCCATCGATTACGCGGCGCCGGAAGACCGCCAGCGGGCCCGGGAGATCGCCGACCTCATCGCCCGCCACGATGTCATTCCCTGGGTCAGCAACCCGGCGCTGGATATGCTGGGCGTGGGGCGCCGCGAGGTGCTGCCGCGCCGCGTGCTGATGATTCACGGTACGCCACCGGGGCAGATCTGGGAACAATCGGAACTGGTCCGCTTCGCGGTGATGCCGGCGCAGTATCTGGGGCTGGTGCCGGATATCCGCTACCACGAGGACGCCATGCCCGCCGGAACCCTGCGTGGTCGCTATGCGGGCATCATTACCTGGCTGGACGAACCGGAGCGGGTCGGTGAGGGATTTCGCCGCTGGTTGGCCGAGCAGGCCCGGGCGGGCGTGCCGGTGGTCATGCTCGGCCGGCTGCCGGTGACCGCGGGCGGGCGCGAGGCCAGCGTCTTCGGTCTGAGTCCGAGCCCTCAGCCCACGACACCACCAAGGGTGGTCCATCAGGCACCGGGCATGGCGTTCGAGGCACCATTGCCCGGATTGCTGGACGTGGCCGATCCGGTGTTTCTGGAAGGGCAGAGCCGACAGGATTGGCTGACCCTGGCCGCCGGCAAGGAGCGTTATACGGTGGCGGCGGTGACCGATTGGGGGGGCTTCGCATTGGACCCGTTCGTGGTGCGTTCGGTGCTGCCTTCACTGGACAGCGAGGAAATTACCGATCGCTGGATGTTACAGCCGCTCGACTTTCTGCGTTCCGCGCTCAAACTGCCGCCCATGCCCACCCCGGACGTGACCACCGAAAATGGCCGCCGCCTGTTTTTCGTGCATATGGACGGGGATGCTTTTCCCAGTCTGGCGGAAGTGCGGGGCTACCGCAATCAGGCCGCCGGCGAGGTGTTGCTGCAGGAGATCCTCAAACGGTACCGGGTTCCCACCACCATTTCGGTGGTCGAGGGCGAGGTGGCCCGGACCGGCCTCTACCCTGATCGCGCCGGGGAGTTGGAGGACATTGCCCGCCGTATTTTCGCATTGGACCATGTCGAAGCGGCCACCCACACTTATTCGCACCCCTTTTACTGGCGCGAGGCCCTGCGCCATCCGGGGCAGGCCAGCAGCCCGGACGGCGCGTCGCTACGGCTGCCGGTACCTGATTACAGTCTGGACCTTGAACGTGAACTCTCCGGTTCCGCTCGCTATATGGAGAAGCACCTGCTGCCGGAGGGCAAGTCGGTGAAGATGGTGCTCTGGAGTGGGGACACGGTGCCGACCGAGGCGGCCTTGGCAACCGCTCGGGAAAACGGGCTGTTGAACATGAATGGTGGTGACACTCTGATCACGGAGAGCGCGCCCAGTTGGACTCTCATCAAGGCTCTGGGTCTGCCCAAGGGTGACGAATATCAGGTGTTCGCCCCCAATCAAAACGAAAATGTATACACCGGTAGCTGGCTCGGCCCCTACTATGGCTTTCAACGAGTAATCGAAACCTTCCGCCTTACCGAATCGCCAATTCGTTTCAAGCCCATCGACATCTACTACCACACCTACATTGCCAGCAAGAACGCCTCGTTGACCTCGTTGAGAAAGGTCTACGACTGGGCGCTTGCTCAGCCGGTGCATCCGGTATTCGCCTCGGAGTACGTCTCCAAAGTGCTGGATTTCAACCGTATGGTGGTGGCCCGGGAAGGCAATGCCTGGGTGGTGAGCGGCGGGGGAGACCTGCGCACCTTGCGTTTGCCGGAGGGAGTGGCGCCCCCGGCCCTGGCCGACAGTGAGGGGGTGGCCGGCTACCGGGATGATGCGCCTGGTCCTTATGTACACCTCTCTGGTGGGCGGGCCCGCTGGCGACCCGGTCCGGACGCCGCGCCCGGACTCTGGGAAGCCAACGGTCGTCTGACCGCCTTCCAGCGTCATGAGGAGGGTTTGATGTTCTCCCTGCGTGGCTATGTACCGCTTACCTTTACTCTGGTGCAGCCCCCCGGTTGTCTCCTGCGGCATCAGGGGCGCACGCTGAACCCGGTGGACCGGGCTGGCACCCATTACCGTTACAGGAGTGAACGGCGTGAGCTCGACGAGCTACGGCTTCAGTGTCGCCCATGAACGGTGGCGGGTGATCGGACCGCTGGAATTACTGGTGCTGGGCCTTCTGGTGGTACTGGTGGGCTGGTTGGTATTTCCCCGGGACCTGTCCAGTGGCCTGCGCGCGGCGCGGATGGACGCGGTAACGTTGTCCTATGCGCAAACCTGGCTGCGTGCCGAGCCCGATGACTACGATCTGCGTTTGTTGATGGCGCGGGATCTGATCGAGCTGGGCCTGTTCGGACAAGCCCGGGAGCAACTCGACTATCTGGCCGATCATGCGCGGCAGCCTGACCTGCTGAATGCTCAAGCCTGGCTGCGTTCGCGTCTGCCGTTCGTGGCGCTGATGGGGTTACCGCCTGAAGAGAGAGCGAGCAGCGCGCTTCAGCAACAGGCGGTCGTGGCCTTCCGCCAGGTGGACCCGGCCGGGTTGGATAACGAGGACGTGCTGCGCTACGCGGACATGGCCCTGTTGTTGGGGGATCTGGACGCGGCGGTACGTGCCTACCATCTCCTTGCCGCCCGTCAGCCATCGCCGTCCGCCTGGTACCGGCAAGCGGCTCGCTCGCTGCTGGCGCAGGGCCGTTACCAGGCCGCCGCCGATGAATATCTCCGGGCGATGGAGAATCAGACTGATCCGGCTTTGCGCCGCGCCGATTTTCTACGCGCGTTGACGACCCTCCAGGCCGGTGGTTTGCTGGATCAGGCGCTGGCTGTTGGTGGGCGGCTCGGTCCCGAGTTTTACCATCAGCCGGCTGTTCTTTACCGCCTGATGACCCTGGCCCGCGCCGCCGGTGACCACGGGCAGGCTCAGTTTTACGCGGGTCGGCTGTTGCGACTCGATGGCGCCCATGGAGGTGACGGGTGAGGCGCCGGGTCCTGGTCCCGGTGTTGCTGGGGGTGGCTTTGAAGGGGTGGGCCGGGCCGGTCCCCTATGAGCACCGCTATTACGACGGCGGTTATCAGGTGTTCGTGGAGGCGGGCAATTTGCCCCGTGCTCGCCAGGTCGTGGAAGACGCGCTTTTTTGGCGACCGGATGACCCCCTCTGGATTGAGCGGTTGGGCCGGGTGGCCGGTTGGCAGGGCGACCTGGAAATCTCCCTGGCCGCCTGGCTGAAACTGGCGGAATCGCGTGACGATGAAGAGGCCTGGCGGCGGGTTCTGGTTCTGTCGCCACTGACCTACCACGATGAATTGACGTTGCGGGCACGACGCCGCCTATTGGCACGTAATCCTTCCGATCCTTCCTTGATCGAACAGGTCGCGGACGAATACGAGCGGCTGGGACGTCCCGAGGATGGCCTCGCTTTTCTGGATCAATGGCGGCAGCGTTATCCAAGCCGGTCGGTGTTCCGCGCCTTGCAGCGACTGGCGGAGAACACCGGGCAGGATCTTCGGGCGGCACGCTATTATCGGGCCTACATGGCACGCTATGGGGTGGAACCCGAGGCCGCCATGCGCGCCGCCGATCTGACCTGGTTGCGCGGCGACCGCGATCAGGCGTATCGGAACCTCCAGCATGACGCGGGCGCTTTGGAGTATCACGCCGGCATTATGCGCCGTCTGGCGGTGATGGCCACCGAATTGGGTGACCTGGACGCCGCCCTGGCACATTACCAGCGGTTGGATGAAGGGGGCGGGGCGGAGGTGAAGGACTACTACCGCTATGCGCAACTGGCCCGCTATCACGGGCCGGCTCTGTTCGCCCGGGTGCTGGACCGCCTGTGGCGGGCCACCGGTGATTCCGGTGTGGCGCTGAGCCGTCTCTCGCTGCTGCGGGAATTGGGCGACGAACGGGCGCTGACCGAATTTTTCCAAGGTCTCGATGATGCGCAGCGCCGGACCTTCATGGAACGGCCCGACTTTCTGCGTGCCTATGCCGATTACCGGCTCTCCCGGGGCGACCTCGCCGGTGCCGAGCGACTGCTGCGCCAGGCCCTCGCCCTGGCGCCAGGGGATACCGATACCCGGCTCGCCTGGTTGTGGTTTCTGATTGCCACCGGTAACGACGAGAGGCTGATTCCGGTGATGGCGCGCTGGGAGCCGGTTCACCGGGACGAGGTGGTTTACCGGCAAGCGCTGGCGGCGGCCAATCTGGCCCTTGACCGGCCGGAGCCGGCACTACGGTATCAGCGGGCGCTGTTGCGGGAAGCGCCGGGAGACTGGCGTCGCCGCTGGGCCTATGCTCAGACACTGCTTGCCGCCGGACGTGAGCGGCAGGCCTGGCCGGTGATGCGCTCGCTCTGGCGCGACCCTCCCGCCGAGTCAGGGATTTCGCCGGAGTGGCGTTCAGCGTACCAGGAAATGCGTTCCGCCCTGGTAACTCGCTTCGAGGGTGGCGACCAACAGCTTCGCTTTCAGCAGCGGGCCTGGGCGGAAACTTCCAAGGCGGAGCGGTCCGACCGGGCCGAGTGGTTGGCCCAGTGGGCGCTGGCCATTGATGCGCCGGAGCTGGCCAGGCGTTGGTACCGGCAGCAGCGTCATTGGCGGGGTGGCTTGCCGGCGGGGTCGGCGCTGGCTCTTGCCAATCTGGAAAGCGATCAGGATGGCATCCGGTCCTTGCGCGCGGAGCAAGCCGGAGCGCTTACCGCCGGCGAGCGTCTCGAAGCGGACAACGCTCTCGGCCGCAAACGTCTGGCCGCATCGGAATTGGCGGAACAACAACGCTGGTCGCCGGAGCAGGCGGACCATCATCCGCAACAGGAAAGTCTGTTGCTGCCGGCCTCCCGACACGTGGAGGTCAACCTGGAGCGTCGCCGCCTGGGCCCGCTGGCGCTGGATGATGAACGCCTGGGACTGGCCTTGCCGATGGGGGACCGCTGGCGCTGGGGCTGGGAAGCCTCCTGGCGGCGTTTCTCCAGTGAGGACGAGACCCTGCTGCGAGTGGACGAGACCGCCCGCCGTCTGGAGCTGATGGCGGGGCGTCAGGGACGCCGGCTGGATGTCCGCTTGAAGGCGGGTTGGGAGACACGGTTTGACCGCGACAATACTGATCTCTCGCTGGTACTTAACGACGATCCGGTGTCGCGGTGGGGCTGGCGTTTCGAATATCAATGGCGGGCGCTGGCCGACGAAAGCTCCGAATTGCTGCTGGCCGGCCGACGCAGTGGGCCGGCCCTGAATCTGGAGTGGCGCCCGGGCAGTCATTGGAGCAACGGTCTGTCGATGGGCCATTACCAATACCAGGATCTGGATGGCGGGAGCCTCGGCCAGGGTTGGCGTGCCAGTGCTCAAAGCAGCTGGCGACCCTGGCGTTCGCGCTGGTCGCCGGGAGTGCGGGTCCGTCACACCCGAGCCGGTTTCTCCGGCCAGCGGCCGCTGGCTCTTGAGGCGGATCTGACCAGGCCCGGGGCGGAAAGCTCGGCGGCGGTGCCCGAGAGCTACCATGAAACCGAACTCGCGCTGTTGCTGGGCTCACCGGATCCACATATCCGGCCCCACCGGTTGCAAGCCTGGGCGGAGCTGGGAGTCACCGACAACAGTCTTTCCGGCGTCGGTTTCAATGGCCGTCTCGGGGCGGAGGGACCGTTGTTGGGCCGTGACGCCTGGCGCCTTTACACGGAGCGCGGGTTGAACACCGGCGGTGCGGACGAAGACGGTTATCGAATCGGATTGCAATACGAGTTTTACTACTAGGCACGGCTGAGGAGAACCACCATGAAACTGCCACTGCTGATCCTGTGCGCCGCCGCATTGACGCTGGCCGGCTGCAGCACGCACGTGCGAACCGCCCAGGACGTGCGGCTGGAACGGGACGCCACCTGGCTGGTGTTGCCGCTGGTCAACCGTACCAGCACGCCCCAGGCCGGATTGCGCGCCCAGGCCATTACCGAAGCGGTGCTGGCCCGGCACGGCGCCACGCGGGTGGAAAGCTATGTCCAGGATGAAGAGGGCGCTCTGTTCGAGGCCTCCTCCCGGGAGAGCCGACAGGCCATGCGCGATTGGGTCGCGACCCGAAAAGGCCAATATGTGGTCTCCGGTGTGATCCATGAATGGCGCTATAAGACCGGCGTGGATGGAGAGCCGGCGGTGGGCGTGATGCTGGAGATCCGGGATGCCTCTGGCCAATTGCTCTATACCGGCACCGCCGCCCGCGCCGGCTGGGCCCGCCAATCGCTGAGCGAAACCGGGCAGCGCGTCATCGATAAGCTGATCGCACCGGTGTTGGATTAATGCCGGGTCGATTTAGCAGGTACTGGCTGACCGGGTTGTTGTCCCCGGAGCGGGTCAGTGCCCTTGCCTGGCTGGAAGCACCACTGCTGGTAGTGGCGGCGGTGACCGTGGGTTTCGCCGTCAGGCCGGAGGACCCGCTGATCTTCACCGGCGGGATTCGCTGGAGCATCGTGGTGGTGCTGGTGGTGGCACTGCGCTATGGCTCACTGATCGGGTCCGCGGGCATGTTGACCCTGGTGGGGTTGTGGTTCGTCTGCAAGGCCGTCGGCCTGTACCCCGACATGGCGTTCCCCGAGCTCACTTTCCTGGGTGGCTACATCATTATTCTGATCACCGGTGAGTTTGCCGATATGTGGCGGGTGCGGCTGATGCGCGCCGAAAGCCAGGCCGGCTATGCGCTGGATCGGCTGCAGAACCTGACCCAGCGACACGTGCTCCTGCGTTTGTCCCACGACCGTTTGGAGGAAAACCTCTTGGTTAAGCCTTATACGGTGCGTGACGCGTTGCTCCGCTTGCGTGATGTGATGATGGACGACAGCCATCATGAAGTGCTGCCCGGCGGGGAGGAGTTGCTGAATTTGCTGGCGGAGTATTGCCAACTCCAGCGCGGCGGGTTCTACCCGGTCAAGAATGGTCGCGTGGACCCCGAGCCGGTGGCTTTGCTGGGCCTTAACCGGCCTTTGCAGATCGACGACCGTTTGCTGCGCCATGCTATTGATCAGCGGGAACTCGCTCATGTGCAGATGGGTGACAGCTCGGAGGACTATCAGGGTTTTTATTGGGTTTGCGCGCCGGTTATGAACAGTGGCGAGGAGCTGATTGGCGTGGTCGTGGTGGAAAGAATGCCCTTCCTGTCCATCCACTATGAGAACCTGCAATTGTTCGGGTTATTGCTGAACTTCTACGCGGATGTGGTTCAGCACGGCCCGGTGGTGGACAAGTTGTGCGAGCGCTGGCCTGGCATGCCACCGGTATTCGGCAGGGAATTCGAGGCGTTGCGTCGCCTGGCCGAGGGCAAAAAGGTGGATACCACCGTGCTGCTGCTGATTCCCGATGACTCGGATCAGGCCCGCCAGATCGTGGCTTCCCTGAATCGGGACCGTCGCACCATGGATGGGTACTGGTGGGTGGATTGGGATAACTATGTGCTGATGTTGATCATGCCGATGACCGGCCGATACGGCTTTGAAAGCTACCTGCGTCGTGTGGAGGACTGGCTCAGGGAAGACTATGCCTTCGAGAGCCTGGCTCAGGCCGGTATTCATTACGCCCACCGATTCCTTGACGAGCGGCCTGCCAGAGAGCAAATCGAAGAGCTTCTGGAGGGCGCGGGTGCTTGAAGTTCGGCTTTTGTTTTACGCATTGCTGGCCGAGGCGGGTGCCATCGCGCCGCTGCTGGCTGGGGAGCATGGACCGGCGTCTTTCCTTGCCTATCTGTTAATTCATGGTTTTGCCGCGGCGCTCATGGCGACCGCTATGTGGATGTGGTTCCCGCGTGGATTTCGTTCTCCAAGAGTGCTCTCCTGGATGCTGACGTTCTCGTTGGCGTTGTTCGTTCCTGTCCTGGGCTTGGTAGGTATCGTGGGTGGCGTCCTGGTGGGTTATTTCCTGCCAGCCCCGCGTGGTCCGGAACCTTTTGAAACGGTGCCCGCTCCAGAGTTCACCCCCGTCCCGGTGGCCGCTGACCGCGGCTTTCGGCAAGAAGATCTCAAGACATTGCTGTTGTCATCGAGCAGTTCAACCGAGCTCAGGCTGCAAGGCATGTTGACTGTTCGCAATATGCCCGCGAGAGCCACCAGTGGGGTTCTTCGCGAAACACTGGGCGATCAGGTGGACGATGTTCGACTGCTCGCCTACGGAATTCTGGATCAGAAAGAGAAAGCGCTAACCCGGCAGATTGACCGGGCTCTGACTCTGATTGAGAGTGCCACGCCGGCTCGCCTCTATCGCCTCTATCGGCGGCTCGCCGAGTTGTATTGGGAATTGCACTTTCAGGATCTGGTCCAAGGAGACATTCGGGCGCTCGCATTGCAAAGAGCCTTTGATTTCGTGGAACGGGCATTGAATGAAAATGATCAAGATGGCGGTATGTGGTTGTTGCGTGGCCGCATCATGATGAACCATGAACAGCTGGAAGATGCCTGGAGCAGCTTCGACAAGGCGCTGGCCGTCGGATTGGCGCCTTCACGGGTGAACCCCTGGTTGGCGGAACTGGCGCTGTGGCAGCGCCAGTATGGAAAAGTGCGTGTTCTGATGGCGGAAATCGCCGAGGACACCCAGTTCACCAATTTGAGCCCCTCGGTGCGATATTGGAGTGCGCCATGAATTTTCCCCGGGCCAAGGACGCGGACATCTGCCTGTTGCTGGAGGGTACTTTCCCCTTCGTGAGTGGAGGCGTGTCGAGCTGGGTCAACCAGATTATTCGCGGGTTCCCGGAGTACCGTTTCGCCTGTTGTTTCGTGGGCAGCAAGTCCAGTGACTATGGCGACATGAAATATGATCTTCCGGATAACGTGGTGCATCTGGAGACGCATTTTCTGCATGACCCTTCCCCCCCCAGCGATGGACGGCCTCCGCGTGGCGATACCGGCGCATTCAAGAAGTTGGAGCGTTTCCATGCCCTGGTACGAAAAGGCACGGTAAGCGATGAACGTAACCGGCTGTTCGCGGAGTTGGTGTCGCAGTTGGGGGACGACGGCGCCTTGTCTGAACAGGCTTTTCTGCATGGCAGGGAAAGCTGGGACATGATCGCCGAACACTACCGGCGGTATTCCAGGGATCCGTCGTTCGTGGATTACTTCTGGACGGTGCGGATTATGCACGCACCGATCTGGACGCTGCGGCGCATCGCGGATAATTTGCTGCCGGCCCGTTTATATCATTCCATTTCCACCGGCTATGCCGGTTTCCTGGGTGCCATGCTCAAGCGCCGTACCGGGCGGCCACTGTTGCTCTCAGAACATGGTATTTATACCAAGGAGCGCAAGATCGACCTGTTCCAAAGCGAATGGGTCAGCGACAACCGTGGTCTGGTGGAGAGGAACAATACGGAAATGGCCTATTTCCGGGAGAAATGGATCAATTTTTTTCAGGAGCTGGGCCGCGAGTGCTATCAGTCATCGGACCAAATCGTGGCGCTCTACGAAGCCAATCGGCAACGTCAGATTCAGGATGGCGCCCCTCCTGAGCGCACTTGTAATATTCCCAACGGCATTAACCTGCCGGCCATGGAGGCGGTACGCGCGGCGCGCCCGGAATCAATTCCGAGGGTGGCATGTTTGATCGGCCGGGTGGTGCCGATTAAGGACATCAAGACCTTTCTGCGGGCCATGCGAACCCTGGCTAACCGCCTTCCCGATGCGGAGGGCTGGATTGCCGGACCGGAAGACGAGGATCCTGAGTACGCCGCCGAATGCCACGCGCTGATCCACAGTCTTGGCCTGGAAAAGCATGTTCGTTTTCTTGGCTTCCAGAAGATCAGCGAGTTATTGCCTCAGGTGGGGGTGGTGGTTCTCAGTTCCATCAGTGAGGCCTTGCCTCTGGTTCTGCTGGAGGGGTTCGCCGCTGGCGTGCCCGCGGTCTCCACCGACGTTGGCTCCTGTCGACAGCTGATCGAAGGCTTTGAAGAGGAAGATCGTCGGCTGGGCAAGGCGGGGGACGTGGTACGCATCGCCAGCCCTGAAGCCCTTGGCAACGCCGTGGCGGACCTTCTGGCGGATCCTGAACGCTGGCGGGCGGCCAGCCGGGCGGGCATCCAGCGCGTCGAGCGGTATTACACTCAGGATGGAATGTTTTCCGCTTACCGGTCGCTGTATCGGTCGCTGCTCAAGGGCGGGGAGGGCTGATGGCCGGTATTGGCTTTGAACTGCGCAAGTTAATGCGTCGTGACAGCCTTCTTGGCATGTTACGGGCTTACGCCTATGCGGGTGTCATCGGATCCGGCCCCTGGGTGCTGTCCATTCTCGGTATTCTGGCAACTGGTCTGCTCACCATATCGGTGGTCTCCCCGGTTGGCGCGGTCACTCAGTTTCAGGTAACGGTGACTTACATCATCGCGTTCAGCCTGATGCTGACCGGTACCCTGCAATTGGCTTTCACCCGCTTCTGCGCGGACCGCCTCTTCGAAAAGCGTGATGATCTTATTCTATCGAATTTTGGTGGCGTAACGCTGCTGGTAACGATGGTGTCCGGGGTGCTGTCGGCCATCGCCGCCCTGTTTCTTTTTCCGGCACAGAGCGTGCTGTTCCAGGTGACGCTTGTGGCCGCGTTCACCGTGGTGAGCAATATCTGGATCGCTACTATTTTCCTGTCCGGCATGAAGCAATATCGAGCTATCGTCCTGCTTTATTCCGTAGGTTACGCGCTTACGGTGGGGGCCGCTTTTCTGCTCCGTGGTTTCGACCTTGAAGGGCTGCTGATGGGGTTTTTGATCGGGCAGGTCGCGTTGCTGGGCGGTATGCTGGTGCTGATTACCCGGGCCTACCCGACACGCCGTTCAGTTTCCTATGAGCTTTTCCGGAGGGGATGGTTTTATCCGAGCCTGGCGTTGGTGGGTTTGTTTTTCAACGTCGGTGTCTGGGCGGACAAACTGATGTTCTGGTTCGATTCGTCCACCGGCAGCCCGGTGATCGGCGCCCTGCGCGCCTCCTTGATCTACGATATCCCGGTGTTCCTGGCTTACCTGTCGTTGATCCCGGGCATGGCCATTTTTCTGGTGCGAATGGAAACCGATTTTGTCGAGTACTACGGCAATTTCTATAGTGCGGTACGGGAGGGCGGATCTCTGTCCTACATTGAGGATATGCGGAACCGCATGGCGGCGACCATTCGTGTCGGCGTCTTCCAGATCATCAAAATCCAGGCCATGGCGGCGCTGTTGATCATGGTGGTGGCTCCGGACATCTTTGAGGCTCTGGGTATCTCGTCGCTGTATCTGCCGTTGTTGAGAGTGCAGCTGGTGGCGGCGGGTTTACAGGTGGTCTTCCTCGCCATCATCAATGTCTTCTGCTATCTGGATCAGCGATGGATCCTGGTCGCGCTGACGGCTCTGTTTCTGGCGCTCAATATTGTCTTCACCGGCCTGAGCCTGGCCTTGGGTCCGCAGTTTTTCGGGTATGGTTTTCTGGCCGCGCTGGCGGTGTGCGTACTGCTCGGATTGTGGCTGGTGCAGCGCAGCATGGACCGGCTGGAATACCAGACTTTCATGCTGCGCTAAGCGGGCGGATTGCCGGCCAGCCGCCACAAAAAAAAGCGGCGCCCAGAGGGCGCCGTGGAATCGTTTGGCTCGGGAGAGCTATCGAGGATAAATCCCCGGTGTTGACGGATGGGACTTCGCCAACACGGGAAAAGTATGTTTGTGACCCGTTTCAAAAACATTCGCTGTACAGCCGTTCACATGCGCTTCGTTGGTCAATATGTGTCCGTCCCGGTTTTTTCGCCGCCAGGCATCAGTCCGCACGCGCCCATCAGATCCTGCCAGCGGTCGGTGTGGTGGCGCAGGGCCCGCTGTAGACCGGCGCGCAGATCCGGCAGCGGCCGGCGCGGCGCCGCGTTGCCGGGGTAGGGGCGCAGGTCCAGCGGTGCCGCCGGCGGCACCGCCTGGCGGCTGAGCCGGGCCAGCCGGTCCAGGTAGCCGTCCCAGCGTGCCCGTTTCGGATCGCCGGGCCACGGCAGCACGGCCAACATGGTCAAGGCGGCCAATGCCAATGCCAGCGTGAGGGCCTTGCGGAGGGTCATTTTTTCAAAGGCGTCGCCGAATCGGAAAGGGCAATTATGCTAGGTTAGGTGCCCCCCCAAACAATCACAAAGGCGGTCAAAGGAATGCGATGTTTTCAGGCTGGCGTGCTGTTGTTGATGGCTCTGGTACTGGCGGCCTGTGGCCAGGAACCGCAATCGGATAAAGAGGCCGCGGCCCCGGTGGCAACGGCGCCGGCCGACGACGGCGCGGCCCCGGCGGAGCCGGATGCCCGCTGGCGTGAACATCTGAGCGCCTGGCCCCGGGGGGAAATCGGCGCGCGGGCGCCGCTGATCGTGCGCTTTACCCACCCGGTGGTGGATGAGGACGCCCTGGACCGGCCCGCCAAGGGCGTCGCCCGGCTCGATCCGGAGCGGCCCTTCAAGGCGGTGTTCACCGCCCGTGACCGGCTGGAAATCCGGCCCGGCGCGCCGCTGCCCGCCGGCCAGACCCTGCGCCTGACGCTCTATCCCCAGGGGCTGTCCGGGGTGGACGATGGTCTGCCGCCCCTGGAAACCGACGTCACCGTGATGCGGCAACGGCTGAGCCTGCAGGTGGATGCCCTGGCCCCGGACCCGGATGGTGAGGAGCGCATGCGCCTGAGCGGCCGCCTGCAAACCGCCGACCAGGCGGACCCGGCGCAGGTGCAGCCGGTGCTCGAGGCGTTCCAGGGCGACCGCGCGCTGACCCTGGAATGGCGCCACGACGCGGCCAGCCTCAATCACGATTTCACCGTCACCGGCATTCAGCGCGACAGCGACGCGCCGGTACGGCTGCGCTGGGAGGGCGAGAGCCTGGGCGTGGACGACCGGGGCCAGCGGGAATACCCGGTGCCGGCGCCCGGCGCCTTCCAGGTCACCGACGCGCGCACCCGCGGCTATCCGGAGCCCCAGGTGGTGGTGCAGTTCTCCGAACCGCTGATGGGCAGCCAGGATCTGGCCGGTCTGGTGCGGGTCAATGGCGAGGACGCCCGGGTCCGTATCGATGGCAGCCGGCTGCTGATCTATCCCCCGGACCCGGACAAACTGGAGGACGGCCAGCTCACCCTGAGGTTGGAAGCTGGCCTGCGCAGCGCTGCCCGGGCGCGGCTCGGCGAAGCCTTCGAGCGCACCCTGACCCTGAGCATGGCGAAACCGGGCGTGCGCTTCGTCGGCGACGGCGTGATCCTGCCCGCCGGCGACACCCTCAGCGTGCCGTTCGAGGCGGCCGCCGCCAGCGCCGTGCGGGTGCAGGCCTTCGAGGTGTTCGAGGACAATATCGCCGGTTACCTGCAGGGCTATGACCTGGACACCGCCTACGCGGACACCCGCGGCGGCCGCTACCTGTGGCAGAAGACCCTGACCCTGCCGCCGGGGGGCGGCGATGACTGGCGCCGTTACCGCCTGGACCTCAGCGAACTGATGGCCAAACACCCGGATGGTCTGGTGATCCTGACCCTGAAGCTGGACGGCGAGACCATCGACTACCGCTGCGAGGGCCAGAGCCCGTCCCGGGTCGCCGAGCTGCCCGACAACTACGAGGGCCCGGACCAGGGCGACGACGGCGACCGCCTCAGCCGCTACTACCGCGACTCCGGCTATCTGAGCTGGAGCGAACGGGACAACCCCTGCTCCGACGCCTATTACCGCTACAACGACCGGGCCGAATCCAGCCGCGCCTTCCTGGCCTCCAACCTGGGGATGATCGCCAAGCAGGGCGCCAGCGACCGGCTCACCGTGTTCGCCACCCATCTGGACAGCAACACGCCGGCCACCCAGGTACGCGTCAGCGTGCGCAACTACCAGCACCAGGAGCTGGCCAGCGGCACCACCAACAACGCCGGCGAAGTGACCCTGGCCCTGGACGGCACGCCGTTCTACCTGGTGGCCCGTGACGGCGACGACCAGGGCTACCTGAAGCTGGCCCGCAACCGGGCGCTGGCCACCAATCAATTCAACACCGGCGGCGAGAAGGTACGCGACGGTCTCAAGGGGTTCTTCTACGGCGAGCGGGATGTGTGGCGCCCCGGCGACGACATCCACCTGACCTTTATTCTGGCCGACCCCCGCGACCGCCTGCCCGACGACCACCCGGTGACCCTGGACTGGTTCGACCCCCGTGGCGACAAGGTGGCCAGCTACAGCAACGCGGACCCGGTGGGGCAGTTCTACACCTTCACCCTGAGCACCGACGAAGACGCGCCCACCGGCAACTGGCGGGCGGTGGCCCGGGTCGGCGAGCGGCGCTTCGACACCGCCCTGCGGGTGGAGGCGGTGAAGCCCAACCGCCTCAAGATCGAGCTGGACGCCCCGGATCCCCTGAAGACCGGCCAGGCGGAGCCAGTCACCCTGCACAGCCAGTGGCTGAACGGCGCCCGCGCCGGCGGCCTCAAGGCCGACGTGAAGGCGCGCCTGTTCAACGCCGGCACCCCGTTCCCCGGCTTCTCCGGGTTCACCTTCTCGGACCCCACCCGGTCCCTGGGCGCGGAGCCGTTCACCGCCTTTGAAGGCAGCCTGGACGGCCAGGGCGACGCCCGCTTCCCCCTGCAGGTGCCGGACATCACCCCGCCCGGCGCCGCCGCCATGGTGCTCACTACCCGGGTGTTCGAGCAAAGCGGCGACTACAGCACCCAGGTGAAGCGCCTGCCGGTGTCACCCTATGCCCACTGGGTGGGCCTGCGGGTGCCCAAGGGCGACGGCTGGGGCGACTCCCTGGGCCGCGACCAGGACCATGAAATCGGCCTGCTGACCCTGGATCGGGACGGCAAACCGGAGGCCGGCCGCGCCCTCACCCTGAGCGTCTACCGCATCGACTGGCGCTGGTGGTGGGACCGGGGTGGCGAGGACCTGACCCACTTCATCAGCGATCCGCACACCGAGAAACTCGGCCAAAGCGCCCTGACCAGCGACGCCGAGGGGCGCGCCCAATGGACCCTGGCCGGCGCCGACTACGAATGGGGCCGCTACCTGTTGCGGGTGTGCCAGGACCAGGGCCGGCACTGCGCCGCGCAAACCGTCTACCTGGGCTGGGGCGGCGACCGCGACGGCCAGGGCGACGCCGCCACCCGGCTGTCCCTGTCCAGCGACAAGACCGACTACCAGGTGGGCGAGACCGCCCGCGTGCAGGTGCCCGGCAGCGCCAGCGGGCGTCTGCTGGTGAGCCTGGAAAGCGGCGACCGGGTGCTCGACCACTATTGGGTGAATGACCCGGGCAAACCCGGTGAAACCCTGACCCTGGATATTCCGGTGACCGCCGCCATGGCGCCCAACGTGTACGTGCACGTGGCCCTGCTGCAGCCCCATCGGGAGCGGGACAACGACCGGCCGATCCGCCTCTACGGCATCCTGCCGCTGCTGGTGGAGGACCCGGCCACGCGCCTGTCGCCCACCGTGGAGGCCCCGGCGGAGGTGAAACCGGGCGGCACCCTGCCGGTGACCGTGTCCGAGGCCGGCGGCCAGCCGATGACCTATACCCTGGCGGTGGTGGACGAGGGCCTGCTCGGCATCACCGACTTCGCCACTCCCGAACCCCACGATGCGTTTTATCAGCGCGAGGCCCTGGGCGTGCTCACCTGGGACCTGTTCGATCAGGTGGTGGGCGCCTACGGCGGCGAGCTGGACCAGTTGCTGGCCCTGGGCGGCTCCGACGCCCTGCGCGACGGCAACGAGCAACAGCGCCGGCGCTTCCCGCCGGTGGTGCGCTTCGCCGGCCCGTTCCCATTGAAGGCCGGGGAAACCCGTCGCCACGACATCGAGCTGCCGCCCTACATGGGCCAGGTGCGGGTGATGGTGGTGGCCGGCAATCAGCGGGCCTACGGCCACGCCGACCGGGACGTGACCGTGACCCAGCCGCTGACCCTGCTGTCGGCGCTGCCCCGGGTGCTTGGCCCCGGCGAAACCCTGGACCTGCCGGTGACCGTGTTCGCCGCCGAGGACGGTCTCGGCAAGGTCACCGTGAAGGCGGAAGCGGAGGCGCCGCTCACGGTCACCCGGGGCACCGCCACGCTGAATTTCGCCGAGAGCGGCGACCAGCTGGCGGCCCTGGCCCTGAAGGCCGGCGACCGCGCCGGCGTCGCCGAGGTGACGGTGCGCGCCGACGCCGGGGATCAGCACGCCGAGGAAACCGTGCACCTGCCGGTGCGCAGCGCCAACCCGCCCACCGTGCGCGACACCGGCAAGCTGCTGGAAGCCGGCGCCACCTGGAACCTGACCCATCGGCCCCACGGCCTGCCCGGCACCAACCAGAGCCGGCTCACGGTCAGCAGCCTGCCGGCCATGGGCCTGGAACGGCGCCTGGAATACCTGATCGATTACCCCCACGGCTGCATCGAACAGACCGTATCGTCGGCGCTGCCGCAACTGTACCTGGACCGCCTCACCGCCCTGAGCGAGGCCCAGCGACGGAAGGTGCAGGACAATGTGGAAGCCGCCATCCAGCGGCTGCGCCGCTTCCAGCTCGGCGGCGGCGCCTTTGCCTACTGGCCCGGCGCCGCCACCGCCAACGACTGGGGGACCTCCTACGCCGGCCACTTCCTGTTGGAAGCCCAGCGCCAGGGCTACGCGGTACCGGCGGACATGCTGCGGCACTGGCGTGACTATCAGAGCCGGGTGGGGCAGGACCCGGGCCGCTACCCCTGGCAGTGGGCCTCCCAGGCCTACCGGCTGTACACCCTGGCCCTGGCCGGTGAACCGGAAGTGGGCGCCATGAACCGCCTGCGCGAGGCGTTCCAGACGCGGGCCGCCGAGGGCGGCGAAGCGGACCCGGGCTACCGGGCCGGCCGCTGGCTGCTGGCCGCCGCCTACCAGCAGATGGGGCTCACCGAGGTGGCGGGCGAACTGCTGGCCGCCGCCCGCGACAGCGACGCGGACTACCAGCGTCCCGGCCCCACCTACGGCTCGCGCCTGCGCGACCGGGCCATCGAGCTGATGGTGCTGGATGCCCGCGGTGACAGCGAGGCGGCCTGGGGCCAGGCCCAGGTGATCGCCAACCAGCTGGCCTCCGGCAACTGGTATTCCACTCAGACCACCGCCTGGGCGTTGATGGCCATGGCCCGGTTCGCCGGTAGCCGGGGCGACGTGGGCTATTCGTTCGCCTGGCGCCGTGGCGACGGCGACTGGCAGACCATCACCAGCCAGACCCCGATGTTCCGCCAGGAGCTGGATCTGGCGATCGACGGGGAGGCCCTGGCGGTGCGCAACGACAGCGAGCGCCGGCTGTTCGCCTCGGTGAGCACCCGCGGCACGCCGCCCCCCGGCACCGAGCAGGCGGCCAGCCAGGGGCTCTCCCTGAGCGCCGACTTCCGCACTCTGGACGGCCGCCCGCTGGACCCGTCGAGCCTGGCCCAGGGCACCGACTTTCGCGCCACGGTCACGGTCCGCAACCTCAGTGGCCGGCCCCTTGAAAACCTGGCCCTGACCCAGGTAATGCCGTCCGGCTGGCAGATCACCGACAGCCGTCTGGCCGGCGACGAGGAGCAGGCGCCGGTGGATTACCGGGACCTGCGCGACGACCGGGTGCTCAGTTATTTCTCCCTGGGCGCCGGCGAAAGCCGCACCTACCGGATCGGCCTGAACGCCACCTTCGCCGGCCATTTCTACCTGCCCGGCTGGCAGGTGGAAGCCATGTACCAGGGCACGGTACGGGCCCGCAACCAGGGCCAGTGGGTGACGGTGAAGGCGGACGCCGGGGAGGGCGATGGCCGCTAAGCGCGCCGCCGTGAGCCGGCGGCGGCCGGCGCGGAGGGCCTTGGCGGCGGTCGGGCTGGCCCTGGCGATGCCGGTGCTGGCGGTCCTGGCCGCGCTGCAGTGGGCGCCGCTGCCGGCGTCGCTGCACCAGCAGCCCTATGCCACCTTGATGCTGGACCGCCAGGGGCGCCCCCTGGCGGCGCGCATCGCCGCCGATCAGCAATGGCGGTTCGCCCCGGTGGAGCGCCTGCCGGACAAATACCGGCGCGCTCTGATCACCTTCGAGGACCGGCGCTTTTACGCCCACCCGGGGGTCGATCCGCTGGCCATCGCCCGCGCCGCCGTGGCCAACGCCCGCGCCGGCCGGGTGGTCAGCGGCGGCTCCACCCTGACCATGCAGCTGGCCCGGCTGCTCCGTGACGACCCGCCCCGTACCCTGGCGGAAAAGGCCCGGGAAGCGCTGCTGGCGCTGCAACTGGAATGGCACCTGAGCAAGGACGATATCCTGGTGGAGTACGCCAGCCGGGCGCCGTTCGGCGGCAACACGGTGGGGCTGCGGGCCGCCGCCTGGCGCTATTTTCAGCGCCCGCCGGAGGCCCTCAGCTGGGCCGAGGCGGCGTTGCTGGCGGTGCTGCCCAACAGCCCGGCGCTGATCCACCCGGGCCGCGACCGGGCGCGGCTGCGCGCCAAGCGGGACCGGCTGCTGGAGGTGCTGCGGCGGCGCGGTGACCTGGATGGCGCCGATCTGCGGCTGGCCAAACTGGAGCCGCTGCCCCGCGTCCACGAGCTGCCGTCCCTGGCGCCGCGCCTGCTGGATACGCTCAGCGCCGGCGGCGGCGATCCATTGCTGCGCACCACCCTGGACGCGGACCTGCAGCGCCGGGTGCGCGAGCTGGCCGACCGCCACGGCCGGCGCCTGGGCCGCCAGGGCGTGCACAACCTGGCGGTGGTGGTGATCGACCACCGGGATCTGGAAACCCGCGCCTACCTGGGCAATGTGCAGCACGGCGACGCCGACACCTACGGCGCCGCCGTGGACATCGCCGGCCGGCCGCGCTCCACCGGCAGTGTGCTCAAGCCGTTGCTCTACGGCCTGGCGCTGGACGCCGGCGTGATCCTGCCCGACACCCTGATTCCCGATTTGCCCACCAACTACGGCGGCTACAGCCCGGAGAATTTCGACCGGGAATTCCGCGGCGCGGTGCCCGCCCACGAGGCCCTGGCCCGCTCCCTGAACGTGCCGGCGGTGCGCCTGCTGCGCCGCTACGGGGTGGGGCGTTTCCACGATCAATTGCGCGAGCTGGGCATGACCACCCTGTTCCGGCCCGCCGACGACTACGGCCTGACCCTGGTACTGGGCGGCGCCGAGGGCACCCTGGAGGAACTCACCGCCATCTATGCCCGGCTGATCGCCACCGCCCGGGACGGCCAGGCGGCGCCGGTGACCCGGCTGGCCGGGGCGACGCCGGTGGCGGCGCCGTTCCCGATCAGCCCCGGCGCCGCCTGGCTGACCCTGGACGCCCTGCGCGACGTGGCCCGTCCGGGCACCGCGCGGCAATGGCGGCTGTACCGTTCCAGCCAGCCGATCGCCTGGAAAACCGGCACCAGCTACGGCCTGCGCGACGCCTGGGCGATCGGCAGCAACGGCCGCTACACGGTGGGCGTCTGGGCCGGCAACGGCAACGGCGAACCGGCGCCGCACCTGGGTGGCGCCGACACCGCCGCGCCGTTGATGCTGGACGTGTTCAGCCTGCTTGGGCCGGCGCCCTTTCCCGAGCCGCCGCTCAACGACCTCAAGCGGGTGCGGGTATGCGCCGACGACGGCTACCTGGCCGGCGGCCGCTGCCCGGCGAAAACCGCCCTGGCGCCCCTGCACAGCCACTTCCAGACGGTAACGCCGCACCACCGCCGGGTGCACCTGGACCGCAACGGCCAGCGCGTGCACGGCGGCTGCCAAGCGGTGGCCGGCATGGCCAGCCGCAACTGGTTCGTGCTGCCCCCGGCCCAGGCCTGGTTCTATCGCCAGCGCCACCCGGACTACCGGCCCCTGCCGGCCTGGCGCTCGGACTGCCTGGCCGGAGCCCGGGCTCTGGACCCGTCGCCGCCGATGGCGATTCTCTACCCCCACGCCGGCGCCGGCCTCTACATCCCCCGGGAACTGGGCGGCCAGCGTGGCCAGGCGGTGTTCCGGGTGGTTCACGAACGGGACGGCGCACGCCTGTTCTGGCACTTGGATGACCGCTACCTGGGCGTCACCGAACACTTCCACCAATGGGCGATCCGCGCTGAACCGGGCTGGCACACCCTGACCCTGGTGGACGACCACGGTTTCCGCCTCCAGCGCCGCTTCAAGGTGCTCGGCGACTGAAGCCGCTCCTACGGACAGTGGGGTGGGCAAGGGCAGGGGGCTTTCACGCGCCATTGGCCGGCCAGCGGTCACGCTTGCGGTGGCGATGCTTCGCGTCCCGGGAATGTACCTTTTGCCAGGAGAGCCTCCATGCGTTTTGCCCTGATCGGAACCCTTGCCCTGCTGATGGCGGCCTGCCAAAGCCAGCCGGAACACCCGCCCATTCGCACCGTGGAAAATCTGGACCTGGATCGTTTCATGGGCGACTGGTACGTGATCGCCAATATTCCCACCCCGCCGGAGAAGGACGCCCACAACGCGGTGGAAAGTTATGAACGGCTGGGGCCGAACAAGGTGGGGGTCACCTTTACCTTCAACGAAGGCGGCTTCGACGGTGAGCGCGAAAAAATGACCCCTACCGGCTTCGTCAGCGACCACAGCAACGCGGTCTGGAAGATGCAGTTCTTCTGGCCCCTGCGCGCGGATTACCGGGTGGTGTACGTGGACGATCAGTACCAGACCACCCTCATCGGCCGGCAGAAACGGGACTACCTGTGGATCATGGCCCGCGACCCGAATCCGGACGAGGCCACCCTGCGCCGGCTCTACGACATCGCCGCCGACGCTGGCTACGACACCAGCAAGATTCAGCGCGTCCCGCAGAGATGGTGAGGCAGCTGCAAGCTACAAGCTTCAAGCCGCAGGCAGGTCCGTGGGCCGGTCGGCATGTAGCGTGTAGCTTGCAGCCCGCACCTTGCGGCCCTAGGGTGGAAATCTGTCCTTATCGACCCTTAGGAGAGCTTCCATGCGTATTCTGATCGCCGGGGCCAACGGCAAAATCGGCCGGCATCTGGTGCGGTTGCTCGGTGAGAGCGACCATATCTGCCGGGCCATGGTGCGCGACCCGTCCCAGGAATGGGAGCTGCGTCGGCTGGGCGCCGATGAGGTGGTGGTGGCGGATCTGGAAGGCGATTGCCGGGCGGCGCTGATCACCTGCGACGCGGCGGTATTCACCGCCGGGTCCGGGGCCCACACCGGGCCGGAGAAGACCGTGGACGTGGACCAGAACGGCGCCATCAATCTGATCGACCTGGCCGGGGAAATGGGCGTGCCCCGTTTCGTGATCGTCAGTTCCATGCGCGCCGACGACCCGGACAGCGGCCCGGAAAAAATGCGCCATTACTTCGTCGCCAAGCAGAACGCGGACAATCACCTGCGCGCCAGCGGCCTCAACTACACCATCGTGCGCCCGGGCAAGCTCACCGATGAAGCGGGCACCGGCAAGGTACGGCTGGCGGAGCGCATCGATCAGTTCGGCGAGATTCCCCGCCAGGATGTGGCGGCGGTGCTGCGGGCGGTGCTCGACCGTCCGGGCGCCAGCAAGCGGGAGTTCGACCTGATCAGCGGCGACACCGCCATCGATCAGGCGGTGGCGTCGCTGGATTAGACCGGCCTCGGATGATCGCGGTGGCGCCACCGCGATCGCACCTGGCGCTCAACGGCGCTTGACCGCCATGCGGCGGCGGATGCGCTGCTCGGTGGGCAGATCGGTGAAGTCGTCGGCCTCGAACAGGTCGGCGCCCACCGGCGTTTCCTCGTTGCGGTGGTAGAGCTCCAACAGCATGGCGCGGCGGTCGTCGCGCAGCTCCCGGTACAGCACCCCCATCATCAGAAACAGCACGATGGCGAACGGCAGGGCGGCGACCAGACTGCCGGACTGCAGCCCCTTGAGGCCGCTGGCCACGATCAGCGTGATGCAGATCGCCGAGATCAGCACGCCCCAGGTAAGCCGCTTGTAGAGCGGCGGATTCAGAGAACCCTGGTCGGTCATCTGCGAGACGATGTAGGAGGCGGAGTCCGCCGAGGTAACCAGGAACACGAACAGAATCACCATGGTGACGCCGGACAGCGCCTCGGTGAACGGCAACTCCTGGTACATCAGAAACAGGCCGGTGGCCACGTCGTCGCTGACCGCGCCGGCCAGATCGGCGCCGCCGTTGAGCTGCAGATCCAGGGCGGTGGTGCCGAACACGGCGATCCAGGCGCAGGCCAGCAGCGGCGGCACCAGCAGCACCCCGAGCACGTATTCGGTGATGGTGCGGCCTCGGGAAATGCGCGCCACGAAGGTGCCCACGAACGGCGACCAGGCGATCACCCAGGCCCAGTAGAACAGGGTGAATTTGTTCATCCAGTCCGACTTTTCGAACGGCGGAATGGTCAGCGCCATGTCGATGAAGTTACCCAGGTAGGCGCCCAGGCCGTTGACGAAATTCTTCAGGATCAGCACCGTCGGCCCGCTGAACAGCATGTAGGCCATGAAGCCGAGACAGAGGGCCATATTGAAGTTGCTGAGCCAGCGGATGCCCTTGTCCAGGCCGCTGTAGGACGAGGCGGTGTAGCACAGGAACATGGCGCCCAGAATCGCCGCCTTGGTCCAGAAATTGTCCGGCCAGTCGAACACCGTGTGCAGGCCGCCGTTCATCTGCAGCACGCCGAGCCCCAGGGAGGTGGCCACGCCCATCACCGTGGCGACCACCGCCAGCACGTCCAGGGAATCGGAAATCAACCGGCGCTGTGGCAGTTCCTTGATGGCCGGCTCCACCATGGTGGACACCAGCCCGGGCCGGTCCTTGCGGAACTGGAAGAAGGCGATGATCAGCCCCACCAGACTGAACGCCGCCCACTGGCTCAGGCCCCAATGGAAGAAGCTGTACTGCATCGCCACCTCGGCGGCCCGGGCGGTGCCGGGCTCGGCCAGCCGGTGGGGCGGCTCCATCAAATGCTGGATCGGCTCGGCCATGCCATAGAACACCAGCCCCACGCCGAACCCCGCCGACAGCAGCATGCTCAACCAGGAAAACACCCCGTACTCCGGACTGCAGTCCTGGGGCCCGAGCCGGATCTTGCCGTAGCGGCTCACCGCCAGCACCAGCAGGAACACCACGAACACGAAGGTGCTGATCAGATAAAACCAGCCGAAGTAATGGCCCAGCTCATCAAGCAGGGTCTCCGCCACGCTGCGGAAACGTTGAGGAACGGTGGCGCCGATGATCACCAGCGCGCCCACGAAGGTAGCGGAGAGGGTGAAGACCCGGTGTTTTCTTAGCATCGGCTCAGGCTACCAGCCCGCGCCGGTGGCGCCACCCCGATTGTGCGTTTGTTCAAAGATTATACATTTCGACACCCTGCCAAGGGTGGACCCGGGATATTCAACGGTTGTAGAGTTTTTATTCATCGGCCGATGAATATCAAAAAAACAATGCATAATCAGGAGAACCACCATGATCAAGACGGCCCTCGGTGCCCTCGCGGGTACCCTGCTGCTGCTGGCGGGTCCGGTCCAGGCCGGTAGCTGGCAGGACAACCTCTCCCTGGGCGGCTTCAACAACGTCCACCTCTACACCCCCGACACCGATTCAGCGGTGGGCGCCGGCAAGGCGCTGCTGATCGTCCTGCACGGCTGCACCCAGTCGATCAACGCCTACAAGACCGCCAACCTGGAAGTGGCCGCCGAGGAATACGGCATGGTGGTGGCGGTGCCGGACGCCATGAACAAGGCCGGCTTCAGCTGCTGGTCCTACTGGCAGGGCACCAAGTCGCGCGGCGCCGGCGACTACAAAAACCTGATCGACCTGGCCAACGAGCTGTCCGGCGACGCCGCCCGGGGCATTGACCCCAACCAGGTCTACATCGCCGGCCTGTCGTCCGGCGCCAGTTTCGCCAACACCACCGCCTGCCTGGCCCCGGACGTGTTCGCCGGTGTCGGCGTCAGCGCCGGGCCCAGCGTCGGCACCAGCTCCAGCGGCGCCATCGGCGTCTGTGAGCAGGCCAACGTGGAAAGCCGTTGCCGCAACCTGGGCGGCGCCTACCAGAGCGCCTTCGACACCCAGGTGGCGTCCATCGCCCACGGCGACGCGGACACCACCGTGGACACCTGCTACAACCGCCAGAACGCGGAAGGCATGGCCGGCCTCTATGGCGTCAGCGAGCTGCCCGGCAGCACCGTGATCAGCCAGGACGGCGGCAGCGCCGAGGAATTCCTGTGGCAGGACGGCCGCGTCTCCATGCTGTGGCTCAACGGCCTGGACCACTCCTGGTCCGGCGGCCAGGGCGCCAGCGGCAACTACATCGGCAGCGCCAGCATCAACTACGCCCGCTACCTGGGTGAATTCTTCAGCCAGAACAACGCCCGGGTGAACCGCAACCTGCCGCCCAGCGTCGACGGCCTGACCCTGGCCGCCAACGGCGACGCCATCCAGATCAGCGGCCAGGCCGCCGACGAGGACGGCACCGTCACCGCCATCACCATCGTTATCGAAGGCCTGGCCGGCGGCGGCGACACCCTGACCACCAGCGTGGGCGGCGGCGGCGCCTTCCAGACCACCAGCGGCAGCCTGGCGGACGACCTCTACACCGTGGCGGTCACCGCCGAGGACAATGACGGCGGCGAAAGCGCCCCGGCCATCGACACCGTACGGGTGGGCCCGGCGCCGCCGCCCAGCGCCCCGGTGCTCAGCGACATTGCGGTGAGCGTGGACGGCCAGTGCGCCACGGTCAGCGGCCAGGTGGTGGATCAGAACCAGGATCTGGCCTCGGTCACCGTCACCTTCGCCAGCGGCGCCATCGCCGCCGACCTGGACGGCGTGCACTACAGCGCCCGTGCCTGCGACCTGCCCGGCGGCGCCAACAGCGCCAGCGTGGAAGCCCTGGACCAGGGCGGCCTCGCCGACAGCGACCAGATCGCCTTCCAGATCGACGCCGGCCAGGTGGCCACCCTGGACCAGCACATCAGCGCCGGCCGCCTGGACTACACCAACTACGCCAACTGCTACCTGGAATACGGCACCGCCACCTTCAAACTCACCGAGCATTCCACCAGCGGCGACCAATGCCAATGGCAGGACGACGACGCCAGCTGCACCGGCCCGATCCAGGCCTGCACCGGCGGTGGCAATGATGATGGAGGGAACGACGGCGGCGACAATGGCGGCGGCGACCCGCAACCGGGCTGCCAGCAGGAAAGCGCCTACAACTACTACCACAAGACCGCCGGCCGCGCGTACAGCACCGGCAACTACCTGGCCCCGGACTACTTCGCCCAGGGCAGCGACCAACCCATGGCCGGCTCCACCTGGGGCATGACCACCCTGTACAGCACCAACGGCGGCGCCCTCTGGCAGGTCGGCACCTGCCCCTGACCCACCATCCCTCCGCGCGTCGCGTCACCCGCGCGCGGAGGATCACCGCCAAGCGGTTCCGGGTCAGGCCCTTCCGGGACCCTTGAGAACAGGACGTTCGAAAGGGAGCCCCCAGGGACGGGTTCACGGCGTTCCCGGAAGGGCCTGACCCGGAACCGCGCCCCTGCTGGAGGGTCCTGACAAGCCAAACGCCACTGCTTGTTGTCCCAGCGGCGCTTGCGTACTATCCGCGCATGACGAAAAAGACCGTGGGCCGCCCCCGGGCCCGCGCCGGCGAAGGCGATCGCGGCGCCACCATTCTCGATGTGTCCGAACGTTTGTTCGCCCGCCACGGCTACGACGGCGTCACCCTGCGCACCATCGCCCGCGAAGCCGGCATCGACGTGGCCCTGATCAACTACTACTTCGGCCCCAAACAGCAACTCTTCGACACCGTCTTCCAACGCCGCGCCCGCGTTCTCAACGACGACCGCCTGGAAGAACTCAACCGTGCCCGCGCCGAGGCCGAGCCCGACCCGGTGCCCCTGGAACGCATCATCGAAGCCTACCTGCGGCCCCTGGAAATGGCCCAGGAAAGCGAGGACCAGGGCTGGCGCAACTACTGCGCGCTGCTCGCCTACGTGAACACCTCCCCGGTATGGGGCCCGGTGCTGATGAGCCGCCACTTCGACGCCCCCATGGACGCCTTCGTGGAAGCCCTGTCACGGGCCCTGCCGCACTGCGACCGGGGCGACCTCTACTGGTGCTACCACTTCATGTCCGGCTCCATGACGCTGACCTTCGCCAACACCGGCCGCATCAACGCCATGTCCGGCGGCCTGTGCCGCTCCGACGACTTCCAGACCGCCTACGACCGAATGATCCCGTTCGTGGTGGCCGGCTTCGAGCGGGTGTGCGGGCCGCTCAAAACCGGGCGCGGCTGAAGCGGGACGCCGCTATTCGGTATCGCCATCCGGGCGGTCCGGTTCCTCCGCCGGTTTGCTTTCGTCGCCGCCCGCTTCCGGGGCGCTCCGTTCCTGGGCCTGCTCCGCCTTGGCTTCCACTTCCTCGGCGCTCTTCTCCTCGCCGATCCGGTAGGCCGCGAAGCCGGCATGCACCACCTGGTTCACCGCCATGCCCAGCACCCGTCCGTCGTAGGGGGCGATGATGGCGCTGCCAGTGTTGCTGATCGGGTCGGTGACGGTGCCGAGAATCTGGCCCTTCTTCACTTGCTCGTTGAGCTCCACCTCGGACAGCAGAATCCCGCCCTGGCTGGCGCGAATCCACTCGGACTCATAGAACACCGGCTGCGGCGCGCCCCAGAAGCGGCTCGCCTTGCGCATGTCCAGGTTCTCCAGCAAGGTCTCCAGCGCCTGCACGCCGTAGTCCACCGCGTCGTCCTCCAGCCGGTTGGGGCCGCCGGCCTCCATGGTCACCGCCACGATGCCTTCGTCCACGGCGGCGGCGCGCAGCATGCCGCTGGAAGAGGGGCTGTGCAGCACGGTCATGCCGCCGAAGTGCTTGGCGAACGCCACCACCTGGGGGTTCTCCAGGTCGGCGCGCAGCTGCGGCTGGTTGACGCGCTTCTGGGAGCCAGTGTGCAGATCCACCAGGTAATCACAGTGGCGCACGATGTTCTCGAACAGGGACCAGGCCACCCGGCTGGCGGCGCTGCCGTTCTTGCGGCCGGGGAAATAGCGGTTCAGGTCGCGCCGGTCGCTCAGGTACCGGGACCCGTTGCGGAAGCCGTCCAGGTTGACGATGGGCACGCCCACCACGGTGCCGGCCAGCTCGTCCGGTTCCAGCTCGTACATCAGCCGCCGCACCATCTCGATGCCGTTCAGCTCGTCGCCGTGGACCGCGGCGGTGAGGCACAGATGGGGGCCGGGGCGGGTGCCGTGGGCCACCAGCACCGGCACCGGCGTGGCGATGGAGCGGAACGACTGGTCCGGGGTCCAGTAGAGGGTATCGAAGGTACCCACCGGCACGGTCTTGCCGAGCAGTTCCAGCGGCGCCACCGGGTCCGGGGCGGCGGGGGCCCCGGTGTCGTCGGGCGGGGTGCCGGTGTCGCCGGTCTCTTCCCGGGCGGTCTCGTCGTTGGCGGGCGGGGTGTCCCCGGTCGGGACATCGGCGGGGGCGGTCTCCGCGCCGGCGTCGTCCGCCGGCTGGTCGGAGGCCGCCGGCGGGCCATCCGGATCTTCCGGGCGCGGCGCCGCCTGGTCGGCGCTGGCCGGGGCGGTATGGCGGCCGTCCTCGTCCTCACGTTCGTTGGCGGCCAGGGGCGAGGCCAGGGCCACCAGGGCCAGGGCGATCAGGGTCCGGTTGAGAGTGGGTGTCACGAAACGCGTCCTCCTCGTCGGCCCGGGATCGCCGGGCCGGTCATGACGGCCTCTGGTCGAGTTCCTCCCAGCGGCCATAGTGGTCGTTCAAGGTCTGTTCCAGCGTTTGCAGTTCACGCTGGGCGGTGGCGATGTCCTCCGCCGGGCCCTTGTAGAAGTCCGGGGCCGCCAGCCGGTTTTGCACCGCGTCCAGTTCCGTCTCCAGGGCTTCGATCTTCTCCGGCAGCGCTTTCAGCTCCAGCTGCTCCTTATAGGTCAGCTTACGCGCAGCGGCGCCCGTCGGCCCGTCGGCGGCCACGCTTTTTACCTTGGTTTCGGTTTGCGTGGTGTCGGTTTTGGCGCCATCAACGCCGCCTTTGACGTCGCGCTCGCGGGCGGGTTCCGGGCGCTGGCGCAGCCAGTCCTGATAACCGCCCACATAGCTGTTGGGATCGCCGTCGCCCTCGAACACCAGGGTGGAGGTCACCACATTGTCGATGAACTCCCGGTCGTGGCTGACCAGCAGCAGGGTGCCCTGGTAGTTCACCAGCTGCTCTTCCAGCAACTCCAGGGTTTCCACGTCCAGGTCGTTGGTCGGTTCGTCCAGCACCAGCAGGTTGAACGGCTTGCTGAACAGCTTGGCCAGCAGCAGCCGGTTGCGCTCGCCGCCGGACAGGGAGCGCACCGGCTGCCGGGCCCGGGCCGGTTCGAACAGGAAGTCCTGCAAATAGCCCATGACGTGCTTCTTGCGGCCGTTGATCTCCACCACATCGGAGCCTTCCGCCAGGTTGTCGAGCACGCTTTTGTCGCCGTCCAGGGTGTCACGCAGCTGGTCGAAGTAAGCCACCTGCAGCTGGGTGCCGGTCTTCACGGTGCCCTGGTCCGGGGGCAGCCGGCCCAGCAGCAGCCGGATCAGGGTGGACTTGCCGCAGCCGTTGGGGCCGAGCACGCCGATGCGGTCACCGCGCATCACGGTCAGGGAAAAGTCGCGCAGAATCCGTTTGCCGCCCACCTGGCAGGCCAGGTGCTCGACCTCGATCACCACCTTGCCGGAGCTGTCGCCCTGCTGGATTTCCAGGCCGGCGGTGCCTTGCCGGTTGCGGCGCTGGGCGTACTGGTCACGCAGGCTCTTGAGGGCGCGCACGCGGCCCTCGTTGCGGGTGCGCCGGGCCTTGATGCCCTGGCGGATCCAGCGTTCCTCCTGGCTGAGCTTCTTATCGAACTCGGCGTTGGCCCGCTCCTCGTTCTCCAGGGCGGCCTGCTTGCCGGCCAGGTACTTGTCGTAATCGCCGGGCCAACTGGTCAGCTTGCCCCGGTCCAGCTCGATGATGCGGGTGGCCAGGGCGCGGATAAAGGCGCGGTCGTGGGAGATGAACACCAGGGTGGCGGGGTAGCCCTTCAGAAAGGTTTCCAGCCAGCGGATGCTGTCCAGGTCCAGGTGGTTGGTGGGCTCATCGAGCAGCAGGATGTCCGGTTCGCGCACCAGTGCCCGGGCCAGCAGCACCCGCCGCTTCATGCCACCGGACAGGCCGGCGAAGCCGGCGCCGCCGTCCAGATTGAGTTTCGAGAGCACCGTCTCCACCCGGTTGAACAGCTGCCAGGCGCCGTGGGTTTCGATGCGTTCGCTGAGTGCCTCGAAGCGCGGCATGGCGTCGTCGTCGCCGGCGGCCAGGGCGCGGGTCAGGCGCTCGTGCTCGTTGAGCAGTTCGCCCAGTTCGCCCAGGCCGCCGGCCACCATTTCATGCACGCTGTGGTCCTGATCGTCGGGCACTTCCTGTTCCAGGCGCGCCACGGTCAGTTCCCGGGCGGTTTCGATCTGCCCGTCGTCGGCCTGCTGTTCGCCGGTGAGCACCTTGAACAGGGTGGACTTGCCGGTGCCGTTGCGCCCCACCAGGCACAGTCGTTCGCCGGGTTCGATGGCCAGGTTCACCTGGTCGAGCAGGGGCTGCTCGCCGTAATGGAGATCGAGATCGCGTAGGGTAATCAGAGGCATGAAGAAAGCGGGTCGTGGTAGCCGGGAAGGCGCCCAGTGTACACCCGCAGGGGCCGGGCGAGCAGCCCCGCGCGTACCCCCGGGCCGGGGACCGGGGCGTATTTAATGTCCGTGGAAGTGGCGGATGTCGTGGATAAACAATTGAAGCGACCTCGGAAATGTTTCTGTATAGGACGGACATACCAAAAAAACGAAACATCCCAGGGAGGGAGTCATGAAACGGATCCTTATCGGCTTGCTGGTCTCCACGGTGCTGTGCCCCGCCGCCCAGGCGTTCAAACAGGAAACCCATCGGCGTCTGGTGGAGGACGCGGTCACCTACATGCAGAACCATCCCACCACCACCGGCTACGCGGACCTGCAGGCGGTGGCCGCCGCCGGCGGTTACACCGTGGCCCAGTTCGCCCAGGTGCTGGGGCAGAGCGCCTACGACGTGGATGACTTCCAGGACACCTACTTCTGCGGCGCCGTCACCGGCGACTGCGTCTACGCGCCGGTGTTCAATGCCGGTGCCTCTCTGGTGAACTACACCTCGTACTGGCATTTCCAGAACCACACCCAGGGCCCGGACGTGCACGGCAACGACCTGGGCGGCTACAACTATGAGCTGCTCACCGTGTGGGGCGACATCGACAACCTGGCCGCCACCTGGCTGGTGGGCGATTACATGGACGACGGCCCCGGCGGCATGACCGGCTGGTGGTCCAGCGACGATTCCGAATACAACACCTACGGCATCACCGAGGCCAACTACCGCCAGGGCACCACCTCCACCAAGTCCATGTACGACGACTTCGAGGAGATGCCGTTCCAGCCCCTGGATAACCTGGCCCAGTACTGGTACGACCAGTTCCTGGCCAATCCCACCGCCCAGAGCCTGGGCTATGCCCTGCACGCCACCGACGTGGTGCAGCCGCACCATGTGTGGACCACCTCGGCGCTCAACCACAGCGGCTGGGAAGGCTGGGTGGCCGACTACTACGACAGCGAGGACCTCAACGACGACACCCTGGTGACCCAGGCCCTGAGCGCCTTCACGCCCCTGGCGCCCAGCGCCACCGACATCCGTCCGCTGCTCACCGAGGGCGGCCAGATCGCCTACGCCAACGGCGCCCTGGTGCTGTCCAGCACCGACCACGTCGATCGGGTGCAGGTGGCGCGGGTGGTGGTGCCCCATGCGATTGCCATGGTGGTGCACCTGCTCGGCCACGCCAGCGCGCAAGTCACCGACTGAGCGGAGCCCGAGATGAAAGGCGCATGGATGGCCCTGATTCTGGGCGCGGCCTGCCTGTGGACGGCGCCGGTGGCGGCCACGCCGACCGACCCGGCGACGGTGGCACGGGTGGACGGCAAGGCTATTTCCCGCCAGGTGCTGGCGGTGTTCGTGGCCGCCGCCCGGGTGCACGAACCGGACATCGACGAGCGGCGGGTGCTGGAAAACCTGGTGGACGTGCACCTGATGGGCGAATGGTTCCGGGAGGTGTACGCGGCGAACACACCGCCCTCTCGGGTGGGCTATGACCGGGCCGCCCTGGCGCGCCGGGATCTGGCGGCCCTGACCCGGGTGGCCTGGCGGGAAGGCCTGGCGGAGACCCTGGCCGCCTGGGAGTGGCCGTCCCCGCTGCGCGCCCTGAGCGCGCCGCCGCGTCTGGACGACCCGGCCCTGGCGGCGATCCTCACCCCGCAGCCGGGCCTGCGGTTGGGCTTCGACGCCGCGCAACAGGCGGCGGCGGAGCAATGGGTGTTGGCCCGCTACCGCTTTCCCGGCGCGGCGCCGCGCACCCTGACCCTGGCGCGGCTCTACCGGGCCCAGAACGTGGCCCTGAAAACCCGTTTCCACAATCTGGACCGGGCGGCCATGAACGGCGCCGTGGAGGACTATGTGCGGCGTGCCTTCGTGCTGGACTGGTTCGAACGGCGGGCGCCGCTCAGTGACGCCGACCGGGCCTGGATCCGCCAGTTGGTGCTGGACCGCCAGGACCAGCGCGCGCTGCTGCTGGCACTGGGCCTGAGCGACGACCCCCATGACGACAATCCGCTGCTGGCCGAGGTGGCGGCGGCGATCCCGGCCCGGGAGATCCGGCGCTATTACCAGTATCACCGCGATCAGTTCGTGCGCGTGGAGAAGGTGCGCGCCGCGCGGCTGTGGCTGCCGACCCCGGCCCTGGCGGAGGACGCCCGTCGCCGGCTGCTGGACGGCGCCACCCTGGAGACCCTGGTGGCCGCCTATGGGGAGCGTGACGGCGTGCGCTATCAGGCGCCGGCCTGGCTGGCCCGGGACAGTGACGAGAACGCCTGGCTCACCGGCTTCGCCTTCGCGCAGACGCCGGGCCTGACCGCGCCGCCGATCCGCGCCCCCGGCGGGCCGGACCGCTGGGTGGTGGTGCGCGTGGAAGAGCGGGTCGAGGACTATCAGGCGGCGGACAGCGAGAGCGTGCGCTACCAGGCGTCCCGAGCGCTGGCGCGCACCCGCCTGCGGCAGCATCTGGAGACCGGGCTGGCGCGCCGCCAGAACGCCGCCGCCGTGCGCTTTTATCCGGAGGCCCCGTGAAAGGCATGCTGCTGATGGGCCTGGTGCTGGCCACGCTGGCCGCCGGTGCCGGCTGGTGGCCGGCCCCGCCGCCGGAGGCGCGGCCCCCGGCCGGCGTGGACCGGGTCGCCGGGGACGATCCCGAGCCGGCGGCGAGCGCGCGTCCGTCGGCGGCGAGGTGGGTCGCGGAGGACGGCGCCGCGCGCCGCCAACCGGAACCACCGGCACCCGCCGGAACACCGCCACCGGTGGCCGCCGGCGCGCCCCGGGTGGCGCCGGCGGCGGCCGCCTCCCTGGCCCGGGCCCGCCGGGACGGGGACCCGCGCACGCCGCCCCTGGCGCCGGCCCGGGAGGCGCGTACGCCGCCGCCGCCGGAGGTGCTCGACGATCCGCTGCGCTACCGGCGTTATGAGCAGGGCGAACAGATGGCGGTGTACGCCTCCTTTCTGGCCGCTTCGCAGCGCAAGATCCGGGAACTGGAAACGCTGGTGGCCCGGGGGGAACGGGAGGGCCTGCCGGCGGCGCAACTGGCGGAGGGGCGGCGCAAACTGGAAGGCTTGAAGGCGCGCCGGCGGGAGCTCGGAGAGCGTTACCCGGAACTGGCGCCGCCGTCACCGCAGGCGCCGGACGGGGCGCGCTGACACGGCACCGCCGTCAGTCGTCCTCGCCGGTGCCCTTGGGGCGCGGCTTGCCGTCCGCGCCCGGCTCGTCGTTATCGTGTTCCTCGTTATCGTTATAGTGGCCGCGGGTATTGCCGTAGTGGCCGCGCACATCCCCTTTGCCGCGCTTCGGCGGCGTCGGTTGGTCGTCGCCGTCCACGCCGGCGATGCGCACATCGTCGGTGGTGGAGCGCAGGTGCACGTCGATCTGGTTGAAGGCGATTTCCACGCCCCGTTCCCGGCACGCCTTGTCGATGGCCCGGTTCAGCTCGTCGGTGGCGAACAGAATGTCGCCGATCTCGCCGAGATAAACCCGCAGCTCGTGGTCCAGGGTGCTGGCGCCGAACGCCATGAACAGAATCAGCGGTTCGGGATCGCGCAGTACCCGCCGATTGTCCTTGGCCACCTGCACCAGCAGGTCGTGGCAGGTCTGCAGGTCGGAGCCGTAGGCGAAGCCCACTTTCAGGGTCAGGCGGGTAACGGTGTCGCTGAGGGTCCAGTTGATCAGCCGTTCGGTGACGAACACCTTGTTGGGAACGATGATCTCCTTGCGCTCGAAGTCGATGATTGTGGTGGCGCGGATGCGGATACGGCTGACGGTGCCGGACAGATTGCCGATGGTGATCACGTCGCCGATGCGGATCGGCCGCTCGAACAGAATGATGATGCCGGAAATGAAGTTGGCGAAGATTTCCTGCAGACCGAAGCCCAGCCCCACGCCCAGCGCCGCCACCAGCCACTGCATCTTGCTCCAGGACAGCCCCAGGGAACCCAGCGCCACCATCACGCCGACCACGATCACCAGGTAGGAGAGCAGGGTGGTGACCGCGTAGCTGGAGCCCTGGCGCAGGTTCATGCGTGACAGGAACAAGACCTCCAGCAGGCCGGGCAGGTTGGCCACCAGCATGAAGGTACCGATGCCGATGGCCAGCGAGGTGATCACGTCGCCCAGGCTGATCGGCGTGTTGGTGGCGTTCAGGCCGCTGCCTTCGGTGCTCTGCCAGAGCACGATGTTGTCGGTGTAGGAAAAGGCGTTGATGACGTCCGCCCAGACCCAGTACAGCAGCACGCCGAACAGGCCCAGCACCGCCAGCCGGATCAGCCGCAGGGATTGCTGGTTGACCTGTTGCAGGTCCAGCTGCGGCTCCTCCACCTCCACGCCTTCCACGTTTTCCTTGGGTTCCGCTTCGCGCTCCGCCACCGCTCGTTTATAGGCCAGACGCTGGGCGGCCACCGCCAGACCGCGCACGGCGGTGGCATCCAGCAGCAGCCACAGCAGCGACAGATAAAAGGTATCGATCATGCGCCCGGACAGGCGCACGGCGGTGAAGTAGTAGCCGATCACGATCAGCGCCACCAGCACCAGCGGCACCCCGCAACACAGCATCACCGCGCCGCCCTTCACCGCCTTGGAATAGCGGTGGGCCTGGTAGGCCAGGGCGGCGCGGCTGAGGGTGGCGCTGATGATCAGCAGACACCCGATCATCATCACCAGGCCGATACGATCATTACTGAGCTGGGCCGGCCACTCCTCGCCGAAGGCGATCACCAGGGTCATCGGCACCATCGCCAGGCCCACCACCAGCAACCGCCGACGCAGCACCAGATTGGCGTCGGCGCTCCAGCGGAAATGCCGCTGGGCGATGCCGTCCCGGGCCAGCAGCCGGTAGCACAGCTCGAACACCAGCCACAGCAGCGCGATCTTGGCCAGGGCGGCGCCCAGCACCGTGCTCAGGGTGCCTGGCTGCGCCCACAGACCCCAGCCCAGCAGGCTCAGCACCAGCGGCACCGGCGCGGCGAGCAGGGTGGTATAGATAATGGCCAGCGGCGTGTGCCGCTGGCTGTCGCGTTTGAGAAAACCGATGTCACCGTTGAGCGCGCGGATACGCGCGCGCAACTTGCGGCGCCACAGCCACAGCAGGCCGGCCAGCAACAGCGGCGCGAACAGCCAGGGCCATTTGCCTTTCACCAGATTGGCGGCGTCGCCGCCCATGCGTTGCCAGGGGATATCCTTCAGCTCCTGCAGGGCCTGGGCCGGAAAGTCCTGGATCCAGGACGGCAGCGGCTGGGTACTCGGCATCCAGAAGGTTTGTTCGGAAATGGTGTCGTGCAGATCCTCGGTGATGCGCTGCAACTGCTGCTGGGAAAGATTCAGACGCACCAGCACATTGAGCTTGCGGCCCAGTTCCTGGTCCAGTTGATTGAGCAGTTCCAGGCGCGCGTCGCGCAGGCGGGCGAGGGCGCCGCGCAGCTGCCGGCGCTGGTCCTCGTCAAGCTCATCGGCCTGATCGAGCTCCGGCTTTTCGGTTTCCAGGGTCTGTATCGACTGGCGGATATCGAACTGGGCCAGGCGCGTGTCACTGATCAGCTTGTCCAGGCCGGGGCGCGGCTTGTACTCGGGCAGACTTTTCTGTTGTTCGTACAGAATGCGCGACAGCAGCAGGCTGCCGTCGAGCATGCGGATCTGGTCGTTGACGGTGCTCGACAGGGAGCGGGCGCGGTCCAGCCGGGTTTCCGCGTTGATCACCTCGCGGATCAGCTCGTTGACGTCGTTGCTGGTGGTCTTGAGCTGGTCACGCAGGCCATCGTTGCGCTGGCGCGCTTCTTCCAGCCGTGGGTGGTCGGCCAGGCTGGCGGGCAGGTCCGGGGCGTCCTCGTCGATCTCCGCGTTCAGGGATTCGTCGCGCCGTTCGTTGATCATCGGCTGCAGCACATCGAGGCGCGCCTGGATCACCGCTTCTTCCGCTTCCAGCACCCGTTTGCGCAACCGCGACAGCTCTTCCAGGGCGCTGGCCACGGCCAGCTCCTGATTGCGCAGTTGGATGCGCGTGTCCAGGGTGGTGAGTTCGGTCTGCAGCTTGGTGCGTTCCGCATCGCCCAGACTCTCGTCCCGGCGATTAAGGGTCTGGCGGATTTCGTCCATGCGCGACAGGCTGTCGCTGATGGTGGTCTGGGCCCGCTCCGGCAGCGTCTGGGCGCGGGTCAGTTCACTGCTGACCTGGGCCAGGGTTTGCTGGTTTTCCTCCAGCGCATCCAGTTGCCCGGTGAGCTCGTTGGCAAGGGCCGCCAGGGACAGATCACTGTAACGCTGGCGCCAGTCCTGCTGCTGTTCGCGGCGGGCGCTTTCCAGCTTCTTTTGCAGTTGGTTGCGCTGTTGCGGGGCCTGATTCTTCTGCTTCTTCAGGTCCTCGATGCGCTCGCGGTTGGTGTCGATCTCCTGGCGCAGGGCCAGGGTTTGTTCCAGGATTTCCCGGTGTTCGTCATTGCCGTCGGCGGCGGCCTCACTGTTGCCGGCCTGATCACCGCCGCCGCCGGCCAGTTGTTTTTCCAGATCGCCGATGCCGGGCAGGGTGAAGCTCCCGGCCGTCTGGGCCTGGCCTTGCCCCGCCACGCACAGCAGCGTCACTAGCAGCAGTCGAATCCACACCGGTGTATCGCCTTCCGTTTCCCTCGCAGGGAGAGAGCTTAGCAGGCCGCCGCCCGCGCGGTCAGCATCCGCCTCCGCCGGTGATCTCCGCCACGCTGTCGCGGACGTTGTCGCTGTCCGGCGCCAACGCGTGGGCACGGCACACCGCCTGGCGGGCGCCCGGCTCGTCACCGGCGTCGCGGCGGGCGTAGGCCAGGTTGTTCCAGGCCGGCGCCAGCTCCGGGGCCAGCGCCACGGTGCGCTCATAGGCGGCCAGCGCGTCCTCCCGCCGGTCCGCCGCCCACAGGGCGTTGGCCAGGCCGAAACTCAGCCGCCCGTTGTCCGGGAAGCGGGCCACCGCCGCCTGCCAATGGGGCAGGGCGCCGGTTTGCATCGGCGCCAGGGCCCGCAGCAGCGGTTCCGCTTCCACCCGGGCCGGCAGCTCGCCGGGGGGCAGCAGCACGAAGCCCCAGTAATCCGCCCGCGCCCAGGTGCGCACGAAGCGGTTCCAATGACTGGTGGTGGCTTCGTCGGTGCCGCTGTGCAGGACGATGCGCTTGCCGTCGTCGCGGTAGCCGATCACCACCGCGAAGTGCCACACGGGCCAGCGTTTAAGCGCCAGGTTCTGCAGCACCAGCACCGGGTGGCCGGCCTGAATCTCACTGAACAGCGCTTCCGGGCTTTCCACCGGATAGGGCAGCAGGCCACGGGCGCGGCCGGCGGCTTTCAATTCGATACCGAGGGCGCCCTGACGCTCCGGCAGCCACACTTCGTGGACCAGCTCGTCCTTGTCGCCGGGCAGCCCGTTCCATTGCAGCATCATGCCGAGGGCGGCGGGCCCGCACTGGTAAGCGTCCTGGGCGATAAAGGGAACGTCCAGCCGCTGCCGCGGTGGCGTTTCGGCGCGCTGCGGTGGGGGCAGCGTCTGGCAGGCGCTCAACAGCAACGCCAGCAGGGGGGCAAGAAACAGGGCGGTGACCGTGCGGCCACCGCCCTTTTTGGCGTGGGTCATCCGGCGCGGGTCGTTAAATCGCCGGGAACACGTTGGTGGCGCCCAGCAGGTCGAGCAGCACCAGAATCAGAATCACCGCCAGGATCACGCCCAGTACGCTACCGCCGGCGGGCATCTGATCGGCCTTGGTGGCCAGTTTCTGCAGCTCTTGATTGCTCAGGCGGTCGAGCCGCTTCTGCACGTCCTGCGGGGTCACGCCGTTCTGAGCCAGTACCTTGGCGGCGGCGTCCTGTTCCATCAGGCGCATGACTTTTTGTTCCATGGCGGCCCGCTGCTCATTGGCGACCATCCCGTCGGTGGTGACCATGGCGGCCTGGGCGGCGGGCACGAACAGCCCCTGGGTGAACAACAGGACGAAGGCGGTCAGAACGCCGGTGATTTGCTTTTTCATTGGGCATCGCTCCACTTCAAGAAGATGCCAGAACACTAGCATGAAGCCCGGACGCGCAAACTCAGGCCCGGCAAAGCTTTGTGATTTTTTACAGTCACCCGGCCGATCACGGCGGCCTTCACGCCGGCCCGACGCAGCGCCGCCAGGGCCGCGTCGCCGTCGGCGCAGGCGAACAGCAGGCCGCCGCTGGTCTGGGGGTCGGTGAGCGCCACCCGCCGGGGATCGGTTTCGTCCAGGTCCCCACGGCAGCGCGCCAGCACCTGGTCGTTGGCGGGTTTGAGGGTGCTGGTGATGCCCCGCTCCACCAGCGTCAGGGTGCCGGGCAGCAGCGGCACCGCGTCCACCCACAGCTCCGCGTCCACGCCGCCGTGCTCGCACAGTTCCAGCAAATGGCCGAGCAGGCCGAAGCCGGTGATGTCAGTGCAGGCGTGGGGTGGCAGTCCGGCCAGGGCGTCCCGGGCGTCGCCGTTGCCGGTCAGCATGGTGTCCAGGGCGGCGTCCAGCCAGGGGCCCCGGGCGGCGCCGTGCATCAGCGATGCCAGCTGGATGCCGGTGCCCAGGGGCTTGGTGAGAATCAGGGCGTCGCCGGGGCGGGCGCCGTCCTTGCGCCACAGCGCCTCGGCGGGGGCGGCGCCGTTCACCGTGAAGCCCGCCGCCATTTCCGGGCCCTCGATGGTGTGGCCGCCCACCAGCGTACAGCGGGCCCGGTCCAGTTCCGCCACCGCGCCGGCCATCAGGCGCTTCAGATCGCGGCCCTGCAGCCGGGGGTGGTGGCGGGGCAGGCACACCATGGCCAGGGCCGAATGGGGCGTCGCGTTCATGGCGTACAGGTCGCTGAGGCTGTGCAGGGCGGCGACGCGGCCGAACAGCCGGGGTTCATCGATGAAGGCGGGGAAATAATCCAGACTTTGCACCAGCCGGTGGGAGGCGGGCCAGCGCAGCACGGCGGCGTCGTCGGCCTGGTCGACACCGGCCTCGATGCCCTCGCGCACCCACGGACGAAGGTCCGCCAGGGCCTCGGCCAGCGCCCCGGCGCCCACTTTGGCGCCACAGCCGGCGCAGTATGGGGCGTCGGCGGACACCGGCGCCGGCGCCATGGTCGGCAGGTGTTCGTCGAAGCGCGCCATGAAGGCGCGGTCGATGCGGTCCTTCCAACGCCAGACCCAGCCGCCGGACAGGGTGGGCCCCGGGCCCCGGCTGCCCACCGCGTCGCGGCCCCCGGCGGACAGCAGCGACAGGAAGCGCCGCTGCGGGCGGTAGTCCTTCAGGGGGCGGCCACGCACCGAAGCGGCCAGATTGCGGGCCAGGGTGGCGGCCTCGCGCACCGCGTACACGCCGGCCTTGGGCAGGCCGCCGGGAAAGGCGGCGCAATCGCCGGCGGCGAACACGCTCGGGTCCGCCGGGCTGCGCAGGGTGGCCTGCACCCGCAGGAAGCCGCCGGCGTCGCAGGGCAGCCCGCTGGCGGCCAGCCAGGCCGGTGCCCGCACGCCGGTGCACCAGAGCAGAAAGTCATGGGGGATCGATGGCGGATCCGCGCCTTCCCCTGCGGCCAGCAGCAGGCGGTCGGCGTCCACCCGCCGTGCCCGGGCGTGTTCGCGCAGGGTCACGCCGGCGTCCGCCAGGCGCCGCGCCAGACGCCGCCGCACGCCCTCGGAATAGCCGGGCAGCAGCCCGCCGGCGGTGACCAGGGTCAGGGTGGCCGGGCGGTGCCGGCGCCGCAGGGCGTGGGCCACCGCCAGCGCCATTTCCGTGCCGCCGGCGCCGCCGCCCACCACCGTCACCGCCAGCGGGCCGGGGCGAGCGTCGAGTCGCTCGAGCAACGCCTGCCAGCGCCGATGGAAATCGCTCACCGGCTTCACCGGCACGGCGTGCTCGGCGGCGCCGGGGACCGCCGCCAAATCCGGGGTGGCGCCCACGTCCAGGCTCAGCCAGTCGTACTCCAGGGTGCCGCCGTCGTCCAGCTGGAGCTGCCGCGCCGCCGGCGTCAGCCCGGTGACCCGGGCGCGTACGTAACGGGCGCCGGTGGCCTGGCACAGCCGGCGCAGGTCCACATGGGTCCGCGCCACGTCGTAGTGGCCGGCCACCAGCCCGGGCAGCATCCCCGAATAGGCCGCCAGGCTGTCCGGCGACACCAGCGTCAGGCGCAGGCCGGGCACCGGCTTCATGGCCAGCCGGCGCAGCACCAGGGCGTGGCTGTGGCCGCCCCCCACCAGCACCAGATCCTGTTCGGCCGGGCGGATCATCATGTCAGCGTCTCCTTCACTCCGATCCGATGTTGGCGCGCAGAAAGGCCAGCGCCGCCTGGCGGTCGCCACGGAACAGAATCTCTCCTTGCCGGTGCGTGCGCAGGGTGTATTGGTACAGGGGATCGTAGTAACCGGCCAGCAGTTCGCGAATCCAGCCCCGGTGGGCGTCGCCGTCCCCGTGGCGGCGCTGGTGCGCGAGGGCCTGGTCCAGGGCCTGGCGCAGTTGCTGGTGGCGGGCGCCGCCGAGCCGGCGGCGGATGCGGTCCATGGCCGCCTGCAGGTCGGTGGCCAGACGCTCGAACGCCTGGTCGGCGCCATAATGGGCGGCGTATTCCCGCAAGGGCGCCCGCACATAGTCGTCCAGGGTCACCCGCACCCGTTCTTCCAGCGGTTCCTCGATCACCACCCGGGGCGCCTGGCGTAACCGGGCCTGCAGACGGGGCGGAAGAAAGCAGCGGCCGATCAGCTTGCTCTCGTCCTCCATCACCACCGGCCCCGGGCCGAGGTCGGCCTGCTTGAGCAGGGCGATGCCGAGGGCGTTCTCGAAATCGATCTGGGTCGGCTGACCGCCGGGGCGCCGACCGAAGGCGGAGCCGCGATGGTGGGCCAGGCCCTCCAGGTCCACCGCCCGCCCCAGGCGCTCGATCACCCGGGTCTTGCCGCTGCCGGTGGGCCCGGCCAGCACCCACAGCGGCAGGCGTGCCAACTGCCGGTCCAGATTGTCCAGCAGGAAGCGGCGCATCGCTTTGTAACCGCCGATCACCAGCGGTACCGAGAGCCCTTCTTTCGCCAGCCAGGCCTGGGTGGTACGGCTGCGCAGACCGCCCCGGAAGCAATACAGGTAACCGTCCGGGTGCGCTTCGCGCCACTGCCGCCAGGCGTCCAGACGCCGGCGCTTGAGGGCGCCGCTGACCAGCTGGTTGCCCAGATCGATGGCGGCTTCCTGGCCGGCTTCCTTGTAGCGGATGCCGATGCGGCGTCGCTGGTCGTCGTCCAGCAGTGGCAGATTGGTGGCGGTGGGAAAGGCGCCCTTGGCGAATTCCACGGGGGCGCGCACGTCCATCAAGGGCGTGTCGTTGAGAAAAAGGGCGGAAAAATCTCGTGTGTCGTCGGCCATATGGCCGGATTCTACGGGTGCCACCGGCGCGGGGCGATAGCCCGCGCCGACGGCCGGTCACTCACCGAGACGGCGCAGCTGGCCGGTAAGGTGTGGTTTGACGCCGTCCCGGGCCAGCACCCGGAAGTCCAGGCCGTCGTCCGCCGGCTGCTGTTCGAACTTGACGGTGGCGGGGATGAACATGGGCAGCTTGAACTGCACGTCCACCCGGAAGGCTTCCTCCGGCAGTTGCGATTGCAGCTGCGCCAGGGCGCGGGCCTTGGACCACATGCCATGGGCGATCTGCCGCTTGAAGCCGAACAGTTTCGCGGTCAGCGGATACAGGTGGATCGGGTTGCGGTCCCCGGACACGGCGCCGTAGCGGCGGCCGGTGTTGCCGGGCACCTTCCACTCGATGGTGTCGGTGGCCGGGACCGGTTCGCCGGAGGCTTTCTTCTCGTCCTTGCGACCGTGGCCGCCGCCACGGAAGAAGTTGATCGATTCGCTGGACCAGACCCGCTCGCCGGCGGTGGTGATCACCGTGAAGATGGAAAACTCCCAGCCTTTCTCCACCTGGTTCAGGTTGCCCAGGGAGCATTTGATGTTGAGCTGCTCGCGCTCGGCGATGGGACGGTACTGGGTGATGCGGTTGCGCACGTGCACCAGGCCCATGGCCGGGAACGGGAAGCCGTCTTCCATCATCAGCGCCATGTGCAGCGGGAAGGCGTGGATGTGCGGGTAGGTGATCGGCAAACGACCGTCGGCGCTGAAGCCACACACCTTGCGGTAGGCTTTCAGGTGTTTGCTGTCCAGGCCCACGTCGTTGAGGCGCAACCCCACGTTCGGCAGGGTCGGGTTCTTGCCGGGTTTGACCCCGGCGCGCATCACCGCCTTGGCGAAATTGACCGGCATGGCCGGCGCGTGGCGCAGTTCGCGGAACTGGACATCACTCATAACAGCGTCCTTCTACCTGCCTTTAAAAAGGGACGGAAAACAATGGGGACAGTATAGGCAGGCGGCCGGGGGCCCTGATTGGCCGTGCCGCCTGAAAGTTTGCTGCAAGAGCCTATCGGCGGGAGCCGCCTGTTTGCCCGGCTTATTCGGCGCCCGGCGGCACCCGCTCCAGGCCGAGGGGCTCCGCCGGCTGGTCGCTGTCGGAGCGCCACTGGGCAACGCCGAAATAGATCAGACGCACCTGCTTTTCCGCGACGATCAGCATCTCGTGCTGGCCCGCTTCGTCGTCCTCGTCCAGCTCCAGCATTTCCTGGGTCAGGGCCACCACGCCGTTGACCACCAGCGACGCCATCATCTGCAGATCCTGGGCGCTGACCTGGGTGAGAAACGGAAAGCGGGCCATGTCCATGGCCAGTTCGCTGACGAACAGGCGGATTTCCCGGCGGATCGCCTGGCGCATGGTGGCGGAGCCGCCGTACAGCTCCTTGGAGACGAACAGGAAATGGGTGCGGTTGTTGCGCACATAGGTGAAGAACGTCTCCATGGAGCCGCGAATCATGCGCTCGTTGGGCAGCTCGTGCTGGCGCACCTCGCGCATCATCTGGCGCAGGGTACGGAAGGACTCGTCCAGCAGCGTCAGGCCCAGGGCGCTCATGTCCGGAAAGTGCCGGTAGAAGGCGGTGGGCACCACGCCGGCGCGCTTGGTCACCTCACGCAGACTCAGGGAGGAAAACGGCGCCTTCTTGGCGACCAGATCCAGGGCGGCGTCCATGAGCGCCTGCCGCGTGCGCCCGCGCTTGGGGCGCCGTCCGCGGGCCGCCGTCTCTCTGCTCATGGTTTTGCTCCCCGTTGATGATTATTTATACAGTCCGAAGGCGCCATGTTATTCAATTTTCTCTCCCGGATACATACAACTGGTTGATTTTCCTATGTAAAAAATTATTTGTGAACAGGTGTTGACTAAAAGCTGGCGTCCGCGTAAAAAGTGCACAAGTGTAAACTTATGGAGTGCGCCATGCAGTCGCAGGTTTCTTCACCGCGGGACGGCCTGATGCGCCGGCTGGGCCGGGCCCTGACCACGCCCTTCGATCCGGAGGACTATCTGGCCCTGTTCGACGCCCGCCATTCCGCCCGGGAAATCCGTGCGCGGGTGGCGCGCGTGCGCCGGGAAACCGAGCAGGCCGTGACCCTGGAACTGGCACCCAATCGCCTTTGGAAACCGCACCGCGCCGGGCAATACGTGATGCTCGGCGTGGACATCGACGGGGTGCGCCGGCAGCGTTGTTTCTCGCTGTCCTCGGCGCCCCACGACCCGGTGCTGACCGTGACGGTGAAGGCCAACGGCAGCGGCGGCGTCAGCGACCATCTGGTGCATCGCTGCCGGGCCGGCGATCTGCTCACCCTGTCACCGGCGGTGGGTGACTTCGTGCTGCCGGATCCGGCGCCAGAGCGCATTCTGCTCCTTTCCGCCGGTTCAGGAGTAACACCTGTTCACAGCATTGTGAAGTCCTGGCTGTCGTCCGGCCAGACGGGACGGCTGGTATGGCGGCACTTCGAACGGAATTATTCCAGCCTGCTGCTGGGTGAGAGCCTGCGTGAGCTGGCGTTGGACGATCGTCTCGATTTCCGTCTCGTGCTCAGCGCCGAGACGCCCCGGGCCGGCGATCTGGCCGGCCGTCTGGATGAACACTGGCTCACAAAGAACGGGCTCACAAAGAACGGGCTCGCGGAACCGTCGAACGGTGACCCGGCCGGGGCGGTGTTCGCCTGCGGCCCCCAGGGCTTTCTCGACACGGTGATTGATTGGCACCAGCGGCACGGCAGCGGCCCGCTGTTCCATGAGCGGTTCCAGACCACCCCCGCCGGCGGTGGCGAGGGCGGCCGGATGCGTTTCGCGCGCAGCGGGGGCGAGGCGCCCGCCGACGCCGGCCAATCGCTGCTGGAGGCCGCCGAGGCCGCCGGCCTGAGCCCCCGCCACGGCTGCCGCATGGGCATCTGTCACACCTGCAAATGCCGGGTGGCCCGTGGCCGGGTGCGCGATCTGCAAAACGGCGAAAGCCGGGAAGTGGTGGATCAGGAAATCCGACTCTGTGTCCACGGCGCCGACGGCGACGTGGAACTGGACCTGTAACGAACGGATTGTGTAAGGAGGTTCGCGATGAACGCCAAGGTACAGGATCTCGATCCGGTGATTTTTGAACGCCAGGGTGTGCGGCTGACCCGCTCCCAGGTGGAGGCTTTCGGTCGTGAGATCGAGGCCCTGCGCGACGAGGTGATGAACGATCTCGGTGAGCGCGATGCACGTTACATTCGCCGCCTGGTGAAAACCCAGAAGAGCCTGGAGCTGTCCGGCCGCGGCCTGCTGTTCCTGGGCGTGCTGCCGCCGGCCTGGCTGGCCGGCACCGCGCTGCTGTCGGTGTCCAAGATTCTCGAGAACATGGAGATCGGCCACAACGTGATGCACGGCCAGTGGGACTGGCTCAACGACCCGGCGCTGGATTCCTCCACCTACGACTGGGACAACACCTGCCCGGCGGAGCAGTGGAAACACTCGCACAACTACATGCACCACACCTTCACCAATGTGGTGGGCAAGGACCGGGACGTGGGCTATGGCATCCTGCGGCTGTCCGAGGACCAGCGCTGGAACCCTCTGTACCTGGCCCAGCCCGCCTACAACTGGGTGCTGGCGGCGCTGTTCCAGTGGGGCGTGGCGTTCCACGACCTGGAGTACGAGAAGCTGCTCAAGGGCGAGAAGAGCTGGGCGGAATACCGGGTGCAGCGGCGCAAGATCATGAAGAAGGTGCGCCAGCAGGTGCTGAAGGACTACCTGCTGTTTCCGGCCCTGGCCGGCCCGTTCTTCCCGCTGGTGTTCGCCGGCAATCTGAGCGCCAATCTGACCCGTAACCTGTGGTCCTATCTGATCATCTTCTGCGGTCACTTCACCGAGCACGCGGAGATGTTCAGCGAACAGGAGATCGAGAACGAAAGCCGGGGGCAGTGGTACCTGCGCCAGCTGCTGGGTTCCTCGAACCTCGAGGGCGGGCCGTTGTTCCACATCATGAGCGGCAACCTGAGTCATCAGATCGAGCATCATCTGTTCCCGGACATGCCGTCCAACCGCTATCGGGAGGTGGCGCCGCGGGTCCGTGAAATCGCCGCCCGCTACGGGCTGCACTACAACACCGGCCGGCTGGGCCGGCAGTTCGGCACGGTCCTTAAACGCATCAATCGGATGGCGCTGCCGGATCGGTTGGGCCGCCGTCTCGGCCGGCGTGCGAATTCCGCACCAGTGTGATGCGGTTCCGGGGCCCGTAACGGTATGCTAGTCTCCGGATTTGGTGTTTACCGTTTGGGGAAGTTGCAGAAGGATGGCAGAACTGACCGATTCCGGCGTGCTCCTGCGCATGGCGTACCGCGCCATGCAGAATGCGGGTATCGACGCCGACGCGGTGCTGGCCGAGCTGGGCCTGGACGCCTCGATACTGGACGTGCCCGATCTGCGCACGCCCCACGATGGCCAGGAGTGGTTCTGGCAGGCGCTGGAGAAAGTCTCCGACGACCCGCATGTGGGCCTGCATCTTGGCAAGCACATGCCGGTGTACAAGGGGCAGGTGCTGGAGTACCTGTTCCTGTCCAGCCCTAACTTCGGTGAGGGCCTGGACCGGGCGCTGAGCTACCAGCGCCTGCTCTCGGACGCGGCCCGTGCCGAGCTGTTCGACGAGGGCGACCGGGTGTTCCTGCGCCAGCCGTTCTGGGGGCGCCGCCTGGCCCATCTCAACGAATGCGTGATGATGGGGCTGATCAAATTCTTCCGCTTCGTCACCGACGACGCCTTCGAACCGCTGGAGATTCATTTCGGCCACGCCAATCAGGGTGAGCTGGAGGAATACCAGCGCGCCTTCGGTTGCCCGGTGAAGTTCGATATGCCGTCGGTGGGGGTGTATTTCGACGCCGAGCTGCTGACCCTGCCGTCCGCGCATCACGAGCCCGAATTACTGCGCCTGCACGAACAGCTGGCCAGTGAACAGGTGGCCCGGCTGGAGAAACAGGATCTGGTGGCCCAGGTGAACCGGCTGATCGCCGAGTTGCTGGAATCCGGCCACGCCAATCTGGAAGAGGTGGCCGAGCGGCTGGGCATCAAGGCCCGGCAACTGCGCACCCGGCTGGCGGACGCCGGCACCAACTTCAACCAATTGGTAGCGGACTACCGCTGCAAGCTGGCCAAACGGCTGCTGGCGGGCACCGACGAATCCATCGACGAGATCGTCTACCTTACCGGGTTCTCGGAGCCGTCCACGTTCTATCGGGCCTTCAAGCGCTGGGTGGGCATGACGCCCATTGAGTACCGCCGCATGAAGGCGGAGGAAGACGCCGCCGAAGCCCGCCGTCTGGCGGCTAACTCCGGTCGCGCGGGGGCTCCTGATCCAGGGTAAGCGGTCGCTCCGCGGCCTGGTCCCCGGCATCCTCTGCCCGGGCATCCCCTTCATACACATTGCCACCGGCACCCGGCCCACCCGGGCGGAAGCCTCCGCCCGGACCGCTGGTATAGAAGAAGGCGCCGCCGCCACGGCTGGCGAAGGCCTGCACCGTGCCGCGCTTTATCAGACGGTCCGCCAGGGCACGCCGGCTTTGCGGCAGTAGCAGCGCGAAGCCCACCGCGTCGCTGATGAACCCGGGAGTGATCAGGAAAGCGCCGCCGAGCAGCAGCATCATTCCCTCCACCAGCTCCCGGGCCGGCATTTCGCCCTGGTTCACACGCTGATTAAGACGGGTCCAGGTATCCAGCCCCTGGCGGCGGAACAGGGCACTGCCAAGCAGCGCCGTGGCCACCACCGCGATGATGGTCACCGGCCAGCCGATCAGATCGGCCACGGCGGCAAGCACCATTACCTCGATCAGCGCGAATACCAGAAGGGTCAGAAAAACACGGCCGAAGCCCATGGGCACCTCGAAAACGTTCGATATTGGTTCAGAGGTGGCGGCGGGGAAGGGGGGATTCAAGGGGGCGCGGGCGGAATGCCCGCGCCGTCCTGGCCGGGATCAGGCGCCCAGCATCATCTGCCCGCAGACGCGGACCACGTTGCCGGTCAGGCCCTGGGCGGCGGGGCTGGCGAAGAAGGCGATGGTTTCCGCCACATCCACCGGCTGGCCGCCCTGGTTCATGGCGTTCATGCGGCGGCCCGCTTCCCGGATGGTGAAGGGAATGGCGGCGGTCATCTGGGTTTCGATAAAGCCCGGCGCCACCGCGTTCACGGTGATGCCCTTGTCGGCGTATTCCCCGGAGTAGGTGTCGATCATGCCGATCACCGCCGCCTTGGAAGTGCCGTAGTTGGTCTGGCCCAGGTTGCCGGCGATGCCGGCGATGGAGCTGATCGAGATGATACGGCCGCCTTCGCCCAGGCCGTCCTCGGCCACCAGTTGCTCATTGATGCGCAGCTGGCTGGCGATGTTGATGTTCATCACCATGTCCCAGAAGTTCTCCGGCATGTTGCCCAGCATCTTGTCGCGGGTCACGCCGGCGTTGTGCACCAGGATATCCAGGCCACCCATCTTGCGGGCGGCGTCGGCGATCATCCGGGGTGCTTCGTCGCTGGTGATGTCCAGCTCCAGGGTCTGACCCTGGATTTCCTCCGCCACCTTGTTCAGGTCCTCGGCCATGGGCGGGATGTCCAGCACCGTGACCTGGGCGCCGTCCCGGGCCAGCACCCGGGCGATGGAGGCGCCGATGCCCCGCGAACCGCCGGTGACCAGCGCTTTCTTGCCGGCCAGCGGCTTGTCCCAGTCAAAGTTCTGGGCGTCGAAGCCGGCGGCGCCCACGCGCACCACCTGGGCGGACACATAGGCGGATTTCGGCGACAGGAAGAAATGCAGCGGCGCGGCCAGCTGGCTCTCGGCGCCGGCTTCGCAATACACCAGCTGCACGGTGGCGCCCCGTTTGATCTCCTTGCCCACCGACCGGGTAAAGCCTTCCAGGCCGCGCTGGGCGACCCGGGCGGCGCCGCCCAGGGTTTCCGGGGTGCGCCCGATCACGATCACCCGCGCGCACTTGTCCAGCTTCTTGATCACCGGGTGGAAGAACTCCCACAGCGCCTTGAGCTGGTCCGGGTTCTCGATGCCGGTGGCGTCGAACACCAGGGCCTTGAAGCGGGTTTCGTCTTCCTTGGTGGCGGTGTAGTTGTCGGCGCTGACGCCGGCGGCCGCCGCCTGCTTCTGCAGATCGCTGGCGTTACCGGTGTTGGCGAGCACCGCCGGGCGCGCTTCCGGCGCGCCCTGAAGGCTGGCGAAAACGGTGTCCACGGCGCTGGATCCGGGCGCGGCGCCGACCAGCACCCGACCGCTGATAAAGGAGTTCTGGCCGGGCTGCCAGCGTTCGAGTATCACCGGAATGGGCAGATTGATGGCGCTGAAAAGGGCCTTGCCCATGGGGGAATTGGCAATCGCCTGGTAGGTATCGCTCATGATCCTGTCCTTTGCCGTGCAATGTACAGTGCGAGAAAGGCACTATACGAAGAATGAGGCCGCGTATTGAAGCACCAGCCTGTAAAAGGTGTATTGACCGGTCGGAAAAGCCGGTAGGCGCCGAAGCCAATGAGGCCGGCGGGTGGGGAGATAGACTGCGCTCATCTGTTAACCTGGGCGAACCGATCCGGAAACGCCCCTGTGGAGGAATTCAACTATGCTGGCAGGCGACAACGCACGCAAGGTGGCCATCGTCGGTGGCAACCGCATTCCCTTTGCCCGCTCCAACACCGCCTACTTCGAGGTGGGCAACCAGGAAATGCTCACCGCCGCCCTGAACGGCCTGGTGGATCGTTTCAAACTCCACGGCGAACGGATGGGTGAAGTGGCCGCCGGCGCGGTGATGAAACACGCCAAGGACTTCAACCTGGTGCGCGAATGCGTGCTGGGCTCCAAACTGGCCCCGGAAACCCCGGCCTATGACCTCCAGCAGGCCTGCGGCACCGGCCTGGAAGCGGCCATCCTGGTGGCGAACAAAATCGCCCTCGGCCAGATCGACTGCGCCGTGGCCGGCGGCGTGGACACCACCTCCGACGCGCCCCTGGGCGTCAACGAGCAGGCCCGCAAGATCTTCATGGAGATCAACCGCGCCAAGACCACCGGCGACAAGCTCAAGCAGGCGATCAAGCTGATCAATCCCAAGCTGATGATCCCGGATATTCCCAAGAACGGTGAACCGCGCACCGGCCTGTCCATGGGCGAGCACCAGGCGATCACCGCCGCCGAGTGGGGCATCAGCCGTGAAGCCCAGGACGAACTGGCCTGGCGTTCTCACCAGAACCTGGCCAAATCCTACGAGGAAGGCTGGCAGCAGGACCTGATGACGCCGTTCCACGGTCTGGAGCGCGACAACAATATGCGCGGTGATTCCACCATCGAGAAACTGAGCACCCTGAAGCCGGTGTTCGGCGGCGCCGACGGCACCATGACCGCCGCCAACTCCACGCCGCTCACCGATGGCGCCTCCGCGGTGCTGCTGGCCAGCGAGGAATGGGCCGAGCAGCGCGGTCTGCCGGTGCAGGCCTACATGACCCATTGCGAAGTGGCGGCGGTGGACTTCGTCGGCAAGAAGGAAGGGCTGCTGATGGCGCCGGCCTACGCCGTGCCGCGCATGCTGGACCGCGCCGGTCTGACCCTGCAGGACTTCGACTTCTACGAGATCCATGAGGCGTTCGCCTCCCAGGTGCTGAGCACCCTGAAGGCCTGGACCGACGACACCTTCTGCAAGGAGCGTCTGGGCCGCGACCGGCCGCTGGGTGAAATCGACACCAGCAAGCTCAACGTCAAGGGCTCGTCCCTGGCCGCCGGCCACCCGTTCGCCGCCACCGGCGGCCGGATCCTGGCCAACGCCGCCAAGCTGCTCAACCAGAAAGGCTCCGGCCGCTGCCTGATCTCCATCTGCGCCGCCGGCGGCCAGGGCGTGGTCGCCATCCTGGAAAAATAAGTTGAAAGTGAAAAGTTAAAAGGAGAAAGCGCGGGCATGGCCTGGCTGAAAAGGCGAGGCCTTGCGCCGCGTTTCAACTTGTAACTTTCAACTTTTAACTTTGCCGTCTGATCAAGCCTTCCTGCGCCACCGACGCCACCAGCTCGCCGGCGCGATTGAAAATCCTTCCCCGGGTAAAGCCCCGCCCGCCCTGGGCGATGGGGCTTTCCATGTCGTAGAACAGCCAGTCGTCGAAGCGCACCGGCCGGTGGAACCAGAGGGTATGGTCCAGGCTGGCGACCTGCATGTCGCGGCTCAGGAAGGTGACGCCGTGGGGCAGCAGGGCGGCGCCCATCAGGCTGTGGTCAGATACATAGGCCAGCAGTGCCTGATGCAGCAGCGGGTCGTCGCTGTCCAGGCCGCTGGCGCGGATCCAGGTCTGGCGGACCGGCGCGGTTTTTTCCGGGCGCAGCGGGTGGCGCTGGGTGACCGGGCGGATTTCGATGGGTTTGCGGCGCAGCAGGGCGGCGCGGAAGTTGTCGGAGATCTCCTCGCCTTCCAGGAAGCGGGCGTTCATATCGTGCTCGGTGAGCAGCCCGTCCGGATCCGGCGCCTCGAAGGTGGCGGTCTGGTGGGCCGGACCGTCCTCGGCATTGTGGAACGACAGGGCCATGTCGAAGATCGGCCGGCCCCGTTGCTCCGCCACCACCCGGCGGGTGGAGAAGGTGCCGCCGTCGCGCACCCGCTCGACCCGGTATTGAATCGGTTCGCGCACATCGCCGGGGCGCAGGAAGTACGCCTGCAGGGAGTGGGCGGGGCGGCCTTCCACGGTGCGGGAGGCGGCCACCAGGGCCTGGCTGATGACCTGCCCGCCGAAGATGCGCGGCCCGACGATATTGCGGCTTTCGCCCTGAAAGAGGTCCTCGTCCAGAGGGGTGAGGTCGAGCAGGGCGAGCAGGTCGGGCAGATCGGTGTGCATGGCTTGTCCTTGTTATGGCTCGGGGTGAAACGAGCTCGTGGAGAAATGGAAATGCGTTCCAAAAACGTAACTTCACCCAGACGCGGTTGCTTTGCAAGGGTCGATACCGACACCGGACGTGCGGGGCGCGCCGTGGGGGGCGGGGGGCGAGGGCCGGCGGGTTAAGGTTGCGTTCAGGGTGGCTTCAGCCACAATTAAGCGGGCCGTCGTATTGTGAGAACCGTACCCAGACGGGACACATGACCAACGGCGCGCCCCCGGCGTTGCCCGATGAGCAAAGGAGACGACTCATGAACGCCACCAAAACCACGCTGCTTGCTGCTTTGATCACTTTCACCGGCGCCACCACCGTGGCCCACGCCGACGACGTGCGCCCCGATGAAGTGGTGAAGCTGGTCAACGACGGCACCATCCAGTCCTTCGATAAACTGAATCAGGCGGCCCTGGCCAACCATCCGGAGGCCAAGATCGAGGACACCGAACTGGAAGACGAATACGGCCGCTACATCTATCAGGTGGAACTGCGCGATGCCCAGGGTCAGCAGTGGGACGTCGAGCTGGACGCCACCAACGGTGAAATCCTGCGCGAGGAACGCGACGACTGATGCACCCGCACCCTTTATGCAACCCTCTCGGGAAGGCGGCTCTGGCCGCCTTTCTGGCGTGTCTGATGGCGCCGGCCACGGCCCTGGACGTAAGTCACGACGAAGCGCTGCGCTTGCGCCAGAGCGGTGACATACAGCCGTTCGAGAAGATTCTGGCGGTGGCCATGGAGCGCCACCCGGGCGCCAGTCTGCTGGAAGCGGAACTGGAGCGCGACGACGGCGCGCTGATCTATGAGCTGGAAGTGCTCACCGAGGACGGCGTGGTCCGGGAACTGGAAATCGACGCCCGCACCGGCCGCGTGCTCGAAGACGAAGTGGACGACTGATGCGCCTGCTGCTGGTGGAAGACAGCGTGGATCTGGCCGATCAGCTGATGCCCATGCTGCGTGACAACGGTTACGCGGTGGACTGGCTGGCGGACGGCCGCGACGCGGCGGTGCGCGCCCACGACGAGCCCTTCGATCTGGCCATTCTCGACCTGGGCCTGCCCGGCCTGGATGGCCTGCAGGTCCTGAAACGCTGGCGCGACGAGGGGCTCACGCTGCCGGTGCTGATCCTCACCGCCCGGGACAGCTGGGCGGAGCGCGTCGACGGCCTGCGCGCCGGCGCCGACGATTACCTGACCAAGCCGTTCCACCCGGAGGAATTGTTGCTGCGCATCCAGGCGGTGTTGCGCCGCAGCCACGGCGGCACCAACCAGAGCCGGCTGGCGGTCGGTGGCCTGGAACTGGAAGAGGAACGGCAGACCGTGTGGCTGGACGACCGGGAGGTGGAGCTGACCGGCGCCGAGTTCCGCATGTTGCGCTATTTCATGCTCAACCCGCGCCGGCTGCTGTCCAAGGCCGCCCTCAACGAACACCTCTACGATGGCGAGAGTGAGCGCGACTCCAACGTGGTGGAAGTGCACATCAACCGTCTGCGCCGCAAGCTCGGCAGCGGCGTGATCCAGACCCGGCGCGGCCAGGGTTACCTGTTCATCGGCAGCGACGGGGACTGACATGGGCTCCATCGGTCGCCGCCTGGGCGTCAGCCTGTTCGTCAGTCTGTTGTTGGCCGGGCTGCTGGCCGGCCAGGCGGCGCTGTGGTGGCTGGACCGGGAACAGCGCCTGCTCAGCGGACGCCAGCTGCGTGACGAGACCAGCAGCGTGTTGGCCGCCATCGTGCGCGGTCGCGACGGTTTGATACTGGACGAGGACCGGCTCGACCCGGCCTATCGTAAACCTTTGTCCGGGCGCTATTTCGTGGTGCTGATCGGCGATCAGCGCTGGCGCTCGCGGTCGCTGTGGGACGCGCGGCTGCCGCTGCCGGCGCGCACCGGCATGGACACCGACCTGCGGCCCGGTCCCGGCGGGCAGAGCCTGCTGCGCTATCGGGCGGAGTTTCGCCGCGACGGCCAGGCGTTGACCGTGGTGGTGGCGCAGAACTACGCGCCGCAACTGGCCAAATTTCAGGAACTGAAAACCGCGGCCCTGATCGCCTGGGTGCTGCTGCTGGCGGTGCTCGCTCTGGTACAGCAATATCTGGTCCGGCGCGGCCTGCGGCCACTGCAAAAGGTGAGGCGTCAGATCGGCCAGCTGCGTGGCGGTGAACGGGCCGAACTGGACCGGAACGTGGTCGCCGAACTGCGCCCGCTGGTGGAGGAAATCAACCGCCTGCAGCACCACACCGAACAGCAGCTGTCCCGCTCCCGCCATGCCCTGGGCGATCTGGGCCACGCTCTCAAAACCCCCCTGTCGGTGCTGCGCAACCGCTGCAACGAGGATCTCCGGCGCCAGTCCCCGGAGCTGTATCGGCTGCTCGCCGATCAGCTCGATCAGATCGAGAACACCGTGGGCCGCGCCCTGGGGCGGGCGAGGGTGGCCGCCGGTGCCACCGCCGCCACCCGCTTCGAGCCGGCCCGGGACGTGCCGGTGCTGCTCGACACCCTGCGCCGCGCCCATGACCGGCCGCTCAAGCTCACCGCCCAGGGTTACCGGTTACCGGCCCTGCCCCTGGAGCGGGACGACATGCTGGAGCTGCTCGGCAACCTGATGGACAACGGCTGCAAGTGGGCCGCCGGCCGGGTGGAGCTGCGCCTTCATCGGGAGGCCGACCGGCTGCGGGTGACGGTGGACGATGATGGCCCCGGCATCGAGCCGGAGCGCCACGAAGAGGTACTGCAGCGCGGCGGTCGCCTGGACCAGCGGGTGCCCGGCCACGGCCTGGGTCTGGCCATCGTCAACGACACCGTGGAGGCCTACGGCGGCACCCTGACCCTGGACCGGTCGCCGCTGGGCGGCCTGCGGGTCAGCGTGGGCCTGCCGTTCCCCGGTTGATCAGCGTCGCGCCGGCCGCAGGGCGGCCAGCATCAGGTTCACGGCCTGATCGCTGACCGCCTCCATGTCCTCGCGGCGCAGGTAGATGCCGTCCAGCAGCAGCCGGCACAGACCGTGCAGGGTGGCCCAGCTGGCCTGGGCCAGGCGCAGGGGCTCGGTACCTTCGTTCCCGCTCACCAGGGGCCGCAGCCTTACCAGATAATGCCGGAAGCACCCGTAGGCCACGCCCTTGAGGTCGGCGCCGGGGCGACCGCCCTTCCATAGGGTGCGGCCGAACATCAGCTCGTACTGTTCCGGGTCGTCGCTGGCGAAGCGCAGGTAGGCGCGCACGAAACGGCGCAGGCCCGGTTCCGGGTCCGCCGGGTCCAGGGCCACTGCGGCCATCATCGCATCCAGACGTCGGAAGCCCTGCTCCGCCAGGGCGCAGAGCAGGGCGTTCTTGTCCGCGAAATGGTGATAGGGGGCGGTGCGCGACACCCCGGCCCGCTCCGCCAGCCGACGCAGGGACAGGCCCTCCACGCCCTGTTCGCGGAGCAGGATGCCGGCCTCGCGCAGCAGGGTGTCGTGGAGGTCACCGTGGTGATAGCGGGCGGGACGGGGCATGGGGTTCCTTGGTCGATGGAGCGCGGCCGGAGCCGTGATTGGTGAATCTTGACGCCGTCAAAATAGCACCGTATCTTGACGGCGTCCAGATTAGCCAGGCCGGCCCGCCGGCCCAGCCAAACCCGTATTCGGGAAGGAGAACGACATGGTGGTCAACGCCTATCCGCATCTGCTGTCGCCGCTGGATCTCGGCCACACGCAGCTGAAAAACCGGGTGATCATGGGGTCCATGCACACCGGCCTGGAAGACCGCTTCTGGCACTACCCGAAGATGGCCGCCTACTTCGCCGAGCGCGCCCGCGGTGGCGTGGCGCTGTCGGTCACCGGCGGCATCAACCCCAACCGGCACGGCTGGTTCTATCCCCTGGCGGGCACCTTCAACCGCAGGCTGGACATCCGCAACCACCGCAAGATCACCGACGCGGTGCACAAGGAAGGCGGCAAGATCGCCCTGCAGATTCTGCATGCCGGCCGCTACAGCTATCACCCCTTCTCCCGGTCGGCCTCGGCGATCAAGAGCCCGATCAACCCGTTCAAGCCCAAGGCCATGAGCACCCGCGAGGTGAAGAAGACGGTGCGCGATTTCGCGCACACCGCCGAATTGGCCAAACAGGCCGGCTACGACGGCGTCGAGATCATGGGGTCCGAAGGCTACCTGATTAACCAGTTCACCGCGCCGCGCACCAACCGGCGCACCGACGTCTACGGCGGCAGCGCCGAGAACCGGCGTCGCTTCCCGGTGGAAATCGTGGAAGAAACCCGGCGCCGCTGCGGCCCGGATTTCATCATCATGTACCGTCTGTCGGTGATTGATCTGGTGCCGGACGGCTGCACCCGCGAGGAGGTGCTGGACCTGGCCCGCGCCGTGGAAGCCGCCGGCGCCAGCCTGATCAACAGCGGCATTGGCTGGCACGAGGCGCGCATTCCCACCATCGTCACCTCGGTGCCGAGGGCGGCGTTCGTGGAAGCCACCCGGCAGGTGCGCGAGGTGGTGTCGATTCCGGTGGTGGCCTCCAATCGCATTAACGATCCCCAGGTGGCCGAGGACATCCTGGCCGGCGATCTGGCCGACGCCGTGTCCATGGCGCGGCCGCTGCTGGCGGACCCGGAGTTCGTCAACAAGGCCGCCGAAGGCCGGGCGGACGAGATCAATACCTGCATCGCCTGTAACCAGGCCTGCCTGGACCACACCTTCGAACTGAAGCGTGCCTCCTGCCTGGTCAACCCGCGCGCCTGCCACGAAACCGAACTGGTCTATCTGCGCACCGCCCACCCGAAGAAGGTGGCGGTGGTGGGCGCCGGTCCGGCCGGGCTGGCCTGTGCCACGGTGGCCGCCGAGCGTGGCCACGATGTGACCCTGTTCGACCAGGCGGATCGCATCGGTGGCCAGTTCAACCTGGCCAAGGTGATCCCCGGCAAGGAAGAGTTCCACGAAACCCTGCGCTACTTCAGCAAACGCATCGAACGTACCGGGGTGAAGCTGGCCCTGGGCCGGCGCGTGGCGGTGGGCGAACTGGAAGCGGAAGGCTTTGACGAGATCGTGGTGGCCACCGGGGTCAGCCCCCGGCGCCCCGGGATTCCCGGCATCGACCACGCCAAGGTGGTGTCCTACGTGGACGTGCTCACCGGTAAGGTCACGGTGGGCGAAAAAGTGGCGATCATCGGCGCCGGCGGCATCGGCTTCGATGTGGCCGAGTTCCTCGCCGAAGCGCCCCGGGACGGGGCCCAGCCGTTACCGGAATGGCTGCGCGAATGGGGCGTGGACTTCCAGGCGGAAACCCGTGGCGGTCTGGTGGAGGGCCACCCGGAGGCACCGGCGCGCACGATTTACCTGCTGCAGCGCAAGACCAGCGCGCTGGGCAAGGGCCTGGGCAAAACCAGCGGCTGGGTGCACCGCGCCACCCTCAAGCATCGCAACGTGGAAATGCTGCCGGGCTGCCAGTACGACCGCATCGACGACCACGGTCTGCACATCACCCAGGATGAGAAGCAGGGCCTGCTGGAAGTGGACCACGTGGTGATCTGCGCGGGCCAGGACCCGCTGCGCGAGCTGCACCGCGACGACGACGCCCGCTACCACCTGATCGGCGGCGCCGACGTGGCCGCGGAGCTGGACGCCAAGCGGGCCATCAAGCAGGGCTCGGAACTTGCCGCGCGGCTGTAGCCGCGCGGTCTTTATTTCAGTTCTTTCGAGCTCAGCCCCAGCACCCGGCGGGCGATGATCAGCTGTTGGATCTGCTGGGTGCCCTCGAAGATGTCCAGAATCTTCGAATCCCGCGCCCACTTCTCCAGCAGTTCGTCCTCGGTGTAGCCCACCGAACCGGCCAGTTCCACGCAGCGCAGGGTAATCTGGTTGCCCACGCGGCCGGCCTTGGCCTTGGAGATCGAGGCTTCCAGGGAGTTGGATTTCTTGTTGTCCGCCATCCAGGCCGCCTTCATGGCCAGCCAGTAGGCCGCTTCCCAGTCCGCTTCCATGCGGTAGAGCTCCGCTTCCGCGGCGCTGACCGTGTCCACCGGCTTGCCGTAGTCGTAGTCGATGGCGTCGGCCAGCAGTTCCCGGGTGCGTTCCAGGGAGGCCTTGGCCACGCCCAGGGCGAAGCAGGCCACCAGCGGCCGGGTGTTGTCGAAGGTCTCCATGACGCCGCCAAAGCCCTTGGTGTCCACCTCCGGATTGCCGAGCAGGTTTTCCTTCGGCACCCGGCAGTCGTTGAAACTGATGGCGGCGGTGTCCGAGGCGCGGATGCCCAGTTTTTTCTCCAGGCGCGCCAGTTCCATGCCCGGCGTGCCCCACTCGACCACGAAGGACTTGATCGCCGCGCGGCCCAGCTTCGGGTCCAGGCTGGCCCAGACCACCACGCAGTCGGCGCGCTCACCGGAGGTCACGTAGATCTTCTCGCCGTTGAGCACGTAATGGTCGCCGTCCTGCTTGGCGGTGGAGCGGATCGCCGCCGAGTCGGAGCCGGCGCCGGGCTCGGTGATCGCCATGGCCGCCCATTTGCCGTTGAAGCGTTCCAGCTGCTCATCGGTGGCCACCGCGGCGATGGCCGCGTTGCCCAGCCCCTGGCGCGGCATGCCGAGCAGAAAGCCGGTGTCGCCGTAGCAGAATTCCAGCGCGCCCAGACAGGTCATCATATTGGCGCCGTTTTTCACGGAACCGTCGTCCTTCACCTTGCCCTTGCCGGTCTGGCTGGCGCCGGCGGAATTGGCCGGGTCGCCTTCATTGAAGCCGTCCAGCACCGACGCCACCATGTCCAGCTCCTTGGGGCGGGCGTGTTCGGCGCGGTCGTACTTGCGTGAAATCGGCCGGAAACTGTTCAACGCCACCTGGCGGGCGTTGTGGATCACCGGTTTGAATTTCTTCGGAATCTCGATGTTCATGTGCCGTCCCCTTACAGATGCAGTCCGCCGAAGGCCACGCCGATGGCGCGCAGATCCCGGTACCAGCGCTCCACCGGGTATTCATGAGTGAAGCCGTGACCGCCGAGCAGCTGCACGCCGTCGGTGCCGATCTTCATGGCTTTGTCCTTGACCAGGGTGCGCGCCAGATAGGCTTCCCGCTGGAATGTTTTGCCCTGTTCCGCGCGGCAGGCGGCGCGGTAGGTGAGCATGCGCATGGCGTCCAGCTCGATGGCGATGTCGGCGACCATGAAGGCCACCGCCTGGCGATGACTGATCGGCTCACCGAATGCCTGGCGCTCGTTGCAGTAGGGCACCACATAGTCGAGCACCGCCTGACCGGTGCCGATGGCCAGCGCGCACCAGGCCAGGGTGCCCAGATCCACGAAGGCGCGGTAGTCGAAGTCCTCGTTGCCCAGGCGCTGATCGGCGGGTACCCGCACGTTGTCCAGCAGCAGGGGCCGCTGGCCGCTGGCGCGGATGCCCATGGCCGGGTCCTCGCCGGCGCTCAGGCCTTCGGTGCCGCCCTCGACGATAAACACGGCGGGGCCGTCGTCGGTGTCGGCGGCGACCAGAAACAGCTCCGCTTCGGCGGCCAGCGGCACCAGGGATTTCTCGCCGTTGAGCACCCAGTGATCGCCGTCACGGGTGGCGGTGGTGCGCAGTGCGCAGGGGTCGAACAGCGGGCGCGGCTCGCACACCGCGATGGTGGCCAGCGGCGCGTCTTCGCCGGCGAACGGCGTCAGGTACTTGTCCTGCTGCAGGGCGGTGCCCCACTGGGTGAGCGCGTTGGCCACGCCCATGGGCGCCAGAATCGCCACCGCCTGGCCCATATCGCCGCGGCCCAGTTCCTCGGCCACCAGCAGGCTGGTGACGGTGGAACGCTCGGCGGCGGCGCCGCCCAGGCTTTCCGGCACCGCGAAGAAGTTCAGCCCCAGCTCGCGGGCCTGCTCCTGCACCGACGGGGCGGTGCGTTGCGCCGCGTCCGCCTCCTCGGCGCCCGGTCGCAGCACGTCATCGGCGAAGCCGCGCACGCTGTCGCGGATCATCTGCTGCTCTTCGGTGATGCCCAGGTCGAACAGATCCGTGGTCTGGCCGGGGGCGTGCAGGCGCGCGGGCCGGTCGGGCTTGCCGCTGGCCTTGAACGCGCGGGCGCTGGTGGTGATCACCTGAAAGCCGCTCTTGGTGAGACGGTAGGCCAGCCGCTCCGCGCCATGGCGCAGGCCGAGGCGGTCCAGCAATTTCGAGCCGGCAAGCCGGTTGAGGGTGCTCAGGGCGAAGCCGATCGCGTCTTTCGCCATGGTCGGGTCCTTTGTCGATTCAACGTTGGCCCGATTATGGGTGAGGGGAGGGAGGGGCCGTTTGGCTGCCTTGCCTGAAGGGCCTGTCGGCAGAGTCAGCCGCACAGAAAAAGGGGCCGGCGAATGCCGGCCCCTTCTTCGATCAGCTTCAGTACGCGAACTTAGTTCTTGTACTGGGCTTCTTCGGTTTTCGCCTTCATGATCGCTTCCACGCGACGGTTCTGAGCGCGGCCGTCACGGGTGCTGTTATCAGCGATCGGACGTTCCTCACCGTAACCTTCGGTGGTGATGCGGTTGCCGTCGATGCCGAACTCGCTGACAAGAACCCGCTTAACGGCGTCGGCGCGCTCGTTGGACAGCTTCTTGTTGTAAGCGGCGGAACCGGTGCTGTCGGTGTGACCTTCAAGCACCAGGTTGGCGGACGGATACTCGTACATGCGGTTGGACAGGTTCTCCAGTTCCGGGTAGGAGGTCTTGCGAACCTCGGACTTGTCCAGGCCGAACTGAACGTACAGGGTTTCCTTAACGTCCTTGGTCAGGTACTCCTGACAGCCTTTTTCGTCCACCTTGGCGCGAGCCGGGGTATCCGGGCACTGGTCCTTGCTGTTGACCACGCCATCGCCATCGTCGTCCAGCTCACAACCCTGGGCGTCCACCTGGGCGCCGGCCGGGGTGCCGGGGCAACGGTCACGGCTGTCCGGTACACCATCACCATCGGAATCGGTGGCGGTCTCGGTCACCGGTTCCTCTTTCTTGTCGTGGTGGGTGCCCACCAGCAGGTTCAGGCCGGCGTAGACTTCACCGTCCCAGCGCTCGCTGCGGAAGCTGTAGGTCGGGCGCACGCCCACGTCGAGCAGCAGGTTGTTGGCCAGACCCGCTTGCATGCCGGCTTCCAGACCACCGATGCCTTCCTTGAAGTCATCGCCGCTGTCGCTGGTGAACTCGGTGCGGGTTTCACCACCACCGATACCCAGGTAGGTCTCGAACGCGGAATCCTGGTCGCCGAAGTGGCGGCGCAGGCTGGCGAAGTTGTTGCGCAGGTAAACCTGGCCGTCGCTGGTCGCCATGTTGTTGCGCTCGTAGGAGGCTTGCACGGACCAGTCGTGGTTGAACCGGTAACCGATCTGGCCGCCCGGCAGGGTCACGGTGTCCTGTTGATAGAAATCGTCGCTGATGTAGCCATCACCTTCGTAGTGATCACCGATATCCAGCCACTGCTGGCTGATGTGACCACCCAGATAGAAATAGCGATCGGGGATGTCAGCGGCGTTGGCAGCGCAGGCCATTCCCAGTGAGGCGCATGCGATGCTGGATGCGAGAAAACGTTTGGCGTCCATAACTCCTTCCTTGTTTTCTTGGTAGGCAGAAAAAACAGCTTCTGCAGTTTTGCCTTAAGGGACAGAACTGTAAATGGCTGGTGGTGGGGTTAATAAGAAAATTTACAAAGAGATGTCGCCAAAAACAATAAAAGGATTTTTTTGTAAAAAAATAATTTATTTTTATGAGAAGAAAGACTGACCCGGGGCGAAGGTCAGGCGGTTTCCTGAGCCCGGTGGTCGTTGCGGTTCTGGTAGAGCGCGTAATCGGCCTCGTTAAGCAGCGCGTTCAGTTGGCGGCCGCTGTTTTCGGTGCAGGCGGCGCCGATGCGGATACTGAAATCGACGGACTGATCGTTCTGGCGGAGCTCGATGGTGGCACTCAGGGCGCGCAGCCCTTCGGCCATGTGCTGGGCATCCTGATAGTCGGTGTGCGGCAACACCAGCAGGAACTGGGCGCCATCGATGCGGCCGAACAGGTCACTTTCCCTAATCTTGTCGCGAATGCGCTCGGAAAACAGCCGCAAGAGCTGATCGGAGAGACGCCGGCCGTGGCGGTCGAGCAGGTCGGTGAAGTCCACGATCTCCACCAGCAGGATGGACACCGCGTAATCGTGGCGCTGGCTGAGCGACAGTTCGCGTTCCAGCATGCTGAACAAATGGGGGCGGTTGAACAGGCCGGTCAGGTGGTCTTCCCGGGCCTGCTGACGGAGCTGCCGGTTTTCCCGCGCCAGGGCCGTCAGCCGGTTGAATACCGGGTAGCAGAACGCCGGCGCCAGCAACAGGGGAATCAGCAGGGCCAGGGTGATGGCCGCCAGCCAGTCGCGCTGGCCGGTGAGCAGCACGCCCACGGTGGTCAGCAGCAGCGACGCCACCATGGCGATCAGGGTACACAGGGTGGTCAGTCGCAACGCATGGAACCGGTCCCGGTTCAGTACCGGCTTGGTCTGGCTGAGGTGCCCTTGCGGTGCACTGGCCATGGTGAACCCCCACACTTCCTGCTTATTCGGCTTTTTGTCCGCGTCAATGGACGTTTTGCGGGAAGTATCCGGCGTCGCCGCCGTGGGTGCAAGGGCTCAGCGGCCGGTATTCAGCAACGCTTCCTTGAGATCGTCGGAATAGGGTCGGTCGCCGAACCAGATGGTGAAGTACGCCTGGGCAAAATCGCGGCCCTTCTCCCGGGCCAGGGGTTCGCCGTTAAGGCGCAGCACCAGCGAGCCATCGGTGTCGTAATCCAGGGTGTAACGGTCGCCGTCGCGGGTGGTGCGGTAATGCTGGTTGAACGCTTCCAGGCGTGGCAGCAGCGCCTGGAAGCGGGCCTCGTCCAGGTTGCGTTCGATCATTTTACGAGCGGCCTTGGCGAAGGCGTCGCCGGGCACCTCCCGGTTATAACCGAACTCAAGGCGCAGGGGCGGCGCCAGCGGGTCGGCGGTGCCGCAGTCCTGCCGGTACAGCGAGGCCTGGCCCACGTCGAAGAATTTCAGCGCCTTGACGTCGCCGGTGGAGCAGCGGGCCATGGCCTCGAAATCGGCGGCGCCGGCCTGGGCGGCCCAGGCCAGGAGCGCGATCAGGGATGCTCTCTTAACCATCGTGTCACCGTACCGAGAATCGGCAAATGCTGGTCCAGGCCCTGGCTGCTGTCCCAGAAGTCCTGGTGGAAAATGACCCGGCCCTGGTCATCGAAGCGCAGCTGCGAGATGCCGATGGTGCGCGCCTCGCGCTCGCTGCCCATGATCGAAAAATGGGTCTCCATGATCCAGCGCAGGAACACATCCTGGCCGTCCCGCCAGGTTTGCTGCACATCCAGGTTCATGTAATCGAGTCGCTCGGCGGTCTTCAGCATGTGCGCCTTGAGCGTATCGCGGTCGTAGATGGTGGCCAGGGTGTCGTTGAAATAAAGCTCCGGCGCGTACACTTCGTCCAGATGGGCCTCGATGTAGTCCACGTCGATGGGCGAATACAGATCGATGAACCGCTGCAGGGCCTGGTCGGAGACCTGGCTGACGCCTTGCTGCGAGCGCAGACCCTGCTCGTAGAGGTGCGAATAGCCTTGCTGCTGGTCGGCGGCGCGACTCGCGCAGCCGGTCAGCAGCAATGTCAGCGCCACCGGGACGAGCAGCGCGCGGATCGGGAATGAAAGGTGGGCCATGACGAAGCTTCCTGTAACGTGGCCGCTACTGTGGCCGCGTACCGGTGAACCGGCTGTGAAGCCGGTTCACAGGCTTTTGACGGTGGCGGGCCCAAGCTCCGTCGCATGAATCGATCATTCGCCGCGCTGGCGGTCAACTTCGTGGGTTTCCAACTGCTCTGGTTCGTCGCCGTTTACGGTGGCGCCCGGGGTTGGGGTGGCTGGGCGCTGATGGTATTGGTGGTGATGCAGGCGCTGGTGTGGGCCCTCAATCGGGGCTGGCGCCGGGATCTGCCGCTGCTGGCCGTCGGCGCGCTGGCCTGTGTGCTGTGCGAGCCGGCCTGGCTGGCGCCCGGGCTGATCCGTTATCAGGATTGGTCCATGAGCTGGCTGGCGCCGGCCTGGATCTGGGCGCTGTGGCTGGGCTTCGCGGTGAGCTTCAACTACAGCCTGGCCTGGTTGCGACCAAGGCTGGCGCTGGCGGCGGTGTTCGGCGGCGTGGGCGGGGTGTTCTCGGTGAGCGTCGGCATTCATTTGGGCGCGGCCACCACGCCCCACGGCTGGTGGCCGCTGGCGATGACCTATTGCGTGGTCTGGGCCCTGGTGGTGCCCGCTTTGGCGTTCTGGGCCCGCCGACTGGCCCGTGGTTCGGACAAGGAGGTACACGACTATGCCTGAGATACTCTGGTTCAGCCTGGCACTGCTGCTGATGGCGTTCAGCCTGGCCTGGGCGGTGCAGTGGCTCAACGGCAACGCCGGTTACGTGGACGTGGCCTGGAGTTTCGGCACCGGCATCACCGGGCTGGCGTACCTGCTGGTGGGCGAGGGCGAAAGCGTGCCGAGGCTGATCGCCGGCGTGCTGCTGCTGGCCTGGTCGCTGCGCCTGGGCAGCCATATTCTCAAGCGCGTGGTGGGCGAAGGCAGCGAGGATGGACGCTACGCGGCCATGCGCGAACGCCTGGGCGGCGCCGCTCAGCCGGTGTTCCTGCTGGTGTTCTGGCTGCAGGCCGGTCTCGCCTGGCTGTTCTCCTTGCCGTTGTGGGCGATCAGCCGGCAACCGGATTTCATTCCGTTGTTCGTGAATCTGGGCCTGGTGGTGGGGGTGGTGGCCATCGTCGGTGAAGCCCTGGCGGACCGGCAGCTGGCGCGCTTCAAGGCGCGCCCGGACAGCAAGGGTAAGACTTGCCGGGAAGGGCTGTGGCGCTATTCCCGCCATCCCAACTATTTCTTCGAGTGGCTGCACTGGTTCAGCTATCCGCTGATCGCCGCCGCCACCGCGCCGCACTGGCCCTGGCTGTGGCTGCTGCCGGTGGCCATGTTCCTGTTTTTGTGGTTCGTCACCGGCATCCCCTACACCGAGAAGCAGGCGCTCAAATCCCGTGGTGACGATTACCGCGAGTACCAACGGACCACCAGCCCCTTTATTCCCTGGAGACCGCGTCAATGATCATTCGCATGGCGGAGTCCGGCCTGCTGCCGGACCGGCTGATTCGCGCCGGCATTCATCGTTTGCTGCGCAAACGCCTGCACCAGGAAGAGCGGCGCGGGGATCAGCAGCCCCGGCTGCTGGAAGAACTGTCCCGGGGGCCCATCGCGGTGGCCCAGGACGAGGCCAACGAACAGCACTATGAGGTGGATTCCCGCTTCTACGAAAAGGTATTGGGCCCCCATCTGAAATATTCCAGCGGCTACTGGGACAGCCCGTCGTCGACCCTGGCGCAGGCGGAAAAGTCGATGCTGGCGCTGACCTGCGAACGGGCCGGCCTGGACGACGGCCAGGACATTCTTGAACTGGGGTGCGGCTGGGGCTCCCTGTCCCTGTGGATGGCCGAGCACTATCCGGACAGCCGCATCACCTCAATCAGCAATTCCGCGACCCAGCGCGCCTGGATCACCGCCCGCGCCGCCCGCCTGGGACTGACCAACCTGCGCGTGCTGACCGCCGACGTGGCGCAATTTCAGCCGGGCCAGTGTTTCGACCGGGTGGTGTCCGTGGAGATGTTCGAGCACATGCGCAACCACAGCGAGTTGATGCGCCGCGTGCACGACTGGCTGAACCCCGGTGGCAAGCTGTTCGTGCACATCTTCTGCCACCGCTCGCTCACCTATCTGTTCGAGACCGAAGGCGCCAGCAACTGGATGGGGCGCTACTTCTTCACCGGCGGCGTGATGCCCGCCTACGACTGGCTGCCGCGTTGCGCCGGCGAACTGGTGGAAGAGCAGCGCTGGGCGGTCAACGGCCGCCACTACGGGCGCACCCTGGAGGCCTGGCTGGACAACGCCGATCAGCGCCGGGACGAACTGGTGGCGCTGCTCGACGAAGGCTATGGCGAGGGCGAAGGGGCGCTGTGGTTGCAGCGCTGGCGCATGTTTTTCATGGCCTGCGCCGAGCTGTTCAATTATGGTGACGGCGAGGAATGGTTCGTGGGGCACTACCTGTTTCGCCGCGATCCGTGAAGCGGCCGGCGGGCAGTGGGGATACCGGGAAGGACATGGCAAGAAAAGGCGTTCAGCACCGTCTGACCAGGGTTTTCCTGATCCAGATTCTGTTTATCAGCATGGCCACGGTGTTCGGGGTCTGGGCCACCGCCCAGATCATCGAGCAGGTGCTGGTCAAGGAAGCGCTGATCAAGGAGGCGGAGCATTACTGGAGCCTGCACGACCGCGATGACGACTTCCCGCGTCCCAACACCCGCCATCTGCTGGGCCTGCTGGAAGACGACGACACCCGGGACCCGGTGCCGCCGGTGCTGGCCGACCTGCCGGACGGTTACCAGCGGGTTCATCTCGACGGCGAAAACCCCATCGTCTATATCGAACACCACGGTGACGCCCGCCTTTATCTGATTTTCGACGAGCAGCGGGTGTCGGTGCTGGCGTTCCTGTTCGGCATCCTGCCGCTCACCGCCGTGCTGCTGGTGATTTATCTCACGTCGTTCCTGGGCTGGCGCAAATCCCGCGCGCTGGTGTCGCCGCTGGTCAAGCTCTCGGAAATCCTTCGCCATACCGATGCGGACGATCCCACCCAGGCCCGTCCGGACCTGGAGGCGGTGGAGGCGGAGCCCGGCAGCGAGGCCGCGGTGCTGCTGGCCGCGCTGGACGCCTACGCCGATCGGCTGCTGCGTTTCGTGGAGCGGGAGCGGCAGTTCACCCGCGACGCCAGCCATGAACTGCGCACGCCGCTGGCGGTGTTCCGCGCCAACCTGGAACTGCTGGCCCGGCAGGTCGGTGACCGGCCCATTATCGGTCGCATGAGCGATACCGTGGACGATATGGAATCGTTGGTGGAAACCCTGCTGTTGCTGGCGCGCACCGAACAGCAGCCGGTGCAGGAAGAGGATCTGGTGGTCAACGACGTGGCGGTGAACCTGCTGGACCGTTTGCAGCCGCTGGCGGAGCGCAAGCAGATCCGCCTGCAGGTGCGCCAGACCGCGCTGCTGACCCTGCGTGCCTCGGAGACCGTGCTCAATATCGTGCTCACCAACCTGGTGCGCAACGCCATCAATTACAGCGGGTCCGGGCAGGTCACCATCGTCGTCGCCGACAACGCCATCCACGTGGAAGATACCGGTGCCGGCATGGACGCCCAGGAACTGGCCCGTTTTCTCAAGCCGTTCGAGCGCGGCACCAGCAGCGAAGGCGGGCACGGGCTGGGTCTGGCCATCGTGCAGCGCCTGTGTGAGCGCTTCCAGTGGTCACTGGATGTGGCCAGCCAGCCGGGCAAGGGGACCGAGGTGCGGGTTCGCTTCGGCGATTGACGCCGGGGGGTCAGTGCATGGCGCCTTCTAACAGCACCTGGGGTTGCATCAGGCCGCGCATCAGGGACAGGGACTCCGCGTCGCAACGCATCAGTACGCCTTTGGCGTTGAGCGCGTCCAGCAGGCGCTGGCGCACCTCTTCGGCGTAAGCCAGATTGCTTTCGGTGAGCAGCACCGCGAACTGATCGTGGCCCAGATAGGCGGCCATGTCCTGGTGACGGATCAGGGCGGCGATGGAATCCGCCACCATCTGGCGCTGCTCGGCGCACAGCATGGCGCCGTGCAGGCGCAGCACCACCCCTTCCAGGCCGTAATCCTCACAGCGCCGGCGCTCCTGGTCGAGAATGCGGCCCCAGCCGATGCGATCAAGCAGATCGGTGTCCGGGTCACGGCTTTCTTCCTCCAGAAACTCGGCGATGCGGCGCTGGTCCAGGCCGGCCAGATTCCAGATCAGGGCGGTTTCCAGCAGGTGGCACTGGCGGCGCAGCGCCTCGCGGATATCGCTCTGGTCGAGCAGCGGCTGGGGCGCGGGGTCCATGGCGCACAGCGTGCCGAACAGGCGATCGTTCTGGTCGCGCAGCGGCAGGCCGATGTAAGCACGGATCGAAAGCCGACGGGTGATGGGCGCATCGTTATAAAGCGGCTCATCCTCCACGTCGGGACAGATCAGCGGGCCCTGTTCGCTGACCCGGCGATGACAAATGCTGTCACGCCAGCGCAGCATATCGCCGCGTCCCAGGTCATATCCCTGGCCACAAGCGTTTAAAAGCAGCCATTCCTCACCGCGTTGTCTCGTCAGAAACCACATCGCCATACCGAACCGGGATTGCAGGTCCAGTAATTGGATGTCGACGAATTCCGAGAATGAGTGGCTTTTCCCCCAATTCATATTCGTTATCGTGTTTAGTCGGTGAATGAGGGCATCATTCTGTGCCCGTGAACGCCACACCGCAAGTGGCCCACTCAGTCTTCCCGTGGCGGCCGGATGCTGAAACCGACGCCGGGCTGCGTTTCCAATAACGCATTTTCAAATGGCTTGTCGACGGCTTTTCTCAAGTTATACAAGTGACTACGCAGTGCGTCGGAGTCCGGCACCAGGTCACCCCACAGTTCATGCTCGAGTTGCTCACGGCTGACTACCTTCGGCGATTCGCGCATCAAAATTCGTAAAATACGAAACGCGGTGGGCGAAAGCTTCAATAATTGGCCGGCGCGACGCACTTCCTGACGGGCGGGATCCAGTTCCAGATCGGCCACCGTGAGCAGATTGGCGGCCACTTCGCGGCGTTCCCGACGCACCAGAGCGCGCACCCGTGCCACCAGCTCCGGCAGGGCGAAGGGTTTGACGATGTAATCGTCGCCGCCGCGGGCGAACCCTTCCAGCTTGTCGTCGAGCTGATCTCGGGCGGTCATGAAGATCACCGGCATGTCCTTGGCCATTTCCTTACGCAGGGCCTGGCAAAAGGTATAGCCGTCCTCGCCGGGCAGCATGACGTCGAGAATCAGGATGTCATAATGATGTTCCTGGACCAGCGATCGGGCCAGCATGGTGTCGCTGGCGTAGTCCACCATGGCGCCTTCCTGTTCCAGGAATTCCACCACGGTCTGGGCCAGCTGACGATGGTCTTCCACCAGCAACACGGACAGATTCTGCACGGTACCCTCTCCTTTAATTCACATTTTATTATTGGGCGCGGCGCGTCAAGGTGCTGTCAATTCCCCTCACGTGGCCGTTGCTGGAAATAGGTTCTCGCCGCCTGGTTGACCCGGGGCGCCAGCCGCAACGCGGCCAGCATGGTGGGCAGCGCCATCAGCGCGTACATGCTGTCCAGCACCTTGATCACCAGATCCAGGGAGGCCACCGAGCCGATCACCACCAGGCACAGATAGAACCAGACATAGTGATGCTGGTGGCGGGCGCCGATCAGAAAGCCCAGGCATTTGGCGCCGTAATACCAGAAAGTGACCACCGTGCTCAGGCTCAACACGCCCACCAGCACCGCCACCAGGATCCCACTGTGATCGACGAACAGGGCCTCGAAGGCCGCCAGGGTCAGGCTGACCCCATTGTCGTCGCCGCTTTCCCAGACGCCGCTGATCAGGATCACCAGCGCGGTGCAGGTACAGACGATCAGGGTATCGATGATCGGGCCGAGCATGGCCACCAGGCCCTCGCGCACCGGTTCGCCGGTGCGCGCGGCGCCGTGCGCCATGGCTTCGGTGCCGATGCCGGCCTCATTGGAGAAGGCGGCGCGCCGGATGCCGGTGATGATCACCGCGCCGAGCACGCCGCCGGCGGCGGCCTCGCCGGTGAAGGCGTCACGCACGATCAGCATCAGCGCCGGGCCGACCTGGTCCGCGTGGCTGAACAGGGTCACGGCGGTGAGCAGCAGATAACCGACGATCATCGCCGGCACCAGCACGCCGGTAACCTTGCCGATGCGCGGCAGCTTGCCCGCCACCACCACCAGCACCAGCGCCGCCAGGATCAGGCCGAACAGCAGATCGAAGCCGAAATGGGCGTCGCCGGCGGTCCAGCCGGCGGGAATGGCGATGGCCACCCGCACCACCTCGGTGAGCTGGTTGATCTGGAAGATCGGCATGGTGCCGAGCAGCCCGGCCAGGGCAAAGAAATAGGCCAGTGGACGCCAGCGCGGCCCCAGGGCCTCGCGGATGATGTACATGGGCCCGCCCTGCAGGGTGCCTTCGCTGTCGCGGCCGCGGTACATCACCGCCAGGGTACAGGTGTAGAACTTGGTGGCGATGCCGACCAGGGCACTCACCCACATCCAGAAGATGGCGCCGGGGCCGCCCACCGAGATCGCCACCGCCACGCCGGCCACGTTGCCCATGCCCAGGGTGCCGGACAGGGCGGTGCTGAGCGCCTGGAAATGGGAAAGGGTGCCCTCGTCGTCCCGGTCCGGGCCGCTGAACAGCAGCCGCACGCCGTCGGGCAGATGACGATAGGGCAGCAACCGGGAATAGAGCAGAAAAAACAGACCGCCGCCCACCAGCAGCGTGACCAGCGGGGGCCCCCACAGAAACCCCACCACCGCCCCCAGGGCGTTATCGAGCCGTTCGTAAAAGTCGTTCATGGCGACGTACGGTAGCAGGGTCGCCGGGGCCCGTCACCGCGCCGCGCCGCCGGGCTCAGTCGCGCAGCGCGCCGACCCGGGCGAAACGCTGCCGGTAATGACTGGGGGACAGACCGGTGTGGCGCTTGAACAGCCGGGAAAAGCTGCTCACGTCCTGATAGCCCACCTGTTCGGCCAGATGGCTCAGATTGGTGGCGCCCCGTTCCAGCATCTTGCGCGCCGCCTCGATGCGTACCCGCTGCAGATATTGCAGCGGCGGCTCGCCCAGGGCGTTGGTGAAGCGCCGCTGCAACTGCCGGGGGCTCAGATGTACCCGTTCGGCCAGGTCCGCCAGGGTGGTGCCCTCGGCGAAATGTTCGTGCAGCCAGGCCTGCACCTGTTGCACCTGTTCGTCCCGGTGGTAGGTCTTGGCGGGCAGGCCGGCGTACACGCTTTGCGGGTCGTTGCGCACGTCGATGACGAACGCCTTGGCCAACTCCCGGGCCAGATCGGCGCCGCAATAACGCTCCACCAGCAGGATCGTCAGATCCCGCCAGGCGGTGCCGCCGCCGGCGCAGAAAATATTGCCGTCGCGGGTGATCAGCTCGCGCTCGTCCAGGTTCACCTGCGGATAGCGTTCCCGGAACAGACGGCTGTAGCCCCAGTGGGTGGTGGCGCGGCGACCGTCCAGCAGGCCCGCTTCGGCGAGCAGGAAGGCGCCGGTGCAGTTGCTGGCCAGGTCGGCGCCGCCGGCGTGGAGAAAGCGCAGCCATTCCAGGCTTTCCTGTTCCTGGTGCAGCACCTGCGTGATCTCATTGCCGATGGTCGGCACGATCACCAGATCGCACTGGTCCACCCGTTCCAGGGCATTGTCCACGGCGATGCGCATGCCGGCGGTGCAGCGCACCGGCTGGCCGCCCCGGGACACCACCTGCACCTTGAACTGGCGGTTGAGCGGCTGGCCGTGGATGCGGTTCCAGGTCACGCCGGTCAGGTTGAGCAAATCCATGACCCCGGTGAGGGCCGAGGCGAATACGCCGTCGTAGGCAAGTACACTGACTTGATACATATCGTCCTCGTTTCCGGGGCCAGGGCGGGGTTTGTCGCGAATGACCATGAATTAGTCACGGGCGACAATACCAGTCCGGGGCGCTGGCTGCCATCCTATCGGCCACACTGGAACGCATGAGAGAAATATCGTCATCAGGCTCGGGAGCCTGCTCCGGCAGGCATGCTATGACGGTAGTGTTTAAGCCCCGCTTCTTAGCGGGGCTTTTTTTTGGTTCATCGCTTAGAAATTGCCGTAGCGGTTGAGGTCGAGGATGCCGGCCTGGATCGGTTCGTGTTGCTCCATGTAGCGCAGCGGCGCCTGCACCCGTTGCCAGAAATCGGTTTCGGTGCGGCGCAGGCCGAAGCGTTCCACCAGGGCGGTGAAGTCGGCCTCGTCGCGCGCCGCTTCCATGGCGCCGGCGAAGGCGGGCAGGTCCGCGGCGGCCACCTGGAACATGAAGTTGGGGTAGCTGAGCAGCACGCCCGGGTAGATCGTCAGGGTGTCCTTTTCCGGTTGGTAGCGCAGCGACTCGCCGAACAGGAAGGCCACGTTGGAATGGGCCCGGTTGCGCAGCAGCGAGTAAACGGTGCTGTCCCGGTCGCCGTCCACCAGCAGCAGGCTGGCCTCGGGCATCCAGTTGATCACCGGCAGATCGGCGGCCGGCCGCGAGGCCAGCGGCGCCAGGGCGGTTTCCACCTGGCGCTCCAGGGCGCTGGCCGTTTCCCGTACGCACTCGTCGTCGCCGCAGCGGTTGATCGGGTCCGGGCGGGCATTGATGGCCGCGAACCGCGACAGCAGGCCGGCGTTGAACTCGGCCATGGGCGTGGCGCTGTGGTAGTCGATGGCGGTGGGTGTTTCACCGTCCGCGTCGGCGTAACTGATCAGCAGTTTCAACTTGCCGGTTTTCTGATACCAGTCGTCGAGGAGGCCCTTGCGGGCCGCCGCCGGCAGGAAACGCAGGGTGTTCTGTTCGGCGCCGTTGCGGATCAGGTCGAAGTAGAGCCGCGTCTGCGCCTGATGGGACACCGAGCCGAACACGTCGAAGTTGACCACCAGGTTGTAATAGGAACGCTCGAACAGGGGATAGTCCATCACCCAGGTGGTCAGCGGGTAATCGCCGATCAGCCCCTGCCGCACCGAGGAATTGTCGTGGTGCCGGAAGATGGTCAGCAGCGCATTGCTGTTATCGCCGTCGCCGTTCCAGATGCTGTCCCAGTCCGGCCCGGAGGGCGCGGACCGGGCATAGGCGTCGTGGCGTTGGCGCAGGTAGTCGTTGCGCCGCTTGCTGTAGCGAATCCATTCCGGGCCCAGGTCGAGCAGCGTGCCTTCCTGGCCGGGCAGGCCGAGCAGGGGCGAGGTGCTGGCGCGGTAGTCCGCGTCGGTGATGTAAAGGTCGTGGTCCGGGTCCTGGAACACCGCCCAGAAGCGATCGCGGATCACGTCGGTGGCGATCTGGCCACGGCACACCGGGCCGCGGATAAAGGTGCGCACGAAGTACTCGGCGTCGTCCAGCATCAGCTGGTAGCGGGCGCGGGCGGGCAGGGCGGCGAAGGTGGTGAACGGGTTGGCGCGCTCGTCCTCGCCATAGCCGGGCAGCTTGCTCACCGTCCAGGGCTCGGCGAAGAACAATGTCTCCATGCGCTGCCGCTTGGCGTCGCTGAGCGCGTAGGTGATATGGGTCTTGTGCACGATGGTGCCCTTCACCGGCCGCAGCCGGTACCAGAACTCGCCGCCGGGCGGGTCGTTGGGGCGTGACGTGGCCACCGGCACCAGCGCCTTGCCCGGCGCCGTTCGGGAGCGCTCCAGGGTGAAGAAATGGTCCGGCCGGCGGCCGCTGCCGTCGTCGAAATACAGATGCGCCAGGAACAGGTGCTCGAACACCCAGCGGGCCACCAGCTGTTGGCGCTTGCCGTCCCGGTTAAGCCAGCTTTCCCAGGCGCGGATCTGACGCTGCTCGTCCGCGGACAGCTGTACTTCGTCGCTGCCCGGCGGCGCGCCGGCGGCCAGCCAGGCGCGGAGGGTGGCGAACTCCTGGTCGGTGAGCGCCGGCGTGCCCAGCGGCATGCCGCCCAGCGGGTGTGCCTCGGCGTACTCGTCCATGCGCTCCGGCGTGGGGCACTGGTTTTCCCGCTTCAAACCCAGCTGGATGTCATCCGGCAGCGGCTCGCCGGGGGTGAACTCATGGGCGCGGCCCAGTTCCAGCATGCGATACAGCAGGGACGCCTCCAGCCCCTCGGTGCTGTCGATCACCGAGAAAAACCCTCGTTCCCGCCAATCGGCGGTGGTGGTGGCGTCGATGAACAGGCGGGAGGGGTCCGCGGCCTTGGTGCGCTGTTTGTAGACCGGTTCGGTGGAGGCGCCACGGTCCAGCCCGGCGGCGGTTTCCAGCTTCAGCTGGCAGGGCGCGTCGTAGCAGCCGTGGCAGGCGATGCATTTGGTTTCCAGGATCGGGCGCACGTCGTTCTGGAAGGTCACCGGCGAGGCGGGCGGCGGCGGCGCGGCCTTGGCGGTATCATCGCAGCCGCCCAGCAGCGGCAGGCACAGCGCGAACAGCGCCAGTGATCGGACCCCGATCAGGGGCAAACGGCGAACGGCGGCCATGGATCCCTCCAGTACAATTGCGTGGATTCTAGCGGAGCGCCGCCGCGGGGAAAATGACAGGTTTCAGAGCCCGGGTTTCAGAACTCCGCTGTCAGAACATAGGCATCATCGCCGCCGCCCAGGCGATCATCAGCGCCAGCACCGAGGCGCCGGTGAGCAGATGCCGCAGGTGGCGGTACCAGGGCGGAAGAACGTCGAAGAACATCATCTGTTCGGTGCCCCACACGAACACCAGCCCGGCGATCAGCATCGGCAGGGAAAATTCCACCGGCAGCAGCAGCGCCACCCAGCCGAGCAGCGCCGGCACCACGCCGAACACCAGGGTGCCGATGTGGTTGCGGCTGTCCAGCCGCGCCAGCGCCCGCCCCCAGTGCACCGCGCCGAGAAACGACAGGATCACGGCGGCGTAGCTGACCACCGCGGTCAGCGCGCCGATCCGCAGGCCGTCGTGCCAGGCCAGCAGGGCAAAGGTATAGAACGGAATCAGGCCGGCGACCCCCATCACCCGCGCGGCCAGGATATTGCGTGTCTGGAATCGGTCGGTCACCGGTTCACTCCCTGGTACACAGTCCTGGTAACAGGCGGAGGATTGTCGCCAAGGGAGCGTGAAGGCGATGCAAAGAATGGCGTGCTGACGCCTCAGCGCGGCGGCATCGGGAACGGCGTCAGGGTTTTCGGCAGATAGAGCGGATGGGCGGGCTCGCCGGAGCCGTTCAGGCGCAGGCAATGCAGGTCCCCCAGGGAGCGTCGCACGCGCGCGGCCCGGTCGCCATGGGTGCCATGGTTGCCCCAGCCCGCCACCACCAGCGCGGCGTCGCCGGCCAGGCGCCGCAGCCACCAGTCGTTGCGCGGGCCCACCGGGTCGTCGGCGGCGAACAGGTCGCGGGGGTAGGTGGCCCGGAACGCGAACAGATTGGCCACGCACAGGCCGGAATAGCCCCAGTCCCGGGCGAAGCCGATGCAGCGACGAATGGTGGGGTCGTCCTGGCGATGGTCGGCGGTGGACGGGTTCAGGCCCACCAGCAGCACATAATCCTCGCCGTCGCCCCAGCGGCGCCACAGGGCATAGCGGTAGCGGCGGCAACGGGAGAAATTGGCGCCGCGCTGCAGCGTCGGGGTGATCGAAACGGAGGGGGTGGCGTCGCATCGGGTCATGGCGGGCCAGTGTACGGATTTGCCAGAATGCCGCCAGTCTCACTGACGGAAACGGGAACCTTCATGGAATTTATCGACGCCCTGAACGGGCGCCACAGCGTGCGAGCCTTCAGCCAACGGCCGGTGCCCGAGCCGGTGCTGGAGCGTTTGCTGGCGCGGGCGGCGACCGCGCCGAGCTGGTCGAATACCCAGCCCTATCAGATCGCCGTGGCCACCGGTCCGGTGCTGGAAACGCTGCGTGATGACCTGAGCCGCCGCTTTGAACGGCTGGCCCCGCTGCAGCGGGCGCCGGCCTGGAAAAAGGCCCTGGCGGCCCTGCGCCGGGATTCGGGTCTGCCGGACGGGGATTTCCGGCCGGTGCAGCGCTACCCGGATGACCTCCAGCCCCGGCGCGTGGCCACCGGGCGCGGCCTGTATCGGTTACTGGGCATCGGGCGGGAGGATCACCGGGCCCGACACCGGCAAATGGCCGCCAACTTCCGCTTTTTCGACGCGCCAGCGGCGCTTTTCCTGTTCGTTCATCGGGGGCTGGGTGTCTACAGCGTGCTGGACGCGGGCCTCTTTCTGCAGACGCTGATGCTGGCCGCCGTGGACGAGGGGCTGGGCAGCTGTGCCCAGGGTGCCCTGGGCCTGTGGCGCTCGCCCCTGGAGCGCCACTTCGAGATCCCCGCTCACTATCAACTGCTGTGCGGCCTGTCGCTGGGCTACCCGGACCCGGACGCGCCGGTCAACCGGTTCCACCCGGACAAGCTGCCGGCGGAAGCGCTGACGCTGGCCCGGCGCTGACGGCCCGGCCGGCTCAGCGGATGTCGATGCTGCGGGTGCTGCGCGGATGGTTTTCGTGGCGCGGCACGTCCAGGGTCAGCAGCCCGTTGTCGAAGGCGGCGCTGAGGGCGTCGCCGTCGGCGTCGGCGGGCAGCGTGAGCAACCGCTGGAAGCGGCCGAAGCGTCGCTCGCTGTAGTGATAGCCGTCCTCGTCGTTGAGACGGGTTTCTTCCTTGCGGCCGCTGATCACCAGGGCGTCCCCGTCCAGCTCCACGGACAGATCGTCGCGACCGAGGCCGGGCACCTCCACGGTGATCACATACCGGTCCGGTTTCTCCACGATGTCGATACTCGGGCGGAACGGCGCCGACGGCTCGGCGTGGGGCGCCGGGGTGGTCCAGGCCATATCGCCGAGCATCTGCTCGAACCAGTTGTCGAATTCCCGATCCCAGCGCAGCAGCGGATGGGACGGGCGCCGCTGGGGCAGCGGCCGGTCGCGGCTGGTTTCCTTGCTCAGCCAGTTCCAGGGATGCAGTTTGCCTTGGGTGCTCATGGTGCAACTCCTTCTGACAGCCTTTCCCTTTTCAGAGTAAGGCCCGCCGCCGGCGATTCAAGCCCCACCGGGCACCGTCTCTTGACTGGCGTCAGGGTCGCGTGATTTGCGAAATAACCGTAAAACCCGCGCCGGCGCTCTTGAAAGCAAGGCGCCTGGCAATCAAACCTGGAGGGACAGTCACGAAAGGAGGCAAACATGAGCGAGCACGTTTACAAGAAACTGGAGCTGGTCGGTTCATCCAAGGACAGCATCCAGGATGCGGTGCGCAACGCCGTCGCGGCGGCCGGCAAAACCGTGGATAACGTGGAATGGTTCGAGGTCAAGGAGACCCGCGGGCACGTGGAAAACGGCCAGGTCGCTCACTTCCAGGTGGTCGTGAACGTCGGCTTCCGGGTGGACTGAATCTTTGAGCTGATTGAAAAGGGGCAGCGGCGGGCGCCGCCGCCCCGGACGGCTTACACCACTTCCAGTTCCAGCATTTTCTGACACACCCGGGCGGTGCGCAGCTGATGCAGCTGCTTGGCGCTCAGCGCCTCCGGCAGCTGCACCGTGCTGTGGTCCTGATGAATCTTGATCGCCCCGATCTGCGCACTGCTCAACCCTGCCTCATTGGCAATCGCCCCGACCAGATTTCCGGGTCTGACCCCGTGGGTCTCGCCCACTGCGACGCGGTAGATCTTCATCGGGCCCGCCGGGCGGGCCGCCTTGCCGGCTTTACGCTCGCGTTTGCCGGCCGGCTTGCGGTCGCCGTGCTTGGCGCGCGGCTCGCGGACTTCGCGCATTTCCCGGGGGGCACGGACGGGCACGGCCTTCAGGAACAGGGGTTCCTTCTCGAACATCAGGGTGGCCAGGGCCACCGCCAGATCTTCCGCTGGCAGTTCCAGCTCCTGGGACAGTTCCGCCAGAAACGCCCGGTTAGCGTCCGTTTCGGCGTGCTTTAAAGCGCCGCTAAGGCGATCCCGGAAGGCGTCCCGGCGGCGCTGGTTCAGGTCGTCCACCGACGGCAGGTCCATCATCGTCAGTCGCTGGCCGGTGGTGCGCTCGATACCGCGCAGCAGGCCCTGCTCGCGGCGTGCCACGAACAGGATCGCCTCGCCGTCACGGCCGGCACGGCCGGTGCGGCCGATGCGGTGCACATAGGCTTCCGGATCGGTGGGCATGTCGTAGTTGAACACGTGGGTGATACGCGGCACGTCCAGGCCCCGGGCCACCACGTCGGTGGCCACCAGCAGGTCGATGCGGTGCTCGCGCAGGCGCGCCACGGTGGTTTCGCGCTGCGCCTGGGGCATGTCGCCGTTGAGCGCTTCCACCCGGAAACCACGGCCCTGCAGTTGCTCGGCCAGGTTGATGGTGGCCTGCTTGGTGCGCGCGAACACGATCACGCCGTCGTGGCGCTCGGCTTCCAGAATCCGGCACAGGGCATCCAGCTTGTTGATGCCGGCCACCGGCCAGTAGCGCTGGCGGATGTGTTCGCCGGTGCTGGCGCCGCCGCCATCGATGCGAATCCATTCCGGGGTTTTCAGATGCTGATCGGCGATGGTCTTGATCGCCGGCGGCATGGTGGCGGAGAACAGCGCCAGCTGACAGGCGGCGGGGGTGCGTTCCAGCACCCATCGCACGTCGTCGATAAAGCCCATGCGCAGCATTTCATCCGCTTCGTCCAGCACCAGGGCGCGCAGCTGGTCCAGGCGCAGGCTGCCCCGCTCCATATGGTCCATGACCCGGCCGGGGGTGCCGACGATCACCTGGGAGCCGCTTTTCAGGGCGCGCAGCTGATCCCGGTAACCACCGCCGCCGTAAATCGGCGTCACGGTGATGCCGGGCATGCCGTAGGCAAAGGTTTCCAGAGCTTCCGCGACCTGCAGAGCCAGTTCACGGGTGGGAGCGAGCACCAGCATTTGTGGTGCTTTCAGTGCCGGATCAAGACGGGCCAGCAGGGGCAGGCCGAAGGCAGCGGTTTTGCCGGTGCCGGTTTGCGCCTGACCCAGCAGGTCGCGGCCTTCCAGCAGGGCGGGAATACTGCGTTCTTGAATCGGAGACGGAGTTTCAAAGCCAAGACGGGCGATTGCGCCGAGCAAAGACTCGGGCAGGCCCAGGGTATCGAACGACATGCACAGACCTTTCGGTGGACGGGCGCTAGGCCGGGCTTGTCGATCAGTGCGGTGCCGGCGTGGCCCTGAAATGAAGGGAGGCGGACTATACCGAACGTGCGGCACAAATGCACGTTATTTCGGGGGTGGGTTTGGGGGGAATCGCGACTGGGCGGCATTCCGCTTCAGTCGCGATGGGGTGGACGGTGTCTTACCCTTCCTGCTTCTTGGCGAAAGCGTCCGCTTCCACCGCTTCCACGGTGATGCGCACATCCAGCTCGTCGCTGACCGCCGGCACATAGGCGTCCATGCCGAAGTCGGAGCGCTTCAGGGTGGTGGTGGCGTTGAAGCCGGCCGCCGGCGCGCCGTCGTACATGGGGTGCTCGCCCACTTTATTGACGGTGGTGTCCAGCACCACTTCTTTGGTGATGCCGTTGACGGTCAGGTCGCCCACCAGCTCGAAGGATTGTTTATCCTTGGCCACGTTGCGCACGCCGGTGCTCTTGAAGGTGATGGTGGGGTGCTCCTTGGCCTTGAAGAACTCCGGCTTATTGAGCAGATGCTCGTTGAGCACCGGCACGTGGGTGTCGATGCTGTCCACCTGGATGGTCACGTTCACGCGGGCGTCGGTGGGGTTGTCCGGGTCGGCGGTGACGGTGCCACTGATGTCGTTGAAGTTGGCCTCTGGCACGGAAAAACCGAAGTGGTTCCAGGAGAAACGGACCTGGGTGTGGCCCGGATCCAGGGTGTATTCGGTGGGCGCGGCCAGTGCCGGGGCGGCGGTGGCGAGCAGGGCGGCGGCAAACAGGCCGGCGAGGGCGGATCGCATAACGTCTCCTTACGAAAGCCGTTGGAATGAGACTGCAAGCCTAGCCGGTGGACGGGGGCGGGAGCCACCGCCTCACCGGCACGGTTTGTTCGGATTTTTCGATGGGACTGCTTCCGCTACAGCGGCAGCACCTCGAACGTGCCCATGTACTGCAGCCGGCGGCCGTTGGCCTGGGGGTGGTCGGCCCGGTCATCGCCGTGGCTGGCTTCCAGGTAATAGCGGCCCGGGCCCGGCCATTCCAGAGAGACCTCGCCCTGGTCGTTGCTGGTCACGGTCCAGGCGTCCTGACTGTCCCGGTAGCGGGTGCCGGCGGGCATCACTTCCACCTCCAGGCCGGGCACCGGCTGGCCGTCCACCAGGAAGCGAAAGCGCGCGGTTTCACCGGCGTACAGGTCGTTGGGGTGGGTCACCGGGGCCAGCTCCAGACCCTTGCCGGTGGGCGCCAGGCCCTCGGTGGTGGGCGCACCCACGGTGGCGAAGGTTTCCAGGTGGCTGATCACCTCGGAAATGCGCACCTCGCCGGCGCCTTCCGGGATCGCCTTGAGCAGTGCCTCCGGCGAGTCGCCGCGCTGATGGTGCCGCTCGCCGTCCTGTTCATAGAGCGCCACGTACAGGGGGCGGAACAGGCTGATCCGGTAGCTGCCCTGCTGGCTCAGATGCACATCGAACACGCTGCGGCGATGGCCTTCCAGGCGGTTGTCGATCTCGCCGTCCTTGCCGTCCGGGCCGGTCACCCGCACGCCGCCCAGGGGAAAGGCCTTGTCGACAAAGAAAATGTCGTTGGAGGCGCTGGTGTCCAGGGTGATCCACTGGGTGTCGGAGACCACCGTGTGGCTGGGCAGCAGCCAGCGTTTATGGGCCTGGGCGGCGGGGCTCAGCAGCATCAGCGCGGACAGGGCGGCGCCGGCGAGGGGCAGCAGTTTCATGTCGTTCTCCTTGAAGACGGTGGTTGTTCGGGGGCGGCGCGATCAGGGCGCCAGATACAGTTCCACGGCACCCAGTTCCTGTTCGCCGTCGGCGCGCACCGTGGTAGTGTCGGTGACGGGCCAGTGGAACGGCAGCCGCACCACCTCGCGGCCGCCCACTTCGCGGGCCGCCTCCACCACCAGTTCGTAATCGCCCTTGGGCAGGTCGGCCAGGGCCGGCAGTTCGGAAAAGTCCACCGTGTGGGTGCCCGGTCGGCGGGTAGCGCCGGTCAGGCCGTCGTAGGGCGTGCTCTGGCCACGGCCGGTACGGCGCCACCACAGCCGCAGATCCTTGAGCCATTTTTCCTGGTCGTCGTACCACAGCCCCAGCGGCGTCACCGCGCCGGAATCCGCCTGGCGCACCCAGAACGCCACATAGGGAGCGTGGTACTCGGCCACCTGCAGGCGCGGCACCTGCAATTCCACCTTGAACCCGGCGCCCCAGGCACCGGCGGTGAGGGCGCACAGGGCGGCGGCGATACCGAAACGCGTAATGGCGAAACGCATAATCCCGAAACGCATGGGTGCTCCTTGCAACAGCGATGTTCAGTGAACGAAAAAGGCGATCAGCAGCCAGGGCAGGATCAGCCCCAGCGCGGTCACCGGCCAGGTGGCCGGGCGCCGTTTGGCGTGCAGCGCCATCAGCACCAGGCCGGTGGCGGCGAACACCAGGGTGGCGACCGCGAAAATATCGATGAACCAGCGCCACACCACGCCGGCATGACGGCCCTTGTGCAGGTCATTGAACAGGGCCACCCAGCCCCGGTCGGTGTCCTCGGCCAGCACCGTGCCGTCGGCCCGGTCGATGGCCAGCCAGGCATCGCCGCCGGGGCGGGGCAGGGCCAGATAGACCTCCGCGTCGGACCATTCCGCGGCACGCTGGTCCACCGCCAGCCCGCTCTCCTGCTTCAGCCAGGCACGCAGCGGCGCCGGCAGTGGCCCGCTTTCGCGGTTCTCCAGCCCGGCCAGCAGGGCCGGTGGCAGGTTCAGCTCAATGTCCCTGACCTTGGGCGTGGCGCCGATGGCGTCGGCGTGATTCAGGGTGATGCCGGTAACGCTGAACAGCACCATGCTGACCAGGCAAACCGCCGAACTGATCCAGTGCCACTGATGAAACCGCTTCAACCAGCGAGCCTTCGCTTTCTTATCCAAAACGCCCTTGATCCACCGGCAGCAGCCCCGAAACCTGGGCATGATAATAAGAATCGTTCCCGGATAACAATATTCCGACTTGTCCGTGGATGTAAGGAATGTAAGAGCCGGTCTAGTGCGCCGTGATGATAATGCCTATTATTCGCGAATGAACGCTCAGACCTTTGGCTGTCCGGCCCGGCTGCTGGTGATCGAAGACGATCCCGTGCTGTCGGCGGACCTGCTCGCCTATTTTCGCCAGCGCCGCCATCAGGTGGCGCTGCACCGGGACGGTGCCGCCGGCCTGGCCGCCGCCCGCGCCGAGCGTTTTGATCTGGTGATGCTGGACATTCTGCTGCCCGGTCTGAACGGCCTGGAGGTGCTGGCGGAACTGCGCCGCGACAATCCGGTGCCGGTGATTCTGCTGTCCGCCCTCGGCGATGAGCAGGACCGCATCACCGGGCTGGTGCGTGGCGCCGACGATTACCTGCCGAAGCCGTTCAGCATGGCGGAACTGGCGGTGCGCGTGGACGCGGTGCTGCGCCGGGTCGCCCTGGAGCGTCGCGCGCCGCCGGGTGACCAGCGCGCCGGCGGGCTGACTCTGGACAGCGCCGGCCAGCGCGCCTTCTATCACGGCACGCCGCTGGCGCTCACCACCAGTGAATTCCGGCTACTGCAGCTGTTATTGGAGCAGCCGGACCAGGTGCTCAGCAAAGCATTCCTTTATCAAAGCGTGCTGCACCGTGGCTATGGCCGCCATGATCGCAGCCTGGATCTGCACGTCAGCCATCTGCGCCGTAAGTTGCGCGACGCTGGCCTCCCCGGCCAGCCCCTGCGCACGGTGTGGGGCCAGGGCTACACCTTCCTCACCGAGGCGCTGTGATGCCCGGCCGCCGTTCGGTGTTCTGGAAGCTGGCGCTGTTGCTGAGTTTGAGCGCGGTGCTCACCGTGGCGCTGAGCTGGACCCTGACCCGGGAGGTGGCGGACCGGGTGGTGCTGTTGGGAGATGAAGCCAAGACCGTGCTGCGTGGCTATGCGGGTGAGGCCTACCAGGCCTGGCGGCGCGACGGCGAGGCCGGAGTAGCCCGCTGGTTGGATACCCTGAGCACCCGCGAGCCCGGCGACGTCATGGTGGTGGACGGGGCGGATGCGTCCCTGAGTGGCCGTCCGCTTACCGAGGCGCAGCGGGCGGGGCTGCGTTTTCAACGTCGGTTGGATTGGCGCATGAGTTTCCGCATGACCGCCATGCCTTACATCGGCGTACCGTTCCCTCAGGCTCCGGAGGCCGGCGGCCTGGTGATGCAGCTGCCGCCCCGCTATATGCCCGGCGCTCGCTGGCCGCTTTGGAAAGCCTTGCTACTCGGCGTAATGCCGGCGCTGATCGCGCTGCTCGCCGGCGGGTTGCTGTACTGGCGCATGATGGTGCCGCTGCGCCAATTGCAGGGGCGGGTGCGGGCGTTCCAGGACGACCCGGCGGCGCGGGTGGATGTGGATCTGGCCAGGCGCGGCGACGAATTCGGCGAACTGGGCCGCCGCTTCAATCAGATGGCCGAGCGGGTTGCCGGGGTACTGGAGACCCAGCGCCGCTTGCTCAACGACCTGTCTCACGAACTGCGCACGCCGCTCAGTCGCCTGGTCGTGGCTCTGGAAAGCGACCTGAGCGAGGCCGATCTGCGTCGGCGGGTGGCCCGGGAGGTCCACGCCATGCGCACCCTGGTGGGCGATACCCTGGCCCTGGGCTGGCACGACACCGAGCAGCGCACCACCGCCACCGAGCCGCTGGCGCCGGCGGCGGTGTGGGAGCTGGTGGCGGAGAACGCCGCCTTCGAAAGCGGCTGGCCGGCGGAGCGGTTTCCCTGCCGGGTGCCCGTCGAGGCCCGCCTGCGCGGCAACCTCAATGACCTGGCCCAGGCGCTGGAAAATCTGGTGCGCAACGCGGTGCGCTATTCGCCCGTCGGCGGCCGGGTGGCGCTGGAGGGCCGGCTGGAAGGGGATCACTGGCACCTGTGGGTGGCCGACCAGGGCCCCGGGGTGCCGGAGGACCGGCTGGAAGCTATTTTCGATCCTTTCGTGCGGCTCGACGGCGCGCGCCCGGCGGACGGCGGTTTCGGTCTGGGGCTGAGCATCGCCCGCCGGGCGGTGGCCCGCCAGGGCGGCACGCTGTGGGCGGAAAACGGCCACCCGGGGCTGCGGGTGCACCTGCGGTTGCCGGCGGAACAGCCGCTGCCGGAGGCGGTTGTATAGAATGTAAATCCTCTTTATTTGCAAATAGTAATGAATATCATTCGTGATCTTTTCGAGGCTTACGTCTGATCGCGAATAAAGAGGAGTACTGGGATGGGAAGCATCTGGCGGGTCGCTCTGACCCGGGTTGGCGCGTTCGCTCTGGTGGTGGCCGCGGGGCCGGCCCTGGCCGACGACGGCGGTAACGATCATCAACTGGGGGCGGTGACGGTGACCGCCTCCGGCCACGCGCAGCAGCTCGAGGACGCGCCGGCGTCGATCAGCGTGATCAGCCGTGAGCAGCTGGAGCAGCGTTATTACCAGGACGCCACCGACGCCCTGCGCGACATCCCCGGGGTCACCATCACCGGCGGCGGCGCCGGCGACAACGGCACCGACATCGTGATGCGCGGCATGCCGTCTTCCTACACCCTGATTCTGGTGGACGGGCGCCCGATCTCCACCCGCGAGACCCGCCCCAACGGCAGCGCCGGCTTCGAGCAGGACTGGCTGCCGCCGTTGCAGGCCATCGAGCGCATCGAGGTGGTGCGCGGCCCCATGTCCACACTCTACGGCTCCGACGCCATCGGTGGCGTGATCAACGTGATTACCCGCAAGGTGGCCGATGAGTGGGGCGGCGGTATCCAGTTGGATACCATTTTTCAGGATCACCCCCGTTCCGGCGACATTCAGAAAGGCAACTTCAACGTCAGCGGCCCGCTGGTGGAAGACCGCCTGGGCCTGCAGCTCTACGGCAGCGCCTACAATCGCGAAGAAGACCGTTTCGTGGACGGCTACGAAGAGAAGAAGCTGAATAGCCTGGCCGCACGCCTGTCGTTCACGCCCACTGATAACCAGGACTGGACCCTGGAGGCGCGCCGCATCGACCAGCGCCGTCGCTCCCTGATCGGCTACAGCGCCCCCGCCGAAGGCTGCCGGGGCGGCTGCACCGATTCCGATAACGAATTCAGCAATGAAATCCTCTCCTTGAGCCATGTGGGCCGCTGGAACTTCGGCACCACCGATACCTATATCCAGCGCGAGGACGCGGAGAACGAAACCCGCGAGATGACCATCATCAACACCACCGCCAAGAGCAGCCTGATGCTGCCTCTGGGTAACCACCTGCTGACCCTGGGCGGGCAGTTTGAAAAAGAGGAACTGTCGGACCGCACCTCCAACCAGATCTCCGATCTGACCGAGGTGGACGCGTCCAAATGGGCGGCCTTCGTGGAGGACGAGTGGATGCTGCCGGGTAACGTCAGCCTCACCGGCGGCCTGCGCCTGGACGACGACGAGAACTACGGCAGCCACGTAAGCCCGCGCCTCTACGCGGTGTGGGGCTTCGCCCCGCGCTGGACTCTCAAGGGCGGCGTGTCCACCGGCTTCCGTTCGCCGGCCCTGCGCGAGATCACCCCGGGCTGGGGCCAGGTGAGCCGGGGCGGCAACATCTACGGTAACCCGGACCTGGAACCGGAGACCTCGGTGAACAAGGAAATCGGCCTGTATTTCAACGCCGGCCGGCCGCTGCAGGCCAGCGTCACCGTGTTCCATAACGATTTCGAGGACAAGATCACCCGCATCGCCTGCCCGATCACCGTATGTACCGACGGCGAGAACCAGTTCGGCTCGGACCCCACCTACCGGGTCAACGTGGACGAGGCCATGACCCGCGGCGTGGAAGCGGCCCTGTCCACCAACATCGCCCGGGTGCTGGACGTGACGCTGAGCTACAGCTACACGGACTCCGAACAGAAATCCGGGGAATACAAAGGCGAGCCGCTCAACCAGATTCCCAAGCACCTGGCCAGCCTGCAGATGGACTGGCGCGCCACCGACACCCTGTCACCCTGGCTGACGGTGCGTTACCGGGGCGAGGAGAGCCAGCCGATCACCGGGCCGTCCAGCAGCAGCATCGTGGCGCCGTCCAACACCCTGGTGGACGCGGGCCTGGCGTTCCGGCTCAACCCCACCACCACCCTGAACACCGGCGTGTACAACCTGGCGGACAAGGAGATCTTTCAGGATGAATACGGCTACGTGGAAGACGGCCGCCGTTATTGGCTGGGCATGAAAGTCACATTCTGATCGTTAGAAGGGCGAGGGAAACGGGGAGGGGCGACCCCGCCGCCGATGGGCCGGTGGCGGGGCTGGACGCCAAGGAGTGCCCCTCCCCATCCCTCATTGAAAACCCGGGACTAGCGCTGTTTCTCGATGCGCTCGCGCAGATCCGCATCGTACTGGGCCAACTGGGCGATCTGATTGTACTTGCGCACCTCCAGGCCGGAATCCTTCACCGCCTGGACCATCTTCCGCTGCGCCTCGCGCTGCACCTCCATGGCCTGCTGGGGCTGCTCGGTGTTTTCCTGCACCTTGACCCGGTAGGCGCCCTTGATCTCCTCCACCCGCTGCTGGGCGTCGGCGAAGCGCGCCACCTCGTCGTCGGAAATGTCCGAGGACTCGCCCAGGGCCGGCTGCGCCGGGCGCGGCGTCTCGGCGGCGGGAGCCTGGCCGGGGGCGCCGGTCGGTCGACTCTGTTCATGCTGGCTCTGGGCCAGGGCCGTGCCGCTCAGACCAAGGGCGAGGAAAAGGGCGGACAAGGAAAGAATGGGTTTCTTCATGGTCGTTAAACTCCTTCTCGGTGGTGAGCCGGGCGCGTCTCCCGCGCCCACCAGTTAAGACCGGCCCGGGGCCGGGAGTTTCACGCCGGAAGCGTCAAATGGTGTAAAGCGGCATATTCCTTTTGTGCATAAAAATAGCACCATATATTTCTTTTAAATGATCCGGTGCTCCGTATCATGGCCGCTCATACGCTATTCGCATCATTCGCATCGCGATAAGGACAGGCAACGTCATGGGTAACGCAGCAGAGTTGATCACACGCGTGGGCGACAACAGCGCCGGCCTCTCCCGGGACGCCATCGACGCCCTCAACCAGGCCTACCGCCCGCTGGACTTCGAGGCGCGCATTCGCCGGGTGTATCAGGACTTTGCTCCGGACAAGGTAATGGTGACGTCGTCCTTCGCCGCCACCTCGGCCTATTTTCTGCACATCATCTCCAGCATCCGGCCCGAGCAGAAGATCCACTTCATCGACACCGGCTACCACTTCGAGCAGACCCTGGACTACAAGGACTACCTGATCGAACGGTTCAAGCTGGATGTGATCGACCTGCGCGCCGACCCGCGCCAGCATCAGATCACCCAGGATGAGCAGATGTGGCGCACCGACCCGGACCTGTGCTGCCAGGTCAACAAGGTGCAGCCCCTGGAAGACGCCAAGGAACACTACGACCTGTGGATCTCCAGCCTGATGGGCTGGCAGACCGAGCACCGCGCCGGCCTGGAAATCTTCGAGGAGCGTCGCGGCATGATCAAATTCAACCCGATGATCGACGTTACTCGGGAGCAGCGCGACGCCTACATCGCCGACCACGACCTGCCGTTCCACCCGCTGGTCCAGGAAGGCTACCACTCCATCGGCTGCAGCCACTGCACCTGGAAGGGCGAAGGCCGCGAAGGCCGCTGGCAGGGTTCCAGCAAGACCGAGTGCGGTATTCACCTTTAAGCGTGCGACGCACCTCCTGAAAAACGGGCTTCGGCCCGTTTTTTTTATGGCCCCCGGCCTGGCGCCGGGGGTTCCTTTTTTTTCCGGCTTCAGGGAAGCTTGCCGGCATGAAACGACCTTTCCGATTTCTGGCCATTGTCGGCCTGTTGATTCTTTCCCTGGTCGCCGCCTGGCGCGGCGGCCTGCTGCCCGGCGTGCCGGCCCCCTGGCACGACGACCTGCGTATCCTGCACGAAGAGCGGGACGGCACCCGGGTGATGGTGATCGAGCTGCGCAACACCGCCACCCGCACCCGCTGGCACAGCGAGGGCGAGGATCATCGCATCGACATTCGCCGCCGGGGCCCCACCCAGTACGATCTGGACATCGCCCAGTTGGATGATCGGGTGGAGCCGCCCCTGCAGCGGCGCATGCAAACCAAACTGCAACTGGAGCCGGGGCGGACCACCGTGGGCGGCTTCCGCTTCTCGGAACCGGGCAATCCGGTGCAGCGGCAGCTGGTGGAAATCGTGCTCCCCGACCCCGCCTCCTAGCGGCTGCGACAAAACGCCGCATTCCCTTTCCCGGCCGGGTCGCTAGGCTGGCGCGCGATCCTTCCGTCCGGAGTACACCGTGTTGCGCCTGCCTGTCCGCGCCGATCGAGTCGGCCCGCTGTTTGTCCTGTCCCTGTTGATGCCCGCCGCCTGGGCGCAGACCCCGGAACACCGCCTGGAGGCGGTGGAGGTGGCCGACCCGGTCGATGCACCCGCGTCGCCCACCACCACCGATGGACGCCTGGGTCTGAGTGAGCGGGAGACGCCGGCCACGGTGAGCACCGTGGACCGCCAGGACATCGAGCAGCTGGGCCTGCGCAATCTGATCGAGCTGTACCGCAGCGCCCCCGGCGTGGCCGCCGGCAACATTCCCGGCTCGCCGGCGTCGGTGTCCATGCGCGGCCTCACCGACGTGGGCTATCTGTTCGACGGGGTGCGCGTGGCGGACCCGTCCCTGGTGTCGCGCAACCTGGACACGTGGAACCTGGAGAAGGTGGAGATTCTCAAGGGGCCGGCGTCGGTGCTGCACGGCAGCGGCGCCCTGGGCGGCACCCTTAATCTGGTGACCCGTAAGCCCGACCTGAGTGGCGACCGCAACGACGGCCTGATCGAGTACGGCAGCCACGACAGCCTGCGTCTGGGCCTCGGCGCCAACCGGGTGGTCAATCCGAACCTGGCGGTGCGCGCCGACCTGAGCCACGGGAGGAGCAGCGGTTACGTGGACGACACCGACAGCGAGACCACGGCGCTGACCACCGGCATCCTGGTCCAGGCCAGTGACCGGCTGACCCTGAGCGCCGCCCTGGACCTGTACACCGACCGTTATGCCACCCCCTATCAGGGCACGCCGCTGGTACCGGCCGGCGTGGCGCGGGACCCCAGCGATGTGGTGTCCGGCGGTGGCCTGGTGCTGGATGAGTCGATGCGTGACAACAACTACAACGTACGCGACGGCAAGATGACCGCCGACAGCCAGTGGTTGCGCACCAAGGCGGATTACCAGCTCAGCGGCCAGTGGCGGCTGGTCAACGAACTGAGCCTCTACAACGCCAACCGGGACTGGGCCAACTCCGAGGACTTCACCTACAACGACGTCACCGGCGAACTGGATCGCGGCACCACCCGCATCAATCACCATCACCGGTTCGCCACCGACCGCTTTTACGGCGTTTACGACGGCCGGCTCGGCGAGCGCCGCCACCGACTGGCGGTGGGCGCCGAATATCAATACACCGACTTCGACAGCCGCCGCCGCTTCGGCACCACCACCTCGGTGGACCCGTTCGATCCGGATCGTGGCTACCTGCCGCCCAACAGTCCGGCCAACTATGGCTCCCGGGCGGATTACGACAGCCAGGTTTCCGGCGGCGCCCTGTTCGTGGAGGACGCCCTGAATCTGACCCCCAACTGGGTGGTGGTCAGCGGCCTGCGCTACGAATACCTGGATCTGGATCGCGGCATCGACGACCTGGCCGCCGGCACCCGGGAGACCTTCGGGCAGACCTACGAGGATCTGTCCTGGCGGCTGGGCACGGTCTACGACCTGAGCAACCGGGTGCAGGTGTTCGCCCAGTACAATCGGGCGGCGTCGCCGGTAAGCGGCCTGCTGCTGAGCCGGGCCAGCAACGCGGCGTTTGATCTGAGCAAGGGGCGGGCCATGGAATTCGGCAGCCGCGCCGCCTTGCTGGATGACCGCACCACCCTGACGGTCTCCCTGTATCGCCTGGATCAGGACGACATTCTCACCCGCGACCCGGGCAACCCGTCCCTGTCGGTGCAGGGCGGCAGCCTGCACGCCGAGGGCGTGGAAGTGGATCTGACCCTGCGGCCCCACGAGCGCTGGTGGGTGAACCTCAACGGCGCGTACAACGACGCGGAGTACGACGAGCTGCTGGGCGCCGGCGGCGTGGACCTGTCCGGTAACCGCCTCACCAATGTGCCGGAGAAAACCGCCAATCTGAGCAGCGCCTACACCCTGGCGGCCCTGCCGCTGACCCTGGGCGGCGCGGTGCGTTACACCGGCGACTTCTTTACCAGCACCGCCAATGAATACCGCATCGACGAACGCACCCTGGTGGACGCCTGGATCAGTTACCCGGTGGCCAAAGGCACCCTGACCCTGCGCGGGCGCAATCTCACCGACGAGTTCTACGCCGACTGGTCCGGCTACAGCGCCACCCAGGTCTACATCGGCGAGCCGCGCACCGTGGAGATCGGCTGGACCGGGCGCTTCTGATGGCCGCCAGCGGCTACGCCACGGCTTGGCGTTGGCATTTCTATGCGGGGCTGTTCACCGCCCCGTTCTTGCTGATCCTGTCGATCACCGGCGCCCTCTATCTGTTCAATGACGAGTTGAACGACTGGATTTATCCGCAGCTGCGTTTTGCCCCCAGCGGCGACACCATCCGGCCCGCCGGTGACCTGGTGGCCTCGGTGCGCGCCCGTTATCCCGACACCACCGTGACCCGCATTGATATGCCGGTGGAGCCGGGGCGCAGCGCCGAGGTGTTCGTCACGCCGGAACAGGGCGAGCCGTTCCGCGTGTTCGTCGACCCGGGCAATGGGGCGGTGCTCGGCGACTTCATCTATGCGCGCACCCTGGTGGGGTTCGCCGACCGCATGCACGGTTCCCTGCTGCTGGGGGAAGGCGGTGACGCGGTGGTGGAACTGGCGGCCAGTTGGGCGTTGGTTCTGATCGCCACCGGCCTGTACCTGTGGTGGCCCCGGGGCCGGGGCGGCGGCTTCCGGTTCAACCGTCAGCGGCGGGGTCGTGCCCGCTGGCGGGAGCTGCATCGGTTGACCGGCGTCTACGCCGCCGTGCTGATCGTGTTTCTGATCATCACCGGCCTGCCCTGGGCCAGCTTCTGGGGCGACCGGGTGCTGACGCCGGTCAGCAACGCCCTCGGGCTGGGCTATCCGCCGGCGTTGCGGCACCACGGCGGCGGCAGCGGCAAGACGCTGCTGGATACCCTGGGTGAGGCGCCCTGGGCCCTGCAGCAGGCGCCGCTGCCCACGGTGCCGGCGGCCCATGATCACCACCACCATCATGGCCCGGCCGTGGCGCTGGACACCTCCCCGGCGGCCATCAACCGGGTGCATGCGGCCCTGGCCGCGGCGGGTCTGCCGCTGGCCTACCGACTGTCCATCCCCACCGAGGCCGGTGACCCCTACAGCGCCTACACCTACCCGGCCCGCCCGCAAGGGCAGCGCACCCTGCATTTTGACAGCGACGGCCAGGTGCTGGTGGATACCGGCTTCGACGACTACGGCGCCATCGCCAAGGCGGTGGAATACGGCGTCGCCCTGCACATGGGCAATTACTTCGGCCGCGCCAACCAACTGGTCATGCTGCTCGCCTGCCTCGCCATCATCGCCCTGGTGATCACCGGGCTGACGATGTGGTGGCGCCGCCGCCCGGCCGGCGGCTTCGGCGCCCCCGTCGGCCCACCGGTACGCCCGCGTACGCTGATGACCGGAGCGGCCGTGCTGCTCCTGGTACTCCCCCTGGCCGGCATCAGCCTGCTCCTGGTGCTCACCGCCGAAACACTACGGCGCCGCCTCGCCGGGGTCAGACCCCGGTAAGGGGTTGATTTGAAAGGGGGCAGGGGGGAATTGGGGTGGGTTTTTGGGGCTTAGCGGGGATTTTGGTGGGGTGGAAAGGGGGGTTAAGGCGAGGCGGTGTGACCGTGGGGGCGGGTGTGTGCGATAATCCGCCGCCTTTCGCCCCACCACTTCCCCTCTAGCCGGTAGAACAACTTTGCTGACCACCGCCAATATCACCATGCAGTTCGGCGCCAAGCCGCTGTTCGAGAACGTGTCCGTGAAATTCGGGGACGGCAACCGCTACGGCCTGATCGGCGCCAATGGCTGCGGTAAATCCACCTTCATGAAGATCCTCGGCCGTGACCTGGAGCCTTCCGCGGGCAATGTGTCCAAGGAAGCCAACGAGCGCATCGGCAAGCTGCGCCAGGACCAGTTCGCCTACGAGCAGTATTCGGTGGTGGACACCGTGATCATGGGCCATGAAGAACTGTGGACGGTGAAGGAAGAGCGTGACGCCATCTACGCCAAGGCGGAGATGACCGAGGAAGACGGCATTCGTGCCGGCGAGCTGGAAGCGGAGTTCGCCGAGCTGGACGGCTACACCGCCGAGTCCCGCGCCGGCGATCTGCTGCTCGGCGTGGGCATCCCCGTGGAGCAGCACTTCGGCCCGATGAGCGAAGTCGCCCCGGGCTGGAAGCTGCGCGTGCTGCTGGCCCAGGTGCTGTTCTCGGACCCGGACATCATGTTGCTGGACGAACCGACCAACAACCTGGACATCAACACCATCCGCTGGCTGGAAGACGTGCTCAACCAGCGCCAGTGCACCATGATCATCATTTCCCACGACCGCCACTTCCTGAACAGTGTGTGCACGCACATGGCGGATCTGGACTACGGCGAGCTGCGCGTCTATCCGGGCAACTACGACGAGTACATGACCGCCGCCACCCAGGCGCTGGAACGCAAGCGCGCCGACAACGCCAAGAAGAAGGCGCAGATCGCCGACCTGCAGCAGTTCGTTAGCCGCTTCTCCGCCAACGCCTCCAAATCCAAGCAGGCCACGTCCCGGGCCAAGCAGATCGACAAGATCAAGCTGGAAGAGATCAAGCCCTCCAGCCGCCAGAACCCGTACATCGTGTTCGAGCAGGACAAGAAGCTGTTCCGGAATGCGCTGGAAGTGAAGGGCCTGGCGAAAACCTTCGATGAAGAACTGTTCTCCGGCCTGGACCTGCGCGTGGAAGTGGGCGAGCGCATCGCCATCATCGGCCCCAACGGCGTCGGCAAATCCACCTTGCTGCGCTGTCTGGTGGGCGATCTGGAACCCACCGCCGGCCAGGTGAAGTGGTCCGAAAACGCCACCCTGGGCTACTACGCCCAGGACCACGCCGCCGACTTTGAGCAGAAGCTGAACCTGTTCGACTGGATGAGCCAGTGGGGCAAGCCCAGCGACGACGAGCAGGTGATTCGCGGCACTCTGGGCCGGCTGCTGTTCTCCTCCACGGAGATCAACAAAACCGTCAACGTGATCTCCGGCGGCGAGCAGGGCCGCATGCTGTTCGGCAAGATCATGCTGCAGCGGCCCAACATCCTGCTGCTCGACGAACCCACCAACCACCTGGACATGGAGTCCATCGAGTCGCTCAACCTGGCCCTGGAAAACTACCCCGGCACGCTGCTGTTCGTCAGCCACGACCGGGAGTTCGTGTCGTCCCTGGCCACCCGCATCATCGAGCTGACGCCCACCGGCATCGTCGATTTCCACGGCAGCTACGAGGACTACCTGAAAAGCCAGGGCGTGGCCTGACGGCGGCACCGGGCGGACGCCTGTGGTAGGGTGCCTGAAACAAAGGTTTCAGGGCCCCGCCATGTTTGCTCCCACCGTTTCGAGACCGTGCCATGCCGTCCCCGCTGGATGAACGCCTGCGCGCCCGCCATGCGGAGCTTTCTCCCCAGGAACGGCGGGTGGCGGACTTTATCCTCGACCATTACGACGACCTGATTAGCTACAACAGCGCCGAGCTGGCGCGGCTGAGCGGGGCGTCCAAGCCCACCGTCAGCCGCCTGTTCAAGCGGCTCGGCTACAGCGGCTACAAGGCCCTGCGCGACGAGCTGCGTGCCCTGCGGCAAAGCGGTGTGCCCCTGGTGGACGCCCGCAATCTGGCGGACGGTGACACCCTGCCGGCCCGCCACTACCAGCAGGAGCTGGCCAACCTGAATCGCTGCCTGGCCGGATTGGACGCCCGCCGGCTGGGCGAGGCGGCGGCGGCCCTGGCCGGTGCCGGCCAGGTGCTGATCGTCGGCCAGCGCAACGCCTATCCGGTGGCTCTGCATCTGCGCCAGCAGCTCGTCCAGGCTCGTGAACGGGTGCGCCTGGCGCCGCAGCCGGGGCAGACCCTGGCCGAGGAACTGGTGGACCTGACCCCGGACGATGTGGTGGTGGTGGTGGCGTTCCGCCGCCGCCCCCGGCTGATCGAGCCCCTGCTGAAAAGCCTCCAACAACGCCGGGTGCCGGTGCTGCTGCTGTGCGAGCCGGAGGCCCGCACGCTGCCGGAGCTGGCCCGCTGGCCCTTCCCGGTGCCGCTGGACAGCCTGTCCGCTTTCGACAGTTACGCCGCCGCCATGAGCCTGGCCAGCCTGCTGGCCAACGCGGTGCTGCATGAGGCGCTGGCCGCCGGACGCCGCCGCATCCACGACATCACCGACCTCTACGACGATCTGGACGAACTGGAAAAACCCTCCCGCTAGCGGTTCACGGGCCGGGCATGGCCGGCTTGACGGCGTTACTGACACCAATATTGGAACAATCGTTTCTTGTGTGTATTATTGAAACTATTGTTTCTTTGGCGGTTTCTTCAGGGACCGGCCGTAACGAGGACGCCCATGCTGGACATCAGCCAGTTCGACCAGATCAATCCCCCCGCCCGGTTATTGATGGGCCCTGGCCCGATCAACGCGGACCCCCGTGTGCTCCGGGCCATGGCCGCCCAGCTGGTGGGCCAGTACGACCCCTCCATGACCGGCTACATGAATGAGGTGATGGCGCTCTATCGGGCCCTGTTCCGCACCGGAAACCGTTGGACGATGCTGGTGGACGGCACCTCCCGGGCCGGCATCGAGGCGATTCTGGTGTCGGCCATCCGCCCCGGCGATCGGGTGCTGGTGCCGGTGTTCGGCCGCTTCGGCCATCTGCTCTGCGAGATCGCCCGCCGCTGCCGGGCGGAGGTGCACAGCATCGAGGTGCCCTGGGGGCAGGTGTTCGAACCCCAGGCCATCGAGGACGCCATCCGGCGCGTCAAACCCCGGCTGCTGCTCACCGTGCAGGGCGACACCTCCACCGGCCAGCTGCAACCCCTGGCGGAACTGGGCGACATCTGTCGCCGCCACGGCGTGTTGTTCTACACCGACGCCACCGCCTCCTTCGGCGGCAATCCTCTGGAAACCGACGCCTGGGGCCTGGACGCGGTGTCCGCCGGCCTGCAGAAATGCCTGGGCGGCCCCTCCGGCAGCGCCCCGGTGACCCTGGGCCCGAACCTGGAAGACGTGATTCGCCGCCGCAAGCATGTGGAGCAAGGCATCCGCACCGAGGCCCACCAGGACGGCGAGGACGAGAGGATCGCCTCCAACTATTTCGACCTGGGCATGGTGATGGACTACTGGGGCCCGGAGCGCCTCAACCACCATACCGAGGCCACCAGCATGCTGTTCGCCGCCCGCGAGTGCGCCCGGTTGATCCTCCAGGAAGGGCTGGATAACACCATCGCCCGCCACGCCCTGCACGGCACCGCCTTGCTCCATGGCGTCCGGGGCATGGGCCTGGACACCTTCGGCGACCTCAACCACAAAATGAACAACGTGCTGTGCGTGCGCATTCCCGACGGCATCCCCGGCGAGCAGGTGCGCGGCCTGCTGCTCAACGATTTCGGCATCGAGATCGGCACCTCCTTCGGCCCCCTGCAGGGCAAGATCTGGCGCATCGGCACCATGGGCTACAACGCCCGCAAGGACTGCGTGCTGCAAACCCTCACCGCCCTGGAAGCGGTGCTGCGGCGGCTCGGCTTCCGCGCGCCGGACGGCGGCGGCGCCCAGGCGGCCTGGGACTACTACGACCAACACGCGGCGGGCGCCTCATGACCGCGGCCGCCATGACCCCGGACCAGGCCCTGGCCGCCGCCGAGCGGGTGATGGCCCGCTGCGACCAGCTGGCCGCCATCAGCGAAACCCCGGACGCGCTCACCCGCGTCTATCTGTCGCCGCAGCATAAGCGCGCCAACGCCCTCACCGGCGACTGGATGCGCGAGGCGGGCATGACCGTCCACCAGGACAGCGTCGGCAATATCCGCGGCCGCTACGAAGGCGCCGCCCCTGAGGCGCCGGCGCTGCTGCTCGGCTCGCACCTGGACACGGTGCGCGATGCCGGCCGCTACGACGGCATGCTCGGCGTGCTCACCGCCATCGAAACCGTGCGCCATCTGCACCGGCAAAACGTCCGCCTGCCCCTGGCCGTTGAAGTGGTGGGCTTTGCCGACGAGGAGGGCACCCGCTTCGGCATCACGCTGCTGGGCAGCCGGGCGATTGCCGGCACCTGGCCGGAAGGCTGGCTGGACCAGGAGGACGGCCAGGGCATCCGCCTCGCCGACGCCCTGCGCGAGTTCGGCCTGGACCCGCAGCGGGTGGCCGACGCCGCCCGTCCGGTGGGCGATATCGCCGCCTACCTGGAACTGCACATCGAACAGGGCCCCTGCCTGGAACAGGCCGACCGGGCCCTGGGCGTGGTCACCGCCATCAACGGCGCGCGCCGGCTGAACTGCACCTTCACCGGCCAGGCCGGCCACGCCGGCACCGTGCCCATGACCCAGCGCCGCGACGCCCTGGCCGGCGCCGCCGAATGGATGACCGAAATCGAAAGGACCACCCGCGAAGCCGGTCCGGACCTGGTGGCCACGGTGGGCGCGTTGCAGTGCAAGCCCGGGGCGGTGAATGTGATCCCCGGGCAAGCACGCCTGACCCTGGATATTCGCGGCCCGCAAGAACAACCGTTGGAAGCCCTGCTCGACGACCTGCTGGCCCGCGCCCACGCCATCGCCGAACGCCGCGGCCTGACCTTCGAGGCCGATGAGTTCTACCGCATCGCCGCCACCGCCTGCGACGCCGGCCTGCAACACCACCTGGCCGAGGCCGTCTCGGCGGTGCAGGGCGACGCCCCGCACCTGCCCAGCGGCGCCGGCCACGACGCCATCGCCCTGGCCGACCACTGGCCGGTGGCCATGCTGTTCGTGCGCTGCAAGGGCGGCATCAGCCACCACCCCGCCGAATCCATCACCCCCGACGACGTGGCTCTGGCGATCCAGGCCCATGCCCGGGCGGTGGCCGGCCTGGCAACAACTCACGGGTAGCCGAATGGAATGTGTTGTGCGTCACGGTATTCCCGAAGCGCGTGCCTAGAATCTTTCGGCAACGCGTCCGGGGATCCATAACAGCAAGGGCGCACTACATAATATTTTGGGGGATAAAATGGATAAACGCGTTTTCGCCGGGGCGGCCGTGGCCGCGATCCTGGCTATCAGCGGTTGTGGCGGCTCCAGCGGTTCCAGCGGGTCCGGTAGCGGCGGGGAGGCGGCCACGCGCAGCGCCCACTTCGTGGACAACGCGGTCACCGGTCTGCACTACACCTGCGATGATTCAAGCACCAAGACCACCGGCGAGCAGGGCGTGCTGCGTTGTCCGGACGGCAGCACGGCACGCTTTCTGGTTGGCGATATTGAACTGGGCGAGGCCGTGGTGGACGGCAACACCGTTTTCATCACCCCGGCGGACCTGGCCGGCGAGGGCGCCGACGAAACCGACTTCACGGTGATCAACATCAGCCGCTTCCTGATCAGCCTGGACGCCGACCAGGACCTGGAGAACGGCATCCAGATCGATCCCGCCTCGCACCAGAATCTGGGCCTGGCCATCGACTTCAGTCTGGACCCGGCGGCGTTCGAGACCGCGATTGCCTCGGCCCTGGAAATGCTCACCACCGACCTGCCCGGCGGGCCCCGCGCCCTGGTGGACGCCGGCGACGCCGAGGACCACGTTACCCTGGCATTGCATCTCACCAATGCCGGCCTGTACCGCGGCACCGTGCACCACACCGCCAATACGAGTAACGGCATGACCTTCCTGGTCACCCGGGAAGGCGCCGTTTACGGCAGCAACCAATCCGCCGAGGGCCTCTACACCGCCACCGGTTTCGATGAAGGCTCGGACTGGCTGAACACCCTGGGCAGCGGCGACGATTTCAAGATCGACGGCACCAGTGGCGCCACGACCTTTATCGACGCCACCTTCAACAAGGGGCGGGCGACCGGCCAGCCGACGGGCAGCGACTACCCGCGTTTCGAAGCCACCCGCCGCCTGACCTTTGACCCGCTCTACGACCAGGACCTGGCCGATGACTTCGCGGACTTGCTGCCGCTGGCCATTGGCATCGGTGAGAACAGCGATGCGCCGTTCGTGATCGCCGACTCAAGCATGGGCGTGCGCGGCTCGCCGTTCGGTTTCTTTGAAGGCGGCCCGCCCTCCCAGCAGATCGAGAACGACGTGGAGTACGGGAGCATCGTGGTGGCCGAAGTGGTCGGCACGAAAGGCCGGACCCTGCGCCTGCTGGGCATGTCCATGGCCGGCTACCTGGTCGATGCCACCGTCGACCTGAGCGGCGCCGAACCCAAGGTGAACGCCACCTGGGAACACGTCCACGAAGGCCGCAGCGGCACCACCCAAACGTTCGTGCCCGCCCCCGACCTGGACCCGGAGCCCTAGCCGGATAGCCGGGCCCGCCACCCCGATGGCGTGCCCATGAAAAAGCCCCCGCGGTGTTCCGCGGGGGCTCGGCTTTTCGAGGGCCGGTTCAGGCCACGTCCACCAGCACCACTTCGCTGTCCGCCTCGGCGCTGACCACCAGCGTGGTCTCGTCCTCGATGGCCAGCCCATCACCGGCTTCGGCCAGCACACCGTTCACCCGCACGCGCCCCTTGGCCGGCACCAGATAGGCCTTGCGGCCCGCCGCCAGCGTATAGGTGGCCTCCTGCCCGGCGCTGAGCGCCGCCGCCGCTACCCGACCGTCCGCCTGGATCGGCAGGGCGTCGCCGTCGTCGTAGCCGCTGGCCAGCACCTTGAAACCACCGTCCCGGCCCGCCTTCGGAAACGGCCGGCTGCCCCAGGTCGGCGGCAACCCGCTGGCGTTGGGGATAATCCAGATCTGGAAAATCCGCGTCGGCGTGGCCTCCCGGTTGTACTCGCTGTGCGTGATCCCGGTGCCCGCGGACATCACCTGCACATCGCCGGCCTCGGTGCGGCCCTGATTACCCAGGTTGTCCTGGTGAGTGATCGCTCCCTCGCGCACATAGGTGATGATCTCCATATCCCGGTGCGAATGCGGCGCGAACCCGGTGTGCGGCGCGATGGTGTCGTCGTTCCAGACTCGCAGGTCGCCCCAATGCATTCGTTTCGCATCGTGGTACCCGGCGAAGGAGAAATGGTGTTTGGCGTTCAGCCAGCCGTGGTCGGCCCCGCCCAGATGTTGAAATGTCCGCCGCTCGATCATGGTGACCTCCTCGGTGCCGGCGGAATGCCGGCCTCAATGACGTCACTGTAGGATTGAAGCAGCTGATGGAAAAGCGACTATTTTGCCGCGATGTCATCAGTTTTTTTGATTTTAAATGCTGGCTTGTGCGGTCATGTGGAGATGTTATCTTATAACATCGTTTTCGCTGCTCGGGATTCATCATGTTTCGATGGATAACGCGGACCACGCTGGCCGCGGGCACGACGCTGCCACTGCTCGGATTACTGACCGCCGCCCAGGCCGCCCCGGTGCATCAGCACGGCCGCGCGGAGGCGGCGCTGGTGGTGGAAGGGGACACCCTGACCCTGTCGTTCCGGGCGCCGCTGATGGACATCGTCGGCGCCGAGCGGCCGCCGGCGGACGCCGACGAGCGGGCCCGGTACCAGGAACAAATGGACAAGGTCACGGCACCGCGACCGTCGCCGGCGGCGGGCTGCGAATTGCGGGAGGAAGCGGTCACGACAGTGGCGGAGCTGTTCCCGGAAGGTCAGGCTGACCACGACCACGACCACGACCACGACCACGACCACGACCACGACCACGACCACGACCACGACCACGACCACGACCACGACCA
>NZ_JBKFTK010000003.1:0-522382 GCF_046507805.1 Alloalcanivorax sp. C16-1 | reverse complement strand
CGCGGGCGGGGGCCATCAGGATCTGGAGGCCAGCTGGACCTACCAGTGTGCCCACATGGACCGCCTGGACGCGGTGACCTGGGCGTTCCTGGCCGACTTCCCGGCGCTCACCACCGAGGTGATTCTGCTGCGGCCACAAGGGCAGGGCGCCCGACGGCTGGCCCCCGGCCAAACCCGGCTGACTCTGGACGACGCATGATCCCGGCCCTGGACCTGGAAGACCTGCGCTTCCACCACCCGGGCCAGCCGCGCCCCTTTATCGCGGTGGAGCGGCTCACCCTGGCGCCCGGTGAACGGGTGCTGATCCACGGCCCCAGCGGCTGCGGCAAAAGCACGCTGCTGTCGCTGGTCACCGGCATTCGCCCGCTGCAGCGCGGCGACATCCACATCGCCGGCGAGGCGTTCTCCGACCTGTCCCAGCGCCGCCGCGACGCCTTCCGCGCCGACCATATGGGCGTGATTTTCCAGGCCTTCAATCTGCTGCCGTATCTGTCCGCTCTGGACAATGTGGCGCTGACCCCGGCGTTCTCGCCGCGTCGCCGCGAGCGCGAGCCCGGTGAGCGGGCCCCGGCGGCCTTGGCGCTGTTGCGGCGGCTCGGCCTGGACGAGACGGTGGCGCGCCTGCCCGCCCATCAGCTGTCGTTCGGCCAGCAGCAGCGGGTGGCGGCGGCCCGGGCCCTGTTCGGCCAGCCGGAGTTGATCGTCGCCGACGAGCCCACCTCCGCCTTGGACAGCGGCCACCGCGACGGCCTGATGCGGCTGCTGGCGGATCAATGCGAACGGGGCGGCAGCGCGCTGCTGATGGTCAGCCACGACCCGGCGGTGGCGCCGTTCTTCCACCGCTCCCTGGCGTTCGAGGCTCTCAACCGGGCGGCCCGCCATGCTGCCTAGACTCATCCTCGCGTCCCTGGGCACCCGCAAAACCTCCGCCGCGCTGATCGTCGCCGCCATCGCCCTGAGCCTGGTGATGATTCTCGGCATCGAGCGCCTGCGCCACCAAGTGCACGCCAACTTCGCCAGCACCGTCTCCGGCATGGACCTGATCGTCAGCGCCCGGGGCGGCCCCACCAATATCCTGCTCTACAGCGTCTTCCACCTGAGCGAACCCACCGCCGGCATCGAATGGCGCACCGTGGAGCACCTGGCCGCCCATCCCCAGGTGAAATGGTGGATCCCCATCGCCCTGGGCGACTTTCACCGTGGCTTCCCGGTGGTGGCCACCAACCACGGCTACCTGGACCACTACCGCTACGGCCGCGACCGGTCCCTGGAACTGGCCACCGGTGACTGGTTCGCCGGCCCGGATCAGGTAGTGCTTGGCAGCGACGTGGCCCGCCGTCTGGACTATCAACCGGGCACGCCGGTGGTGCTCGCCCACGGCTCCGGCGGTGGCCCGGCCATCATCGAGCACGACGACCACCCCTTCACCGTCAGCGGCATCCTCGCCCCCACCGGCACCCCGGTGGACCAGGGCCTCTATATCTCGCTGGAGGCCATGGCGGCGATCCACAGCGGCGGCCGCTACGCCTATCCCGTGCCCGGTCGCCCGGCCGCCAGCGACAAACCAGACACCGTCAACGCGGTAATGCTCGGCCTGAAACAGCGCACCGCCATCCTCGGCCTGCAGCGGGAACTGTCCCGCTACGACGGCGAACCGCTCAGCGCCATCATCCCCGGTGTGGAACTCCAGCGCCTGTGGCGCATGACCGCCAACGTGGAAAACGCCCTGCGCGCCGCCGCCGTGGCGGTATTCCTGGTGGCGCTGCTGGTGCTGATCTCCACCGTGCTGGCGGCCCTGGAAGGCCGCCGCCACGAACTGGCCGTGCTGCGCGCCGCCGGCGCCGGACGCGGCACCGTCTACGGCGTGATCGTCGGCGAAAGCCTCTGCCTCACCCTGGCCGGCTGCGTCACCGGCCTGCCGCTGCTGTTCGCCGCCCAACAAATCCTGGCCCCCTGGGCGCTGACGGAATGGTCCCTGCGGCTGCCCACGCACCTGCTGGCCATGGCGGAACTGCCCCTGGCCGCCGCCGTGCTGCTGGCCGGCTCCCTGGCCGGCCTGCTGCCCGCCGAAAAGGCCTTCCGCAACAGCCTCGCCGACGGCCTCACCCCCCGGAGCTGATATGAAAGCCCTTCCCCTCGCTCTGCTCGCCCTGCTGCTGAGCACCCCGGTACCGGGCGCCGAGCCCTCGGAACCGCCCGCCGAACCCGCCGACATTCAGGCGGAATCCAATGTCTGGGACACTCTGGTCCCCAAGGACTGGGACCCCCGCGCCGAATACGAAGCCATCTCAAAGGAGATCTACGGCAACAACTCCCCCGACCAACTGGAAGACACCGACGCCCGCGCCGTGCAACTCTTCGACGCCATGCAGGACGCCTGGAGCAATGCCCCCCTGCGCCAGGACCTGAACGACACGGCCCTGAGTCTCCCCGGCTTCGTGGTCCCCCTGGAAGGCGACGACAAACACCTGCGCGAATTCCTGCTGGTCCCGTACTTCGGCGCCTGCATCCACTACCCCCCGCCGCCCCGCAACCAGGTGGTGCTGGTCAAAATGCAGGGCGAAGGCATGCCCGTGGACATGATGTGGGACGCCGTGGAAATCGAAGGCACGCTGAAAGTGGACTCCCGGAAGACCGAATACGGCACCGCCGGTTATGTGTTGGAAGGGGATCAGGTCAGGGCTTATACCGGCGAGTCGTAAGCCCTGCCTGAGAGGACAGGGTTTGTGCGATGATCGGCCCATGAACCCTCAATGCCGCAAGATCCTGCGAACGTCGCTGCTCGGCGCTATTCTGTTTCCCGCCCTGGGCTGGGCGGACATCTTTGGTGGCGTTGCCCCCGGGGACGGCTGCCGGGACGTTTACGCCATGGAAATCGCCCGTGGAGCGGAGCCCGGACTACCCTTGGAAAAAATGCTTCACGAAGGGATGCTGGCCTTCCAGATCCAGGACGCCAACACTCGCCGAGCCCGCCTGTATGACTGCCGGGACAATAAGGTCACGGGACTTGTCCGCTCCATCGCCTTTCACACCAAAGCCGAACAACGTCATCACCTGAAAACGCTGCGTGAAAAGGTAGAAGCTCGATTTGGCCCTCCCGACCTGGACACATTCAACTTGGGCTTTTTCGTGAATACTCTGATGTGGCTCGAGGGTATGACAGACACCGTGGCCAGCCTTCAGACGGTGTATTGGTCTCTGCCCGAAGGAGAAACCGTCAGCCTCGTTCTTTCTCATCGACCCCATCAGAATCCCGGCTACGTCGTCATGCTCAACTGGGACAAACCGGCCCCGCCGGTAAAACCTTGAAATCGGACCATCCCGAACGGCGCCTATCCAGGGAGCATTCCGCGAACGTCTCCATGCCTTGCATTTTTCCCTAATCTCCCGGTAAATTCGGACCTGTTTCACAAAAAAGCCGCCCCGAAGAGGGCGTGAAATAAAAAAGGATAAGCAGGGGGCAAAGGGATGCCTGACCCGCGGAGCGGATTCGGGGTGATCAAGGGGTGGCAGGGGAGCGCCGGGCCATGGCGGTCATAATCCCCAATCTCAGCACGGTACGCCGCATGACGCCCGGCGAACGCCGCCTGGGCCAGCGCCTGGAAACCCTGCTCGAAGACGACTACACCGTCTGGTACGACATCCCCCTCGGCCACCAACGCCGCTACCCGGATTTTATCGTCCTGAACCCCGGGCGAGGTCTGCTGTTCCTGGAAGTAAAGGACTGGAAACCGGATATCATGAAGCGGATAGGGTCTCCCGGCGCCGAGGCTTTATATCCTGGGTTAAAAAATTTCAGACATTCCCGGCAGCTGACCTGCCAATGTGCCTCAGTTGACTTCAGCAGGAAGAATACAGCCATGGCGGCTCATGGCTGCCCCGCTTTTCCTCGCTTATCGCATTTTCCATGCGTGACCTTAATAAAGACGAAAAAAATATAGGTAATGGTTTCTTTAATGGCAAAAAATAAAATTTTTTCTGATGAGAAGGCCGGGTGTACTTTTCAGGAGATGGAGTCAGTGCCTGGTTACGAAAAAATTAGGCTTTGCAAGGTGTCTATTCAAGACGTTATGAGGTTGTCTGCTGAGTTGGCCGCTAGCGTTCAAGATACCTCTTGGATAATGGATCTTGACGAGAGAGCGAGAAGAGCTTATCGGAAAACTGCTCAAGAAACCGCAGAAATTTTGGTCAAAATATTCAATGAGATTTCTGAAGAAGAGGTTGGTGTGGGCGCAGAGTTGGGGGAGCTTATAGTTTCGATGGGGTCATCCAAAGCTCTGGGAGCCATTTTCTCGCATCATGAGGTTCCGCTTGCGGAGCTATGGAAGCCGCAAAAAAAACAAAACGAAGGCTTTGATTTTCATACCGTTTGCCCTTTCGATTTAGTCAATTTTGGGGAGGCAAAATTTAAATCATCTAGCAGTCCCTATTCTGAAGCAATAAAGCAAGCAAAAAGTTTTATTGGGGAGGAAAAGCATCTAAGAGATGGTGTTCATTTAGGTAATTTCGTTTCGAAAAATGCTATAGATAATTTGGATTGTGATTTGTTTGGTGTCGTGGCTGCCTTCTCTTTAAATGCGAAAGACGAGGTTAAAGTTATGAACAACGCATTAAAGAAAATATTGGAAGATTTTGATCTTGGCGAAGTGGAAGCATTTTATCTTGTAGGGGTGGCGCATTGAGTATAATAAGCACCATCGATTCGGAGGAGCCCTTTGTGGATCTCTCTGAAATTCTCGAGGATATCCACAAAAATGGCCCTGTCTCAGAAGGAATACTTGAGAAGGTTAGTTATTATAAAATATTCCATCCTGATGTTTTTGTTTTTTTTGAAGAGCGAATTTTGTCTGCTTTAGGGCTTTTTTATAAAGATACCAATCCAACGAATGTCTATTCCCTTTTGATGCTTGGATTTGGTGAGCAGCATAAAAGGAATTATGGCTCAATCCTTACACCTGTTCAGGCAAGCATGAGGCGGGCGCTCGAGGAAAAACGCTTCGTATCTATATCCGCCCCCACTAGTGCCGGAAAATCTTATTCCGCACGAGATTATATTGCGGAAATTGACGGAAATTCCGTAGTCGTTGTTCCGACAAGAGCGTTGATAGCTGAATATGTGAAGTCTATGAAGAGGCGATTTGGTGCTGATAAAAGTGTCATGATATTGGCTCACGTTGATGAGGTATTCAAGAAAAGGTCGTTGAAGCGCATATTCGTACTTACGCCAGAAAGAGCTAGAGAGTTATTCAGTAAAGATTTTTCTCTAGAGGTGAATTTTTTCTTCTTTGATGAAGCTCAAATTTCAGACGAAGGGCGGCGAGGTGTTTACTTTGATGCTTTGGTGAGACGGGCTGAAAGGAAGTTCCGAAATGCGAAAATGTTATTTGCACACCCTTTTGTTGATAACCCAGAGGCCCAAATAGAGAAACATGATCTTCCGAAAGATTGCAGCTACGCAAAAGCTTATATGCAGGCTGCTGTAGGTAGGGTTTGTGTTCAAAAGCATAGCATCAATAAGAAATACTATTATTTTTCGCCGCATTCGGATCGAGGATATAGAGTCAATGAATGTAAGGAGTTTTCGGGAAAGTTTGAAGATTTTGCTTTGGATGGCAATAAGTCAGTGCTTGTATATGTTTCAAAAGCGTCCATATATAACGGCAGTTTTTTGGAGGGGTTTTCGAAATATATAAATAGATTTTCATTTGTTGTTGATGACGATGCGAAAAATATTATTTCTCAAATAGCATCCATGATCGGGGCGGATGGTAGCGCATATAAATCAAAAATGATTGATCTTATGATGAGGGGGGTTGTTATCCATCATGGCTCAATACCTCTTGAGGCAAGATTTTTGGTGGAAGACTTTATTCGTTCTGGTTTTGCCAAACTTTGTTTTGCGACAAGTACCTTGGCGCAAGGAGTCAATATGCCATTTGACATAGTTTGGCTTGAAAGTATGAGATTCTTGGGTGGGGGCGAAAAATTTAGATCTCTAGCCTTTAAAAATCTTATTGGAAGAGCAGGAAGGCTTTCAAGTTCTAAAAATTTTGACTATGGGTATGTATATACAAAAAATGCAAAGCTATTTGTAGAAAAGAGCCGGTCAGATTTTAGATTAAGTAATAAGTCGGTTTTGGATGATGAATTTAATGAGGATGATGATGTGCGAGAATTGGTTGAGTCGATCAAATCTGGTACATTTGACGATGACAAAAACTTACCACTTACTAAAGTTGAGAGGTTGTCTAAAGATAATATCCTTTGTGACTGTAAGGAAATAATATCTATCATTTATAGTGAGCCTACGGTGAAGGGGGCTTTGCGTGGCGAAAGCAAAAAGGCCGCCAGGGATATTCTAAAGAAATCTTTTTCCTCGATATTTCAGGCTTCATTGGGTCGGAGGCTAGGAGAAGTTGAGGAATCGGTTTTTATGCAGGCTATGGGAATTTTGTTGCTCGTATTTCAAGGTTGGTCATTCAAAGAGATTGTTGGTCTTAGGTTTAATAGAATTGCAAGGCGTGATGAGGCGTACAAAGGTGAGGCGCTTTTTTCTCAACCGGCTAGTACTCTGCCTGATGCGTCCTTGGTGCATAGTTTTTCCGTTTTCCCAAAAGGTACTGCTGCGAGCGAAGCAAGTTATGACCGTATTGTTTATGATACATACGATTATATTGATAAGGTTATTTCTTATTCTCTCTGTGATGTGTTTATTGCGGCATTTAAGGTGTATAAAGAAAAAACAAATGATCAAAGGTCGGATAAGATAATAGAGCTCATCCGATATGGGACCAATGATAGTATGCACGCTCTTATGATGCGCTATGGTTTTCCTCCTGAATATGTTTCGGAAATAGCAGATTATGTGCAGTTTGTTAGTGAAGAAGAAATAATATTTAAAAGAATCGTGGATGACGCCCCCGCGTATATAAGGAATCTGGTGGATTGGTATCTTCCTTGAAGACTGAGGTCCTAATGAGTCTTAATGAGCGCCAGTTTATAGCCAAGGATGATGCTCTGAAGTCGTTGGAAGAGTTTGGGCTTCCCGATTCGCGCAATGATAGTCTCGATATTACTAGCTGGCACGCCAGGGTGGCTCGAATTGTGCTTGAGGAGAAGGTCCCGATCGACGTTCGGCAGACTTTTGAGAACGCAAAAAATATATCTCTCTATAGCTACTATTCTTATAGGTTGCACCAGTCGGCGGAAATTATTGGATATAAGGCACTGGAGCAAGCCCTAAAGGCAAAGTACGATGCTGTAAAAGGCGCCCTTTCTCAGAATCCTCCTAAGACTTTGGCGAACTATGTGGAAATTGCTCTAGAGCAGAGCTGGGTTACGGATGAAAAAATGTTTTCGATGCGCCCGATTGCTGCAGAACGTGTTAGAGAGCGACATGTACGGAAAATGATCCTGAATGGAGAGATAGAGGCCGAACCTGTTGCCAGTCCAAAACCAACCGAAGAACAGATCCTGCAGGAATTGCGTTCTATGCAGGTGGCTAGAAAAGCCCTTCATGGCGCGAGACGGATGCGAAATTACCATATGCACGAAGATACGGGATTGTCAGATACCTCAGCGGAAGTTTTGCAAGACCTTGCTGAACTTATTAATCAAATATTTTCTGGAAATTAAAGGCTCTTATGCAACCCTTTGGCCGGTTCTATAGGTGTACAGTATAGGTGTGGCGATGGGCTGGTTGAACAAACAGATAGATACACTGTTGGGCGCAGCTTAGTGGGTTTGCCGGTGCTTAGGTCTTTGCGAGAGAAACCTTAAAGCGATTCATCAAAGGTGCCGGTCCACATCCTGCCGCGAATGCAGGATTCGAATGATCTCTAGCTGTTGTTCTCGCTCTATTCGGTAGAAAATGACTTGGCTGGACACTGGTAGGCTGCGGATTTCACTCGATAATTCAGGGCGCGTCCTGTCTGTCTCTGGATACTCAAGAAGCGACCAAATGGCTTCCTTTAACTCGTCCAGGTATTGGTCGGGGCGGTGCTTTCGCAATCGAGAGCACTATATTGCCGGAGTGCTACCAGGTCCTAGTGGTCGGCGGGTGAGAGGGCCAGTGAGGTTGGCATTGTTACGCCTTCAGCTCTTCGAACAGATCGTCCAGGCCGGTTTTTGAGGTTATGCGTGTGCCCTCGTACGGTCCAATTGATTCACGCCTTCCCTAAGCTGCTCACGCAGGCGCGCGGGCTTGATTTCATTGATCCATTCTTCATGGGTTTCCACGAAACTGAGGGCCTCGCGGATGACTTCGCTGGCGTTGTTGTAGAGGCCGCTTTCCACTTTGGTTTTGATGCGCTCTTCCAGTTCGGGGGTTAGTGAGATGTGCATGCTCACTCTCCTGGGGTTGGGGGTTACAAAGTGATGCTAAGTCGCTTGCAAGGTTTGTCAATTTTGGGGATTTCAGAAGGGAGGGGGCTTCGGACTAGGTCAGCGGTGGTGCCAATTTCATCGCGACTGAAGTCGCTCCTACATCAAGAACCCAGCCCACCGTGTAGGAGCGGCTTCAGCCGCGATCAACCATAAAAAAGCCCCGGCGGGCGAACCCGCCGGGGCTTTTCAGCTCTCGGCAACGGTGAAGAGAAGGGTTAAACCCGCTCGATCACCGTGGCGATGCCCTGACCCAGGCCGATGCACATGGTGGCCAGGCCGATCTGGCCGTCGTTGCCTTCCAGTACGTTCAGCAGGGTGCCGGTGATGCGGGCACCGGAGCAGCCCAGGGGGTGGCCCAGGGCGATGGCGCCGCCGTTGAGGTTGACCTTCTCGTTCATCTTGTCGAGGAGCTTGAGGTCCTTGAGCACCGGCAGCGATTGCGCGGCGAAGGCTTCGTTGAGCTCCACGTAGTCGATGTCGTCGATGGTCAGGCCGGCGCGGGCCAGGGCTTTCTGAGTGGCCGGGACCGGGCCGTAGCCCATGATGGCGGCGTCGCAGCCGGCCACGGCCATGCTGCGGATCTTGGCGCGGGGCTTGAGGCCCATGGCCTGGGCTTTTTCGGCGGTCATCACCAGCATCGCCGCCGCGCCGTCGGAGAGGGCGGAGGAGGTGCCGGCGGTGACGGTGCCGCTGACCGGGTCGAAGACGGGGCGCAGTTTCTGCATGTCTTCGAGGCTGGCGTTGGGACGGATGGTTTCGTCGATTTCGCACAGCACTTTGTGGCCGTCGGCGTCATGGCCTTCCACGGGCACGATTTCGTTTTTCCAGCGGCCTTGTTCGGTGGCTTCCCAGGCTTTCTTGTGGGAGCGCACGCCGAATTCGTCCTGCTGTTCACGGGTGATGCCGTGCATGCGGCCGAGCATTTCCGCGGTCAGGCCCATCATGTTGGAGGCCCGGGCGGTGTACTTGGACAGTTCCGGGTTGAGGTCCACGCCGTGGTCCATGGCCACATGGCCCATGTGTTCCACGCCGCCGATGACGAACACGTCGCCGTTGCCGGTCATGATCGCCTGGGCGGCGCTGTGCAGGGCCTGCATGGAGGAGCCGCACAGGCGGTTGACGGTTTGCGCCGCGGTGGTGCGGGGCACGCCGGCCAGCATGGCGATGTTACGGGCGATGTTCATGCCCTGTTCCTTGGTCTGGTTCACGCAGCCCCAGATCACGTCCTCGGTGGTGGCGGTGTCCCAGCCGGCGTTGCGTTCCATCAGGGCCTGGATCAGCAGCGCGGAGAGTTTTTCCGCGCGTACATTGCGGAACATACCGTTCTTGCTTTTGCCCATCGGGGTGCGCACGGCATCGACGATGACCACGTCTTTCGGATTCAAACTCATTTCAAAATCTCCTTTGCCCGTGCCTTAGCCGAAGAAGGACTCGCCCTTGGCGGCTTTGTCCTTGAGCATTTGCGGCGCTTCGTACAGCGCGCCCAGGTGGGCGTACTTGTCACAGAGTTCCACGAAGGCCTGGGTGCCGATGCTGTCGATGTAGCGCAGCGGGCCGCCGCGGAACGGAGGGAAGCCGATGCCGTAGATCATCGCCATGTCCGCCTCGGCGGGGGAGCCGACGATGTTGTCTTCCAGGCAGCGGACGGTTTCGGTGCACATCGGGATCATCATACGGGCGATGATCTCGTCGGCGTCGTAGTCCTTTGGCTCGCTGGTGACGGCGGGCTTGATCAGCTCGTAGGTCTTTTCGTCGACCACTTTCTTGGGCTTGCCCTTCTTGTCTTCCTCGTACTTGTAGAAGCCGATGCCGTTCTTCTGACCATAGCGTTCGTTTTCGAACATGATCTCGGTCGGGTCCTTGAAGTCGTGGTCCATGCGGTCGGGGAAGCCTTCCGCCATTACCTTGGCGGCGTGCACGCCGGTGTCGATGCCGACCACGTCGAGCAGGTAGGCGGGGCCCATGGGCCAGCCGAATTTCTGCATGACTTTGTCGACCTGCTGGAAGTCGGCGCCGTCACGGACCAGCATGCTGAAGCCGGCGAAGTAGGGGAACAGCACCCGGTTCACCAGGAAGCCGGGGCAGTCGTTCACCACCACCGGGTTCTTGCCCATTTTCTGGGCGTAGTTGACCAGGGTGGCGACGGTTTCGTCGGAGGTTTTTTCACCGCGGATCACTTCCACCAGGGGCATCATGTGCACCGGGTTGAAGAAGTGCATACCGGCGAAGTTTTCCGGCTTCTTGAGCGCTTCGGCGAGCCGGTTGATGGAGATGGTGGAGGTGTTGGAGGCGAGGATGGCGCCGTCCACTTTCTGTTCGGTCTCGGCCAGTACGGACTGCTTGATCTTGGGGTTCTCGACCACCGCTTCGACGATCACGTCGATGTCCTTGAAGTCCTCATAGCTGAGGGTGGGGCGGATGGCGGAGAGCACCTTGCCCATGCCGGCGGCGTCCATCTTGCCTTTGCTGACGCGTTTGGCGAGCAGCTTGGACGCTTCGTTCATGCCCAGGTCCAGCGCCTTGTCGTTGATGTCCTTCATCACGATGGGCGTGCCCTTGAGGGCCGACTGGAAGGCGATGCCGCCGCCCATGATGCCGGCGCCCAGTACCGCGGCGTGCTTCACTTCGCGGGAGGCCTTGGCGGTCTTGCCGTTCACTTTCTTGACCTGCTGGTCGGCCAGGAACAGGCCCACCATGGCGGTGGCCTGCTGGGTCTTGGCGAGCTTGGCGAAGCCTTTGGATTCCACGTCCAGGGCGTCGTCGCGCTTCATGCCGGCGGCCTTCTGCATGGACTTCACGGCTTCCACCGGGGCCGGGTAGTTCTTGCCGGCCTGCTGCTGAACCATGGCCATACCGGTCTGGAACGCCATCATCTGTTCCATCGGGGGCATCGGCAGGGGATCCAGTTTTTCCTGGCGCTTGGCGCGGAAGTCGATCTTGCCGGCCAGGCACTGCTTGACCAGGTCGATGGCGGCGTCACGTTCGTCGCCGGCTTTGACCACGGCGTCGACGATGCCCACTTTCAGGGCCTTGTCCGCTTTGTTCTGGCCGCCGGTAGCGATCCACTCCACGGCGTTGTCCACGCCGATGATGCGCGGGGTGCGCACGGTGCCGCCGAAGCCCGGGTAGATGCCCAGCTTCACTTCCGGGAAGCCCACCTGGGCGGCTTCGCCCATGACCCGGAATTCGCAGGCGAGGCACATTTCCAGGCCGCCGCCCAGGGCGAAGCCGTTGATGGCCGCCACCTTGGGCACGTCCAGATCTTCGAAGGCGTTGAAGATATCGTTCGCCTGGCGGGACCACTGGGCGATCTCCGCCTCGTCGTTGGCGAACATTTCGGTGAATTCGGTGATGTCGGCGCCGACAATGAACACTTTCTTGCCGGAGGTGACCACGATGCCCTTGACCTGGTCGTTGCCCTTGAGGGCCTCGGTGGCCTTGCTCAGGTCTTCCAGAGTGGCACGGTTGAACTTGTTCACGGACTCGCCCTGAAGGTCGAACTTCAGTTCGGCGATGCCGTCGTCAAGCAGTTCTACGCTTACGGCGTTGCCTTGGTAAATCATAACGATTGCTCTCCAGTCCCAAAGTACGCGGAGGGGCCGCGGGCGTGGCCCGCCGTTTCATGTGAGTGTTTGCTCACATTTCCGGTCGAGCCCGCTCAGGGCCGCCAAGTATAAGAAGCACGGCCGCTTGATGTTAGCCCCCCTGTGTGACTTATGGGTCGTTTCCCTTGACGCAAGGGGTGGATACCCGGACGCTTGCCGCGATTGCCCCCACTGCCGGATGTCATGACCGTAAGTTCGTACCCCCGTATTCGCCGCCGCCCGCCGGTGTCCGTGGACTGGCCGGGCGTGCCGCCGCTGCTGGCGCGCATTCTCGCCGGTCGTGGCCTGACCGCCGCGGAGCAACTGGAACTGACCCTGGGGCGGCTGCCGCACCCGGACCGCTTCCAGGGGCTGGCGGCGGCGGTGGAGCTGCTGCTGGCCGCCCGCGAGCAGCACTGGCGGATTTGCATCGTCGGTGATTACGACGCCGACGGCGCCACCGCCACCGCGCTGATGGTGCGCGGGCTGCAGGCGCTGGGCTTTCCCCGTCCGGATTTCCTGGTCCCCAATCGGTTTGAGTACGGCTACGGCCTGTCGCCGGCCATCGTCGAGCTGGCGCGGGTGTCGTTCGAGCCGGACCTGATCATCACCGTGGACAACGGCATCGCCAGCGTGGACGGCGTGGCCGCCGCCCGGGCGGCGGGCATGCGCGTGCTGATCACCGACCACCACTTGCCCGGCGAGCGCTTGCCCGAGGCGGACGCCATCGCCAACCCCCGGCTGGAGGGAGACGAATTCCCCGCCGCCAACCTGGCCGGCGTGGGCGTGGCCTTCTATCTGCTGATGGCGGTGCAGCGGCGGCTGGGGCTGAAAGGCGCGGTGGTGGACCTGCTCGACCTGGTGGCCCTGGGCACGGTGGCGGACGTGGTGCGCCTGGACGACGCCAACCGCATTCTGGTGGAGCAGGGTCTGCGGCGGCTGCGCGCCGGGCAGGGCAATCCGGGCATCCGCGCGCTGCTGCAGGTGGCCGGGCGGGACCCGGCGCGTGCATTGGCGGCGGATCTGGGTTTCGCGGTGGGCCCGCGACTCAACGCCGCCGGGCGGCTGGCGGACATGAGCCACGGCATCGACTGCCTGCTGGCGGACAGCGTGTCCGAGGCCCGTCAGTACGCCGAGGAGCTGGATACCATCAACCGGGAGCGGCGCGGCATTGAGCAAGGCATGCGCGACGCGGCCATGGTGGAAGTGGCGCGGCTGCGCGAACAGACGTTGCCGGCGGCGCTGTGCCTGCACGGCCGGGACTGGCACGAAGGGGTGGTGGGCATTCTGGCGTCGCGGGTCAAGGAAGCGGTGCACCGGCCGGTGATCGCGTTCGCCCCGGCCCAGGAGGCCGGGCTGCTGAAAGGCTCCGGGCGCTCGATTCCCGGCCTGCATCTGCGCGACGTGCTGGACGCGGTGGCCACTCGCCATCCGGAGATGCTGCACAAGTTCGGCGGCCACGCCATGGCCGCCGGCATGACGCTGAAGGCGGCGGATCTGGAGGCGTTTCGCGAAGCGTTTCAGGCGGCGGTGGCCGAGGCCGCCAGCGACGAATTGTTTGACCCGGTGGTGGACAGCGACGGCGGCCTGGACGACCGGGACATCTGCCTGGCCACCGCCGAGCTGCTGTCCCACCGGTTCCCGTGGGGGCAGGGCTTTCCGCCGCCCCGCTTCGACGGCGAATTCGAAGTGCTCAACCACCGGGTGGTGGGCGAGCGCCACCTCAAGCTGACGCTGGGCCTGCCGGCGGTGAGCGGCGTGGTGGACGGCATCCTGTTCAACGCCGACCCGGCGCTGCTGGGCGCCCGCCTCAAGCGGGTGGAGGGCGTCTACCGCCTGGAGGTCAACGAATTCCGAGGCCGCCGCGCCCCGCAAATGCTCTTCGAACACCTCCGCCCCCTCCCCTGACGGGGTCGGACCACCGTAACTCATTGTTTCTGCTATAAAAAAGCCATCTCAAAGAGCGCCATCAGGCGCTTGAAGGGCTCTTTTCAGCGGCCAAATAGGGCAGATAAGCCTCCGGCTCGTCGCGCAGATGGCAAGTCTCGCCAGCGGTTTCGATCGGTCGGTTCCTGGCAATCGGGCCCTGGGCGTCCCGAAACTGCTCGACGAAGTCCCGGCTGCCCACGGCCAACGCTTCGGTCCAGGTCGGGTCACGACCGTGGTCGCCGCTTTCCAGGGCTTCCTCTACCCACTCCCGGTGTGTCCGACGCAGCACTCCCAGGTCGGAGATGCCGAGCACATTCATCAGCGCCCCGGTGTTGATGATCCGGTACCGGTTGCGCGATAGCTGGATCTCCTTGTAGCCGCAGGTGTCCCATTCGCGCGGATGCCGGACCTTACCGGCGCGCACCATGTTCAGATCGATATAGACCAGGCAGCGGCGCAGATGCTCGCCGGTTTCCACGGCGGTGGCGTGGTAGCGACCCTCCCAGAACGCCCCGCGGCGACGCCGGCGGCCATTGAAATGCTGGGCGGTCCGTCCGGCCACCAGTTGAATGGAGCGCCGGATCTCGTCGTCGCCCTGGTCGTGGACCAGAAGGTGCACATGGTTGCTGGTGGCGATGTAATTCAGAACCCGCAGCCCGTAACGGTGCCGCGCTTCGTAAAGCCACCGTTCCCAGAGGCGACGGTCGTGTTTGAATTTGAGCAGAAACGTCTGGTCGTGACAGCGATGGGTGATGTGCCAGACGTGACCCGGCGAGTAATGACGGTGGGCGCGAGGCATCCTTTCCTCCTTTCCTTATGCTGATTTTTGACTAGTAAAAACCATGCATTAAGCGTCGACTGGGCCCTGTTTCACAAAAAAAGACATCCGGTATCAACGGGTTGCCGTGGTCCGACCCCGATGTTGTGACAAAACGTGGCGGGTGGGTGCGGGCGGGGCGTGGCGGCAGTACACTGGTGGCAGCCTGTTAAATGACGTATACACCCTATCCGGAAGGAGACCCGCCTTGGCCACCGACAGCCGCCGCGCTGCGCTCGATTACCACGAATTTCCCGTCCCCGGCAAAACCGCCATCGTTCCCACCAAACCGCTGACCAACCAGAACGATCTGGCCCTGGCCTATTCGCCGGGGGTGGCCTGGGCCTGCGAGGAAATCGTCGACGATCCCAAGAACGCGGTGCGCTACACCGGCCGGGGCAACCTGGTGGCGGTGATCACCAACGGCAGCGCGGTGCTGGGCCTGGGCAACATCGGGGCGCTGGCGTCCAAGCCGGTGATGGAAGGCAAGGCGGTGCTGTTCAAGAAGTTCGCCGGGCTGGACGTGTTCGACATCGAGATCAACGAGAGCGACCCGGACAAGCTGGTGGACATCATCGCCGCCCTGGAGCCCACCTTCGGCGGCATCAACCTGGAAGACATCAAGGCGCCGGAGTGCTTCATCGTCGAGCGCAAGCTGCGCCAGCGCATGGGCATTCCGGTGTTTCACGATGATCAGCACGGCACCGCGATCACCGTGTGCGCCGCCTTTATCAATGGCCTGCGGGTGGCCGGCAAGGAACTGGACCAGGTCAAGGTGGTGGTGTCCGGCGCCGGCGCGGCGGCGCTGGCCTGCCTGGATCTGATGGTCGACCTGGGCCTGCCCCTGGAGAACATCTGGGTCACCGACATCGAGGGCGTGGTCTACGAGGGCCGCAAGGAACTGATGGACCCGGACAAGGCGCGCTTCGCCCAGCCCACCGACGCCCGCACCCTGGGCGAGGTGATCGACGGCGCCGACGTGTTCCTGGGCCTGTCCGCCGGTGGCGTGCTCAAGCCGGACATGGTGCAGCGCATGGGCCCGCGCCCGCTGATTCTGGCCCTGGCCAACCCGCACCCGGAGATTCTGCCGGAGGAGGCCAAGGCGGTGCGCGACGATCTGCTGATCGCCACCGGCCGCTCCGACTACCCCAACCAGGTCAACAACGTGCTGTGCTTCCCGTACATCTTCCGGGGCGCGCTGGACGCCGGCGCCACCACCATCACCCGGGAGATGGAAAAGGCAGCGGTGTACGCCATCGCCGGCCTGGCCCAGGAAGAGCAGAACGAGGTGGTGGCCGCCGCCTACGGCACCTACGACCTGAGCTTCGGGCCGGAATACCTGATTCCCAAGCCGTTCGACCCGCGTCTGATCGTGCGCATCGCGCCGGCGGTGGCCAAGGCGGCCATGGCCGACGGCGTGGCCACCCGGCCGATCGCCGATCTGGACGCCTACGCCGAGCAGCTCAAGCAGTTCGTGTACCACTCCGGCGCCTTCATGAAGCCGCTGTTCTCCGCCGCCAAGGCGCTGGTCCGCGACGGTGGCAAGGCTCGCATCGTATTCACCGAGGGCGAGGAAGAGCGTGTGCTGCGCGCCGTCCAGGTGGTGGTGGATGAAGGGCTGGCGTTCCCGATTCTGGTGGGCCGCCCGGACGTGCTGGCCATGCGCATCGAGCGCTACGGCCTGCGCCTGAAGCTGGGCGAGGACGTGGAGGTCACCAATCCGGAGCAGGACGACCGCTTCCACCGCTACTGGAACGCCTACTGGGAGATGCGCGGTCGCCACGGCGTCACCAAGGAAATGGCGCGCACGGAAATGCGCCGCCGCATGACCCTGATCGGCGCCATGATGGTCCACCTGGGCGAGGCGGACGGCATGGTGTGCGGCACCGTGGGCCGGTTCGCCGAGCACCTCAACTTCGTCGATCAGGTGATCGGCCTGCGCCCGGAGGCGCGCACCTACGCGGCCATGAACGTGCTGCTGCTGCCGGAGCGCACCCTGGCGGTGGTCGACACCCACGTCAACGAGGACCCCAGCGCCGAGCAGATCGCCGAGTTCACCATCGCCGCCGCCGAGGAAATGCGGCGCCTGAATCTGGAACCCAAGGCGGCGCTGCTGTCGCGCTCCAATTTCGGCTCCGAGCGCTGCCAGGCCAGCGACAAGATGCGTCGCGCCCTGGCCCTGATCCGCGAATGGGATCCGGAGCTGGAAGTGGACGGCGAAATGCACGGCGACGCCGCCCTGGAAGCCTCGATCCGCAAGGAAATCCTGCCGGATTCCACCCTGCAGGGCTCCGCCAATCTGCTGGTGTGCCCGAACGGCGATTCCGGCAACATCGCCTACAACCTGCTCAAGACCGCCGCCGGCAGCAATGTGGCCATCGGCCCCTTCCTGCTGGGCGCCGACGCGCCGGTGACCATCCTCACCGCCAGCGCCACGGTGCGGCGCATCGTCAACATGGCGGCCCTGACCGTGCTGCGCGCCAATCTGGAACGGCGCGCCTGAGCCCGCCCTGACCGCCGGCACGCCCGCCGTGGCGTGCCGGGCTGGTGCCAGCCCCCCGGGGACCTGATAGGATTGCGCCTTGCGCCGACTGGCGCGCATTACCCTTATCGCCATCCCCCGGCCCACAAGGCCGGGCCCCGGAATGCGCCGGCGGCTATCGTCGCCCGCGCCTGGTTACCCCTGACGGAGGGACCGCATGAAAACAATCCATAAACACCGGCTGGAAATCGGCACCGAGGTGCAGGAAATCCGTTTGCCGGAAGAGGGTGAAGTGCTTCGCGTGGATTACATCCAGCAGGAGCGCCTGATCTATATGTGGGTCGAGGTGGACGCGGACACCGTCATCGACACCCCCAAGGAAGTGCGCCGCTTCAAGGTGTTCACCACCGGCAGCGGCATTCCCGACAACGCCGTGTACCTGGGCACCACCCTGGACGCTCTCAAACCCGAGGCGTTCCATGTGTACGAGCTGGTCGATTAAGAACCGTTTCCACTGAGAGTCGTAGAGTCATTATGGAAGTAAACCCGCTGAGAACCCACCTCACCGACCTGGCCGAGCGCATCGAAGCGCTGAGGGGGTATCTTTGACTTCGATCAGAAGAGCGAACGACTGGTCGAAGTAGAGCGCGAACTGACCCTGCCGGACGTGTGGAACGAGCCGGAACGGGCCCAGGCCCTGGGCAAGGAGCGCGCGCAACTGGAAGGGGTGGTGTCCACCCTGCGCGACGCCGACCAGGGCGTCGGCGACACCCGGGATCTGCTGGAACTGGCGGTGGAAGAGGACGACGAAGCCACCGTCTCGGAAGTGGAAGCGGACCTGGAACGCCTGGAACGCATGGTGGCGGATCTGGAATTCCGCCGTATGTTTTCCGGCGAGATGGACACCGCCAACGCCTACCTGGACATCCAGGCCGGGTCCGGCGGCACCGAGGCCCAGGACTGGGCCGAGATGATGCTGCGCATGTACCTGCGCTGGGGCGAGGCCCACGGTTTCAAGACCGAGCTGGTGGAAGCGTCCGACGGTGACGTGGCCGGCATCAAATCCGCCACCGTGCGCTTCGAGGGCGACTACGCCTACGGCTGGCTGCGCACCGAAACCGGCGTGCACCGGCTGGTGCGCAAGAGCCCGTTCGATTCCGGCGGCCGCCGCCACACCTCGTTCAGCTCGGTGTTCGTGTCCCCGGAAGTGGACGACGACATCGACATCGAGATCGATCCCGGCAAGCTGCGCACCGACACCTACCGGGCCTCCGGCGCCGGTGGCCAGCACGTGAACCGGACCGACTCGGCGGTGCGTCTGACCTACACCTTCACCGATCCGGACAACGGCCAGGAGCACATCGTGGTCACCCAGTGCCAGTCCGAGCGCAGCCAGCACCAGAACCGGGACAAGGCCACCAAGATGCTTCAGGCCAAGCTCTACGAACTGGAAATCCAGAAGCGCAACGCCGAGAAGCAGGCCCAGGAAAACGCCAAGGCCGACATCGGCTGGGGCAGCCAGATCCGCTCCTACGTGCTCGACGATGGCCGCATCAAGGACCTGCGCACCGGGGTGGAAAGCCACAACACCCAGCAGGTGCTGGACGGCGACCTGGACCGATTCATCGAAGCCTCCCTGAAAAGTGGACTCTAAGAGAATGGCCGACGAACACAGCAAGCAACACGACGCCGCCGACGAAAACCGTCTGATCGCCGAACGCCGCGCCAAGCTGGCGGAATGGCGCGACGGCGGCGAAGCCTTCCCCAATCACTTCCGCCGCGACAGCCTGGCCGCCGGTCTGCAGGCGCAATACGGTGAGCTGAGCAAGGAAGAGCTGGAAGAAAAGAACATCCAGGTGGCCGTGGCCGGCCGCCTGATGCTCGACCGCAAGGCCTTCAAGGTGCTGCAGGACATGTCCGGCCGCATCCAGGTCTATGCCAATAAAGACGTGCAGAAAGCGGTCAAGCACTGGGACCTGGGTGACGTGATCGGCGTGCGCGGCAAGCTCTGCAAATCCGGCAAGGGCGACCTGTACGTGATGATGGACGAGTACCTGCTGCTCACCAAATCCCTGCGCCCGCTGCCGGAAAAGCACAAGGGCCTCACCGACACCGAGTCCCGTTACCGCCAGCGCTACGTGGACCTGATCGTCAACGAGGGCAGCCGCGAGACCTTCAAGATCCGTTCGAAGATCGTGGCCGGCATCCGCAATTATCTGGTCGCCCACGATTTCATCGAAGCGGAAACGCCGATGCTGCAGGTGATTCCCGGCGGTGCCAGCGCGCGGCCGTTCGTCACCCACCACAACAGTCTGGACCTGGACATGTACCTGCGCATCGCGCCGGAACTGTACTTGAAGCGGCTGGTGGTGGGCGGCTTCGAGCGGGTCTTCGAGATCAACCGTAACTTCCGCAACGAGGGCCTGAGCACCCGGCACAATCCGGAATTCACCATGCTCGAGTTCTACCAGGCCTACGCGGACTATCACGATCTGATGGACCTCACCGAGGACATGCTGCGCACCCTGGCCCGCGACGTGCTGGGCGACACCCTGGTGCGCAACACGGTGCCCGGCGCCGACGGCGACACCGAGACCGTCACCTACGATTTCGGCAAGCCGTTCCGCCGGCTCACCGTGTTCGACGCGATTCTTGACTACAACGCCGACATCGACGCCGCCGAGCTGGCCGACGAGCAGGGCGCCCGACGCATCGCCGAAGGGCTGGATATTCCGCTCAAGGACGGCTGGGGCCTGGGCAAGGTGCAGATCGAGATCTTCGAGAAGACCGCCGAGCATCGTCTTCAGGAACCGACCTTCATTACCGACTACCCCACGGAAGTCTCGCCCCTGGCGCGGCGCAAGGACGACGACCCGTTCGTCACCGAGCGCTTTGAGTTCTTCGTCGGTGGCCGCGAGATCGCCAACGGCTTCTCCGAGCTCAACGACGCCGAGGACCAGGCGGAGCGCTTCCGCGCCCAGGTGGCCGAGAAGGAAGCCGGTGACGACGAAGCCATGTTCTACGACGAGGACTACATCACCGCCCTGGAACACGGCCTGCCGCCCACCGCCGGCGAGGGCATCGGCATCGACCGTCTGGTGATGCTGTTCACCGATTCGCCCACCATCAAGGACGTGATCCTGTTCCCGCACATGCGTCCACGTACCTGACCCAACCGGCGCCGCCACTCCCGCCGGATGGCGGTGCCTGTTAGGCTAGTGGCGACGCCATAAAAAAAGCAGACGGAGCCATGACCGCAATCCGTTACCAGGGCCGCAAGGCCCGCCGCGCGGGCAGTGAACAACGCCGCCAGGCGATTCTCGACGCCGCGCTCAACATCATTGTCACCGACGGCATCCGCGCGGTGCGCCACCGGGCGGTGGCCCGCGAAGCGGACGTGCCGCTGTCGGCCACCACCTATTACTTCAAGGACATTTCCGATCTGATCGCGGACGCCTTCACGCTGTTCGCCGAACGGGCCCTGGACACCGTGATCCGCCCGTTCCGCGACCAGGCGTTCGCGCTGATCGAGGAATTCCAGAAGGGCGGCGCCGACCGGGAACAATTGATCGAAGCGCTGGCCTCGGCCACCACCGCCTTCATCCTCGACGAGCTGCACAACCGCCGCGAGCATCTGGTGGCGGAACAGGCGTTCCTCCAGGAAGCGATCCTGGATCCGCGCCTGCGCGGTCTGGCGGATCTCTACCTCAAGGAAATGGCGCTGCTGCTGGTGGACGCCTGCCGGGCGCTCGGCTCGGCCACCCCGGAGATGGACGCGGAAGTGATCAACGCCCGCATCATGGCCCTGGAGGTACGTCTGCTGACCCACCCGGAGCTGGCCGGCGAGGACACCGTGAAAACGCGCATGCTGCACCTGCTGGAGAAGCTGGTTCCCCATGAGTGACGGCACCGAATCGCAAGCCGACGTACAGCTCGAGGCGGGCTGGAAGCGGGCGCTGGGCGAGGAATTCGCGCAACCCTACATGGGCCAGCTGAAGGATTTTCTGCGCCGCGAAAAGCAGGCCGGGGAAACCCTGTATCCGCCGGGGCCGGACATCTTTCGCGCCTTCAACGAAACCCCCTTCGACCAGGTCAAGGTAGTGATCCTCGGCCAGGACCCCTACCACGGGCCCAACCAGGCCCACGGGTTGAGCTTTTCGGTGCAGCCCGGGGTGCGGGTGCCGCCGTCCCTGGTCAATATTTTCAAGGAGATCGAGCGCGACCTGGGCATCCCGGCGCCGGACCACGGCAACCTGGACGCCTGGGCGAAGCAGGGTGTGCTGCTGCTCAATGCCGTGCTCACCGTGCGCGCCGGCCAGGCCGCCTCGCACCAGGGGCAGGGCTGGGAGCGCTTCACCGATCAGGCCATCGAGCATCTCAACCGCGAGCGCGAGGGCCTGGTGTTCATGCTGTGGGGCAGCTCGGCGCAGAAGAAAGGCAAGCTGATCGACCGCCAGCGTCACTGCGTGCTGACCGCGCCGCACCCGTCGCCGCTGTCCGCCTATCGCGGTTTCTTCGGCTGCGGACATTTTTCCCGCGCCAATCAATACCTGCTTCAGCAGGGCAAGGACCCCATCGACTGGTCCCTGAACTGACCGATAAGGATTTTTCCCGGCATGACCGATACCGTCCTGTTCGACGAAATCAACACCGAGTGCGGCCGCGTGATCGGCCGCGCCACCCTCAACGCCCCCCGTTCCCTGAATGCCCTGAGCCTGGAGATGATTCAGGCCCTGGACGCCCGTGTGGCGGACTGGCAGGGGCGGGACGAGGTGGTGGCGATCTGGCTGGAAGGCGCCGGCGGTAAGGCCTTCAGCGCCGGCGGCGACGTGGTGGCCCTGTACCGTTCCACCGTCAAGCACGCCGGCCACGCGGGTAACCCGGAGGCGGAGCAGTACTTCGCCGAGGAATACCGGCTCGACTACCGCCTGCACACCTCCCGCACCCCGGTGATCTGCTGGGCCGACGGCGTGGTGATGGGCGGCGGCATGGGTCTGATGCAGGGCAGCCAGTTCCGGCTGGTGACGCCGCGCAGCCGGCTGGCCATGCCGGAAATCACCATCGGGCTGTTCCCGGACGTGGGCGCCAGCTGGTTCCTCAACCGGCTGCCCGGCCGCACCGGTCTGTTCCTGGGCCTCACCGGCGTGCACCTGAACGCCCGCGACGCCCTGGACCTGGGCCTGGCGGACCGCTTCATGGACGCCGACCCGGAGCAGGTGCTGGAAGCCCTGGCCGCCGGTCGCTATCAGGACGACGGCGACGCCAACCGGGCGCTGCTGTACGGCCGCCTGCGCGAGCTGTCGGCGGCGCCCACCGGCCTGGAGGCCCCGGTGAGTGCCCACCGGGACACCATCGAACAGCTCTGCGACGGGGCCACCGTCGACGAAGTAGTGGCGCGCATTCTCGATACCAAGCAGTGCGACGGCTGGCTGGACAAGGCCCGCAAGACCCTGGCCGCCGGCTGTCCGCAAACCATGCACCTGGTGTGGCAGCAACTGCACCGGGCCCGGCATCTGTCCCTGGCCGAGGTGTTCCGCATGGAATGGTGCGTGGCGGTGCAGTGCTGCCTGCACCCGGATTTCCGTGAGGGCGTGCGTGCGCTGCTGATCGACAAGGACGGCAGCCCGCGCTTCCGCCACCGGTCCGTGGACGAGGTGAGCGCCGACTATATCGACGGCTTCTTCCGCTGCCCCACTGACGTCCACCCCCTCGCGGATCTGGGCTGACCGCCATCGCGGCTGGGCGGTATCCCGCTTCAGCCGCGATCCCCTCTATTCCCCCGGGCGATACCGAACATCACGGATCATCATTTCCCGTCATGCGCCGGGCTCCCTAGAATCCCTACCCAGGACTACAGGAGACTCGCCATGCCCTTCCAGGACTACACGCTGATCCAGGCCCCCATGGCCGGCGGCATCAACACCACCGAGCTGACCGTGGGCGCCGCCCGGGCCGGGGCTCTGGCGTCCATCGGCGCCGGTTACCTGAGCGGCCAGGCCATCGAGGAAGCCGTCCGGGCGGCCCGGGACGGCGGCGCCGATGCCTTCGCGGTCAACCTGTTCATCCCTGGCGAACCGGGCGCCACCGAGGCCCAGTGGCGCGCCGCCCGGGAAGCCCTGGTGCCTTGCTATGAGGCCGCCGGCGTGGACTTTCCGGACACTTTCGCCGAGCTGCCCGGTTTCGACGAGCAGTTCGACGCCATGCTGGAGGCCCGCCCGGCGTTCTTCAGCTTCACCTTCGGGCGCCTGGACCAGGCCTGTCGGGACGCTTGCCGGGCCCGGGGCATCGCTCTGATCGGCACCGCCACCAGCCGGGCGGAAGCCCGCCAGCAGGCGGAGGATGGCGTCGACGCCATCGTGCTGCAGGGGGAGGAAGCCGGCGGCCACCGGGGCAGCGCGGAAACGCGCGGCGCCGGCCAGCCGCTGGCGGCTTTGCTGGAGGCCTGTGGCGATCTGGGGCGACCGCTGATCGCCGCCGGGGGCCTGATGGATGGTGCCGACATGGCCCGGGTGCTGGGGCAGGGCGCCGCCGCCGCCCAGCTTGGCACCGCCTTTTTGAGTTGCCCGGAGGCGGGTACCGCGCCGGCCTGGCGGCAAGCCCTGGCCGCCGCCGGCCCGGATGCCACCGCGGTGACCGCCGCGGTGTCCGGGCGCTATGCCCGGGGCCTGGCCAATGCCTGGATGGATGAACGGGCGCCGCGGGACATTGCCCCTTACCCGGACCAGCACCGGCTAACGGCGCCCCTGCGCAAGGCCGCCGGGGCGGAATGGAAGAGTCTGTGGGCGGGCACCGGCGCGCACCGTTCCCGGGCTCTGCCGGTGGAAGAGCTGGTGGCGACCTTGCTGAAGGAGTGCCGCGCCGCCGGTTGAACGTCTTTTTAGTGGCCGCGATCCGTCATGCCTTGGGCTTGGGCAGGTCGTAGGGCAGGGCGATCGGCTCCACCCGCAGGGGCTGGTCGTCCAGAAACAGCTCCCCTTCATGATCCAGCCGCACCACCGCCAGCAGGGCCGGCGCCGGCTCCCCGGGGGCCGCGTCCACCACCTCGGCCACCGCGCGGCCCTGGTCGTTACGCAGGCTCTGGCCCGGGGCCAGCTCCGGGCCCTGGTAATGGAACGCCGCCATGCGCTGCTTCAGCTTGCCTTTGAAGTGCATGCGCGCCACCACTTCCTGGCCGGTGTAGCAGCCCTTCTTGAAGCTGACGCCGCCGAGCACGTCGTAGTTGAGCACCTGGGGCAGGAACAGGTCTTCGGCGCCGGCGCGGATCTGCCCTTCGCCGGCCAGCACGTCCTGATAGCGGGCGCCGGCCCCGTCGGTGACCGCCCGCTCCGCGCTCAGCGCCTGCCAGTGGGCGGCCAGCAGCGGGCCGTCGGCGACCAGCAGGGCGTGGTCGCCGTGGGCGTAACGCAACACGGCCACACCGTCGCGGTGGGCCGTCTGGCCGGGTTCCGGCACCGGCAGGCCCGCCGCCGCCAGGGTGGCGTCCACCCCGCCGGCGAGCTGTACCACCCGCGCCCGCGGGTCGACGCGGAAGGTGACCTTGGCGCGCAGCCGGTACTTCTCCAGGCCGCGGATGGTGGCCTCGGCTTGTCCGTTGGGCACTAGCAGCAAATAGCCGCCGTCCTCCCGGGCCAGGCGCAGGCTCACCAGCCCGCGCCCCTTCAGCGACAGATGCATGGCGGCGCGGTGGGCGCCTTCGTCCACGAATTTCAGGTCGGTGGTGAGCTGCCCCTGCAGATAATCGCCGGCCTCCTCGCCCTCGGCGTGGATCACCGTCAGGTGCTCGCCGGTGGCCAGCGTCGGGGCCGGGCGGCCGCCGTGCACCGGCTGTTGCGCGTCGATCAGGGATTGCCAGGCGTCCATACAGTTCCTAGTCAGTCTGCGAGGGTGTGAGTACGACCCGTGATGATAGATAATCAACGGCCCTTGTGTCAGTCGATCAGCGAAAGAGATTCCGCCAATGACGTCTTCCCCGTCCCCCGAAACCGCCGATCTGAAACGCCGCTACCAATGGCAATGCCGGCGCGGCGCCTCCGAAGTGGAGGTGGTGCTGTACGCCTATCTGGAGCGCTTTTTCGACACCGACACGCCGCAACAACAGGCCGCCTTCGGCCGGCTGCTGGAGTGCGAGGACGTGGACATGCTGGACTGGTTCACTGGCCACGGCCAGCCTGAGGACCCGGAACTGCGCGAGTTCGTGGCCGGGATGCTGCGCCGTGTGGCCACGACGTCTTGAGCTGAGTGCCTCGCGCTACCCGGCGCGGCTGCGGCTGGCCGCCGTGATCGTGGCCTGGTGGGCGTTGGTGGCCAGTGCCTTGCCCCTGAGCGTGGCGGTGCTGCCCGGTCTGGCGGCGCTGATCGCCGCCCGCCGCTGGCGTCCCGCCTCGCCGGCCCGGGTGGCGGTGTCGCCGGAGGGCCTGCGCCTGCTGCTGCGCGATGGCCGGCGGGTGGCGGTGGCGGCGCCGTTTCGCACCGTGCTCAGCGCGCGCTGGCTGGCGGTGCACTGCCCCCGGGTGGGCTGGGTGTGGGTGTTCCCCGATCAGATCGGCGCGGCGGCGGTAACGCCGCTGCGCCAGGTGCTGCTGCTCGGCCGTCGTCCATGAGCCCTTGTGCGTTCGCGTTTCCGCCCCAAGAGACCGTCTATGAGCACTGATTACGGATTTCGCTTCGACAACAGTTACGCGCGCCTGCCGGAGCCGTTGTTCGCGCGCACCGACCCTCAGCCGGTGGCGGCGCCGCGCCTGCTGCTGTGGAACCGGGCCCTGGCCGAGCAGCTGGGTCTGGACAGCGCCGCCCTGGACGGCGACGCCGGTGCCGCCCTGTTTGGCGGCAACGTGCTGCCGGACGGCGCCGAGCCCCTGGCCCAGGCCTACGCCGGCCATCAGTTCGGCAACCCCACCATGCTCGGCGACGGTCGCGCGGTGCTGCTCGGCGAGCAGATCACGGCGGACGGTCGGCGCCGCGACATCCAGCTCAAGGGCGCCGGGCGCACCCCGTTCTCCCGGGGCGGCGACGGCCGCGCGGCCCTGGGGCCGATGCTGCGCGAATACATCATCAGCGAAGCCATGCACGCCCTGGGCATCCCCACCACCCGCAGCCTGGCGGTGGTGGCCAACGGCGAGCCGGTGTTCCGTGACGGCCCCGAGCCCGGCGCCGTGCTCACCCGGGTGGCCGCCTCGCACCTGCGCGTGGGCACCTTCCAGTACGCCGCCGCCCACCGCGACCCGGACCTGTCGCGCGCCCTGTTCGAGTACACCCTGGAACGGCACTACGCGCCCCTCAAGGACGCGGACAATCCCGCCCTGGCCCTGCTGGAGGCGGCCATGGAGCGCCACCTCGACCTGGTGGTGGCGTGGATGCGGGTGGGCTTCATCCACGGCGTGCTCAACACCGACAACGTGACCCTCTCCGGCGAGACCATCGACTACGGCCCCTGCGCCTTCATGGACGTGTACCACCCGGACACGGTGTTCAGTTCCATCGACCAGCGCGGCCGCTACGCCTACGGCAACCAGCCGGTGATCACCCAGTGGAACCTGGCGCGGCTGGCGGAAACCCTGGTGCCGCTGATCGACGACGACCCGGAGGCCGCCGTGGCCAGGGCGGAGGCCCTGCTGGGCGAATTCGGCGACCGCTACCAGCAACGCTGGCGGGCGATGATGGCCGACAAGCTCGGCCTGCTCGGCGAGGAAGAGGGCGACCACGCCCTGGTGGACGATCTGCTCGACTGGATGCGCCGGGAACGGGTCGATTACACCAACACCTTCCGCGGCCTGATCGGCCGGGCGCTACCGGATGGCGAGGCGTTTTATCAGGACGATTTCCTGGGCTGGCACCGGCGCTGGCGCGACCGGCTGGGCCGCAACCCGGAATCGGACAACCCGGCCGAAGCGCGCATGCGCGCCGTCAACCCGGCGCTGATTCCCCGCAACCACCAGGTGGAAGCCGCCCTCAACGCCGCCGAGCACGACGACGACCTGGCCCCCACCCGGGCGCTCCTGGACGCCCTGGCGACCCCCTACCAGGACCGCGCCCTGGACGACCCTTACACCCGCCCGCCCACCGACGAAGAGCGGGTCCTGCGCACCTTCTGCGGCACCTGACCTGCCCCGGTCGCTTCTACAACCCCTCACCCCCAAAGGGGGCGGAGGCTACCCCGAAACGGAGCGGCGTTGCGCCCTTCCGGGACCCTTGAGAACAGGACGTTCGAAAGGGAGCCTACAGGGATGTACTCGCGGCGTTCCCGGAAGGGCGCAACGCCGCTCCGCGTCCCCGCTGGAGAGAACGGAACAGGAAAGCCCCGGACTTCAAGGCTCCAGAATCGTATCGCTGCCCACCTCGGAAGCCCCCGGAAACTCCCGCATGAAATGCAGCCCCCGGCTCTCCCGCCGCCGCAACGCCGAACGGATGATCAAATCCGCGATCACCACCAGATTGCGCAACTCCAGCAGATCGTTGCTGATGTGGTAGTTGCTGTAATACTCGGCGATCTCGCTCTTCAGCAGCTCCACCCGATGCTGGGCCCGCTCCAACCGCTTCACCGTGCGCACGATGCCCACGTAATCCCACATAAAACGCCGCAGCTCGTCCCAGTTGTGGCTGATCACCACGTCCTCGTCGGAATCGGTGACCTGACTGTCGTCCCACTCCGCTGCCTCCCGCGGATGCGGCCACTCCGCCAGGTGCGCGCCGATGTCATCGGCCACCGCCTGCCCGTACACGAAGCACTCCAGCAGGGAATTGCTGGCCATGCGATTGGCCCCGTGCAGGCCGGTGAAGCTGGTCTCCCCCAGGGCATAAAGCCCGGGCACGTCGGTGCGACCGTGCCGGTCGATGACCACGCCGCCGCAGGTGTAGTGGGCCGCCGGCACCACCGGAATCGGGTCGCGGGTGATGTCCAGGCCCAGTTGCAGGCACTTGGCGTAGACCGTGGGGAAATGCTCGATGATGAAGTCCGCCGGCTTGTGGCTGATGTCCAGATACAGGCAATCGGCGCCCAGGCGCTTCATTTCGTGGTCGATGGCGCGGGCCACCACGTCCCGGGGCGCCAGTTCGGCGCGCTCGTCGAAACGCGGCATGAAGCGCTCGCCGTTGGGCAGCAGCAGCCGGCCGCCCTCGCCACGGATCGCCTCGGTGATCAGAAAGCTCTTGGCCTTGGGGTGGTACAGGCAGGTGGGGTGGAACTGCATGAATTCCATGTTGCCCACCCGGCAGCCGGCCCGCCAGGCCATGGCGATGCCGTCGCCGGTGGCCACGTCCGGGTTGGAGGTGTACAGGTAGACCTTGGAGGCGCCACCGGTGGCCAGCACCACCGAGCGGGCCAGGATCACGTCGGTCTCGCCGGTGCGGATATCGTGCACATAGGCGCCGCAGCAGCGTTTTTCCGGGCCGTTCGGGCCGTCGTGGTCCTGCAGGATCAGGTCCACCGCCACCCGATGCTCCAGCAGATGCACGTTGTCGCGCTCGGTGACGCGCTCGATCAGGGTGCTGGAAATGGCCACGCCGGTGGCGTCGGCGGCGTGGATGATGCGCCGGTGGCTGTGGCCGCCCTCGCGGGTCAGGTGGTAGGGCAGGGGGTTGTCCTCGCTGCGCTCCATGCCTGCCAGGCGGGTGAAGTCCACGCCCTGGTCGATCAGCCAGCGGATCGCCGCCGGCCCGTTTTCCACGGTGTAGCGCACCGCGTCGTCGTGGCACAGGCCGCCACCGGCGCGGTGCGTGTCCTGCACATGACTTTCCAGGGAGTCGTCGTCGTCGAGCACCGCCGCCACGCCGCCCTGGGCGTAGTAAGTGCTCGCATGGGTCAGTTCGCCCTTGGACAGCAGGGCCGCCTGGACGCCGTCCGGCAGGCGCAGGGCGACGGTCAGGCCGGCGGCGCCGGAGCCGATGATCAGCACGTCATAACGATAAGTGGCCATGGAGTCTCGCAGCCCGGGTAAATGTTGAACCAATGTGAAAACCGCCAGGGACGGGGGCGCTAGTATAGCGGCCTGCGGAACACCTGCTACAATACCGCGCTTTACCCGCCGCCACGGGATAATAACGTCCTCCAGGGAGCCAGCACCGGGTGTCTTCAGACGAACAATTGGTCAAAAAAGCCAAGACCGGCGATCAGCGAGCCTTCGAAGTGCTGGTGGTCAAGTACCAGCAGCGCATCTTCGCGTTGATCAGCCGCTATGTGCGCGACCATGACGAGGTGCAGGACGTGGCCCAGGAGGCCTTTATCAAGGCTTGGCGGGCGTTGCCCCGGTTCCGGGGCGACAGTGCCTTCTATACCTGGCTGTACCGCATCGCGGTGAACACCGCCAAGAACCATCTGGTGGCCCAGGGCCGCCGCCCGCCGGGGTCCGACCTGGATGCCGCCGAAGCCGAGCAGTACGCCGGCGCGGAAATGCTGCACGAAATTGGAACCCCGGAGTCCCACGTGTTGTCCGAGGAACTGGAGGCAGTGATCCACAAGGCGATCGAGGACCTGCCCCAGGAGCTGAAAACCGCGGTCACCCTGCGTGAATTCGAGGGGCTCAGCTACGAGGATATCGCGGCGGTCATGGAATGCCCGGTGGGAACGGTTCGTTCCCGTATCTTCCGGGCCCGCGAAGCCATCGATGAGGCGGTGCGCCCCCTGCTGGGGTCGCAGCGAGGAGACAAAGGGTGAGGACATGAGCAGGAATTACGAAGCACTTTCCGCTTTCCTGGACGGTGAAACCACCGAATTCGAAACCCGGCGCGTGCTGCGCGACCTGGATCGGGACGATCTGGCGACCCTGGGCCGCTGGCAGAGCGTCAGCGACGCCCTGCACGGCCACGCCGCCCTGACCGTCCCGGAGGGCTTCAACGCCCGTCTGTCCGAGGCTCTGGCCTCGGAATCGAAACCCGGCCGTCGCACCGGCGTGGTGCACGGCTTCGCCCGCGTCGCCGTGGCCGCCTCGGTGGCCGCCGTGACGGTGATCGGCTGGCAATACTGGAGCGTGCCCACCGACGCCGGCAGCGCCGCGCCGGCGGTGGCCATGACCGGCGCCGCCAACGACGGCGCCACGGCCTCCGAGGCGTCGCTGAGCGCGCCGGCCGCCGCCCAACGTCTGACCCGTCCATTCGGTGAGACCTCGCTGGTGGCGCAGAGCGCCCAGCGCGCCGCCGAAACCCGTACCGTGGCCAGCGACCAGCAACCGCGTGTCAACGCCATGCTGCTGCGCCACAGTGAATTCACCGCCCGCCATAGTGGCCAGGGCATGATGCCCTATGCCCGTCTGGTCAGCATGGACGCCCGCAACGGAGCGCGCTAACGCATGATGCGGATCCTCGCCTTGGGGCTTACCCTGACCGCCGCCCCCCTCGCGATCGCCGACAGCCTTCCCGCCCAGAGTCTCCTGGAACGCATGACCGAAGCGACCCAGGAGCTCGACTACCAGGGCCGCTTCCTCTACCAGTTGGGTGGGGAAGTGAGCACCATGGAAATTCGTCACGCCGTGATCAACGGCGAACAGTACCAGCGCTTCACCCACCTGGACGGTCGTCTGGTGGAAGTGTTGCGCCTCGGTGACGAGCTGGTGTGCCTGCATCCCAACGGCACCCTGACCCGCATCGACGATCAGGACCAGGGCCTGCTGTCGTTCCGGCAGCGGCTTTCCTCCCAGATTCCCGACCAGTACAACGTGCTGGTGGACGGCGACGGCCGGGTGGCCGGCCGCGCCACCACGCGTATGCGCGTGGCGCCGCTGGACAACCATCGTTACGGCTACCGCCTGTGGCTGGATAACGAGAGCCATCTGCTGCTCAAGTCGGAGATGGTGGACCCGGGCGGTCTGGCCCTGGAACGGGTGGAATTCGTCACCCTGGACCTGGAGCCGGGCCTGGACCGGAGTGATTTCGAGCTGCCCAAGGTGATCGCCGAGCGCGCCCTGGAACCGGTGCCCGGCAACCACGCGGACCGCGTGCACGTCAAAGCCGGCTGGCTGCCCGGCGGCTTCCGGGCCGCCGACAGCGACTGGCGGCGGGTCACCGCCGAGCGTCAGCCGGTGGCCGCGCAGAGCTACAGCGACGGCCTGGCCACCTTCACCGTGTTCGTGGAAAACCTGGACAACGGGGTGGTGGAAGAGGGCGTCAGCCGGATTGGCCCGACGGTGGCGATCAGCCGCTCCATGAGCGTCGCCGACCGCCATTATCTGCTCACCCTGGTGGGCGAGATTCCCCAGCCCACCGCCGAGCGCATCATGCAGGAGCTCGACCTGGACCTGGCCGCCCGGCCATGATCGGGCTCCGGTAAGGAAATAAAGTACTCAAAGCTCATCGCCGGCCCCGCCCGCCCCGGCGGCGGGGCCGGTGTTTCTCGAACAACCGGCAGAAGGGAGCCTTTCCATGGGGACCGTACAAAAGTGCCTGTTGCCGCTGTTGCTGGCCGGCCTGATCGCCGGCTGCGGCCAGAATCAGGACGACCGGAACACCGAACAAAGCCAGGACCAGGGGGCCGCCAAGGCCACCGTCTCCGACGCCCGCGATAATGGCGCCCAGGGCGAGAAACTGGTCACCGGCCTGCCCGACTTCACCGCCCTGGTGGAGAAGGAAGCCCCGGCGGTGGTCAACATCTCCACCGTCACCCACCGCGAGGCCGGCCAGGGGCCGGACACCAGCCAGCTGCCGGAAATGCTGCGCCGTTTCTTCGACGAGTTCGGCGGCCCTGGCGGTCCCGGTTCGCAGGGCCCCGGCGGCGGCGGTCGCGAGGACGTGGAGTCCCTGGGCTCCGGTTTCATTATTTCCAGCGACGGCTATGTGCTCACCAACTACCACGTGGTCGGCGAGGCCGATGAGATCGTGGTGCGCCTGCAGGACCGCCGTGAACTGGACGCCGAGCTGATCGGTTCCGACCCGCAGAGCGACCTGGCGCTGATCAAGGTGGATGCCGCCGATCTGCCGGTGGTGGACATCGGCTCCTCCGACGACCTCAAGGTCGGCGAGTGGGTGCTGGCCATCGGTGCCCCGTTCGGCTTCGACAGCTCGGTGACCGCCGGCATCGTCAGCGCCAAGGGCCGCAGCCTGCCCACCGACAACTATGTGCCCTTTATCCAGACCGACGTGGCCATCAACCCGGGCAACAGCGGCGGGCCGCTGTTCAACCTGAAAGGCCAGGTGGTCGGCATCAACTCGCAGATTGTCAGCCGCTCCGGTGGCTACATGGGCCTGAGCTTCGCCATTCCCATCGATCTGGCCATGGACGTGGCCGACCAGCTCAAGGAAAGCGGCCAGGTGAGCCGCGGCTGGCTGGGCGTGCTGATCCAGGAAGTGGACCGGGATCTGGCTGAGTCCTTCGGGCTGTCCAAGCCCATGGGCGCCCTGGTGGCCCAGGTGCAGCCGGGTTCCCCGGCGGCGGAAGCGGGCCTGCAGCCCGGTGATGTGATCACCCACTTCGACGGCCATGAAATCCAGCGCTCCGCCCAACTGCCCAAGTGGGTGGGGGCCCTCAAGGCCGGCACCGAGGCGGAAATGACGGTGGTGCGCAACGGCGACGAGAAAACCCTGGAAGTGACCGTGGGCGAGCTGCCCAGCGACCCGCAGCAGGCCATGAACCAGGGCGGCGAGCCGGCCGGCCCGGGCGCCGACCGGCTCGGCCTGACCGTGCGCGAGGCCAGCCCGGCGGAGCTGTCGCGGGTGGAGGCGGAGACCGGCGTCATGGTCACCGCCGTGAAGAAGGGCCCGGCGGCCACCGCCGGCCTGCGCCAGGGCGATCTGCTGGTGAGCCTCAACGGCGAGGACGTGAAGAGCCCGGACGACTACCGCCGCCTGGTCGGCGAGCTGCCCGAGAAGGGCTCGGTGCCGGCGCTGATCAACCGCGGCGGCAACGCCCGCTTCCTGGCGCTCAAGCTGGGGGATTGACCCCGGCTGTCAGCGGCAATCGCGGCCGCCGGGCCGCGATTGCCACGCTCCGTGCCGGGGATGGCCTTCGCCACCACGGGGGATTATCCAGCGGAGCCCTAATCCGATAGAATCGCCCACCATTGTGTCCTTCTTCATGTTTCCACCATTTGGCGGGTATCTGTGACCGACATTACGCACATTCGCAACTTCTCCATCATTGCTCATATCGATCACGGCAAATCCACCCTGGCGGACCGGTTTATCCAGGTCTGCGGCGGTCTGTCCGACCGTGAGCTCAAGGAGCAGGTGCTGGATTCCATGGACCTGGAACGCGAGCGCGGCATCACCATCAAGGCGCAGAGCGTGACCTTGTATTACACCGCGCGCAACGGCGAAACCTACCAGCTCAACTTCATTGACACGCCGGGCCACGTGGACTTTTCCTACGAGGTATCCCGCTCCCTGTCCGCCTGCGAGGGCGCGCTGCTGGTGGTGGACGCCGCCCAGGGCGTGGAGGCCCAGTCGGTGGCCAACTGCTACACCGCCATCGAACAGGACCTGGAAGTGCTGCCGGTGCTCAACAAGGTGGACCTGCCCCAGGCGGAGCCGGACCGGGTGGCCGAGGAGATCGAGGAGATCATCGGCCTGGACGCGCTGGACGCCTGCCATGTGTCCGCCAAGACCGGGGTCGGCGTGCCCGACCTGCTGGAACAGCTGATTGAACGTATTCCGGCGCCCCAGGGCGACCGGGAGGAGCGCCTGCAGGCGCTGATCATCGACTCCTGGTTCGACAATTACATGGGCGTGATCTCGCTGGTGCGGATTCGCTATGGCCGCCTCAAGAAGGGCGACAAGATCCACGTCAAATCCACCGGTCAGAACCACGTGGTGGACAGCCTCGGCATCTTTACCCCCAAGCGCAAGGAAACCAAGGTGCTGGAGGCCGGCGAGGTGGGCTGGGTGAGCGCCACCATCAAGGACATCAAGGGCGCCCCGGTGGGCGATACCCTGACCCACGCCAACACCCCGGACGTGGCCATGCTGCCCGGCTTCAAGAAGGTCAAGCCGCAGGTGTACGCCGGCATGTTCCCGGTCAACGCGGACGACTACGAGGATTTCCGCGACGCCCTGGGCAAGCTGGCGCTCAACGACGCCTCCCTGTTCTACGAGCCGGAAAATTCCGACGCCCTGGGTTTCGGTTTCCGGGTCGGCTTCCTGGGCATGCTGCACATGGAAATCATCCATGAGCGCCTGGAGCGGGAATACGACCTGGACCTGATCACCACCGCGCCCACGGTGGTCTACGAGCTGCTGCTCAGCGACGGTGAAACGATCTACGTGGACAACCCCTCGGAGCTGCCGGAAGGCAACAAGATCGAGGAATTCCGCGAGCCCATCGCCCGGGTCAATATCCTCACGCCCCAGGAATACGTGGGCAATGTGATCACCCTGTGCACCGAGCGGCGCGGCGAGCAGATCAACCTGCAATATCTGGGCAAGCAGATTTCGCTGACCTACGACATTCCCATGGCCGAGGTGGTGCTGGACTTCTTCGACCGGCTGAAATCCGCCAGCCGTGGCTATGCCTCGCTGGAGTACGCCTTCGAGCGCTTCCAGCCCGCCAAGCTGGTGAAGGTGGACGTGCTGATCAACGGCGACAAGGTGGATGCCCTGGCGATGATCTGTCACCTGGACCACTCCGCCCACCGTGGCCGCGTGCTCACCGAGAAGATGAAGGAGCTGGTGCCCCGGCAGATGTTCGACGTGGCCATTCAGGCCGCCATCGGCAGCAAGATCATCGCCCGGCAGACGGTCAAGGCATTGCGCAAGAACGTCACCGCCAAGTGTTACGGCGGCGACGTGTCGCGTAAGAAGAAACTGCTGCAGAAGCAGAAAGAAGGCAAGAAACGCATGAAGCAGGTGGGTAACGTGGAAATTCCGCAGGCCGCCTTCCTGGCCGTGCTCAAGGTGGATGACTAATGGATATCGATGTGGGTTTCTGGCTGACGCTGGCGCTGCTGGTCACGGTATTGATCTGGCTGGCGGACCGCTTCCTCAAGCTGCGTCAGCGCAAGGGTATGATCGGCACCACCGTGGAAACGTCCAACTCGCTGATTTCGGTGCTGTTGATCGTGCTGGTGATCCGCTCCTTCATTGTGGAGCCGTTCACCATTCCCTCCGGTTCCATGTTGCCGACCCTGCAGGTTCATGATTTTATTCTGGTCAATAAGTTTTCCTACGGCCTGCGTCTGCCGGTGACCAACACCAAGATCATCCCGGTGGGCGAGCCCGAGCGCGGTGATGTCATGGTGTTCAAGTTCCCGGAGGACACCAGCCAGAACTTCATCAAGCGCGTGGTCGGTCTGCCCGGGGACCGGGTGGCGGTGCGCGACAACGTGGTCTACATCAACGGCGAGCCGGTGGATCGGGCGCTGGTGGAACAGGGCCGCAACGCGCGCATGTGGCGCCGCGAGTACATCGAGCATCTGGGCGAGGCGGAACATCTGATCTGGCAGGAAGGCGTGCTCAGCCCGTTCAACGGCGAGCCACGCATTCCCCAGGGCGGCACCCAGGGGGAATGGGAAGTCCCCGAGGGCAGTTATTTCGTGATGGGGGACAACCGGGACAACAGCAATGACAGCCGTTTCTGGGGCGTGGTGCCCGAGCGGCTGATCGTGGGGGAAGCCTTCCTGATCTGGATGCACTGGGACCCGATCTTCTCGCTGCCGAGCTTCTCCCGCAATGGGGCAATCGACAAAGTCGAAACGAGCGACTGAACCAAGATGGAGACGGACCCACAATGATAAACCGATCCCGTCAAAGGGGGCTTTCCCTGCTCGGCTGGGTGGTCGTGCTGATCGTGCTGGCGGTGTTCGGTACCGCCGCCTTCCGCATGGTGCCCGCCTACATGGAATACAACACCATTCGCAGCACCATCAACTCGGTGCTCGACGACAACAAGACCGCCATGATGTCGGAACACGAAGTGCGCGGCGCCCTGTCCAAACGGTTCACCATCAATCAGGTGGACGTGATCGGCGTCAATGATCTGGCGATCAGCAAGAACGGTGGTGACGTGACCGTGGGCGTCGATTACGAAGTGCGCCGGCCGTTGTTCTATAACGTCTCCGTGGTGATGCATTTCGAGGACACCTTCAACAAGACCAGCGGGCAGTGATGGACGATCTGGACCGCCTGGCCCGTCGTCTGGGCTACCGTTTTCAGGACCCGGCGCTGTTCGAGCTGGCGCTCAGCCACCGCAGTGTCAGCCGCCGGCGCAACAACGAACGGTTGGAGTTTCTCGGCGACGCCCTGCTCAGCCAGTTCATTTCCACGGAATTGTTCCACCGTTTCCCGGAAGCCGCCGAAGGGCAGCTGACGCGCATGCGCGCCTTTCTGGTACGTGGCCAGACCCTGGCCGAGGTGGCCCGGGAACTGGGCGTGGGCGAATACCTGATCCTTGGCGGCGGCGAGTTGAAGAGCGGCGGCAACCGCCGGGACTCGATCCTGGCCGACGCCCTGGAGGCATTGATCGGCGCCATCGTTATCGATGGCGGCGAGGACACCTGCCGGGGGGTGGTGCTGGGCTGGTTCGCCGAGCGCCTGGAGCAGATCTCGCCCCAGTCCGTGCGCAAGGACGCCAAAACCCGCTTGCAGGAATGGCTGCAGGCGCGCAAGCATGAGCTTCCCGCCTATGAAGTGCTGTCGGTGACCGGCCAGGCGCCGCGCCAGACCTTCGAGGTGGAATGCACGCTGCCCGATCTCGATCGGCGCTTCGTGGCCGCCGGCGCCAGCCGCCGGCGCGCGGAGCAGCAGGCGGCGGAACAGGCATTGAGCTGGCTGGAGCAGTCTTCATGAGCAGTACCCGTTGCGGTCTGGTGGCCATCGTCGGACGCCCCAATGTGGGCAAGTCCACCCTGATGAACCATCTGATCGGCCAGAAGGTCAGCATCACCTCGCGCAAGCCGCAGACCACCCGGCATCGGATTCACGGCATTCTCAGCCGCGACGATTATCAGATCGTGTTCGCCGACACCCCGGGTATCCACACCGGCGAGGGGAAGGCGCTCAACCGGGCCATGAACGAGGCGGCGATCTCGGCGCTCAGCGGCGTCGACGTGATCTGCTTCATGGTCGACGGCATGAAGTGGACCGAGGGCGACGAGCACGTGCTCAAGCTGCTGCAGCGGGCCGGCGATACCCCGGTGCTGCTGCTGGTCAACAAGGTCGACAACCTGGACGACAAGAACAAGCTGCTGCCGCACTTGCAGGACCTGTCCGGGCGTTTCCCGTTCGCCGAGATCGTGCCGGTGTCGGCGCTGCGCGGCCATAACCTGGACGCCCTGGAACAGGCCCTGGCCAAGCGCCTGCCGGAAGGGGACTTCTGGTTCGAGGACGACCAGCTCACCGACCGCAGCCTGCGTTTCATGGTCGCCGAGATCATCCGCGAAAAGGTGGTGCGCCAGCTCGGTCAGGAAGTGCCGCACCAGATGGCGGTGGAAATCGACCTCTGGGAAGACGGCCCCAAGCTCACCGACATCGCCGCCACTATTCTGGTGGAGCGGCGCGGCCAGAAAAAAATCCTGATCGGCGACCAGGGCGCGCGCATCAAGCAGATCGGCACCCAGGCGCGCCAGGACATCGAGCGCCTGATCGAGCGCAAGGTGATGCTCAACCTGTGGGTCAAGATCAAGGCCGGCTGGTCCGATGACGAGCGCGCCCTGCGTTCCCTGGGCTATGACCGCGACCAATGAGCTGGCGCCGGCCTGGCTGCTGCATCGCCGCCCCTTCCGCAATACCAGCCTGATCATCGATCTGTTTCTGCCCGGGCAGGGCCGCGTGGGCGCGGTGGCCCGGGGCGGGCGCCGCAATCCGGCGCTGGCGCCTTTCGTACCTCTGTGGGTAAACCTGAAAGCCGGCGGCGAGCTGTTCACCCTGCGTGACAGTGAACCCCGTGGCGCCGCGCTATCGTTGGCCGGCCGTGCCCTGTTCTGCGGTTTCTATGTCAACGAGCTGATGATGCGCCTGCTGCATCGGGACGACGCCCACCCGGATCTGTGGCCGGTCTACGAGGGCACGCTCACCGCCCTGGGCGGCGAGGTGCCCCTGGACGTGACCCTGCGGCGCTTCGAGCGGATGCTGCTGGAGGAGGTGGGCTACGGCCTGACCCTGGAGTGGGACGCGGAGGGCCGGCCCCTGGAAGCGGGCGTGCGCTACCGGTGGGTGCCGGAGCAGGGTTTCGTCCCCGGCGTCGACGGTTACCCCGGCGAACTGCTCACCGCCCTGGGCGAGGACCGTTGGAACGACGAGGTACGGCGGTTGGCCAAGGCGCTGCTGCGCGAGGCCCTGGCCCCGCACCTGGGCGACCGGCCGCTGCGCAGCCGCGAGTTGTTCCGCTAGCCTTCAGCCGCAATCCCGCACCGCCTCGTCGATCAGCACGCGCATGGCGCGCACCGCTTCATCCAACCCGGTGAGCACCGCCCGCGCCACGATGCCGTGGCCGATGTTCAGTTCGTTCATGCCGGGCAGGACGGCGATCTCGCGGGTGTTGTGGTAATGCAGGCCGTGGCCGGCGTTGACGATCAGGCCGGCGTCGCGGGCCAGCGCCACCCCATCGCGGATGCGCCCCAGCTCGCGGGCGGCGGTGTCGGCGTCCGGGGCCTCGGCGTAATGGCCGGTGTGAATCTCGATGGCCGGCGCCCGGCAGCGCACCGCCGCCTCGATTTGCGCCGGGTCCGCGTCGATGAACAGCGATACCTGAATGCCGGCTTCGCTCAGCTCACCGGTGCAGCGCTTGATCCATTCCTCGTTGCCGGCCACGTCCAGCCCGCCCTCGGTGGTCAGTTCCTCGCGTTTCTCCGGCACCAGGCAGCTGTGCGGCGGCCGGATACGCCGGGCGATGCCGACCATCTCCTCGGTGGCCGCCATTTCCAGATTCATGCGCGTTTGCAGGGTCTGGGCGAGCAGCTCCACGTCCCGGTCCTGAATGTGCCGGCGGTCCTCGCGCAGGTGCACGGTGATGCCGTCGGCGCCGGCCTGTTCCGCCACCAGCGCCGCCTGCACCGGCTCCGGATAGCGGGTGCCACGGGCCTGACGGAGGGTGGCGATGTGGTCGATGTTGACGCCGAGAAGAACGGGCATGGGGGCTCCGGGAGTGGGTGGGTAACGGGGCGTATGGTAGCAGAGGATCGGGGGCGTGGATTAGGGGAGGGGGAACCGGCTAACCCTTTCCTTCCCGCCGCACGTTCTCGATCTCGGCGAGCAGCACCGCCACCAGCGGTTCCAGGTCCTGATCGGGCACCGTCTGTTTGAGCGCCTCCTCCAGCTCGCCGGCGGCCTGCTCCAGGCGCGGCGTGCCGCAGTAGCGGGTGGCGCCGTGCAGTTTGTGCACCCGTTCCAGCAGGGCTTCGCGGTCGCCGCTCTCCGCCACCGCGTTGATGCCCGGCGCCTCCTGCTCCAGGCTGGCCAGCAGCATGACGAACATTTCCTCCGCCAGGGCCTCGCGGCCACCGACCCGGCGCAGGGCCAGGGACGGGTCGATCACCGGCAGGTCCGTGGTGTCCGCCGGCGGCGGGGCGGATTGCGCCCGTGGCGGCGCGGCGGGGGCGGGCTGGTCCGGTGCGGCGTTCTCGGCGGGCGCGGCGCCCGACCCTTGCTCCTCAAGCACCCATTGGTCGAGCGTGTGGCGCAGCTGGGTTTCGGTGATCGGTTTGCTCAGGTAATCGTCCATGCCGGCGGCCAGCAGCGAGCGCCGTTCGCTTTCCAGGGCATGGGCGGTGAGCGCGATGATCGGCGTGCGCGGCCCTTCGCCTTCCTGTTCGCGCAGCCGGCGGGTGGTTTCCAGGCCGTCCATGCCCGGCATCTGCACGTCCATGAACACCAGATCGAAGGTTTCCCGGGCGAAGGCGGCCAGCGCCGCCTCGCCGCTGGCGCAGGCGCTTACCTGGACCGCCATTTCCTCCAGGAACACCCGCGCCAGCTTCAGGTTGCCGGGGTGGTCGTCCACCACCATCACCCGCACGCTTTTGCCCAGCGGCCCCAGGGGGCTGCCCGGCGCCGCCGGGGCCGCCAGCCCGCCCAGTTCCAGCAGGGCATCGCGCAGGCGCCGCCGGGTGGCCGGCTTGCCCAGCACCCGGCACGGCGTGGCCAGGCCGCTGAGTCGTCCGGCCAGGGATTCCGCGTGAGCGGCCAGAATCAGCACCGGCTTGCCGGTGGTCGCCGCCAGCCGTTCCACCAGTGGCGCCAGGTCCGCCGGCTCCGGCATGGAGGCGGGCACCCCCAGCACGTGGAAGTCGGTGCGCGCCAGGTCGCCGGCCTCCAACTGGCCTTCCAGGGTATCCAGGGCCTGCAGTTCGGTGACCTTGAGGCGCCAGCCGCCGAGCATATGGTAGAGGCCCAGGCGGGCGTGTTCGTTGGCCTCCACCAGGGTCACCGACAGGCCCTCCAGGGCGGAGGGGGCCTCCGGCGCGGCGTTGGCGTCCCGCTCCACGCGCAGGGTGAACCAGAAGGTGGAGCCGCGCCCGGCGGTGCTGTCCAGGCCGATCTCGCCGCCCATGCCTTCCACCAGCCGCTTGCAGATCGCCAGGCCCAGGCCGGTGCCGCCTTCCTTGCGGCGCGCGCTCTGGTCCAGCTGGGTAAAGGCGTTGAACAGGTTCTTCTGGACCTCCCGGGGCAGGCCGTTGCCGGTGTCGGTGATCGCCACCTTGATGATCGCCTCGGCGCCCCGTTCCTCTTCCAGCATGGCGCGCACCACCACCGAGCCGCGCTCGGTGAATTTGATGGCGTTGCTGACCAGATTGGTGAGCACCTGACGAATGCGCAGCGGGTCGCCGAGCAGCCGGGTGGGCACATCGCTGTAGATGATGGCGGCCTGCTCCAGGCCCTTGTCCTGGGCCAGGGGCGCCAGCATGGTCTGCACGTCCTCGATCAGGTCGTGCAGATCCAGCGGCACGTGCTCCAGGGACAGCTTGCCGGCCTCGATCTTCGAGAAGTCGAGAATGTCGTTGATGATCGACAGCAGCGATTCGGCGCTCTTGCGGATGGTGTCCAGGTAATCGCTTTGTCGTTCGCTCAGCGACGACCGTTCCAGCAGCCGGGTGAAGCCGATAATGCCGTTCAGCGGGGTGCGGATTTCATGGCTCATATTGGCCAGGAATTCGGATTTGATCTGGCTGGCCTTGAGCGCTTCCTTGCGGGCCATGTCCAGTTCGATGTTCTGGATCTCGATGGTTTCCAGGGTCTCGCGCAGGTCCTGGGTGGCCTGGTCCACGTTCTGCTGCAGTTCCGCCTGGGCTTCGTCCAGGGCGCCGACCATATCGCGCAGGGCCTGCTCCAGGTCGTGCAGTTCGCCCTGGGCGTTGGCCCGGGGCGGCGCGCCCAGGTCGCCGTCGCGCACCCGCCGCACATTGTCGATAAGAACGCGGATCGGCCCGGTCAGCCGCCGCGCGAAGTGGGCGGCCGGCAGCATCGCCAGGATCAATACCAGGGTGATCACGCCGATCAGGGTGAGCACCGCTTCCAGGATGCGCACGTACTGACCCTGGCGGGAAAACTCCACGGTCAGCAGGCGGCTGTCCTCGCCGGGCAGGGTACGCATCAGTTGCCAGCCGGAATCGGTGACCAGCCGGCTGGCGCCGTTGTCCAGTTGCTCCGCCTGTTCCACCGGCCGCAGCCGGGGACCGGTGTGCAGCTGCCAGCCACCGTGGTTGTCGAACAGGGTGGCGGCGCGCACGTCCGGTTGTTCCAGCAGGTCGCGCAGCAGCGCCTCGTAGGGGGCGCCGTCGTCGGCGTCCAGCGCCGCCAGGCGGGCGGCGTAACTCTCGATGATCAGTTGCTGGCGGTGGGCGTTGTCGGCGCGCACGCTGATCACCCGGGTGGCCAGGGTATAGCCGCCGATCAACAGGGCCGCCACGAGTGCCGGCAGGGCGGTCATCGCCATGATGCGGGTGCGCAGGCTGGTATGGGCCATGATCCCCCGGTTCCGTTGCTGTTCTTTTGATCCGGCATTATGACCGACTTGAGCGTCACTGCCAGGGGTCCGATTGTTGAGCTACAATGCCGGCCATGACCTACAAGACCATTGAGTCCACGGTCGGGCGCACGCCGCTGGTGCGGCTGCAGCGCTTGCCGGGGAACACGACCAATACCCTTCTGGTGAAGCTGGAAGGCAATAATCCCGCCGGTTCCGTGAAGGACCGGCCGGCGCTGAACATGATCCGCAAGGCCGAGGAGCGGGGCGAGATCCACCCCGGGGACACTCTGATCGAGGCCACCAGCGGCAACACCGGCATCGCCCTGGCGATGGCGGCGGCCATGCGCGGCTACCGCATGAAGCTGATCATGCCCGCCAACCAGAGCCAGGAGCGCCGCGACGCCATGGCCGCCTACGGCGCCGAGCTGATCTCGGTGACCAAGGAGGAGGGCATGGAGGGCGCCCGGGACCTGGCCCAGGCCATGCAGGCCCGGGGCGAGGGCAAGGTGCTCGACCAGTTCGCCAACCCGGACAATCCCATGGCGCACTACGAAAGCACCGCCCCGGAAATCTGGGAGGCCACCGGCGGCGCCATGACCCACTTCGTCAGCTCCATGGGCACCACCGGCACCATCATGGGCTGCAGCCTGTATTTCAAGGAGCAGAACCCGAACGTGCAGATCGTCGGCCTGCAGCCCACCGACGGCGCCTCGATCCCCGGCATCCGCCGCTGGCCCAAGGAATACCTGCCGAGCATCTACGATGAGTCCCGGGTGGACCGGGTCATCGACATGGAGCAGGAGGTGGCCGAGCACACCATGCGCCGCCTGGCCCGGGAAGAGGGCATCTTCTGCGGGGTCTCCTCCGGTGGCGCCGTGGCCGGCGCCCTGCGGCTCAGCGAGGAGCTGGAGAACGCGGTGATCGTGGCCATCGTCTGCGACCGGGGCGACCGCTACCTGTCCACCGGCGTGTTCCGGTCGGACAAGGACGGGGAGTCCGGCCGATGAACGTACTGGTTTTCGATATCGAGACGATTCCCGACCTGGACGGCGGTCGCCGGCTTTATGATCTGGACGGCCTGGACGACAAGGACACGGCCAGTGCGTTGTTCAACCTGCGCCGCCAGGAAAACGGCTCCGAGTTCCTGCGCCTGCACCTGCATCGGGTGGTGGCGATCTCGGTGGTGCTGCGCTCCGCCCAGGGCGTCAAGGTATGGTCCCTGGGCGACGAGAGCGCCAGCGAAAAGGAGCTGATCGAACGGTTCTACGACGGCATCGACCGCTTCACCCCGCAGATCGTCAGCTGGAACGGCGGCGGTTTCGACCTGCCGGTGCTCAACTACCGGGCCCTCAAGCACGGGGTGGTGGCGCGACGCTTCTGGGAAACCGGCAGCGAGGACACCAGTTTCCGCTTCAACAACTACATCAGCCGCTTCCACCAGCGCCATCTGGACCTGATGGAACAGCTGGCCATGTTCAACAACCGCGCCAACGCGCCCCTGGACCAGATCGCCACCCTGCTGGGCTTCCCCGGCAAGATGGGCATGAGCGGCGGCAAGGTGTTCGACGCCTTCCAGGCCGGCGACCTGAAGGGCATCCGCGATTACTGCGAGACCGATGTGCTCAACACCTGGCTGGTGTTCCTGCGCTTCCAGCTGATGCGCGGCGAGATCGACGCCACCGGCTACCAGGCGGAACTGGATTTGCTACGCGATTATTTGCAGCAGGAAGGCCACCCCCACTTCCTGGCCTTTCTTGATGCCTGGCAAAAGGGCGCCGCCGACGTCTGACGGCGGCTCCCCAAGCCAGTACAATCCGCCCCCGAATTGCCACAAACGCCGCCCTCCGCCGGCGGCGCTCACCCGCGAGCATCGAGATTCCATGGCCCGAAGAAGCCGCAAGAAAAGACTGCCGGAAACGCCGGTGGCCGCCACCATCGAGAGCCTCAGCCACGACGGTCGCGGCATCGCCCGCCTGGACGGCAAGACCACCTTTATCGACAACGCCCTGCCCGGCGAGCAGGTGCTGTTCCAGTACAGCTACATGCGCCGCAAGTTCGACGAGGGCCGGGCGGTGGAGATCCTGGCGCCGTCCCCGGAGCGGATCGAGCCGCCCTGTGCCCATGCCCTGATCTGCGGCGGCTGCAGCCTGCAGCACCTGGCCCCGGCCAGCCAGATCGCCCGCAAGCAGGCGGTGCTGGCGGAGCAGCTGGAGCACTTCGGCGGCCTGACGCCGGACAGCTGGCTGGAACCGCTCACCGGGCCGGTCACCGGCTACCGGGGCAAGGCCCGCCTCGGCGTCAAATACGTGGAGGCACGTGGCGAGGCGCTGGTGGGCTTCCGCGAGAAGCGCAACAGCTTTATCGCCGACCTGCGCCGGTGCGAGGTGCTGATTCCGGAGGTGGGACACCGCCTCGACGACCTGCGCGCCCTGGTCAGCGACCTGGCCCTGCGCGCCCGCATTCCGCAGATCGAGGTGGCCCGGGGGGACGACGCGGTGGCGCTGGTGATCCGCCACATGGACCCGCTGCCCGCCGGCGACCTGGAAAAGCTGCTGGCGTTCTGCCGGTTGGCGGACTTTCAGCTTTATCTGCAGCCCGGCAACGAGAGCACCGTGCACCGGGTGTGGCCGGAGCAGGGCGAGGAGCGGCTGTACTACCGGCACGCCCCCCAGGGCGCGGACACCGAGGGCGCCGAACTGGCCTTCCACCCCACGGATTTCACCCAGGTGAACGCGGATATCAACCGCCGCATGGTGCCGTTGGCATTGGATTTGCTGGAGGTGGAGGAGCATCATCAGGTGCTCGATCTGTTTTGCGGCCTGGGCAACTTCACCATCCCGGCGGCGCGCCGCGCGGCGCGGGTGGTGGGCGTGGAGGGCAGCCAGGCCATGGTCGAGCGCGGTTACGAGAACGCCCGCCGCAACGGCCTGGACAATCTGGCCTTCCACGCCTGGGATCTGAGCCAGGCGCCGGACGGCCAGCCCTGGGCCCGGGAGGCCTATCACCGGGTGCTGCTGGACCCGCCCCGCAGCGGTGCGCTTGAAATGGTGCGGCTGATGCCCCATTTCGGTGCGGGCCGTTTGGTGTACGTCTCCTGCAACCCGGCCACGCTGGCCCGGGATGCCGGGGAACTGGTGGAGCGGGGTTACCGTCTGAAGGCGGCGGGTGTCATGGATATGTTCCCGCACACCGCCCATGTGGAATCGATCGCCGTCTTCGATCGACGCTAGACGCAGTAAACAATAGGAATCGAAATGGTAACCGTACGCCGGCAATCGTCCGACGAGGTCCAGGCCAGGGACTGGCAGGGATGGCTGGAACAACTCACCGCCCGGGTTCCGGTGCGTGATCCCCACGCCCTGGAGCGCGCCTGTGCCCGCGCCGAACACTGCGAGCGGGCCGGCGAAGCGGCCGGCCGCCACTGGCCCTACGGCAAGGGCTGCCTGGCCATCGGTCTGGAAATGGCGGACGTGCTCGCCGACCTGGGCGCCGACGCCGAGGCGCTGCCGGCGGCGGTGCTGTACCGGGCGGTGCGTGAAGGCCAGCTGTCGTTGCTGGATGTGGAGCGCGAGTTCGGCTCCTCGGTGGCCACCCTGATCGAAGGGGTGCTGCGCATGGCCGCCATCAGCACCTCCCTCAACCCCACCCGCAAGTCGGTGCTCGGCCAGCAGGACGGGCAGCTCGACAATGTCCGCAAGATGCTGCTGGCCATGGTCGACGACGTGCGCGTGGCGCTGGTCAAGCTGGCGGAACGGACGGTGATCATCCGCGCGGTGAAGGAATCCGACCCGGAGCGCCAACAAAAGGTGGCCCGGGAGATCTTCGACATCTACGCGCCGCTGGCCCACCGCCTGGGCGTGGGCCAGCTCAAATGGGAGCTGGAGGACCTGTCGTTCCGCTACCTGCAGCCCGGCGCCTACAAGAAAGTGGCCAAGCTGCTGGACGAGAAGCGCCTGGACCGCGAGCACTACATCGACGAGGTGATCCAGAGCCTGCGCGGGCACCTGGAACGCAACGGCATCAAGGGCGCCCAGGTGTACGGCCGCGCCAAGCACATCTACAGCATCTGGCGGAAGATGCAGAAGAAGCATCTGGATTTCGGCGAGGTGTACGACGTGCGCGCGGTGCGGGTGCTGGTCAACGAGGTGCGCGACTGCTACGCCGCCCTGGGCATCGTGCACTCGCTGTGGAAGCACGTGCCCAAGGAGTTTGACGACTACATCGCCAGCCCCAAGGAAAACGGCTATCAGAGCCTGCACACCGCGGTGGTGGGCCCGGAACGCAAAATGCTGGAGGTGCAGATCCGCACCTTCGACATGCACGAAGAGGCGGAGCTGGGCGTGTGCGCCCACTGGCGTTACAAGGAAGGCAGCAAGGCCGGCCGCCGCAGCCAGTCCTACGAACAGCGCATCGCCTGGCTGCGTCAGGTGCTGGAGTGGCACGAGGAGCTGGGCGATAACGACAACTCCAACACCATGATGGAAGAGTTGCAGCATGGCCTGGTCAGCGACCGGGTCTATGTGTTCACCCCGGACGGCCATGTGGTCGACCTGGAAGCCGGTGCCACGCCGGTGGATTTCGCCTATCACATCCACACCGAGGTGGGGCACCGCTGCCGGGGCGCCAAGGTCAACGGCCACATCGTGCCGCTCAGCTACAACCTGCAAACCGGTGAGCAGGTGGAAATCCTCACCGCCAAGGAAGGCGGGCCGAGCCGCGACTGGCTGACGCCTTCGCTGGGCTATGTGGCCACGTCCTCGGCGCGGGCGCGCATCCAGCAATGGTTCAAGCGCCAGGACCGGGACGTGCACGTGGCCCAGGGCCGCGCCATCCTGGAGCGCGAGATGTCGCGGCTGGCCCTGGACCGCATCGACCTGGACCAGCTGGCGCCGCAGCTCAACCTGAAGACCGGCAACGACGTGCTGGCGGCCCTGGGCGCCGGCGACCTGCGCCCCGGCCACGTGGTCAACCAGGCCCAGGCGCTGCTGCCCGACGATCCGCAGCAGCAGCTGGAGTTCGTGCCGGCCCGCTCCAAGGCGTCGGAGAGCGGCGATGTCACCATCCAGGGGGTGGGCAATCTGCTCACCCACATGGCGGCCTGCTGCCGGCCGGTGCCCGGCGACCCGGTGATGGGCTTCATCACCCAGGGCCGGGGCGTCACCGTGCACCGCGCCGACTGCCACAATCTGCTGGCGATGCAGGGCGAGGACCCGAACCGGGTGATCGAGGTGAGCTGGGGCGAAGCCGACCGCATCCTCTATCCGGTGGACATCTTCCTGCGCGCCTGGGACCGCCAGGGCCTGCTCCGTGACGTGATCGCCGTGCTCGCCAACGAGAAGGTCAACGTCACCGCCGTGCACACCCAGTCGCACACGGAGGACAACACCGCCACCATGCTGCTGACCCTGGAAATCGCCTCCCTGGGCGGGCTTGGCAAGGTGTTGGCGAAGATGGATCAGATCAAGGGCGTCCTGGAAGTGCGGCGCTACAAGAAGTAAGCCGCAAGCGACAAGCCTCAAGCCGCAAGCGGGCCATTCCGTCGGTGGGCCCTGCTTGTAGCTTGCGGCTTGCAGCTTGTAGCCAACCCCGTAACGGAGCGTTCCCATGCCCGATAACCGCCAACCGTCCCCCGAAGCCGCCATCGCCGAACTGCTGTCCATCATGGCCCGCCTGCGGGATCCGGACGGCGGTTGCCCCTGGGACCTGAAGCAGACCTTCGACACCGTGGTGCCGTACACCATCGAGGAAGCCTTCGAGGTGGCCGAGGCGGTGGCGCGGCGGGATTACCCGGAACTGCGCGAGGAACTGGGCGACCTGCTGTTGCAGGTGGTGTTCCACTCGCAGATGGCCCGTGAACAGGGGTTGTTCGACTTCGCCGAAGTAGTGGCGGTGCTCAATGAAAAAATGGTGCGCCGCCATCCCCACGTGTTCGCGGAAGTGGAGGCCGCCGACGAGAGCGCGGTGAAGGTCAATTGGGAGGCGATCAAGGCGGATGAGCGGGCCCGCAAGGGGCGCGAGCATCACAGCGCGGTGGACGGAGTACCGGATGGGCTGCCGGCGCTGCAGCGGGCCCTCAAACTGCAGAAGAAGGCCGCCAAGGTGGGCTTCGACTGGCGCCGGAGCGGGCCGGTGCGCGAGCAGGTCGGCCTGGAGCTGGCGGAGCTGGATCAGGCCCTGGAGGAGGGCGACCGGGACGCCATCGAGGACGAGCTGGGGGATGTGTTCTTTACCCTGGTGAATCTGGCCCGGCACCTGAAACTGGACCCGGACCTGGCCCTGCGGCGCGCCTCGGACAAGTTCGAGGGGCGTTTCCGGAAGGTGGAACAGCTGGCCGACGCGCCACTCTCCGATTACGACGAAGCGTCCCTCGACAACCTCTGGCGGCAAGCCAAGAAAACCTGACAGCGCTCCTCCCGCGCGCTATAGACGGGCCTCCGGCGGCTCCTTCCGGGGCTGCCACAAAATCTTCACATTACCGAAACTTTTCGGTCATCCCCCCTCCCCATACTCCGCTCCCAAGCACTCAGGATGCTTCGGGAGTCACCCGGCGCATCCCCTGCTTTTCAAAATTGCCTGATGGAAGGAGATGCTCCGATGAAAAAGAACCTGCTCGCGATCGCTGTGGGGGCGGCACTCGCTACGCCGATGATGATGCCGGCCATGGCTCAGGCCGACGGCCCCACGGTGTACGGTAAGGTAAACATTTCCCTGGAAAACCAGAACTACGACCCGGCGCCGTCGGCTCCGAACAATGACGACGAGTGGGAGCTGAACAGCAACGCCTCCCGCCTGGGCGTGAAAGGCGATTTCGATCTGGACGTGGCCGGGCTCAAGGCCATCTACCAGGCCGAGTTTGAAATCAGCGTGGACGACGGCGACAAGGACGGCCAGACGTTCGCTCAGCGCAACATCTTCGGTGGTCTGGCCGGCGGCTTCGGTACTCTGAAAGCCGGTAAATTCGACACCCCCACCAAGCTCGCGCAAATGGACGTGGACCAGTTCAACGACCTGAGCGGTGACATCAAGAACATCGCCGCCGGCGAAAACCGGGTGTCCAACATCATCCAGTACAGCACTCCGAAACTGGCGGACATGGTCACCCTGAACCTGGCCTTCATCCCTAACGAAGACAACGACGACTTCGACGGTGACGGCGAGAACGAAAACGGCCTGGCCGACAGCACCTCCATCTCCCTGGTGCTGGAAAAAGACGCCTTCTACGCGGCCCTCTCTCACGACACCGACATCGAGGACGAGCTGATCGTCGACGAGACCGGCGCTTCCCCGGTGATCGACATCACCCGTGTGGCCGCCGGCCTGGCCATGGACCAGTTCGAGCTGGGCGCTCTGTATCAGCTCGCCGAAGAGTCCGAAGGCGACGGTGAAGAAACCAGCTACGTGCTGAGCGGCGCGTTCAAGATCGACCGCGTCAAGCTGAAAGCCCAGTACGGTTACGTGGAAGGCGACCAAAGCGACGACGAAGGCACCCAGTACGCCCTCGGCGCCGACTACAAACTGGCCAAGAACAGCAAGGTCTACGCGTACTACAACAACCTGAAGTACGAACTGGCCAGTGGCGACGACGAGACCCGCACCCTGGGCGTGGGCATGGAACACAAATTCTAAGCTTCATCCGAGCAACCTTGCCGGGCGATCAGCGCCCGGCGTTTCCTCGACGCAAGTGACAGCGTGGCCCGCCCTCCCGGCGGGCTTTTTTTTGCCTGTTATTTTCTTATGTCGGTTCCGTCTTTGGCTTTGTCACCAAACGGTCATATAGTGCCCCGCTTGAAATCCAGCAAAAAGGGAGGGGCGCATGCGTTCCATAATCTGGCTGGGGGCTTCCACCCTGGCATTGAGTTTGCCGTTGTCCGCCGTCGCCGCCGCGCCGGAATTCTACGGTCGCATCAACATCAGCCTGGACCGGCTGTCCGACTATCAGGACGGTGGCCTGCCCGGCGCCCTGAACGGGGTCGGCGCCGGCAATTCACCGCTGGAAGACGGCTGGTTCGTGGAGAGCAATGCCTCGCGGCTGGGCGTGCGTGGCCGCGCGCCGCTGGACGTGACGCCGCTGAGCGTGATCTACCAGCTGGAAGTGGGCTACGACGTGGACGGCGACAGCGACACCTTCTCCACCCGTAACAGCTTCCTGGGTCTGGGCACGCCGTTCGGCGACGTGTTCGCCGGCCGCTACGACAGCCCGGTGAAACTGGCCGAGGGTCGGGTGGACCAGTTCAATAACACCGCCGCCGACATCAGCCATTACTTTTATGGTCAGCGCCGCAACGACGACACCCTGAACTGGGAAAGCCCGCAATGGGGTGACCTGGTGCTGCGTGCCCAGATCGGCCCGGGCGAAGCCGAGGACGTGGCCGGTGAGGAGAAGGACGGCCTGGCGGATACCTGGGGCCTGTCGGCCACCTGGAACCCGGACAAGCTGTACGCCGCGGTGGCCTACGAGAGCAGTTATCTGGAGCTGAACAACCCGGCGCTGGCGCCGGTGGCGGTGGCCGCGGATCTGGAACTGCTGCGCGGCGTGCTGGGCATCACCGTGGGGCCGCTGGATCTGGGCGCCCTGGTGGAACGCACCCGCATCGACCCGGACCAGCCGGGCCAGGACCGCGCCGACTCCACCTCCTACCTGCTCAGCGCCGGCTGGCGGCTGCCGCCGCGCCTGACGCTCAAGGCCCAGGCCGGCCGGGTGGACGGCGACGACTTCGGCTACGAGAACGACATCGTGGTGGCCGGCGCCGACTATCAGCTGGCCAAGGGCACCAAGGTCTATGGCCTGGTGGCCGCCTCCGACGCCACCCTGGACTACCCGGGCGGCCCGCGTCAGGACGACAGTGGCAATCTGTTCTCGGTGGGCATGGAGCACAAGTTCTAGGCGTAACAGCGGCTTCAGCCGCGATCAGCCGATGCCGAACACGAAAAAGCCCGCCATATTGGCGGGCTTTTTCGTGTGCAGGCGATGCTGGAGATCAATCCCAGCGCTGCAGCACCAGGGAGGCGTTGGTGCCGCCGAAGCCGAAGCTGTTGCTGAGCACCCGATCCGGACGCCGCGCCACGGTCTCGCGCAGAATCGGCAGACCCTCGGCGTTCTCGTCCAGCTCGCTGATGTTGGCGGAGCCGGCCTGGAAGCCGTCGCGCATCATCAGCAGGCAGTAGATCGCTTCCTGCACGCCGGCGGCGCCCAGGCTGTGGCCGGTGAGGCTCTTGGTGGAGCTGATCGACGGGATGCGGTCGCCGCCGCCGAATACCTCGCGGATCGCCTTCAGTTCGGCGATGTCGCCCACCGGGGTGCTGGTGCCATGGGCGTTGATGTAATCGATGTCGCCGTCCACGGTGGCCAGGGCCTGGCGCATGCAGCGGGCCGCGCCCTCGCCATTGGGAGCCACCATGTCGTGGCCGTCGCTGGTGGCGCCATAGCCGACGATCTCGGCCAGGATATTGGCGCCGCGGGCCTGGGCGTGCTCCAGGGCCTCGACCACCACCATGCCGCCGCCGCCGGCGATCACGAAGCCGTCGCGGTGGGCGTCATAGGCGCGGGAAGCGGTTTCCGGGGTGTCGTTGTACTTGGTGGAAAGCGCGCCCATGCCGTCGAACAGGCAGCTCAGGGTCCAGTGCTCTTCCTCGCCGCCGCCGGCGAAGATCATGTCCTGCTTGCCGAGCTGGATCTGCTCCACGGCGTTGCCGATGCAGTGGGCGCTGGTGGCGCAGGCGCTGGCGATGGAATAGTTGACGCCCTTGATCTTGAACGGGGTGGCCAGGCAGGCGGACACCGTGCTGGCCATCACCCGCGGCACCATGTAGGGGCCGACGCGCTTGACGCCACGGCTGCGGGCGATGTCGGCGGCTTCCACCTGGTTCTGGGAGGAGTGGCCGCCGGAGCCGGCGATCAGGCCCACCCGTTCGTGGCTGATCTGGTCCGCGTCCAGGCCGGCGTCGGCGATGGCTTTCTGCATCGCCACGTAGGCGTAGGCGGCCGCGTCGCCCATGAAACGACGGGATTTGCGGTCGATGTGCTCTTCCAGGTCGATCTCCGGCGTGCCGGCCACCTGGCTGCGCATGCCGATTTCCTTATAGGCTTCCTTGAAGCGGATGCCCGGGCGGCTTTCCCGCAGGGCCCGGGATACGGTATCGGCATCGTTGCCCAGGCAGGAAACAATGCCCATGCCGGTGATCACAACGCGTCGCATACTAGTGCTCCATTAAGATAATAGGGTCGTCTTCGACGTGGGGGTGCTCAGAAACCTTCCGTCGAAGTGAACAGGCCCACCCGCAGGTCGTCGGCCTGGTAGATGTCGTTGCCGTCCACGGACACCGTGGCGTTGGCGATGCCCATGGTCAGCTTGCGGGCGATCACCCGTTTGATATCAATCCGATAGGTGAGCTTCTTGGCGGTGGGCAGCACCTGGCCGGAGAATTTCACCTGGCCCACGCCCAGAGCGCGGCCGCGACCGGGGTTGCCCAGCCAGCCCAGGAAAAAGCCCAGCAACTGCCAGGTGGCGTCCAGGCCCAGGCAGCCCGGCATCACCGGGTCGCTTTCAAAGTGACACTGGAAGAACCAAAGGTCCGGGTTGATGTCCAATTCGGCCACGATCTCGCCCTTACCGTACTGGCCGCCGGTTTCGGCGATGTGGACGATGCGGTCCATCATCAGCATGTTGGGCAGGGGCAGGCGGGCATTGCCGGGGCCGAACAGCTCCCCGTGGGCGCAGGCGAGCAGATCCTCATAGGAATAAGAGGGCTTTCTCTCGGCCTTGATGGCGTTTGTGTTGCTATCGTTATCGTTCGGGCTCAAACCGTTGACTCCAGATAGATCGGGTCGGCAGCGGATGGCCCCCGGCGGGACCCTCGCGAACCGGGTGATAAGTATAGATAAGCCGGATGACTCTTAGTTTACACCGTGTCGACCTTTCACGAATTTGACATGGTATCAGAGCGCTTTCTCCCCGTACGAACGGCAAGCGTCTCAAAATATGTCCATATCCCCGGTCTGGATCAAAGGTCTGTCCGTTTCGGACAAAGGCCGGTCATTGGCGGACTTTCCGGGGGTGTCTGAACACTTGCAAAGCGGTCATCATCTGCGATGATGCGCGCGCACATGAGCCGGAGGTACAAGTGGCGGCGGAAATCGGACATCTCTCCCTGTGGGTGGCCATGGCGACGGCCCTGGTGCTGGCGGTGTTTCCCCTGATCGGCGTCTATCGCCGGGTGGAAGCCTGGCAGCGCTACGCGCGTCCGCTGGCCTGGCTGCAATGGCTGGCGCTGACGGTGTCCATCGTCGCCCTGGGCTATTGCTTCTATATTGACGACTTCTCGATCACCTATGTGGCCAACCACAGCAACTCCGAGTTGCCGCTGGGTTATCGGCTGTCGGCGATCTGGGGCGGCCACGAGGGCTCGTTGCTGCTGTGGGCCTGGATGCTGGGGGGCTGGAGCGCCCTGGTCGGCCTGTTCAGCCGGCGCGTGCCGCTGGACATGGTGGTGCGGGTGCTGTCGGTGATGGGCATGATCGCGGTGGGCTTTCTGGCCTTCATGCTGTTCACCTCCAACCCCTTCGACCGCACGCTGCCCTGGTTCCCCATCGACGGCGTGGACCTCAATCCGCTGCTGCAGGACCCGGGTCTGATCGTGCACCCGCCCATGCTGTACATGGGTTACGTGGGTTTCTCGGTGGCCTTCGCCTTCGCCGTGGCCGGCCTGCTGGCCGGCAACCTGGACCCGGCCTGGGCGCGTTGGGCGCGGCCCTGGACCACGGTGGCCTGGTGCTTTCTCACGGTCGGCATCGCCCTGGGTTCCTGGTGGGCCTATTACGAGCTGGGCTGGGGCGGTTGGTGGTTCTGGGATCCGGTGGAAAATGCCTCGCTGATGCCCTGGCTGGCGGGCACCGCCCTGATCCATTCCCTGGCGGTGAGTGAAAAGCGCAATCTGTTCCGCGCCTGGACCGTGCTGCTCGCCATCGTCGCCTTCTCGCTGAGTCTGCTGGGCACCTTCCTGGTGCGTTCCGGGGTGCTCACCTCGGTGCACGCGTTCGCCAACGACCCCAGCCGGGGTGCCTTTATCCTCGGCTTCCTGGTGGTGGTGGCCGGCGGCGCGCTGACCCTGTTCGCCCTGCGCGCCGGGCAACTGGAAGGGAAGGGCGGCTTCAAGGGGCTGTCCCGGGAAACCTTCCTGCTGGGCAACAATTTGCTGCTGCTGATCGCCGCCTCGGCGGTGCTGATGGGCACCCTTTATCCGCTGCTGGGCGAAGCCCTGGATATGAAGGTGTCGATCCGCAGCCCCTACTTCAACAGTTTCTTCGTGCCCCTGGGCATGCTGCTGATGGTGCTGCTGGTGCCGGGGATGATGAGCAACTGGAAACGCCAGGAAGGCGCGCAACTGGTACGCCGGCTGGTGTGGCTGGTGCCGGCGGCGCTGGTGGCCGGCTGGCTGGCCGCGCGGCTGCCCGGCCCGACCCCCTGGGTGGGCGTGCTGGCGATCATGCTGTGCCTGTTCGTGGTGTTCTCCCATCTGGAAGACCTGGTGCGCCGGGCGCGGGCCTACGACCTGGGCCTGGCCGGCGGTCTCGGCAAGCTGGGGCGCGGCTATTACGGCATGGTGCTGGCCCATTGCGGGCTGGCGGTGCTGGTGGCCGGGGTCACCGTGGTCAGTTACCACGAGGTGGAGCGGGACGTGCGCATGGCCCCCGGCGACGTGGCCGAAGTGGGTGGCTACCGGTTCGAGTTCGATCAGATGAGCGCCTACCGGGGCCCCAACTTCGATTCCCGCAAAGGGCACTTCGTGGTCAGCCGGGACGGCGACACCGTCACCGAGATGAACCCGGAGAAACGCACCTACCGGGCCAGCGGCCAGGTGATGACCGAGGCGGCCATCGACGGCCGGGTGATGCGCGACCTCTATGTGGCCCTGGGCGAACCCCTGGAGGGGGACGCCTGGGCGGTGCGCATCTACTACAAGCCGATGGTGCGCTGGATCTGGCTGGGTGCCCTGATCATGGCCCTGGGCGGTGCGTTGGCGCTCACCGATGCGCGCTACCGCAAGAAGATCGGTCGCCGCGACGAGGAACCGGCCTATGAGTAACAAGAACCCGGGTCTGTGGGTGTTCGTGCCGCTGGTCGGTTTCGTGGCCCTGGCGATCCTGCTGGCCAGTGGCCTGGGCCGCAACCCGGAGGACCTGCCGTCGGCGCTGGCCGGCAAACCGGTGCCGGCGTTTTCCAAACCGTCGCTGATTTCCGGCGAGCCCCTCACCGAGGAGCGGCTCACCGGGCAATGGCAATTGCTAAACGTCTGGGGCACCTGGTGCCCGACCTGCTACGTGGAGCATCCTTATCTGCTGGAACTGGCCCAGCGCGGCGTGCCCATCGTCGGCATGGACTACAAGGACGAGGACGACAAGGCGCGGGATTATCTGGCCCGTTACGGCAACCCGTTCACCGACGTGATCGTCGATGCCGACGGGCAGCTGGGGCTGGATCTGGGCGTGTACGGTGCCCCGGAAACCTTCCTGATCAATCCCCGTGGTGAAATCGTGCTGCGCCATGTGGGCGAGATGAATCCGCGCGCCTGGGACGAGAAATTCGCCCCGGTGCTGCGCCAGGCGGGCAACCCGCTGGGAGGCCCGCAATGAGCCGCGCCGTCCCCGCCCTGGCGCTGATGCTGTGCGCGCTGCTGTTGGCCTCGCCGTTGCGGGCCGCCATCGATCTTTATCAGTTCGACAACACCGACCAGCAGGATCGCTTCCACCGGCTCACCGAGGAACTGCGCTGCCCCAAGTGTCAGAACCAGAGCATCGCGGATTCCGACGCGGAGATCGCCCGGGACATGCGCGAGCGCACCGCCCGCATGATCCGCGAAGGGCGCAGTGACCAGGAAGTGGTGAACTTCTTCGTCGACCGCTATGGCGATTTCGTCAGCTATCGGCCGCCGGTCAATGAACGTACCGCCATTCTTTGGATGGGACCGCTGGGGCTGCTGCTGCTCGGTGCCCTGGCCATTGCCCTGCTGGTGCGCCGCGCCAGCCGCCGTGCCGAGCTGGAGGAGGACGACCACCCATGACCGTTTTCGTGATTCTGCCTTTGGTGCTGGTGCTGGCGGTACTGGTGGTGTTCTTGCTGTGGCGGCGGGAAAGCCGGCGCGCCGGCGCCGCCACGTCCTGGAGCGGGCTGGCGCTGCCGTTGCTGGTGGTGGCCCTGGCCGGGCTCGGTTATCTGACCCTGGGCCTGCACCCGGAAACCCTGGGCTGGCTGTCCGAGCAGCGCCGTTACGACGCGGTGGCCGAACGGGTGATTCGTGGCGAGGCCCCCGGCGTGGAGGACCATGACATTTCCGCCCAGGCTCTGACCCGGGTGCTGCAGGCCAAGGTGGTGCGCGACCCGACGCTGCCGGGCTGGTACACCCTGGGCCTGCTCTACGACCAGCTGGGCGCCCCGGCCCAGGCCCAGGAGGCGGCCCGCCGCGCCCTGGCGCTGGACCCGGACGACGACGGCGCCCGGTTGCTGCTGGCGCGGGGGCTGATCGCCCAGAACCAGGGCCGCCTCAACGATGAGGCCGACGCCCAGATCCGCCGGGTGCTGGAAGCCAATCCGCGCCACGACGGGGCGCTCATGCTGCGCGCCATGGCCGCCACCGAGGCGCGCCGGTTCGACCTGGCCGCCGAGGCCTGGCGGGCGCTGCTGGTGCGCCACGGCGATGGCGAGGCCGGTGACCTGATCCGCCAGGGGCTGGCCCGGGCCGAGGCCCAGCAGCAGCGAGGCGCGCGGCTGGACAATCTGACCTTCACGGTGCGCGCGCCGGAGCTGCCCGACGGCGGCACCCTGTTCGTGTTTCTCCGACCGGAAGGGGGCAGCGGCCAGCCGCTGGCGGCGCGGCGGGTGCTGGTGGAATCCTTCCCGGTCACGGTGACTTTGCGCGCCGGCGACTGGCTGCAGAATTACCCGGAACAACCGGACACGCTGCGGGTGGCCGCCCGCTATACACCGGCCCCGGGTTCCAGCGTGGAACAGGCCCGTCTGGGCAGTGAACCGCAGACCCTGGACCTGGATGCGCAACCGGCGGCGGTCATCGACCTGGGACCCTGAGTGGTCGCCCGAGCTTGTACCAGGGTGACCCGCACGGTACAGTTGCCCCCCTTTGGAAGGCTCTCTTCCTTCCTCGTCTTGGCAAATCGGAGATTCCTATGCGTGTCATCCTGCTTGGCGCGCCCGGTGCGGGTAAGGGCACCCAGGCGCAGTTCATCAAGGACGAGTTTTCCATTCCCCAGATTTCCACCGGGGACATGCTGCGCGCTGCGGTGAAAGCGGGCACGCCCCTGGGCCTGGAAGCGAAAAAAGTCATGGACGCCGGCGGCCTGGTCTCCGACGACATTATTCTGGGCCTGGTGAAGGAACGCATCGCCCAGGACGACTGCAAGAACGGCTTTCTGTTCGACGGTTTCCCGCGCACCATTCCCCAGGCCCAGGCGCTGGTGGATCAGGACATCAACATCGACTTCGTGGTCGAGATCGATGTGGACGATGAAGAAATCATCGAACGCCTGAGCGGTCGCCGCGTGCACCCGGCCTCCGGCCGTGTCTACCACGTCAAACACAATCCGCCCAAGGTCGAGGGCAAGGACGATGAGACCGGCGATGAGCTGGTCCAGCGCGACGACGACAAGGAAGCCACCGTGCGCAAGCGCCTGGAGGTTTACCAGGAGCAGACCCGCCCGCTGGTGGATTTCTACAAGAAGATCGCCGACAGCGGCGAACCCAACGCGCCCACCTATGTGCGCGTGGCCGGCGTCGGCGGTGTCGAGGACATTCGCCAGCGTATCATGGCCAAGCTCAAGGGTTGACGCCGGCCCACCCGGGGTGGCGACGCAACCGAAGAAAGGGGAAGCGGAAGCTTCCCCTTTTTTTATGGCTTTCCGGACCCGTTCCCCCCCGCCGTTTGACCCTGGTCTTGGGGCCCGATTTTTTAGCCGCTAAAATGCCGCTCACTCTCCGTTGACCCGGGCTCGGGTTTGATCCCCGCGCCGAGGAGGAAAGCTATGACCGCACCGAAGACCGCCATCGTTCTGATCAACCTGGGCACGCCGGATGCCCCGACCCCGGGTGCCGTGCGCGCCTACCTGAAGGAATTTTTGTCCGACCCCAGGGTGGTGGAGGCACCGCGCTGGCTGTGGTTCTGGGTGCTGCGTCTGTTGGTGCTGCCGTTCCGGCCCCGCCGGGTGGCCCGCTTGTACGCCTCGGTGTGGAACCAGGACTCGCCGATCCGTGAGATCACCGAACAGCAGACCCGCGCGCTGGGGGAGCGGCTGGGCATGCCGGTTCATTACGCCATGCGCTACGGCCGCCCGGCAATGCGCCCGCTGCTCGATAAGCTGGCCGCCGAGGGCCACGATCGGCTGGTGATCCTGCCGCTCTATCCGCAATATTCCGGCAGCACCACCGGCGCCGTGGCCGACGTGATCGCGGATTGGATGCACGGGCGTCGGGAGCTGCCCGGACTGACCCTGATCCGGGATTACTGGGAACACCCGGCCTGGGTGGAGGCCATGGCCACCAGCATCCGCACTTTCCGTGAGCAGCACGGCGACGCCGACAAGCTGGTGTTTTCCTTCCATGGCATTCCCAAGGAGTACGAAGATAAGGGGGATCGTTACGGGGAACGCTGCCGCCGGTCCGCCCACCTGATCGCGGAGCGGCTGTCGCTGGCCGATGACGAATGGGCGATTACCTTCCAGTCACGGTTCGGGCCCAAGGAATGGTTGCAGCCCTACACCGATAAAAGTCTTGAGGCCTGGGCCGGGCAGGGCGTGCGTTCGGTGCAGTTGGTGTGCCCCGGTTTTTCCGCCGATTGTCTGGAAACCCTGGAGGAAATCGACGCGGAGAATCGTGAAATCTTTGTTGGCGCCGGCGGTGAACGCTTTCAATACATTCCCGCGCTCAATGCCGACCAGGGCCACATCGAAGCGTTGACGCGCATCGTTGAAGAGAACCTGCCGAAGCCCTCGTGACTGTCAGGAAAACACAAAAAGAAAGCGGTCGCTGACCGCAAAGGGGGACTCAAAAGTCCCTCTTTTTTATTTTTTACTTTAGTAGCCCCGTCTCCTGATCAAATAATGTACCAACGTATTTTTTTTTATGCTACTTTCCGACTGTCGCAGAAAAACGACGTCATAGATTAGGAGATCGATCATGGCCCGAGCAGCAAAAAAAGCAGCGAGCAAACGCGCTACGCGTAAGACCACAAGTAAGAAGAGCACCGCTCGCAAAACCCCCGCCGCCAAGACCGCGGCCAAGAAAAGCACCGCCAAGGCACCGGCTGTTCCCAAGTCGGTCAGCAACGCTGAATCCAAGTTCAAGCTTCAGGAGAAGGCGGTAACCCAGGCGGAGAAGAAAGTCGCCCAGGCGGAAGCCCGACTGGACCGCCAGAAGAAAAAGGTCGACACCGAAGACGGCAAGCTGGGCAAGCTGCGCACCGACCTGGCCGCTCGCCGTGACAAAGCCAAGAAAGGCGCCACCGCCGCCGCCAAGCGCGCCGTGGACACCGCCCGTGGAAAAATGAACACCCAGCGGCTCAAGCTGCAGGATCTGCGTGGCGAAACCAAAGTGATTCGCGCCGAGATCCAGGCCGCCAAGAAAGTGGTCACCCGTGAGAAGAAAAAGCTGCGCACCGCCCAGCGTAATCTCTCCACCAAGATGCGTGACTATGAGCGCAAGCTGGCCAAGAAAGCCAAGGTAGCGCAGAAGAAAGCCGAGCAGAAAGCGAAGACCGCCGCTCGCAAGGCCGCCGCCAAGAACAAGAGCGCGGCGAAGAAGAGCAGCGCTAAGAAGAGCACTGCCAAGAAGAGCACCGCCTCCAAGAGCGCGGCGAAGAAAAGCGCGGCCAAGAGCACCGCCAGAAAGAGCACCGCCAAGAAGACCGCGGCCAAGAAGACCACCGCTCGCAAGAGCACGGCCCGCAAGAGCACCGCGCGCAAGACGCCGGCCCGCAAAACCGCCGCCCGCAAGCGCCCGGCGGCCAAGAAGAGCACCGCCAGCAGCGCCGCCGGCAGCAACAGCAACTCCGGCACGCAAAGCTGAACGGTCCCCGTGACCGGTCCCGCCGCCACCGCCCCCGTTGCCCGGGGGCGGTGGCGTTTCCGGGGTCCGGTGCCCGTTGATAAAAGGTGTTGATAACAATTCGCATTAGGGTTAGCCTGTTTCCCGAGATTGAGGAGTAGGCGTAGCCATGTACGTATGTCTCTGCAACGGCATCACTGACAGCCAAATACGGGAAGCAGCCGAAAGCGGTTGCGACAGCCTGCGCGATCTTCGTCGGGAACTTGGGGTTGGCAGTCAGTGTGCTAAATGTGCGCGGCACGCCCGTCAGGTATTGCGTGAGACCCGTAGCGCACTGCCGGCGGCCTCTTCTCTCTCCGCCGGCCTGGGTGAAGTCGTACAGTTCTGGCCAAGGACCGCCTGACCGTACCGCACTTCGGAACCACCCGGGCCCCCGGCCGCCCAGCCAGGCAAGGTCCCTTCACGGGAACCGCGCCAAGCCAGGGACGGGTCGCGGCGGATCGTTCAAAGACTGATTCTCATTTCCATAACTACTTGTATTCAATGAACTTTTTTGCCGACGACCCTTGTCGGGGGTGGTCTATTGCACAACAATAGGCGCCATCGCACCCCGGCACCGGAGACACGGCATGAAAGGCGACAAGAAAGTCCTTGAACACCTCAACCGGGCCTTGAGCAACGAGCTCATTGCCATCAATCAGTATTTCCTTCACGCCAAGATGTACAAGGACTGGGGTCTTCACGCCCTCTATGAGAAGGAATACCACGAATCCATCGACGAGATGAAACACGCCGACTGGCTGGTGGAGCGCATCCTGTTCCTGGAAGGCATCCCCAACCTGCAGGACCTGGGTAAGCTGATGATCGGCGAAAACGCCCGTGAAATGATCGAATGCGACCTCAAGCTCGAGCACATGGCGCTGCCCGACCTGCGCGACGGCATGGAATACTGCGAATCCGTCCGCGACTACGTCTCCCGGGACCTGCTGCGCCGCATCCTCGAATCCGAGGAAGAACACATCGACTGGCTGGAAACCCAGATCGAGCTGATCGACAAGGTGGGCATCGAGAATTACCTGCAAAAACAAATGGAAACCGCCGACGACTGAACGGAAATTCCGACTGTTTGCGCAAGAATTCACCGCCCCCGGCTTGACTCCCCCCGGCCCATTGGGAATAATGCGCGCCTCTTGACGGCCAACGCCGACAAGCCCGCACCGGTAGCTCAGTTGGATAGAGCATCTGGCTACGAACCAGGAGGTCGGGGGTTCGAATCCTCCCCGGTGCGCCATATACGACGAGGGCCCGCTAGTTAGCGGGCCCTTTTCGTTTGGGCCCCGGTATCAAACTGAGAATCAAAAAAATCACCGGGTGGCCTTCTTCTCCCGCGCCAGCCGCTGATAGATCTGGCGCATCCTTTCCGATTTGTGGCCGGCCCAGTGCTCGGTGTCGTCGGTCAGCCCCTTCGCCTTCAGATCGTGGAACGTGAACCGCTCGCCCAGGCCGTTCTTGAGCGCCTTGGCCATGGTCCTGTCCCAGGCCGATGAGAAAGCCTCGCGCTCCACCGGCCCGCCGTCGGCGCGGTGGAGAATCCACGGGCTGATCGTCCCGCGGTGGAGCGACTGGGCGGTGTCGTAGGCCTCCTGCAGGCGGTCGGACCAGAGGGTCACTTCGGACTCGCTGGCCTTGGTGCGGCGCAGGAAGATACCGCGCTCGTCCACATCCTCCCGCCGCAGGGCCAGGATCTCCCCGCGGCGCGCCCGCATCAGGTAGGCGAACTCCATGGCCACGGCCACGTAGTCCGGTGCCAGGCGCTGGACCAACTCGAACTCCCAGTCCTCGACGTACCGGGTGCGGCCCGGTGTGGAAAACTTGCGCACCCCTTTGCAGGGGTTGGCGTCCAGGTACTCCCGCTCGATGGCCCAGGAGAATGCGGCGGACAGGAACTGCAGGTGCCGGTTGGCCATCACCGGCGTGTCCTTCATCCGGTCCCGGTACCGCACCATCGTGCCCCGACTGATCCGGCGGACATCCATGTCGCCGAACACATAGCCGCCCTTGACCGGAGCCTCGCAGATCGCCGCCACGTAGCGCTCGTAATCCGCCCGGGTGCGCTCGGCGATGGGCCGGGTGCGCGGTGCCTTCATGTGCTCCTTGAGCAGCCATTCCAGGGTCCGAGTGCCGCCCTGGGCCACCTGCCGGTTGTAGGCCGTCAGGATTGCCCTGTGTGGCGCCTGGGCGTGCAGCGGGTGGCCCTGCGGGTCGACCAGGGTGATTGACCGGCCGAACCGCCCCCGGCCCAGGTACTCCCGCCAGATCACCCGGTCCTTGGAGCCGATTCGGTAGACGTATTCCGGCAGCGCGTTGTCCCGGCGCGTTCCACGACTACGGCCCATCGGCGAACTCAATACCGCGGGGATCGTTCGCCGCCGCGCCGTAGGCGTCGACGGTGACGCCGCAGATCCGCCCGCCCCGGCCGACCCGGTAGGGGATATTCTCCTGGTCCAGCCACCGGCGCAGGTCGCCCCGGCGGGCGAACCCGGTATCCTCCAGCAGCTCCTCCTCAGTGATTACTCGCTCACCCATCGGATTCTCCATCTGCCCTGACGGCCGCGCGCTGCAGCCGCCGCATGATCGCCACCGCGTCGGGGCCGCGCACCACGGCCCCGTCCGCGAACTGAACATAGGCCTCCTCCGGCCGGCCGTGGCCGCAACAGGCGTTCATCACCCCGGGGACGGTGCCCAGGCAGCCGTCGTGCCCCTCCGGCGTGTCGGCGCGCCCGCAGTGCCCGCACGGGCGCTGGCGCCAGGTGCTGGCGGTCGGCTCGCCGGTGTCGGCGTACACGAATTCCTGGCCCTGCTGGTGGATCTGGTGGCCACGCAGGTGCCCCCGGCGTCTGGGTGCGTCCCGGAATGGGACCCATGCCAGCCCGCCGGCCAGTATCACCAGCCCCAAAACCAGGGCGCCAAACAGGATTTCATCCATCGCCGCGGTCCTCCCTGCCGCACTGGGCTGCCTCATCTGGAACGTAGTCGTGGTAAGGGCCGCCACGCCCGACCAGGTGCGGGTTCGTGTGTATCGCCTCGTCGGGCGACCATCCGCAGATTGCGCAGGGGTTTGTCGTCCGGCGTTTGGCAGCCCCAGGCTTCGCCACATAGGGCCTGATGTGTCTCGGAACGTGGTTCACTCGCCACCCCCGCGCCCCTGGTGGGGCTCCGCCATGATCCTGAGCAGCCGGATCACTTCTTTGCCGGTCAGCCGGTGAGGCCATGAAGGCCAATCAGGGTGTAGATCTCCTTCCGCATCTTTCCACGACCTGGGCAATCCAAACTCCCAAAGCACCGCCTCTTTTGCGGCAGCAAACAGCGTGACAGGATCGTCGTACTCGCCCCAGTAGTCTGGGCCGCCACCCACCACCAGGCAGCCCCTGATGTTGGACATGGCGTTGCAATGGTCTCGGAACGCCTTGGCGGTCACTTGCGCCTTGGGGCGGACCTTGAAATCGTAGGCCAGGCTGCCGATGGGTTCCTCGTCGCGGTATGGCACGTCGAACCGGTCGCCCGCGATCTCGTAGACTCGCTTGCTCAGCTTCTTGAGAATACGCGGCTTCATTGCTCCCCTCTCTCTGCCATGGCTGCGCCCTGCTGGTTTGGCAGCTCCTCGATCCGATCAATCTTGATCGCCCACTCACTGTGGTCCCCCGGGGGACCCAGGACATCGAGCATCTTCTGCACCGCCTCGTCGCGCGTGGCGCCGAGGACCTCCGCCGGAACGGCCCTGTCCCACCGCGTGTGGAAATAGAGGTCTTTCGACCGTTCGACATAGCGCATATGGAACCTGAATACCGGGTCAGTCATCGTTGACGTCCTCTTCTTCGTCCCATGGCTCTGGCAAGCCGAGGGCCGCGTGCACGGCTGGCGGGAGATCGATAGATACGGCGCCGCCCCCTGGTTGCCCCACCAGTTCCGTCAACTCGCGCTGGAGCAGGCCGATGGCCCACAAAACAGCAAGCGCGGCAGTCTCGCGGCAGCTCGCGCCAGCAGCCTCGAACCCACTGACGGAAATATGTCCCTCATGAATCAGGAGCGTGCCCGTCTTCTTAAGCGTCATGTCCAGCATCAGGCCTCCTTCTCCTGGATCCGAGTGACCTGTTCTCGACCGGCCACCAGCACTCCCTTGTGGGAGCTGGAGCCGTCCACGGCCATCGCGGTGATGAAATAGTGGTTCTGCCGGCTGTTGTAGATGATCTCCTCCCGGGCCGCGCCGCAGTTCACGATGGTTTGCGCCGGCGCGCAGATGAGCTGGCGCCCGAGGGTGAAGCACAGCCAGTCCCGGGGCCGGACTTGGCCGGGGCCGGTCAGTGGCCGCCAGGGGTTGGCGGGGTTGGTGGGGTCGCCGGTGCCGCCCGCCTCGCCCGTTGGAGCGTGGCTCCTCCATCAGGGAGAGCATGCAATCGCAGGCGATGATGTCGTTGATGTCTTCCCTGGCGAAGCGCTCGCGCTCGGCGTCAGCGGCGCGCGGTGACAGCCCGTCAACGCTGGTGTGATCGCTGTCCCGCTTGCTCCAGCGACTCACGATCTCGTGGCCGTCCTGTTCCAGCAGGGCCGCCCACTCCTGGAGGGTGGGGCGCTTCGATACGCGCCCGGCGAGATAGATCCTCATGAGTTGCCCCCCTGGCCGGTGCGGATTCGGCGACCCTCGAGCAGCGCTGCGGAAGCGATCCGGCGGCAGGCAGGGTACCCCAGCTCGCCTTCGCGGCTGGTTGGGTAGGGCGCCATCTGCTCCAGAGCGTTCCGGTATACCGCCATCTCCCGCTTGTCTGGAGTGGGCGCGGCGGCCACACGCTGCCCGTTCTGGTGCAGCATCATCGCCAAGTTCCCCACGTCCACCGGATCGCCCTTGGCGACGTGCTCATGCAGCAGGGCGGACAGGTGGGCCTCGGATGCGGTTTGCCAACCACCCCGGCCATCGGCCCGCTTCTTCGCCAGCTTGGCCTTCATCGCGGCGGCGAACCGGTCCACGGCGGCATCGTCTGGGTGTTGCTCTGCGATGGCCACGCCGCGCATGGCTTCGTTGGCCATCATCTTGTAGATCGATTTCATGGTGGGCCAGGGCACCATGACATCCACGGTGACGAGTTCGCCGGTGGCTTCCCCGTCGTCGCCAACCTCTGGCTGCTCCACGGGAATTGAGAACTCGCCGTGGCAGGCCGCTTTCATGCGGCTGGTGACCAGTGCGTGTGGGATGGTGTAGCTCGGATCGAGCGGGATCAGGCCGGCCCCCTCGGGCGCCGCCATCTGATGAGAAGCCTTGGCCAGCTCCTCGCAGGCGGCTTCGGCGAACGCGCCAGCCAGCGCGCGCATTACCTTGCCATACCGGCCGTCATCCGCCTGGTCCGCACCGGGAGCGGCCCCAAGTTGCGCGTGCAGCTCCATCACATCACCCACTTTCAGGGGCGGGTGAGCGGCAAACATCTGCCGGTCTTCGTCCGTGTAGTGCGGCCAGGTCGGTATCACTTCGTCGTGGGCCATGCCGGTGTCGTTCGCGACGGTCACCACCGCATCCATCCAGGCGCGGAAGCCGACAGGCAGAGCGACTGGTGCGTAAGCGCCCGCTGCACCCAGCGATTCCGGGGCCAACACCATCACTTCTGGCGGGTCGCCGGCTTTTTCCGCTTCGGACTTCGCGCCGGAGCGCGGGCGGGCGTTGATGCAAATATCCCGGGCTTCATCGAATGTGTAGCGCCCGGCTTCAGTCGTCTCAAGGGTGTAGCCCCGGGCGTTCGGGCGCCACCAAGCGTTGTGCTCGTTCGACCAGACCAGCCAGTTCACGGCCTCGCCCTGCGGCGCCAGGCGGTCCCGGGCGCTGGCCGCCTCTACCATCTGCTTCATCTGGGTGAACACCTGGGCGGCGCTCATGTCGCCCTGTGCGATGCTGTCCTCGATGGCGTCCATGTCGGCGCGGAGCTTATCCATGGCGGACCTCCAGTGCCTTGAAGGCGGGCAGTTCGGCAGGGTCCAGCCACCGGTCTTTCGTGGCGTGGCCAATGGCCAGAATCTTGCCTCCGAAACCGTCTTCGCGCTTCACGCGGACGATTCGTCCGGGCATCTTGCTCCAGCTATCGACGCCAGCCACGGCCATGGCGCCACCGATGAAGTCCGCTGCAATGTTCGGCTGATCGGCGTGCTTCGCCGTCGCCACGGTCGTATCGAACGGATTGCCACCCAGGACCAGCCCGCCAAATCCCTGGTGCGTGCTGTCGCCGTAGCTCAGGCCGATGTGGGCACAGAGGAATATGTCTCGGTCGAAACGAATGGTGGCGTCGGTGATTTCTGCATTTACGATTTCAGTCATTGCGGGCCTCCTGATACTGTTCCCATGCGCGCTGAACGGCGCTGAATTGAGCGGCGTTGCCGCCGTGGTCGGGGTGGGTCTGCTTGCGCCGGCGCTGGTAGGCCGCGCGCACGTCGTTGGGGTTGGCGTTGTGGTCCACCTCCAGCACCACCCACCAGGCGCCAGCGGCGTTGCTGGCGGAACTGGGCAGCTCCTTCAGGCCGGCCGTGGCCCGCTCCAGGATCGCGGCGCCGCCCCAGCGCTCGATGGCGCGCAGGGCGTCCAGGGTGCCGCCGATGGCGGCGAGGTTGTCGGCCAGCCGGTCGTACTGGTCGATGGCAATGCACTGGTACGCCTGCCCGCTGTCGGTGCGCCAGTACACCGCGGCGCCGCAATCCTCCGGCTCCCGGCGGTTGGAGTAGGGCAGCCCGTCGCCGCGCACCGGCATGTTGGTGCTGACGATCACATTCCAGTCGCCGACTCCGATTTTCCGCAGGGCATCCAGCACCCGGGTGGTGCCCTCGTTGATGGTCAGTTTCCGCTTGGTGCGGTAGCTGGCGCCGGTGTCCTGGCGGCTGCTGAAGTTTGCCCGTACGCGGTCCTGGGGCCGGGTGCGGCGCCAGCCCTCGGGCCAGTGCAGGGGGTAGGCGGAAGTGCTCATTGGTGTGTCTCCTTCAATTTCAGATCCGCCACTCGAAGCGGTAGCCGGCGCTGATCACGTTGAACCCGTGGTCCTGTCCGGTCTCCACGCTGCTGACGTGCTGCGCCTGGATGAACCAGTTCCGGTAACTCACTCCGGCCTCCACCGTTCCCACCACCGGCGGCAGGTCCATGGTGGATTCGCGACGGTAGTGCTCACTCTCGTATTCCCAGCGCTCGGTCATGCCGATCTGGTAGCCGATGCCGCCCTGCAGGTAGAGCGTGGTCTCTGCGGCGCTCAGCGCGGGGAGAGTGAGGAGCAGGGCGATCAGGTGGATGGGCTTCATGCTGAGGCCTCCATGTCGTCGTCGAAGTCGAACAGGGCCGGCATGGCCTTCTCGCGCTGCTTGGCCTCGAGGTACTTCACCCCATCCAGGAAATAGCCCGGGTTCAGCTCGCTGGCGCGGCCCTGGCGGCCCAGGTGCAGGGCCCGGTAGGGGACCGTGAACAGGCCGCCGAACGGGTCGAATACCAGCTCGCCGCGATTGGTGTACCGCCGGATCAGGCGGTCGACGATGTCGAACTGCAGGGGGCAGACGTGGTTTTCCAGGCCGCGCTTGGTCTGCTCGCCGTTGAGCGTCCGCATGCGGGCCACGTCGTGCCACACGTCGGGATGGTGGGAGCCCGGGGCCAGGGACATGAACTTCGCCGGCAGCGCGCCGCGCAGCTCCAGCTCCTCGCCGATCCGGACGTGGTGCTCGTAGTCGTAGATCTCGGCCATGCTCCACTCGGTGAACACCCGGGAGAGCACGTCCGGCGGCAGCTGGGCCATTTCCTCGGCGGTCAGCAGCCGGTTGCCGCTGGAGCGCCACAGCGCGTGCGCGTCCACCTGCCACCGGGCCCGGGTGTAATCGGCTTTGTCCTTGACCACCGGCGTATCGGCGTAGCCGCGGGACCGATCGCTCTGCGGCTTGCGCACCAGAATCACGTATTCCGGGCTGCCCACGCCCATCTTGGTGCCGTCCTTGCACTGCTCGGTCCAGCCCAGGCGATAGGTCTGGTTGTTCTCCCGCACCACGTCGGTGACGACGGTGATCATGCCCATGTAGTCGAAGCCGTGGCGCAGGTAGTGGAAGATGGCCTCAGCATGGAAAGGGCTGACGGTCGGGGCGCCGGCACCGGTGACGCTGCCGAACAGGATCCGGTCTTTCACGTGGATGCAGGCCAGCCGGCCGGGCTTGAGCACCCGGAGCAATTCCGGCGTCAGATAGTTCATCTGCGCCCAGAAGTGGTCATTGCCGTCGGTGTGGCCGAAGTCGTTGTAGCTGGCGGTGTACTCGTAGTGGTTGCTGAACGGGATGCTGGTCACAATCAGGTCCACGCTGTCGGTGACCATGCGGCCGCATTCCGCGACGCAGTCGTTATTGGCCACCAGCCAGCCTTCGCCGCGCGCCTCGATCCGCTCCACGCCGATGGACCGGGCCAGGGTCTGGCCCATCTCGGCGTGGTTGAGGCCGTACTTCCGGATGATGTCGGTCATTTTCTTCACCGTGGCGTCGTGATCGCGCCATTTCCGCTCCAGCGTGCGCAGCACCTCGCGTTCGGTGTCGGCGTAGACCAGATGGATATGGCACTCACGGGTTTGCAGGAATCGGACGATCCGGTGGATCGCCTGGATGAAGTCGTTGAACTTGAATCCGATGCCGGCGAAGACGGCCCGGGCGCAGTGGCGCTGGAAATTGCACCCGCTGCCGGCGATCACCGGCTTGGCGGCGAGGTGCTGGATACGGCCGTTGGAGAAATCAACGATGGCCTGCTCGCGCTCCTCCAGATCCTGGGAGCCGTACACCGCCACCGCGCCGGGGATGGCCTTGTCGATGGCGTGGCGCTCGGCTTCTTGGTCGTGCCAGATCAGCCAGTGTTCGTCTGGCTCAGCAGCGACGATGCTGGCGGTCTCTCGGATCCGTGCGTCCAGGCTTTTCCGTTTCTCCCGGGCGGCACTCTGCAGGTCCATGGCGGCATCGCTGAACATGCCGACCTGGCCATCGCGGTCCACGGTCGGCCGCCACTCGGTGGCCACCTCGTGGTAGTGGATGTGCACCTTCGGCAGGTCGTACCCATCGTCAGGGAAGCCCAGATCGGACGGGCGCTGCAGGAAGAGTCCCCAGCTGGAGACCCAGAGCCAGAATTCATCCTCCTTGTGCGGGTGGAGGGTCAGGTTGTTGGCCTTGGACGGGTCGCGCTTGAACCAGCGGGTGAGCGCCTGCCCGGTGTCCATGATCCCAAGATAGCCGGCGTAATGGATCAGCTCCTTGTGCCGGTTGGGGGAGGGGGTGGCCGTGGCCACGAACCGGTAGGCGACCTGCTGGAACAGGTCCAGGAAGACCTGGTAGGTCTTGCTGCCGAAGCTGCGCAGCACGCTGGCCTCGTCCAGGCTGGTGGCGGTGAAGTCGGCGGGGTCGATCTTGCCGTCCCGCACGGTCTCGTAGTTGGTAATGTACAGCCCGGTTTCGTCGGCCTCATCGACACTGCGAATGAAGCGGATGCTCGGCGCCCGGGTCGGGTCCTTGGCGATCCAGGCGGCCAGCTGCTCGCGCTGTTCGTCGGTGATGTTAGGGTGATCACCGGTGGCCAGGGTATGGGCGTCCCGGGTGAACTCCTGCCGAACACCCAACGGCGCAACGATCAGGCCGCGCCCGCCGGCCCTGGACAGGATGAGGCGCAGCACCTCGATCTGCTGAATGGTCGTGCCCAGGCCGAAGGCCTCGAACAGCGCGCGGCGCCCACCGGCAACAGCCCATTTCACGGCGGCGGACTGGTGGCCGAGCAGCAGAGGATTGATCTCCAGCAGGGAGACCTCGAAGCCAGATCGGGGGGCCAGCTTTACCTTTTGGCGGAGGAATTGCTCGTAGGAGGTGGTCATGCTGCACCTCCAGGCAGTGACAGGGCGGCGGCCACCGGCCGCACCCACACGGGAGTGGCGCTGAGCACGAAGGTCTCGCCGGCCCAGGCCAGCAGCAGGGTCTCGCCCATCATGTCTGCGATGGCCTTGGCCGCCGGCGGCGGTACCGCGTTACCAATACGCTCCCGCCAGGCCCCGTCGCTCAGCCCGTCCAGCTCCAGCTGCTCCTCCGGATCCATCAGTCCCTGCAGGGCGGCGAGTTCCAGGGTGGTGAACGGTCGGTGCCAGGTGCCGTCCAGGGCCTGAATCATGGCCACCAGCCGGTCGGTGGCGGCCGGCAGGCAGTTACCCGGCGCGCCGCCGGCGAATCCTCGAGGGTCGGCCACGGACCAGTGCCCGTTGTCATGGCAGGCGCTGGCGGAGACGGCGCCGGTGCTGGCGGTCCAGGGCACCACGCCGTAGTGCCCGCCGGTCACGTAGTGGTCGCCCTTGGTGCGCTGCATCGACGGGCGAGGGTCGGCGACACTGAACCGACCATTGGAGGGAGACGATTTGCCGGCCACTGCGCCGGTGTGGGCGCGCCACTCCACGACGCCGCACTCGGCATCGAAGTGGCCACCCCGGGGATCAGCGACACACTGGCCGCTGCCGTGCGCGCCGGTGATCGCCCGGCTCTCGCCACCCCACCGGACGACACGGAAGCAGTTGTTGTGCTTCGGTGCGCCATGGTGGCGCGGATCGGCAACGCTGAACGCACCTTGGCCGGCGGCCTGCTGGCCGGTCACGGTACCGGTGGGGGAGTTCCACCGGCGGACGCCGTAGGCCTGCCCGTCCCGCCACTGGGTGCTGGCGGTGAATCGTGGGTCGGCCACCGAGAATGAGCCTGTCACAGGCCGCGCGTTGCCGGTGATGGTGCCGGTGGCCCCGGCCCAGTCCCGCACACCATAGGTGCCGGCGTGCATGTCCGGCACGATCAGGTAATCGCGCAGGTTTCCATCTTCCACCACCAGCCGGTTCAGACTGCGCCAGTCGCTGCCGGCCTCCACGAAGGCCAGCCGCACCCAGGTCTTCCACTGGAGCCGGGGCACCCGGTGCATCGGGCCGGCAGCCTCATCGCCGGGCAGCGGCATGCGCCCCAGGATGTCGCCCACCGCCGCGAGCGGCCGCTTCTGCGGCTCGTACAGGAACGCCGGCACCTTCTCCTGGTGGCGCGCCACCATCAGGAACCGCTTTCGGCTCTGAGCCATCCCGCCCAGCTCGCCACAGTCGTGGGTGGTTTCGGCCACGGCGTAGCCATAGGCCTCCAGCAGGGCGACGATCTGGTCCAGCAGGGCGCGGCCCCGGCTCGCGATGCGTGGCACGTTCTCGAAGATGATCAGCTCCGGCGGATCATCCCGCCAGGCCTCCAGCATCAGCCAGACGCCGCGCAAGGCGAGCCCGTTGAGGGCCTGGTACTTCGGGGTCGTGCTCCGCGCCTGAGACAGCAGGCCGGAGAACCCCTTGCAGGGCGCGCTCAGGAACACGATGTGGGGCCGCTCACCGCCGGCGCCGCGCTGAACGTCCACTGCGGTGGCCTCGCGCCAATCCGCTCCGGGCTCGCGGCCGTGGAATGTCTGGTATTGCTCCCGGCTGAACATGTCCAGGACGGTGCCCGGGACGCCGGCGGCGCGACCGAAGTCGGCGATGGCCGCCGGATCACTGTCGACGCCACCGATGCAGCGGAACTCGGCTTCCATGGCGCCGACCCGGGCGTGGCCGGCATTGAAGCCATGGGCACCGCCGCCAAGGCCGCAGAACAGATGAAAGTGACGAATCTCCTGCTTCATGCGGCCACCCCCTGGCTTGGCGCCCGCCGGGAGAATGCGGCATGCTCCCCTAAAACGATAAAGGGGGTTGATCGGTGGAATGGTATTTCTGTGGCCTTGATGGACAGTGCTGGCTGGGCTGGATGTCGTCTCCAACTACGGCATCCTGGGTTCAGGCTATCGGCACCCTGCTCGCTTTGATTGTCGCTATTGGCGTGGCCTTGCACGGCGAGAGAAGCCATAGAAAGCGAGATGCAGACGTGAGGCAGTCCATGACCATCGCAAATACTGCAAAGATTGCCGATTTTCAGGGCCTGGGGATTGGTTTCGTAGAGATTTTGCCGATTAAAGAGGATGCGGATGATCACTATGTGCCCTTCCCCAGGTTGTCGGCTACGCTCGGCCAGATCACCAGGACCACCTCGGTGCTTGATCAGCTCATCGTTCAAGAGTCTGCTCATGAGAAGGTCGCAACCGCCGCCGTAGGGTACCTGGTCGGTAATGAGCAGGTTTTGATGGTGCTGAAGCACTTGATCTCTGAAGCGAAGTGGGAGGTTTCGGAAGATGAACTGGTCTTCTGGAATATCGAAATTCCACCCAAAACAAGAGAGGCTCTGAGAGAACAGGTTCGCTTGATGGCGGCCGTATGCGATGCGACACACCGCTTTAGGGTGGAGTACACCAAAGACGCCGGTGCGAAGTTTCCCAGGCTCGATCTGCCCGAGTTTCTGGGCGTTGATGGCGAACGGGGCGATGATGATGAAGATGGGGAGAGTTGAATTCATGCCATCTCTCCCGGGGCGTCTGCCTCGCCGCCCAGCGCCGCGACCATCTGATCCAGGGCCTCGGTGAGCGTCGCCACCATGATGGTGTAGGTGGCCTCGGCCTCCTCGGCGGCATGCTCCACGTCGATGCCGCTGATCTTCTCCTGCACCAGGTCGAGCATCTGGACGCGCCGCAGGCTGAGGTCAGCGTCCAGGCAGAACGCCAGCTCCCCGTTGGCCACCTCGATCCGGCTGACGACGAAGCCCTGGTCCAGGTGCGCCAGCACTTCCTCGCAGTTGCAGTCCACGTTGGTGAACACCGCCCGGCAGTCGTCCGGGCCGACGAGGTGCAGCCGGTCGCCCAGTTCCAAGCCCGCCGGCGGGCCGGCCCGCAGCCACTCCGTGCCCACCACCTGCAGGCTGTTCTCCAGCGTGAGCGGCTGGACGGGCAGGGTGCCCAGGGCGCGCCGAAGGCAGCTTATGACCTGCTCGGCCCGCGCCGGGCTGGCTGTGTCCACCACCAGGTAGTCGCCCATCATCAGCAGCCGGGTGCGAGTGCGTTTGATGAAGGCCTGGGGCAGCAGCTCGAAGGTGATCTGGTCCTTGAGGTCGGCGCGCTCCTTGCGGCCCACGGGCCGGCCCTCGCGCTTCTGGATCTCGGCGCACCGCTCGTTCAATTTGTCGCGGATCACCGCCGGCGGCAGGATGCGGGCAGCCTCTTGGTGAACCATCACGACGCTGTACGTCGCCGTGGAGGGGCCCTCCGCCACCGGCAGAATCAGGCCGCCACCGACGCCAGGGTAGGGCGAGACCCACCCCTCCGCGCTCAGGGACTGGGCACCCGGGTCGCTGGCGGGGTGCTGCTCCAGCGCGGCGTGAATGTCGACGCCGGCCAGGGCGGCGATGTCCGTGATCCGGTAGATGCGTGCGTTTTTGAAGAACATGCGGGTCTCCTACCCGTTGAGCGCCACAGGCAGCCCGTGCAGATCGTAGAACTGCTGCTCGATGGCAAACTGTTGGTCGATGGAGAACAGGGGGTTGCAGCAGGGGCAGTGGCCAGCGATGCGTACCGCGACCGCTTCGATGGTGGTGCCGTCGTGGTGGCGCAGGCAGACCGGGCAGTCGGCGGCATTGACCCCGCAGGCGCCCAGGTCCTCCTCGCTGCAGTGCTCCTCGCCACATGAGCAGCCCAGGAAGCGCAGCACCGGCTTGGGCGCGCAGCATTCAAGCGCACCTTGCTCGCGCTCGAACTCCGCATCGCAGTCCCCGCATCGCCAAACTTTCTTTATCTGGCTCATTGCCTCGTTCCCCTGTTGCGTGAAGAAAGGCCCAGGGCCGGAGCCCCGGGAAACAACCGAATCAGCGCATCGGTCGAGTGAATGCCTGCCAGAACCGGTGAGCGCGGTTCGGGTGCCGGGCCCGCCGTGCGGCGGCGATGATGTGCAGCTCCCGGCGGATCTGGTGGTCCGCCAGCACCTGGCGGCCAACGGCGTTTTGCGGAACACGGGTAGCCATAGCCAAGACGTTCTCCTCAGTGCAATTCGGCGGCGTCCAGCTTTCGCTGCTGGACACGGTTGGCGATGCGCGGCTTGTCGGCGGCGCGTTGGTGAGGCTCGAACTGGCGGATCGGGCCGCCGGCCTCCAGATAGCGGGCGATGTCCGCCTGGAGCTTCTGTTGCTGGCGGCGCTTCGCGTACGGTGTGGTCGGTTTCGGGTTCATGCCGGCACCCCGCTTTTCAGGTGGTCCATCAGCGAATCGAACGTGTATTCGCCGGGCTGGTGGTCGGTGCGGTCGTCGATGCGACGAAGCACTTTGCAGAGCCCCCCAAACCGGTCCCCCTCAAGATCGCGCTCCAGGAATACAACAGCGCCCGGCTTCCATGAGTGCGGTCCATCGACAATCCAGGGGCCTGGGGGCGCAAAGGCAGGTAAGTCACAGACCGCCTCGACCCGATCCCCCACCCGAAGCGGCTTGCCGTTGCAGTCGTAGCCTAAAATCTCCCGGTCGTTGCTCATGCCGGCACCTCCCTCAGTCGTGCCTGGGTGATGTCCTGGTTGATGCGATCCAGCACGTCGGTGGCGTCCAGCAGTTCGGCGCTGGAAATCACCCCGCCGTCGTGCATGGCGCTGAGGTAGCCGGTCGCCCGGTTGGAGTAGCCTCGGCGCACCACGGCGAGGTGGTGCGGGTGGGTGGCTTCGAAGATGTAATCCGTCAGCGTCCGGGCGAATGCCGGGTTGGCTTTGTGCAGGCGTTTGAGGATCAGCTCGAGGTCTTTCATTGCGCGGGCACCTCTTCGGGACGGATCACCCGCCACACTGCGTCCGCCAGTTCCTTGTGCTCAGCTTCGAGGCGCCCACTCAGCCGGCAGGCGAACATGTGCGCCCGCTCCTGCTCGGTCCTGGCCACGCCCATGCCGCCGGTGGCGGCGCCCAGCAGGGCATCGCCCACCGACACCTTCGGGATCTGACGGAGGGTTTCCTGAGCGTCGTAGATCACGTTGATGGACCGCTCGCGCGCTTCGCGCTCGCCCTCGGTGAGGCCGATGCCATTGGCCAGGTCCTGATCCACGGTCTGCTCGAGCAGGTAGTTCAGCGCATCGACCAGGGCGGTGATGGTGCTGGCGGCGCTGTTGGCCGGCTTCTTGTTGGGATTGGTCATCTTCGCTCCCGCGATCTATTCGATAACGTATAGTGACTATACGAAAACGTTTAGCTGCGAGTCAATACGAAATCGTATAGTTTTTTGAGGCGTGGACGGGAGCCAGCCCGGAGAGGCGGGCGGAAGGTCTTAAGGGGTATGCTCACGGCTGGGCAGGAGCGGAGAACAAGCCATGGGTGTGCTGGAGCTGGTCCAGAAGGTGAGGGTAGGTGAGTCAGGGCGGATAAGCTGGGATGATCTCTACCCGCCAACCCATGACGCGATGCCGGACTTCGGCGCCTTCCAGTTGGACTTCCGAGAGCTGGAGCGGCTGGAGCAGCAGAGGATAATTCAGATCAAGCGTGTGGAACGGGAGGAGGCTTGGCCGGAGCGGCCAGTCGCCGCGGTGGCGTTTCGTCGTCTCATGTGAGCCGACGCCTGTCCTAGGACAAAGCGAAGCCCCAAGCGCCAGGACGGGGAAAGGGCGCGCACCGCGCTGGTGGTGGGATAGGGCTTCCTGGTATCGAGGTCAATCTGTATTGACCATGGCCCCCTTTAGAGCAGAGGTCACATGCTCTAATGCTTGCTACAAGCTGATTATTATATTTTTAAACCGCCTGCCCGCTTCCCAAAGATAGATAATTCCAAAGCAAATGAAGAAAAACAGACCCATTGCGGTGTAGCCAAGAACACACCCGTCCAGGAAGAGCGACACCAAGCCTAGAATCAGAGCAAATAATAGTGCGGCGCAAGTAATGAAGGTGTCCTGGATAAGCTGGTCGAAGTGACCAGTTTTCTTAAGGTTTCGTATCAGGGTGCGATCCATCAATGCTGCAACAATGGAAACGGCTGTAATGAGGAACCCAAGCATGGTACCAGAGGCACCAACCATAGCAGTTGCGACAGCATGGATTCTCTCATCAGGGAGGTCGCGCAATAGACAAAAGAATACAGCTGGAGCGCTGAGGGCCAGCAGGGCCCTAAACACGATCAACTGGAGCGTCCCCGAAGTATTGCTGGATAGGCCCATCGCATTCCTGTCTCGCGGCCACAATAAGGCCGTGCATCGCGTTTCGACTGGGATACTTGGCGTCGGTTTCAACTTCCTGATAACTCTGAACTCGGTCTGCTATAAGGTCAATATGCTCTTCGAAGCCACCTTCTTCGATCTTTGCTTTGGCTGTTCGTACGCCTATGCGCATAAAGTCACGCAAAGTGCTTTTCCATCCTTCAACTAACCCGCCCTGGGAGTCGCCGCGCCTGCCATCGACCGATAAGCTTATTCTCATACTATCCCCGCCTGAGCCATTCAACAGGCCCATTGTGTCCCTCGCGAAGTCCGTTCGTACGTAAACCTCTGGGTTTGTTGGACGTGCGACAGACAACGAGACGGATTTAAGAATGGTGCCGTTGTTCATTAGGCGCTCAAGAGCGTCAGAGGCAATTATTGGGTCAGCGGTGACTCTTGTCCCCCAGGATTCTTGCAGCACCTGTGCAAACTGCTTTGGTGAGCTTCCATGTCCATTCAGGTGCCAAGCCAATATGTTGTGCTGCTTATAGAAGATGAAGAAGTTTTTCTCTATAACGCCTTCGTTCTCTGCAAGCTCTAGGCTGCGCGCGTTAGCGCCGGCAGCTCCGACTTCAGGCAGGTCCTCGGTCCTAAACTTCCTAAATTGACCGAAAAAATGTCTGGTCCCCGGCTTAGAGTCATCCAGCTGCCAGAGCTCTCTGGTCAGGCCGTTGTGGGTTGCCTGATCAGGGAGAAGGCCCGCCTGGATTGCCTCCAGTCCTTCCCACGGATCTCTCACTGTGTCAGTCGGATGAATGTTAAGTTGGTAGAAGTCAATGCGGTAGCGCTTTGTCTTGGTAGCCATATTTCCCTTCCTGGGCATTTTCCAATTTGTATGGAATTAGTATGTAGGCAATGACGCCTCACGTTTGTTATTGGACTGGCAGCTATTAACCGTCTTCAAGCTATAAAAACTTAACCTTGGCTTCGCGAACGACGCCCACCATTCGGCAGTTCCCGTTGATCTTGATGGTTTCGTACGCCGGGTTCAAAGGCTTCAAGTACTTCTGCCCGGCATCGATCACCAGCTTCTTGAACGTCACCTCATCGGTTTCCGTGAGCTTGGCCACCACCAGGCTCCCGTTCTCCGCCTGCTGGTCTGGATCCACCAGGATCAGATGCCCCTCCGGGATGCTCATGCCTGTTGGCGCCGTCATGGAGTCCCCTACAACCCGCAGCCAGAACACGTTTGGCCCGGCGGTATCGGGCACTTCCTCGAAGCCTTCGCCGTCGCCAGGAGGGTAGGGGTCGGCTGCCTCGGCCCAGTCACCGGCCTGCACCCAGCTGATCACCGGCGCTGTACGGCGGTTCTTGGGCGCCCTGGCGGGTTCGACATTCTGCTGCGCTCCAGCATCATAGCCATGGCTGCTGTCGTGCTCTCTGAGCACCATCGGAGCATTCGCTGGGCCGGGGTATCTGTCTCCCTGGGCGCTGGCGGGCAGATCGGCATAGCGCAGGTCCTGCACGCTCACACCAAAAAAGTCGGCAAGCGGGCGCAAGGTTTTGTCCCGGGGGGTGAGTGACTCTCCCTCCAGGATCCGAAATATCGTTGGCTGTTTGACCCCCGTCTCCTTGGCCAGGCTGTGCGGGTTCATATGCGCGCGCGCCATCAAGAAGCTCAGGTTCGTTTGAACCGACATGTCGCGAAGTATGCAACTACGCATAACCCTTGCAATCACCTATACCGAAACGTATTGTCCGGCCTGATACGAAAGCGTATAGTTTTCGTATCGCACGGAGGATATACGGCATGACCGACCCCAAGATCCTGATCGAACAGCTGATGGCGGCCGGGGAAACCCAACTGAGCATTGAACGCGCGACCGGCATCTCTCAAGCCACGATCAGCCGGATCAAAAGCGGCATCTCTCAGGACCCCCGGAGCAGCACTGTGACGCGCCTGCGTGACTACGCTGACGAGGTACTGAAGGGGTCTGAGTCGGCGGCGTAGGTCCGCCGCCGCTCCCGGTCAGCGGCCGGGCGCCCTGTGAATCGCCAAGTAGTTGTTCCATGGGAGAGAAGGTAGTGGACGAGTTGAACAAAGTCCTGGGGCAGGTGCCCCCCATCGTCCGGGAGGACGGCAGTGCCCGGGAGAAGCTGGAAGCGCTCTGGCGCATCCTGGCGTATGGCCGGCGCGGCCTTCAGACCCGGGTGGCGGGTGATCTGGCCGAGCGGTGGGCGTCGCGCCATGAAAGCCCCCGGCTGCCGGTGGACGATCCGCGCCGAGCGGCAAAGCGCCTGGAACGGTGCCTCACCGGCGAGACCGCCTTGCCCCTCGACCTGGCCATGCTGTTCATAGAGTGCCTGCCGGAGCCGTTCCGCACGGCCGCCAAGGTGATGGTGTTCCCGCGCCGGCGGTCAGCCGCCTCCGATCTGATGGAGATGCTGAGCCTGGACCAGGCGCACGATGAGCGGACGGATCACCTGCGCTTCGCCCTGGCCACCGGCCAGCACCTCGCCATGAACGCCGAGCAGCTGGAGGCAGCAGCCTTGGAGTTTGAAGACGATAGCTGCAGCAGCAAGGGGGTGGCCCGGGCCCTGCGGGCGATGGCCGCCGAAAAGCGAGGTGCTGCATGACCTCGGACCTCCACGACCCCGATGCCTTTTCCGCGATTCCAGTCGCCGGGCTCCAGGCCTCCCTGTGGTTCGAGCCAGTTGGTGGGCACTTGGAACTGCGGTTGGCGGTGGACGCGCAGGACATGCCGCTGGTGGTGGCGGACCTGGCTGGTGGCCCGGTTCTCTTTGAGCCCATCGCCCGGGTCAGGGGCCGGTCAGTGTACCGAGCCATTGGATCGCATTGGGGCCATGCTCAATCCCCGCCTGCACAAGCCGTCTGGTTAACTCCTTCAGGCCTTCGCTCGACGCGTTGCGCAGCGCCTCTTTCAGGCGGGACTTCTCATGAGTAGACAGGTCAGATTGCTCAATCTTCATCTCCATGAGCTGGCGCACCGTGTCGGCCTCCAGGCGGACAGTCACAACACGCAGGATCGCCGTCAGGCCGCCGTCGTCGGCCAGGAAGTCCATGCCTTGCGCGGTGATCTTCGCGTTAAAGAGCGCCACGGGCTGGCTCAGCGATTTTGTGGTTTGTGCTTCTACAAGGCCATGTTCATGCAGATACGCCGCGTTGGCGGTCAGCTCCGCTCCGCTGTTCGCGATGCCCTGCAGGTCGTTCACGTGCAACTTGTTCGGGTAACGATCGGCAAGAGTGTTGAGCAGTCGTTTCTGGACATCCCTATCGATCTTCATGATTCCCCCTGTGCTGTCTGGTCGCTCGTTCAGCATACCGGGGATCGCGCCACCTGCGCAGTGGTGGGGCTGGCGGGCTACCGCCCCTTCATTTCTACGGCGTCATCCGGGAGACGACATGGCCGGTGACTGGATCAAATTTGAGATCGGCACCCCGGACAAGCCCGAGGTGTGGCAGATCGCTGCGGACCTGCATATCGACCCCGACGCGGTGGTGGGAAAACTGCTGCGGGTGTGGTCGTGGTTCGATCAGCACACCGAGAACGGTAACGCTCGCAGCGTTACCAAGATGTTGCTGGATCGGCTCGTTGGCGTTGCCGGTTTCTGCGATGCCGTGATCGCCTCCGGCTGGATGCGGGAAGTGGACGGCGAGCTGCTTTTGCCGAACTTCGACCGGCACAATGGGAAAACCGCGAAAAAACGGGCACTTACGGCAAAAAGAGTGGCGGACCACAAGAAAAAGAAACGCGAGAGTAACGACGAAGATAACGCTGAGGGTAACGTTCCGAGCGTTACCAGTGCGCTACCTAGAGAAGATAAGAGAGAAGATATATCAACACCGTCCCCTGCGCGCGACGCGCGCGAGAGGTTCCCGATGGGCTCCGCCTGGGAGCCATCCAGCGGCATGGCCGCCCGGCTGACCATGGCCGGCCTTCCCCCCGACTGCCTGGGCCCTGACGCCCTGGGCGAATTCAAATCCTACTGGCTCAACCGGGACGACCGGCTCACCCAGGGCGAGTGGGAGCACAAGCTGATCCAAAACCTTCAATCGCGACGGAGGACCCCGCATGCGCAAACTCCACAGGCCTCAGGAGCTGGCGGACCTGGGCACGACCACGATGGCGTCCGCAAAGCCCTCAGCGATGTCGAAGACCGCAGCTGGGCGGAAGGGCTCGGATGAGCTGGCCGACGCTGTGAGCCGCGTATTTGCGCTGTTCCAGGCCAACTGGCCGCGCCGGTGGCGGAGCATCTGGAGGACCGACGAGGAGGTGCGGTTGAGCAAGCGGAGCTGGTTCGTCGCGTTCCGGGACGCTGGCCTCACGCCGCGCCGGCTGGCTGCCGGCCTGGACGCGGTCCGGCACCTCAGCTGGCCGCCGGATAACCCCGGCGCGTTTCTGGAGCTGTGCCGGGTGCCGCCGGAGTCCGTCGGTGCGCCGGCGCTCGAACAGGCCTGGCGCGAGGCCACCAGCCGCCCGCCGCACAGCGACTGGGTGCCGTGGAGTCACCGCTGCGTGTATTGGGCGGCCGTGCGGACTGGTCGCACGGACCTGGCCGAGCGAGGCCAGATGATGCGCGCCACTTTCGAGCGCGAATACGACCGGACCGTTGAAGAGGCGGACGGGCTGCCCGAGCCCCCGAAGGGCCAGCTGCCGGCGCGCACGTCCGCCGAGCGGCGCCGTGAGCGCGAGCGGGCTGCTGCTGAGGCCCTGCCGCAGCTCAAGGCGATGGTGGCGGGATGGTGATGGGGTTGACGCAGATGCCGCCCGAGGTGCCGGTCCTGATCCAGGAAGGGGCGCTGTTCGTTGCGAACCACTCTGGCGGGAAGGACAGCCAAGCCCAGCTGATTGCGCTTCTGAACATCATCCCGGCCAGCCAGCTGCTGGTGGTGCATGCCTCCTTGGGCCGGCTGGAGTGGCCCGGTGCGCTCCAGCTGGCTCAGGATCAGGCCAGGGCGGCAGGTGTCCCATTCATCGTGGCCAGGGCCAGCAAGACGCTGCTGGAGATGGTAGCGCGCCGCCACGAGACCCGCCCTGAGGTCCCCAGCTGGCCATCCGCCAGCACCCGCCAGTGCACCAGCGATCTGAAGCGCGGCCCGATACAGCGAGAGGTCAGGCGCTACGCCAAGGCCAACGGCTTCAAAACCGTGGTGAATTGCCTGGGGCTGAGGGCGCAGGAATCACCTGGGCGGGCGAAACGCCAGCCGTTTAAGAAGATGTCCATCAGCAACAGCGTAACCACCTGGTATGAGTGGCTTCCGATTCACGACTGGTGGGTCGAGGAGGTGTTCGGCTGCATCAGCTCGGCAGGCCAGCGGCCGCACTACGCCTACTCGCTGGGCAATGAACGGCTGAGCTGCGTGTTCTGCATCATGAGCAGCCGCAACGACTTGAGGATCGGCGCTGCGCGGCATCCTGAGTTGCTGGCGGAGTACGCCGCGCTGGAGCGCAGGACCGGCTACACGATGCACATGAGCCGAATTCCGATTCGGCAGCTGACGGAAATTCAGGAGCCAGCGGAGGCGCTCGATGGCGAGTAACGCGAGACCGACGATCTTCACCGACCGCGAGGCGCTGGTGGAGGAGCTGCAGTTCCTGGTGGAGGAAACGGGCGAGGCGCATGCGGTGGTGTACGCCGGCAGCGGCGCGCCCGCCCGTTGGCATGCGGTCCCCGTCTCCCAACTGGGCCGCCGGATCGCCCTGGTGGTCTGCGAGCCGGTAGTGGAGGCGATCCATTGAAACGCACCCCGTTACAGCGAAAGACCCCGCTGGCGCAGCGCTCACCGCTCCGCGCCAGTGCGCGCGCCGGCACCGGCTCGCGGCCCAAGCGCTCGACCAAGGCGCAACCGCGCGCCAGCAAGATCCGGTCCAGCGCGAAGGGCCAGCCGTGCCAGGTCCGCCTGCCCGGCATCTGCAATCACGATCCCGCCACGGTGGTGGCGGCGCACTTGCGGATCGCCGGCACCTGCGGCGTGGGGCTCAAGCCCAGCGATCTACTGACTGTACGGGCCTGTGATGCCTGCCATGCCGTGATCGATGGCCGCGCCCGGGCTCCGGACCTGCCGGTGGACAAGCTCACGCTGTACGTCCATGAGGCCCACTGCCGGACGCTGGTGGAGTACGAGAAAGAGGGGCTTATCCATGCGAAATAGCCTGGCGGGGCCGACTGAACACCAGGAGCAGGCCGTGGTCGTCCGCTGGTTCGATATGCAGTACCCGGACATCACCGGGCGCCTCTTCGCGGTACCGAACGGCGGTGACCGGCACCGCGCCGTGGCAGGCAAGCTCAAGGCGGAAGGCGTGCGCCCGGGCGTCCCTGATCTCTGGCTGCCAGTACCGCGGCGTGGGTTCAGTGGACTGGTGATCGAAATGAAGCGGCGCAAGGGCGGAAAGCCCAGCCCGGAGCAACTGGACTGGCTGGCATGGCTGGCGGAACAGGGGTTCATGACGGTGATCTGCGCTGGCGCTGAAGCAGCAATCGAGAGCATCAGGGGGTATCTGGATGGCGACCAACAAGTACCAGCGTGAGATTCGGCCCGGGGTCTTCGTGGACGTTTACGACGTGCTCCGCGCCTGGAGCGTGACGAACCCGGCGTTGCAGCACCTGATCAAGAAGGCGCTGCAGCCTGGCGCCAGGGGACACAAGACCCTGCACCAGGACCTGGATGACATCGTGGTCAGCGCAGTGCGCGCGCGTGAACTTGAGAGTGGGCCGGATGACGCCGGATGAGGTGGAGGATTACCGCCGCATGCTCGAGGCGCGGCAATGGCTCCGCCTGGGCTACAACACCGCCGCCAGCATTGAAGGCCTGCGCAAGCGAATTGAGCACCAGCGCGGCGGCGCAGCTGCGGAGCGGCTGATCAACGAGATGCGCCAGCAGTACGCAATACGGGACCAGTGGATGGGGAGCCAATCATGAAGATTTACGCCGGTGATGTGCCTCAGGGTACCAAGATCTATGTGGATGGCGTGGAGATCTCGCGGGTGTTCTACGTCGACACCAAGAAGGGGCTGGTGCGCCGCTATCGCGATGGCCTGACGCTGGATCGCTGGCGCAAGCGTGTGCTGAGCGAAAGCTTGCGGGGTCGCATCATTATTGAGTTTCCGGAGGACTGAGCCGATGGCCGATGTGAAGCGAGAGATCCACGACGCCTATGCCATGTTTAAGCTCAAGCGGGATGGCGCTGGCGGCGATCCAGTTTCTGGCGGTCTCCACGCCATGGCGCGCCGGGTGTGGGCGGGCCGGCTCATGGCGGCGGTTGAGAAGCAGCGGGCGCCCCTCGGGGATCTGTTGCTGCTCTGTTACGCCCCGGAGTGGGAAGACCGGAATTTCACCACGGTGCATCGGTGCCTGTGGGGCGAGTTCCTGCACCGGCGGCGCGAAGACATCAAGCAGGACCGCACTCTACTCAAGGTCCGGGTGCTGGCGGAGGTCGCCGTCTTTGGTTATCAGGCGCAGGCCCGTGGCCGCCCGTTCTCCGTCGAGATGATCTGCGAGATGGCTCAGATCGACAGGAGCCACTGGTACAAGCCCAGCCGCATGTGGCGCCCATGGTACGATCAGATGGGCCGCATCCTTTGGCACTGGGAGCGCCAAGCCCTCTGTCGCCCTCGGGAGGTTTGCCAACAATTCGCGGCGCTACGGTCAATAGAAGGGTCTGAAATGGCCGCAGACTGAAATGGCCGCACTCAGATAGACTATTTCCTAGAGTCGGGAAATACCCTCTGGCCTTCGGGCATCTTTCCCAGTCCTCGCTCCCCGGCTCACCCCAGCCCGCTTCGGCGGGCTTTTTTTATGTCTGAAAGAACTGCGCCGCACGGGCGCCGAATTCCGGGGGGAGCCTTCAGGAGGTTCCTATGCAAAGCAGGAGTCGCGGGATGACACCCAAGACAGATGCGGTTGTGTCGGCAACGAGTTACACGGGCGCTGGCGCCTCGATTCTGGCCGGCATCACGCTGACCGACTGGGGCATCATCGTCGGCATCATCACGGCCCTTCTGACTCTGGCACTCAACCTGTTCTATCAGCACCGCAAGGACCGCCGCCAGCAGCGGCTGTTTGAGGCCCAGATGAAACAAATGAGCCAGGAGCCTGCCGATGGCCAGTAAACGTACCGCGATGGTCGCCGGCGGGCTCGCCCTGGCATCCGCCGCGCTCATGGCGTTTCTCGGGGTGTGGGAGGGTGAGGGCGAGTACACAGTTTACGCCGACTCTCTGGCTGGTGGCCTGCCGACGGTATGCAAGGGCATCACGCCGTACACGTCGAGCCGTCCGGTTGTGGTGGGCGAGACCTGGACCGCCGCAGAGTGCGAGGCCGAGGAGCAGCGTGTGGTGGAGCAGACCCAGCACGCCCTGGCGCGCTGTATTGAGCAGCCGGTGCCACAGCATGTGTTCGACGCCCTGACCTCTCACGCCCACAACCTCGGCTGGCCCGCGACCTGCGGCAGCCGCGCGGTCCGATTGATCAACGCCGGCCGCCTCGACGCCGGATGCCGGGCGCTGGCCTGGCATCCGGATGGCCGGCCCGCCTGGTCCTACGCCGGCGGCCGGTTTTACCAGGGTCTGCACAACCGCCGGCTTGCTGAGATGGCCATGTGCCTCGGTGGCCAGTGATGGTGTGGCTGCGGCTGCTGGCGGTGCTGGCCGTTGTCGGAGTGATATTCGGGCTCGGCTGGATGCTCGGTACGGCCCAGGTCGGCGAGGAGTTCGCCACTTTCAGGGCGGTGCAAGCCGGCCAGCTCGCGGATGCCGAAGCGGCTGCCCGCGCTGCTGAGCATCGGCTGGGCGAGGCCGTCGCTGCTGTCGATGCCCGATACACCCAGGAACTGAGCGATGCGCACGCTGAGATTGATCGTTTGCGAGATGATGTTGCTGCTGGGCGCCGCCGGCTGTCAGTCAATGCCCAGTGCCTGCCCGGCACCGCCGATGATTCCCGGGCCGCCGGCGTGGGTGATGCTGCCGGCCCCAGACTTACTGACTCCGCTCAACGGGATTATTGGCGTCTCCGATCTCGAATCGAAACCATCACCAGCCAGCTCGCCGCCTGCCAGGACTACGCCCGAGCGGTGACTGCAGGCTCGCCGCCAGAGGTATCGGAATGAGCGAAGGCAGCGCTGCCCCTAATGGCCCGGATCTGTGCCTCTGTGCCAATTGCGGGGCCGAGCCGGAAATCATTGAAGAGAACGAGACCCAGTGTTTCATCTCATGCCCCTCCTGCACGAATGGGAACTGGGTCCTGTTATCGGACGATCCCAGGCAGCAGGCAGTGTCGTCGTGGAACCGGCGGAACCGGCCGGCGCAGGCTGTGGAGTGATGGCACGCCGGCGTCTGGCAGTTCGTATCCAGGTTGTTCAAGCCTGGTGGCTGCCGGCATACATCCGGGGAGTGACCCTCATGGCGGTGGTGACCGGCCTCGAGCCCCACCCGGACAAAGTCGCCTGTTGGCTTGGCAAGGGCCTCAAGATCAAGGTGGTCAACAGCTGATGCCGACGCGCCCGGCTCGGCCTTGCCGAAAGATGGGGTGCCGCGGCACCACGCGCGAGCGTCATGGCTACTGCGAGCAGCACCAGCACCTGGCCAGCGGCTGGAATCAGCCTGGGCGTGCGACAGCGGCCGAGCGCGGATACGGGCACCGTTGGCGCGGCCTCCGTGCCATGGTGCTGCGCCGTGATCGGCATGTTTGCCAGCCCTGTCTGGCGGCCGGCCGGGCGACCCCAGCAACCGAGGTGGACCACCGGGTACCGAAAAGTCAGGGCGGCACCGACGATCCGGCGAACCTCCAGGCGATCTGCGGCGAGTGCCACGCGGCCAAGACCGAGGTAGATCGGAGGGCGGCGGCCTGTCCCGCCCATCGAAAAATCTGATGGGTTGGGGGAGGGGGGAGTCAATCTCTACAGCTTTTGCGCCTACAGCACCGACGCCCCAGTTAAATTTTTGCACCGTCAAAATTGAGATTTGAAAATCGAATTTGGTTTTTTGAGGTATCGAGATGACCAGAGGACGCAAGCCGACGGCATCGAACCTCAAGGTTTTGGCGGGCACGGACCGGCCGGATCGCGAGGCGCCGGACGCTCCCGAGTACGACCTGATCACCGAGTTCCCGGAGCCTCCGCAGCATCTCAACCCGGACGGCGCGCAGATGTGGGGTCAGCTGGGCCCCCAGCTGGTCGGTGCCAAGGTCCTGCAGGTGGTGGACCTCTACATGCTGGAACAGCTTTGCTTTGCATGGCAGCGGTTCCGGCAGAAGGCCAAAGCCGGCATCGACATCACCGCCGCAGAGGACACTGCACTCAAGGGGCTGTTCTCGGAGTTCGGGATGACGCCGGCCAGTCGCCGGAAGGTCTCCAGCGGCAGCAGTAAGGCTAAGGGGAACCGGTTCAGCAGCAACGGGAAGCACGGTGCGTGACTACGTAGCGATTGCTAAGGAGTACGCAACCGCTGCAACAAAGGACCGCAAAGGCAAGGAGCATGGCAGGCTCATCCGCCTGGCGGCGCGCCGGTTCCTCGATGACCTGAAGCGGGCTCGGAAGAAGCGGGCTCGGCCGTTCATCTTCGATGAGTGGCACGCCTGCGACGTGTGCGATTTCCTCGAAAAGTTGCCGCACGTCGAGGGGAAGTGGGACAGCCCGACCATCGAGCTACACCCCTCCCACATCTTCTTCCTGGTGCAGCTGTTCGGCTTCCGGCGGAACGAGCCGATCAGCATGCCGGGGTGGGGGGAGGACGGGAAGTTCCACCCGCGCCGGTTCACCTCAGCGCTGTTCGCGGTGGCCCGGAAGAACGCCAAGTCGACCCTGGCATCCGGGATCTTGCTGTACTGCGAGTGCTGCGAGCCAGAGGAGGGGGCGCAGATCATCAGCGCCGCTACCACCTTCCCGCAGGCGTCGATCATCTTCAACACCGCCAAACGCATGGTGGAGAAGACGCCGGACTTGCAGGAGGCGTTCGGGCTTGAAGTGTGGGCGAAAGCCGTCACGCGGTTCGAGACCGGCAGCACGCTGAAGCCTATCCATGCGAAGGCTTCGACGCAGGACGGGTTGAACCCCTCGCACACCGCGCTCGATGAGATCCATGCGCACAAGACGCCGGATCTGCTGAACGTCCTGACCTCGGCCGCCGGCGCCCGGGCCAACCCGCTGTGGCTGTACACGACCACCGAGGGCTACGTGAACGCCGGCCCTTGGGCCGACATCCGGCAGTTTGCCAGGAAGCTGCTGGAAGGGGTCTTCGGTCACGACGCCGACCACTTCCTGGCGGTGTTCTACGCCGTAGACCCTGACGACAAGGACTTCGATGAGGCGGTTTGGCGGAAGGCCAATCCGCTCATGGATGTGAACCCGCACCTCATGGCGGCCATCCGGAAGGAGGCGGTCGAGGCGCGGCAGATGCCGTCGAAACTCGCCGAGTTCCGGATCAAGCGGCTGAACCGGCAGGCGTCCACCGCCGACGGCTGGGTCAACCTGGGCAAATGGAAGAAATGCGCCGGCGCCGTCGATCTGGAATGGCTGGCCGATTACCCCTGCTGGGGCGGTCTCGATTTGGCATCCACCACAGACATCGGGGCGTTGAGGCTGGTCTGGCTGGTGGACGGGGTCGCGTATACCCACGGCTGGCGTTGGGCGCCGGAGGCGGCAGTGGCCTTCCGCACCGAGCGCGGCACGGTGCCTTACGCCTCTTGGGTTGAGGCCGGGCTGCTGAAACAGACCGACGGCGACGTGACCGACTACGCCGTGATCGAGCAAGACATCCTGGATCTCCGGGACCGCTTCAACATCCAGGAGATAGCCTACGACCCTTGGAACGCCTCGGACTTGGTCAACCGCCTGGTGGCCGAGGAGGTGCCGATGATCCAGTTCATCCAGGGGACCAAGTCCTACCATCCTGCGATGCAGGCCCTGGAGCGCGCCTACATCGGCAAGAAGCTGGTGCACGGCGGCGACCCGCTGCTGCTCTGGTGCGCCTCCAATCTGGTGGCGCGCAGGGACGTGAACCTGAATATGGCACCGGACAAGAAGCGGTCAGCGGACAAGATCGACGACATGGCAGCGCTGCTGATGGCCATCAGCCGGGCAACTGGCGGGGCGGAAGAAGAAGCCCCGGAATCCATCTACGACACCTCGGACGTGACATGCTGATCACCCTCATCGCTTTCATTGTCGGCCTGGTCGGCGCCGGCCTGGTGTCGTTCGGTGCCTGGCTGGTGGCCCCTGCTGCCGGCTATATCGTGGCCGGCTTGCTCTGCCTCGCCTGGTCCTACCTCGCCGCACGCGCCGCCAGCCGGGGCGCTCACCTGGGGGCTGGCTGATGTTTCTGCCGGGACTGTTCTCGACGGCCGCCACCGGCGCCGGCAAGCCCTCACAGGATTGGACCGGCTGGGTCAGTGCGATCACCGGTCGCCAGAGCTCGGCGGGCCCGTACATCAACACCGATACCGCGATGTCGGTCACGGCGCTGCGCGCCTGCGTCACGTTGCTGGCGGAGTCGGTGGCGCAGCTCCCTTGCGAGCTGTACCGGCGGACGCCGAACGGTGGCCGCGAGCGGGCGGTGGATCACCCGGTCTACGACCTGATCCATGTTCAGCCCAACCGCAAGGACACTTCGTTCGAATATTACGAGCAGGCCCAGGGCGTGCTGGGTCTGGAAGGCAATCACATCGCACTGATCGAGCGTGACGGCGCCGGGTACCCCACAGAGCTGATCCCGCTCAATCCGAAGAAGGTGCAGGTCCTCAAAGGGCGGGACGGGCTGCCCTACTACAACCTGCTGGATTACCAGCAGATCCTGGGTATGGACCAGATCCACCACGTGAAAGCTTTCTCGATGGACGGGTTCATTGGGGTCTCGCCGCTGGCGACGAACCCGAACGCCATCGGGCTGGCGCTGGCCACTGAGGAGCACGCGGCGGCCGTGTTCAAGCGCGGCGCCACGATGTCCGGGGTAATCGAACGGCCAGGTGGCGACGTGAAGCCCATCGAGAGCCAGGAGAAGGTAGACCGCCTGCTGGAGAAATTCACGGAGCGCCATAGCGGGTTGCGGAACGCCTTCTCGGTGGCCCTGCTGCAGGAGGGTATGACCTACAAGCAGCTGGCGATGGACAACGAGAAAGCGCAGCTGCTGGAGTCCCGAAACTTCAGCGTGGTGGACGTCTGTCGCCTGTACAAGATTCCGCCGCACATGATCCAGCAGCTGGACAAGGCCACGTTCAACAACATCGAGCACCTGGGTCTGCAGTTCGTGATCTACACCCTGCTGCCCTGGGTGAAGCGCTTCGAGTCCGCCATGCACCGGGACCTTCTGGTGCCCAGTGAGCGGCGGGACTTCTACATCGAGTTCAACGTTTCCGGGCTACTGCGCGGCGATCTGAAATCCCGCTACGAGGCCTACGCCGTCGGCCGCCAGTGGGGCTGGTTGTCGGTGAACGACATCCGCCGGCTCGAGAACATGCCGCCGGTTCAGGGCGGCGACCGCTATCTGGTGCCGCTGAACATGACCGACGCCCAGAAGACCGGCCAGGCGCTGAATGCGACGCCGGAACAGATGAAGGAAATCGAGGAGATCCTATGTCGCGCAGCATGATCAATTACCCGCATATCGCGTCGCTGGTCTTCGGCACGCCCCTGTACGCCACGCCGGATCTGGTGCGCGCCGTAAAGACCGCGCTCGAGCCCCGTATGCTGGGGCGCGCCCGGGATCTGCCGGACGAGCTCAGCATGGGCGACGATGAGAGCCGCGAGATGAAGCGGCTCCGCGTGGTGGGCCGGCTGGCCATCATCCCGGTGCACGGCATCCTGACCGCGCGGGCTGGCCAGATCGACGCCAACTGCCAGGAGATTCTTTCCTACGAGCGCCTGCGCTCCCAGCTGCAGGCTGCCCTGGACCATGAACTGGTGGAGGAGATTGTCCTGGACTTCCACACCGGTGGCGGCGCTGCCATGGGATGCAAGGAGCTGGGCGACTTCATCCGGGCCGCCACCGCGATCAAACCGATCACCGCGCTTGTCAACTTCGCGGCGTACTCCGCCGGATACTTCCTGGCCTCAGCCTGCTCGCGCATCGTTTGCAGTCCTACCGGTGGCGTGGGGTCCATCGGCGTGATCATCGAAACCTACGAGATGAGCCGGTGGGAGAACGAGATCGGGATCACCTTCAACACCTTCTATCGGGGCAGCCACAAGAACGATTGCTCTCCCCATGAGCCCATTACCGATGCGGCGGTCGCCGAGATCAACGTGCGGCTGGATGAGGCGTACAGCACCTTCACCACCTCGGTCGCCGAATACCGCGGCATCGAACTGGACGACGTAATCGGCACCGAGGCGCGCCTGTTCTCCCCGCAGGAGGCTCTGGGCCTGAAGCTCATCGACGAGATCGCGCCGGCGCAGGACGCCCTGAACACGATTGCCCAGCGGTACAGCTCCCCGCCGCCCGGCCGGCGGGTGGGCGCGCGTGCGCGCGCCATCGACCTGAATTGCCAGCTCTAGCCACGCGGCGGAGCAGCAACCCCGGGCGGCCACCAGGCCGCCTTTTTTGTACCTGACGAAAACCGGAGAATCCGATGATTGACGTCAATCAGCTCCGCCGCCAGCGCGCTGAGATCAACGAAAAGATCCAGCAGCTGGCCAAGGTGGAACAGGAAAGCGGCGAACTGTCCGCCGAGCAGATGGCCGAGTTCGATCAACTGGCGGCCGAGTTCGACGAGCTCTCCCAGAAGATCGAACGCGCCGAGCGCGTGGCGAAGATGCACGCGACCACCGCCGAGCCGGTCCAGGGCCCGCGCACCGGCGCGCCCGCGGTGCACGTCAAGCCGGAGCTCAAGCAGTACCCCGGCGCTAAAGCGGCCCGTATGGCGATGGCGGTGGCGGCAGCCGCGGGCGACCGGGCCGACGCGGTCAAGTTCGCCCGCGATGAGATCGGCGACCAGGACGTGGCCATGGCGGTGGAAACCTCCTCAGGTTCCGGCGGTGTGTTGATTCCGCAGAACCTGTACGACGAGGTGATCGAGTTGCTGCGGCCGAAGACCGTGGTTCGCGCCCTTGGCGCCCAGACGCTCCCCCTGCCCAACGGTAACCTGACCATCCCGCGCATGAGCACCGGGGCCACCTCCGGCTACGTGGGTGAAGGTGCGGATGTGCTGGCGTCGGAGGCTGCGCTGGACGATGTGCAGCTCAGCGCAAAGACCATGATCACGCTGGTGCCCATCTCCAACCAGCTGGTTGGTCGGGCCGACTTCCGCGCCGAGCAGATGTTCCTGAACGACATGCTCAACTCTATGTCGGTCCGTCAGGACAAAGCTTTCCTCCGCGACACCGGCGCCAACGATACGCCGACCGGCTTCGCCGCCGAGGCTGTGGCCGAGGGCCGCCTCAAACCCTGGTCTGGCACCGCCGACCTGGCAACCATCGACGCCTTCCTGGATTCCCTGATCTTGGCGCTGATGGAGAGCGATAGCCAGATGGTGTCCCCGGGCTGGGGCCTGTCGCCGCGCAGCTATATGAAGCTGTTCGGCCTGCGCGACGGCAACGGCAACAAGGTGTACCCGGAGATGGCCCAGGGCCTGCTGAAGGGCTACCCGGTGCGCAACACCACCACCATCCCGGTGAACCTGGATACCTCCTCAGCGGGGAACAACAACGAGACCGAAATCTACTTCGCGGACTGGAACGATGTTGTGATCGGCGAGGCCGACACCATGCGCATCGACTTCAGCCGCGAGGCGACCTACAAGGACGCCCAGGGCAATTTGGTCTCCGCGTTCGCCCGTAACCAGTCGCTCATTCGGGTTGTGGGCGAGCACGACGTGGCTTTCCGTCATCCGGAAGGCCTGATCCTCGGCACCGAGGTGACCTGGTAAACCCACCCCGCCCCGGACCGGTCGCCCCGGGGCTTCTGTCTGGAGGCCAACATGGCTGAGAAACGCACTGAGAAAAAGCTGGTCACCGTCCAGTTCAAACGCCCCTGGGGCCGGTACTCGCCCCGCGACCGGGCCGGGTTTGAGCCCGAGAAAGCCAAGGACCTGATCGACCGCAAGATCGCTGTCGAGCCGGGCAAGGAAGGTGCTGGCGGCTCCAAGCCTGCCGGCGGCTCGGGCCAGGACGGTAAGTAAAACCGGCGCGGCCTGGCCGCGCCTTCTTCGAGGCTCCGCATGATCAGTCTTCAGGCCGCCAAGGTCCAATGCCGCATTGAACAGGATGAGACCGCCGAGGACAGCTACCTCGAGGATATTGTCATCCCCGGGGCAATCCGGAATGCGGAGCAGATCACCCAGCATCGTTTCCAGGCGGCCGATGTCAGCCTGACGCTGGATGACCTTCCGGCCGGCGCCATTGAGCTGCCCTGGACTCCGACCCGGTCTGTCAGCGAGATCACCTATCTGGATCCTGACGGTATCGAACAGACATTGCCGGCGGAGGCGTACCGGCTGGATGCGAGGGGTGTTCTTCCGCGCCTTCGGCCCATCGGCGCTTGGCCGGCCACCGACCGTACCCCGCAGAACGTCACCATTACCGCCGCGGTGGGATACGAGGAGATCCCTCCGGACGCCAAGATCGGAATCCTGCTATTGGTCGGCCACCTCTACGAGAACCGTGAGGCGACCATCGCTGGCGTTTCCATCGCCGAGCTCCCGCTGGGCGTAATGGATTTCCTCAGCCCCTACATGCTGCGGCCGGTGGGGTAGACCGCGCGGCAATATCTCTCAGGAGGAACCATGAAACTCATCGCACAACGTCCCTTCCGGCTGGGTGGCGAGCCGATCAAACCCGACCAGCCCGTCAATGTTGAGCAAGCCTATGCGCAGAGCCTGATCGCGCGTGGGCTTGCCAAGAAGGCGCCGGATCAGGATGGCGCCGGGCCGGCGTCAGCCGCGCCGGCGAAGAAGGACAAGTAAATGCGCGCGGGCCGGCTCAACAAGCGCGTGCGCTTCGAGGCGCCGGCCAGCGTCACCGCTGACAAGCACGGCGGCCAGGTCATCACCTGGGAGCCGCTGGCGACCCAGTGGGCCGCCGTGGAGCCGCTGAACGGCCGGGAATTCTTCCAGGCCCAGGGCGAGAACAGCTCCGTGGAGGTGCGCATCCGGGTGCGCTACACCCAGGCCCTGGCGGCCCTGGCACCGAACTGCAGGGCCATCTACCGCGGCACCGCCTACAACATCGTATCGGTGATCGATCCGCAGGAGCAGCACTCCGAGTTGACCATCATGTGCGAAGCGGGTGAGCGCCTTGGCTAACAGCGGTCTCGAGATCAAAGGGCTCAAGGAAACCAACCGGGCCCTGAAGCAGCTCGATAAGAAAGTGGCCGGCCGCATTGCCCGGGGCGGGACGGCCAAGATGGCGCAGGTGCTTCGCAAGGAGATGCGCTCGCGCGCCCCCAGCCGGACCGGCGAGGGCAAAAAGAACATTCGCTACAAGATCAAAAAGCTGCCGGGCGGCGTAGGGTTTCGAGGGTGGGTCGGTCCCTTCTCAGAGGCCTTCTACTTCCGGTTCATCGAAAAGGGCGCGGCGCCGCACTTCATCCCGTACCAGGGCCGGGGCCGTAACCGGGGCAAGGCCCGCCAGCGCAAGCCCGTCGCCTTCGACGGCAAGGTTTTCACCCGGGTGGAGCATCCCGGTGTGCGGCCGCAGCCGTTTATCCGTCCCGCCTACGAGGCCAAGAAGCGCGAGGCGGTGCAGGAAGCGGAGAAGCGCATCCGGCTCATGATCGCGAAAGAGGCAAGGAAGAAATGATCAGTGGCGCCCCGTTGATCCGCGCGCTGCTCGCCATCCACGCGCCGGCGGCGGCGTTGCTGGCGGGTCGGGTATTCCAGGACGAAGCGCCCCAGGGAGTGGAGTTCCCCTGCGCCACGTTCACCTGCGTGTTCGACGATCCCCAGGATCACCTGCGTGGGCGCAGCTCATTGAAGCGCCAGCGCTGGCAGCTGGATGTCTGGACCACGACGCCGGCCGACGCGGACCAGGCCGCCACCGCCGTGCAGGCGGCGCTGGCCGTCCGTGACCCGGCCGCCGTGGCGGCCTGGCTGGAGGAGCCCAGCGTGGAGCTGGATTTCCTCGAGCAGGAATACCGCCGGCTGGCGCCGTACTCCGTGGTCATGAACGAAACCCGCCCGGGGCATGACCGGGACAGCGGCCTCAGCCGCTTCATGCTCGATTTCACCCTTTGGTTTTATTAACAGGAGGCCGCCATGGGCGCCATCAGTGCGAATGATTTCATCTTCCGGATCGACACCACCACCCCGGGCACCCCGGACACCGAGATCGAGGGGGCCATCGACTTCGACATCCAGGGCGGCGAGGTCACCCAGCAGGACTTTTCCACCCTCAAGGGCAAGCGTAAGAAGTCCCGGCCGGGCCAGCTGAGCCAGGGCACCTTCGTGCTGAACGTGCGGACGGACATGCTCGACGCCGGCCAGAACGCGGTGCGTGAGGCCGTCGCTACCCGCGCCACCAAGACCATGGAGGTGGAGGCCCCGACCGGTGAGACCTGGACCTTCAGCGGCTACTTCACCAACGAGCCCGGCGCCAACGGCAGCATTGACAACAGCGTCAACTCCACCTTCAACCTGCTGATCGACGGCGACGTGGCCTTCGACGACGGCACGCCGTAAGGAGCCCCACCATGAGCTACAAGGATCGACTCCTGCAGGCCGCCCGCGCGGCGGCCAAGGTCCAACAGGTCACCGTGCCGGATATGGATGAACCGGTGTATCTGCGCCGCATGACGGGCACGGAGCGGGACCGCTACGAGGCCGCCATGGCTGAGTTCCGGGACAAGACCGGCCGGGTCGACGCGATGGGCAACACCAACAAAATCACCGCCCGGCTGCTGGTGGTGGGGCTGGGCGACGAGGAGGGTAACCGCGTGTTCGATGACGAAGACGTGGACGTGATCCGCCAGACGTTCACCTGGGCCGCCATGGATTTCCTGTCCGGCGCCGTGCTCCGCTTCAACCGCCTGAACGCCGACGCCGCCCTCGACGCCGCAAAAAACTGATAGCCCAGCCCGAGCGACGGTTCTACTTCCATCTCGCTCGAGAGCTGGGCATGACGGTACAGACCCTGCTGGACACCATCTCGTCGGCGGAGCTGACCGAGTGGGTCGCCCACTTCAACTTCGACGCCCTGGAGAAGCGCATCCGACAGGAACAGATGTCGGACGATGAGCGCGTCCAGGCCGCCCGTGCCATGTTCGCCAAGGTGAGGAAAAAGCGTGTCTCTCGGTGACATCCAGGTCGATCTTCGCCTGATGACGGCGAAGTTCAGCCAGGGGATCAACAAGGCCAACAGCCAGCTGAACGACCTGAAGCGGTCCACGGATCTGGCGAAGAAGGCCGTGGGCGGCTTCATGGCGGCGCTGGCGGTGCGGGAGGTGGTGCAGTTCGTCGGCCGCACCGTCGAGGCCGGCGCCGCGGTGGCGCAGGTCTCCGAGCGCCTGGGCGTGGCGTCGGACTGGCTGACCCAGATGACCTATGCGGCGGGCCAGTTTGGCGTGCAGAATGACGCCCTGGTGGACGGCATCAAAGAGCTGTCGCTCCGGGCGGACGAATTCATTGCCACCGGCGCCGGCCCGGCGGAGGAAGCCTTCACGCGCCTGGGCCTCAAGCAGGCTGACCTGAACAAGGTGAGCGGGGACACCGCCGAGCTGTTCGAGCTGGTCTCGGCCCGCCTGCGCGAGGTGGAGAACGTGGCCGCCCGCCAGCGGCTGGTGGACGAGATCTTCGGCGGCACCGGCGGCGAGCAGATGGCGGATATGGCCTCGGCGTCCGCCGACCAGATCCAGCGCCTGCGCGAGGAAGCCGACGCCCTGGGCATCACCATGTCCAAGGTCGACGCTCGCCGGCTGCTGCAGGCGCAAGAATCCATCAACCGCGCCCGGGCCAGCTTCGAGGGCATGGCCCGCTCCTCGGTCTCCTACATCGCCCCCACTATCGTGGGGGTGCTGGACGAGGTGTCCAGTGAGTTCGCGGAGATTCAGGGCATCGTCTCCGACCCGGCGTTCGAGCAGAGCGCGGTGGCGCTGGCCGGCGCGGTGACCAGCGGATTCAAGACCGCGCTGGAGGTCATCAAGAACACAGGCCGGGAGCTGCGCGCGCTGGGCCTGATGGGGCCGGCGGAGCAACTGTCCGACCGGGTCGCCCAGATCAACGACGACCTGGAAACGCTGCGCGAGCAGGCGGACCTGAACATCTTTCAGCGCGACTTGGCCACCATGCCGGTGCTGGGCCCGGGTATCTGGTACACCGACGAGATCAAGGGCGCGATCCGGCAGCTGGAAGCCGAGAAGCAGCTGCTGCTCCAGAACTACAACATTCGCGCGGACATTGAGCAGGTGGAGCAGGGCATCATCAAGGAGCAGCAAAAACGCACCGGCGGCGGCGGTGGTGGCGGCGGCGGGCCCACGAAGCAAGAGATCGAGGCCATCCAGAAGAAGGTGGACGCCATGAAGCTGGAGGCGGCTACCCTGCGGATGACCACCACCGAGGCCAAGCTATACGAGCTGGCCCAGGCCGGCGCGCTGCCGTACCAGCTGGAAGCGGCCAAGGCGGCGCTGGACGCCAAGGACGCTTACGACAAAGAGAAGAAAGCACTCGAGGACAACGTCAAGTCGCGACGCATCGCCAACGAGATCATCAGCGACTACAACAAGGAGTGGAAGGAAGAGCAGGCCGCGAGCCTGGACCTTATCCTGCGCCACGGTACCGAGAGCCAGAAGGCGGAGGCCCAGCGGGTGGCTGAGAGCCGAGCGGTTCAGGAGCTGACCACCAAGCACCTGCCCATGCTGACCCGTGCCCTGGGCGACGAGGCGGCGGCCCGGGACCTGATCGAGCGCGCCGCCGAGGAGCAGACTGAGGCCGCCAAGACGGCAGCCAAGGCCGGCCAGGAGATGGGCTTCGCATTCAGCAGCGCCTTCGAGGACGCGATCATCGAGGGCAAGAAGCTGTCCGACGTGCTGGTGGCCCTGGGCGAGGACATCCAGCGGATCATTCTGCGCAACGCAGTGACTGCCCCGCTGGGCAACGCCCTGGGCAGCGTGGCCGCCAGCTTTGGAGCCGGCCTTTTCGGCGGTGGCGGCGGCGGGGCCAGCACGAACGTGGGCAACCTCAACGGGGTGTTCAACGCCAAGGGCAACGTATTTGAGCACGGCGACATTCGGGCCTTCGCCAACGGCGGGGTGGTGCACGCCGCCACCATGTTCCCCATGGCCACCGGCGTGGGGGTCATGGGCGAGGCCGGCCCGGAGGCGATCATGCCGCTCACCCGGGGTCCCGGCGGCAAGCTGGGCGTCCAGGCCAGCGGCGGCGGAGGCGGGGTGCTGATCCAGGTGTTTGACCAGCGGGCGCGTGGCCAGGCCGTGGAAACCCAGGAGACCCGCGGGCCTGATGGCCAGCGCATGGTGCGCATGTGGATCCGGGATGAGGTCAACGCCGGCCTCAGCGACGGCAGCTTCGACCGCTCCATGCGGGATTCATTCGGCGTACGCCGGAGGGGGTACTGATGCCAACGTGGCCCGAGTCTCTGCCGGAGGTGCGCCCTGGCGGCTACCAGGAGACGCCGCAGAACCAGGTGCTCCGCAGCGAGATGGAGACCGGCCCGGCGAAGACCCGCCGCCGGTTCACCGCCGGCACCCGGACCATCCCGGTGCAGTACCAGCTGACGGATGCAGAGCTGGCGGTGTTCGAGGCGTTCTTCGACGACGAGATCGCGGCCGGCGCGCTGTCGTTCAGCTGGCCCCACCCCCGCACCGGACAGACCGTCACCGCCAAGATCCTGCCCCCCGGGTACCAGATCGACCCGGTCGGCGGTGGCCTGTGGTGGATGCTCTCTCTTACAATCGAGGTCCAGCCTTAAAATGCCAATCGGAGGGCAGATGAGAAGCATTATTATAATTCTGTTGGGGGTGGTGCTGGCCGGGTGCGCCACTACAGCCAAGGATTTGCGCCAGGAAGACTCGGAGACCTGGGTGGCACAGGAGCCCATTGAGCAGGTGTTCCGCGAGTACAAGGAGTACATCGACAACGAGATTGCCTGGAGCGGCCTGCTGGGGCAGAACGTTGGACAGGAATCGCACTTCTATGGTGATTCAGCAGAGGTTGCCATCAAGATGACAGGCAACCCGATGGGCAGGAACACCTATCTGTATTTTGACCTCCGCGCCCAGGACGGCGCCACGAAAATCACGGCCTGGCCATATAATGGCGCCTGGCGCCGCAAGATCGCCGACTTCCGCGCGTTGTCGGACTAGGAGGGCTTTCAGCGGTGCGATTCAATCCTCGGCGGGCATGTCCAGTATTACGCCAAAGCTGGGCTTGTCCGGCTGGCCTCCTACCAGTCGGGCCCGAACGCCAAAGTGACTGTGGTCTCGGAGCAATCGGCCGCCAATTTTCTTTCGAAACTCTCTCGCGTTCTCGCGTGAGAGGTGGCCGACTTTCTCCCCGTCAATGTAGACCCCGCAGGCATTCCGGTCATGAGGGTTATCGTCCTCCGGGACGATAAATGCTTGCAGGCCTTCATCGTCCCAGCCGCGTCCCAAGCGAGCTTCTATGTCGATGAGGGCTTCCTGATAGAAGGATTCGCCCGCTACGTTGATGTCGAATCTACCTGTAGACCGTATATGCGCTTCGTAGGGGCTGCGGGTCTTTCGGTTTTTGCGGATGATTAATGCGACCGCAATAGCGATGATGGCGAGTAATAACAGATTGCCCATTAGCCTTCTCCATTTGTTCTTATAATCCGAAACCTGCTCGAATCTAGCACGATCCCACCCCTTAGAAGTAGTGAACTCGGCCCGCTGAAAGCGGGCTTTTTCGTTTCTGGAGCGACCAATGATTCGGCCAATTTCCGCTGCCGGCCTCCGCGAGCTGTTTGCCCGCGAGTCGGCCCATGTGCTGCTGGCTGCCGTGACGTTTGATCATGAGATGCTGGCGGAGCCGGTGCGCCTTGTGAACGACATGCAGGCCCTGCAGCACAACGGCCAAACCTACATGGCGCTGCCGTTCGAGCTGACCCTGCCCCCCGATAGCGAGGACGAGGTCCCCGCGCTGCAGTTGAAGATCGACAATGTGGATCGGTCCCTGGCAGCGATCCTGCGGTCCGTTACCGACCCACCCTCGGTGGATGTGGAAATCTTGCGAGTCGATGAGGCTGGCACGGTCACCTCGGAGATGGGGCCCCTCTCATTCTCCCTTCTGGATGCAAGCATCGGCGCCGCTGCGGTGACACTGAAAATCGGCTATCTGGTGGATGTGCTCAACGAGCCCGCCACCAAGGAAATCTTCAACCCCAGTCTGGCCCCGGGGCTATTCCGATGATCGACCTCTCCGACTTCATTGGCATCCCGTTCCGCGCCGGCGGCCGGGACCGATCCGGCTGCGATTGCTGGGGCCTGCTGCGCCTGATCTACCGTGAGCGCCTTGGCCTGGAGCTGCCGTCCTTTGACGGCTACCAGGAACCCGTGAGCGCCCAGTCCTCGGCGCTGATCCAGGCCAACCGAGGTGACTGGCAGCTGGTCGCCAGCCGTGCCGACTGGGATGTGGGCCGGGCGGTGCCGGGCGAGCTTGATGCTGTGCTGTTCACCGTCGGCGGGCGGCCCAACCACATAGGCGTGGTGGTCGCCCCTGGCCAGATGATCCATAGCGCCGCCGGCAAGGACTCTTGCCGGGAGGCCTTCACCAGCCCCACGTGGCGCTCCCGCATTGAGGGTTTCTACCGTGCCTGTTGAACTGGTCGCGAAGCCGCACCCGCTGCGTGCGGACACGTACACCTGCCAGCTGGATGAGGGCGCCACGCTGCTCGACCTGGTTGGCGAGCAGCCGCTGACCGTCCATGCCCAGGTCAACGGCACCCCCTGGCCGCGCGCCCGCTGGGCCGAGCCGTTGCCTGATGGGCTGGTGACCCTGTACACGGTACCGCAGGGGGATGACCTCGGCCGGATCGCGCTGATGATCGGCGTGGCCATCGCGGCGGCTTACACGGGCGGGCTCGCGGCCGGCGCCCTCGGCCTGACGGGGAATACGGCTATCGCGGTTCAGGCTGGCGTGAGCGCCATCGTCTCCGTCGCCGGCAGCCTGGCCGTCAACGCCCTGATCCCGCCAAAACAGCCCGACGTGCCCGCCAACTCCGGCGGCAGCACGATCCGCTCCAGTCTCACCGGCACCGCCAACCGCCCCAATCCTTACGGCGTGGTGCCGCGCGCCTACGGTAGCCCGCGGTGGTTCCCGCCGCTGGCGGCCAACCCGGTCACCGAGGTGGACAGCGATGAGCAGTATCTGCGCATGCTGCTGTGCCTGGGCTACGGCCCTCTGGCCGTGGGCGGCCAGGTGGTGGCGCCGGGCGCGCCGCTGACCCAGGAAAGCCAGATCGATCCCGGCCAGATCCGCATCGGCGAGACGCCCATCGAGGAGTTCGAGGATGTGGAGTGGGAGATCGGCTATCCGGACGACATCTCCCTGTTCAGCCAGTCCATCGATGAAGAGGCCCTGGGCATTTCGATGCCCATGGAGTTCGATGGGAAGGACCCCCAGAGGTCCTACAAGGTGGAGATCGTCGGCGACACCGGGGATATTCGGCAGTGGTTCGATTACGTCTACCGGGACACCGCCCAGGCCGTGCGCACCACGTCGCCGGCGACGCGGGAGTTTGTGGTGGATCTGGTGGCGCCCCAGGGCCTGTACCTGATCCAGGACGACGGCCTCAAGTACCACGCGAGAGTCCGGTTCCGCATTGAGTACCGGCCAACGGGAGGCGATGCCTGGACGCTGGCCGACGATTTCGAGATCCGAGGCGGCGGCGGGGCGGACGCCACCCTGCGCCGCACCTACCGGTACCCCGTGCCGCTGGGCCAGTATGATGTCCGCGTCACCCGGGTGGAAACCGCGTTGCGCGGGAAGGCGATGCAGACCATCGCCGACTTCACGTGGACCGCTCTCCGCTCCGTCCGGAGCCAGAGCCCGTACAATGGCGACCACGTGCTGATGGCGCTGCGCATCCGCGCCACCGACCAGCTGAACAATGTGGTGGACGAGCTGAGCCTGCGGACCACGGCTGTGCTGCGCATCCCGGACGGCGCCGGCGGCTTCACGGTGGAGCCGACCACTAACCCGGCATGGGCCTACCTGGACGCGCTCACAGGACCGCAGGTGAGCCGGCCGGTGGAGGACTCGCGCATCAACTGGGCGGCGCTGACCGACTGGGCGGCATGGTGCGAGGCCCAGGGCCTGAACTACCACCACGTGCACGACGCCTCGGAAACCCTGTTCGACCGCGCCCGGGCCATTGCCGCCGGCGGCCAGGCCTCGTTCTCGCTGCAGGATGGCCTGTTCGGCATGGTGCGTGACGATCCCGACGCACCGCTGGTGCAGATGATCAGCCCCCGGAACGCCCGGGGCTTCGAGTCCTCGCGCCAGTACAAGGCCCTCCCGCACGCGCTGCGCGTGAAATACGTGGACCCGGACAGCTGGACCGACGCGGAGCGGATCGTTTACCGCAGCGGCTACGACCAGTCCAACGCCACCGAGTTTGAGGATTTCCAGACCCAGGGCGTGGCTTCGGCGGAGGAAGCCTGGCACCACGGTAACTACTATTTCCGGCAGGCGGAGCTGCGGCCGGAGACTTACCAGGCCGAGATGGACTGGGAGAACCTGGCGTGCGTGCGGGGAAACCGGGTGCGGCTGGCCTACGACACCATCCTGGTGGGCCTGGGTGCCGGGGTCATCACCGACCTGGAGACCGACGGTACCGGCGCGGCCGTGCGGCTGGTCTTGGACGAGGAGGTGCCCGCCGGCGCCGACAGTGTGAGGATTCGCACCGGGGCCGGCGCGCAGCCGGTGGTGGGCTTCACGCTGGACGGTGACGAGCTGGTGCTGGCGGAGCCGGTACCCGGCGTGGGCGCCGGCGATCTGGTGCTGATGGGCGAGGCCGGCCGGGAGAGCATCGACTGCAAGATCACCAAGATTCAGCCTGGCCCGGACTTCACCGCCTCCCTGACCCTGGTCGACGCTGCCACCGACATCTACGATTTCTCTGCGGCCCCGGCCTTCGACCCGGGCATCACCGTGCCGCCGAGAACCGTGGCGCCACCGGCAGACCTGCAGGTGACCAGCGGCCTCGATCAGTACACCGTGCAGCCGGATGGAGCAATCCGGAGCCGCGCCCGGGTCAGCTGGGCGCCTGTGACCGGTGCTGCCGGCTACGAGCTGCTGTACCGCCGCACTGAGGCCGACGCCTGGACGCCGATCAACACCGGTCAGACCACCGCCTACATCGACCCGGTGTTCGACGGCGAGCACCTGACCGTGCGGGTGCGGGCCCGGGACACCTTCGGGCGCGAGTCCGACTGGGCCGATGCCGAGCACACCGTGGTCGCGGCGTCAGAGTTCGGAGACCCCGTGCGCTTGCCGGTGCCCAATGTCTCCGGTGTGGAGCTGTTCGAGCAGGGCAACGATCCGATCTTCGGCGGGCGGGATGCCAAAATCGTGTGGCGCGCCAGCACGGTGACGCAGTGGCGGGATCTGGGGTGGGAGATTAACGGCGCCGGTGACGGTGCCCTTGATCCGTACTTCCGGGACTACCAGGTCGAGGTCTGGGCGGACGTGGGCGGCACGCTGTCGCTGGTCCGCACCGAGCCGGTCACCGACCCTCAGTTCGTGTACACCTACGAGAAGAACGCCGAGGACCACGCTCGCGAGACCGGCACCGCCGGCGCATGGCGCGCATTCGAGGTCCGGGTGTACTGCCGGGGCCGGCAGAACCAGATCAGCGCCCAGGCTGCGGTGCTGGCGGTGGAGAACGTGGCGCCCGGGCTCCCGGAGGCCCTGATCGTCGCGGCCACCTTCCGGGCCATTGAGATCGACTTCGATGTGCCGGAGGACCTGGATTATCGAGAAACCCGGGTGTGGCTTTCCCAGACGCCCGGCTTCACGCCGGCACCGGCCAATCAGGTCGCGCAGACTTTCGGCGGCCCGATTCAGGTGGGGAACCTCGCGGACGACACGACTTTCTATCTTCGCCTTGCCACCTTTGACGCCTTCGGCCAGGGCACCATGAGCCAGCAGTTCACCGTGACCACCCCGCGGCTGTCGGTAGGCGATGTCGACGGCCTGGGGCCGTGGGCGTCGGTGACGGAGGCCGACCGGGATTTCATCGAGGAGCACCTGGCGGACGATTCCGTTGAAGGCACCAAGATCGTCAAACTCACCGCCTCCAAGATCGTCACCGGCACCCTGGCGGCCACCGAGAAAATCAGCGTGGAAGGGCAGGTGGAAAGCGTCGTGGGCGATGCTGTGGCCGCGCTGGGGCCAAAGGCTGTCGGCAACCGCACCGGGCTCATCACCTATTTCTACGCGGGCGATCCTCTGTTCGCGGTGCTTGATGATGGCTCCGTGGAGATGATCGGTAACCTGACCATCCCTGGTTCCGCCGGCGCTACGGCCAATCTGTCAGCCATCCCCACCACCGGGCTGAACGTCACTCCAGACCATCTGGGATATTACGACGGGGCCAACTGGACGGCCTACATTGATGACGGTGGCGATTTCTATTTCGGTGACGGTGACGAGCAGTATTTCAAGAAAGAAGGTGCCGAGCTTTCCATCGGGCGGGAGACGGTCTTCAACGGCGTGGACGCCTTCAACGCCAAGCTGCTCGCCGTCCATGACTTTTTCCGCAACCTCTACATCGACCCGTCTCTCCGCTCAACTACCGGGGCCGGCCAGATCCTCTGGGGCTCCAGAGCATTGCGTTTGATCTGCGACGGGGCTGGGTCGGCCGAGTTTCGGCACCTGGTCCCCGACATCCGGTCCATGGCGAAGAACCCGAACAACGTGACAAGGGCCCGATTTCGCATCGGCGTCGCGGTTGGTGACCTCGAGGAGAATCCGAACGCCTATTCCCCGTCCACCGAGAACAACGGCGAGGCGCGGCTGGAGCTTTTCCGTGGTGACCTGATCATCCGGTGGACCAGGGATTTCACCTACGACCGCGAGAGCACGGGATATGTTTATGTGGACGTGCTGCGGACCGTCACCATCGAATACCTCGGGGACGTTCGGACGGTTGAGACGGTTGTGGGATCCTGGGGCGGCCCGGGCTTCCGCTATCCTGCGATGATTCCCATCAATATCGTTGCGGCTGTCGATGCGGATGCCGGCACGCTTCGGGTGTCCAGTGACACTGGCTGGGACGAAACATTCACCTTCAGCGGGTCGGCGGTGCCCCTCACCTTCGGCGGGATCAGTGCCGACACCGGGGGCGGCAATGCCGCCGTGCTTCCTGATGTGCTTTTCCACACCAATCTGACCGTCCCCGGTGCGGGCAGCCCCAGAGTCTACATGTCCCCCAACGACATCTTCTTCGCAGAAGGGTAAGCAAATGGCTCAATACAGAACCGGCACCTCATCGGTGGTGCAGGACAGCGCCGTTGTGTCTGGAACAGGCACCCTGTGGCTGACGAACGCCCGGGCGGGCGACAGCTTCATCCTCGCCGCCACCGGCAGGGTCTACGACGTGGCCAGCGTGGACAGCGACACTCAGCTGACGCTCACGGCCCCGTACCGTGGCGCCACGCGCACCGGTCCCTACGCCATCCAGCGGGATTTCACCCCGGACGGCATCCCGGAGATGGCGCAGGGCGACATCGAGACGGCGGCGATTTTCACACGTGCGATGCGCAAGATCCAATCCCGGTTCGCGCTGGTCACCGGCGTGGCCGCCAGCGGCGCCACCACCTACCCGGACACGGCCGCCGGCCTGGCCGCCACCGGCGACACGGAGTTCTTCTGGGTGCCCGAGCCCGCCGGCCTGACCCTCTACATGAACGACAACGGCGCGGCCGTGGCCGACACCACCTACCCGAACAGCACCACCCTGCAGTCTGCCGTGGACGCGCTCACCGGCCTGGAGGGGCGCATCTTGTCGCTGATCGAGTCGTTGCACCCGGAGCTGATCGGCACCACCACCCGCCTGGATTTCCTCGCCCAGAGCTACATGATCACGGAGGCTGATTGATGAACCGACGCACCGGCCCCTTTACCGCCGCTGTCACGCTGACCCGGCCCGAGCCCGCCCCGTACATCGACCGCAACGGTGTGCAGCAGGAGGCCGCCGCCAACCAGCCCCGATTTAACTACGACGCCGGCCAGCCCGAGGGCCTGCTGCTGGACTCCCTGCTCACTGAACACGCTGCCCTGGTGCCTGACCCGGCGTTCAACGAGCTGGAGGGCACCTGGATGTTCACCGGCGCGCTGGAGAATGCCCGACCGCTGCCGGGCTCGGGATTCGATGAGCTGCTGACCGGCGAGGGAACCCTGGTGCTGGTCTACCAGGGCGGGGCAGGGCAGTGCTGGGCCGGCGGCCAGGTCCTCTACACCGTCGATCCGATCGCCCCGGCCATGGCCACCGCGATCACCGCTGGCGGCGATGCGCGCGCGGCACTCCACCAGTACCGGCCCTACGCGATCAGCGACACCGAGGCCGCTCAGCTCGCCGCCGGCGCGTTCGAGATCGTCACACCGCCTGCGCTGCTGGCGGACCTGGAGGAGCAGGAGTACGGCACCCGGGACGAGAGCGGGGCATTCCAGCGCAAACCGTACACCGGCGTGCTCGACCTCACCCGCCCCGGCCCCACGACGGTGTGGGACGCGCAGGGCAATCTTGTGACGGTGCCGAGCGGGGAACCGGCGTTCGATCACGATCCTGTTTCCGGCGCGCCGCTGGGGCAGCAGATCGTGGCGTTTCCGGTGACGAACTATTTCCGGTCATCCACAACCCTGACGTACTGGGATGAAACAAACGCAACAATCACCACCGCAGGCGAACCGGTGCCTTTCGTTGAGGGCGGGATGGCGGATGTGCTCACGGCGAACGCCGGTAATTTCGTTCACGGGATGCGCAGCACCGTCTACGTGAACCAAGGCAACCAAACCCGTTACACCTACATCGTTAAACCCTCAAATATTAAAAGGGTGGGCTGGGGCCGCTATGCAATTGACGGCGCTGAGCTGATTGTTTTCGACTTCGAGACAGTGTCTGTTGTGCAGGAGAGCGCTGCCGGCTTTGTAAATGGGAGCATTGTTGCTTTACGTGACGGCTGGTTTAAAATCACTTTTACCCTGTCCGCAGGTGTCTCAACAACTGCGTATCTCCCCCGGTTTTATTTTTTGCCGCCGACCGTGACGGGCAGTTATGACGGTACAAACGCCGCGTGGGAAATGCAGGGGAACGAGAGCCTTGCCTTCTTCTTCCTTCAAGCCACGGACGGTGATGTCGATCTTCCTTTGATCTACACCACTAATAGCCAGCAAACCCGCCCCGCTGACAATCCGCTACAATTGGCAACCGAGGGTGGAGTGCCCCCGGGATATAGTGGCTCGCGCCTGACCTTTTTCGCTGAGATTATTCCCGAGTACGACCCAGACTCCGGTCTCACACAAATCATTCTCAGCAGTCAATATGCGCTCACCGAGTATCTCAGGTTGCAGATTTCAACCACAAGTTCTAGGACCGGCGATCTTTATCTCCTATTGCGCGGTCCGAATGGAGTGCAAAAAGCGCTGGATGGTCCTGACACTCTAATCGTCCCCGGACAGCGGAATAAGGTCGCATTTCACATCAACGAAACAGGCGACATGATTGCGGCAGGCAACGGCGTCTCATTCAGCACTGAATACGATCAGTTGCCGAGGCCCGCCCCGTTTCGGCTTTTCTCTTCTAATGTCTCGGGGAATCTGGGCGCGTCGTGGTTTGATACTAAGCGAATCTACACCGCTGCCCAGCTTGAGGAGTTGACGACACTATGAGCGAGCAATGGATAAGTCTGTACCTGCGCGCCGCTGACGAGCCGGCGCTGACTGCCGCGCTCTCCGCCGCCCTGGGCACGTACACCGACGACGAGGGCGCCGAGCATACGGCGCTGCTGACGGGCACTCACCAGTGCGTTGTGCGCGGTCCGCTCTCGAAGCCCACAGGGGAGACCGACGACGATGGAATGCCGATCATGCAGCCCGTACCCGGCTACCACGCCGACCTGCTGGTGCACCCGGATCACATCGACGCGCTGGCCGAGGACCTGGGCCCGGTGGTGATCGACCCGCAGCCCAGCACGCCGCAATTCAAGTGGGCCCGGGATGAGCATGGCGCTTCTGGCTGAATGTTTAAAGGTCAGCGGCCCTGGTAGGGCTGATCCGTGTCGAACTCGACCAGGAGTATTGTCGCTCCAGCGCCCTGCGCTCGCCCAATTAATATGCTGAGCTGAGTCGAAACGAGCCCCGGATAATCCTCAAAATTGCCAAGCTCGCGGACGTCGATGGCATATTTGTTTAAGCTGAAGCTGGCCACAGGCAGTCGATGGTTATTGCTCATGATATGGCAGGATTCTAAATCGCTCTTTATCAGGTCCATGTCTTCAGGCGAAGCCACGTAGACAGTCTCAAGTTCAGGGATTTCAACCTTCATCATTCGATTCCTTTTCTATTGCTGTCTCGGCCCAATGCCGAGCATCCGGTACCCCGCCGCTTCCAGGGCCCGAAGGCAAGCCTCTTCTTGGAACCGAAACTCAGGTGGTGGCTTGATCGGCATTCCCAGCTGCATCCTCACCAAGCCGGCCGCGATCTCGTCGCTCGGCTTCCTCGGATATGCCACCACCACCGTGATTTCCTCGCCGCCGGGGTTCTTCAGCAGGACGGGCCAGTATTGGGTCAGGGTCGCATCCATGCGGTGTTTCCTCCTTTCAGGGCCGGAGTCGGGGTTCCGGCGCTTTCGAGGTTTGCACGTCGCCATGGGCGTGTCTGTAGGAAATCACTGCCGGAGCGTGTAGGAAAAAGATTACATCAGGCTGTGGTCGCGGACAGGCCGCCAGAGGATAGGCGCAGCAGCAAATGGTCCAATGAGCCTTCAATCCCCGCAGCCATGAGTGTGAAGGTAATGGAAAATCTGACACAGATCGTCGTCATCGGAGCCGCCATCAGGCGCGCTCAACTGAAACCGCTCCGTCTGGAAGTGGGCCGATTAGCGCCACAGCTTCATCCGGTGTCGATTCCACCCACCGTTGGGCGTGCGATGGCTGAACGAATACCGGCATACGATGGTGATATTCCGCGCATTCCCGGTTCGGGACGGTGGTGAGCGACACCATCGCCGGCTCCTCGCCCGGGTACCAGATCCCGGCCATGAGCATCGGCCCGCCGTCGGGCAGGGCGAACCGGTATTTCTGTTTCCGAGAGCCGCCCTCGTCGCGCCATTCATACCAGCAGTCGAGCGGGATGAGGCACCGGTGGTCGCGGAACGCGGCCGCGAATGTGCGTTTCTCGGCCACGGTCTCGCCCTGGGCGTTGATCAGGATCTTCTTAGCCCAGGCCGGCTGGATGCCCCAGCGCACGTCCACCTGCTCCAGGCCGCCGGCCAGCACCGGCACCACGTTGGTGGGCCTGATGTCCGGGTTATGGGTGATCACGAACGGCCGGCCGGACAGGTCCTGGACGAACCGCATTATCCGGTCGGGGTCGATGGCGCCGTAGCGTCCGCACATAGCTCTCTCCCTTTCCTCGATTTAGCATGCCACCGCCTGCTGGCGGCGACTACCACAGCGGCTTCCCTCGCCGGCGGCCAGGCACCCGCTGGATGAACCTGGGTGCGTTGTTCTCCGGGTCGTTGATGAGCGGGCTGATGGGGATGGCCTCCAGGCGGCCCCGGTGTACCGCGGCGCAGTGATCAAACTCCGGCCGCTCCAGCCAGGCCAGCGCGCCGGCGGCGTCCAGGATGACCGGCATCCGGTCGGTCAGCTGCGCCAGCATCTCGTTGGGCCGGGTGGTCACCGCCGCCGCCGTCCGGACGGGCCCGTGCGGGCTCTGCCACAGCTGCCAGACGCCGGCGATCAGGAACATGCCGGCGCCCTCGCGCAGCTGGAACAGGTAGGGCTGCCCATCCAGGCCGAACTCCCACTCATAGAACCCGGTCGCCGGGAACAGGCAGGGCTGGCGCAGGTGGCGCGCGGCCTCGCTGAACAGCGTCGCCGCCCGGATGGACCGGGCCTGGCGCCGGTTGTAGACCATGCCCCACCGGAACGGCGTGAGGGTGGCGCCGCCGGCGGCCCGGTAGATCACCGGCACCGTGGCGCCTGGGGCGATGTTGTGCAGCTGCTCGCCCACGAACGGCCCCGTCACACCCTCGGTGCGGAGGCTCAACTTGGGCAGCTGGCGGGGGTCGGCGGTGAGTTGGTAGCGGCGCATGGCGGGATGATATTACTGGACATAAGTACAGTATATGGTGGATCGCGACGCCGAGCGTGAAGCCGGCAGGGCGGCATCAAAAAAGCCGCTAAATCCCTGATGCTCCGTGGCCAAAATCGGCATCTTTTGATGCTGGCGGTGCCGTAAGCCTCTGAAAAATATCACCTGTGCATCTGGCTACGAACCAGGAGGTCGGGGGTTCGAATCCTCCCCGGTGCGCCACACATGAAAAGCCCACTCATTCGAGTGGGCTTTTTTTTGTGTGGCGCACCGGGGAGGTATTCAGAGAACCCCCCCGGGTTCGACAAGCCGGCCCCCCGGGCCGGCGCAGGACGCCGCCGCCACGCGGCGGCGCCCCGAAGGGGTGAGCCCGGGCCCAAAGGCCCGGGCGAATCAATCCTCCCCGGTGCCCCTCTACCCGGCACCACTCCCACCTCAACCCAAGACGCCCCCTCTACCCAACCCAGGCGAGCGAAGCAAAGCCTGGCGCCCCCGAATTTTACAAGCCGCCAAAGAAACCATCCGCTACCCTGTGCCCTCGAACCCAAAGCCCCACCACAGGACCGGACCACAATGCACCCCCAATGGCTCCCCCGCCTCAACGCGCTCCTCTACCGCCTGCGCCACCTCTGGGCGGTGGGCAGTTTCTCCCTGGGCCTGGCGAGCTATTTCCTGGTGGAACGCAAACCCTGGCTGGCGGCGGTGCTCACCGCCATCCTGGTCGGCACCTGGCTGGTGCTGCTCACGGAAAACTTCTGGCTGCGCCGGTTCCGGGGCACCGGCATGGAGCCTCTCGCCCAGGGCGCCCTCAAGCTGATGCTGCAGGGTGTGCACCAGGAGGCGTTTTTCTTCAGCCTGCCGTTCGTGATCCTGCAATGGTCCGGCGGCGCCGAATACTTTCTGTTCACCGGGCTGGTGGCCGCCGCCGCCCTGGTCAGCATTGTCGATCCGCTGTACTTCCGGCTGGCGGCGCACCGGGCGGTGTACTTCGGCTTCCACGCCTGGGCGCTGTTCGTGGCGCTGTTGGTGCTGTTGCCGCTGATCTTCAAATGGCCCACCAACTTCGCCCTCGACGGCGCCGCCTTGCTCACCGCCCTGTTCGCGTTGCCCAGCTTCTGGCGGGTGGGCGGTCCGCGCCCGGCCTACCGCTGGGCGATACTGGTGGGGGTGTCCGTGGCGATCGCCACGGTGCCGGTGTGGGGCGCCCGGCTGGTGCCGCCGCTGACCCTGTCCCTGGAAGAGCGCGCCATGGCGGTGAGCATCAACCGCAGCAGCCGCGAGCCGCTGGTCACCGGGCGCACCTTCCGGGCCTCGGAGCTGGGCGACGGGCTGTACGCCTACACCGCCATCCGCGCGCCCCTGGGGCTGGGTCAGGAAGTCCGCCATTACTGGTTCCACGACGGCCAGCTGGTGGACCGCATCGGCCTGCACCTCACCGGCGGCCGCCGGGAGGGTTACCGCACCTGGTCCCACAAGGCCCATCTGCCGGCGCCGGCGGTGGGCGACTGGCGGGTGGAGGTGCGCACCGACAAGAACCAGATCGTCGGCGTGCTGCGCTTCACGGTGGTGCCGGACTAGCGCCGCCTCCGGAGGGTGTGACAAATCGCCCCACCCCCGGGGTTGTGCCTTGACGGCGGCGGGGGGGCGGCGCAACCTTGGCGCCGCGATCCGGGCCGGCGCGGGCCGGCCGCTCCCGGAAAGGCTCCTTGATGCTGCACACCCTGTCCGGCGCGTTGACGCCCTACATTTTTTCGCCGATCACCGTACTGCTGTTTCTGTTGGCGGTGACCGCGTACCTGGTCGGCTGGCGCCGGCTGGCGGCCCGTGGCCGGTCGCCGTCCGCCTGGCGCACCCTGTCGTTTTTCCTGGGCGTGCTGCTGTGCTACACGGTGATGCACACCCAGTTCGACTATTACTCGCGTTACATGTTTTTCGTGCACCGGGGCCAGCACCTGGTGTTGCACCACCTGGGCGCCTTTCTGATCGCCCTGGCCAATCCACTGCCGGTGCTGGCCGCCTGCGCCGGCGACCGCCACTTTCCCCGGCTGGCGGCGGCGTTCCGGCCGGTGCGCCGGGTGCTGTTCGATCCGCTGGTGGCGACGGTGCTGTTCGTGGGGCTGATCTTTTTCTGGCTGAGTCCCTCGATTCATTTCGACGCCATGCTCAGCCTGCGACTCTACGAACTGATGAACTGGTCGATGCTGGTGGACGGGGTGATCTTCTGGCTGGTGATCCTGGATCCCCGCGATCCGGACCGGGCTGGCACGTCCCGCTTTGGCGTGCGTTTCCTGATGCTGGTGGCGGCGCTGTTCCCGCAGATTCTGCTGGGCGCCTACATCACCTTCGCCGACGCCGGTCTGTACGACGTGTACGCCATCTGCGGGCGGGCGTTCGCCATCGATCCGGCCACCGATCAGGTGTTGGGCGGGATTCTCACCTGGATCCCGGCGGCCATGATGACCATCATCGGCGCCCTGGTGGTGCTGCGTTTGTATCTGCGTTACGACAGTGAAAAAGGAGGCTGACATGGTCCGATATCTGAGCGCGGCGCTGCTGGCCGCCAGTCTTTTCTGGCTGGCCGGTTGCGGTTCCTCGGGGGTCTCGTTCAACGGCAAGGACATCACCGGCCTGATGCCGGATCTGGCGTTTTCGCTGAAAGGCGAGGGTGGGGAAACGGTGACCCAGGACCGTTACCAGGACGAGGCGGTGGTGCTGTTTTTCGGCTATACCCATTGTCCGGATTTCTGCCCGACCACGCTGACCGCGCTGGCCCAGGCGCTGAACAAGCTGTCCGATGAGGAGCGTGAGCGGCTGCGGGTGCTGTTCGTGAGCGTGGACCCGGAGCGGGACACGCCGGAGTTGCTGGCCAAGTACACCGCCTACTTCAGTCCCCGGGTGGACGGGCTGACCGGTGATCAGGAGGCGTTGCGGGAGTTGACCAAGCGATACCGCACCACTTACAGCTATGAGGAGCCGGACAAGAACGGCAATTATCTGGTGAACCACGGGCTGGCCATGTACGGGTTTGATCGGCACGGGAAGGTGCGGTTGTTCATGCGTAATGATCAGCCGGTGGAGGAGATTGCCGAGGATTTGCGGGCGTTGGTCTCGATTCAATGACGGGCAGGCTCTCCAGCCGGGGCGCGACTCCGCCTGGAGGCCCTTCCGGGAACGCTGTGAACCCGTCCCTGGGCGCTCCCTTTCGAACGTCCTGTTCTCAAGGGTCCCGGAAGGGCCTCCAGGCGGAGCCGCTCGGAGCGGGATTCCGCGCGGTGGGGGGGAGGCGGAGGGTAGGAAGGTTAGCCGGCGCGGAGGCGTTTGGCGGCTTGGACCATGTTGGCCAGGGCGCCTTCGGTTTCTTCCCATTTGCGGGTTTTCAGGCCGCAGTCCGGGTTCACCCAGAGCCGTTCCTTGGGCAGGCGGTGGGCGGCTTTTTCCATCAGGCGCACCATCCAGTCCACGTCCGGCTGGTTGGGGGAGTGGATGTCGTAGACCCCCGGGCCGATGTCGTTGGGGTATTGGAAGGTCTCGAAGGCTTCCAGCAGTTCCATGTTCGAGCGTGACGTTTCGATGGTGATCACATCCGCGTCCATGGCGGCGATCGCTTCGATGATGTCGTTGAACTCGGAATAGCACATGTGGGTGTGGATCTGGGTTTCGTCGGCCACGCCCACGGTAGCCAGGCGGAAGCAGTCCACCGCCCAATCCAGGTACGCCTGCCAGTCGCCGCGCCGCAGGGGCAAGCCTTCCCGGAAGGCCGGTTCGTCGATCTGGATCACGCCGATGCCGGCGGCTTCCAGGTCCTGGACTTCATCGCGCAGGGCCAGGGCGATTTGCCGGCAGGTGGTCTCGCGGGGCTGGTCGTCGCGCACGAAGGACCATTGCAGAATCGTCACCGGGCCGGTGAGCATGCCCTTCACCGGTTTGTCGGTGAGCGATTGGGCGAAGCGGGCCCATTCCACGGTCATTGCCCGCGGGCGGCTGACGTCACCGAAGATCACCGGCGGCTTCACGCAGCGTGAGCCGTAGCTCTGCACCCAGCCGAAGCGGGTAAAGGCGAAGCCCTCCAGCAGTTCACCGAAGTATTCCACCATGTCGTTGCGTTCCGCTTCGCCGTGCACCAGCACGTCCAGGTCCACCTGTTCCTGATAGCGGATGGCGCGGGTGATTTCCTGTTTCATCTCCGCCAGGTAACCGGCCTGGTCCAGTTTGCCCGCTTTCCAGTCGCGCCGGGCGGTGCGGATTTCCGGGGTCTGCGGGAAGGAGCCGATGGTGGTGGTGGGGAAGGCGGGCAGTTTCAGCGCCGCCTGTTGTTTGCCGATGCGGTCGGCGAACGGGCTGACACGGTCTCGGGAAAGATCGCCGGCGGCGGCCAGGCGCTCGCCCACGGCGTTGTTATGGATACGCGGGGAAGCGGCGCGGGCGACCAGCGCCTGGCGCCGGGCGGCGAGGGTGGCGCGGTCGGCGTTGCCGTCCAGGGCATCGCCGAGCAGCTTCAGCTCGTCGAGTTTCTGTTTGGCGAAGCTCAGCCAGCTTTTCAGTTCGGCGTCGAGCTTGTCTTCCTGGTCCAGATCCACCGGGCTGTGGAGCAGCGAGCAGGAGGGGGCCAGCCACAGTTGGTCGCCGAGTTGTTCCTTGAGCGGCTTGAGGGTTTCCAGCAGGGCGTCCAGGTCGGCACGCCAGATATTGCGGCCGTTGATCACGCCCAGGGACAGCACCTTGTCGCCCAAACGCGGCAGCACCCGGGCCAGGTCGTCGTTGCCGCGCACCCGGTCCAGGTGCAGGCCGGCCACCGGCAATGCCAGGGCGGTGAACAGGTTGTCGTCCAGGCTTTCGAAGTAGGTGGCGAGCAGCAGCTTCACGTCGGCGGCGCCGGCCAGCCGGTCGTAGACGCGCAGGTAGGCACGCTGCCAGGCGTCCGGCAGGTCCAGACACAGAATCGGTTCGTCGATCTGTACCCAGGTGACGCCCTGGTCGGCGAAGCGTTGCAGGATCTGCTTATAGACCGGAATCAGCTTGTCCAGCAGGTCGAGCTTGTTCAGGTCCCCGTTGGCCTCGAACGCCTCGCCCTTGGACAGCCACAGGTAAGTGAGCGGGCCGGGGATCACCGGCTTGGCGTCGTGACCCAGGGCGCGGGCTTCGTCGATCTGCTCGAACAGGGTGTCCCGGGCGACGCGGAAGGTCTGGTCCGCGCTCAGTTCCGGCACGATGTAGTGGTAGTTGGTATCGAACCACTTGGTCATCTCGCAGGCGGCCGCCGGCTGGCCGGTGGGCGCCCGGCCCCGGGCCATGCGGAACAGGGTGTCCAGGTCCACCGGCCGGTCGTCGGCCTGGCCGAAGCGGGCCGGCACCACGCCCAGCAGGCAGGAGAATTCCAGAATCTGGTCGTACCAGGCGAAGTCGCCCACCGGTACCGGCGACACGCCGGCCTCGGCCTGCAGGGCCCAGTGGCGTTCACGCAGGCTGCGGCCCACGTGTTCCAGTTCGCTTTGCTGCAGGGTGCCGGCCCAGTAAGCCTCCTGCGCCTGTTTCAATTCCCGGCGGGCGCCGATGCGGGGGAAGCCGAGATTGTGCAAGGTGGTCATGGTGTGTCCTTTCCGTCGCCGTGGCGTTCAGTGCAAAGAACGCTATTGTGGAGACGGACCAACATGAGACAAAATCAAATATCTAATTCTAAGTATGAGGGTTTCTCATGTTGCTGGAGCTGCGCCATCTCAACACCCTGCTGGCCATCGACGAGGCGGGCAGCCTGGTGGAGGCGGCGGAGCGGCTGCACGTGACCCAGTCGGCCCTGTCACACCAGCTCAAGGACCTGGAGCATCGGCTGGCGGTGTCGCTGATCGTGCGCCGCACCCGTCCGATCCGTTTCACGCCCGCCGGCGCCCGGCTGCTGGCGCTGGCCCGTGACATCCTGCCACGGGTGAAGCGCACGGAAACCGAGCTGCGCCGGCTGGCGGCGGGGCGCAGCGGCCGGCTGCACATCGCCATCGAGTGCCATTCCTGCTTTCAATGGCTGATGCCGGCGCTGGACCGGTTCCGGGAGGCCTGGCCGGAGGTGGAGCTGGATCTGTCGGCGGCGTTCAGCTTCACGCCGCAGAGCGCGCTGGTGCGCGGGGACCTGGACATGGTGATCACCTCCGACCCGGTGGATAACGAGGCGGTGCGTTATCTGCCGCTGTTCCGTTACGAGCTGGTGTTGGCGGTGGCGCGGGATTCGGCGCTGGCGAAGCGGCGTTTCGTGGCGGCGTCGGAGCTGGGCGACCAGAGGCTGATCGCCTATCCGGTGGAGCATGAACGGTTGGACGTGTTCACCGCCTTTCTCGATCCCGCCGGCGTGACGCCGGCGTCGGTGCGTACCGCCGAGCTGACGCCGATGATGGTGCAACTGGTGGCCGCCGGTCGCGGGGTGGCGGCCCTGCCCAACTGGGCGCTCACCGAATATCTGGATCTCAAGCTGGTGGACGCGGTGCGGCTGGGCGAGGCGGGAGTCTGGCGCACGCTTTACGCGGCGGTGCGCGATGGCGACGAGGCGGTGCCGTACGTCCAGGAGTTCATGGACACCGCCCGGGATCTTTGCTTCCAGAACCTGTCCGGGATCCGCCGGGCGGACTGAGCGCGCCGTTCAGAGCGGCGGCTCGCGGGGCTGCAGCGGCGCCACCCAGTAGTGCTGCTTGTGGCCACGTCGCTGGTAGCGCTGACACACCCGGTCGGCCTGCTGCCGCGAGTGGAAACGGTTCACCACGAACACATTGCCGTGGTCGTCCTGCCGCCACAGCACGTACTGGCTGTTACTTGCGGCCATGGTTACCAACGGCCATGGTGATCACCGTTCATCGTTACCACTGGCCAAAGGGCGTACGGCTGAGCGCGCTGTTGTAGAAGCGTGCGTCATCGGTGACTTCCTCGCCCAGCCAGTCCGGGCGGGGCACGCTCTGGTCCTCGTGGCGCAGCTCGATCTCCGCCACCACCAGGCCCTGGTTGTCGCCGTGGAAGACGTCCACCTCCCACTCCAGATCCGCGTCTTCCGCCGCGGACCCGGCCGGCAGCCGGTAGCGGGTTTTGTCGATCACGCCCTCGGCGCACATCTCCGCCAGTATGGCCCGGGCGTCGTCCACCGGAATCGGATACTCGAATTCGCTGCGGCGGGCGCCCCGGGTCTCGCCCTTGAGCGTGAGCCAGGCCCGTTGATCCTGGATGCGCACCCGCACCGTGGCCCGCCGGTCGTGGCTGAGATAACCCTGGGTCAGCCGCTCACCCTGCCGGCCTTCGAGAAAGCCGGTGTCGGTGACGCGGAATTTGCGCTCGATTTCCACTCCCATCAGGTTCGCTCCCGAGGTCCTTGATCAGCCTTCCGCCGGCGCCGGAGCATCCGGTACCAGATCGCGGTTGCGCCGCAGTTCATCCACCGGGAAACCCTTTTCGCGGGCCACGTCCACCAGGGCCTGGTACTGGTCTTCCGGCAGGCGCGGCTGGCGGGCCAGAATCCACAGATAGTCCCGGCTGGGGCCGCCCACCACCACGGTCTCGTAGTTGTCGTCCAGGGCCAGCACCCAGTAGTTGCCTTCGGCCAGCCAAGGCAGCAGGTTGGAGAACCAATTGTCGAAGCGCACTTTCAGCCTGGCGTCGCCGCTGCCCTCGATGGCGCGGGCGCTGCCGGTGGCTTCACTGGGGCCGTCCTCGCGCTGGCAGCGGTTGACCACGCCAAGGCGGTGCGGCGCTTCCACGGTGTAGGTGGCGGTGGAGTTGTAGCAGCCCCGCTGGAACCATTGCGGCAGACGGGCGATCTCGTACCAGGTGCCGCTGTAGCGCTCCAGATCGACCCGGTCCACGGTGGTCAGGGGCGGTTCTCCGACGCCGCTGGCGCAGCCGGTCAGGGCGGTGGCGGCGAGCAGGGGCAGGGCGGCGAGCTTGAGAGTCCGAAAGGGCATGTCGTTTCCTTGCGACGCTGGAAAAAGGGGACCCACAGTCTAGACCAATTGCACCGCCGCCGTCCGGTCCCGGCGCACCGGGCCGGCGTTCGGTACGGTCGTCCCCCGTCGTTTTCGCCGTGCTACAATGCCGCGCGAATTGAAGGGCCGCGCGAATTCAGGACCCCGGACCAAACCGGGGCCGCGCCGATTGCCGGAGGTTGGGATTATCACTGGGCCACGTCTCACAGTGCGCGGTTTGAGCTGCGAGCGCGACGACCGGATGCTGTTCCGGGAGCTGGCGCTGTCCGCCGGCGACGGCGAGATCTGGCAGATCACCGGCGCCAACGGCGCCGGCAAGACCACGCTGCTGCGCATTCTGGTGGGCCTGCACGGCTTCTTCGAGGGCGAGGTGCGCTGGCGTGAGCCGTTGGCCCCTTCGCTGCTCTATCTGGGCCATCAACCGGGCGTCCGTGAGGAACTCTCCGCCCGGGAGAACCTCCGATACAGTCAGGCGTTGTGCGGCCAGGGCGGTGACCCGGACGCGGCCCTGGACGCGGTGGGGCTGTACGGCTTCGAGGACGTGCCCGCCGGGCGCTTGTCCGCCGGCCAGAAACGGCGTATCGCCCTGGCCCGGCTGTGGCTGGACCCCAAGCCGGTGTGGGTGCTGGACGAACCCTTCACCGCCATCGACCAGGATGGCGTGGCGCGCCTGGACGCGCGCCTGCGCCAGGCCGCCGCCGCCGGCACCCTGGTGCTGTACACCTCCCACCATCGAGTCGGGGACGACGTGCGCCGGCTGCACCTGGGCGGCGCCGGAGGCACCCCGTGAGCGGCGTCTGGTGGGCGGCGCTGCGCCGCGAACTGACCCTGATCTGGCGGGCGCCGGCGGACATGGTGCAGCCGCTGTTTTTCTTCGTGGTGGTGGTCAGTCTGTTCCCGCTGGGGTTGTCGCCGAAGCCGGAATTGCTGGCCCTGGTGGCCCCCGGGGCGGTCTGGGTGGCGGCGCTGCTGGCGGTGATGCTGTCCCTGGATGGTCTGTTCCGCCGTGACCAGGAAAGTGGCGCCCTGGACCAGATGCTCACGGCCCCCGTGCTAACAGTGGTGCCGGTGTCCGCCAAACTGCTGGCCCACTGGCTGCTCACCGGCCTGCCGCTGGCCCTGGTGGCGCCGCTGCTGGGCTACATGATGCAGCTGCCGGTGGCGGTGCTGGGCACGCTGATGGTGAGCGTGCTGCTGGGCACTCCCACGCTCACCGTGGTGGGCGCCATCGGCGCCGCGCTCACGGTGGGGCTCAATCGCGGCGGTATTCTGTTGGCGGTGCTGGTGTTGCCGCTGTACATCCCGGTGCTGGTGTTCGGCGCCGGCGTGGTGCGCACCGCCCAGGATGGCCTGGCCACGGACGGCCTGCTGGCGGTGCTGGGCGCGATTCTGGCGCTGGCGCTGAGCCTCGGGCCGCTGGCGGTGGCCCTGGGCCTGCGCATCAGCGCCGGGGATTAGAAAAGTTGAAAGTGAAAAGTTGAAAGGGCGGGTTCCTTTTCACTTTGAACTTTCAACTTTGAACTTTGGGTCTGTTTTATGTGGAAAACAATTAAACGCTGGTACCACCAACTGGGCTCGCCGGTCTACTTCTACCGCTTCAGCAGCGCGGTGCTGCCGTGGCTGCTGCCGATTTCGCTGGTACTGCTGGCGGTGGGGCTGGCCTGGGGGCTGGCCTGGGCGCCGGTGGAGCGCTACCAGGGCGACAGCTACCGCATCATCTATATCCATGTGCCGGCCTCCAGCGGCGCCCTGATGGGCTACATCGCCATGGGCGTGGCCGGGCTGGTGGCATTGGTCTGGCGCATGAAGATGGCCGAGGTGATGCTCAAGGCCCTGGCGCCGTTCGGCGCGGTGCTGGCGGCGGTGTCACTGGTCACCGGCGCGCTCTGGGGCAAGCCCACCTGGGGCACCTACTGGCAGTGGGACGCGCGCATGACCTCGATGCTGATTCTGCTGTTTCTGTACCTGGGCATCATCGCCCTGCAAAGCGCCATCCGCGATCCCCGCCAGGCGGCCCGGGCCGCCTCCCTGCTGGCCATGGTGGGGGTGATCAACGTGGTGATCGTCAAGTATTCGGTGGAGTGGCTGCAGACCCTGCACCAGGGCTCCACCCTCAAGGTGATCGGCGAGTCGTCCATCGACGACGCCATGAAGTGGCCGCTGCTGATCAGCATGCTGGGGCTGTGGTTGCTGTACGCGGCCAATGTGCTGATGCGCGCCCGCACCGAGGTGCTTAGCCGCGAACGGCGCGCCGGCTGGGTGCGTAAACTCGTGAACCGGCCCTGAGGACGACCGCATGTACTTCGACAGCTTCGCCGACTTTCTGGCCATGGGCGACCACGGCTTTTTCGTCTGGAGCGCCTACGGCATCAGCGCGCTTCTGATTATCGGCAATATGTTGCTGGCCTGGCGCCAACAGGGACGGGTGCGCGCCGAACTGGCCCGGCGCGCGCGGCGCGAGGCCCGCGATGGGACCACCGTTTCTGGGAGCTCTGATGAATCCGGTTCGTAAACAACGTTTGATCCTGGTGCTGGCGATTCTGGCCGGTCTGGCCGTGGCCGTGGGCCTGGCGGTCTATGCCCTGCGCCAGAACATCAATCTTTTCTACACGCCTCAGCAGGTGGTCTCCGGGGAAGCGCCGGTGGACACCAAGATGCGGGTGGGCGGCCTGGTGGTGGACGGCTCGGTGCGCCGCAATCCGGAGACTCTGGACGTGACCTTCGCGGTCACCGACGGCAAGGGCACCTTCGACATCCATTACCAGGGCATCCTGCCGGATCTGTTCCGGGAGGGGCAGGGCATCGTGGCCAACGGCACCCTGATCAGCCGCGACCGGTTCGAGGCCGAGGAAGTGCTGGCCAAGCACGATGAAACCTACATGCCGCCGGAGGTGCAGGACGCGCTGGAGAAGGCCGGGCACCCGGGCGCCGCCGGCAAGACCGAGGCCGGCTCCGGTGATTCCGAAGGTTATTCCAAGGGCTACTCCAAGGGCTACTCCAAGGGCTATTCCGACCCCCGTCCGGCGGACTGAAGGCGGCTGGCCGCCGGGCCCCGCCGGCCCGGCGCGAAAAAGATTGTCCGCCGTGGCGGGGCTGGCATACAGTGCGCCGATAGCCATCCACTCTTGACCGTTCGGGGCCCCATGAGTCAGGTCATCATTCTCGTCGACGATCCGGCCGACTGGGCCGCCTACTATCCCACCCGCCATCTGCTGTCCGCCCGTGATTACCTGCAGGCGGCGTCACCGGTGTGCACCGACAAAAAGGTGCAGGTGATCAACCTGTGCCGGGCCTACAAGTATCTGTCGCCGGGCTATTACTGCTCGCTGCTGGCGGAGGCCCGCGGCCAGCGGGTGATGCCGTCGGTGCGCACGGTCAACGACCTCAGCCGCAAGGCCCTGTACGGCCTGCACTTCGGCAGCTTCGAGCAGGCCCTGGACCGGGCCATGAAGAAGCAGGGCGATGACGCCACCCGCCTGACCCTGACCCTGTATTTCGGCCACACCGAGCAGGAAGGTCTGGCGGAGCTGGGCCGGCAGATCTTCGACCAGCTGCCGTGCCCGATCCTGCGCGTGTCGTTCCGGCGCCGCGATGACGAGTGGACGCTGGAATCGATCCGCACCGTCAGTCTCAAGCAGCTCAAGAGCAGCGAAGAGGACCTGTTCGCCCGCGCCCTGGAGCAGTTCAACGCCCGGGTCTGGCGCAATCCGCGCCGCCGCCGTGGCGACCGCTACGAGCTGGCCATGCTGCTGGACGAGCAGGAGGCCCTGCCGCCCAGCAACCGCACCGCCCTGAAGCGCTTTATCAAGGCCGGCCGCGAGCTGGGCATCAAGGTGGACCCCATCGGCCGTGACGACTACGCCCGGCTGGGCGAATACGATGGCCTGTTCATCCGCGAAACCACCGGTATCGATCACCACACCTATCAGTTCGCCCGCAAGGCCGAACAGGAGGGCATGGTGGTGATCGACGATCCGGGCTCGATCCTGCGCTGCACCAACAAGATCTATCTGGCCGAACTGATGCAGGCCAATAAGGTGCCGGTGCCGCCCACCGCCTTCGTGTTCGACGATTCCGACGCCCAGGTCGACCGGCTGATCGAGGAGCTGGGCCTGCCCATGGTATTGAAGATTCCCGACGGCAGCTTCTCCCGGGGCATCAGCAAGGTGGCCGACCGGGACGGCCTGCGCGACGCCCTGCGGCAGCATCTCAAACAATCCTCGGTGGTGCTGGCCCAGGCGTTCATGTACACCGACTACGACTGGCGCATCGGCGTGCTCAACCACCGGCCGCTGTTCGCCTGCCAGTATTTCATGAGCAAGGGCCACTGGCAGATCTATCACCACAAGGCCGGCGGCAAGACCACCTCCGGGGGCTTCCGCAGCCTGGCGGTGCGCGACGTGCCGCCCAAGGTGCTGCGCACCGCCCTGAAGGCGGCGCGCCTGATGGGCAACGGCCTGTACGGCGTGGACCTGAAGCAGGCCGGCGACGAGGTGGTGGTGATCGAGGTCAACGACAACCCCAACGTGGACGCCGGCGTCGAGGACCTGTGGCTGGGCGAGGATCTGTACCGGCAGATCATGCTGGAGTTTCTGCGCCGGCTGGAAGCCAAACGACTGGGGCTGCCGCTGTTCTGACCCGGCCGTCATCGAGGGATGTGATGCGACGTTTTCTGCTCCGTCGGGCGATTCGCGCCTGGTTCGCCGACGGTGACATCGACCGGGCCACCGCCGAGCGGTTGCTGGCCCGCTACGGGGCCACCCTGGACGACCCGGCGCCCTCGGCGCTGGGGCTGGTGGTGGCGCTGGCCGGGCTGTTTCTGGGCCTGGCGCTGCTGCTGGTGGTGTCGGCCAACTGGCAGACCCTGCCCCGGGAGCTGCGGCTGGCCGGCCTGATGGCGCTCACCGCCACGCTCAATGGCGTCGGCGTGGCGCGCTACCTGCGCCGGGGGGCCGGCGCCTTCTGGTTGCTGCTGGGCGGCTTCGCCTATGGGGCCTCGATCATGCTGATCGGCCAGATGTATCACCTGGGCGAGCATTACGCCGGCGGCCTGCTGCTGTGGGCGCTGGGCCTGCTGGCGCCGGCGCTGCTTACCCGGGGCCGGCTGCTGGCGCTGTTGATGCTGGTGGTGGCCGGCTTCTGGATGGTCACCCACCACCGCTACGGCTGGCCGCTCTGGATGCCCCTGTTCCTGGCCGCCGCCTTCCTGGTGGCCCGCTACCGCGACAGCGCGGTGCTGACCCTGGCCGGCCTGGCCGCCACCGCCCTGTGGCTCAACCTGATGCTTACCTGGGTCTACGCCACGGACTTCGGCCCGGAGGCCGCCGAGGGGCTGCTCAGCTTCAATCTGGCGCTGCTGGTGCTGGCCCTGGCACTGGCGGGCCGGCCGGGCTGGTTCGGCGCCGCCGGGCACGGGCTGTCGGTGTGGGTGCCGCGGCTCACTCTGGCCATGCTGATGCCGTTCACCTTCGTGGATGTGTGGCGCCGTTATCTGGCGCTGGCCTGGACCTGGATGGACCCGGGTCTGTGGGCGGGCCTGGCGGTGCTGGTGGTGGCCGCCTTGATGGGGCGGCCGCTGCTGGCCACGGTCACCGCCGTGGCGCTGGTGGTGGTGCACACCGGCGGCCTGCTGGACCAGGCGTGGTTGTGGGCGGTGGCGCTGAACCTGCTGGTGTTGGTGCTGGCGCTGCGCTGGCTGCGGCTGGGCTTGCAGCAGGGTGAGGCGGGGCTGTTCTTCACCGGCCTGGGCGCCATTCTGTTGCTGGCCCTGCTGCGTTATCTGGACCTGATCGGCGGTTACCTGGGGGCCGCCGCCCTGTTCGCCGGTATGGCCTGCCTGTTGTTGCTGGCGGCGTTCTACTGGCGCCGGCGGGAGGTACGGCCATGAAGCGCGGGTTGAACCGGTCGTTGGTGAAAGGCGGTCTGATTCTGGCGGTGGTGGCGCAGCTGGCGGTGCTCGGTGGTCTGTTCGTGTACAGCCAGTACCCGCTGTGGGTGGGGCGCGAGGTGCGCGTGGCCACCTTGCCGGTGGACCCCCGGGACCTGTTCCGTGGGCAATACGTACGGCTGGATTACGGCTTCAGCCGGCTGCCGATTCCGGATATGGAGCTGCCCCGGGGCGGTGACGAGGTCTATGTGCCGCTGGAGCGCGACGGGGACTTGTGGCGGGCCGGGCGGGCGCAACTGCGGCCGCCGGCGCGGCCGCTGTTTCTGCGCGGTACCATCCTGCGGGTGGCCGGCGGCGAAATGGTGGTGCGCTACGGCATCGAGGCCTGGTTCGCGCCGCTGGACGACGCCCTGCGGTTGCAAACCGACCTGCGCGACGGCGGCGTGGCGCGCCTCAAGGTGACGGCGGACGGCCGCGCCGCGCTGGTGGCGGTGGAAACGCCCTGAGGGCGATCAGCCCAGCACCTTCTTCAGGAAGCCGCTTTCCTTCTCGATGGTCCGCGTGAACGGTTCCAGACCGTGGATGCGGTCGGTGTGGGCGCTCAGGTTCGGATGGCGCTCGGGGTCCGGGCGCTCGCCGCCGTGGGCGAAGTTGACCAGTTGGCTGGCCACCGCGATGTCGGCGATGGTGAGCCGGTCACCGACCAGGTAGTCCTTGCCGTCCAGTTCCCGCTCCAGGTAGTCGAGCAGCGGCGGGATGGTGGTGTCCAGGGCCTGCTGACATTCCTGCTCGTTGCAGGCCTGGCCGATCAGGCGCTTGACCACCCGGTTGCGGAACACCATGAAGGTGCACTGGGGCCCCATTTCGTAATCCGCGTATTTTTCGAACCAGAGGGCGCGGGCGTACTCGTAGGGGTCTTCCGGATACAGGGCGGGCTCCGGCTGGATACGCTCCAGATAGGCGCAGATCACGGCGGAGTCCGCCAGAAAGCGGCCGTCCACTTCCAGGGCGGGAATGCGGCCCAGGGGGCTGATCCGTTCGAAGCCTTCCGGTTTGTTGTTCGGGTCCACCATCACCGATTCGTAGTCCAGCCCCTTCAGGGCCAGCACCATGCGGGTTTTGCGGACATAGGGCGACAGAATGGCGCCGTACAGTTTCATGGTCATGCGCTGCTCTCTCTCCACAAAGGGTGCAACAGGGAGCCTCAGGGATATAGCACCGGCCCGGGTGGGTCAATGACCGGATCGGGCCGGGCAGGTCGGGATTGGCGAAAGATTGCGCGGACGCGCGCCGGGGGCGAATTTCCTCTTGACGATGGGGGCCCCGATTCCTATTCTACGCGCCGCTTGAGAGCACGGGTCCCCTTCGTCTAGTGGCCCAGGACACCGCCCTTTCACGGCGGTAACAGGGGTTCGACTCCCCTAGGGGACGCCACTCAGGCCGCTCCAGGCGTCAAGCGGGAATAGCTCAGCTGGTAGAGCACAACCTTGCCAAGGTTGGGGTCGCGAGTTCGAATCTCGTTTCCCGCTCCAATTTGTTAAGAAGAGAGGCCAACGGGGTCGCGAGCTGGAACGCCAGCCCGATCGAATCTCGTTTCCCGCTCCAATTCGAAAAGGGAGTCCATCCGGACTCCCTTTTTTTGTGCTTTTTTTCCCTCCGTTTCACCCTCTGAACCCTCGCGCGGAAAGTCTGTTGCAAAGGCCAGGCGATTCGTTTAGCGTTGATTATAGTCAGTGTACTGATAAAAAAATCATGGTACGGAATCTGGCGAATAAGAAGAAAACGCATTCAAAACAATGGTTTAAAAATTATGCAGCAGGATCGACCGCACCGGGAAAGCAGAAAAACAGGTGCTACCCATCCTAATTTGGCGCTCCAGCGAGCCAGTCCTATCGACGCCATCGAGTCACGGTGGACCAGGGAAACCGATCAACTCGTTCCGCCTTTCGGCGACGGGCTCAGTGACGGGTCCGGCCGGCCGGGCGTTGGGTAGGAGACAAGCAGTATGGAAAGGTTGGCGGATCTGATTGATCGCCTCAACGACGGCATCGGTGAAGTGCTCAAATGGGCGATGCCGGTGATCGCGCTGATCTGCGCGGTGGTGGCGGTGCTTCGCTATGGTTTCGGGGTCGGCTTCCCGTGGCTTTCGGAGAGCTACATCTGGCTCAACGGGGCCCTGTTCACCCTGGGCGCCGCCTATGTGCTGCGCCATGAAGGCCATGTGCGGGTGGATGTGTTCTACAACCTGCTGTCCGTGCGCGGCCGCGCCTGGATCAATCTGCTCGGCACTCTGGTGTTCCTCTATCCGATGCTCTACTTCCTGGCGGTCAAGGGCTGGCCGGGCATCCAGCGCTCCTGGGCGCGGCTGGAAACCTCACCCACCATCGGCGGCCTGCCGTTCATGTATCTGCTCAAGAGCTGCCTGCTGGGGTTCTGTGTGCTGCTGGCCCTGCAGGGGCTGAGTCTGATGATTCGCTCCGTGCAGGCGATCCGCGATCCATCCAATGCGCCGTCCGTTGAGGAGAAAGGTCGTGGCTGAGTGGTTTTTGCTGATTCTCCTCGTGGTTCTGATTCTGGCCCTGCTCAGCGGCTTCCCGGTGGCGTTCGCCATCGGTGGCGCCTCGATTCTGGTGGGCGTGGTGGCGTCCTGGTTCGGCGCCTTCGATATGCTGATGCTGGGCGCGCTGCCGGGGCGGGTGTTTTCCATCATGACCAACGAAACGCTGCTGGCGGTGCCGTTGTTCGTGTTCATGGGCGCCATCCTGGAGCGCTCGCGCATCGCCGAGAACCTGCTCACCACCATGGGGCAGTTGTTCGGTCGGGTGCCCGGCGGCCTGGGCGTGGCGGTGATCATCGTCGGTGCTCTGCTGGCCGCGTCCACCGGCGTGGTCGGCGCCACCGTGGTGGCGATGGGGCTGATCAGCCTGCCGGCCATGCGTCGGGCCGGCTACGACGAGCCCCTGGCCAGCGGTCTGATCTGCGCGGCCGGGTCCACCGCCCAGATCATTCCGCCGTCCACGGTGCTGATCCTGCTCGGCGTCATGCTGCAGGACGCCAACACCCAGGCGATGCTCAGCCAGGGCGGTTTCAACAGCCATCAGATCGGCGTCACCGATCTGTTCACCGCCGCCCTGGTGCCGGGGCTGCTGCTGGTGGTGTTCTACCTGCTGACCATGGCGGCGCGGGCCCTGTTCAACAGCGAGTCCTGCCCGCCGCTGGTGATGAGCGACGAGGAGCGCCGCACCCTGTCCAGACGGGTGCTGTTCACCATGCTGCCGCCGCTGGTGCTGATCATTCTGGTGCTCGGCTCGATTCTGTCCGGCATCGCCACCGCCACCGAATCGGCGGCGCTGGGCGGCGTGGGCGCCTGCATCCTGGCGGTGCTGGGTCGCCAGATGTCGTTCAAGGTGCTCAAGGACGCCAGCCGTTCGGCCATGTCCATGAGCCTGATGATCTACGCCATCCTGATCGGCGCCGCCATTCTGTCCCTGGTGTTCCGTGCCCTGGGCGGCGAGGAAGTGATCGCCGAGCTGCTCGATTCGGTGCCCGGCGGGCTCACCGGCGCGATCCTGTTCGTGTTGCTGATGATGTTCGTGCTCGGCTTCATTCTCGACACCTTCGAAATCATCTTTATCGTCATGCCGATCTTCGCGCCCCCTCTGATCATGATGGGCGCGGACCCGCTATGGCTCGGCGTGGCGTCCGCCATCGTGCTGCAAACCAGCTATCTCACACCGCCGTTCGGCTATGCCATTTTCTTCCTGAAAGGCGCGGTGGCCGATCTGAAACTGGTCACCGTGTACCGCGGCGTCATTCCGTTCGTGGTGCTGCAATTGCTCGGCGTGGCGGCGATCTGGGAGTGGCCGCAACTGGTGCTCTGGCTGCCCGGCGTGTTGGCCAACTGATTCCCGGAGGCGCCCGGCGGGGTCCGCGCCGCCGGTGTCGGCATTACCCCTTTCACCGCGGAGATCGAGGAGTAATTTTCATGAAAAGACGTGACTTTCTACTCAAAGCGGGCGTCGCCGGCACGGTCGGCGCCGCCGCCGCCGGTGTGGGCTTCCCGGCCATCGCCAAGGGCGCCGTGGAATGGCGCATGCAAAGCACCTGGCGCCGTAACTCACCGCTGCTGTCCACCGGTCCGGATCTGGTGGCGGACTATGTGAACAAGGCCTCCGGCGGCCGCATGAAACTCAAGGTCTACACCGCCGGTGAAGTGGTCGGCCCGCTGGAAGTGTTCGACGCGGTGGCCGACGGCACCTTGCACATGGGCCACGGTTACCCGGCGTTCTGGTCCGGCAAACATCCGGGCTTCCAGTTCCTGGCGCCGCTGCCCTTCGGCATGACCTCCCAGGAGCAGAATGCCTGGTTCGCCTACGGCGGCGGGCAGAAGCTGATCGACGAGCTGTACGGCCAGTTCGGCCTCAAGTTCTTCCCCAGCGGCAACACCTCGGTGCAGGGCATCTGGCTGAACAAGGACATCAACGCCGCCGCCGACTTCAAGGGCATGAAGATCCGTACCGGCGCGCTGGCCGGCAGCGTACTGCAGGAGTTCGGCGCGGTGCCGGTACAGCTGCCGCTGGGCGAAGTGACCCAGGCGCTGCAGAACGGCACCATCGACGGCGCCGACTACGTGGGCCCGTTCAACGACATGGCCTTCGGCCTGCCGCAGGTGGCGCGCAACTATTACTGGCCCGGTTGGATGGAGCCCAACGGCGTGCTCGATTGCTTCGTCAACCAATCCGCCTGGGACAAACTCGACAGCGATCTCAAGGAAGTGCTGGTGGGCGCCAACGCCCTGGCCAACCAAATGGTGCTCAGCGAGTTCGTGGCCAAGAACGCCCAGGCTCTGCAACAGATCAAGAAGGATTATCCGAAGGTCAACGTGACCACCTTCAACGCGGAAACGCTCAAGGACCTGAAGAAAGTGTCCAATGACGTGGTCGCCGGCGTTGCCAAGAAGGACGCCCTGGCCGGCAAGATCTACCAGTCCATGACCGATTTCATGGCGGTGGTGCGGCCGTACTCGGAAATCACTGAAATGGAATACATGAACGCGCGGGCCAACTGATCCGACGCGCAGGCAAGGGCGGGTGTCCCGATGGGGCATCCGCCCTCGCCGTTTGTTCTTTGACGATTGAAAGGGTGCGAGGTAAAGGATGAATAAGACCGGTATTGGTGCCCGTGTACGTCGGTTGGAAGACGACCGTCTTGTTCATGGCCGCAGCCGTTACGTGGGCGACATCAAAATGCCGGGGATGAGCGACGTGGCGTTTCTGCGCAGTCCCCTGGCCCATGCCCGGATCAAGGCGGTCAATAAACCGGAGGGCCTGGAAAGCCGGATTCTGTGTGCCGCCGACCTGGACGGCGTGCGACCCATCGTCGCCGAGTCCACCCTGCCCAGTTATCGAACGTCCGAGCATTGGCCGCTGGCCCGCGACAAGGTGCGTTTCGTGGGTGAGCCGGTGGCCATGGCCATCGGTCGCAACCGCGCCGAGGCCGAGGACCTGCTGGAAGAGATCGATCTGCAGCTGGAGGCGCTGCCGCCGGTGGTCAACGGCGCGGTGTCGATGGCCGACGACGCGCCCCGCCTGCACGAGGAATGGGACGACAACATGTTCCTCAAGCTGTCGGTGGGGCAGGACCCGGCGACCGCCCGGGACAAGGCGGAGGTGGTGGTTACCCGCCAGTTCCGCACCGCCCGCCAGGTGATGAATCCCATGGAAGGCAAGGGCGTGGTGGCCTGGTGGGATTACCGCGACGGCCAACTGGTGGTGACCACCTCCACCCAGGTGCCCCATGTGATCCGCAACGGCCTGTCCCGCTGCCTGGGCATCGACGAATCGCTGATCCGCGTGATCGCCCCGGAAGTGGGTGGCGGCTTCGGCTACAAATGCATTCTGCAACCGGAAGAGATCGCGGTGGCCTGGCTGGCCTGGACCCGGCGCAAGCCGTTCCGTTGGCTGGAGGATCGCCGCGAGCATCTGACCGCCGGCGCCAACACCCGCGAACACCAGTATTCCGTCACCGCCTACGCCGACCGGCGCGGGCGGCTGCTGGGCATGGACGCGGAAGTGACCGTGGACGTGGGCGCCTATTCGGTGTGGCCGTTCACCGCCGGGCTGGAAGCGGCCCAGGCCGGCGGCAACCTGCCCGGCCCCTACGACTTCCGCGAGTACCGCTGTCAGGTCAACGCGCCAGCCACCAACAAGCCGCCTTTCACCCCCTACCGGGGCGTGGCCCGGCCCGGCGTGTGTTTCGCCATGGAACTGACCATCGACGCCATTGCCCGGGAAGTGGGTCGTGAACCCTGGGAAGTGCGCATGGAGAACCTGGTGCCGGCGGACGCCATGCCCTATGTGAACGTGACCAACAAGCATTACGACACCGGCGACTACCCGGGCTCCCTGATGCGCGCCAAGGAAGCGATTCGCTTCGACGAGGTGCGCGAGCGGCAGAAGACGCCGGAAGCGGACGGCCGGTTGATCGGCGTCGGCTTCGCCACCTACACCGAACAGTCCGCCCACGGCAGTAAAGTCTTTGCCCAGTGGGGCCTGGCGCTGGTGCCCGGGTACGACGAAGCGCGCATGAAACTGACCCCGGACGGCGGCGTCGAGGTAAGGGTCGGCATCCAGAGCATCGGCCAGGGCCTGCAAACCACCCTGGCCCAGGTGGCCTCCGAAATTCTGTCCATTCCGGTGGACCGCATCCGCGTGCTGATGGGCGACACCGGCACCACCCCGTATTCCTACGGTGCGTTCGCTTCCCGGGGCATCGTCATGGCCGGCGGCGCCGTGTCGCGGGCCGCGGAAGCCCTGGCGGAACGCATCCAGGTGATGGCGGCCCGGGCGCTGGAGTGCATGCCGGAGCAGGTGCGGCTGGAGGACGACCGGGTGCACGGCCCCAACGGCAGCCTGAGCTTCGCCGAGGTGGGACGCATCTGGTACCTGCGCCCGGACGAACTGCCCGAGGGCGACCGCCATGGTGGCCTGGAAGTCACCGAAGCCTATCGGCCGAAAACCGATCACGGGGTGTTTTCCTACGCCTCCCACGCGGTGGTGGTGGCGGTGGACCCGCAGACCGGCAAGGTGGAACTGCTCGACTACGTGATCGTTGAGGACGCCGGCAAGGTGGTGAACCCGATGATCGTGGAAGGCCAGACCATCGGCGGCGCGGTGCAGGGCATCGGCACCGCCCTGTTCGAGGAAGTGACCTACGACGACCAGGGTCAGCCGCTCAGCTCCACCCTGGCGGACTACCACCTGCCCGGCGCGGCGGAAGCGCCGCACATCCGCATTCAGCACACCGAGAGCCCGTCGCCGCACACCGCCCACGGCATCAAGGGCGTGGGCGAGGGCGGCGCCATCGCCCCCGGCGGCGCCATCGTCAATGCCATCAACGATGCGCTGGCCGGCCTGGGCGTGGAAATCAACCAGATCCCCGCCACCCCGGAACGCATTCTGGGGGCGCTGTTGAACGCCGGTGCCGGCAAGGAGAACGCATCATGAAACCCGTGAAGTTTGATTACCTGCCGGCCCGGGACGGCGCCGAGGCGGTGCGGCTGCTCACCGAACACGGCGACGAGGCCAAGTGCATCGCCGGCGGCCAGTCCCTGGGGCCGATGCTCAACCTGCGTCTGGCGCGGCCGGCGGTGCTGGTGGACCTGCACCGCGCCGAGGACCTGACCGGCGTGGAGGAGAGCCGCGACGCCATCGTCTACGGCGGCGCCGTGCGGCACGCGGATTTCGAGGACGGCCGGGTGGCCGACGCCGCCCGGGGCATGCTGCCGTTCGTGGCCTCGCGCATCGCCTACCGGGCGGTGCGCAACCGGGGCACCCTGGGCGGCAGCCTGTCCCACGCCGACCCGGCCGCCGACTGGGTGTGCGTGATGACCGGGCTGGGCGCCACCTATCTGCTGCGCGGCAAGAAGGGCGTACGTGAGGTGGCGGCGGAAAACTTCATCCAGGCCGCGTTCATGACCGAACTGGCGCCCAATGAAATTCTGGCCGGCGTACGGGTGCCGAAGCTCAGCGACAGTGCCCGCTGGGGTTACTACAAATTCTGCAAGAAAGTGGGCGAATTCTCCCAGGCCACCGGCGTGGTGGTGGTGGACCCGGAGCGGGGTTACTGCCGGGTGCTGGTGGGGGCCCTGGACAGTCCGCCGGTGCCGTTGGAACCGGTGGCCGAGGCGCTCGCCGCCGACGGCCCGGACGGCGCCGTGGCGGTGCTGGACGCGGCGGTGGACACCGCCCTGGGCGATTATCCGCAGGTCAACCGCCAGCTCTACAAGGTCGCGGTGCGACGCGCGCTGGCACAGATTGGAGCGACTCGATGACCACCAAATTGTCTCTGTCCGAAGTGACGCTGAACGTGAACGGCGAGACCGTCAGCGGGCACGTGGAAGCGCGCACCAGCCTGGCGGATTTCCTGCGCGACGATCTGGATCTCACCGGCACCCACCTGGGCTGCGAGCACGGCGTGTGCGGCGCCTGCACGGTGGAAATGGACGGCCAGCCGGTGCGCGCCTGCATCACCCTGGCGCGGGCCTGTGAAGGACGCAGCGTGCGCACCATCGAAGGCGGCGACGACGACCCGCTGATGGGCGCGCTGCAAGAAGCCTTCATGGAGTTTCACGGCCTGCAGTGCGGCTTCTGCACGCCGGGCATGCTGGTCGCCTGCCGCGACATCATCCTGCGCCACCGTTCGTTGACCGACGAACAGATCCGCATCGCCCTGGGCGGCAATATCTGCCGCTGCACCGGCTATGTGGGCATCGTTAACGCGGTGCGCTCGGTGTTTGAACGCCGGGACGAACTGCTGACCGGCGACGAAACCCTGGTCACGCCGCCGACCCAGCCGGACTGGGGCAACGCCAAACTGGTGACCTTCAAGCGCACCGCCGGCCAGATGGAAGCGGTGGAAGCGACCCCGTCCGACGGCGCCGGCGGCGGCGACCAGACGCTGCGTGAAACCATCACCGTGGACAAGCCGGTGGACGAGGTGTGGGCCTTCCTCAGCGACGTGGAACGGGTGGTGCCCTGTGTGCCCGGCGCCCGGCTGCTGTCGGTGAACGGCAACGAACTGGAAGTGGAAATGGAAATTTCCCTGGGCGCGATCCGCGCGCGCTTCCGGGGCACCGGCCGTTATCAGTTCGACGACGACAGCCGCCAGGGCCGCATGGAAGGCGAGGGCCGGGACGCGCGCAGCGGCTCCAGCGCCGGCGGCGGCCTGGACTTCGCGGTGATCGGTGATGAGTCCGGCAAGCGCTGCCGCATCGAGTTCGTGGCGTCCTACAGCGTCACCGGGCCGCTCTCCCAGTTCAGCCGGGGCGGCCTGGTGAAGAGCTTTGTCGGCGCCATGGCCCGCATGTTCGCCGCCAACGTGCAAAGCGTGCTGTCCGGCGGCCAGGTCTCGGACAAGGGCAGCCGGCTCAGCGTGGTGCAGTTGACGCTCAATGTGGTCAAGTCCTGGTTCCGCGCCCTGTTCGGCAAGTAGCGGGCCCCGGCCGGCGCTCAGAAGCGCCAGTCGAAGCGGGCGTCGAGACCATGCTCCCGGCGCTCGTCGGACAGATCGCCCTGGTAGCTCAGGCCGACCCGGGCGGCGTCGCTGATCGCCAATGAAAGACCGGCCTCCAGCACCGCGCTGTCCTCGGTCACCGGCAGCCCGCTGACGGTAAACGCCTGCCCGCCGGCGAAGCGCTGGCGGACGCGGGGCTCGCTATCGCCGAACGCGTGGCGCCAGCCCAGGCCGCCGTGGGCCCGGGCCGGCAAACCCGCCAGCCGGGCGTCGGTGGCGAGACGCACCCCCAAGGTCGAGAAGCTGGTGTCGGCGTCCTCGCCGCCGCCGGCCAGGGCGGCGGCACCGCCGGCTTCCTGATGGTCTTCGTCGCTCAACCGCACCCGGGCCAGGCCGGCGAACGGCTCCACGGTGAGCGCCCCCAGGCGCACCGCGTAGCCGGCCTCGCCGAACAGCTGCAGGGTCCGGGCGTCGTATTCCCCGCGCAGTTCATCGTTGAAGCCCCCCAAGGCCACCCGCCGGGTGGTGTCGATCCGGTGCCAGCTGTGGCCGAGACCGGCGCTGAACCGCCAGGCGCCGTGGCCGCCACCGGCGAACACGGCCAGGTGATAGGCGTCGTCGCGGGCGTCGGCGGCCTGGTCCTGCTCATCCAGGGTCAGACGGCCATGGCCGGCCAGCGCGCCGGCCCGCCAGTCCGGGCCCACGGGCAGGTCGGCGCCGATAAACAGCCCGCGGCTGTCCCGGTCGGCGCCGCTCGCGCCGTGGGCGCCATCGATCTCGCCCCAGGCCCCGTAAGCGTGGGTCCAGACCACCGCGCCGCTGCGCGCGTTGCGGCCCAGCACCGTGCCGCCGTCGGCGGGCAGGGCGGAGGTCGTGTCGCGCAGACGCCGGTTCACCGCGTCACGCAGAAACCGGCTGTCCTCGATCAGGGCGGCGCGGGTGGAGGCGTGCAGGGCGCCGGCCAGCTGATCGAAGGCGGCGGGCACATCACCGCCGTCGGCGGCCAGCGGCAGCACCGCATCGTAGAGCGGGTCGCCGCCGCCCTGTTGCTCCACCGCGTCGGCGGTGGCGGCCTGGTTGGCGGTGCGTGCCAGATCGGAGAAGCGGATGTCATTGCGCACCAGCCGCAGGATGACGCTGTTGCTGTCGTAATCCAGCAGCGGTTGCAGGAACGCCAGGTTGGTGCTGACCTGATCAAAGCGGCCGGTGACACCCTGGTCCGCGTCGATCAGGGTGTAGCGGGTAAACGGCTGATAATCGCCGCCGGCGTCGATGTGCGCCACGCTGCCCCCCTTCAGGGTGGCGGTGCCGGTGACGTGGACCCGGTCGGCGTCGCCGTCGCCGGAGCCCTCCACCTGAAACACCGAGCCGGATTCGAACAGCAGATCGCCGTCCACGGTCAGGGTGCCGATGGAATGGCCCGGCGCCAGGGTGGCGCCGTCGGTGAGCCGTGCTCCGCCCAGGGTGCCGGTGCCGCCGAGCAGGGCGCCGTCGCCGACGGTTACGATGGACCCGGCCAGGGCGCCGTTGACGATCAGCGCGCCGTTGTCCACCCGGGAGGCGCCGGTGAAGCCGTTGTCGCCGTTCAGGGTCAGGGTACCGGCGCCGTCCTTGGTGAGGCCGCCGTCGCCGTCCAGGCCGGTGTTGATGGTCAGGTCGTGGCCGTTGCTGTCGATGATGGCGCCGCCGGCCTGGATCACCACGTCGCCGTCGTTGAAGTTCAGGAACAGGCGGTCCTGGTCGCTGGCGGCGAGCAAGCGGCCGCCGTTGAAATAAAAGGCGCCGGTGCCCGCGTCCCGGTCCACCCAGGGGGTCTCCAGGGTGCCGCCCTGGTCCAGCGTCAGCGAACCGTTGCCGGAGGCGTTCACCCCGATCACCACGCCGTTGGCGCGCACCGTGCCGCCGTCGGCGATGGTCACCTGGCCGGTGCCGTTGCTGCCCACCAGGATGGCGGCGTTGCTGATCCAGCGGGCATCATCGCCCCGCACCCGGACGATGCCCGAGGCGCCGGCCTCGGCGCCCAGGAAGGCGAACTCATTGGTCAGCAGTCCGCCGGCGTTGACGGTGATCTCGCCACTGCCGTAGCTGCCCACCACCAGGCTGGAGCCCATTTCCCAGCGGGCGCCGGGGCCGTCCAGGGTGACCCGGCCCTGGCCGCCGGCTTGGCTGCCGACAAAGCCGCCGCTGCTGATCACGGTGCCGCCGTCGGTAACGGTCAGCTCGCCGTCGCCGGCGCTGCCCACCACCAGATCGCCGCTGTTCTCCCAGCGGCCGCCCCGCACCTGGGCGCGGCCCTGGCTGCCCTGGAAGAAGCCCAGGTAGCCGATGCCGTTGGTGGCGGTGGTGCCGGCGTTCAGGGTCAGGGTGCCCGCGCCGTACTGGCCCACCGACAGGGTGTTGCCGCCCTCCAGGCGGCTGCCCGCGCCGCTGAGCGTCACCTGGCCCGGGCCCAGGTCGCTGCCGATATAGGTTTGCAGAGCCGTGACCCGGCCGCCGTCCTCGATGTTCAGGACACCCTCGCTGAGGTCGCCGACGAACAGAACACCGCTGTTGGCCCAGAGGGCGTCGGCGCCGGTAACGGTGGCGGAGCCGGTGGCCCCGTTGCTGAAGTCGGTGCCGAGGTAAGCGGTGTCATTTTCCACGGTGCCGCCGGCGCCCACGATCAGTTCGCCGCCAATCTGCAGAAAAGCGCCGGCCTGCCAGGGGCTGGGGCGGGTGCCGCCGGCGGCGGCCACGGTTTCCTGGTCCCCCACATTGATGCTGGCCGCCCACACCGGCGTGGCCAGCGGCGCCAGCAGCCCGGCCCCCACCAGCAGGCGCCGGGTCACGGAAGTCATTGTCATGTCGTTCGCTCCTGTTCAAGGAACGAATCGGACCACAGCGGGGGCGGGGGCAGCAGTCCCCTAAATAGGGGAAAGCGTCAGGCGGCGGACACCGCGATCAGGGTCAGGTGCAAGGTTTTGCCTTTGCTCGGCCATTCGATGGTGGCGCCCACGCTGAGCCCGAGCAGGGCGGCGCCCACCGGGCTGAGGATCGACAGGCGATCTTCGCCGGTTCCGGTGTCGGCGGGAGTGGACAGCACCAGCTCATAGGTCTTGCCGCTGTCTTCGTGCAGGAAGCGGGCGCGGCTGTTGAGGCGAACCACGTCATCGGGCATGGCGTCCGGTTCCAGGAAACGGGCCCGGTCCAGTTCGTCATAGAGGCGGTCCACCACCTCCGGATCGCCAGGGTGCTTTTCCAGCAGCGCGTAGAGGCGTTCACGGTCCAGGGTGGAAACGGTAATCGGGGGCAGGGCGGTCATGGCGCGCTCCGTTCGTTCTTCAAACAATCTTCAAGGAAAGCATCGGGGGATCCGGGTGTTCGGGTCGCCGGACCCCCGGGATGATTCTGAACGGGGTCCGGCGTCAGGCGAGGAAGGCGCGCGGGCGCGCACCGGCGCGCAGGGTGCGGGCCGGAACCGTAAGGCGGGCGAGGTCGCCGGGGCGGCGACACGTGAAGAGGGTGTCAAACATGCTCTCACCATAGCAGGCCGCGTGGCTTTTGCCAGCGCTTTCCGGCGCCCGGCGGTTGGCATTGGCGCCCCCGCTCCGTAAGATAACCGGGCACTCGAGAAGAGTAGACATGGCCCGATTACATCCCCGCCTTCACGACGCACTGCAATTGCTTCCGGCCGACCGGCCGGCCCATCTGCTGACCCGCCATTCGGTGCGCGAGCTGGCCAAGAACGGTTTCGCCGATTACCGCCTGCCACTGACGCCGGAAGGCATCACCATGGCGCGGGAGTGGGGGGCACGGCTGGAGCGACCGGTATCCGCGTTCTACTCCAGCCCGGTGGGCCGCTGCGTGGACACCGCCCGGGCCATGGCCGAGGGCGCCCGCGAGGCCGGGTTGATCGACCATCAGCCGGAGGTGATCACCGACGGCACCCTGGTGGAGCCGGGCTGTTACGTGGAAGACCTGAACCGGGTCGGCCCCACCTTTCTCAAGATGGGCGCGCTGCGTTTTCTCAATGCCCATCTGCGTGAGCCGTTCGACGGCATGCTGACCCCGGCGGCGGGCCGCGCCAAACTGGCCGGCTATCTGCGTGACCGGGAGCCGGCGCCGGGGGCGCTGGCGGTGCACGTCACCCACGACACCATTCTGGCGGTGCTGGTGGCGGAGCTGGAAGGCCGCGACGCCATCGACGAGGAGCACTGGCCCTGGATGATGGAGGGGCTGTGGCTGTGGTTCGATGAGCGGCATCTCAACTGGGTATGGCGCGGCGAACACGGCCGGCGCCCGTTCTCCGGGGCTTGAAAGCGGGCCCGGCGACCCCATCTGGGTCGTTTTCTTGACCTTTTTCCTACGGCGAGGTGACTTTTGTCCGCCCTGACCATTCGTAATCTGAAAAAAACCTACGGTAGCGGCGTGGAGGCCCTCAAGGGCATCGAGCTGACCGTCGAGAAGGGCGACTTCTTCGCCCTGCTGGGCCCCAACGGCGCCGGCAAGTCCACCACCATCGGCATCATCAGTTCCCTGGTCAACAAGAGCAGCGGGCAGGTGTCGATTCTCGGCCATGATCTGGACCGTGAACGGGCCCTGGCCAAGCAGAAGATCGGCGTGGTGCCCCAGGAGTTCAACTTCGGCCAGTTCGAGAAGGTGTTCGACATCGTCGTCACCCAGGCGGGCTTTTACGGCATCCCCGCCTCGCTGGCCCGGCAACGGGCGGAGAAATATCTGCGCCAGCTGGGGCTGTGGGACAAGCGGAGCAACCAGGCCCGCACCCTGTCCGGCGGCATGAAGCGGCGGCTGATGATCGCCCGGGCTCTGGTCCACGAGCCGGATCTGCTGATCCTGGACGAGCCCACCGCCGGGGTGGACATCGAGCTGCGCCGCTCCATGTGGGATTTCCTGATCGGCCTGAACGAAGAAGGCCGCACCATTATTCTCACCACCCACTACCTGGAAGAAGCGGAATCCCTGTGCCGCAACATCGCGATCATCGATCACGGCCAGATCGTCGAGAACACCGACATGAAATCGCTGCTCGAGAAACTTCAGGTGGAGACCTTCATTCTCGATCTGGCGCGACCGGTGTCGGCGGCGCCGTCGCTGTCCGGGTTCCAGGTGCGGCTGCGTGACGCCACCACCCTGGAGGTGGAGGTGCCCAAGACCGAGAACCTCAACCGGCTGTTCACGGAACTGGCCGAGCAGAATTTTCAGGTGATGAGCATGCGCAACAAGTCCAACCGTCTCGAGGAACTGTTCGTGCGGCTGGTGGAGCAGAATCTGCCCGGCCAGGCGCAGCCGGCGGAGGCCACCTCATGAGCGGGTATCAGCAATGGGTGGCGTTCTGCACCATCGTGATCAAGGAAATCCGCCGCTTCACGCGCATCTGGCCGCAAACCCTGCTGCCGCCGGCGATCACCATGACCCTGTATTTCGTGATCTTCGGCAACCTGGTGGGCCAGCGCATCGGCGACATGGGCGGTTTCGATTACATGCAGTACATCGTGCCCGGCCTGATCATGATGAGCGTGATCACCAACAGCTACGGCAACGTGGTCAGCTCGTTCTTCTCCACCAAATTCCAGCACTCCATCGAGGAGATGCTGGTCTCGCCGATGCCCAACTATGTGATCCTCACCGGCTTCGTGGTCGGCGGCATGGCCCGCGGCATGGCGGTGGGGCTGATCGTCAGCCTGCTCAGCCTGTTCTTCACTCACCTGAGCATGCAGCACCTGTGGATCACCGTGTCGGTGGTGGTGATGACCTCGGCGCTGTTTTCCCTGGGCGGCTTTCTCAATGCGCTGTTCGCCCGCAACTTCGATGACATCAGCATCATCCCCAACTTCGTGCTGACACCGCTGACCTATCTGGGCGGGGTGTTCTACTCCCTGGATCTGCTGCCGGACTTCTGGCGGGCGGTGACCCTGGTGAACCCCATCGTCTATATGGTCAACGCTTTCCGCTACGGCGTGCTGGGCGTCAGCGACGTCAATGTGTACGCCTCCCTGGGCGCGATTCTGGCGTTCGTGGTGGTGTTCTTCGCGCTGTCGCTGTGGTTGCTCAACCGCGGCACCGGTATCCGCAGCTGAGCCGAAAGGAGAGTCGCGCCATGAGTTATCTGAAGGACACACCGCTGGGCCGCAACAGCGCGTTCATCGACCAGTACACGCCGTCGCTGCTGTGCCCGGTGCCGCGCTGGGACGCCCGCGAATCGCTGGAGCTGGACGACACCGCGCTGCCGTTCCACGGCCAGGACATCTGGAATGCCTACGAGCTGTCCTGGCTCAACGAGAAGGGCAAGCCGGAGGTGGCGCTGGCGGAACTGGTGGTGCCTTGCACCTCGCCGAACATCATCGAGTCCAAGTCGCTGAAGCTGTATTTGAACAGCTTCGCCAACAGCCGCTTCCCCGGCCGCGACCGGGTGGTGGAAACCATCGCCCGGGATCTGGCACAGGTGGCCGGGGCGCCGGTGGACGTGCGGGTCATGACGCTGCGCGAAGCCCGTCAGCAGCCGCTGTGGGAAGAGCATGTCCGGGAAGAACAGGGCGAGCTGGTGGACACTCTGGACGTGTCCTTCGAGCATTTCGAATACCGCCCGGAGCTGCTGCTCGCCGACCAGGGGCCGGAGCGCACCGGCGTGCTGGTTTCCCACCTGTTGCGCAGCCACTGCCCGGTCACCAACCAGCCGGACTGGGGCACCGTACAGGTGCGTTACACTGGCCGGCCGATCAGCCCGGCCAGCTTTCTGCGCTATGTGGTGTCGCTGCGCAACCACCAGGGCTTTCATGAGCAGATCGTCGAGCAGATGTTCGTGGATCTGCGCCGCCACTGCGGCCCCCGCCAGCTGTCCGTGTACGGGCGCTTCACCCGCCGTGGCGGGCTCGACATCAACCCGTTCCGTTCCAACTACGAGGACGCGCCGCTCAACGCCCGCACCGTGCGCCAGTAGGCGCGGTCGTTCGACCGCGATCCAGGATGCGGGCCGCCATCACGCCCCCAGCGGCCAGCCGAAGCCGATCCACACCGCCAGCAGGATCGACCAGCCGATCAGCAGTGCCAGACTGTAGGGCAGCATCAGGGCGATCAGGGTGCCGATGCCGGTGTCCGCCCGATAGCGGCGCGCGAAACCCAGCACCAGCGCGAAGTAGGGCATCAGCGGGGTGATGATGTTGGTGCTGGAATCGCCCACCCGGTAGGCGGCCTGGGTGGCCTCCGGGGCGATGCCCACCAGCATCAGCATGGGGATGAACACCGGCGCCAGGATCGACCATTTGGCCGAGGCACTGCCGATCATCAGGTTGATGGAGGCGCTCAGCACCACGAACAGCAGCAGCAACAGCACCGTCGGCAGCTCCAGCCCGCCCAGCCAGGCGGCGCCCTTCACCGCCAGCACCAGACCCAGCTGGCTGTAGCCGAACCAGGCCACGAACTGGGCGGCGAAGAACATCAGCACCAGATAGCCGGACATGGACGCCATGGTGGTTTCCATCGCCTCGATGACGCCGGCGGCGGAGCGAAAGCCGCCGCTGAGCCGCCCGTAGACCACCCCGCAGGCCGCCGCCAGCAGCGCGATCAGCACCACCAGTGAACTCATGAACGGGGACTGCAGTACGGCGCCGTCGTCGCCGCGCAGGGGCGCGCCGGCCGGCACCACCAGGGCGGCGATGGCGAGCAGGCCCACCACCAGGGTCACCAGCGTCCAGCGGGCCGCCCGGCGGTCCAGGCGCGGCGCCTGATCCTCATCGGCGACGTCCTGGTCCGCCGGCGCCACCCGTCGTTCGGTGATCCGCAGCGTGATCAGCGACACCAGCGTGGTGACCAGCAAAGTGGAAACGATGATGAACCAGTAATTGCCCGCCGCCGATACGGTGCGCTCGGCGTCCACCAGCCGCGCCGCCTCGGTGGACAGGCCGGCCAGTACCGCGTCCACCGGCCCGAGCAGCAGATTGGCGCTGTAGCCGCCGGAGACGGCGGCGAAGGCGGTGGCGATGCCGGCCAGCGGCGAGCGCCCGGCCAGCTGAAACAGAAAGCCGGCCAGTGGGATCAGCACCACATAGCCGGCGTCGAAGGCGATGCTCGACATCACCCCGGCGAAAGCCACCGCCACCACCAGGGTGCGATGGGAGGCACGGCGCACCAGCGCCGCCAGGCTGGCGCCCAGCAGCCCGGAATGCTCGGCGATGCCCAGCCCCAGCATCGCCACCAGCACCACGCCCAGCGGCGCGAAGCCGGTGAAGTTGCCGACCATATGGGTGAACACATAGCGCAGCCCTTCGCCGTCCAGCAGCGAACGCACCACCACGGTCCGGTCTTCCAGGGGATGCTCGGCGGTCACGCCCAGCAAGGCCAGTACCGCGCTCAGCGGCAGCATCAGTGCACACAACCAGACGAACAGCAGGGTGGGGTGGGGAAGACGGTTGCCGGCGCGCTCCAGACGCCCCAGCCAGCCGGAAGACGTTTCGTTCATAAGGGTTCCTCGTCGATCACATCCGCACGCGGTCCTGAATCTGCCGCGCCGCCTGTCCCAGCATCTCCACCACCTTTTCCCGGTCGCGCTCACGCAGACGCTTGTCGTCCATATAGAGCGCGAACCCTTCGGTCTCGTATTCCACCGCCACTGGTTTGTCCTTCTTCAGTTCCGTGGCGCAGCGGGCCAGGGCCTTGAGGATCGCTTTCTTGTCGTAGTTGTGAATGCGCTCCAGGTCCACGTGCAGTCCCAGGCCGGGGCTGTCCAGGGTGACGAAGCGCCGCTTGCTGCCGGCATTGCGTTTCAGTTCGTGGGCTTCGTAGACGGTGATCGGCCGGTGGAAGCCCTTGACCTGGATCTCGCCCACGCTGCGGCAACGCACCCGGTCCTTGACCAGGCCATAGGTGCTTTCCGAGATCAGCACCTGGCCCGGCCGGCAGGCGGACTCCAGACGGCTGGCCAGGTTCACGTCGGTACCGAGGATGGTGTAGTCCATGCGGCTGTCGGTGCCGAAGTTACCCACCGTGACGAAGCCGGTGTTGATGCCGATGCGGATTTCCAGCTTCTGGTCGATGCCCTCGCGGCGCCAGCGCAGCCGCAGAAAACGCATGTATTCCTGCATCTCCACCGCCATCGCCACGCAGCGGAAGGCGTCTTCCTGGGCACCGGCGCTTTTCGGATCGCCGAAGAACACCATCACCGCGTCGCCGATGAACTTATCGATGGTACCGCCATAGCGCAGCGCGATGCGCGTCATCTCGCTCAGATAGGTGTTGAGCATCCGCGTCAGGGTGTCCAGGGGCAGCTCCTCGGACACGGTGCTGAAGCCGCGGATGTCCGAGAAAAAAATGGTCAGCCGTTTGCGGCGGGTCTCCAGCTTGGCGTCCCGCTGACCGGAAAACAGGGAGCCCCAGACCTGCGGCGGCAGGTACTTGGCCAGCTTGCGCGACAACTCCACCGCCTGGCGCTGCTGCTCGCGCACCCGCTCCTGGGTTTGCTGCAGAAAGCGGGTCTGCCGGTTGGCGAAGAAGGAACTCGCGCCCACATGCAGACCCAGGCCCACCAGGGACAGCACCGACAGCGACAGGGGCACCGTGGTGATCGGCAAGGGCACCGGCAACAGCCACAGCGCCAGGCCGGCGCCCACGGCGGTGCTCAGCAGGTTCAGCAGCCAGGCGCGCAGGCCGCCGCTGCTCACCGAATTGGCGTGCACGATGATCAGCAGCACCAGGCTGGGAATCACCGCGAAATGCAGCAGCGCGCAGGCGACGCCGATCACCGCCGCGTCCAGCTGCATCAGCACCGGGGCGGCCCGTTCGGTGCGCCGATCGCGGCGCTCGGCCACCACCAGCAGGGTCTGTACCAGCAGCGGGTAAGTCAGCAGCCCGGCCACGCCGAGCAGGTAGGGTTGCGGAAACAGGGACAGCCCGATGCCCGCCAGCAGAATGCCGGCCGCCACCGCGAAGGCGAGGAGGCGAATGGAATTGCTCAGCCGGCGGGCCCGTTCCCTGGGATCCAGGTAGGGGCGCCGGGGGCGGTGCTTGGTGGCGGTCATCAACGGCAATCTGGACGTGGCGTTCGAGGGAGCTTACCCAGTTGTGCGTTCAGAAAAAAGACTGATTCGACTTTCGTCGGCGGCGTGTCGGAGCCGGGGTTCGTCCGTGCTCGGGCAAGCGGTTACACTGGCGATCCCGAAACAGGAGCCACCATGGACACCCTTACCGCCCTGACCCAACGCGTTTCCGTGCCCCGCCTCACCGAACCCGGCCCCACGCCGGAGCAAGTGCGCCAGCTGCTGGCCGCGGCGATCCGCGCGCCGGACCACGGCATGCTGCGGCCCTGGCGGTTCATCGTGCTGGAAGGCGCGGATCGCGAACGGCTCGGCGACATCATGGAATGGCGCCTGCTGAAACGGCAGCCGGACGCCGACCGCAAGGCCCTCGACAAGCTGCGCGCCAAGGCCCTGCGCGCGCCCACCCTGATCGTGGCGGTGGCGGAGATCAACGAGCACCACAAGGTGCCGGCCTGGGAGCAGGTGCTGGCGGTGGGCGCGGCGGTGCAGAACATCATGGTGGCCGCCCACGCTCTCGGGCTGGGCGCCATGTGGCGCACCGGCGACCTGGCCAACGACCCCAGCGTCAAGGCCCGGCTGGGCTTCGCCGACAAGGACCAGGTGGTGGGCTTTATCTACCTGGGCACCCCGGCGGTGGAACCCAAGGCGCTGCCCGACGAAACCCCGGAACAGTTTCTCCGCGAGCTGCCCGATGACTGAGCTGGACGCTCTGGCCGAGCGGGTGCGCGCCGCCATCCCCCTGACCCGGCACCTGGCGTTCCGCTTCACCGGCTTCGACGGTGCTACCCTGACCCTGACGGCGCCGTTGGCCCCCAACCACAACGACAAGGGCACCTTCTTCGCCGGCAGCCAGGTGGCACTGCTGACCCTGGCCGGCTGGGCCTGCACCACGCTGCTGGCCGAAGCGCTGATCGCCGAAACCGCGGATATCGAAGGCCTGGTGGATGTGGTGGCGGTGGAAGGCAACCAGAACTACCGCCTGCCGCTGGACGATGACCTCACCCTGACCGCCACCGTCACCGACAACGACCGCCGACGTTTCCGAGAGCGCCTCGCCCGGCGCGGCAAGGCCACCCTGACCGTGGACGCCCGCGCCACCAACCCCGCCGGCGACACCGTCTGCGAGTACCAGGGCCTCTACCTGGCCCGCCTGGGCGGTTAATACCGCCGGTTGTACAAAGCGTGGCCACTCGACCCGCCCCCCGCTTGCCTCCGAAGCGACCCTCGGGTACCCTACGCGCCCTCTGCACCTGGTCTCAGCCGACCAACAAAAAGTGCCGAGCACAATCAGTTTTGGTGAGGTGTCCGAGTGGCTGAAGGAGCACGCCTGGAAAGTGTGTATACGGCAACGTATCGAGGGTTCGAATCCCTCCCTCACCGCCAAATAAAAAACCCCGCGCAAGCGGGGTTTTTTATTTGGCGGTGAGGGAGGCCTTGATAAGAACCCTCCGGTTCGACAAGCCGGCCAAAGGCCGCTCCTACTCCGTCAACTGCGCCACCTCACACTCAAGCACCCGCGCCCAGGCGCGCAGGGTCTCGATGTGCGGCTTGTTGCCGCGCTTCTCCGCCTGCGCCACGGCGCCCTGGGTGACGCCCAGCTGTTCCGCCAGGCGCGCCTGGGACAGGCCCCGGTACTTGCGCCACGCCGCCATCGGGCTCAGGTCTTTTTCGATCATCAGTGCCACCACGTCATGGGGAAGCGTGACGCGGCTATCGGCATCCAGCAGCGCCTGATACTCCTCGAACGGCACCACCGCATACAAAGGGTTGCCCTGGTCATCCCGAATAATCTGCGCGTTGTCGGCGTCAGCCTTGGTATGTCCGCTCATCTCGCTTTTTCACCTCTTGCACGGTGAGAATCCGCACACCGTCGTCCACATCGAACAGCACCCGATAGCGGCCCACCCGAAGCCGGTAGCCCGCCCGGTGCCCGCGCAGGGCCCTGACACTGGCGGCCCGGGTCGGGCAATGTGCCAGCGCCTTGACCGCGTCAAGAATCGCCGTCCGTTGTTTCGGAGGCTGAATCACGCGCATCTGCTTCACCGCTGTTTTCGTCCATTCGATATCGTACATACGCCTTCCGCTGGCGAATTACTAATGAATCCATCATTAATATTAGCTTTATAATATTTTTGCTAATAAAAAACAAGCAATGGCTGACGAGCGGAAAGCAAAGTGCCGCCCAGGGGGCGGCACCGGAGCAGACTCAGGCGAGCCGCCGTGGCATCAGAAATCCACCTCGTAGCCCAGGGTGTACACGCGCCCGCGACCGGTGAAGTAGAAGTCGTTGCTGGCCCGGCCGGCCTGGGAGTAATAGCTCACGTAGTCCTTGTCGAACAGGTTCTCCACGCCGGCCTTGAGGCGGCCCACCGGCAGACGCTGTACCAGGGAGGCGTCCACAAGCGTGTAGCCGTCGAAGTCCAGGTCGGGCTGGTCGAAGCTGCGATCAAAGTAGTGGTTGAGCTGCACCAGGGAGCGCAGACCGTCGTTCCAGCGCGCGCCCCAGCGGGCGCCGAGCCGGTTGGGGGCCAGGCTGATGCCGCTCAGGGTGGTGTCCACGGTGCCGTCGCCGTCGGTGTCGGATTTGCCCTTCTGATGGGTGTAGGTGAGCCCCAGTTGGTGGGCCTCGGTGGCGCGCCAGTCCAGGGAGGCCTCCACGCCCTTGATCTCCACCTTCTCACGGTTGACCACGTAGACGCCGTTCTCCTCGCTGAGCCGCTCGCCGTAATCGGAATCGGATTCGAAGTAGCTGATCTCGAAGCGGGCCCGTTCACCGTTGAAGCGCAGGCCGGCTTCGCGGTTGTCGGTGACCACCGGCTCCAGCGCCAGCAGGGTGTCCACGTCCTGGCCGGCGGTGTCGATGCCGCGCAGCACGCGGCCCACGTCCGGCATGCCGAAGCCCTCGGAATAGTTGGCGAACAGCTGCACGTCGTCGGCGACCTGATAGGTGGCGCCGATGTTGTAGAGGGTTTCCTCGAAGTCCGGGTCGCCGCCGTCCACCAGCACGGCGCCGTTGGCGGCCACGGTGCGGTAATCGTCCACGTTCAGTTTGGCGTATTCGTGGCGGGCGCCGCCGGAGAGGGCCAGCCGCTCGGTGGGGCGCAGGTCCAGCTGCAGGAAGCCGGCGTAGTTGCGGTACTCGGTTTCCGGCACATAGACCCGGTCGGTAAGCACCAGGCTTTGGCGGGTTTCGTCGCTGAGGGCGTCGAAGCCGGCGGCCAGATCCAGATGGTCATCGAACAGGCCGCGTCGCTTCAGGGTGAACTGGCTGCCCAGTTTCTCGGACTCGTTGCGGGTCTGGTCCAGCAGCGTGCCCGCCGGGGCCAGCGCCGGGTCCTGGAAGGAGCCGGAGCGCAGCGCGCCGAACTGGCCCTCGAAGTCCTGATGATAAATCTGGGCGTCGATCTGGTTACCCAGCCAGTTGCCGTGGCTGTAGCTGGCGCGCAGGGTGGTGACCTTGTTGAACATGGGGTCGCCCTCGGCGCCGCCCTTGGTGGCGGTGGTGGGGATGCCGGCGTCCCGGTCGCCGGGCACCGCCCGGTAGTCGTGGTTGCCTTCCAGCTCGAAGCGGTTGGCGCTGACGGTGATGTTCTGGTTGTCGTCCAGCCAGTAGCCGGCTTTCAGAAACAGGTCGTGGCTGGTGGAGTCCTGGATCTCGCCGGGGTAGGCGAAGCCGATGATGCGGTCGCGGCCGTCGTAGAACAGGCCCCGTTCCTGGCGGCTGGCGGCGGCGACGATGTCCCAGCGTTCGGTCTGGCCGGTGAAGCGGTAGTCCAGCTTATGGCCCAGGCCATTGCTCTGCACATCGTCGTCGGTGGTCAGGCTGACGCCCACATGCTGCTGGAAGCCGGGCTGTTCCGGCCGGCGGGTGACGAAGTTGATGATGCCGCCGGTGGCGCCCAGGCCGTACTCGGCGCTGGCGCCGTGGATCACCTCGATGCGCTCGACCATGCTCAGATCAATGGTGTAGCTGGCGCGGCCGCCGTTGCGCAGCGGGTTGGACTGCGGCACCCCGTCGATCAGAAATTGCGGCGTGCGCCCGCGGAAGGTCTCGCCGGTGTTGGACAGCTTCTGGCGGCTGGGCGAGTAGGAGGGAATCAGGTTGGCCAGCACCGCGCCCGGATCGTCGCTGATCGCCATCTGCTCCTCGATCTGCTGGCGGGAGATCATGGTGATCTTGCGCGGCGATTTGCCGGCCACGGTGTAGCTGCGGGCGGCGGACACCACCACGTCGTCCAGCTGATGGGGCTCGGCGTTGGCGGTGGGCGCGTTGGTCAGGCGCACCGTGAGGCGGCCGCCGTCGTGGCGCTCTGCCCGGTAGTCCAGGCCGCTGCCGGCCAGCAGCGCGCCCAGGCCGGCGCGTACCGAATAGCGCCCGCGCAGAGGCGGGCTCTGGCGGCCCTCCAGGTCGGCGTCACCGACGATCAGGTCGATGCCGGCCTGTTCGGCGAAGCCCAGCAGGGCGGTGCGCAGGGGCTGGGCGGGCAGGTCGTAGGCGCGCTCGGCGACACTGGCCGGCGGCGTGGCCGGGGTCGGGCTCTGGGCCTGCACGGCGGGAGAGACCAGCATCAGGGCAAGCCAGGCGCCGCCCAGACGACGCGAAAAGGTCAGGGACATAACCGTTCAATCCTTAGTCCGGGGAAGCGGACAATGAAAATGAGAAGCGTTGTGTTTGAGGGCTATGACGTCTGGGGTGGCAAAGCGAGTAATTTTTTTTCATCAGTACAGCAGCGTGAGACCGGGCACCTCCAGGGTGCGCAGGCCCAGGCCGTCGGCCAGCGCCGGCACGCCCCGGTCCAGGCTGTCCAGGTGCAGCACGGCGCGCACCGGCGCCTCGGCGCGGGCCCGGTCGAGCAGCACCACCGGCCGGTCGCGGAAGGTATTGATGCGGCTGAGTGCCTGGGCCAGCGGAGTGGCGTCGAACACCAGCACACCGCGGGCCCAGCCGGCGGCCCGGGCCGGGTCCAGGGTCAGCGGGCGGATCCCCGCCCGGTCGCTGAGGCGGGCGCTGTCGCCGCTGGCCAGCAGCCGCTCGCGGCCATCCGCCAGGCGCGCCAGCACCCGATGCTCCAGCACGCCCACGCGCAGCTCTTCCGCGCTCAGGCGCCGGACCCAGAATTGCGTGCCCCGGGCGGTCAGGCGGGCGCCGCCGGCGCGCACCGTGAACGGACGCGGCTCCGCCCCGGTCACCGGCGCGGGATGAAACAGCGCCTCGCCGCGCAGCAGGGTCACGGTGCGGGTGCGGTCGTCGTAGTCCAGACGCAGGGCCGAGTGGCCGGCCAGGGTGACCCGGCTGCCGTCGCTCAGGGTCAGCGTCTCCACCGCCGCGCCGGTGACCCGGTCCGCCCGCGCCTGCCACCACCAGTCCGGCCCGCGCCAGACCAGCACCGCCAACAGCACGCCGGCGGCGGCCAGCCAGGGAGCCACCCGCCGCCGCGCCGGGCGCGGCAGGGGCCGCCGCCGCGCCGGGCGGTGCGCCAGCTCGCCGGCCAGCGCCCATTGCATCTCCACCGCCGCCAGCGCCTCGCCGTGGGCCGGATCCCGGGTCAGCCAGCGTTCCAGGGCTTGCTCCTCGGCGTCACTCAGGGGCCCGTCCTGGCAACGCAGCCACCACTGCACGGCGTCGGCATGTCGGGAAGAGCGGGGCTGGGTCATGGGCGGCGTTCCGTGCGGGGTTCAGTCATCGTCGGTGTGGGTCTGGTCGAGAATATAGCGCATCGCCAGGGCCAGATGTTTTTGCACCGAGCTTACCGACAGGCGCAGTGCCCGGGCCGCCTCGGCATAGGTGTGGCCCTCCACCCGGCACAGCTGGAACACGCGCCGGGAGCGGGCCGGCAGCCGGGCCAGCGCGGCCTGAATGTCGTCCACCTTGCGCTGCGTTTCGTAGAGCGCGTCCGGGCCGGCGCGGTGGTCGAGCAGGCTGTCGATCTCTTCCGGGGCCAGGGTGCCGGTCCGCCAGGTCTCGTGGCGGCGGCGGTGGTCGGTGAGCAGGTGGCCGGCCAGGGTGTACAGATAGGGCAGGGGCCGCTCGATGGGCACGTCGCCGTCGCGGGCCAGCAGCCGGGTGAAGCACTCCTGGGTCAGGTCCGCCGCCAGCTCGGTGTCACCGGTGCGCAGCCAGAGATAGCGCTGGATTTTACGGGTGTACTCCGCGTACAGAGCCGGCGTCGGCGGTTGCGAGGTCATGGGCGGCCATGCGGGGAAACGAACCGCAATTGTTATTGATTCTTATTTTTATGTCCAGGTCCGTGCTGGCGGGCAAAGCCCCAGGCGCCGCGGCGGCCCTGGCGTTGGATGTCCATGTCGTTGCGGATCTGCGCGTGGCTGATCAGCGCGAAGATAAAGGTGCCGCCGGCGATGTTGCCGGCCAGGGTGGGCAGGCCGAAGCGCAGGAAGAAGTCCGCCCAGCTGGTCTCGCCGGCGAACACCAGGTACAGAATCTCGCTGGCGCCGACGATGATGTGGGGGAACTCACCGATGGCCACCGCGTAGGTCATGATCAGAATCACCCAGGCCTTGGCCTGGTCGGCGGAGGGCATCACCCACACCATGGTAGCGATCAGCCAGCCGGCGACGATGCCCTTGGAGAACATTTCGAAGGGTCCGTTCTCCATGACCTTGTGACCCAGGGAGACGAACGAGTCGGCCACCGCCGGGGAGAACATGGGCAGGTGCAGGAAGGTAAAGGCGGCCAGCCCGGCGCCGATGATGTTGCCGGCCAGCACCACGCCCCAAAGTCGCATCAGACACCAGAGGTTGGCCGCGCTGGGGTGGCTCATGAAGGGCAGCACCGCGGTCACCGTGTTTTCGGTGAACAGTTGCTGGCGGGCCAGGATCACGATCAGAAAGCCGAAGGTGTAGCCGATGCTGCCCACCAGAAAGCCGGCGTCGCTGTCCGGCAGGTGCGCGTCCAGCAGCCCGCGGGCCATGAACGAAGCGCTCATGGAAATGCCCGCGGCCACCGCCGACCACAGCAGCGCCATGGCGTCGCGCTCCAGTTCCTTTTCGCCGGACACGCGCAGCCGTTCGTGCACCGCCGCCGCCTTGGAGGGCAGGTAGCGTTCCTGCTTGTCCTCTTCCTTCTCTTCGTCGTGGCCGCCGTCCCGGGCCGCGTCCCGGCGCTCCCGTTCCACCGCGTCTTCCCAGGGGGTGCTTTCTTCGTCGTGCTGTTCAGGCTCTGATGGCTGGTCGCGATTCAAGCTGGCCTCCCGGGGGCAGTGGAGATCGGGCGGCGCCCGATTCTGACCTCCGACTATAAACCCCACGCCGGGGTACGATCATAAAAGGCAGGTAAAATCAGGCGCCGTGCGGCTTCGGGACCGGCCGGGACGTACAGCGGGTTTACACTTTTTCTACACGCCTTCTACACGCTTTCCACAGTCTCGCCCGTGGCCACTGGGCATTATGAACAGCAATTAATTTTATGGAGTGGGACGGGATATGCCCTCGGTAAAGTTCTGTTGTCTGGTGGGGGCCGCGATCGGGGCCGGGCTGGCGGTGTGGACCTCGCCGGTGGCCCACGCCGACGGCGAGCGGGCCGACCCGCGCGGCTGGAACGCGTCCGCCATGGGCGTGTATGTGTTCGAGGACCAGGATCGCAACGACGTGGACTATGGCACCGGGTTGCGCTTCGGCCTGGGCCGCCAGATCGGTGAGCACTGGGATCTGGAATGGCAGGGTTTCGGCAATTCCCTGGAGCGCGACCGGGCGTCCGGCCAGCATTGGCAGTACGGGTTGGGCGCCGATGCCCTGCGTTACCTGTACCGGGAGGGGCCCTCGCCCTATCTGCTGGTGGGCGGCGGCGGCGTCTACACCGATTCCAACCGGGGCACCGACACCAGCGCCTTTCTGAACGCCGGCGCCGGCCTGCATTTCCGGGATGTGTGGGGCAGCATGGGGCTGCGCATGGAGCTGCGCTATGTGCTCGACTTTTCCGACGATGGCAGCGGCAACGAACCCTTCAACGACGTGCGCGCCCTGGTGGGCCTGACCTTCCCGCTGTTCGGTGGCGGCGACTACGAAACGCGCATCATCGAGCGCGAGCGGGTGGTGGTGAAGCCGGTGCCGATGGCGCCGCCGGAAGTGCTGCACGGGGTCAACTTCGAATTCGATTCGGCCCGTCTGACGCCCAACGCCAAGACCGTACTGCGGGAAGTGGCCGAGCGGCTGCAGGCCTACCCGAACAGTGAAGTGGAGATCGGCGGCCACACCGATTCCACCGGTTCGGCGAGCTACAACCAGACCCTGTCGGAGCGGCGCGCCGCCTCGGTGCGTGATTTTCTGATCGACCAGGGCGTCGACCCGGGCCGCCTGACGGCGGTGGGCTACGGCGCCAGCCGTCCGGTGGACGATAATCGCACCGAACAGGGCCGGGAGCGCAACCGCCGCATCGAAATGCGGCGGATGAACTGACGCGAAGCCCCGCGACGGCGCCCGGTCAGCCGGCGTCGTCGACCTGGCGCAGAAAGCGCCCCAGGTGCTCGTTGACGGTGTCGGCGGCTTCCATCTGCACCCAATGGCCGATGTCGTCCAGCATCACCACGTCGGTGAGATCGTCCATCAGCTCCGGCATCCGCTTGAGCGCGCGGCCGGCGAACTGGATCACCGGGTCTTCCTTGCCGGCCAGAAAAAACGCCGGCGGGTGAATGCGCTCGCGGCCGTCCGCCCGCTGCTGTTCCCAGGACAGGTCCATGGCCCGGTACCAGTTGATCGGCCCGGTCATGCCGCTGCGTTCAAAGCTGTCCACGTAGACATCCAGATCCGCTTCCGTCATCCAGGACGGCTGCGCGCCCTGTGGCCGCTGCAGAATGTCGAGCATGCCGGTGGCGTTGCCGTGGGTGCGGTGTTTTTCCTTCATGCCCGGGCCGGACAGGGCGTGGTAAATGCGCCGCAGAAAGTCCCGCGGGTCCGCTTCCAGTTCCCGCTCCGGCACCTCCGGCTGCTGAAAGTAGAGCTGGTAGAAGAAGCGGTCACCGAAGGCGGCGCGCATCTGCTCGGTGGGCGCCTTGGGGCCGATGCCCGGGTAGGGCACCGACAGCCCCGCCACCGCCACCACCCGGTCCGGCGCCTGGCGCGCCACCTGCCAGGCCAGCGCGCAGCCCCAGTCGTGGCCGACCACCCGCGCCCGGGGCGCGCCGAAGGCATCGAGAATGCCCAGCACGTCGCTGACCAGCACGTCCTGACGATAGGCGTCCACTTCCTTGGGGGCGGCGCTGCGACCGTAGCCGCGCAGGTCCGGCGCCAGCACGTGGAAGCCCTGGTCGGCCAGATAGGGCATTTGATAACGCCAGGAATAGCCGCACTCGGGAAAGCCGTGCAGCAGAATCACCGGCGGCGCCGACCGGTCGCCGGCGCTGCGTACCAGAAAGTCCAGGCCGTTGGCCTGCACCCGTTGTTCCTTGATATCCAACATTGATCGTCCTTTTTTCACTTAGCCGGCGTCGGCCAGATGGGTGCCGAAGCGGTCCCGCAGATGGCGTTTGGAAACCTTGCCGGTGGCGGTGTGGGGCAGCTCGTCCACGAACAGCACGTCGTCGGGCAACTGCCATTTGGCGATTTCTCCGGCCATGTGATCAAGCAGCGCCTTTTTGTCGGGCTCACTGCCCGGGCGCGGCACCACGATCAACAGCGGTCGCTCGTCCCACTTCGGATGGGGCACGCCGATCACCGCGCACTCGGCCACGTCCGGGTGCGCGGCGGCCAGGTTCTCCAGGTCGATGGAGCTGATCCACTCGCCGCCGGATTTGATCAGGTCCTTGGCCCGGTCGACGATGTGCAGGGTGCCGTCCTCGGTGAGCGAGGCCATGTCGCCGGTGGCGAACCAGCCGTCCTTATCGAACGCCTTGGCGGTGGCTTCTTCATTGTTGAAGTAGGCGCTGATCACGGTGGGGCCTTTCACATACAGCTCGCCCACCGCCTGGCCGTCCTGGGGCACCTCGCGGCCATTGTCGTCGACCAGCTTCATGCGCACGCCGAACAGCCGGCGGCCGGCGCTGCTCTTGATGTCCAGCCGCTCTTCCAGGGGCAGCTGGTCCTCGCCTTCCACCAGGATGCCCATGCTGCCGGTGGGGTTCATTTCAGTCATGCCCCAGCCCTGCATGGCCTCGATGCCGTAGTCGTTCTCGAAGGCGCGCAGCATGCTGCGCGGCGGTGCCGACCCGCCGATCAGTACCTGGCGCAGGCGACCGGGTTTGCGGCCGCGCTGCTTCATCTCGGTGAGCAGGCCCATCCACACGGTGGGCACGCCCCAGGCGCCGGTCACGTCTTCCCGGTCCATCAGATCAAACAGGCTGGCGCCGTCCAGGGCGGCGCCCGGCATGATCAGCGAGCAGCCGGTGAGCGGCGCGGCATAGGGCAGCCCCCAGGCGTTGACGTGGAACATGGGCACCACCGGCAGAATCCGGTCGCCGACCCGGAACACGCCGTTGGAGCCGGCCAGGGCGAACAGCGCCTGCAGCAGGCAGGAGCGGTGCGAGTAGAGCGCGCCCTTGGGATTGCCGGTGGTGCCGGAGGTGTAGCACAGCGCGCAGGCGGTGTTTTCGTCCAGCGTGGGCCAGTCATAGTGCTGCGGCTGGCCGTCCAGCAGTTCTTCATAGCAGAGCAGGTCGTCGCCGTCCGGCATGTGGCCCCGGTCGGTCATGGCCACATAGCGGGTATGCGCCGGAAACTGGCCGCGCAGGCCGGTGATCAGCGGCGTAAAGGTGGTATCGAAGAAGATCAGGGTATCGTCGGCGTGATTGACGATGTAGGCCATCTGATCCGCCGGCAGCCGCGGGTTGATGGTATGGCAGACGGCGCCGATGCCGGCGATGGCGTAGTACAGCTCCAGGTGCCGGTAGGTGTTCCAGGCGATGGTGGCGACCCGGTCGCCGGGCTTCACGCCCTGGGCCACCAGGGCGTGGGCCAGTTGCGCCACGCGGCGGCGGGTCTGCCGATAGTTCTGACGGTGCACACCGCCTTCCACGGTGGCGGACACCACCTCCGCCTTGGGGTGCACCTGGGCGCCGTAATCGAGCACGTCCATCAGGGTCAGCGGTGCGTCCATCATCAGACCATTGAGCATGGTTCTCTCCCGAAATGAATCTGTTTGTTTTTTTAAACGTCTGTTTTGAAAATCATCGTGGAGCAATTCATACCGGCGCGCCTGAGAAGGGTCAAGGCGGTTCGGGAAAATTTCACACGCGGTGTTACCTGGGGTAACAGCGTGCGGGGATGACAACGAAACAGCATCGCCGTTAAGGCAACAAAGCGCCATTTTTTTTGCCCCGAAAACGCGCGCCGAACGGGCCCCGGGGCGCGCTCCGGAAAGACACCGCCGGGCGCGAAAGCCGATTTTTCGCGGCCGTCGGGCGGTCAAAGGGGCGGGACGGTGCGCTGGCGTGATTGTCCGGTTGCCCGTCGCAATCGAACATTGCCGTGCCGGGCCGGCGCGTTCATGCTGAAAGCAGCACCACGCTTGGGATAGCGGTGAATTTAAGGAGTACCGGCTTGACCTAAGTGGGGCTTTCCAGGGGCACTTTCCGACCGCGCCGGGAGGCGTCGGGAAAGACCGGAAATGTCACTGGACAGGATTATTTTCGTGCGCACATACTAAAAAGTATGTCGCAACCTCCGGCGCCGTCGCGAATATCGTCGGCCCGGTTTTTGATGACGACCCCTGTTTTTATGACGGAAGGGGTGCGCAAATAAAAACAAACCATGCGCATGCGGAAAAAATGAGAAAGCGGGCGCCGGGTCGAGCAAACCGGTTCCCGCGAAAACGGTAAACAAAACGCATCAAGGTGTGCCGCCCCCGGGCGACCGCCAAGGTGAAATGCCGGTCCGCTTCGTGACACTCGGGCGCCCGGCAGAACAACAACAATCGTGGAGAGCGTCATGTTGAAATCCTTTTTCACTCTTATCGCTGCCTCGTTGCTGCTGGTGCAAACCGCCGGCGCCGCCGAGACCGTGAAACTTGCCCTGATCGATCCGCTCACCGGCCCCATGGCCGGCGCCGGCCAGCCGGCCCTGGAGCACCTGAAGTTTGAAGCCAAACGCATCAACGCCAACGGCGGCATCGCCGGCAAACAGCTGGAAATCGTCGGCCTGGACAACAAGGTGAACCCGCAGGAAAGCCTGGTCCAGCTGCAGAAAGCCATCGACGACGGCATCCAGTACGTGACCCAGGGCAACGGCTCCTCCGTGGCCTCCGCCCTGATCGGCGCCGTTGAAAAGCACAACCAGCGCAATCCCGGCAAGGAAGTGCTGTATCTGAACTACGCGGCGGTGGACCCGTCCTTCACCAACGAGCGCTGCTCCTTCTGGCATTTCCGGTTCGACGCCAACGCGGACATGAAAATGAACGCGCTGACCAACTACATCGCGGAGAACAAGGACGTCAAGAAGGTGTACCTGATCAACCAGGACTACAGCTTCGGCCACGCGGTTTCCGAAGCGGCGCGCAAGATGCTGAAAGAGAAGCGCCCTGACATCGAAATCGTGGGTAACGACTTCCACCCGCTGGCCAAGGTCAAGGACTTCACTCCCTACATCTCCAAAATCCAGTCCTCCGGCGCCGACGCGGTGATCACCGGTAACTGGGGCCAGGACATCACCCTGCTGGTGAAAGCCGCCGCCGAGTTCGGTCTGGACGCACCGTTCTACACCTACTACGGCGCCAGCGCCGGCGTGGTCACCCAGCTGGGCGACAAGGGCGTGGACCGTATCTACCAGATCAACGAGTACTACGGTGACTTCGATGACGAGGAAATGGCCAAGCGTCAGGTGGACATGTACAAGGAAACCGGCTGGGACTTCTACTACCTGCGTCTGAGCACCATGCTCGACATGTTCAAGAAAGCCGCTGACAAGGCCGGCTCCACCGATCCGGTGGCGGTCGCCAAGGCGATGGAAGGGCTGAGCCTGGAAACCACCACCGGTGAAGTGGTCATGCGTGCCGAGGATCACCAGATCCAACTGCCGATGTTCATCTCCGTGATGCAGGACGACATGGAGTATGGCGCCGAAGGCACCGACTACAACTTCCACAAGGTGGCACGCATCGACCGTGATGACGTGACCCTGCCCACCACCTGTCGCATGCGCCGTCCCAAGTAACGACGGCCCCGCGACCCTCCGTGATCGTGCAGTAGGGGCAGCGGCGAAAGCCGCTGCTCCGGGAGCCTTGTCATGCTCGAACTTGTGATTTTTTCGACCCTGAACGGTGTTTTGTACGGCCTGTTGCTGTTCATGCTGTCCAGTGGTCTGACCCTGATCTTCTCGATGATGGGCGTGCTCAACTTTGCCCATGCCAGCTTCTACATGCTGGGTGCGTATTTCGCCTATACCCTGGGCATGTACACCGGCTTCTGGCCGGCCCTGATTCTCGCACCGCTGCTGGTGGGCGCGCTCGGTTCCCTGGTGGAGCGGTTCGGCCTGCGTCGCGTGCACGCCAATGGCCACGTGGCGGAGTTGCTGTTCACCTTCGGCCTGGCCTATGTCATCGACGAACTGGTGCAGATGGTGTGGGGCACGGTGGCGGTGGCCTACCGCGAACCGTCCTATATGCGCGAGCCGCTGTTCACGCTGTTCGGCACCGATTATTCGATTTTCCGTGGCGTGGTGATTCTGATCTCCATCCTGATGTTCATCGCGCTCTGGTACCTGCTCAAGAAAACCCGCGTCGGCATGATGATCCGCGCCGCCCTGACCCACGGTGAAATGGTCGGCCATCTGGGCCACAACGTGCCGCGGCTGTTCATGGGCGTGTTCGGCTTCGGCTGTGCGCTGGCGGCACTGGCCGGCGTGATCGGCGGGCCGCTGCTGGCCACCGAGCCGGGCATGGCCGCCACCCTTGGACCGATCGTGTTCGTGGTGGTGGTGGTCGGCGGCATGGGCTCGCTGCAGGGCGCCTTCTATGCGTCGCTGCTGATCGGCCTGCTGCAGACCTTCTTCGTCGCCATCGACGCCTCCCTGGCGGACGTGTTCAACGCTCTGGGCGCCAACCTGGATCCCTATGGCGAGGTGGGCCGCATTTCCCTGGCCACTCTGGCGCCCATGACGCCGTTCATCCTGCTGGTACTGATCCTGATCTTCCGGCCCCGCGGTCTGATGGGGGAACTTGAACCATGAGCCAGGACATTATCGCACCCATGCAACGTACAAAATCCCGCACCTCCCTGCGCGGTCTGGTGGCCTGGGTGGTATTCGCCGCGGTGTTGCTGCTGTTGCCGGTCTTCTTCCACGGCAACAGCACCGCCTTCACTCTGCTCAACGTGATCGGTATCAATATCGTGTTCGCGTTGTCCTACAACATGCTGCTTGGTCAGGGCGGCATGCTGTCCTTCGGCCATGCGGTGTTCTTCGGTCTCGGCAGCTACGCCGCCATGCACGCCATGATCGCCATCGACGAGGCGTCCTATGCCGGCGAGGGCTTCTGGGCCCATGTGCCGGTGGTGGGCATGCCGCTGGTGGGCATGATCGCCGGCGGCCTGGTGGCGCTGGTGCTGGGCTGGCCGTTCTGCCGCCGCGCCGGTACCGCCTTCGCCATGATCACCCTGGGGCTGGGTGAAATGGTGGCCGCCGCCGGTCAGATGTTCCCGTCCCTGTTCGGCGGCGAGGCCGGTATCTACGGCAACCGCATGGTCGGGCCGCAGTGGTTCGGTCTGGAGCTGGCGCAGTCCTCGGACGTGTACTGGTTCATCGCCTTCTGGACCTTCGTCGGTGTGTTCGCCATGTGGGCCTTTACCCGCACGCCGCTGGGACGCATGTCCAACGCGGTGCGCGATAACCCGGACCGTCTGCAGTTCATCGGCTACCCGCCGCGCAACGTGCGCTTCATGATCTTTATCGCCGCGGGGTCCTTCGGTGGCCTGGCCGGCGGCATGGCGGCGGTCAACTACGAGATCATCACCCCGGAAGCCCTGGGCCTGATCCCCTCCGGTCTGGCCCTGCTGATGGCCGCGGTGGGCGGGCTCGGCGTGTTCTACGGTCCCATCGTGGGCGCCGTGGTGGTGACCCTGATGAACTCCATGCTCAGCGACTACACCGACGCCTCGATCCTGTACGTGGGGCTGGTGTTCCTGGCCATCGTGATGTTCGCGCCGCGCGGTCTGGGCGGTGGTATCGAGCAGGTGCGGGTGGCCTGGCGGGACGGCGATCTGGGCCAGCGCCTGCCGGGCTGGTTGAGCGGCACCCTGGCGGTGGGTCTGATCATCGTCGGCCTGGTGGTGCTGATTGAACTGGCGTTCCAGGCCACCCATGGCAGTGACGAGTTCGCCCATGTGTTCGGCGTGGACTTCGACGCCGCGGGTCCCTGGGGCTGGCTCACCGTGGTGGTGCTGCTGGTGGCCGGCGGCCTGATCAAGCGGGCCACCAACAAGCTGCGGGAGGACCAGGCATGAGCGCATTGTCGATCAAGGGGCTGACCAAGAATTTCGGCCCGGCGGAAGTGATCTGCGGCGTCGACCTGGACGTGGCGGAGAACGAAGTACACGCGGTGATCGGCCCCAACGGGGCCGGCAAATCCACTTTCTTCAACCTGCTCTCCGGGGCGTTCGCGCCCACCAGCGGGGAAATCTACCTGCACGGCGAGAAGATCAACGGGCTGAGCCCGGACAAGATTCAGCAGCGCGGGCTGTCCCGGTCGTTCCAGGTCAGCAACGTGTTCGGCAATTTGTCGGTGTTCGAGAACCTGCGCTGCGCCTGCTTCAAGCGGGCCAACGCGGGCTATGTGTTCTGGCGGCCGGCGGGTCGGGTGCGCGAGGCCAATCGGCGCGCCGAGGAAGTGCTGGACATGATCGGCCTGCAGGCGCTGCGCGACGTGCCGGCCGGGGCCTTGCCCTACGCCAGCCAGCGCGCTCTGGAAATCGGCATGACCATTGCCTGCGACGCCAAGGTGGTGCTGCTCGACGAGCCCACCGCCGGCATGAGCAACACCGAAACCACCCAGGCGATCAATCTGATCCGTCAGGTGGCGGAGGGCCGCACGCTGATGATCGTGGAGCACGATATGGGCGTGGTGTTCGAGCTGGCCGACCGCATTTCGGTGCTGGTCTACGGCAAGATCATCGCCACCGGCACGCCGGAGGAAATCCGCAACGATCCGCGGGTGAAGGAAGCGTATCTCGGCGAGGAGGCGGCGTGATGCTGGAAGTCAACGATTTACACGCTTACTACGGGAAGAGCCACATCCTCAACGGGGTCAACTTTTCCATGAAGGAAGGCGAAGTGGTGGCGCTGCTGGGCCGCAACGGCGTGGGCCGCTCTACCACCGTCAAGGCGATCATGGGCGAAGTGCCGCCGCAGGGTTCGATCCGTTTTCGTGGTGAGGAGATCGCCGGTCTGCCCAACCATCGCATCGCCCGCAAGGGGCTGGGGTATGTGCCGGAAAACCGGGACATCTTTCCGACCCTGTCGGTGCGTCAGAACCTGGAGCTCGGCATCAAGAACACCCGCCGGCCGGGTAAGTGGAAGGTGGAACAGTTTCTGGAGATGTTCCCCAACCTGGCCCAGCGGGCGGATTCGCCGGCCGGTGTGCTGTCCGGCGGTGAGAAGCAGATGCTGACCATCAGCCGCACGCTGATGGGCGACCCGGAGCTGATCATGATCGACGAGCCCACCGAAGGGCTGGCGCCGTTGATCGTCAAGCAGATCGGCGAGCTGATTTCGGAGATCGCCCGGGCCGGGGTGTCGATCCTGCTGGTGGAACAGAAGCTGTCCATCGCCATGGACATTTCCCATCGCGTGCTGGTGATGGGCCATGGGCAGATCGTGTTCGAAGGGACGCCCCAGGAGTTGCGCGCGGATGAGGCGACCCGCAAGGAGTGGCTGGAGGTATAGAGAGGTTTTGGTTCCATCGTCAATGGGCTGGCCCGCTTCGGCGGGCCTTTTTTATGCCTCCGGCGGCCCCGGCCGGCGTCCTGTTCACGCTCAGGCGACGGCGGCGACGCCACCCTGGACATTGCAAAGAGTACTCAGAACAACAATCAGGAGAGCCCCATGTTGAAAGCGATTTTATCCACGCTCACCACCACCGTTTTGCTGGTCGGCACGGTCAGTGCGGACACCGTCCGTATTGCCCTGATCGATCCGCTCACCGGACCCATGGCCGCCGCCGGCCAGTCGGCGCTGGACCATCTCAATTTTCACGCCGAGACCATCAATGCCAATGGCGGCATCAATGGCGATAAGATCGAAATCGTCGGCATGGACAACAAGGTCAACCCCCAGGAAAGCCTGGTCCAGTTCCAGAAAGCCGTGGATGACGGCATTCGCTATGTGACCCAGGGCATGGGGTCGTCCGTGGGCTCCGCCTTGCTGACCGCGGTGAACAAACACAACGCCCGCAACCCGGGCAAGGAAGTGCTCTACCTGAACATGGCGGCGGTGGACCCGGCCTTCACCAACGAGCGCTGTTCGTTCTGGCATTTCCGTTTCGATGCCCATGTGGACATGAAAATGAACGCCATGACCAGCTGGATTCAGGGGCGTGACGACATCAAGAAGGTCTACCTGATCAACCAGGACTACAGCTTCGGGCGGGCGGTGGCCGAGGCCGCCACCAGAATGCTCAAGGAGAAGCGCCCGGACATTGAAATCGTCGGACAGGATTTCCATCCGTTGGCCAAGGTGAAGGACTTCACGCCCTATGTGTCCAAGATCCAGTCTTCCGGCGCCGACGCGGTGATCACCGGCAACTGGGGTCAGGACATCACCCTGCTGGTCAAGGCCGCCGCGGACTACGGCGTGGATTTGCCGTTCCTGACGTACTACGGCGCCATGGCCGGGGTGGTGACCCAGGTCGGCGAAGCCGGGGTGGACCGCATCTATCAGGTCAACGAGTACTACGGTGATTTTGACGACCCGGACATGGCCAGCCAGCAAGTGGCCATGTATGAGCAAACCGGTTGGGACTACTACTGGCTGCGTTTGTCCACCATGCTCGACATGCTGCAGAAAGCCGCCGGAAAAGCGGGCAGCACGGATCCGGTGAAGGTGGCGTTCGCCATGGAGGGGCTCGACGTGGAGACACCCACCGGTAAAGTGGTGATGCGCAAGGAAGACCATCAGATGCAGCTGCCTCTGTTCATCTCCGTGCTCAAGGACGATATGAAGTACGGCGCCGAAGGCACCGATTTCAATTTCCACGAGATCGCGGAAATCAGCCGCGACGAAGTGTCTTTGCCGACCACCTGCAAGATGCGCCGGCCGGACCAGGCCTGATCGCCGGGCACGGCGCCGCCGTCACCGACCCGGCGCCGGCCGGGTGTTACCAGAAGTAACCTTTGGCGGCGGCGGTGCCGGGTCGGTATGGGCCGGTGCCCCCTTCCGGGGCGCGCCGGACCTCCCCAGGGTATTGATTCCAAAGGGTTTATAGTGCCGCGCGGTGAACAGTGTGGACAGTCGCGTTCTCTGAATTTTATTATCTCACACGTGAGTGAATGAGTGACGAGGGCTTCACGGTCGTCCGATTCGCTCCGTCTGAGCGATAAAATAACAACCTTGGAGAGCACCATGCTGAAAGCCGTTTTCAAGCTGTTCGCCGTTTCCCTGTGTCTGCTGTCGGGCCTGGTCCGGGCGGCGGAGGCGGAGCCGGTTCGCTTCGCGCTGATCGATCCGCTCACCGGCCCCATGTCGGTGGTCGGGCAGCCGGCGCTGGCGCAGCTGCAGTTCACCGCCGAACGTCTTAACAAAGAAGGCGGTATGGACGGCCATCCGATCGAAATCGTCGGCTACGACAACAAGATCAATCCCCAGGAAAGCCTGGTGCAATTGCAGAAGGCGATTGACGACGGCATCCGTTACATCATCCAGGGCAACGGGTCCTCGGTGGGCTCGGCGCTGCTGAGCGCCATCAACAAGCACAACCAGCGCAACCCGGATGACCGGGTGCTGTACCTGAACTACGCGGCCATCGAGCCGTCGTTCACCAACGAGCGCTGCTCGTTCTGGCATTTCCGTTTCGATTCCCATGTGGACATGAAGATGAACATGCTCACCGACTGGATCGCGGAGAATCAGGACATCAAGAAAGTGTTCCTGATCAACCAGGATTACAGCTTCGGGCACACCGTTTCCGAGTCCGCCATGCGCATGCTCAAGGAGAAGCGTCCGGACATCGAGATCGTCGGCAACACCTTCCACCCGCTGGGCAAGGTGAAGGATTTCTCCCCTTATATCTCCAAGATCAAATCCTCCGACGCGGACGTGGTGATCACCGGTAACTGGGGCCAGGACATCAACCTGCTGATCAAATCCGCCGCCGAGTACGGCGTGGACGTCCCCTTCCTGACCTACTACGGCAGCACCCCGGGCACCATCACCCAGGTGGGCGACAAGGGCGTGGACCGGGTCTACCTGATCGCCGAGTACCACGGTGATTTCACCGATCCGAAGATCGCCGAGCGCCAGGTGGCTCTCTACAAGGAAAAAGGCTGGGATTACTACCCGCGCGTGGCCGCCATGCTGGAGATGATGAAAGCCGCCGGCGACAAGGCCGACAGCATCGAGCCGCTGGCCGTGGCGAAAACGCTGGAAGGGCTTGAGTACGATTCCGCCGGCGGCCACCTGACCATGCGGGCGGAAGACCACCAGCTGCAGATGCCGCTGTACCTGTCCGTGCTCAAGGACAATATGAAGTACGGCGCCGAAGGCACCGATTACAACTTCCATCAGGTCGCCCGCTTCGACGCCGACCAGGCAACCCTGCCCACCACCTGCCGCATGCGGCGTCCGGACTGACACCAAGACGAAACCGTTCCGAGGATAACTAGGGGCGGCGGCGATCCGCCGCCCCGGGAGTCGTTTGATGCTCGAAATAATCGTCTTTTCCACGCTTAACGGACTGCTGTACGGCTTGCTGCTGTTCATGCTGTCCAGTGGTCTGACGCTGATTTTCTCGATGATGGGCGTGCTCAACTTCGCCCACGCCAGTTTCTATATGCTCGGCGCCTACTTCGCCTACGCGCTGGGCCTGCACGTGGGCTTCTGGCCCGCCTTGCTGCTGTCGCCGTTGCTGGTGGCGGGCCTGGGCGCGGTGGTGGAACGGTTTGGCCTGCGGCGCGTGCACGAGCACGGCCATGTGGCGGAGCTGCTGTTCACCTTCGGCCTGGCCTATGTGATCGATGAGACGGTGCACCTGCTGTGGGGCTCGATCCCGGTGTCCTATACCGCCCCGGACTACATGCGCGCGCCGCTGTTCAGTCTGTTCGGCACCGATTATTCCATTTACCGGGGCGTGACCATGCTGATCGCGATACTGATGTTCGCGGCGCTCTGGTACCTGCTCAAAAAGACCCGGGTGGGCATGATGATCCGCGCCGCCCTGACCCATGGCGCCATGGTCGGCCATCTCGGTCATAACGTGCCGCGCCTGTTCATGGGCGTGTTCGCCTTCGGCTGTGCCCTGGCGGCGCTGGCCGGCGTGATCGGCGGGCCGCTGCTGAGCACCGAACCGGGCATGGCCCAGTCGCTCGGGCCGGTGGTGTTCGTGGTGGTGGTGGTCGGTGGCATGGGCTCGCTGCTCGGTGCCTTCTATGCCTCCCTGCTGATCGGTCTGGTGCAAACCTTCTTCGTCGCCCTGGATGTGTCCATCGGTGACTTGCTCAATGCAATCGGCTTCGGCGTTGATCCTTACGGTGAGGTGACCGGCATCACCCTGGCGTCGATCGCGCCGATGACGCCCTTCATCCTGCTGGTGCTGATTCTGATTTTTCGCCCGCGTGGCCTGATGGGAGAGCTGGAACCATGAGTCTTCACGTTTCCCCATGGCGCGCCCTGGCGCCCTGGCTGATCAGTCTGCTGGCGCTGTTGGTGATCCCGGTGCTGGTGAGCAGCAACGGCACTTTCAGCATCATCAATCTGGTCGCCATCAATATCGTGTTCGCGCTGTCCTACAACATGTTGCTCGGCCAGGGCGGGATGCTGTCCTTCGGCCACGCGGTGTTCTTCGGCTTGGGCGCCTACGGTGCCATTCACGTGATGAACCTGATCGGCGACGCCGGCTATGACGGCCAGGGGTTCTGGGCGCACTTCCCGGTATACCTGCTGCCGCTGGTGGGCTTCGCCACCGGCGCCCTGGCGGCGCTGCTGGTGGGCTGGCCGTTCTGCCGCCGCGCTGGCACCGCCTTCGCCATGATCACCCTGGGGCTGGGCGAGCTGGTGGCCGCCGGCTCGCAAATGTTTCCCACCGTGTTCGGCGGCGAGGCCGGGGTGTTCAGCAACCGCATGGTGGGCCCGGTGTGGTTTGGTCTGGAGCTGGCACAGCCCGCCGACGTGTACTGGTTCTCCGCGTTCTGGGTACTGCTGGCGGTGTTCGCCATGTGGGCGTTCACGCGCACGCCGCTGGGTCGTATGTCCAACGCCGTGCGCGATAACGCCGAGCGGCTCCAGTTCATCGGCTACCCACCCCGTAACCTGCGTTTTCTGGTGTTCATCGCCGCCGGTGGCTTCGCCGGGCTGGGCGGTGGCATGGCGGCGGTGAACTACGAGATCGTCACGCCGGAATCCCTGGGCCTGCTGACCTCCGGCCTGGCGCTGCTGATGGCGGCGGTGGGCGGTCTGGGCGTGTTCTACGGCCCGATCGTCGGCGCCATTCTGGTGACCGTGATGAACTCCCTGCTCAGCGACTACACCGACGCCTCTATCCTCTATGTGGGGCTGGTGTTCCTGGCGGTGGTGATGTTCGCCCCCGCCGGTCTGGGCGGTGGCATCGAGCAGGTGCGCCAGGCCTGGCGGCGCGGTGATCTGGCCGCCCATCTGCCCGGCTGGCTGGGCGGTGCCGTGGCGGTGCTGCTGATCGCGCTGGGGCTGGTGGGCACCATCGAGCTGGTGTACCAGCTCAGCCATGGCCGCGACAAACTGGCCCAGGTGCTGGGGCTGCAACCGGACCCCTCGTCCCCGCTGGTATGGCTGGGCGTGGCGGCGCTGTTCGCCGCCGGCGTCGGCGTGGCGCGGGCCAGCAAACACTATCGGGAGGCACGGGCATGAGTCACGCCTTGGTAATCGATGATCTGAAGAAAAACTTTGGCCCCGCCGAGGTGATTCGCGGCGTCAACCTGCGGGTGGAGAAGGGCGAAGTGCACGCGGTGATCGGCCCCAACGGCGCCGGCAAATCCACCTTCTTCAATCTGGTGTCCGGGGCCTTCGCGCCCACCAGCGGCGAGGTGCGGCTGCACGGGCAGCGCATCGACGGCCTGGCCCCGGAAAAGATCCAGCAGCGCGGCCTGGCCCGTTCGTTCCAGGTCAGTAATGTGTTCGGCAATCTGTCGGTGTTCGAGAACCTGCGCTGCGCCTGCTTCAAACAAAGCGCGTCGGGTTACACCTTCTGGCGGCCGGCGGGTTCGGTGAAGCGCGCCAACCGGCGTGCCGAGGAGGTGCTGGCGATGATCGGCCTGGCGGAGCTGCGCGACAGCCCCGCCGGCGCCTTGCCCTACGCCAGCCAGCGGGCCCTGGAAATCGGCATGACCATTGCCGGCGAGGCCGACGTGGTGTTGCTGGACGAACCCACCGCCGGCATGAGCAACACCGAAACCACCCAGGCCATCGAGCTGATCCGCCAGGTGGCCGAGGGCCGCACCCTGATGATCGTGGAGCACGACATGGGCGTGGTGTTCGAACTGGCGGACCGCATTTCCGTGCTGGTGTACGGAGAGATCATCGCCACCGGCAGCCCGGAGGCAATCCGCAACGACCCCCGCGTGAAAGAAGCCTATCTGGGCGAGGAGGCGGCGTGATGCTGGAAGTGCGCGATCTGCATGCCTATTACGGCAAGAGTCATATTCTCAACGGCGTCGATCTCTCCATCGGTGAGGGGGAGGTGGTGTCGCTGCTGGGCCGCAACGGCGTGGGCCGATCCACCACCGTCAAGGCGATCATGGGCGAGGTGCCGCCGCAGGGCTCGGTGCGCTTTCGCGGTGAGGAGATCGCCGGCCTGCCCAACCATCGCATTGCCCGCAAGGGGCTCGGCTATGTGCCGGAAAACCGGGACATCTTCCCGACCCTGTCAGTGCGCCAGAACCTGGAGCTGGGCATCAAGAACACCCGTTCGCCCGGCCCCTGGAAAGTGGAGCAGTTTCTCGACATGTTCCCCAATCTGGCGCGCCGCGCCGATGCGCCGGCGGGCGTGCTGTCCGGTGGCGAGAAGCAGATGCTGACCATCAGCCGTACCCTGATGGGCGACCCGAAACTGATCATGATCGACGAGCCCACCGAAGGGCTGGCACCGCTGATCGTCAAGCAGATCGGTGAGCTGATCTCGGAAATCGCCCGCGCCGGCGTGTCGATTCTGCTGGTGGAACAGAAGCTGTCCATCGCCATGGACATTTCCCACCGGGTGCTGGTGATGGGGCACGGTCGCATCGTCTTCGAAGGCACGCCGGCGGCCCTGCGCGACGACGAGGCGGTGCGCCGCGAATGGCTGGAGGTGTGAGAAACGGCCAAGGGCCGGGCGACGGCGAGGTGCGCGTCAACGCGCCCGCCGGCGCCCTGCGCGGTGCCCGGGAGAACGGGCTGAGGGTGTTCAAGGGTGTGCCCTACGCCCGGCCGCCGGTGGGCGAATACCGCTGGCGGCCGCCGGCGCCGATGCCGATCTGGGCCGGGGTGCGTGACGCCACCCGCTTCGGGCCGGCCTGCCCGCAGCCGCCGTCCCGGCCCGGCAGCCTGTACGCCCCGGCGCTGCCCGGCCAGAACGAGGATTGCCTGACCCTCAACATCTGGACGCCGGAGGAGGCCCGCCGGGCGCCGGTGTTGGTTTATCTGCACGGCGGCGCGCTGAACACCGGCGGCGCCGCCGAGCCAATGCTGGACGGGGCCGCCCTGGCCCGGCGCGGGCTGGTGGTGGTGACCCTCAATTACCGCCTGGCGGTGCTGGGCTATCTGGCGCATCCGGCGCTGAGCGCGGAATCGCCGGAGGGCGTGTCCGGTAACTATGGGCTGCTCGATCAGATCGCCGCGCTGCGCTGGGTGCGCGACAACATCAGTGCCTTCGGCGGCGACCCGGACTCGGTGACCGTGGCCGGCGAATCCGCCGGCGCCCTCAGCGTGCTGTATCTGATGGCGTCGCCCCGGGCCCGGGGGCTGTTTCACCGGGCGGTGGCGCAGAGCGCCTATCTGATTTCCCACCCGGCCCTGTCCCGCGCCGAATGCGGCGAGCCCCCCGCCGAGGAGATCGGCGAACGCCTGGTCCGGGCGCTGGGAGTGCGTGACCTGGATGCCCTGCGGGCGCTGGATGCGCACACCCTGACCCGGGCGGCGGCGGAGGCCGGCTACGCGCCCCTGGGCACCGTGGACGGTCGGGTGCTGCCACGCCAATTGCTGGACGTGTTCGAGCGCGGTGAGCAGGCGCCGGTGCCGGTGCTGGCCGGCTTCAACAGCGGCGAGGTGCGCTCGCTGCGCTTTCTGCTGCCGCCGGCGCCCGCCGACGCCGGTGCCTATGAAGCCGCGGTACGGCGCGGCTACGGCGATCTGGCGGCGGACTTCCTGCGGCTGTACCCGGCCGCCGACGGCGAGGAGAGCCGGCTGGCGGCGCTGCGCGACGCGCTCTACGGCTGGACCGCCGACCGGCTCGGGCGGGCCTGCGGCGCCGTCGGCCAGGACGCCTGGCTGTACCTGTTCGACCACGGCTACCCGGCGGCCAACGAACGGGGCCTGCACGGCTTCCACGCCGCCGAGATCCCCTATGTGTTCGGCACCGCCGCGCGCACCACGCCCCTGTGGCCGCCGATCCCCGACCGTGAGGAGGAACAGCGGCTGTCGCGGGCGCTGGGGGACTACTGGGCGGCGTTCGCCCGGGACGGTCGACCCGCCGCCGAAGGCCAGCCGCGCTGGCCGGCCTACGCGGAACACCCGCGCGGCCGCTGGCTGCGAGTGGCCGCCGCGCCGACCCCGGAGGTGGACCCGCTGCCCGGCCATTTCGCCTTGCACGACACCCTGGTGCGGCGCCGGCGACGGGCCGGCGACACCCCCTGGAACTGGAACATCGGCTGCGCGGCGCCGCCGCTGGCCGACCCTTCGGAGACACCATGAACGACGCCACCATGCAGCCCTACCGGCTGACCCTGGATAAATTTCTCGACCACGCCGCCAAGTGGCATGCCGACACCACCGTGGCCACCGCCACCGACCACGGCGGCGTGGAGCGAACCGACTATGCCACTCTGCACCGCCAGGCCCGGCGGGTGTCGGCCTGGCTGGCCGGCCTGGGCGTGGCCCCCGGCGAGCGGGTGGCGACCCTGGCCTGGAACAGCCGTGCCCATCTGGCCGCCTGGTACGGCATCATGGGCCTGGGGGCGGTCTGCCACACCCTGAACCCGCGCCTCACCGACACCCAGAGCGCCGACATGGTGACCCAATCCGGCGCCCGGGTGCTGATCGCCAGCGCCGATCTGGCGCCCCTGGCCCGGCGCATCGCCGCCGCCGCGCCGGTGCTCACCGAGCTGTTTCTGATCGATGGGGAAGGGGAGCTGCCGGCCCTGGAGCCGGCCCTGGAAGGGCTGGACGCGTCGGCCGTACGCTGGGGCGAGTTCGACGAGCACAGCCCCGCCGGGCTGTGTTTCACCTCCGGCACCACCGGCGCCCCCAAGGGCGTGCTCTACACCCACCGCTCGGGCCATCTGCACACGCTGCGGTCGCTGCAGGCCGACGTGCTGGGGCTGGGCGCCCACGATGTGGTGCTGACGGCGGTGCCCATGTTCCACGCCAATGCCTGGGGCCTGCCGTTCGCGGCCCCGGCGGTGGGTGCGCGGCTGGTGCTGCCGGGCCGCCATCTGGACGGCGCCAGCCTGGCCGCGTTGATCAACTGCGAAGGCGTGACCCTGGCCGCCGGCGTGCCCACCGTCTGGCTGGGGTTGCTCAACCACGTGGAGGCGGAAGGGTTGGAGCTGCCCACGCTGAAACGCATCATGGTGGGCGGTGCACCCATGTCGGCGGCGCTGATGGAGCGTCTGGAACAGCGCCTGGGCGTGGTGGTGCAGACCAGCTGGGGCATGACCGAGCTGTCGCCGCTGGGCACCATCATGCCCGCCGGTGAAGCCCGCCGCGACGCCGCCTCGGCGGGGCGGGTGTCGGTGGGCGTGGACCTGCTGCTCACCGACGAGCACGGCGCGCCCCTGCCGGAGCAGCGCAACGCCGAGGGCCACCTGCGGGTGCGCGGCCCGGCGGTGGTGGCCCGCTACCTGGATCAGAAGGACAGCGCGCTGGACCGGGACGGCTGGTTCGCCACCGGGGACCTGGCGCGGCTCGATGACCAGGGCCGCCTGTTCATCACCGGCCGCGCCAAGGACCTGATCAAATCCGGCGGCGAATGGATCAATCCGGCGGAACTGGAGGCCATCGTCGGCGCCCTGCCACGGGTGGCACAGGCGGCGGTGATCGCCCGGCCCGATGCGCGCTGGGGCGAGCGGCCGCTGCTGATCGTCGAAATCAAGGACGGTCAGGCCATCGAGGACGGGGAAATACTGGACGCCATGCGGGGGCGCGTGGCTTCATGGTGGCTGCCCGACGCGGTGGTGCGGGTGGACAGCATGCCGCTGGCGGCCACCGGAAAAATCGACAAGAAAAGCCTGCGCGCGGAATACGGCCAAGCCTGAACGGTCCGCGCCGGCGCCGACAACGAGTCCGTATCGACAATGACAGCCCGAGAAAAGCCGGCCGGCAAGCCGTCGGCGACGCCACGCCGCAAAGGCCTGAGCCGCGCCGAACGGCGCGCCGAGATGACCGAACGGATCATGGACGCGGCGGAGTATCTGTTCTCCAAGCACGGCCTGTATGGCGTGACGCTGAAGGACGTGGCCAAGCGCATCGACGTGCACCACACCCTGATCAACTACTACTTCGACGACAAGAAGCAGCTGTTCGACGCGGTGTTCGCGCGGCGCGCGGTGGAAACCAGCGGCCGCCGCATGACCGCGCTGGACGATTACGAGCGTGCCTGTGACGGCCGCCCCACGGTGGAGGGGGCGCTGCACGCCTACCTGGACACCGACCTGGACACCTACATCCAGGGCGGCGAAGGCTGGCGTAACTACGCGGCGTTCGCCGCCCAGGTGGCGAACACGCCGGAGTGGGGCGCGGAAATGATGGACCGGCATTTCGATCCGGTGGTGCTGCGGCTCATCGACCTGCTCAAGAAGGCCCTGCCGGAGGCGTCCGAGGAGGACGTGTTCTGGGGCTATCACTTCGTCACCGGGGCGCTGGTACTGACCCTGGCGCGCACCGGCCGCATCGATAAATTGTCCGGCGGGATTTGCCGGTCGGACGATTTCGAGGCGGTGAAAAAACGCATGGCACGCTTCATGGCCGCCGGCATGATCGAGATCTGCGAAGACCGCGCCCGCCAACGTTCATCCGCGCAATAAAAAGGCCGCGTCAGCGGCCCTCGTGCGGTGAAGATACTTGGGAAGGGGCGCCGGTTGGCGCGATCATCACCTCGATAATGGCCGGCGCATTTGGGGCACGCCGGCCTGCTGACGCGGCAAAGCGTTGCCGGACCCGAAAGGGGACGGGCCCGGCGATTCGGTGACGCCGCTCAGAAGACTTCGAACAGACCGGCGGCGCCGATGCCACCGCCCACGCACATGGTCACCACCACGTACTTGACGCCACGGCGCTTGCCTTCGATCAGCGCGTGGCCGGTCATGCGCGCACCGGACATGCCGTAGGGGTGACCGATGGAGATGGCGCCGCCGTTGACGTTGTACTTCTCCGGGTCGATGCCCAGCTTGTCACGGCTGTACAGGCACTGGCTGGCGAACGCTTCGTTCAGTTCCCACAGGCCGATGTCGTCCACGGTCAGGCCGAAGCGCTTGAGCAGTTTCGGTACCGCGAATACCGGGCCGATGCCCATTTCGTCCGGGTCGCAGCCGGCCACGGCCATGCCGCGATAGGCGCCCAGGGGCTGCAGGCCGAGACGCTCGGCTTCCTTGGCTTCCATCAGCACGCAGGCGCTGGCGCCGTCGGACAGCTGGGAAGCGTTGCCGGCGGTGATGAATTTGCCTTCCTGGATTTCCAGGCCGTCCTTGAACACCGGCTTCAGGCTTTGCAGGCCTTCCAGGGTGGTCTCCGGGCGGTTGCCTTCGTCCTTGGCCAGGGTCACTTCCTTATCGGAAATTTCCTTGGTCTCTTTGTTCATCACCTTCATGGTGGTGGTCAGCGGCACGATCTCGTCGTCGAACTTGCCTTCCTGCTGGGCCTTGGCGGTGCGCATCTGGGACTGGTAGGCGTACTCGTCCTGGGCATCGCGGGACACGTTGTAGCGGTCGGCGACCACTTCCGCGGTTTCCAGCATGCTCATGTAGATGTCCGGGCGGTTGGCCTTGAGCCAGGGGTCACGGGCGCGGAAGGTGTTCATCTTGTCGTTCTGCACCAGGGAGATCGACTCCAGGCCGCCGGCGACCGCCACGTCCATGTTGTCGACGATGATTTCCTTGGCGGCGGTGGCGATGGCCATCAGGCCGGAGGCGCACTGGCGGTCGATGGTCATGCCGGCCACGGAGGTGGGCAGGCCACCGCGCAGGGCGCACTGGCGGGCGGTGTTGCCGCTGGTGGAACCCTGCTGCAGGGCGGCGCCCATGATCACGTCCTGGATGCTTTCCGGGTCGATCTTGGCGCGTTCCACGGCATGCTTGATGACGTGACCACCCAGCTCCTGGGCCTGGGTGTCGTTAAAGGCACCGCGATAGGCCTTGCCGATCGGGGTACGGGCGGTGGAAACAATGACGGCTTCTCTCATGATGGCCTCGCTCTCTACGTTTAATTCAGCTTGATGCCCTTGGCGTGGGCGGCTTTGGTCAGAATCTTGGAGACATGGTCACCGCCGTTCTGCATTTCCTTGGCGTTACTCATGTCGCTGAGCTGGTCGAAGTGGGCGGCGATGGCGTCCGGCGTGCGTTCGCCTTCGTCCAGATAGATGCCGTCGCTTTCCATCAGCCGCACCATGGCGTAGCAGCCGGCGCCGGCCAGCACGATGCGACGGTTGGGGGCCTGATCACTGGCCAGGAACAGCACCGCCGGGGTGATTTCCGAGGGCTCCAGCAGCGCCAGCACTTCCTTGGGCATCAGGTCCTCGGTCATGCGGGTGGCGGCGGTGGGGGCGATGCAGTTGACCTTGATGTCGTACTTGCCGCCTTCCAGGCACAGGGTGTTCATCAGTCCGGCCACCGCCATCTTGGCGGCGCCGTAGTTGGCCTGGCCGAAGTTGCCGTACAGGCCGGAGGTGGAGGTGGTCATGACGATGCGGCCGTAGCCCTGATCGCGCATGATCGGCCACACGGCGCGGCTGCAGTTGGCGGAGCCGGTCAGGTGCACGGCCACCACCTTATCCCACTCGTCGTCGCTCATCTTAACGAAACTTTTGTCGCGCAGGATGCCGGCGTTATTGATGAGAACGTCGATCCGGCCCCACTTGTCCATCACCGCCTGGACCATGGCCTGGACCTGCTCGCGGTTGGACACGTCGGCGCCGTCGGCCATCGCTTCGCCGCCGGCGGCGGTGATTTCCGCCACCACCTTCTCGGCGGCCTCGCTGGAACCGCCGCTGCCGTCCCGGGCGCCGCCGAAGTCATTGACCACCACCTTGGCGCCCAGCCGTGCCAGTTCCAGGGCGTGGCATTTTCCCAGGCCATTACCGGCCCCGGTGACGATGGCCACGCGGCCCTCGAAATTGATGCTCATAAAAAATCTCCGTTGGAGAGCCACAAGCTACAGGCTTCAAGCCACAAGCAGGCATGGCGCCGCTTGCAGCTTGAAGCCTGAAACTTTTGGCTGGTTTCAGCCCAGCACCGTCAGGCCCAGCCACTCGCAGGCGATGGCCGGCTTTTCGACGCCGTCGATTTCCACGCTGACCGCGTAGCGGATCAGGTAGCGGTTGTCGCCGCGCGGTTCGATGCCGGCCAGTTTAAAGTGGCCGCGCACTTTCGAGCCGGAGCGTACCGGGTTGAGAAAGCGCACCTTGTCGAGGCCGTAGTTGATGCCCATCACCGCGCCTTCCAGGCGCGGCACCACGTCGATGGACATGGCGGACAGCAGGGACAGGCTCAGGAAACCGTGGGCGATGGTGCCGCCGAACGGGGTTTCCTTGGCGGCCCGCTCCGGGTCCACGTGGATCCACTGGGGATCCTCGGTGAGGTCGGCGAAGGCGTCGATGCGCGCCTGGTCCACCGGGAACCAGCGGGAGGTGCCCAGGTCTTCACCGACCTTGGCCTGAAGTTGTTCGAGGCTGAGCGTGTTGTTGGACATTGTGGTGCTCTCCGAATCCGTGAATCAATAACCGCGCAGGGCCGCGAAGCGGTCGGCGCAGTAGTTGGCGTCGCCCAGGGTTTCACCCCCGGCACGGGCGCGCTTGAGGAAGAAGCCGATGTCGAATTCATCGGTCATGCCGATGCCGCCGTGCATCTGCACCGCTTCCTGGCCGGCCAGCAGCGCCACCCGGGCGGCCTTGGCCTTGGCGGCCAGCACCTGCTGGTCGGCGTCGTCGGCGCCCTGGTCACAGGCGTTCAGGGCCTGCAACGCCAGGGCTTCGCTCATCGCCACTTCGCCGCTGAGCTGGGCGGCCCGGTGCTGCAGGGCCTGGAAGGTGCCGATCAGGCGCCCGAACTGCTTGCGCTCTTTCAGGTAGCCCAGGGTACGTTCGAACGCTTCCAGCGCCAGCCCGGACAGTTCCGCGGCCAGCACCGCGCGGCCGGCGCGCAGGGCGGCGGCCAGGGCAGCGGCGCCGTCGGCCATGGCTTCCGCCTGCACCGCGTCAAAGCGGATGCGCGCCGCGTTGCGGCTGTCCGCCATCACCGTGCGTTCGATGGTCACGCCGTCGGCCTTGGGGTCCACCAGGTAGAGGGCCGCCTGGTCGCCTTCACCGGCGGCCACCAGCAGCAGGTCGGCCACATGGCCGTCCAGTACCAGCCGTTTCTCGCCGCTCAGGGTGCCGCCTTCCACGCGGGCTTGCAGGCGTTCCGGGCGGTGCTTGGCGCCGTCGTCCACCGCCAGGGCGATGATCGCGGTGCCCTCGGCGATGGCCGGCAGCCATTTCGCTTTCTGCTCGTCGCTGCCGCCGGCGCTCAGGGCGGCGGCGCCCAGCACGGCGGTGGACAGGAACGGGGTCACCGACAGGTTACGGCCGATTTCCCGGGCCACCAGGCCGGCGCCCACCAGGCCGAAGCCGATGCCGCCGTGTTCCTCGGGCACCAGGATACCGGTCAGGCCGGCTTCCACCATGGCCTGCCACAGCGGCTCATCGTAACCCTTGTCGGACTGTTCGTCGCGCAATTGGCGCAGGTGGGACACCGGGCCCTTGTCGGCCATCAGCCGGGCCACGGAGTCCTGCAGCATCTGTTGTTCGTCGTTGAGCTTCATAGTCGACTCCTTATGCGTCCGGCAGGCCCAGCAGGCGTTTGGAAACGATGCCCAGCATCACCTCGGAGGTGCCGCCTTCGATGGAATTGCCCTTGGAACGCAGCCACTCGCGGGCGAACAGCCCGCCCAGGGTGCGCTCGCTGTCCCACTCCAGGCCTTCGCTGCCCAGGGCATCCATCATCAGTTCGTAGCGGCGCTTGTTCAGCTCGGTGCCGTAGTACTTGAGCACCGCGGACTGGGCGCCCACGCCCTGGCCGGCTTCCGCTTCGGCGCGAATCTTGCCCACCAGCGCCTGGAACGCCATATGGTCGATTTCCAGGCCGGCGATGTCGGCGCGCAGGCCGGCGTCGGCCAGCTTGCCGTGCTCGGTGCCCACGTATTCCGCGGCCAGCGGGCCCAGGGCGCGGCCCTTGAGGAAGCCCGGCGGCTCGCCGCCGATGTTGTTGCGCTCATGGGTGAGCAGATATTTGGCCACGTCCCAGCCACGGTTCAGCTCGCCCACCACCTGGTGCTTGTCCACCTTGACGTCGTCGAAGAAGGTCTCGCAGAACGGGGATTCGCCGGAAATCAGCTCGATGGGACGGGTGGAAACGCCTTCGTTCTCCATGTCGAACAGCACGAAGGAAATGCCATTGTGCTTGGTGGCTTGCGGGTCGGTGCGCACCAGACAGAAAATCCAGTCCGCCTTGTCCGCGTAGGAGGTCCAGATCTTCTGGCCGTTGACCAGGAAGTGGTCGCCCTTGTCCTCGGCGCGGGTCTGCAGGCTGGCCAGGTCGGAACCGGCGTTGGGTTCGGAATAGCCCTGGCACCAGCGGATCTCGCCGCGACAGATGGGCGGCAGGTGCTCGCGCTTGAGTTCCTCGCTGCCGAATTTGAGCAGCGCCGGGCCGAGCATCCAGAAGCCGAAATTGCTCACCGGCGTGCGCGCGTTGATGCGCTTCATTTCCTCGGCGAGGATCTCCGCTTCTTCCTGGCTCAGGCCGCCGCCGCCGTATTCCTTGGGCCACTGGGGCGCGGTCCAGCCCTTGTCCGCCATGCGTTCCATCCACACTTTCTGGGCTTCGGACTGGAACTGCCATTTGCGGCCGCCCCAGCAGTGGTCGGCCTGGCTTTTCAGGGGTTGGCGCATTTCCTCGGGGCAATTGGCTTCCAGCCAGGCCCGGGTTTCCGCGCGGAACGGTTCGAGATCCGACATCTTGGGTCCTCCCGAGCTGTTATGAAACAGCTTTTCATTTATTGGGCAAATCGGCCCCAAAGTATGTTGGCCCCATATCGGGGCGTCCAGTGTGAAAAGCGGCACTGATCGCGGCGGTAATGACATGATCGACCATGACGTGTGCAAAAGCGGCTCTTCACGGGCCACGCGGCCACATCGGCGACCGGCCCGTCCGTGCTACATTTGCGCCTCAACGACGATGCGCTCCGGACCGGCGCAAGGCAGAAAGAGGACTTGGCATGACATCCCCCCGGGCCGGGCTGGACACCAGCCCCCGCGATACCATTCTGGATGCGGCGGCGCGCGCCTTCATGGAGCGTGGTTTCAAGGCCACCAGCATCGATGACATCGCCCGCCGGCTGGGAGCCACCAAGGGCATGGTCTACCACTATTTCGATTCCAAAACCGACCTGTTCTTCGAGATCCATCAGCGTGGCATGGACGCTCTGTTCGAAGCCATCGAGCCGGAGCTCAAGCGCGACCTGCCCGCCGCCGAGCGGCTGCACGCCATGGCCCGCCGCCACGTGGCCACCCTGATCGACACCCAGCATTTTCAGCGCGCCGTGGCGGAGGGGGTGCAGATGCACCTGCGCCTGAGCACCACCGAGGCCCAGCGCCGCGAGCTGACCCGCCTGCAGAACCGGCGCCGCCGCTACGAGCAGGTGTTTCTGGAGGTGCTGTGCGAGGGTATCCGCCAGGGCGACCTGCACGCCGGCGAGCCGCGCCTGGCGATCAAGCCGGTGCTGGGCGCGCTCAACTCGGTAATCAATTGGTACCACCCGCGCTACGACACCGGCACCGGCGCCCTGGACGCCCTGATCGAGGAGGTCACCACGGTGGCCCTGCGGGGGCTGGTGGCGCGGTGAAGCGGCCATAGGCCGCTGCTTATTTCTTGTTCAGGACTTTTTCTTGTTCAAGAACTTATCGAAGATCGCCCGGGTCTCGTCGCTGAACATGCGCTCGCCGAACAACACCGATTCCTTCTTGATCTGCTCGCGGATGGCGTCGGCGCCGTGGCGGGTAAGCTGCTTGGTGTACCGCATCGCCTGGGGCGGTTTGGCGGCCAGTTTGCCGCCCAGTTCCAGGGCTTTCTCGCGCAGCTCATCGTCGCCGCAGCGGTAGGCCACCAGGCCCATGCGCAGGGCCTCGTCGGCGCTCAGGCTGTCGCCGGCCATCAGCAGCCGGTTGGCGTTCTGGCGACCCAGCAGGCCGGGCAGGATCAGGCTGGAGCCGGCTTCCGGCACCAGCCCCAGGTTGATGAAGGCGGTGTAGAAACGGGCGCTGTCGGCGGCGATCACCAGGTCGCAGTGCAGCAGCAGGGTGGTGCCGATGCCGGTGGCATTGCCGTGCACGGCGGCCATCACCGGCTTGTCCAGCTCCAGCAGCCGGTGCACCAGCTGCATGGCGGCGCTCAGCTCGCCGTTGCGGCGCGCTTCCGGGTCGGCGTTAAGAAAATCGCCGATGTCATTGCCGGCGGTGAAAGCCCGCCCATTGGCGTTGAACAGCAGGGCGTTGAGGTCGTCCCGGTCGCGGAAATGGTCCACCGCCCGGCCCAGATCCAGATACATTTCCGTGCTCAGGGCGTTCAGTTTGTCCGGCCGGTCCAGGGTCACCTCCAGCAGGGCGCCGTGTTCGGTGACGGCCACGAAGCCGCTTTTCAGGTCCAGGCTGCTCATTGTTATCTCCCAGTCTCGCCAACGATAAAGCCAAGAAAATATCGGAATAGGGTTTCGCAATAAAGCCTTTCTTCCCCATAAGCCAGACTTATTCTCCCGGATGCAAAATATCAATTTCACTAACTTAGGGGCCTGCTCTAGGCTGTCTTCATCACTGCGAGGGCACCTTATTCATGGCCGAGTTCTACCTGGTCCGACACGGGCAGGCCTCCTTCGGGGCCGATAACTACGACAAGCTGTCCCAGCTGGGCCACCAGCAGGCGCGCTGGCTGGGCGAGTACTACCGGGAGCGGGGGCTGGACTTCGATGCCCTGGTCACCGGCGATCTGGTCCGCCACGTGGAAACCGGCGAAGGCATTCTGGAAGGATTGGGCACGGGCCTGGCGGCGGACGTGCAGCCGGGGCTCAACGAATTCGATTTCCACAGCATCGTCGACGCCTATCTGAGCGCCCACCCGGATCAGGCGCCGCCGGAGGGCGCGCCGGTGGCCGCCTTCTACCGGGTGCTCAAGCGCGCCATGCAGCACTGGCAGGCGGACGGCCTGGAAGGCGCGCTGCCGGAAAGCTGGCTCGGGTTCCATGACCGGGTGGCCGGCGCCATGGCGCACATTCAACAACATTACGCCGACCGCCGGCGGGTGCTGGTGGTCAGCTCCGGCGGCGCCATCGCCATGTGGATGCGCCATATGCTGAACACCGCGGACGACACCGTGGTGGAGCTCAATCTGCAGATTCGGAACACCGGCGTCACCCAGGGCTTTTTCAACGACAAGGTGTTCCGCCTTTCGGTGTTCAACCAGGTGCCGCACCTGGACCGGCAAGACCGCAGCGATTCCATCACTTACAGCTGATCCCGATCATCCACAGCCGGGGGCCCGCGGGTTCCCAACGGAGACGACAATGGATTTTCAATATTCGGAAAAGACCCAGGACCTGATCAACCAGGTGCGTACCTTCATCAACAATGAAGTGCTGCCCGCCGAACACACCTTCCACGAGCAGCTGCAAAAGAGCCCCTGGGAAACCCCGGCGGTGGTCCACGAGCTCAAGGAAAAAGCCCGCGCCAAGGGCCTGTGGAACCTGTTCCTGCCCAAGGAGCACGGTGAGTGGAGCCCGGGCCTGAGCAACCTGGAATACGCGCCCCTGGCCGAGGAAATGGGCCGCAACCACTTCGCCGCCGAGGTGTTCAACTGCTCGGCGCCGGACACCGGCAACATGGAAGTGCTGGCCAAGTACGGCAACGACCAGCAGAAAGAGCAATGGCTCAAGCCGCTGCTGGAAGGCAAGATCCGCTCCGCCTTCGCCATGACCGAGCCGGAAGTGGCCTCCTCCGACGCCACCAACATCGAGACCTCGATCAAGCGCGACGGTGACGACTATGTGATCAACGGCCGCAAGTTCTATATCTCCGGCGCCATGCGCAAGAGCTGCGAGATCATGATCGTGATGGGCAAGACCGACCCGGACAACCCCAATCGCCATCAGCAGCAGTCGCAGATCCTGGTGCCGGTGAACACCCCCGGCGTCACCGTCAAGCGTCCGATGTACGTGCTCGGCTCCCCGGATGCCCCGGAAGGCCATGCGGAAGTCATTTTTGACAATGTACGGGTGCCCGCCGAAAACATTATTCTCGGTGAAGGTCGCGGCTTCGAGATCGCCCAGGGTCGCCTTGGCCCGGGCCGCATTCACCACTGCATGCGTCTGGTCGGTGCCGCCCAGCGTGCCCTGGAGCTGATGTGCGAGCGCGCCAACACCCGCGTGGCCTTCGGCCAGCCGCTGATCAAGCAGGGCTCCGTGCGCGAGGACATCGCCAAGAGCTACTGCGAGATCGAGCAGGCCCGTCTGATGACCCTGAAAGCCGCCGATCATATGGACCGCTACGGCAACAAGGAAGCCAGGGATCTGATCGCCATGATCAAGATCGTGGCGCCGAGCATGGCGTTCCGGGTGGTCGACCGAGCCATTCAGATCCACGGCGCCGTGGGCCTCAGCCAGGACACGCCGCTGGCCGGCTTCTTCGCCTACGCCCGGACCGTGCGTCTGGCGGACGGTCCGGACCAGGTGCACATGTCCCAGTTGGGCCGCAACCTGGCGAAGCGCTTCGAATAAACGCGGCGTTGACAAGAACACATCGTAGGAGCGGCTTCAGCCGCGAAGGCCGGGCGTCGATGATGGCGCCGGCGATTCGCGGCTGAAGCCGCTCCTACAGCCATTTTTAAGGAGGAGAGTCATGTCCCAGGTGGATACCCTGGATACCGACCGTCTCACGGCGTATCTGGAACAGCATGTGCCCGGATTCAAGGGGCCGATGAGCGCGGAAAAATTCGAGGGCGGCCAGTCCAACCCCACCTTCCGCATCAAGGCGGCCTCCGGGGAATACGTGCTGCGCCGGCAACCTCCCGGCAAGTTGCTCAAGTCCGCCCATGCGGTGGACCGGGAGTTCCGGGTCATGAACGCGCTGCGCGACAGCGACGTGCCGGTGCCGCGCATGTATCACCTGTGCGAGGACCCGGACGTGATCGGCTCCATGTTCTATGTGATGGAGTTCTGTCAGGGCCGGATCTTCTGGGACGCGGCGATTCCGGAAGTGGACAACGCCGCCCGCACCGCCATGTACACGGAAATGAACCGGGTGCTGGCGGCGCTGCACGACGTGGATCTGGACGCCGTGGGGCTCACCGATTACGGCAAGCCGGGCAGCTACTTCGAACGGCAGCTGGGCCGCTGGACCAAGCAATACCGGGCGTCCGAGATCAACCCGATCCAGGCGATGGAGGATCTGATGACCTGGCTGGAGCAAAACCAGCCCGCCGACGACGGCCAGGTGTCCCTGGTGCACGGCGACTATCGCCTGGACAACATGATGTGGCACCCCACCGAGCCGAAGGTGATCGCCGTGCTCGACTGGGAACTGTCCACGCTCGGCCATCCGCTGGCGGACCTGGCCTACCAGTGCATGCAGCTGCGCATGCCCCCGGAGGGCGGCAACCTGTCCGGCCTGCAGGGCAAGGACCGGCACGCACTGGGCATTCCCACCGAGCAGGAATACGTGGCCATGTATTGCGAGCGCCGTGGCATCGACCGCATCGACCACTGGGAATTCTATCTGGCGTTCAGCTTCTTCCGGCTGGCGGCCATCGCCCAGGGCGTGGCCAAGCGAGCCCAGGAAGGCAATGCCTCCAGCAAACGGGCCGGCTGGGCCGCCCAGGTGGTGGAACCGCTGGCGGCCATGGCCATGAAAATCGTCCGCGAGGGCGCATAAAAATTTTTGGGAGAGTTTTATGAGCACCAACCTGTTTGATCTGAACGGTAAGATCGCCCTGGTCACCGGCGCCAGCCGGGGCATCGGCGAGGAGATCGCCAAGCTGCTGGCGGAGCAGGGCGCCCACGTGATCGTTTCCAGCCGTAAAATCGACGGCTGCCAGGCGGTGGCGGACGCCATCAATAACGCCGGCGGCAGCGCCGAGGCGTTCGCCTGCCACATCGGCGAGATGGTGCAGATCGAAGCGATCTTCGAGCACATCAAGGGCGCCCATGGCGGCAAGCTGGACATCCTGGTCAACAACGCCGCCGCCAACCCCTACTTTGGCCATATCCTCGATACGCCGGTGGCGGCTTTCGACAAGACCGTGGACGTGAACCTGCGCGGCTATTTCTACATGTCCGTGGAGGGCGCCAAACTGATGAAGGAAAACGGTGGCGGCGCCATCGTCAACACCGCCTCCATCAACGGCCTGTCGCCGGGCAACATGCAGGGCATCTATTCGATCTCCAAGGCGGCGGTGATCAGCATGACCAAATCCTTCGCCCAGGAATGCGCTGAGTTCAACATCCGCGTCAACGCGCTGCTGCCCGGCCTGACCAAGACCAAGTTCGCCGGCGCTCTGTTCGAACAGGAAGCCATCTACAAAAGCGCCATCGCCCAGATCCCCATGCACCGCCACGCCGAGCCCCGCGAAATGGCCGGCACGGTGCTGTATCTGGTGTCCGATGCGTCCAGTTACGTGACGGGCGAGTGTGTGGTGGTGGACGGCGGCTTCACTATCTGAAAGCAGTTAAAGGTGAGCCTCTATGGATCCAATGCTGGATTTCACCGGTAAAGTAGCGCTGATCACCGGCGCCGCCAGTGGTTTCGGCGCCTTGTTGGCGCGGGAGCTGGGGCGGCGCGGGGCGCGGCTGGTGCTCGGTGATCTCAATGTGGACGCCCTGGATAAGCTGGTGGCGGACCTGGAAGGCGAGGGCGTGACCGCCCTGGCCCGGCGCTGTGACGTGTCCAGCGAGGCGGATTGCAAGGCGTTGGTGGACGTCGCTCTGGAGCACCACGGTCGCCTGGATCTGTCCGCCAACAATGCCGGTATCGCCCACGGCTTTCTGGGCATGGAAGAGCTGACCGGCGAGCTGCTCGATCAGCAGATCAACGTCAACGTGAAAGGCGTGATGTTCGGCATGAAGTATCAGATCCCCGCCCTGCGTCAGAGTGGTGGCGGCGCCATCCTCAATACCAGTTCCATGGCCGGCATCGGCGGCGGGCCCAAGATCGGCGCCTACGCCGCCGCCAAGCACGCGGTGATCGGTCTGACCCGCACCGCCGCCGTGGAGTGCGGCCGCAAGAACATTCGCGTCAACGCCATCTGCCCTTATTACACCCGTACGCCCATGCTGGAGGGCGATGGCCTGGCCAGCGGTGGCGACGCGGACAAAACCCTGGCGATGATGGCCGCCGGCAGCCCCATGAAGCGCATCGGCGAGCCCGAGGAAATCGTCGCCGTGATGCTGATGCTGCTGTCGCCGGCGAACACTTATATGAACGGCCAGGCCATCGCCGTGGACGGCGGCGTCTCGGCGTTTTAAGGCCCATCCCGTAGGAGCGGCTTCAGCCGCGCCTACAATTTGTCGCTTTTTATTCGGAGAACAACCATGACGAATCGTTTGGCGGACAAGATTACCGTGATCACCGGCGCCACCTCCGGCATCGGCGAGGCCACCGCGCGGCGCTTTATCGAAGAGGGTGCCACCGTGGTGCTGGCCGGCCGCTCCGAGGACAAGGGCGAGGCCCTGGCCAAGGAGCTGGGTGAGCGCGCCGTGTTCAAGCGCACCGACATCATGGATGAGAACGACATCGCCGCCCTGGTGGATTTCACCGTGGACCGGTTCGGGCGTCTGGACTGCCTGTTCAACAACGCCGGCGCCGGCGACCGCACCGGCGTGGACACCTTCGATGAAGCCGAATTCGCCCGCATCATGCGCCTGCTGGTCGGCGCGCCGGCGTTCGGCATCAAGCACGCCGCCCGGGTGATGAAGGAAAGCGGCGGCGGCAGCATCATCAACAACGCCAGCATCGCCGGCCACCGTCTCAACCAGGGCGGCTATCTGTATTCCGGCGCCAAGGCGGCGGTGGCTCATATGACCCGCCTGGCCGGCGCCGAATTGGGCGAGTTCAATATCCGCGTCAACGCCATCTCCCCCGGCGCCGTGGCCACGCCGATCTTCTGGGGCGGCTCCCAGCGCGCCCAAGGCCTCAGCGACGAGGAAAACCAGCGCAAGATGGAGAAGCTGCAGGCCAACCTGGCCAAGGCCACGCCGTTGCCGCGCTCCGGCCTGGCCGATGATATCGCCTTCGCGGCGGTGTTCCTGGCCAGCGACGAAGGCAGCTTCATCAACAGCCATGATCTGGTGGTGGACGGCGGTCGTATCGCCATGTTCAACGAGAAAGGCTGATCGCGGCCTTATAAGGAGAACAACATGGCCGACTACACCGTGATCACCGATGGGCTGCTCTTCCCCGAGGGGCCCATCGCCATGCCCGACGGCACCTTCATCGTGGTGGAGATCGCCGCCGGGCGGTTGACCCGGGTGCACCCGGATGGCCGCAAGGAGACCATCGCCGAGCCCGGTGGCGGGCCCAACGGGGCGGCCATCGGGCCGGACGGCGCCTGCTACGTGTGCAACAACGGTGGCATGCAGTTCCACGAGAAGGACGGGCTGCTGTTGCCCGGGGATATGCCCGAGGACTACTCCGGCGGGCGCATCGAGCGCATCGACCTGGACACCGGCAAGGTGGAGGTGCTGTACACGGAAGTGAACGGCGAGCCGCTCAAGGGCCCCAACGACATCGTGTTCGATAAACAGGGCGGCTTCTGGTTCACCGACCTGGGCAAGGGCCGGGGTCGCAGCCAGGATCGGGGCGGTTTGTACTATGCCCGCATCGACGGCTCCTTTATCCGTGAAGCGGTGTTTCCGATTCCCACCGCCAACGGGGTGGGGCTGTCACCGGACGAGAAGACCGTGTACGTGGCCGATACCCTGCCGGGCCGGCTGTGGGCCATGGACATTATCGGTGAAGGGGAGGTGGCGCGACCGCCGGGGCCGCGCCGGCCGGGCCGCCTGGTGGGGCAGCCTTCGGAGTTCTGCTACTTCGACTCCCTGGCGGTGGACGCCGACGGCAACATCTGCGTGGCCACCATCTACCACTCCGGCATCACCATCTTTTCACCGGACGGCGCCAGCATCCGCCACGTGCCCACCGACGATCTGGTGACCACCAACATCTGCTTCGGCGGCGCCGATCTGCGCACCGCCTACATCACCTTGTCCAGCGCCGGTAAGCTGGTGTCCATGCCCTGGGAGCGCCCCGGGCTGCCGCTGAACTTTCTGAACGTCTGAACGGGGGGCATCGCGGCGTCGGCCGCGATGCCCTGTCAGACGCCGCCTTTCACTTCACCGGCCAGCGGTGGCAGCGGCGTGAAGTCGCCTTCGCCACCTTGCTTGCCCGCTTCGATGGCGGCCTGGACTTCTTCCACATGCAGCATGCCGGCGTTCCAGGTCACCACGTAATCCAGGGCGTCGGCGGTGTTGTGGTCGCGGGCGTAGGTGATCATGCGCTTGCAACCGTGCACCGCCAGCGGTGATTTGCCGGCGATTTCCCGGGCCACCGCCAGCGCTTTTTCCAGGGTCGCCTCGCGGTCGTCCAGCACCGCGTTGAACAGACCCCGGCGCTCCGCTTCCGGGGCGCCCATGCGGCGGCCGGTGTAGGCCAGCTCGCGCACGATGCCCTCGGGCAGCAACTTGCACAGACGCGGAAAAGTGCCCACGTCGGCGGTCAGCCCCACATTGATTTCGTAGATGGTGAGAAAGGCGTCGGCGCTGGCATAGCGCAGGTCGCAGGCACTGATCAGATCCACGCCGCCGCCGATGCAGCCGCCGTGCAGGGCGGCGATCACCGGCACCCGGCATTCTTCCAGGGCGCTGAAGCTTTGCTGCATCAACGCCGTATGCTGGCGGAAGCGCGCCGCCTTTTGCACCCGGGCGGTGCGGTCCGCCGGGTCCGGCGGCGCGCCGAACATGCCCAGGTCGAGGCCGGCGGTGAAGTGCTTGCCGTTAGCGTTGATGACGATGGCGCGCACGCCACCGTCACCGTCCAGGGCACGCACCGCCGCCGGCAGTTCGTTCCAGAAGTCCGCGTTCATGGCGTTGAGCTGATCGGGACGATCCAGGGTGATCAGCGCCACCCGGTCGTCCACGGACACGCTCAGGGTTTCGTAGGTCATGGCGGCCCCCGCTCAGGGATGAAAGACGGACTTCACTTCCAGGAACTCTTCCAGCCCGTACACGCCCCATTCCCGGCCCACGCCGGAATGCTTGTAGCCGCCGAACGGCGCCGGCAGGTCCAGCTGCGCGCCGTTCAGGTGGACCATGCCGGTGCGCAGTCGCGCGGCCACCTTGGCGGCGTCCTCCACGGTGGCGCCGTAGACATAACCGGACAGGCCGTAGTCGGAGTCGTTGGCGATGGCCACCGCCTGGTCCACGTCGTCGTAGGGCATCATCACCAGCACCGGGCCGAAGATTTCCTCGCGGGCGATCAACATTTCGTTGTTCACCTCGCTGAACACCGTGGGCCGCGCATAAAAGCCCTTGTCCAGGCCCTCCGGTTTGCCCGGGCCGCCGCTCACCAGCTTGGCGCCTTCCTCGATGCCTTTTTCGATCAGGGATTGCACGCGCTTGAACTGGCGCTCGTTGGCGATCGGCCCGATCCGGGTGCTCTCGTCACGGGGATCGCCCACTTTCAGCTTTTCGCACACCTGGGCGGCGATCGCTTCCGCCTCGGCCAGCTTGTCCGCCGGCACCAGCATCCGCGAGGGTGCGTTACAGCTTTGCCCGGTGTTGCCCATCATCGATTGCACGCCGTGGCCCACCGCTTTCTGGAAGTCGGCGTCCGGCAGGATGATGTTGGCGGATTTGCCGCCCAGTTCCAGGGACACCCGCTTGAAAGTGTCGGCGGCTTCCTTGCTCACGGAGGCGCCGGCGCGGGTGGAGCCGGTCAGCGATACCATGTCCACGCGCGGGTCGGAGGACAGCATCGGGCCCACCTCGGCGCCGTCGCCGTAGATCATATTGAAGACCCCGGCGGGCAGGCCGGCTTCATCGATGATCTCGGCCAGCACCCGGGCGGACAGCGGCGCGAATTCGCTGGGCTTGAGCACCATGGTGCAGCCGGCGGCGATGGCCGGGGCCACCTTGCACAGCACCTGGTTCATGGGCCAGTTCCAGGGCGTGATCAGGGCCGCCACGCCGGCGGGCTCGCGGCGCACGGTGGCGCGGCCCAGGGTTTGCTCGAACTCGAAGTCGCGGGCGGCTTCCAGGGTGGCCTTGATGTGGCCCAGGCCCATGGGCGCCTGCACCTTGGCGGCCAGGCTGTGGCGCGGCGCGCCCATCTCCCGGCTGATGGCGTCCGCCATGTCGTCCAGGCGGGCCTGGTAGGCGGCCAGCAGCCGTTCCAGCATCGCCAGCCGGTCTTCCAGCGGCAGGGCGGCGAAGCCGTCAAAGGCGTCACGGGCGGCCTGGATGGCCGCGTCCACGTCACTCCGACCGGCCAGATACACGGTGCCTTCGCTGGCCTCGGTGGCCGGGTTGATCACTTCAAACGGTTTGGCGTCGGCGCCGGGAGCCACCCAGCCGCCATTGATATAGAACTGTTCCAGATGACTCATGAATACTCTCCCTGGGAAACGAGTAACACGTTGAAAGCGTTCCAACGTGCCACATCCTGACGAATCTGCCTAGGCCATTTTTGGAATGGTGTTCCGAAATCTTGACCGCCCCCCGCGCCCATGTCATCTTGCTGGAAAAATAGAATAGCGATTCGAGGAGAGCACCATGCAGCGTTTCCAGCAGCGTACCGTGTTGATCACCGGGGCGGCGAGCGGTATTGGTCGGGCGGCGGCCTGCCGGTTCGCGGAGGAGGGCGCCTTCCTGGTGCTGGTGGACCGCAACGAGGCCGGGTTGGCGGAAACCCGTGAGGCGCTGCCGGCGGGCAGCGAGGCCCTGCTGCGCACCGTGGACGTGTCCGATGAGCACGCCGTGGACGCCCTGGTGGCGGAGGTGATCGAAGCCCGGGGCCGCATTCATGCCCTGTGCAACAACGCCGGCATCGCCGGCGGCGACTACACCGGCATCACCGAGACCGACACCGACACCTGGCGCGCCATTCTCAACGTCAATCTGCTCGGGCCGGTGTTCTTCACCCGGGCGGTTGGCCGCCATATGCGCGAGCAGGGCGGCGGCGCCATCGTCAACACCGCCTCGGTGGCCGGCATCCGCTCCGGCGCTGGCGGCAACGCCTACAGTGCCTCCAAGGCGGCGGTGATCAACCTGACCAAGACCGCCGCCTGCGACCTGGGCCAGTACAACGTGCGCGTCAACGCCATCTGCCCGGGTCTGATCGAGACCGGCATGACCAAGCCGGTGTTCGACTACGCCCGCGAGCGCAACAAGGAAGAGAAACTCGGCAGCCGCTGCGAGCTGCGTCGCTACGGCCGTCCCCACGAGATCGCCGCGGCCATGGCCTTTCTGGCCAGCGACGATGCCAGCTACATCACCGGCCAGGCGCTGGCGGTGGACGGCGGCAACACCGCCTCGCTGAACCTGCCCGGGATGAAACACTGAGAATTCCAAGGGATGGACGTTTTCTGGCCGGGGGGCCGTCGGGCTCCTCGGTGAAACGGCTTTTTGATATATTTGCCCGCTTTATAAACAACCATAAACGCGACGAATAAAAAAACACACGCGAAACAAACGGGGCCCGACCCCGATCCCGAAGCCTGATTGAGGAAACAACACCATGCGACGAGCCGCTCTTGGCAAAGACGGAGCCGCGGAGAAGGACCGCAATTTTGTCACCGCCCTGGCCCGCGGTCTGGACATCCTGCGCTGTTTTGGCCCTTCCGACGAATACCTGGGCAACGCGGAACTGGCCAAACGCACCAATATTCCACGCCCCACGGTGTCGCGGATGACCGCCACCCTGACGCAGCTCGGTTACCTGCGTTACGCCGAGAATCTGGAGAAGTACCGGTTGGGGCCGGGGGTGCTGGATCTGGGCTACCGCTATCTGGCCAGTGAAGGGGTGCGCGACATCGCCCGGCCGTTCATGCAGGAGCTGGCCGACGCCACCGATTGCATGGTGGCCATCGCCGCGCCGGACGGCGCCTCGATGACCTATATCCAGGTTTGCCAGGGCTCCGGGCCGCTGGTGTTGCGGCTGTCCGTGGGCTCGCGGGTGGCCACCGGCACCTCGGCGGCCGGGCGCGCCCTGCTGGCGGCGCTGCCGGAAAACGAGCGTGAGCCCTATTACGAAGCGATCCGCGCCCAGAACCCGGACGCCTGGCCGGAAGTACAGCGCGGGCTGCAACGGGCGATCAAGGAATACCAGCAGTACGGCTTCGTCACCTCCGACGGAGAATGGAACCGGGACGTGAGCGCCGTGGGCGTGCCGCTGATCCTGGACAACGGCGGCCAGGTGGTGCCGTTCAATTGTGGCGGTTCGTCCCTGCGACTGAGCCGCCGGATTCTGATCGAGAACCTGGGCCCGCGCCTCAAGGAAGTGGTGGATCAGGTGCGCCAGATGGTGCAGGGCCGGGAAGTCTGAACCGATGACGGAACCGAACCCATGAGAGAGATGCAATGAGCCCGGACAGCGATTCCCCGGCGTCACTGCCCCTGGAAGCCGCCAACCGCAAGTTCAACCACGGTTTTCCGGCGCTGCTCGGCTTTGAGTTTCTGGAATGGCGGGAGGGCCGGGCGGTGCTCGGCATGCAGGTCACCGACCGCCACCTGAACCTGGCGGGGCTGATTCACGGCGGCGTGCTGGCCACGCTGCTGGATGTGGCCGGCGCCTGCGCCGGCACCTTTTGCCCGTACCCGGACCGGGTGCGCAAGGCGATCACCCTGTCCATGACCACCACCTTCACCGGTCAGAGCGGCAAGGGCTACATCCGCGCCATCGGCACCAAACGGGCCGGTGGCAGCCGCATATTCAATTCCACCGTGGACGTCTACGACGCCGAGGAGCGCCTGCTGATCATCGGCGAAGGCACCTTCCGGCTGCGCAGTGGCTCCGAGGACCCCCGTGGGCAGCCGGTGGACGAACGCTGATTTAAAGGCTTTTTACCGGTTCCGGGCGTTCATGGGTTGAAGCGCGGTCGGTTTGGCTCAAGGCTGGGTAACAGGAACACAGCCAATGGAAAGGAGCCAACATGACCACTTACATCATCGCCAGCAACGCCGCCCATGCCCGCGTGTTCGCCCATCAGGTGGGGCGGGTCCGCGAGATCGAGCAGCTCGATCATCCGGAAAGCCAGGCCCATGTGGGCGATCTGCGCACCGGCGAGGGCGGCAAGGAAGGCAGCGGCGCCATGCACGGCAACCCGCGCGCCACCGGTAATCAGCAGGCCACCTCCGACAAGCACTCCGCGATGTTCGCCAAGGAACTGGCGGAATACATGAAGGCGGCCCACGACAAGGGCGGCGTGGACGATTTTATCGTGATCGCCGAACCGCGCTTCCTCGGCGCCCTGCGCGATAAAATGGACGACCCCACCCGCCGCGCGGTGATCCGCGAAGTGGACAAGGACCTGACCAAGCAGAAGCTGGACGACATCAAGAAAGCCGCCGGCATTATGTAATCGCTACCAGCTGTAGGACGCGCCGGCGTACCAGTGCCGGCCCGGCGCCGGTTCGAAGTAGCCCCGATCCGCCGGATCGGGGCGGTCGCTGTTGGCGTTGATACGCAGATTACCGAAGTACTCTTCGTCAAAGAGGTTGTCCACGCCGGCATAGAGGGTGAAGGCGCTGGCCGGCAGCCGCCATTGCCGGCCCAGTCGCGCCCCCGCCACGGTGTAATCGTCCACCCGGGTGTCGTTGGTGTTCTCCGCGTACACCTGGCCGCCATAGCGACCGTCCAGCACCAGAAAGGCGCCGTTTTGCCAGCGCCAGGCGGCTTCCGCGAACAGATGATGGCGGGGCAGGCCGGGCAGCCGGTTGCCGCTCACGTCCTGGTTTTGCTGTTGGTCGTAGAAATCCTCGAATTCATAATCCGAATAGGTGTAGGCCAGGGTCAGGGTGAGCCGCTCGGTGGTCAGGTGCTCGAGCATCAGTTCCAGGCCGTCCCGGCGGGTGCGGGCGGCGTTGTCGTAGAAGGTGCGGCCGTTGAGCTCGTAGGGGGTGATCTCGTCGCGCACCCGCACGCTGAACAGGGCCAGGTCGTAGAACAGCCGGTCGCCGAGCTGGCCGCGCCCGCCGATTTCCCGGTTCAACGCTTTTTGCGGCTCCAGCTCCGGATTGAAACCGCCGGCGCCGGACGGGTTGGCCAGTTCCGTGAAGGTGGGGGTTTCGAAGGCGTTGCTGACCGTGACGTAGACGCTGTGGCGGGGATGCAGGTGCCAGGTCAGGCCGGCGCTGTAGCTGCCCTCGCGGAACGTCTGGTCGCCGCTCTGATCGCCGTCGCCGAGCAGATGGTCCTCGATATCCAGGCGCACCCGGTCGGCGCGCGCCCCCAGGGACAACACCAGAGCCTCGGTCAGATCGGTGTCGGTCTGCAGGAACAGACCGCTGGCGGTGGCGGTCTGGTCCTCGTCGCCGGTGCGGGCGGTGACGTTGCCGGCGGCGTCCACCGCCCGCCGGCCCCGGTCGTCCTGCTGCCGGTCCACGTCCAGGCCCACCAGATAACGATGGCTGAGCCCGAACAGACTGAGCCGGTCGGTGTATTCCAGGCGCGCGCCGTAGAACAGCCGCTGGTAATCGATCAGGCTGCTGCCGGGGAACGGCAGTTGCTGGCGGAAGTCCCGGCGGCTGATGAAGCCGCGCAGGCGCAGCTCGCCGCCCAGGTTACGGTCCCGGTAGAGCACCCCGAGCCGCTGCTGGGTCACTTCCTGGCCGGCGTCCAGCAGGCGGGAAAAGCGGGCCGCCTGCTGGCGATCCTCGCGCACCTGGGCACGGGTCAGACCGCCCGGGTCCTCGGCCACCGGCGTGTCCATGGCGGTGAAGAACAACTCCAGGTCGCGCTCGGCGGACAGCGCCCGGCCCACCCGGGTGGTGAGCAGGTACTTCTCCATCTCGCTCTGCGCCCGTTCACCGTCGTGGCGCACCCCGGTCAGGCTCAGGTAATGATGGTTGCCGCCCCCGGCGCCGCCCAGCTGCAGGTTGCTCTTGCGGTAGCCGTCGGCGCCGCCGGCCACGCTGAAGCGGTGCCCGTAGCGCAGGTCGCGGCCGGTGCGGGTAGTGATGTCGACCACGCCGCCGCTGGCGTTGCCGTACAGCACCGAGGCCGGGCCGCGCAGCACGGTGAGGGTGTCCAGGGTTTCCAGGTCGACGCTGTCCAGTTGTGATTGACCGTCGGGCAGGGTCTCCGGGAAGCCGTCCACGTTGATGCGCAGGCCACGCACACCGAACGGTGCCCGCGCGCCGAACCCGCGGCTGGACAGGCGCAGCCCCTGGGCGAAGTTGTAACGGTTCTGCAGGTAAAGACCGGGCACCCGGTTCAGGCTTTCGTCGAGCTGCAGGCCGGGTTGGCCGGCCTGTACCTGGTCGGCGTCCACCACCGTGGCGGCGCCGGGCAGGTCGGCCAGATCCCGTTCCAGCCGGGTGCCGGTGACGGTGACCGCGTCCAGGCGGTGTTCCGATTGCGGGCCGGGGTCGGCGTCGGTCTGGGCGAAAGCGGGCAGGGCGAGCGCGGCCCCGCCCAGGCAGGCGAAGCCCAGGCAGGCGAACAAGGGGCGATACATGACGGTCCTTCTTCCTGGAGGGCGGCGGAAGGTCCCTAAGCTAGAGAGAAAATCCGCCGGCCTCAAGGCAGCGCGGACTTAAAACCGGAACGAAACCGTCACCGAACCCAGATTCATGCCCGGGTTGGGTTTGTACAGACGCGAGTTGGAGGTGTGCTGGCCGCGCAACCCCACCGCCAGGCGCGGCGTCACCTCGAACACCAGGCCGGCGTGGCTGGTGAACTGCACATTGCCGCCCATGTCGTCGTCGTCGATATGGGCATGGCTCATATAGGACGGTTGCACGCCTAGCAACAGATAAAGCCGGTCGCTGGGCCAGTTGACCCGGGCTACCGGCCCGAAGATATAGACCTCCGTGGCGTTGTCGCGGCCGTCCCCATCAAAGCCTTCCCAGCGCTCCACGGAGGCGTCCCAGTAAGCCTGGATCAGATCGCCGTCGAGCCAGCGCTCCACCACCTGACGTTGCAGCCAGTGGGAGGGCCAGCGGGCGAACAGGCTGTAATAATCGAGTCCCTCACCGCCACCCACCCGGGCCCCCAGGCGCAGGTCATGGTCGGCGGCGCCGGCCTGGCCCTGCCAGAGCACGGCGGACAGCGCCAGCACAAAGCGGCCGGTCCAGCCGCGCATCACCATCAGCATATTGTGTTTTTCCTAACCAAACGAAAGACGCAAACCAAAGAAGTCGTGCAATGAACGCTGTATACCGGGTTGCTCTGCACTTTTCATTCCAAAAGTAAGAAGCAAGCGGTGGCGTTGATAAAAAAAGCCGTTAAGAACTCCATGCCGGGACGGCACGCCGCCGGGAGGGGCAGCGGCGTGTCGTGGTCAGCGGCGAGGTGCGTGGCGGCGGGGAGCCGCCACCTCGTCGATCAGGACTGGGCTTCCCGGTCTTCCAGGGCGGTGCTGCCGTCCTTCTTGCCGGTCATCGGCACGCCGGAGAGGCGACGCACCAGGGCGTAGAACAGCGGGATGAAGAAGATCGCCAGCACGGTGGCCGCCACCACGCCGCCGAATACCCCGGTGCCGATCGCGTTGCGCGCGCCGGAGCCGGCGCCGCTGCTGAGCATCAGCGGCGTGACGCCGAGCCCGAACGCCAGCGAGGTCATCAGAATCGGTCGCAGCCGCATGCGGGTGGCTTCCAGGGTGGCCTTGAGCAGCGAATAGCCCTCGTCCTCCAGGTCCTTGGCGAACTCGGCGATTAGAATCGCGTTCTTCGCCGACAGCCCCACGGTGGTCAGCAGGCCCACCTGGAAGAACACGTCGTTGTTGAGACCGCGCAGGGTGGCGGCCAGGACCGCGCCGATCACACCCAGCGGCACCACCAGCATCACCGCGAACGGAATCGACCAACTCTCATAGAGTGCCGCCAGACACAGGAACACCACCAGCAGCGACAGGGCATAGAGCGCCGGTGCCTGGGCGCCGGCCTGCTGCTCCTGGAACGACAGACCGGTCCACTCGAAGCCGAAGCCGTCGGGCAGATCCCGGGCCAGCCGCTCCATGGTGGCCATGGCTTCACCGGTGCTCACGCCGGGGGCCGCGTTGCCCTGGATGTTCATGGACGACACGCCGTTGTAGCGCTGCAGCTGCTGGGGCCCGTAGGTCCATTCCCCGTCGGAGAAGGTGTCGAACGGCACCATCTCGCCGACGCCGTTGCGCACGTACCAGTTGTTGATGTCCTCCGGCAGCATCCGGAACGGGGCCTCGCCCTGCACGTAGACGCGTTTGACCCGGCCCCGGTCGATGAAGTCGTTCACATAGCTGGAGCCCCAGGCCACCGACAGGGTGTTGTTGATGTCGGCCAGGGACACGCCCATGGCCTGGGCTTTCTGACGATCCACTTCCAGGTCGTAGGTGGGTGCGTCCGGCAGGCCGTTGAAGCGCACCTGGGACAGGCTGCCGGCCTGGTTGGCGGCCCCCAGCAGCTGGTCGCGGGCCTGGGTCAGGGCGTCATGGCCCTGGCCGCCCCGGTCCTGCAGCTGGAAGTTGAAGCCACCGGAGGTGCCCAGGGCGGGAATCGCCGGCGGGTTGAGGGCGAAGATGATCGCCTCGCGAATCTGCGAGAAATAGCCCATGGAGCGGCCGATGATTTGCTGTACGCCGTCGGTGCTCAGATCCCGTTCTTCCCAGTCCTTGAGCCGCACGAAGGCGATGCCCGAGTTCTGGCCGCGACCGGCGAAGCTGAACCCGCCCACGGTGAAGATGGAGGTGACCGCCGCTTCCTTGTTCAGGTAGTAGTCCTCCATCTTGCCGAGCACGTCCATGGTCTGGCCCAGCGGCGAGCCCACCGGCAGCTGCACCTGGCTGAGCATGATGCCCTGGTCCTCTTCCGGCAGGAAGGCGCTGGGCAGACGGCTGAAGGTAAAGCCGAGGGCCGCCACGATGGCCACGTAGATCAGCAGATAGCGGCCACGGTGGCCGATCATTTTTTCCACCCGGCCCTGGTAGCGATGGCTGGCGCGGTTGAAGTTGCGGTTGAACCAGCCGAAGAAGCCTTTCTTCTCCTGATGCTGGGCGGAGGAGGGCTTGAGCATGGTGGCGCACAGCGCCGGCGTCAGGATCAGCGCGACCAGCACCGACAGGGTCATGGCCGACACGATGGTGATCGAGAACTGTCGGTAGATGGCGCCGGTGGAGCCGGGGAAGAACGCCATCGGCACGAACACCGCGGACAGCACCAGGGCGATACCCACCAGCGCGCCGGTGATCTGGTCCATGGATTTGCGGGTGGCTTCCAGCGGCCCCAGGCCGTCTTCCTCCATTACCCGTTCCACGTTCTCCACCACCACGATGGCGTCGTCCACCAGCAAACCGATGGCCAGCACCATGCCGAACATGGTGAGGGTGTTGACGGTGAAGCCAAAGGCGAACAGCACCCCGAACGTGCCCAGCAGCACCACCGGCACGGCGATGGTGGGAATCAGGGTGGCGCGGAAATTCTGCAGGAACAGGAACATCACCAGGAACACCAGGAGGATGCCCTCGAACAGGGTCTTGACCACCTCCATGATGGAAATCTTCACGAACGGCGTGGTGTCGTAGGGGTACGAAATTTCCATGCCTTCCGGGAAGAACTGGCTCAGTTCGTCGAGCCGCGCGCGCACCCGGTCGGCGGTGTCCAGGGCATTGGCGCCGGACGCCAGATTGATGCCGAGACCGGAGGCCGGTTTGCCATTGAAGCGGGCGTCGAAGTTGTAGTTTTCCGAGCCGAGTTTGACCTCGGCCACGTCACGCAGCCGCACCCGCGAGCCGTCATTGTTCACCCGCAGCAGAATCTCGCCGAATTGCTCCGGCGTCTCCAGCAGCGTCTGGACGATGATCGAGGCGGACAGTTGCTGGTTCTTCACCGCCGGCTGACCGCCCAGCTGACCGCCGGTGACCTGATTGTTCTGCACCGTGATCGCCTGGATCACGTCGGTGGGGGTCAGGTCGTACTGATTCAGCTTGTTCGGATCCAGCCACACGCGCATGGCGTACTGGGCACCGAACAGCTGGGTGGTGCCCACCCCCTGCACCCGGCTGATCGGGTCCTGCACGTTGGCGCCCAGATAGTCCGACAGGTCGGTGCGGCTCATGCTGCCGTTGCTGGACGTGGCGGCGAGCACCATCAGGAAGGAATCGGAGGATTTGCTCACCTGCACGCCCTGCTGCTGCACCACCTGGGGCAGACGGGGCGTGGCCAGTTGCAGCTTGTTCTGCACCTGCACCTGGGCGATGTCCGGGTCGGTGCCGGCGGCGAACGTCAGGGCGATCTGGGCGGTGCCGGTGGAGTCACTGGTGGAATCGATGTACAGCAGGTTGTCGATGCCGTTCATTTGCTGCTCGATGACCTGGGTCACCGAGTCTTCCACCGCCTCCGCGGAGGCGCCCGGGTAGGTGGCGCGAATGCTCACCTCCGGCGGCGCCACCGTGGGATACTGCTCCACCGGCAGGTTGTAGATCGACAGCGCCCCGGCGAGCATCATGACGATGGCGATCACCCAGGCGAAGATGGGTCGGTCAATAAAGAATCTGGCCATGATTGTCCCTGTTGCGTGGGCGGTCGGTTAGTGCGCGTCTTGCTGCTGGGCGTCGTCGCCGGGCTGTTCCTGGCCGGCCTGCTCCGGGGCTTCTGGGCGCGGCGCATTGCCACTGGCGGAGCCGTCCTCGGTGGCCGGCGCGGCGCTGTCGCCCCGCGGGTCGACCTGCACCGGTTTCACCTTGGCGCCCGGGCGGATTTTCTGCAGCCCCTCGATGATCAGCCGGTCGCCGGCCTTCAGGCCGTCGCTGATCAGCCATTGGTTGCCCACCGCCCGTTCGGTGGTCACCTTGCGCTGTTCCACCTTGTCCTCGGCGCCGATCACCAGGGCGGTGGCGTTGCCGTTGGGGTCCCGGGTGACGCCTTTCTGCGGTACCAGGATGGCGTTGTCGCGCTCGCCCTGGGGCAGGCGGGCGCGCACGAACATGCCCGGCAGCAGGTCGCTGTCCGGGTTCGGGAACAGGGCGCGCAGGGTCACCGAGCCGGTGCTTTCCTCCACCGCGAATTCGGAAAACTGCAGGGCGCCTTCCCGGTCATAGGAACTGCCGTCTTCCAGCAGCAGGGTGACGCGGGCCTGACCCTCACCCACCTTCTGCAGGCGGCCGGCTTCCAGGGCGGCGCGCAGCTGGCGCAGTTCCCGGTTGGACTGGGTCAGGTCCACGTAGATCGGGTCCAGCTGGCGGATGGTGGCCAGGGCCTGGGCCTGGCTGGCGGTGACCAGGGCGCCGGCGGTCACCGAGGAGCGACCGATGCGGCCGCTGATCGGCGCTTCGATGGTGGTGTAATCCAGATTGATGCGGGCGCTGTCCACGGCGGCGCGGGCGGCGGCCACCTGGGCCTGATTCTCGCCGAGGGCGGCCTGGGCCTCATCGTACTCCTGCTGGCTCACCGCCTTCATTTCCAGCAGCCGCTCGAAGCGCTGGGCGCGCAGGCGGGTGGATTTGAGGGTGGCCTGGGCGCGGGCCAGGTCGGCCTTGGCGCTTTCCACCTGCGCCTGGTAAAGGCTGTCGTCGATGCGGTACAGGGCGTCGCCGGCGTTGACCTCCTGGCCTTCCTCGAACAGCCGCTCCTCGATCAGGCCGTTCACCTGGGGCCGGATTTCCGCCACCTGGTAGGGCGTGGTGCGCCCGGGCAGTTCGGTGGTCTGGGTGAAAGTCTGTGGTTCCACCGTGATAAACCCGGCTTCCGGCGGTCCGCCCGCCTGCTGCTGTTGCTGGTTGCCGTCATCACAGGCCGCCAGGACCAGCGAAAAAAGGGCGATAAAGGGGAGGGACACCGAACCTCTGCGCATGGAAACCTCGGTTCTAAATTATTCGCGTCGAAATGGATGCGTATCAAAGTATGAAGGCTCCGGAGTATACATACGTTCAAGAACGTATGTATAGTACGTGCCCGTGAACGGCACTGTTTATGCACATTTCATGCAAAAAGAAAGCGTGCGGAAACAGGCAAACCTGCGAATCACCCGGTACCGGTTATGGCCAGACGGACCAAAGCGGAAGCGCTGGAAACGCGCACACAGATCCTGGACGCCGCCGAGCGCGTTTTCCATCTCAAGGGCGTGGCGCGCACCTCGTTGAACGACATCGCTCAGGAAGCCGGTGTTACCCGGGGTGCCATCTATTGGCACTTCAAGAACAAGCACGACGTGTTCGAGGCCATGCTCAGCCGCCACCGCCTGCCCACCGAGGCCCTGTCGCAACGCGCCGAGGACCCCAACGAGAGCGACCCGCTGGGCCGCCTGCGCGATGTGCTGATCTATGTGCTTCAGCGTACCGTCCGCGATCCGGATCACCGCAGGGTATTCGAGATTCTGTTTTATAAATGTGAATTTACCAAGGAAACCGACCCGCTGATGGCTCGGGTACGGGACAGCTTCCTGGACGGCGGCGCCAAGGTGCGCCGCACCCTGGGCAACGCCATCGAACGCGGCCAACTGCCCGCCACCCTCAATATCGACCGCGCCATCACCCTGCTGCACGTGCAGATGACCGGTCTGCTCTATACCTGGCTGCTGCTGCCGGACAGCTTCGATCTGGACGCCGAGGCGGCGGATTTCGTGGACTGCTACCTGGCCAGTCTGCGCCAGTGCCCGACCCTGGCCGGGCAGCGCTCCGACGTCGATTCCTGAAATCGAAATGCCATTTCAATTTATTTGACGGCATCGCCGGGGCATGCCACATTCTCCCGACATACCAATAAGTATGTCCGCCGGGCGTTCCGTTCCGGCGGGCCTCAGAACCACGCCGGAAACACCCGAGGAGAGCCCATGCTGCCCCTTTCCGACCGGGCCCAGGCCCTGCACGACCAGCTCGTTGCCTTCATGGATCAGCACATCTACCCCAACGAAGCGCTCTACGCGGAGCAAATCAACACCGGGGAGAACCGCTGGGCGCCGCCGCCCATCGTCAAGGAACTCAAACAGAAGGCCAAGGCCGAGGGCCTGTGGAACCTGTTTCTGCCGGAAAGCGAACTGGGCGCCGGTCTGAACAACTACGACTACGCGCATCTGTGCGAAATCATGGGCCGCAGCGGCATGGCGCCGCAGGTGTTCAACTGCGCGGCGCCGGACACCGGCAATATGGAAGTGCTGGCCCGCTACGGCAGCCCGGAACAACAGGAACAATGGCTCAAGCCGCTGCTGGCCGGTGAGATCCGCTCCTGCTTCTCGATGACCGAGCCGGCAGTGGCGTCCTCCGACGCCACCAACATCTGCACCGAGATCAAGCGCGACGGTGACGAGTACGTCATCAATGGCCGCAAGTGGTGGTCCTCCGGTGCCATGTCCACGGACTGCAAGATCGCCATCGTGATGGGCAAGACCGACCCCGAGGCGCCGCGCCATCAGCAGCAATCCCAGATCCTGGTGCCCCTGGACACCCCCGGCGTGACCATCGAGCGCGCCCTGCACGTGTTCGGCTACGACCACGCCCCCAAGGGGCACGCGGAAATCGTCTACGACAACGTGCGGGTGCCGGTGGGCAACCTGATCCTCGGCGAGGGCCGTGGCTTCGAGATCGCCCAGGGCCGCCTGGGCCCGGGCCGCATCCACCACTGCATGCGCACCATCGGCCTGGCGGAGCGGGCTCTGGAAGCCATGTGCCAGCGGGTCGAGGCCCGCGAGGCCTTTGGCCGCAAGCTGTCCCAGTTCGATTCCATCCGCAAGGACATCGCCCGCTCGCGCCTGGAAATCGAACAGGCACGGCTGATGACCCTGAAAGCGGCGCACATGATGGACACCGTGGGCAACAAGGTGGCCCGTCAGGAAATCGCCATGATCAAGGTGATCGCCCCGGAGATGGCCCTTAAGGTGGTGGACCGCGCCATCCAGGTGCACGGTGCCCTGGGCGTGTGCCAGGACAGCTTCCTCGCTTCCGCCTGGGCCAACCTGCGCACCCTGCGCCTGGCCGACGGCCCGGACGAGGTGCACCTGGACACCATCGCCAAGCTCGAACTGGGCCGGTACCGGTAAAACCAAGGAGAACAACAATGAGCAAGCTCTTCGATCTGACCGGCAAGGTCGCCCTGATCACCGGGTCCACCCGGGGCATCGGTAAATCCATCGCCGAGGAAATGGCCCGCGCCGGCGCCAAGGTGGTGATCTCCAGCCGCAAGCCGGAGCCCTGCCACGAAGTGTGCGAGGCGATCAAGGCGGAAGGGGGCGAGGCCATCGCCGTGCCCTGCAACGTGGGCAAGAAAGACGACCTGATGAATCTGGTCGACGAAACCCTGGCCGCCTTCGGCAAAATCGATATTCTGGTGTGCAACGCCGCCACCAACCCGGTTTACGGTCCCACCGCCGAACTCACCGACGAGGCCTGGGACAAGATCATGGACACCAACGTCAAGGGCACCTTCTGGCTGTGCAACCGGGTGCTGCCGGAGATGGACAAGAACGGCGGTGGCAACGTGGTGATCATTTCCAGCATCGCCGGCCTGCGCGGCAATACCGTGATCGGCACCTACGGCGTGTCCAAGGCCGCCGAGGCCGCCCTGGCCCGCAACCTGGCGGTGGAGTGGGGCCCGCGCAACATCCGCGTCAACGCCATCGCCCCGGGCCTGGTGCGCACCGACTTCGCCAAGGCGCTCACCGAGGACCCGGAACGCCGCAAGCGCGCCGAGGAGCGTACCCCGGTGCGCCGCATCGGCGAACCGGTGGACATCGCCGGGGTGGCGCTGTTCCTGTCCAGCGCGGCCAGTGGCTATGTCACCGGCCAGACCATCGTGGCCGACGGCGGCGAAACGATCTGCTGATTGCGTGAGGTTCTTATGGAAGGTCAACCGGAGATCGTGCCGGTCCTGGACGCCCACCGCATCGACGAAAAGCGCCTGGCCGACTATCTTCAGCAACGGGACCTGCTCGACGGTCCCCTGACGGTGCGCCAGTTCCAGGGCGGCCAGTCCAACCCCACCTATCTGTTGGAAAGCGGTAGCCGTCGCTATGTACTGCGCAAGAAACCGCCGGGCAAGGTGTTGCCCTCCGCCCACCAGGTGGACCGGGAATACCGGGTAATGAAGGCGCTGGGCGAACACAGCCAGGTGCCGGTGCCGACCATGCACGTGCTGTGCGAGGACGACGAGGTGATCGGCACCAGCTTCTATGTGATGGATTTCGTGCCGGGCCGGGTTTACTCCCACCCGCAGCTGGAAAGCCTGGACAAGGACGATCGCACCCGGCTTTATCAGGATAAGATCGACACCCTGGCGCGCTTGCACAAGGTCGACTACCAGGCCGCCGGGCTGGGCGATTTCGGCCGGCCCCAGGGCTATGTGACCCGCCAGGTGAAGCGCTGGAGCGCCCAGTACGAGGCGTCCAAGACCGATGAGCTGCCGGCCATGGACAACCTGATGGCCTGGCTGGCGGACAACATCCCCGACGATGACAGCGCCGCCATCGCCCACGGCGACTTCCGCCTGGGCAATCTGCTGGTGGACAATCGGGAAGCGCGGGTGGTGGCGGTGCTGGACTGGGAACTGGCCACCATCGGCCACCCGCTGGCGGACCTGGCCTATTGTTGCCTGCCGTACCACATGCCCCATGGTGTCAACGGCGTGCGCGGGCTGGATGGCCTGGACCTGAGCGCCCGCGGCATCCCCGACGAGCGCACCCTGCTGGAGCGCTACTGCGAAGGGGCCGGCCGCGACGGTATCAACGACTGGCCGGTGTTCCTGGCGTTCGCCCTGTTCCGCTCGGCGGCGATTCTGCAGGGGGTGTACGCCCGCGCCCTGCAGGGCAACGCCAGCAACCGGGACGCCCTGGAGGTGGGCAAGCGCGCCGGCCTGATGGCCGAGCGCGGCTGGCAGATCGCCCGGGCGCATAAATAGCGAACCCCAACCGAGAGAGTCTCATGTCGAAAACATTCCGCCGTATTCTGGTCACCAACGACGACGGCATCGACGCCCCGGGCCTGCGGGTCGCCGAGGCGGTGGCCGCCGACCTGGCCGACGAAGTGTGGACGGTGGCGCCGGAGCACGACCAGAGCGGCGTGGGGCAGGGCATTTCCCTGCACTCGCCGCTGCGCGTCTACCACCACGGCGAGCGGCGCTTCGCGGTGTCCGGCACGCCGGCGGATTGCGTGATGTTCGCGATGGCCGAATGGTTCGCCGAGGACCCGCCGGATCTGGTGCTCTCCGGCGTCAATTGCGGCGCCAATCTGAGCGATTCGGTGATGTATTCGGGCACCGTGGGCGCGGTGCTGGCGGCGGCCCATCTGGGGCTGCCGGGCATCGCCCTGAGCCAGGCCTTCGTCGGCGACCGGGACGCCATCGATTACGCCCCCACCGAGCGTCACTCGGCGGCCCTGATCCGGGAACTGTGGCAGGCCGGCGCCGATCGGGACGGTTACCAGCGCGCCTGCTGGAACCTGAATTTCCCGGACCGGCCGGTGGCGGAACTGCGCGGCAGCCGGTTCACCCGGCAGATCGGTGGCGGCATCGCCGGGCCGCGCCTGGTGCACGGTACCGACGGGCGTGGCCTGACCTATCACTGGTTGTCCTTCGAGCGCCGCCCGGGCAGCATCGAGCATCCGCAATCCGATGTGGTGGCCCTGCGCGACGGTTTCGTATCGGTGATGCCCCTGCAGCCGACCCGCTGTGACGACGCCCTGGCGGACCGCTGCTGGGAGCAGGGGGAACGGCCGCTGCCCTGACCCTTCCAGGTGGTGTCCGTTTTGCGAAATCATATTCCAAAATAATATTGACGGTCCCGGGAGGCCATGTCAGATTGGCTGCCTGCCCGCGTTCCGGGCGTCGGTTTTTTCACGCTCGCCGGCCGGTATTACCATGCCGGCCGGCGGCGTATTTTGATAGCGTAATTCCACAGTTGATTTCTACAACTTAATTTCTACAAAAGGGCGCGGCTCGTCCGCGCCATGAAACGGTTCGACTTTTTAGGGAGAGTACAGGCATGTTCGATCGGCATTTTGCCGTCTGGCCGGATGGGGCCCCCCATCATCTGACCCTGCCGGAAACCAGCCTTTACGAGAATCTGGCGATTTCCGCCCTTCGCTACCCGAATGAGAACGCCATCATTTACTATGATCGGCCGATCACCTACCGGGCGCTGAAGGACGAGGTGGACGCGCTGGCCGGTCAGCTCGAGCACCTGGGCGTGGAAAAGGGTGATCGCGTGCTGCTGTTCATGCAGAACGCGCCCCAGTTCATCATTGGCTACTATGCGATTCTGCGCGCCAACGCCATCGTGGTGCCGATCAATCCGATGAACCGCACCGCCGAGCTGGAGCATTATCTGGAAGACACCCAGGCCTCGGTGTGTCTGTGCGGTCAGGAAGTGTTCGGGCAGATCGAATCGCTGATCGGCCATGAACGCCTGCGCCACGTGATCGTCGCCGCCTACGGCGACTACGCCGCCGCCGACACCGACCTGGAGCTGCCCGCGGAAGTGCGCGCGCCGGCCCAGCCGGTGAGCGGCGAGGGCGTGATCGGCTGGCGGGCGGCCCTGGACGCCGGCTACCGGCCCGGCGATTTGCTGGTGGGCGCCGACGACCTGGCGGTGTTCCCCTACAGTTCCGGCACCACCGGCGCGCCCAAGGGCTGCATGCACACCCACCGCTCGGTGATGGCCACCTGCGTGCACGGCGCCGCCTGGCGGCCCGGCGGCGGCCGCGAGGGCGTGACCCTGGCGACGCTGCCGTACTTCCATGTGACCGGCATGCAGGGCGCCATGAACAGCCCCATCTTCCAGGGTTCCTGCATCGTGCTGATGACCCGCTGGGACCGCCGCACCGCCGCCAAGCTGATCGAGCGCTACCGGGTCACCAGCTGGACCAACATCGTCACCATGGCCATCGACCTGCTGTCCGATCCGGACGTGGAATCGTTTGACCTGTCCAGCCTGCAGAACATCGGCGGCGGCGGCGCGGCCATGCCGGAAGCGGTGTCCGACAAGCTGTTCAATCTCACCGGCCTGCGCTACATCGAGGGGTACGGCCTGTCCGAGACCATCGCCGCCACCCACATCAACCCGGCGGACCACCCCAAGAAGCAGTGCCTGGGCATTCCGGTGTTCGACACCGACTCGCGCATCATCAACGAGGAAACCTGCGAAGAGCTGGGTGTCGGTGAAGTGGGCGAGATCGTGTCCAATGGCCCGCAGGTGTTCCAGGGTTACTGGAACCGTCCCGAGGAAACCAAAAAAGCCTTTATCGACCTGGACGGCAAACGCTTTTTCCGCACCGGTGACATGGGCTATTACGACGAGCAGGGTTATTTCTTCATCGTCGACCGGGTTAAACGGATGATCAACGCCTCCGGTTTTAAAGTTTGGCCGGCGGAGGTCGAAAGCCTTATGTACCGGCACCCGGCGATTCAGGAAAGCTGCGTGATTTCCGCGCCCCACGACCGCCGCGGCGAAACCGTCAAGGCCTGCGTGGTGCTGACCGCCGCCGAGAAAGGCAAGGTCAGCGAGGCGGACATCATCGACTGGTGCAAGGAACAGATGGCCGCCTACAAGGTGCCGCAGATCGTTGAATTCCGTGACGAATTGCCCCGTTCGCCCACCGGCAAGGTGATGTGGCGCGCGCTGCAGGAAGCGGAATGGGCGGCGCACCAGAAGCAGGCCTGACACCGGTCGCGTTTCCATAACGAAACAGTGTTCCGAAATATTGACGCTGGCGGCGCCCGCTGCTAGCGTCAACGGCGGCTCTTCACGGGCCGTTTTAATGACAAGAAAAACGAAATCGTATCAGCGCGCGGACCGGACGACGGGACTTCCGGAAGGGCCGTGCGCGGCGGTTTCATAACAACGAGGAGTTCAAGCCTTGGACGTGTTTTTGCAACAAGCACTCAACGGCCTGACGCTGGGCAGTATCTACGGGCTGGTGGCCCTGGGGCTGACCCTGGTCTACGGTATCCTGCACGTTCCCAACTTCGCCCATGGCGCGCTCTATATGGTGGGCGCCTACGTCAGTTATTTCATCATGGTCGAGCACGGCCTCAACTACTGGGTGGCCATGGCCGGCGCCGGGATAGTGGTGGCGGTGCTGTCGGTGCTCTGCGAACGGCTGGTGTTCCATCCGTTGCGCCACGCGCCGCCGATCCATGACAAGATCGCCGCCATCGGCATCCTGCTGTTCCTGGAAGCCGTGGTGCAGATGCACTGGGGCGCGGATTTCCGCCGCATGCCCACTCCCTACACCGAGATCTTCCACTTCGGTTCGCTGACCCTGCCGGCCCAGCGCCTGCTGATCATCGTCGGCGCCTTCTCGCTGATGGGCGCGCTGCACCTGTATCTGAAAAAGACCATGACCGGTTCCACCATCATCGCCATGGCGCAGAACCGGGAAGGCGCCTTCCTGGTCGGTATCGACGCCAACCGGGTGGCGATGATGACCTTCGCCATCGCCGGTTTCCTGGCGGCGGTGGGCGCCACCCTGTTCGCGCCGATCAACCTGGTGTACCCGGCCATGGGCCACCTGGTGATCATGAAAGCGTTCGTGATCATCATCCTGGGCGGCATGGGCAGCATCCCCGGCGCCATCGTCGGCGGCCTGATCATCGGCTTCGCCGAGGCGCTGGGCGGTTACTACCTGTCCGGCACCTACAAGGACCTGATCGCCTTCGTGCTGTTGGTGGCCATCCTGTCCATTAAACCCACCGGCCTGTTCACCAAGGGGGTGCGCTAATGGATCGCATCATGAATTTCCTCGCCAGCCCGGCCATGAAAATCGTGCTGATCGCGGCCGGCATCCTGTTCCCCCTGGTGGCCACCAGTGAATACCAGATCTATGTGATGGCGCTGGCCTTTATCTGGGCCATTGCCGTATACGGCCTGAACATCATCACCGGCTACTGCGGCCAGCTGAACCTTGCCCATGGCGGCTTCTTCGCCATCGGTGCCTATGCGGTGGGTCTGCTCACCGTGGACTACGGCTGGGCGTTCTGGCCGGCGTTCATCGCCGCCGGTGTGATCGGTGCCTTCCTGGGCTTCCTGGTGGGGGTGGTGTCGCTGCGCCTGAAGGAGCATTACTTCGCCATCTTCACCCTGTGCGTGGGCTTCATCATCTATCTGCTGATCGAGAAATGGGAAGAAGTCACCCACGGTACCCTGGGGGTGATCAGCATCGCCCCGCCGGAGGGGTTCGGTCTGGTGGACTTTACCGAAACCATTCCGTTCTATTACCTGGTGCTGTTCTTCCTGGTGCTGGCGATCTGGCTGATCAGCCGCATCTCCCGCTCCCTGGTGGGCCGCACCTTCCTGGCGATTCGCATCAGCGACGATCTGGCCCAGTCCCTGGGCATCAACCTGATGCGCAACAAGGTGCTGGCGTTCGTGCTGTCCACCACCTACGCCGGTCTGGCCGGCGCGCTGCTGGCCGGGGTGGTGCGGTTCATCGGCCCGGATCTGGCCGAGATCACTCACACCTTCGACGTCATCACCTATCTGCTGGTGGGCGGCATCGGCACCCTGATGGGGCCTTTGGTGGGCACCCTGCTGATTACCTGGATCACCCAGGCGGTGCAGTCCTTCGAGGAGTACCGGATGATCGTGTTCGGGCCGCTGCTGGTGGTGCTGGTAATCTTCATGCCGCGCGGCATCGTGGGCACCTTCCTGACCTGGCGTGGCCGCCGGCTGGCCAGCAAGGCACCGGCCAAACAGAGCGCGTCCCGCGTCGAGAACAAGAATTCCGAGGAGGCCGGCACCCATGGCTGATCACCCGCTGCTGAAAATCAGCAATCTGACCAAGCGTTTCGGCGGTCTGGCCGCGGTCAACGACGTGAGCGTCACCTTCGAGGCCGGCAAGATCAACGCCATCATCGGGCCCAACGGCGCCGGCAAGACCACCTTCTTCAACCTGGTGGCCGGCGCCATGCCGCCCAGTGACGGCACCATCGAGTTCCAGGGCATGGACGTGACCGGCATGTCGCCGGACCGCATTGCCCGGCTGGGCATCGCGCGCACCTTCCAGACCACCATGCTGTTCGAGCAGTCCACGGTGCTGGACAACCTGATCGTCGGCCACCGGCTGCGCACCCAGTCGCGGCTGTGGGACGTGATCATCAACTCCAAGCGCCTGCGCGACGAAGAGAAGAAGTGCCGCGCCCGCGCCGCCGAGGTGCTGGATTTCGTCGGCCTGTCCCATCTGGGCAACCGCTTTATCCTCGACATCAGTCAGGAGGAGCGTAAGCGGGTGGCGTTCGCCCTGGCCATGGCCACCGACCCGGAGCTGGTGCTGCTCGACGAACCCGCCGGCGGTATCAACCCGGAGGAAACCGAGAACCTGGCGTCGCTGATCCGCAAGATGGTGGAGCACGGCATCAGTGTGTGTCTGATCGAGCACAAGATGGACATGATCATGAGTCTGGCGGACAAGATCGTGGTGCTGGACCACGGCGAAAAGATCGCCCAAGGCACGCCGGAACAGATCAAGAACGATCCGGTGGTGATCGAAGCCTATCTGGGGAGTGACGAAGATGTTGAAGCTTGAGAACGTTGACGCCCGCTACGAAGGCTTCAAGGCCCTGGACGGCGTCTCCATGAACGTGGAGGCCGGCGAGCTGGTGGTGCTGCTGGGCGCCAACGGCGCCGGCAAGTCCACCCTGTTCAACACCATCAGCGGCCTGCTCAAGGCCAGTGCCGGGCGTATCAGCCTCAACGGCGAGGACGTGACCGGCAGGAAACCGTCGGCGCTGGTGCAGGCCGGCGTGGTGCAATGTCCGGAAGGCCGCAAGCTGTTTCCGGAAATGTCGGTGCTGAAAAACCTGATGCTGGGTGGCTACGTGCACCGCCGTGATCGCGCCGGTATGAAAAAAACATTGGGCCATGTCCTTGAAATGTTCCCGATTTTGAACGACAAAAAGGACGATGCGGCGGGCTCGCTCAGTGGCGGTCAGCAGCAGATGGTGGCGATCGGTCGCGCCCTGATGGGCCGTCCCAAGCTGCTGATGCTGGATGAACCTTCCCTGGGGCTGGCGCCGCTGGTGGTCAAGCAGGTGTTCGAGGCCGTGCAGGCCATCAACCGCGAGGGCACCACGGTGCTGCTGGCGGAACAGAATGCCTTCGCGGCGCTGAAAATCGCCACCCGCGCCTACGTGATCGAAAACGGTCGCCTGGTGATGGAAGGGGACCGCGAAGCCATGCTCGGCAATGAGGCGGTGCGCAAGGCGTACATCGGTGCCTGATCCGAATCAAAGAAAAAGCAGTTCATCAACACAACAATACCCCCACAAAAAACATTGGGAGAGAACAGCATCATGAAATTGACCCGAACCTTTCGACGCCTCGCGGTCGCCAGCGCCGTGGCGCTGGCCCTGGGCGGCGCGGCCCAGGCTGACGAAGTTACCATCGGCTTCACCGGTCCGCTCAGCGGCGGCGCCGCCCTGTACGGTGAAAACACCGTGGAAGGCCTGCGCATGGCCGCCAACGAAATCAACGAGGCCGGCGGTTTCGACGTGGACGGTGAGAACTACACCATCAAGATCGAAGCCCTGGACGACAAATACTCACCCAGCCAGGCAGCCGTGAACGGCAAGCGTCTGGTGCAGCAGTACAAGGCGCCGGTGATCTTTACGCCGCACTCCGGCGGTACCTTCGCCCTGCAGGCCTTCAACGAGCGTGACGGCTTCCTGGTGATGTCCTACACCTCGGTGCCGGCGGTGACCGCCAAGGGCAACAAGCTGACCGTGAAGATTCCGCCGAACTTTACCGACTACCTGGTGCCGTTCGCCAAGATCACCATGGATCGCTTCGGCAAGAACATGGCGGTGGCCAACGCCACCCACGACTACGCCAAGTACTGGACCAAGGAATTCGTGCCGGTATGGCGCAAAATGGGCGGTGAAGTGGTCGCCACCAACCCGATGGACTACAACAAGTCCGCGGATTACTACACCGGCGTGAGCAAGGTGCTGGCGGAGAAACCGGACGTGATGTTCGTGGGCGGCGCCTCCGAGCCCACCGGTCTGGTGGTGCGCCAGGCGCGCGAGCTGGGCTTCAAGGGCGGCTTCGTGATCATGGACCAGGCCAAGATCGATGAAGTAGCCAAGGTGTCCGGTGGCCTCGAGTCCCTGGAAGGCTCCGTGGGCGTGGTGCCGTTGGCCAACTACAATACCCCGGGCGCGGAGCGCTTCGTGAAGCTCTGGAAAGAGAAGCACGACGGTGTTGCCACCTCGGAAACCGCCTACCACTACTTCGCCATGTACCTGCTGATGCACGCCATGCAGGAAGCCGGTTCCGTGGACGACCCGGCCGCCATCCGCGCCGCCATCCCGGAAGCGCTGAAGGACGTGGACGCCAAGCACAATCCCTATGACGTGACCGCCATCACCGACGACGGCAACCTGGGCGCCGAGCCGCAGATCGCCGAAGTGAAGGACGGCAAGGTGGTGATCCGCGAAACCCGGGACTACAAGGAGTAAGTCGCTCCGTCCCGCGGAAACCAGGAGGGCACCCGGTCGGGTGCCCTTTTTGATTGGGCGGAACGGGCCGTGACTGGTCGTCCGCTAGACAAAACTAAATTTCAAATTATTGATAAAAGGCCCGTTTTTCCTATACTGGTGGGCCTGCACTTTAACCCTTTTCAAGGCCGCCGGAGACGCCGGAAACATGGCGAAAAAAGACATTTCCGGGGCCGTCCGCTGAAGGAGGCATCATGAGCGAGGTAGTCAGCTACCGTCTGGAAGGCGACATCGGCGTCATCAGTGTTAATTATCCGCCGGTGAATGCCCTGGGGCAGGGCGTGCGCCAGGGGCTGACCGAGTGTCTGCGCCAGGGGCTCCAGGACGACCAGGCCAAGGCCCTGGTGGTGATCGGCGAAGGCCGCACCTTCCCGGCCGGCGCCGACATCCGTGAATTCGGCAAACCGCCCCAGGGCCCGGCCCTGCCGGACGTGGTCGCCGAGTACGAAGTCAGCGACAAGCTGGTGGTCGCCGCCATCCACGGCACCGCCCTCGGCGGCGGGCTGGAAGTGGCGTTGGGCTGCGATTACCGCGTGGCGCTGGATTCCGCCAAGGTCGGCCTGCCGGAAGTGAAGCTGGGCATTCTGCCCGGTGCCGGTGGCACCCAGCGCCTGCCGCGTCTGATCGGCGCCCAGAAGGCCCTCGAGGTGATCGTCTCCGGCAACCCGGTGAAAGCCAAGGACGCCCTGGCCCTGGGCATCGTCGACGAGATCGTCAGCGGTGACCTGCTGGAAGGCGCCCTGGCCTATGCCCGCAAGCTGGCCGCCGACAACGCGCCGCTGCGTCGCATCCGCGATCTGCAGGCCAAGAAGGAAGATCCGGACCTGTTCAGCAACTTCGAGAAATCCATCGCCCGCAAGCAGCGCGGCTTCAAGGCGCCGTTCCACTGCATCAAGGCGGTGCAGGCGGCGGTGGAGCTGCCCTTCGACGAGGGCATGAAGCGCGAGCGTGAACTGTTCGCCGAGCTGCTGGTGAGCCCGGAATCCCGTGCCCAGCGCCATGTGTTCTTCGCCGAGCGGGAAGTGGCCAAGGTGCCCGGCCTGCCCAAGGACACCCCCAAGCGCGAGATCAACCAGGTGGCGGTGATCGGTGCCGGCACCATGGGCGGCGGCATCGCCATGAACTTCGCCAACGCCGGCATCCCGGTGAAAATCCTGGAGGTGAAGGAAGACGCGCTGGAGAAAGGCATCGCGGTGATCCGCAAGAACTACGAGAACACCGCCAAGAAGGGCCGCATCACCGAGCAGCAGGTGGAGCAGCGCATGGCGCTGATCCAGCCCACGCTCAGCTACGATGATCTGTCCGACGTGGACCTGGTGATCGAGGCGGTGTTCGAGAACATGGACGTGAAAAAAGCCGTGTTCAGCGAGCTGGATCGGGTCTGCAAGAAGGGCGCGATCCTGGCGACCAACACCTCCACCCTGGACGTGAACCGCATCGCCGCCTTCACCCAGCGTCCCGAGGACGTGATGGGCATGCACTTCTTCAGCCCGGCCAACGTGATGAAGCTGCTGGAGAACGTGCGCGGCGAGAAGACCTCCGATGACGTGATCGCCACCGTCATGGACCTGAGCCGCCGCATCGGCAAGGTCGGCGTGCTGGTGGGCGTGTGCCACGGCTTCGTCGGCAACCGCATGCTGCACAAGCGTCAGGCGGAAGCGGTGCAGCTGGTCAACGAAGGCGCCAGCCCCGCCCAGGTGGACAAGGTGCTGTTCGATCTGGGCTTCCCGATGGGCCCGTTCGCCATGTCCGACCTGGCCGGTATGGACGTGGGTTACCGCATTCGCGAAGAGCTGCGTAAGGAAGATCCCGACAACGCGCCGCCGCGTAACTGGACCGATGAACTGGTGGAGCAGGGCCGTCTGGGTCAAAAAACCCAGGCCGGTGTGTTCGACTACAAGGACGGTGACCGTACCCCGGTGCCCTCCGAGCAGGTCGATGCCCTGATCGCCAAATTCCGTGATGAAAACGGCATTCAGTCCCGTGAGGTCAGCGACCAGGAAATCCTGGAGCGCTGCATGTACGTGATGGTCAACGAAGGCGCCAAGATCCTGGAGGAGGGCATCGCCGCCCGCCCGCTGGACGTGGACGTGATCTGGATCTACGGCTACGGCTTCCCGGTGTACCGCGGCGGCGTGCTGTTCTGGGCCGACTCCGTGGGCCTGAAGACCATTCACGACAAGGTCAGCCAGTTCCACAAGGAAACCGGCAACGACGTATGGAAGCCGGCCGCGCTGCTCGAGAAGCTGGCCAACGAGGGCAAAGGCTTTTACGGCTGAGCCCTGCTAGAGAGAGGACACTATGGATATCAACTACACCCCGGAAGAGCGCGCCTTTCGCGACGAAGTGCGCGGCTTCCTGAACGACAAGCTGCCGGCGGATATTTCCCGCAAGGTGAAAGAACACAAACGCCTGGGCAAGGAAGACACGGTCCGCTGGCAGAAGATTCTCAACGAGCAGGGCTGGCTGGCCCTGCACTGGCCGAAGGAACACGGCGGCACCGGCTGGAGCCCGATCCAGAAGCACATCTTCGAGGAAGAGTGCGCGGAAGCCGGCGCCCCCACGGTACTGCCGTTCGGCGTCAACATGGTCGCCCCGGTGATCATCAAGTTCGGCACCCAGGAGCAGAAGGACCACTACCTGCCGCGCATCCTGCGCAGCGACGACTGGTGGTGCCAGGGCTACTCCGAGCCCGGCGCCGGCTCCGACCTGGCCGGCCTGAAGACCCGCGCGGTGCGCGAAGGCGATCACTACATCGTCAACGGTCAGAAGACCTGGACCACCCTGGGCCAGCACGCCAACATGATTTTCTGCCTGGTGCGCACCGACCCGGACGCCAAGAAACAGGAAGGCATTTCGTTCCTGCTCATCGACATGGAGAAGAGCGAAGGCATCACCGTGCGTCCGCTGATCACCCTGGACGGCGAGCACGAAGTGAACGAAGTGTTCTTCGATGACGTCAAGGTGCCGGTGGAGAATCTGGTCGGCGAGGAAAACAAAGGCTGGACCTGCGCCAAGTACCTGCTCACCTTCGAGCGTACCGGCATCGCCGGCGTGGGCAGTTCCAAGGCGGCCCTGGCGCACCTCAAGAAGGTGGCCCGCGAGCAGCAGGTCAACGGCAAGCCGCTGATCGAGGAACCCCACTTCCGCGCCCGTCTGGCCGACGTGGAGATGGAGCTGATGTCCCTGGAGATGACCAACCTGCGCACCGTGGCGGCCGCCGAGGCCGGTGGCGTGCCCGGCGCGGAAAGCTCCTTCCTGAAGATCATGGGCACCGAGCTGCGTCAGGAGATCACCGATCTGTTCCGCCGCGCCGCCGGACCCCATGCGCTGCCGTTCCTCCCCGAGGAACTGGCCGGTGATTTCGAGGGCCCCTATGTGGGACCGGAGTTCGCCGCCTCCGTGGCCAGCCGTTACTTCAACTTCCGCAAGCTCTCCATCTTCGGGGGCTCCAACGAAATTCAGAAGAACATCATCTCCAAGATGATTCTCGGTCTGTAAGGAGACGCGAACATGGATTTCAAACTCAACGACGAGCAGCGCATGCTCGAAGAGACCGTGGGTCGTCTGGTCCGTGACACCTATACCTTCGACGCGCGCAACAAGATCCTGGAGTCCGATCAGGGCTTCAGCACCGACATGTGGAACCAGTTCGCCGAGCTGGGTCTGCTGGGCGTGCCGTTCTCCGAGGAAGCCGGTGGCTTCAACGGCGGTGGCCCGGAACTGATGGTGGTGGCCGAAGGGTTCGGTCGCGGTCTGGTGGTGGAGCCCTACCTGGCCACCGTGGTTCTGGCCGGCACCCTGATCGACAAGCTCGGCAACGACGCCCAGAAAGAGCAGTGGGTGGCCGCCATCATCGGCGGTGAAACCCGCTTCGCCCTGGCCGCCTACGAGCCCCAGGGCCGCTACGACCACACCGTGGTCGGCACCAGCGCCAAGAAAGACGGCGACGCCTACGTGCTGAGCGGCGAGAAAGCCGTGGTACTGCACGGTGACAGCGCCGACCAGCTGGTGGTGATCGCCCGTACCGCCGGCAACGCCGGTGACCGGGACGGCCTGAGCGCCTTTATCGTGCCCGCCGACGCGGACGGTGTGACCCGCAAGGGCTACGCCACCATCGACGGCCTGCGCGCCGCCGAGATCACCCTGAGCAACGTCAAGGTGGACGGCGACGCCCTGCTGGGCGAGGAAGGCCAGGCCATCGACGCCCTGGAAGCGACCCTGGATCTGGCGCTGATCACCCTGTGCGCGGAAGCCGCCGGCGCCATGGAAGTGGCCTGCGACCAGACCCTGGACTACATCAAGGAACGCCAGCAGTTCGGCGTGCCGATCGGCAAGTTCCAGGCCCTGCAGCACCGCATGGTGGAAATGCGCATGGAGCTGGAAAAGGTCCGCTCCATCACCATGCTGGCGGCCTGCAGCCTGGACGCCCCGGCGGACCTGCGCAAGAAGCGCATCTCCGCGGCCAAGGCCCAGGTCGGCAAATCCGGCCGCAAGGTGGCCGAGGAAGCAATCCAGCTGTTCGGCGGCATGGGCATGATGGAAGAAACCCCGGTTTCCCATTACGCCAAGCGCATCGTGATGATCGACCACTGGTTCGGCGACCGGGAATACCATCTGGGTGTTCTGGAAACGCTGATCGACGTGGACGACCACGCGGCGTAACCAAAGAGGGCGGCCCGCGGGCCGCCCTTTTTAGTTGTCCTAATTCTCCGTAGGAGCGACTTCAGTCGCGATCAACCGCCTTGCCAATCGCGACTGAAGTCGCTCCTACGGTTTGTCACGAATAACAAATTTATCGGGAGAGAGCACCATGACCGTCAATCGCCAGATTATTCTCGCCAAACGCCCGGTCGGCATGCCCGACGACAGCAATCTGCAACTCCAGGAAGGCAGCGTCCCGGAAGTGGGCGAGGGCCAGGTGCTGGTCCGCACCATCTACCTGTCCCTGGACCCCTACATGCGCGGCCGCATGAGCGCCGCCAAGTCCTACGCCGCCAGCGTGGAAGAAGGCGCCGTGATGGAAGGCGCCACCGTGGGCCAGGTGGTGGAATCGCGCAGCGGCGATTTCAAGCAGGGCGACTATGTGCTGTGCCCGGGTGGCTGGCAGGAGTATTCCGTCAATAACCCGAAAATGATGCGCAAACTGGACCCGGCCCAGGCGCCGATCAGCACCGCCGTGGGTGTGCTCGGCATGCCCGGCTTCACCGCCTACGTGGGCCTGGCCGAGATCGGCAAGCCGCAGAAAGGCGAAACCGTGGTGGTGTCCGCCGCCGCCGGCGCGGTGGGCCAGGTGGTCGGTCAGATCGCCAAGATCCAGGGCTGCCGCGTGGTCGGTGTGGCCGGCGCCGAGGACAAGTGCAAGCACGTGGTGGACGCCTACGGCTTCGACGCCTGCGTCAACTACAAGGACGCGGACTTCCGCGATCAGTTGAAAAAAGCCTGCCCGGACGGCATCGACGTCTACTTCGAAAACGTGGGTGGCGACACCTTCGACGCGGTGATGGAACTGGTTAACGACTTCGCCCGGATTCCGGTGTGCGGCCGCATCGCCCACTACAACGACACCGAGCAGCCCCAGGGCCCGGACCGTCTGCCCGGTTTCATGGGCAAGGTGCTGGTCAAGCGTCTGCTGATCAAGGGCTTTATCCAGTTCGATTACGCCCACCGTGGTCCGGATTTCCAACGCGACATGAGCGCCTGGATCCGCGACGGCAAGGTCAAGTATCAGGAAGACGTGGTGGACGGCCTGGACAACGCGGTGAGCGCCTTCCAGGGCCTGCTGCAGGGCAAGAACCGGGGCAAGCTGCTGGTGCGCGTCGGCGACGACCCGACCCAGAACTGACGGTTTCCCGATGTCCGACAATCCGGCGGTGGCGCGTCTGTTCGAGCGCCACGGCCCCCGTTATCGATGGTTCGCCACCGTCACGGTGATGCTCGGCACCCTGTCCGTGGTGCTGGCCTCCACCATCATCAATGTGGCGGTGCCGTCGATCATGACCCAATACGCGTTGGAGCAGGACCAGGTCCACTGGCTCGCCACCGGCTTTCTGGCGGCGATGACCGTGGGCATGCTGCTCAACGCCTGGGCGGTGGCCCGGTTTGGCTCCCGTGGCGCTTTTTTGCTGGCCATGGGCGTGTTCGTGGCCGCTTCCCTGCTGGGCGGTTTCGCCAACGGTTTTCCGGTGCTGGTGCTGGCGCGGGTGATCCAGGGGGTGATGGCCGGCATGATCCAGCCGCTGGCCATGATCACCATCTTCCAGGTGTTCCCGCTGCACAAGCGCGGCCAGGCCATGGGCATCTATGGCATGGGCGTGATCCTGGGGCCGGCCATCGCGCCGGCCCTGGGCGGCCTGCTGGTGGACGCCTGGTCCTGGCGCGCCACCTTCTTCGTGGTGCTGCCGGCCTGCGCCGTGGCCATGGCCCTGGGGCGCGCCTTTCTGCCCAACCACCGGGAGCCGGAAGCGCCCCGTCTGGACTGGGCCGGCCTGGCCCTGCTCAGCCTGGGGCTCACCGCCACGCTGTGGGCGATGGCCTCCGGTCTGCGGCGCGGCTGGCTGGAGCCGTGGCTGTTCAGCGCCCTGGTGGGCGGCCCGCTGCTGCTGATCGCCTTCGTGCTCTGGCAACGGCGCGCCACCCATCCGCTGTTTGACCTGCGGGTGTTCGCCACCCCCGGTTTCGGCGGCGGCTTTCTGCTGTCCATGGCGATCGGCGCCGGGGTGTTCGCCTCCACCTATATGTTCCCGCTGTATTTTCAGCAGGTGTCCGGGTTCAGCGCCTCGGCCTCCGGGCTGATGCTGATGCCCGCCGGGCTGGCCATGGCGTTCATCTTCCCGTTCGTCGGCTACCTCACCGACCGTATGCCGCTCACCGGTCTGGTGGCCACCGGCCTGCTGTTCTTTATCGCCAGCATGGTGCTGATGCGCGCCGCCGACCCGACCACCGCCGGCGTCTGGCTGGTGACCTGGGCGGTGCTGGCGCGGCTGGCCATGGGCCTGATGATGCCGCCGGTGACCACCGGCAGCCTGATGATGTTGCCGCCGGCGCTGATTTCCCAGGGCTCCGGCATCATCAATTTCGGCCGCCAGATCGGTGGTGCCCTGGGCATCAACCTGTGCGCCATCTGCGTACAATTCTTTTCCGACCGGTACTGGCAGGCTTACCCGGAGGCCGGCCACCCCCGCGCCTTCGAGGTGGGCTTCGACGATGCCTATCTGATGCTGTTCATTGTTTTCGTTCTTGGCTTCTGGCCCCTGCGCGCGCTGCGCCGGGGCGAGCGACGTTTGCACGCGGAGAAATCCTGATGACCGATTCCCAACCCCATGCCCTGATCATCGGCGCCGGCGCCATCGGCAGCTTCTACGGCGCCATCCTCAAGCGCGCCGGCTGCACCGTGAGCGCCGTGGTGCGCTCCGAATACGACGCCATCAAGGCCAACGGCTTTCAGTTTGAAAGCCCGCTGGGGGACATTTCCTGGACGCCGGACCACCTGTACAAGGACGGCGATGCGCCGGACGCGGTGCCGGACTATGTGATCCTCGCCACCAAGGTGCTGCCCGGCAGCGACCGCGCCGCCCTGGTCAAACCCTGGGTGGGGGAGGGCACCCGCATCGTGCTGATCCAGAATGGCCTGGACATCGAGCGGGAACTGGCGGACGCCTACCCGGACAACCCGATCATCAGCTGTCTGGCGTTCGTGGCGGTGAGCCGCCAGGGGCCGGGTCGCATCAAGCATAACGCCTATGGCCGGCTGGTGATGGGGCGTTTTCCCAAGGGTGCCGACGCGCACTGTGAAGCGCTGCGGGATTTGTTCGTGGCCGGTGGCATCGACATCAAGCTGGCCGACGACGTGGTCCGAGAGCGCTGGCTCAAGTGCGTCTGGAACACGCCCTTCAACCCGCTCTCGGTGCTGGCCAACGGCGCCGACACCCTGACCATGCTGGACGCGCCGGGCGGCGAGAAACTGGTGCGTGAACTGATGGACGAGGTGATGGCCACCGCCGCCGCCGACGGCTACCCGCTGCCGCCGCAACTGCCGGACAGCAACATCGAAGGCACCCGCAAGATGCCGGCCTACAAGAACAGCATGGCGCTGGATTATCTGAACGACCGGCCCATCGAACTGGATGCCATTCTCGGCAACGTGGTGGCCATCGCCCAGAAGCACGATGTCGCCGTGCCGCGTTTGGAAACCATGCTGGCGGCGCTGCGCATGCGCGCCTGAGGAAGAGGGGAATCGCGACTGGGCGGCACTCCGCTTCAGTCGCGATCAACGGCCCCGGATCAGGTAGCGTAATCGCTGCCAATCCGCTCCAGCTTGCGCAGCAGCGCCGGCCAGGTCAGCTTGCTGGCCATGCCGAGCTGTTTGGATTGCTCGGAGGTGGTGTCGATGGCCTGCTGGGAGGGCAGGTAGGGTTCGCCCTGGCCCAGGGTGCGCACCTGGATCTCGGCGGCCTTCATCAGGAAATACATATAGGTGAAGGCCTCGCCCACGTCGCGGCCCACGGTCAGGGTGCCGTGGTTGCGCAGCAGCATCATGTTCTTGTCGCCCAGATCGTGGATCAACCGTTCCCGTTCGTCCAGGTTCAGCGCCACGCCTTCATAGTCGTGAAAGGCGATATGGTCCAGGCACAGCATGGCGGTCTGGCTGAGCGGCAGCAGGCCGTCCTTGTGAGCGCTCACCGCCACGCCGTCCGGGGCGTGCAGGTGCAGCACCGCGCCGGCTTCCTCGCGGGCCATGTGCACGGCGCTGTGGATGGTGAAGCCGGCCGGGTTGACCCGGTTGGTGGCGCCCGGATCGACGATCTCGCCGTCCCGGTCCACCTTCACCAGGGAGGAGGCGGTGATCTCGTCGAACAGCATGCCGTAGGGGTTGATCAGAAAGTGATGCTCCGGCCCCGGTACGCGGGCGGACAGATGGGTGAACACCAGGTCTTCCCAGTCGTACAGCGCCACCAGACGGTAGGCGGCGGCCAGGTCCTTACGAACCTCCCACTCTTCGTGACTCATGGTGCTCTGGCGAGCGGTTGCTTCGGTCATTGCGGCACCTCGTTTGTTGTGAAATAGTGTTTCATTAATATAACAACAGTGTTGAACTTATGGAAAATCCGGCTACAAGCCTCAGGCTAGCCGTTAACCAAAACCCGTTTGCCGCTGAAGCTGTCCTCGACCATGTGCGTGTGCGCCGCTTGCGCGTCGCTGAACGGGAAGCTCTTCAGGGGCAGGGGCTTGAGGCGGCCGTTGGCGAACAGCGGCGCCAGCCGGTCGTTGAACACCTCGGCGATGGCGATGCGTTTTTCCAGCGGCTGGCTGCGCATGGTCAGGGCCATCATGGTCGGGCGGCGGGCGATCAGCGCGCGCAGGTTCAGCTCGGTGGTGGCGCCGGCCAGGGCACTGAGCATCACCAGCTTGCCCTCGATGCGCAGACCCTTGAGCAGGTTCTTCCAGTCCGGGCCGACCATGTCCAGCATCACCGCCACGCCGTCACCGGTGATCTCCAGCAGCCGGTCGGGCAGGTTGTCGTCTTCCACCACCGCCTCCAGCAGACCCATGTCGCGGGCGGTGGCCAGGTTGTCCAGATCGCGGCTGGTACCGATGGGGCGCGCGCCCAGGGTACTGGCCAGTTGGGTGGCGGCCAGGCCCACGCCGGCGGTGGCCGGGCGGATCAGACACCATTGGCCGGGTTGCAGGCCGCCTTCCAGAAACAGGCCGCGGTAGGCGGTGAGAAACGCCTCCGGCAGGGTGGCGCCTTCGGCGAAACTCAGTTCGTCGGGCAGGGTCAGCGCTTCGCGCTCATGCACCACCACCTGGCCGGCGTAGGCGCCGCTGGGGATCAGGCCCATCACCCGGTCGCCCACCTTGCGCTTCATCACGCCGTCGCCCACGGCGTCGATGACGCCGGCGTATTCCAGGCCGGGCACGCTGTTGTCGAACCCCGGCGGCGCCGGGTACAGCCCTTGCACCTGCATGATATCGGCCCGGTTCACGCCGGCCGCCTCCACCTTCACGCGGACCTGCCCGACGCCGGGCTCCGGCGATTCGGTGTGGTCCAGTTTCAAAGTGTGGTCGTCTTGAATCCGCCACGCCTGCATCGTTATTCTCCCTGCCAAAAAACTACTGAATGGTGGGCGCGTTGCCGCGCCCGCTGCGGAATAAGAGTGTCCCGTTATGAGTTCTGTGCTTCAACATCCTTTCAATGAACCGCCGGCCCCGGCTACCCGCCGGGAAGTGGCGCCGGGCGTTCACTGGCTGTATTTTCCGCTGCCGTTCGCGCTCGATCACATCAATTTGTGGCTGATCGAGGACGGTGACGGCTGGACCCTGGTGGACACCGGTTTCGGGTCCGCGGGTACCCGCGACGTCTGGCGCGCGGCCTTCGACGACGCCCTGGAAGGCCGGCCGATCCGGCGCATCCTGGTCACCCACTATCACCCTGACCATGTCGGCCAGGCGGCCTGGTTGGCGGAAACCTTCCAGGCGCCGGTATGGATGACCGGCGGCGAGTGGGCGCTTACCCGCCGGCTGCACCAGGCCAGCGACGACGAAGTGGGTGAGGGCTTCCGCCAGTTGTTCGGTCGCCACGGCCTGCCCGCCGACGCCCTCGAGGCCCTGGCCGGGCGCGGCAATGTCTACCGGCGCGTGCTGGGTCCGCTGCCGTCGTCGCCCACCCTGATCGCCGGCGGCGACCGCCTGGAGATCGGCGGCGATGCCTGGCAGGTGCATATCGGTCGGGGTCATGCGCCGGAGCATGCCTGCCTGTACCGGGAACGGGACCGGCTGCTGATCAGCGGCGACCAGGTGCTGCCGCGCATCTCCAGCAACCTCACCGTGCGCGCCCATGAACCGGACGACGACCCGGTCACCGACTTCGTGGACTCCCTGCGCGCCTTGCGCGCCGCGCTGCCCGAAGACACCCTGGTGCTGCCCGCCCACGGCCTGCCGTTTCGCGGCCTGCACCCGCGCATCGATGACCTGTGCGCCCATCACGACGAGCAACTGGACGCCGCCCGCGCGGCCTGCGGCGAACGGCCCCTGACCGCCTTCGATCTGCTGCCGGTGCTGTTCAAACGTGAACTGGACAACCACCAGCTGATGTTCGCCATGGGCGAAAGCATCGCCCACCTTAATTGCCTGCACGCCACCGGCCGGGTACGCCGCGAGGAGCGCGATGGCGTTTTCTATCATACGGCCTAGCATACCGGTCGGTATGGGCGGGGCATTGTATAAATCGGCTGGGGGAGGGGGGGCGCGACTGAAGTCGCTCCTACTGGGAGTTTGTAGGAGCGACTTCAGTCGCGATGGAGGTCGGCTAAAAGCCGCGCGCTTGCAGCTTGCTATTGCGCGTCGCGTACCATGCCGCGAGCGATCACGATCTGCTGGATCTGGGTGGTGCCCTCGTAGATCCGGAACAGACGCACGTCGCGATAGAAGCGCTCCACCGCGTACTCGGCCATGTAGCCGGCGCCGCCGTGGATCTGCACCGCCCGGTCGGCCACCCGGCCCACCATTTCCGCGCAGAACAGCTTGCAGCAGGAGGCGTCGAGGCTGACGTTCCTGCCGGCGTCCTTGCTGCGCGCCGCTTCCAGTACCATGGAGCGGCCGGCGAAGGCTTCGGCGCGGGAGTCGGCCAGCATCGCCTGGATCAGCTGATGGTCGGCCAGGGGCTGACCGAACTGCTTGCGTTCCATGGCGTACTTCAGCGCGTCCTCGATCAGGCGCTCGGCCACGCCCACGCACACCGCGGAGATGTGCAGACGGCCCCGGTCGAGCACCTTCATGGCGGTCTTGAAGCCCTGGCCTTCCTTGCCGCCGATGATGTTCTCGGCGGGCACCCGGCAGTTGTCGAAGGTGATGTCGCAGACGTGGGCACCTTTCTGGCCCATCTTCACGTCCGGCTTGCCCCGGATCAGGCCCGGGGTGTCGCCTTCCACGATAAAGGCGGTGATGCCGCCGGCGCCCTTGTTGTCCGGATCGGTACGCGCCATCACCGTGTACAGGCCGGCTTCCGGGCCGTTGGTGATGTAGCGCTTGGTACCGTTCAGCACATAGTGGTCGCCGTCCTTGTCCGCCCGGGTTTTCAGGCTGGCGGCGTCGGAGCCCACATCGGGCTCGGTCAGACAGAAGGAGCCGATCACTTCGCCGGTGGCCAGCTTGGGCACGTACTTGCGCTTCTGTTCCTCGGTGCCGTCGATCAGGATGCCCTGGGCGCCGATGCCGTTGTTGGTGCCGAACAGGGAGCGGAACGCCGGCGAGGTGTGGCCGATCTCGAAGGCCACCAGGGCCTCCTCTTCCATGGTCAGGCCGAGGCCGCCGTACTCTTCCGGAATGGACAGACCGAACAGGCCCATTTCCTTCATTTCATTGGCGATCTCTTCGGGGATGGCATCGTTTTCCGCCACGGTCTGCTCCGCCGGAATCAGGCGGTCGCGCACGAAACGGCCGATGGTGTCGACGAGTTGATTGAGCACTTCCTGGTCGCGAATCATGGGGCTCTTCTGTCTTATTGGTTAATCTGGAGGTCGGTTCATCCGGAGGCATGACCGGTGGGTCGCCGGCGGCTTGCATCGCACTCTGTCACGACCTATTCTTTCCGTCAAGTTTCGGAATAACGTTCCGCTATGCGGACTATCACCCTTTTTTATGGCGGTCGCGCCGCGCGTCCGTCTTGCCCCGATTCGAGGACCTCTCCATGCTCGACGCCTATATTTATGACGGCCTGCGCACGCCGTTCGGTCGCCATGCCGGCGCCCTCGCGCCGGTGCGCCCCGACGACCTGCTGGCCGGTGTGATCCGTGCCCTGATCGCGCGCAACCCGTTCGCCCCGGAAGACTTCGAGGACCTGGTGGCCGGCAACACCAACCAGGCCGGTGAAGACGCCCGCAACCTGGCCCGCCATGCCGGTCTGCTCGCCGGTCTGCCGGAGTCGGTGGCCGGGCTCACCGTCAACCGGCTCTGTGGCAGCGGCCTGGCCGCCACCCTGGACGCGGCGCGCATGGTCACCGTGGACGAAGGCCAGCTGGTGATCGCCGCCGGCGCCGAGTCCATGAGCCGGGCGCCCTTCGTGATGGCCAAGGCGGAATCGCCCTACAGCCGCAACATGCCCATGTACGACAGCACCATCGGCGCCCGTTTCCCGAACCCGGCCATCGAGAAGCAGTTCGGCCGCGACACCATGCCGGAGACCGCCCAGAACGTGGCCGCCGAGCTCGGCATTACCCGCGAGCAGGCGGACGCCTACGCGGCCCAGTCCCAGCGCCGTTACGAAGCGGCCCGGGTGGACGGTTTCTTCCAGGGCGAAATCCAGGCGGTGGAAGTGCCCCAGGGCCGCAAGAAGCCGCCGCTGTCGGTGTCCGAGGACGAGCACCCGCGCCCGGGCACCGACCTGGAGAAGCTGGCCAAACTGCCGGCCATCGTGGAAGGTGGCGTGATCACCGCCGGTAACGCCTCCGGCGTCAACGATGGCGCCGGCGCCCTGATCATCGGCTCCCGCGCCGCCGGCGAAAAAGCCGGCATCGCCCCGCGCGCCCGTATCATCGCCGGCGGCGTGGCCGGCGTGCCGCCGCGCATCATGGGCCTGGGCCCGGTGGGCGCCTGCCGCAAGGTGCTGGACCGCGCCGGCCTGACCCTGGCCGACATGGACGTGATCGAAATCAACGAGGCGTTCGCCGCCCAGGTGCTGGGCTGCTGCAAACAGCTCGGCCTGGAAGGCGACGACGAGCGCCTCAACCCCAACGGTGGCGCCATCGCCGTGGGCCATCCCCTGGGCGCCTCCGGCACCCGCCTGGCGCTCACCGCCCTGCGCCAGCTGGAGCGCATCGACGGCCGCTACGCCCTGGTCAGCCTGTGCATCGGCGTGGGGCAGGGCGTCGCCATGCTGATCGAACGCCAGCGCTAACCGTCGTCGGCGCCGCCGAGGAAGGCCCGGGCCAGCCGGTCCGCTTCCTCGGTGGTGGCCACGATTCGCAGTGGCACCTTGAACAGGCCCGCCAGGGCCGCGCTTTGCGTTTGCATTATCATTCGTTTGCCGGTATCCGGCTCCACCGCCACCATGCCCCGGCAGCGGCGTGCCAGGGTGTCCCGGTTGCGCTTCATCCACAGGGAGCGCCGTTTACGGTCCTCATGGGCTTCCCGGTGTTCACCCCGGAGGGCGGCGACCACCATCACGAACGGCTCGGGTTGCCCGATCAAAGCCTCAAGCTCCGCTTCCCATTGCACCGCGTAGCCCTCCGGCAGCCCCTCGGGCATCAACCGCACCAGCGGAAAGTCGGCGATGTCGTGCACCTGAAAATCATTCGGATTCATGGCCCGCCTCCCGGTCGCTGTCGGTGGCCGGATCCAGCCGCGGGCGGGCATTGGCCAGCAAGGCCCCCTCGGACCCTTCGCGGATCACCGTGCCGTTCCGCTCCAGGCTGTTCTTTTGATCGGAAAGAATATCGTTGGCTTGCATTGTCGTTTCCTTCAGTCGGGGCCGGGAATCAGGGGGGTAATCCAGACTAGCCGCGAGCGCCTGACTGAAATACCGTATAAAAGCCATTCAATATCGGAAAAGCGCCAAGATGAGCTGGACAAAGATGTCCCCGACCGGAGGCAGCGGCACCTTCCCGTCCGTGCAGGGCCCTCTGCTGGCCCGGCTCTGGGATAAATCCCAGGCCAGCCGGGAGGCCCGCGCCGCCGGCGTGCATCAGCACCGGGAAGGGCAGCTCTGCGGCGCCACGGAGGGGCTGTTGACCGTGCACACCGGCGACATCCGGTGGGCGGTCCCCGCTCTGCACGCTATCTGGATTCCGCCAGGCCAGGAGCACGGCCTCGATCCCCACGGGCAGTTCGGCGGCTGGGCCATGCTGATCAACGAAGCGCTGTGCCAGGGGTTGCCGGCGGAACCCTGCATCCTGCGCGTCTCCGGCCTGCTCATGGAGGCGGTGAAGCGCGTGGCCGGTTGGGATGAACGGGCCTGGGCGCCGGAGCGGGATCCGCTGGTGGCGGTGATCGCCGCCGAAATCCGAGCTTTACCCGGCGCGCCCCTGGGGCTGGTCATGCCCCGGGACCCGAGGCTGGCGCGCATCGCCGACGCCCTGCTGCGCGACCCGGCGGACCGGCGTGGCCAGGCCGAGTGGGCCGGCCTGGCCGGCCTGTCGCCGCGCACCCTGTCGCGCCGGTTCCCCCGGGAAACCGGGCTGGGCTTTCAGGCCTGGCGTCAGCGCGCCCGCTTGCTGCGCGCCCTGGAACACCTGGCCATCGGTCTGCCGGTGACCACCGTGGCCCTGGAGTGCGGCTACCAGACCACCAGCGCCTTCATCGACGCGTTCGGCCAGGTCTTCGGTACGACGCCGGGTCGCTGGCAGGGGCGGGGCGGTTGAGCGGGGCGCGGGTGACGTCGCGCGCCACGGGCTCCGCAATACTTTCTTGCTATTGAATAGCGCGCTATGTAATCATGCTCGCCATGACTGACGACACCGACACCCCGGACTCCCTGCTGCGGCTCGATCTGCAGCTGTGCTTCGCGCTGTACTCCACCCAGCTGGCGATGACCAAGGTCTACCGCAAGCTGCTGCGCGAGCTGGGTCTGACCTATCCGCAATACCTGGTAATGATGGTGCTGTGGGAGCGGGACGGGCAGTCGGTGTCGGCCATCGGCGAGCGGCTGTTTCTGGATTCCGCCACCCTGACGCCTCTGCTGAAGCGCCTGGAGAGCGCCGGCCTGCTGCAACGCCGGCGCGCCGCCGAGGACGAGCGGCGGGTGGAGGTGCGGCTCACCGACGCCGGTCGGGCCCTGCGTGGCCGGGCCGAGGCGATTCCCGAGGCGGTGGCCTGTGCCAGCCACTGCGAACCGGACGAATTGCGCGCTCTGAAGGCGCAGCTGGAAGACTTGCGCGACAAGCTCACCGACGCTGATTAAAGCGACCGGGATCGGGGCGCGGCGATAGCACAACCTTTATCACGCCCATTTAAATAGCGCACGATAAAATAGCGCAATATTTCCATCGCAAACTTTCCATCGCAAACAAGGAGAGAACCATGACCATCGAAAAAACCCTGTATCAGGCGGAAGCCCGCGTCACCGGTGGCCGCGACGGCCGGGTCACCAGCAGCGACAAGCAACTGGATCTGCAGCTGGCCATGCCCAAGGCCCTGGGTGGCCCGGGCGGCGAGGGCACCAATCCCGAGCAGCTGTTCGCCGCCGGCTATTCCGCCTGCTTTCTCAGCGCCCTGAAGCTGGTGGCCGGCCAGGCCAAGGTGAAACTGTCCGACGAGACCCATATCAATGCCAAGGTGGCCATCGGCCCGGACGGGCAGGGCTTCGGTCTGGCGGTGACCCTGGCGGTGACGCTGCCCGGCCTGGACGAGGATGATGCCAAGGCCCTGGTGGACAAGGCCCACGAGGTGTGCCCGTACTCCAACGCCACCCGTGGCAACATCCCGGTGGAACTGGACGTCTACGTCTGACCGGTTCCCCTCGCGGCCCCGTCACTCGGCGGGGCCGGCCGTCGGGCACTGGTCTCGACCCGAGGCGATGCTAGAATCGGCGCGAATCCGCCCAATCCGCCCAAGCCAACAGCGAGGTCGCCGTGTCCCAGATCACCCGTGCGCTGGACTATCTCAAGCAAGCCCTGACCCTGGCCCGCAGCCCCGGGCTGCGCGGTTACGTGATCGTGCCGATGATCTTCAATGTGCTGGTGTTCGGCGGCCTCTACTATCTGTCCGGCCAGTGGATCGCCGGCTGGATCGGTGCCGCCACCGCGGGCTGGTCGTTCGATGGCGGGCTCAGTTTCCTGAATGGGGCGCTGGACTTTCTGGTCGGCGCGGCGGTGGTGCTGGTGTGGATCCTGCTGCTGGGCCTGATGGCCAGCGTCTTCACCCTGGGCGTACAGCTTCTCGCCGCCCCGTTCATGGGTTTCCTGGCGGAAAAAGTGGATGTACGCATGACGGGCCGGCCGATGCCGGAGGAATCCATCGCCGCCATGACCGTGCGGGTGTTCAAGCGGGAACTGCGCAAGACCTGGTACTGGCTGTGGCGGGCGGTGCTGATCCTGCTGGTGGTGCTGGTGATCTACTTCATTCCGGTGGTCAACGTGCTGGCCTCGGCGGTGTGGTTCCTGTGGTCCGGCTGGCTGCTGGGGATGCAATACATCGACTACGCCGCCGACAACCGCCAGGTGCCGTTCACGGTGATGCTGGAACGTTTGAAGACCAAACGCTGGCTGGTGCTGACCTTCGGTTCGGTGATTCTGGGCCTGACCATGCTGCCTCTGGTCAACCTGGTGATCATGCCGGTGGCGGTGATCGCGGGCACTTTGGTCTGGGTGCACGAACTGGCCGAGGAGCCGGCGCCACGGCGAGGCTAAACATCGAAAACGTCCGCCATCTGGGATTTCTTCGCGCTTATCTACAAATATTTTTCTAATGCCAACGGCTGAGCCCGTTCTCTCGTTTCCGAGCGGCCGCGTCGCCGCCGGACACCCCGATGTTGTTTCATCTTTATTTTCTCCCCGCCCTGGTCATGAAACAGCGCACCCCCGTGGCGAACGCCCGGGAATCCTGCCCCGTGGGACCTGTTATCCGAACTAATCTTTTAGGCTTAGAGTGCGCTAAGGGTGCGAAAATTTAGTGATCAAAGGGCTTTGTAAAAGGTTAACCATTGTAAAGAAATGCACGTTGACCGTTGTATTTCCGTGAAATAGATTGCCCGAATTGTGAACTCGTTCCTTGAATGAAAGAGTTTGCAGTCGGCCTTCGGGCCAGGGGGTGAGAACAACGATCGGAGCGATGAACTCCGGCCGGGGATAGCAAAAAAATACGGGGGGAGGGGACCTTAACCGCCACCCGGGGTGCGTCCGCACCTTGCTCTCCATCTCGATCCTTTTATCGACGGGTTTTTCGGGATGCAACAATGAGCAGTCAATCCGGTTTCTTGCGTATCGCACTTCTGGCCCTGGCGCTGGCCTTCCATATCGGCCCGGCGCGGGCGCAAAGCACGCCGCCCCAGGTGGTGGTCAACGGGGTTACCTTCCAGGGCAACTACACCTACACCGCCTCCGACCTGTCCGGGTTGATCGCCTCGGAAATCGGCAAACCCATGACGCTCAAGGACATCCAGGGCCTGGCCGCCAGGGTGGAGGCGTTCTACCACGACGCCGGCTTCCCGCTGGTCAAGGTGGTGGTGCCGCAGCAGACTTTCGCCGACGGCACGCCGGTGAAACTGGTGGTGCTGGAAGGCCAGCTGGGTGAGATCCGCATCGAAGGCAATCAGCGCTACGCCTCCCAGCGCATCCTGGACGCCCTGGCCGCCGCCGATGTGCACCGTGACGAACCGGTGCGGCTTGACCGGGTGGAACGGGCCCTGACCCGCCTCAACCGTCAGTCCGGCATCGAGGCCGCCGCCGCCCTCAAGCCCGGCGCCCGCCAGGGTTACACCGACCTGGTCATCAAGGTCGAGGAACAGCCCCGTGTGACCGGCGCGCTGGAATTCAACAACTACGGCAGCAAGGACACCGGTCGCTACCGGGTGGTGCCGTCCATCACCCTGCAGAACCTGACCGGCCGGGGCGACAACGCCAACCTGATCGGCATGCAGTCCATCGGCGACGGCGATGCCTGGTTCGCCTACGCGGATTACGTCACCCCGGTGAACGCCCGCGGCACCAGCGTTCAGGTGTACGGCTCCACCGGTAACGTCAACGTGGGCCGCGACTTCGAGGTGCTGGAAGTGGAAGGCGACAGCACCGGGCTGGGCGTGGGCGTGCTGCAGGACCAGATCCTGTCCGCGCGCAGCGTGCTGACCTACAGCGCCTGGCTGGAAGGCACCGACCTGGATCAGGACATGCTCGGCGTGCGCATCGCCGAGGACCGCATCCGCAAGCTGCGGGTGGGCGTGGCCCTGGACCGCACCGACCTGTCCGGGCGCAGCCTGGTGTCGGTGGACCTGCACCACGGCCTGGGCGAAAGCCTGGGCGGCATGGACGACAACTCCTCCCTGTCCAGCCGCGCCTTCGCCGGCGCCGACAACGACTTCACCAAGATCACCCTGGACCTGGCCCGCATCCAGCGCCTTAACGCCCGCACCCTGCTGATCCCGCGCCTGTACGGCCAGTACGCCTTCGACCCGCTGGTGTCCAGCGAGCAGTGGGCCATCGGTGGCGTCAATTCCGTGAAAGGTCATCCGCCGTCGATCTATTCCGGCGACAGCGGCGTTACCGCTTCCCTGGAGGCGCGCTACGACCTGTTCGCCGACGATTCCCGCTACCAGTTGATCGGCCAGCTCAGCCACGGCCGTCTGTACATCAAGGAACCGTTCTACGACCAGGACGATGAGCAGGATATCTCCGGCGTCAGCCTGGGCCTGCTGGCCCGGCCCTGGGACCCCATTGAGGTGCGCCTGGATTGGGGGCTGCCGTTGGGCACCGAAACCGGCGACAACAGTTATTTCTACGCTCAAGCACGCTACCGCTTCTGAGCGCCACCACTTTTACGGGTAACGAATCATGGCACGAAATAAAAAACGCAATGCTTCAGTGGCGGTCGCCGTTTCGGTTTCAGTGTTCGGCTTCAGCGGCGCGGTCCACGCCGGCCCCAGCGGCGGTCAGGTGGTGCAGGGTAACGCCTCGATCACGCCGGATGGCATGGAAACCATCATCAACCAGCTGTCCAGCAAGGCGGTGATCAACTGGAACGACTTCAGCATCGATCCCGGTGAGTTGGTCAAATTCATCCACCAGGCCAGCACCGACGTGACCCTCAACCGGGTCACCGGCGACACCGTGTCCCAGATCCGCGGCGCGCTGACCGCCAACGGCAACATCTTCCTGATCAACCCCAACGGCATCGTATTCGGCGCCAGCGCCGAGATCGACGTGGCCGGCCTGCTGGCCACCACCTTCGACATCGCCGATCAGGACTTCATGGACGGCAAGCTCAACTTCAGCGGCGAGCTGATGAACAACGCCGCCATCACCAACCAGGGCAAGATCGAGGTGGGCAACGGCGGCTTCGTCTACCTGATCGCCCCCAACGTGGAAAACACCGGCCACATCATCGCCAACGTGGGCCGCGTGACCCTGGCCAACGACGGCTCCTACGACATCGACCTGACCGGCAACGGCCTGGTCACCTTCTCGGTGACCGACGCGGACCTGACCGGCGCCACCGGCTCGGTCAAGAACGGCCCGGACGGCAAGATCGAAGCCGGCCATGTGCTGCTTTCCGGCAGCGAAACCAGCGCCGTCATGTCGTCGGTGGTCAACCAGGGCGAAATCACCGCCGCCACCGAACTGACCATGGCCGGTGACGACCTGGAACAATCCGGCACCATCGCCGCCGGCGACACCACCCTGGAGGCCACCAACGCCATCGTCTCCAACGGCGGCTCCATCAGTGGTGGTTCCGCCACCCTGAAAGCGGGCACCGGCATCGGCGCCACCAGCGCCGTGCACACCGACGTGGACGACCTGGCGGTGAGCAGCGAGAGCGGCGCCATCCGCGTCAGCGAAGCCAATCAGCTGGACAGCCTGAGCATCACCACCGGCGACAGCGCCGAGGTGAGCTTCAAGCAGGACGGCGTCGATCCCATCGGCGGCGGCCCGGTGCAGGACGACATCACCGTTCAGTTCAACGGCCAGAGCCTGAGCGCCAGCCGCGATACGGTGAAAACCGACCTCAGCTTCACCCACGGCGACGGCGGCGTGACCCTGTCCGGCGTCAACGTGGAGGGTGATCTGAGCGTCACCGCCGCCGGCAACATCGTCGGTAACGGCAACCTGGACACCGCCGCCAGCGGCAACCGCGTGACCCTGGCCACCACCGTGGACGGCGCCACCATCGGCGCCGAGAACAACGCCCTGCGCATTGACGCGGACACCCTGCGCGCCGAAGCGCAAAAAGGCCATGTGGTGATCACCGACACCGCCGGCGACCTGACCCTGGAGCGGGTCAGCACCGGCGACAACAGTGTGGACGCCGGCCTGCGTGCCCTGATCACCGCCGAGAAAGGCGACCTGCGCGGCAGCGACAACGGCGAGATCAACGTGGAAGCCTGGGCCACCAATCTGAAAGCGGACGGCGCCATCGGCAACGCCGGCCAGGCGGTCACCACCGCCGTGGACGTACTCTCCGCGTCCACCCAGGACGGCGGCATCTACGTGGACGACCAGGACGGTGAACTGGTGCTCGGCAAGATCAGCGCCGGCGAGCGCATCATCCAGGCCGGTCTGCCCGCCTCGTCCACCGGCATCAGCAACGCCGACGGCAGCATCACCCTGAGCAACGGCGCCACCGGCAGCCACGACGTGGTGATCGGCGCCGACGACAATATCGTCATCAGCGACACCGTGTCCGCCACCGACCAACTGATCATGCTGTCCCGCGGCGGCGGTCTCTATAACGGCGGCGACAGCGCCATGCTCACCGGGCGCTTCGTCTTTCTGCAAGCCGCGGACCGCATCGGTCAGAGCGGCAGCGCCCTGAAAACCCAGAGCAACTCGCTGAGCGCCGGCTCCGGCGGCAACGGCGTTTTCCTGACCGAGAACAACGGTCTCAACGTCAACACCATCCATGCCCAGGGCGAGAACGCCAGGGTGGAGCTGGAAGCCACCGTGGGCGACGTGGTGCTGGGCCTGGTGAACGTACAGGATGGCGACGCCTCGGTGATCAGCCAGGGCGGCAATATTCGTGGTAACGACGGCGTGCCGCTCAACGTGCGCGCCAATCACCTGACCCTGGACGCCGACGGCGCCATCGGCACCGCGGCCCAGGCGCTCACCACCGAAGTGGACCGCCTGACCACCACCACCGGCACCAGCCTGGCCGGCACCTATGTGGCCAACACCGGCCTGCTGTCGAGCCTGGATGCGACCACCCTGGGTGGCAATGTATCGGTCACCGACGACGACGGCGGCGTCAGCTTCAACCGCGCCAACGAACACCTGTCGGTGCAGCGCGGCGGTGGCGAAGGGCTGGACCTGACCTTCAACAACGGTGCCGGCAACCTGATCGTGGAAGGCGCCGATCTGAGCGGCCATCAGGTGGACCTGAGCGCCAGTGGCCGCATCGGCGACGGCGGCGGCGTGCTGGCCGCCGACGGCCTGGCACTGGCCGCCGGCGACGACATCGACCTGACCACCGACGCCAACCGCATCGATGCCACCACCCGCGACGGCGACATCGACCTGGACAACCAGGGCGAAGGCCCGCTGGCGCTGAACGCCGCCGCCGGCGGCGCCGGTCGTGGCGTGACCGTGAGCCATCAAGGTGACCTGAACCTGGGTCAGGTGTCCGCGGACGGCCTGATCCGTCTCACCGCCACCGGTGAGCTGAACGGCGATGGCGACAACACCGCCATTACCGGCAAGAACGTGGAACTGGACGCGGCCCGCATCGGCAGCGAAGCGCGCGCGCTGTCCACCGCCATCACCGGCAAGCTGTCCATGCTGTCCGAGGGCGACGTTTACGTCACCAACGTGGGCGCGCTGAGCATGCTCGACGCGGAAGCGGTTGGCGACATCGACTTCACCCAGGCCGGCAACACCGTGCTGGGCCGGCTGTCCAGTGGCGGCAGCGTCACCTTCAACGCCACCGGCCGTGTCAGCGACGGCAACGGCGACGCTGACAACATCGTCGCCAACGATCTGACCCTGGACGCCCTGCAGGTGGGCGCCGCCGACGGTACCGTGGACGCCCTGGAAATCCGCGTCGACGAACTGGTGGTCGACGCCCGCAACGGCGGCATCTATCTGCGCAACCGCGACAGCGGTCCGTTGAGCCTGATCCGCGCCCGCGCCGCCGGCGGTGACGTGAACATCGACACCGTCGGCACCATGAACCTGGGCACCGTGACCTCGTCCGGTGGCAACGTCACCCTGACCAGCGGCGGCGCCATCAACGACGCCCGCCCGGACGGGTCCAGCGACGCCAACGTGGTGGCCCGCAAGGTGGACCTGCGCGCCCAGCAGGGCGTCGGCAACACCGGCCCGCTGGTACTGGACGTGGACCAGATGTCGGTGAGCGGCGGCAACGGCGACGTCAACGCCGCCAGCCCCGGCGCCGTGGAAGTGGACGCGGACAGCCTGGTGGGCAAGGGCGCCGGTGGTGTCACCATCGTGGCCGCCTCGATCACCGTGCTCGACAACAACGGCGGCATCCTGGTGATGGACGGCGGCAAGCTGGTGCTCACCGCCACCAACGGCAACATCGTGTTCCTGAATCAGGACGACACCATCCGCCTGCCCGGTGGTGGCAGCATCACCCTGACCGCCCGCGCCGACGGCACCAACGAGGGCTACAACGGCAACATCATCACCGGCAACCTGGTCACCGAGGGCGGCGACATCACCCTGGACGCGGACCGCAATGTGACCCTGGGCATGCTGGACACCGGCGGCACCGGCGACGTCTATGTGATCGCCCGTGACGGTGTGATCCTGGACGGCAACGGCGCCGACCAGAACGTGCGTGGCGACCACGTCACCCTGATCGGCAACACCCCCAGCCAGCGTGACGCGGAAATCGCCCGCGACACCGCCATCGCCGACTACGCCGGCCGGGTGGCGGAACTGAACGCCAAGATCCTGCAGCTGCAGATCCTGCAGCAGCAACTGGAGGCCTACCTCGCCGCGCTCAACTCGGCGATCGTCAACAAGAACATTGCCCAGCAGAACCTGACCAGCGCCCAGCGCACCGCGGACCGTCTCGCCAGCCAGCTGAGCGCCGCCGGCACCGCCCTGGATAATCTCAATCGGGTGGTCTCCGTGGCCCAGGCGGCGGTGGATGCCGTGTCCCTGGCCGCCGGCGCGGCCCAGGCCATTCCGTTCAGCGGTGACGGCGGCTCCGACGCCGCCTTCCAGGGCCTGAGCCTGGCCCTGTCGATCGCGCAGATCGCGGTGGACGAATACGACCGCAACGTGGTCTCGCCCCTGGCGGACGAGGTCAATAACGCGCTCAACGACCTGGACGTGGCCAAGAGCTACTTCGGCGACGCGGTCACCAACGTGGATACCTGGACCCGGCTGCGCGACACCACCCGGGTGTCCCGCGACATGGCGGACCACTCCGTGTTCAAGGCCACCGCCGCCCGCGACGCCAGCCAGGCGCTGCGTCAGCAGTCCATCGCCGCCTACGACCAGGCCAGCGACATCGACATGTCCGCCGCCAAGCCGCTGGGCATCGAGGCCAATCGCCTGGACATGGGCACCAGCAGTGGCCGCGCGCTGAACACCGGCGTGTACCTGGACTCCACCGGTAATCTGGGCCTCGGCGACATCAACTCCGTGGGCGAGATCCGCGCCGAAAACGTGGCGGGCGATATCAGCGTGGTGGGGGACGTGGTCAGCCCGACGCTGATCTCCCTGCAGGCCGAGGGCGCGGTACGCGGCATCGGCGGCACTTGGGTGGACGGCGACTGGGTCGCGGACGTGGGCATGCTGCACGCGCCGGCCATCGCCGTGCGCGCCGAGCAGGGCGTCGCCGGCCGAGAGGACTCGCTGTACACCGACACCGATGAAATCGCCATCGACGCCGGCGACGGCGACGCCTTCGTGATCAACGACAACGGCGGCGACGAACTGGTGCTGGGCACCGTGGACGGCCTGAGCGGCATGACCGCCTCCGGCGACATGGGGCTCGCCAACCGGGGCGACCTGCGCCTGAAGACGCAGATCATCGACACCGATGTGACCGCCGACAGCGACACCTATCTGGTGGCCGAGGGCGGCGCCATCATTGACGACAATGGCGACACCCTGAACGTCACCGGCGGCGACCTGCACTTCGGCGCCGACGGCCAGGTGGAACTGGACACCCAGGTGGACCGCGTGGTCGACAGCGGCACCAGCGACGGCGACGTGCTGCTGCGCGAGCGCGACGACCTCGCGCTGATCGCCCTGGAAACCCTGAACGGCGACATCGACGTCACCGCCGGTGGCAACCTGACCGTCCACGAACTGGCGGCCGGTGGCGACAGCGCCACCATCCGCCTGAACGCGGACGGCCGCATCGACGACGACCAGGACAACAGCACCCTGATCGCCGGCAAGCGTCTGGAGCTGACCGCCGGCGGCGCCATCGGCGCCACCGGCAGCGTCACCCAGCGTGGCCTGGACACCGCCGTGGACGTGGTCACCGCCGACGCCAAGGGCGAGATCAATATCCACGACCAGGACGACCTGGACGTGGAGAAGGTCACCACCACCACCGGCAACATCACCCTCACCAGCGACGCCGGTGATTTGCATCTGGGCGAAGTGCGCACCAACGGCGAGGGCGGCAACATCACCCTGGTGGCCGACGGCGCCATCGACGCCCTCAACGACGCCGACCAGACCCCGGAACTGTACGCCGACCAGCTGGCCCTGCGTGCCGGCAACGGCATCGGCACCGCCGACCAGGCGCTGCTGATCGAAACCGGCGCCCTGGAAGCGGACGCCGGTGACGGCGGCCTCTACCTGTTCAACCAGAACCGCGACCTCACCGTGGGCGGCGTCACCCCGAACCTGGGCCTGCCCGGTCTCACCGGCCTGGACGCCAACGGCGACCTGCATCTGACCGTGGCCGACGGCGCCCTCACCGTGAACGAAGCGGTGACCCAGACCGGCGAAGGCGACACCCGCCTGAGCAGCGGCAAGGGCCAGCTGATCAACGCCAATCTGGATGCCGACGGCGACCTGGCGCTGACCGCCTCCACCGGGGACATCAGCGCCATCAACGGCGTGCAACTGACCAGCGGCGGCGACCTGTCCGCCACCGCCACCGAAGGCGGTGTCAGCCTGGTGCAGAACAGCCGCGCCCAGGCCGACGGCGACCTGACGCTGAAAGGCGGCACCACGGTGTCGCTCAATAACGCCAGCGCCGAGGCCGGCGGCGACCTGACCCTGACCGGTGAAAACGGCAACGTGACCCTGGTTCACAGCCAGGCCACCGGCGCCGAGGACGTCACCGTCAGCGCCGGCGACAACATCACCGTGTCCAGCCTGTCCACCCTCACCGCCACCAACGGGGCCCTGAAAGCCACCGCCACCGAGGGCAACCTGGAGTTCAATAGCGGCAGCAGCGCCTCCGCCACCACCACCCTGGGCCTGAAGGCGGGCAACCAGGTGGCGCTGATCAACGCCACCGCCCAGTCCGGCGGCGACATGAGCGTCACCGCCGAAGACGGCGACGTGCTGCTCACCAACAGCCGCGCGGGCACCGAAGGCGCGCAAACCGTCAGCGCCGGCGGCAGCGTGCGCCTCACTCAATCGCAGCTGAACACCGAAACCGACGGCGACATGAAGGTGACCGCCACCAACGGCGACATCAGCCTCAACAACAGCCAGATGCTGGCCGGCGGTGCCTTCGACGGCCAGGCCGGCGGTGACGCCGTGCTGATCAGCGGCCTGATCAGTGCCGGCGACTCCACCGACCCGGACGCGGAACCCGCTGACGGCACCCTGGACCTGGACGCCGGCGGCAACGTGCGCCTGACCCAGGGCAGCACCATTACCGGCACCGGCGACACCCAGGTGGGCGCCGAGAACGGTGAGCTGCTGGTGGTCGACAACGGTCAGATCCTGTCCGGCGCTGATCTGGACCTGAGCGCCGGCACCAACGTGACCCTGAACACCGGGCGCGCCACCGCCGAACAGGACCTGACCCTGACCGCCGGCGACCACGTGCGCCTGTCCGGCGGCGCCGCGCTGACCGCCACCCAGGGTGATCTGAGTGCCACCGCCGACGGCGGGGACCTGGAATTCACCCAGAACAGCGGTGCCACCGCTGGCGGCGAGCTGACGCTCACCGCCGAAGGGCAGATGCTGCTGACCAACGCCTTCGCCAACGCCGGCCTGGACCTGGCGCTGACCGCGCGCCAGGGCTCCCTGCGCATGACCGACAGCGACGCCACCGCCGGTGGTAAGCTGGACGCCAGCGCCGGCCAGGACCTGCAACTGTCCGCGGGCTCCACGCTGATCGCCAACGGCGGCACGTTCAATGCCACCGCCACCAACGGCACTCTCAACCTCAGCCAGAGCAGTCGCGCCGCCGGTACCGGCGACGTGGCCCTGCGCGCCGGCACCGATCTGTCTCTGAATAACGCCACCGCGGAATCCCTGGGCCAGAACCTGAGTCTCACCGCCGACACCGGCAGCGTGACCCTGGTCACCAGCCAGGCCACCGCCCGGGGTGACACCACCGTGACCGCCGGGGCGAACCTGGTGCTGTCCGCCGGTTCCGCGCTCACCGCCACCGACGGCGACCTGGACCTCACCGCCACCGACGGCAACCTGAGCGTCAGCCAGTCCTCCCGTCTGACCGCCGGCAACGACCTCACCGGCGACGCCGGCACGGATCTGGTGTTCACCACCGGCACCCAGGCCACCGCCGGCGGCGACCTGGATCTGGACGCCGGCCGTCACCTCACCGTGGAAGACAGCCAGGTGCGCGCCGACGGCGACGCCGCCCTGACCGCCACCGACGGCAATCTGTCGGTGACCCGCTCCACGGTCACCGCCGGCGGCTTCCTGGACGGCGACGCCGGCCAGGGCATCCTGCTGACCGCCGCCACCCTGAACAGCGGCTACCTGGCCGTGGTGCCGTTCGCGCCGCAGCCCGACACCAATGTGGACCTGACCCTGAACGCGGGCAGCGGTGACATCGCCCTGTCCCAGGGCAGCACCGTGGCGTCCGCCGGGGCGCTGGTGATGGACAGCGACGAAGGCAACGTCAGCCTCACCAACGGCAGCCGCGCCACCGCCGTCACTGACGCCACCGTGGCCGCCGGGTCCAGCGTCAGCCTGGCGGAAGGCTCGCGGCTGGAAGCCGGTGACGGCGACCTGGATATCAACGCCACCGACGGTGACCTGACCGCGAGCCAGTCCTCCAGCCTGACCGCAGGCAACGACCTCACCGGTAACGCCGGCACCGACGTGGCGTTCAGCACCGGCGCCACGGCCACCGCCGGCGGCGATCTGGACCTGGATGCCGGCCGCCACATCAGTGTGCAAGACGCCCAGGCCCGCGCCGATGGCGACGCCTCCCTGACCGCCGCCACGGGCAACCTGTCGGTGAGCCGCTCCACGGTCACCGCCGGGGGCTTCCTGGATGGCGACGCCGGTGGTGCCATCACCCTGACCAGCGCCACCCTGGCCAGCGGCCAGCCGGCGCCGCTGATGCCCTTCGCGTTCGCGCCGTTGGAAGCCGGTAGTGTCGACCTAACCCTGAACGCGGGCAGCGGCGACCTGACCTTCACCGACGGCAGCCGTGCCACCGCCGCCGGCGACCTGGTGCTGGGCAGCGAGGAAGGCAGCATCGTCCTCACCAACGGCAGCCGGGCGCAGGCGGCCACCGACGCCACCCTCACCGCGGGCAGCGACGTGCGCATCAACAACGGCTCGTCCGTGGAAGCCGGGGAGGGCGACCTGACCGTCACCGCCACCGACGGCGACCTGAGCGTCACCAGCGGCGGCGCGCTGACCGCCGGCAACGACCTGACCGGCACCGCCGGCCAGAACGTGACCCTGGATCAGGCCACCGCCCAGGCGGGCGGCGATCTGTCCCTGGAGGCGCAAGGCGCGGACCTGGCTGTGGCCAACAGCCAGGCCACCGCCGCGACCGATCTGGACCTCAAGGCCAAGGGCGACCTGACCGTGGACGCCTCCCTGGTACGCGCCACCGACGGTGACCTGAGCCTCACCGCCAGCGACGGTAACCTCACCGTGCGGCAGGGCAGCACCCTGTACGCCGGCGCCGATCTCTTCGCCGATGCCGGCAACGACCTGGCCTTTACCACCGGCACCGAGGCCCGGGCCGGCGGCGATCTGGACCTGGGCGCGGGCCATGACCTGACCGTCAGCGACGCCACGGTCCAGGCCGAAGGCACCCTGGATCTGGCGGCCACCGACGGCGACCTGGCCGTGACCCGCGCCGGCGTCACCGCCGGCGGCAAGCTCACCGGCTCAGCCGGTGGTCTGGGTACCCTGACCGCTGCCACCCTGACCAGCGGCGACGCCCCGGACGCCGACCCGGCGGACCTGAGCCTGACCGTGGGCGGCGACCTGACCGTCACCGACGGCACCCGCGTCACCGCCAGCGACTCGCTCACCCTGGGCAGCGATGACGGCGCCGTGCTGGTCAACAACGGCAGCGCCCTGAAAGGCGACCGGGACGTGACCGTTACCGCCGGCACCGATGTGGACTTCGATAACGCCAGCCTGAACGCGGTGGACGGCAACGCCCGCATCACCGCCACCGACGGCGATCTGACCCTGGCCCACAACGCCGGTCTGAGCGCCGGCGCCGACCTGGACGCCAGCGCCGGTGGCAAGCTCTCCATGGACGCCACCAGCGCCATGAACAGCGGCGCCGACCTGACCCTGGACGCCGGTGACGACGTGGCCCTGTCCACCCTGCGTGCCGGCGACGACGTGTCCGTGACCAGCCAGAAGGGCGGCATTCAGGCGGACCCGGCCATCGCCGAGCACATTCACGGCGACAACCTGTTCCTGTCCGCGGCCAAGAGCATCGGCTCCTCGCTCAGCGGCCTGAAAACCCGCGTGACCAACCTCTACGCCACCATCACCGGCAGCGGTGATCTGCACCTGCGGGATCTGGACAGCAACGGGCTGACCGTGAAAGACAGCAGCCTGGCGGACGGCGACGCCCACCTGCGCGCCGGCGGCGACCTGACCATCGACTCTCTGGCGGTGAACGGCGACGTGGTGCTGGACAGTGCCGGCCGCCTGTCCACCGGCGAAAACGGTGAACTGCGCGCCGCCGACCTGAACGCCACCGCGGTGGACGGCATCGACCTGCGCGGCGAGTTGGACAGTGCCACCCTGGCGGTGACCGGCACCGGCGCCATCGACCTGGACAACCAGGGCGACCTGCGTCTGGATCTGGCCGACACCGCCGACGGCGACATCACCGTGGGCACCGACGGTAACCTGGGCATTGGCCGGGTCGACGCCGACGCCCACGACGTGTCGCTGACCGCCACCGGCGCCATCGCCACCGACGGCGCCGGCGAGATCGACGGCCGTTACGTGGCGCTGCGCGCCGGCCAGGGCATCGGCGGCCTGCCGCAAAGCGAGAACCTGGACGACCTGCTGACCCTGCGGGCCGAGCGCATCGACGCGCTCAGCGACGCCGGCGACATCATCCTGCGGCAGCAGGGCCCGGTGTTCATTCGCCAGGCTCGCACCGGCGACGGCCGCGTCGGCGTGCTGGTGGAAGGCGGCGATGCCACCCTGGGTGATATCCATGCCGATGGTGACGTGGCCCTGGTGGCCAAGGACGGTGCCCTGCTGGACGACAACGACACCTCCACCCGCGTCAGCGGCGCCGAGGTGTCGCTGAGCGGCCGTGACGGCATCGGCACCGACACGGTGGCCATCGCCACCCGCGCGGAACGGCTGCGGGCGGAGGCGGACACCGGGATCATCAACGTGGAAGAGCAGGACGGCCTGGCCGGTCTGGACGCCACCATCAACAACGGTGACATTCGCGTACGCACGCTGACCGGCAACCTGACCGTCAACGAAGTGCAGGCCCTGGCCCCCGGCAATGCGGTGATGCTGTCCGCGGTGGCCGGCGCCATCCTGGACGGCAACGCGGAAGCCAACAACATCGTGGCCGCTCTGCTGGAACTGACCGCCGCCACCGGCATCGCCCGCGCCAGCGACCCGCTGGACGTGGACGTGCAAACCCTGGGCGCCACCGGCGGCAGCGGCGGTGTCTATATCAACAACCGCAACACCGGCCCGCTCACCGTCACCGGCCTTACCGGCCAGGGCGGCCTGGGGCTGACCACCGGCGGCGACCTGGATCTGGACGGCGACCTGAACGGCCGCCGCGTGGACCTGACCGCCGGCGGCGACCTGACCCAGCGTGGCCGCATCACCGGCACCGACGGCGTCAGCGTCAGTGGCAACGGCGACGTCACCATGGTCACCGGCGCGGAAACCCACAGCGGCGGCCCGGTGCACTACCGCGCCGGCCAGACCCTGGCGGTGGATCGCATCCACACCACCACCGGACTGGGCGGCGCCACCGTGACCCTGGAAGGCCGCAATCTGGTCAACAACGCCACCGCGCCGGGCTCCATCCGCGCCGGCCAGGTGAACGTGCGCGTCACCAACAATGCGGACAGCGACCGGGTCTACGAAATGGTCGACACCACCAACGGCAAGGCGCGGGTCTACCTCAACGACCGCACCCTGGGCGGCAAGGTGGTGGAGGACTCCCAGTACGTGGCCGACCTGACGCACCCGCAAAGCGTTAATACGCAGGGCCTGGTGTTCAACCCGTTCGAGGACTTCCACCCGCAAACCGCCAGCCGCGGCTTCCAGCCCGTCGCCGGCGAAGACGGCGAATGGCGCTACGAACCCTGACCCTTCGGGGTCCCTGCCCTTCGGGGTCGGACCGCCGTAACTGTTTGATTTAAATAAGTTACGGTGGTCTCAGGAGAGCGTTTTTGCGGTTAGAGTGGGGTTTTTAGTAGGGGAAAAGGGCGTTAAGCCCTTTTCCCTTTTTTATTGTTAGTCGAGCTTTTGGGCAGGGAAAACCGCGGCTTAGGCCTTCTATACGGCGGGGAAACAGCGCCTTTCCCTTAACTGTCAATAAGTTAGTGCGGTCCGACCCCGGGCGGTAGTAGTGCGGTCCGACCCCGGGCGGTAGTCAGCGGAGAATGGCAGTTTCTCGATAGAATTTGGCGTTTATCAGGATTCTTTCGAATTATCACATCCATGTAGTCTTGCCTGTAGGTGCTCTTCACGGTGGGCCGGTGAGTGCGGCCACCCGGGCCGAGCGCAAGCGACTAATCAGAAGAATTGTGGAAAACCGGACGTTCCGCGACGCAATTTATAGTCACTAACTACGCAGGTATTCCCATCATGAACATGCTGACGCTTGATGGAATAGATATAAAAATCCTCAATGAACTCCAGAACGACGCCAATCTGACCAATGTGCAGCTCTCCGAGCGCGTACACCTGTCGCCTTCGCCCTGTCTGGCACGAGTAAAAAACCTGGAAAAAAGCGGCATTATCGAAAAGCGAATCACACTGCTGAACCCGAAAGTGATGGGGCTGGAGATAAACGCCTACATTCAGGTGACACTGGACAAGCACATCCAGTCGGCGATTGAGAAATTTCGAGAGCTGGTTGATCTTTTTCCCGAGGTCATGGAATGCAACTGGATGACCGGGGACTGTGACTTTTTGCTGCGGGTGGTGGTCCAGGACATCGAGGAACTTGAGCGCCTGATCGCCGGCAAACTGGCCAAAATAGATTTTGTTGCCAACATCCGATCCAACCTCGTCCTCAAGCAAATCACACGCAAGACCGCGCTGCCGATCAATTCATCACGCACCCTTCGAATAAGAGCCTAGAGGCCTTCGGAAAGGCATGCCCGGCATCACCTCTTTTTATTAGGAATGATTATGATTTCGGTAGAAAGGGTCTCAAAAGAGATCGCTCTATTAACCATAAACAGGCCGCCGGCCAATGCTCTGAGCAGAGACTTGATCGTGGCGATCAAGGATTCGATCAGAGAGTTCGGCTCCGAACCGGAACCGCCCGCGTTAATCCTCTCCGGGGAGGGCGATAAGTTCTTCAGCGCCGGAGGCGATATTCGTGAAATAACGGAACAGCCGGATATGGCGATACCGCGTATGCGGGAATTCCATCGAATGCTGTGCGAGGTGGAGCACTATGCGGCGCCGTTGATTTGCGCCGTGAACGGCTATGCCGTCGGTGGTGCCTTGGAGATTGTACTGCATGCCGACTACGTGATTTGCAGCGATAATGCCAGCTTCGGTTTTCCGGAGATCAACCATGGCCTGCTCCCGGCGGCCAAGGGAATCCTCCAATGCGCGCACCGCCTCGGCAGGCGGACAGCGGAAAAATTGCTCTACAGCGGCGATCTCATCTCGGCGCAGCACGCCGTGAAAATAGGCCTGGTCAACAAGGTCGTTCCCATTGCGGGACTCGCGGAGACGGCGCTGCGGGAGGCACGAGCGCTGCGCGGAAAGGATCTTCATCTTTTCAGTGCCATAAAAGGAACGCTGAACAATACGGTGAGGATGATGGACCCGGAGCTGGAGGAGTACACCATTCGTGACATGGTCCGCTACCTTGAGAGGGAATCAACGGCGAACGCACGTCAGGGCTTCCTGAACCGGAAGGGGAGCTGAATCGGTGGCGTCTCAAGATAACCTGAAAATGGAATTCATGACCACGTCCGAGGTGAGCGCGGCGCTCCAGAGTGGCTTCCGTACCGTGCTGGTGCCCTGCGGTGCCATCGAGCAACACGGTGCCCACTTGCCTTTGAGCGTCGACTCGGATCACGCCGAGCATCTTGGGTTGACGCTGGCAAAGGCATTGGGAAAATCGCTGATCGCTCCCTCAATCCGGGTGGGCTGCTCGGTCCACCATCTGGATTTCCCGGGCACGATTTCACTTCGCGAGCCTACTTTTGAATCGATCTGCGCGGATTACTGCGCAAGCCTTTCAAGTCATGGCTTTGAAAACATCCTTTTTTTCTCTGGGCACGTGGGCAACTTTCCCGCCTTGCAGAGCATGCTGCCCCGCGTTCAGAGCCAGATGCCGGAGGGCTGCCGGGTGGATGCCTTCACGGACTCTGGATTATGGCTGAAAACATGGCGTGACGCGGTTGGCGATGCCGGGGGCGACGCTTGCCGTGTTGGCGGACACGCCGACATCGCCGAGACCTCGGTCATGCTGAGCATCCACCCGCGGCGGGTGCGAACCAACCTGTACGCGGCGGGAAAGCCCGGTCTGCCATCGAAGACGGATCTGCAGGCAATGTGGCTGGGGGGCATCCGCGCGGTCAGCAAGAACGGCATTCTCGGCGACCCGAATGGCTCGTCCACTGCGATCGGCGATCTGTGTATTGAACGTATCACCCGGATGCTCCTGGACTACTTCAGCTCGCCCCGATAACCCCATCCCGATCAAAATGGATCACGCCGCTGGTATCTCTTTCTGTGTCTATAAAAGAGGTGGCTGGCGGTCGTGAATCTGCTCTGAACCTGAAATCCCTCCTTTCTGAATTACCGCGAAACAAAATTTCGTAAAGCCGCCAGCACGACGGTTATTCGGCAGCATCTTCCGCGAAATCTACGGCACCATCTTTTCATCATCGGGTAACGCTATGAATCAATAAGGAGACTTTAGATGTCTATCAAGTTCGGGTTCTGGTCGGAGCAGGAAACCCAGGTCGGCCAAAGTTACTCGCGCCGTCTCTATGAGCTCGTGGATGAAGCCGTATTCGCGGAGAAAATGGGCTTCGACATCGTTGCCCTGTCGGAACAGCATCTTGCCCTGGGCGGCATTTCCAGCTCCGCGCCGGAAGTGGTCTACGGCCATCTTGCCGCCAAGACCAGTCGTATCGCGCTGCGCCCTTCGGTCATGCTGATGCCGAAGAATTTCAACCACGCGTTGCGTTCCGCCGAACGGGCGGCGGTGATCGATATTCTTTCCAACGGCCGGTTCGAGATGTACTGCGGGCGTGCGAACACCACCATCGCCATGCGCGCCTTCAATGTGGATCCGTCAGAGACCATGGCGCAAACGCAGGAGGCCATGGCGCTGATTCGTGAAGCCTTTACCAACGACGTCTTCACCTTCAAGGGCGAGCATTACGATATCCCGCCGCGCATGCTGGTTCCGAAGCCGCTGCAGAAGCCCTATCCGGTAATGGGCATGGCCGCGACTAGTGAACGCAGCCACAAGACCGCCGGCGAACAGGGCCTCGCGGTCATGTCCCACAGCCTTTACAAGGGCTGGGAAGTGCAGGCCGGGCTGATCGATATCTACAAATCCAGCTGGAAAAGAGACCCCAAAGGACCGCTCGAGAAGCCGCGCATCGGCATGCCGGTATTCATCGGCATCGCGGAAACCGACCAGAAGGCAAAGGACATCTACGCCGGGCCGCTGCAGCACTACGCCCGTATCTCGACCAGCGGGTACGCCAAGCTGGCCAGTGTGTCCAAGGACTACGCCTACATGGCCGAAGGCCAGGACGCCCTCGATAGTGCCGCCAGCGACTGGGATTTCCTGATCAATGAATCCGCCAGCGTGGTGTGCGGCAGCCCGGACACCGTTATCCGCCAGCTTGAGCGATTCGTGGATCTGGGCATCGATGAAGTGCTGTTCCACCTGGATTCCGTTCCCCACGCCGAGATCATGAAGGCCATCGATCTGATCGGCCGGCACGTCATCCCGTACTTCAAGGATCGCAACAACGTGGTTCGTTCCTACGACGACGTACTCGAACAGATCCGCTCCATGCGATAGCGACAAGCTTCGACTCACCCACGTTTACCAGAGAATGGACGTAGCCATGAAAAAGTATACCTACCGGGATCTGCTGGTCGATGTTCGCCCCAGCGGCGTTGCCGTGGTCACCCTGAATCGCCCGGAGGTCCTGAATGCGATCACCTGGTCCATGCATGCGGAGATCGAACAGGTGTTCGTCGACCTGGACAACGACCCGGAAGTAAAGGCCGTGGTATTGACCGGGGCGGGACGGGGATTTTGCTCCGGTGGCGATCAGAACGCGCTGGACAGCGACGTGCACACGATTTCACCGACCCGTTCCGGGCGCCACCTTATTCGTAACATGCTGGAGCTGGAGTCTCCGCTTATCGCCGCTGTTAATGGCGCGGCGGTGGGGCTGGGGGCCACGCTCGCACTGTTCTGCGACATTGTTTTCGCCCAGCCGAGCGCCCGGTTCGCCGACACCCACGTCACCGCCGGCGTGGTGGCGGGTGATGGCGGTGCGGTGATCTGGCCGATGTTACTTGGCCCGGTGAGAGCCAAGCACTACCTGATGACCGGTGATTTTATCTCGGCGGAAGCGGCGGCGGCGGCCGGCCTGATCAACAAGGTGGTGGAAGAAGGCGCCGTGCTTGAGCACGCCATCCAATACGCGGAAATGCTGGCCGCGGGCCCCCGGGACGCGATCATCTGGACCAAGTACGCGGTCAATAAACTGATCAAGGAGCAGGTGCATCTGAACCTGGACTCCGCCGGCGCCCTTGAGATGATCACGTTCAACAGCCCGGAGCGGGCTGAAGCGGTGGCCGCGTTTCGTGAAAAGCGCAAGCGCTTCGCGGAAAACGGAGGCTGACATGAGCGAGCTCAACCTCGATGATCTGGAGGGTGCGACGATACCGTCGTTACTCCGCCAACGCCTGGCGACAAGGCCGGACCAGGTGGGGTTCTCCGAAAAGCGCTCGGGTGCCTGGCGGGATCTCACCTGGGACGATTATGCCCGCCGTATCGCGGGTGTCTCGCAGTCGCTCGTTGATAACGGGCTGCAACCGGGCGACAGCGTGGCTCTTATGGGCGACGTGTCCCTGGAGTGGGTGATTGCCTACATGGCGGTGATCAACGCCGGCGGGGTGGCGGTCGGTATCTATTTCACCTCCTCGGTGGCGGAGCTTGATTACTTTCTGGACGATTCGGGCAGCACGTTCATCTTCGTGGGCTGCCAGAAGGAACTCGACACGGTGCTGCGCACCGAGTACGTGGACAAGCTGAAGAACATCGTGGTGCTGGACGCGGACACTCCCCCGGCCAATCAAGTGATCGGCCTGGCTTGCTTCGCCACGCCGGTGGAGGACCACGTGGGCCTGTTGCAGCGGCAGGCGGAGGCGGCCCGGCCGGATCAGATAGCCAGCATTGTGTACACATCCGGCACCACGGCACGCCCCAAGGGCGCGCTGCTCACGCACCGTTCTCTTATCGAGGGGGTGGGCACCTTGAGGGGCGTTTGCCCGGCGCTGTTCCGCGAGCGGCAACGTGTCGTGGTACACCTTCCTTTATCTCATGTGGTCGGTATGGGGCAAGGCATCGTCCTGCCTTTGGTCAGTGAGCTTCGTCCCTATTTCGGCGAAAGCAGCGCGGAGTTCGCCGAGACCATCCAGGAAGTCAAGCCGACCTATTGGATGGCCCCACCGCGATTCTATCAACGCTACGCGGCCCAGATAGCGGCGATCGTGGCCGGCGGCGACGCGCGGCAACGGGCCGCCTATCGTCTGGCCATGTCGGTGGCGCGAAAGGCGCTCAAGGACCGGGCGGGCAGCGGCGAGGGCAAACCGTTGCTACAGAGCCTTTTCAATACCTGTTACAAGGAGGTTTTTTTACCGTTGCTGGCGCGGTTCGGGCTTGATCAACTGAAATATCCTTACACCGCCTCGGCGCCGATGCCCGCTGACGTGATGCGGCTGTGGCAAACATGGGGGGTGAACCTGAAGGAATGCTACGGCCAGACCGAGCTGGTCGGCACCAATGCTTCACAGATGCGTGACTGGTCCAAGCCCGGCAGCATTGGTGAGCCCATCGGAGATCCCCGTTGGCAAACCCGCGTGGCGGAAGATGGTGAAATGCTGGTCAGCGGCCCGGGGCTGTTCGTTGGATACCTCAATAAGCCCGAGGAGACCCGGGAAGCACTCACGGACGGCTGGCTGCATACCGGGGATATGGTCAAGGTCAACGAAGACGGTTTGCTGGCCTTGATCGACAGGAAGAAGGAGATCATCAATACCTCGGGGGGCAAATCGATCAGCCCCGCCCAGATCGAGAATGAAATTCGCCAAAGCCCCTATATATCCGAAGCCGCGGTTTGCGGAGACGGCCGAAAATACCTCGTCGCGCTTATCGAAGTGGATTCCACCACCATGATGGCCTGGGCGAAGCAGCGCATCGAAGGGCTGACCCGCTACGCGGACCTCTGCGCCTGCGAATCGGTAATCCGGCTTATCGAAGGGGAGCTGGCCAAGGCTAACCAGAAGCTCGCGCAGGTGGAACAGATCAAGTGCTTCAAGATCCTGCACGAGGAGCTGTCGGTGGAGAATGGGGTGATGACACCGACCAGGAAAAAACGCCGTAAGAATATCGAGACGCGATACAAAAACCTTATCGACTCCATGTATGACGATGAGGAAGAACGTCTTATCCGTCAGGCGGAACGGTAGGCGCCGCCTGGACATGACCGTCCCCCCATTGAACCAAGGTGATCGCCATGAGTGAAACGTCCGTCAACGGGCACGGCCCCGTTATCTCAAGCGTGCCGGAAATCATCGATGAAGCAAGGAATGGCCGTATGTTCATCCTGGTCGATGATGAGGACCGGGAGAACGAGGGTGATCTGGTGATTCCCGCGCAGATGGCGACGCCGGAAAAGATCAACTTCATGGCCACCCATGGAAAGGGGCTGGTGTGTCTGGCGCTGAATGAAGAGCGGGTTCGGCAACTGGGTTTGAGCTTAATGAATCCCCAGGATAACAGCCGTTTCAAGACCGCCTTCACGGTCTCCATAGAAGCGCGGGACGGCGTATCCACGGGCATCTCGGTACAAGACAGGGCGCGCACCGTCGCGGTAGCGATCGATGCCGCCAAAGGTCCCAATGATATCGTGACGCCCGGGCATGTCTTTCCATTGATCGCGCGGCCAGGAGGAACGCTGGTGCGCGCGGGGCATACGGAGGCCGCCGTGGACATCGCCCGCCTGGCCGGCCTTAACCCGTCCGGGGTTATCTGCGAGATCATGAAGGTCGACGGCTCCATGGCGCGCATGGCTGACCTGGCGGAATTCGCCCGATGTCACGACCTGAAGATCGGCACCATTCGTGATCTGATTGCCTACAGAAGGGTCCACGATAACAACGTGGAATGTACTTCCCGCGCCAGGTTTGAAAGCCAATGGGGCAACGAATGGGAAGTTTTCACCTTCCGTATCCAGGGAACCGGCAACGAGGCAGTGGCCTTGGTAAAAGGCGATCTTGCGGGCGCCGGCACGCCGGTGGTACGGATGCATGCCCTGGACTTTTTTTCCGATGTTATCGGTCAGACCGGCGATCGAAGCAATCTGATCGCGCGTTCCATGAGGATCATCGCCAATGAAGGCTGTGGCGTGATCGTCATCTTCCAACGGGATGTGGATCTCTCTCAGCTGCTTCGGGTCAAGGCCGGCGCGCCGTTGGCGGACGTTAGCGGGCTGCGCGACTATGGTGTCGGCGCCCAGGTTCTGGCGGAGCTGGGCGTCAAGGACATGGCGCTGCTCAGCAACTCCAAGCACACGCCGGTCGCCTTGCAGGGATACGGCTTGAATATCGTCGAACACAGACCGCTCTGAAGCGAATTCTCCACCCAGCCCGCCGGCGCCATGACCCGCTTGCCGGAGGATTGTGTGGTGGCCGGGCCGCGCCGCCGTGAATTATGTCGTGCCGGTGGGATTACCGCCCCTGAATCGAAATCATATTCCGCGGGATTCATGAAAAACTGCCTTTTATCGATCTAAAGCCACGCTTTAGAACCACCCCATCGCCACGGCAATGAGGATTGAAAAAGTGCAGAAAGAGCTTCTCTCCTTGAGTAATACCAATACCGAAACGTTCCGCGATGCCTTGAGAAAAGTGGTCGGCATGGTGTCGATCGTGGCCACCGGCCAGGGCGCGTCCCGTCGGGGGCTGACGGTGACGGCCGCGAACTCCTTGACGGTGGAACCCCCCATGGTGGTGATGTGCATCAATCGCTCCGCCGACGCCCACGACACCATTCTTTCCACCGGTTCCTTTTCCTGGAACGTTCTTTCCATTGAGCATATTGAGCTTGCCCGGCGCTTCGCCGGCATGGACGGACGGAAGGGGGAAAGCAAGTTTTCCGCGAATGAATGGACTGAGCTGGTGACCCGGTCTCCGGTGCTGATTGACTCGCTGTGCAGCTTTGACTGCCACGTTGAAACGGCGAGCCAAACCGGCACCCATACCATCATCACCGGAGCCGTCGTCGCGCAGACCCTTTCACGGCACGTCGCCCCGCTGATATACGCCCAAGGCCGGTTCGGCACCATCGACTACAACGTCGAGTGACAGCCGGGCCCGGCCGATCTCGGCAATGAAAGATCGCGGTCATCCGAATAATAAGCAGCGCAGTGCGAATGAAAGAATTACTCAATAATAGTCAATCCGGAGGCGGGTATCACAATGAAAAGCGCAAATCAGAATGCTGGGGGGCTGTCGAGCCCTGTTTCAAGACATAAAGAGGGGCCGATGGGCGCGGACTATTCCGCGTCGTACAAGCGCTACGCACTGACGGTTCTTTTTCTGTTGTATACGCTTAACTTCCTTGATCGCCAGATCGTCAATATTGTCGCCGAGCCGATCAAGAAGGATATGGGTCTGTCCGACTGGCAGCTGGGCTCGCTGACCGGGCTGGCCTTCGCCTTGTTCTATGCGACGCTCGCCCTGCCCATTGCCCGGCTGGCGGAGCGGAAAAACCGGGTAAAGATCGTTGCATTCTCGGCCATCGTCTGGAGCGGTTTCACGGCGCTTTGCGGCCTCGGTCAGAGCTTTCTGCATCTTTTTCTGGCCCGGGTTGGCGTGGGCGTCGGCGAGGCGGGGTGCACGCCGGCCTCCCATTCGTTGATCACTGATTACTTCAGCAGAGAGAAGCGCGCCTCGGCCATGGCCACCTTTTCATTGGGCATACCCGCCGGTTCCCTGGTTGGCATGGCCATCGGTGGTTTGATCGCGGATAGCTTCGGCTGGCGCGCGGCGTTCATCGTCGTCGGTATTCCCGGCCTGTTACTCGGCCTGATCGCACTGGTCACGCTCAGAGAGCCACGTACCCACAACCCGGTGGCTTCGCACACCGATTCCCTGCCCGGTGTCTGGCAGGCATTGAAGGATCTGAAGGGCAACAGAACCTATGTGTGGCTGACCGCGGCCATGGCGGCCATGGCGTTCGTTACCTACGGCCATTTCGCGTTCCTCAGCTCGTTCTTCCTTCGCAATCATGCGGACAACATCACCGAATTGTCCCACGCCATCGAGGCCACCACCGGCATCGCGCTGGGCCCGATGGGATTTCTCGGTGTCAGCCTGGGGATCATCTTTGGCCTGTTTGGCGCGCTCGGTACCTGGCTTGGCGGCGTGCTGAGTGACCGTGGCGCCGCCAGGGACATGCGTGCCTACGCCCTCATTCCCGCGTTCTCGGCGCTGATTCTTCCACTCTCGCTGGTGGCCACCTATCTTGCTCCCGGGGCGGGCAGCGCGCTGTTGATGCTGTGCGTACCGATGCTGCTGCAATCCATCTACTACGGGCCCCTGTTCGCCAGCGTCCAGAGCCTGGTTGAGCCGAACAGCCGCGCCACGGCGGCGGCGATTCTGCTGTTCTTCGCCAATCTTATCGGCCTGGGGCTGGGGCCGCTCACGGTGGGAACCTTGAGCGATGTTATCGCCGTCTCCGCCGGGCCGGCGGACGGAATACGCTGGGCGTTGATCATCACCGGTTTCATCTATCTGGCGGCGGCCCTGGCATTCTTCAAAGCCAGCCGCACCATCAGGGACGCCATCGTCAGCTGATTCTCATTAAAACGATTCGCACGGCCCGCGGCAGGGTGTGTCTCAACGCCGCCGGGTCGGTGCTTTTTAAAGCATGACGCCACTTCCTATTTCCCACTCCTCGCTGATCGGTTTCCCGACCAGGAAAGCTCTGCTTCGAACCGCCGTAAAGACGGCAGAATCTGCGCCGGGCGATTTAAAACCGAGCCCATAATGGCAAAAAATGTGTCTGGCCCGCCTCTACAATAATTCGACCAAAGGGAGGCACCTATGTCCGAATACATTGAAATCCTGTCAAAGGCGGCGGCGTCCGACGCGGACGCTCAGGAACTGGCCGAATGGTGTGAGGCCCTGCAGGCCCTGGTGAGCCACGCCGGTCCCGAACGGGCGCGGCAGATCCTGGACGCGGTCACGTCGATTGCCCGGGATCCCGCCATTGGCTGGCAGCCGAGCTACGGCACGCCGTATGTGAACACCGTGCCCGCGGATCAGCAGCCGGCTTTTCCCGGCGACCTGGCGGTGGAAGAGCGCCTGGTATCCCTGATGCGCTGGAACGCTCTGGCCATGGTGGTTAGAGCGAATCAGGCCTATGGCGAGCTGGGGGGCCACATTGCCAGCTATGCCAGTGCCGCGGACCTGTTCGAAGTGGGCTTCAACCACTTCTTTCGAGGCGTGGATGACCCGGGCGGTGGCGATCTGGTGTTCTACCAGGCGCATTCCGCGCCGGGTATTTACGCGCGCGCGTTCATCGATGGGCGGCTGACCGAAGCGGACCTGATGCACTATCGCCAGGAGGTCACTGCCTCTCGTGGTGGTGTCCGGGGGCTGTCCAGTTATCCCCATCCCTGGTTGATGCCCGACTTCTGGCAGTTTCCCACCGGCTCCATGGGGATCGGCCCCGTCAATTCCATCTACCAGGCCCGCTTCATGCGTTATCTGCAGCACCGGGGTTTGCAGGACACCTCCGCGCGTAAGGTGTGGGGCGTGTTTGGCGACGGCGAAATGGATGAGCCTGAGAGCATGGCCGCGCTGTCCCTGGCGGCGCGGGAAGGGCTCGACAACCTGGTCTGGGTGGTCAATTGCAATCTTCAGCGTCTGGATGGTCCGGTGCGGGGTAATGGCCGGATTGTCGATGAACTGGAAGCGTCCTTCAGCGGCGCGGGCTGGAACGTGATCAAGCTGTTGTGGGGCTCGGACTGGGATGGGCTGTTCGCACGGGATCGAGAAGGGGCTCTCGTGCGAGCCTTCGCGGATACCGTGGACGGCCAACTGCAGACGTTCGCCGCCAATGACGGCGGCTATAACCGGCGGCACTTTTTCGGGCAGAACGACAGCCTTTCCCGGCTCGCCGAAGGGCTCACCGACGAGCAGATTGATCGCCTCAAGCGAGGCGGCCATGACCTGGTGAAGATCCACGCCGCTTATCATGCGGCCCTGGCGCACAGCGGCCGCCCCACGGTGATTCTGGCGCAGACCAAGAAAGGCTACGGCATGGGCGCGGCGGGGCAGGGCAAGATGGCCACCCACCAGCAGAAGAAGCTGGGCCGTGATGATCTGCTGGCGTTCAGGAATCAATTCCAGCTGCCGCTTTCCGACCAGCAGGCGGAATCACTCAGCTTTTACCGGCCGCCGGAGGACAGCGCCGAGATGCGCTACCTGCGCGAACGACGTGAAGCCTTGGGCGGCCACCTGCCCGCCCGCCGTACCGAGGTGGAGGCGGCGACGGTTCCGGCTCTGGAAAGCTACGCCCGGTTCGCCCTCGAGGCCGACGACAAGGAAATGTCCACCACCATGGCTTTCGTCCGCATGATGGCGGGCCTGATGAAAGACAAGGCCCTGGGCCCGCGGGTGGTACCGATCGTGGCGGATGAGGCGCGCACCTTTGGCATGGCCAATCTGTTCAAGCAGGTGGGTATCTATTCAAGCGTCGGCCAACGTTATGAGCCGGAGGACATCGGCTCCATTCTCAGTTACCGGGAGGCACTGGACGGCCAGATTCTGGAAGAGGGCATCAGTGAGGCGGGCGCGATCAGCTCCTGGGTGGCCGCCGCCACCAGTTACTCCACCCATGGCCTTTCCATGCTGCCGTTCTATATCTACTACTCCATGTTCGGCTTCCAGCGTATTGGCGATCTGATCTGGGCGGCGGCCGACCAGCGGGCGCGCGGCTTTCTCTTGGGCGCCACGTCCGGCAGGACGACCCTGGGCGGCGAAGGGCTGCAGCACCAGGACGGCCAGAGCCATCTGGTCGCGTCCACGATACCGAACTGCCGCGCCTACGATCCCGCCTTCGCCGGCGAACTGGCGGTGATCATGGACCACGGCATGCGTGCCATGCTCGAGCAGCAGCAGGACGTCTTCTACTACATCACGGTGATGAACGAGAACTACCCCCAGCCGACGCTGCCGGAGGGGGTGGCCGAAGACATCGTCAAGGGCCTCTACCGCTACGCCAGACAGGAAGCGGGAGAGGCTTCCCCCCGCGTACGACTGGTGGGGTCCGGCACCATCCTGTTGGAGGTGCTCGCCGCCGCGGAATGGCTGGCCAAGGACTGGAACATCGCCAGCGAAATCTGGAGCGCCACCAGCTACACCGAATTGGCCCGTGACGCGAGGGCGGTGGAACGCTGGAACCGTCTGCACCCGCTGGAAACGCCGCGAAGCAGCCATGTGGCGCAATGCCTCGGGCCGGATCTGCCGGTCATCGCCGCCACCGATTACGTGCGTGCCGTGCCCCAGCTCATCGCGTCCTATATCGACGCGCCCCTGGTGGTATTGGGCACCGACGGATTCGGGCGCAGCGATACCCGACCCATGCTTCGGGATTTCTTTGAAGTGGACCGCCGCCATATCGTCGTCGCCACCCTGGCGAAACTGGCGCAGCGCGGCGAGATCGACCGCCAGATCTGCGCCGACGCCATTGAGCGCTACCACATCGACCCGCGCATCGCCGCTTCTTGGGAGTATTGATATGTCTGAAATCCAGGAAGTTTTCGTTCCAGATATCGGTGGCGCCAGCGACGTTGAAGTGATTGAGCTGCTGGTGAGCGTCGGCGACGAGGTTCAGGCTGAGCAGTCCTTGATCACGGTTGAGACCGATAAAGCCGCCATGGAGATACCGTCTCCGGTGGCGGGTCGGCTGAGCGAGCTCAAAGTGGCGGAGGGTGACCGGGTCAGCGAAGGCACGCTTATTGCACTGTTCGCGGTGAGTGCCGGCGACGCGCCGGCGGAAGAGAATGAGCCGGATGATCGCCAGGCTCCGGCGGCCCCACCGCCGGCCGATGAGCCGGCGGAGGAAGGGGATGGCGATGACGCCGGTGGCGATGGCGGCAAGCCCGCCCACCAGACGGTGCCGGTCAATCGCCCTGGCTCGTCGCTGGAGGACCGGATACCCCCTTACTCGTCGCCCTCCATTCGACGTTTGGCGAGGGAGCTGGATGTCCACCTCCCGGACGTGACCGGTACCGGCGCCCGTGGGCGGATTACCCGTGACGACGTGATGCAGCATGTGCGCGAAATGGTGCGGGGCGTACGCGCCGGGGATGATGCCGCGCCGGCGACGGGCTTTGCGGGGCTTCCGCCCTGGCCCCGGGTCGACTTCGAAAAGTATGGCCCGGTGGAACGGTGCGAGCTGTCACGCATTCGCAGGATTGCCGGCGCCAATCTGCACCGCAACTGGGTCAGCATTCCCCACGTCACCAACCATGAGGATGCGGATATCACGGACCTGGAAGCTTTCCGGGTGGTGTTGAACGCGGAGAACGCCAAAGCGGGCATCAAGGTCACGTTGCTGTCCCTGTTAATCAAAGCCTGCGTGGCCGCGCTCAGGAAATTCCCCACCTTCAACGCCAGTCTGGACGGCGAGCAACTGGTGATGAAGGGGTATTACCACATCGGCTTCGCCGCGGACACGGCCAACGGCCTGGTGGTCCCGGTGGTCCGCGACGCCGACCGGAAAGGCGTTCTCGAGATTGCCGAGGAAGTGGGCGAGCTGGCCGCCAAGGCCAGGGAAGGTAAACTGACCATGGAGCAGATGAGCGGTGCCTGCTTCTCCATCTCGTCGTTGGGAGGCATCGGCGGGACTTACTTCACGCCGATCATCAACGCACCGGAGGTGGCGATACTGGGCGTATCGAAAGCGCGGCACCGGATGATCTGGAACGGCAGGGAGGCCGAACCCCGGCTGATCCTTCCCATGAGCTTGAGCTGGGATCACCGTGTGATCGATGGCGCGGAGGCGGGACGTTTCAATGCCTATCTGGCGAGTGTTCTTGCGGAAATGCGGAGAATTATTCTATAGGTAATCCGTAACCCTGAAAGGCGCCTGGGCGCCGGCGTCTCATGGGCGGGGTGACCGTCGTGGCGGCCCCATGGAAGGGGCGCGGCGGTCAGCGACGATGCTGTGTTCAGGGCCGACCACACCGGTGGTTGGGGAGAGGTGGCTGATGTCGGATATGGTCAGGCGGCGAGGTAAGGATCTCGAAGAGCTTCAAAACGGCACGGCGGATTTGAAGTCCTGGGATCTGTCGAATTTACGAGTGAGCTTCAGCACCATCGACCCGGACTGTCTTGGCCGGCCGGTGACGTCCTTCGTCGTGGAACGCCAGCAGGACGATGACAAACTGCCGCTGCACCAGCACCGCAAGGGGCAGCTGGTGTTGACCGCGAAGGGGTCGATCAGCTGTCATACACTGGATGGTCTGAGAATCGTGCCGTCCAACGGCGCCGTCTGGATTCCCGGAGAAACCCCCCATAGCATTTCCATTCCGGACAACGGCAAATCCTACTGTGTCTTTATCGATCCGGAAATCGCCCCGTTACCCAGGTCCTGCGCAACGATCTCGATCAGCCCGCTGCTGCAGGAAATTATTTATCATTTGGCGAAGCTGCCTCCGCTTTACCCACTGGACGGGCCCACCAGCCGTATCGTTCAGGTACTGATCGACGAGCTGGCTCAAATGAAGCACGAGCCGCTGCACTTTCCGGTCAGCACTCATCCCAAGATCCGGCACATGGCTTTCAAGCTGCTCGATTCCCCCGGCGATCGGCGGACGCTTTCCGAGTGGGCTTGCGAAGTGGCGACCAGCGAGCGCACCCTGGCGCGGTTGGTGTTGAAGCACACCGGCATGACGTTTGGCGCCTGGCGGCGCCAGCTGCATATCGTCATTGCCATACAGAAGCTGTCCGCCGGGTGCACCGTGCAGGCTGTCGCCAGCGACCTGGGCTATGACAGCGCCAGCGCGTTCACGGCGATGTTCAAACAACACATGGGCAAGCCGCCGCGCCGTTATCTCCAGGACTTACAGGAAGACTACCGGTTCTGAGATCCGCCGGCCTACAGGCGCCTTATCCGCAGGGACCGGCCTTTGATTTTGCCGTTGTTGAGGCGTTGCAGGGCCTTGTCGGCGACGGCGTGTTCCACCGCCACATAGGCCTGATTGTCGAACAGGGTGATTTTGCCCACCTTGTCGCCGGGAATGCCGGCGTCGCCGGTGAGCGCGCCGAGGATGTCGCCGGGGCGCAGCTTTTGCTTGCGACCGGCGCCGATGCACAGGGTGGTCATGGGCGCTTCCAGCGGGCTCCGGTCCGCATGCGGGCGCACCTCCTCCAGGGGCAGCCAGGGCAGGGCGCCCAGCCGGTCCTCCAGGGCCAGGGCGCGGCGCATTTCCCGGGGCGCCACCAGGCTCACCGCCAGACCCGCCTCGCCGGCCCGGCCGGTACGTCCGATACGGTGAGTATGGGTGTCCGGGTCGTGGGCCAGCTCCACATTGATCACCAGGTCCAGAGCGGCGATGTCCAGCCCCCGCGCGGCCACGTCCGTGGCCACCAGCACCGACAGGCTGCGATTGGCGAAGCGACCCAGCACCTGATCCCGGTCCCGCTGATCCAGGTCGCCGTTCAAGGCCATCGCCGACACGCCCTTGGCCACCAGATGATCGGCCACCTCCTGGCACTGTTGCTTGGTCACGCAAAACGCCACGCAGGAAACCGGCCGCAGGCTGTACAGCACCCGCGTCACCGCGTCCAATCGCTGTTCCGGCGCCACCTCGTAGAAACGTTGCTCAATGGCCGGGCGGTCGTCGGTGTCCTCCACCTCCACGGTGACCGGATCACGCAGGAAGCGGTCCGCCAGGGCGCGGATGCCCGCCGGCCAGGTGGCCGAAAACAGCAGGGTCTGACGCCGCGCCGGCGTCTGCCCGATGATCTCGCTGATGCTGTCTACGAAACCCATGTCCAGCATCCGGTCGGCCTCGTCCAGCACCAGGGTATTCAAACCGTCCAGGGACAGGGTGCCCTTGGCCAGGTGCTTCTGCACCCGCCCCGGCGTGCCCACGATCACCTGAGCGCCATGCTCCAGGGACCCCACCTGCGGCCCCATCGGTACCCCGCCGCACAGCGTCAGGACCTTGATATTGTCCGCCCCCCGCGCCAGCCGGCGCACTTCCTGCGCCACCTGATCCGCCAGCTCCCGGGTCGGGCAGAGCACCAGCGCCTGACAGCCGTAGTAACGCGGATTCAGCGGATGCAGCAATCCCAACCCGAACGCGGCGGTCTTCCCCGACCCGGTCCGCGCCTGGGCGATCACGTCCCGCCCCTGCAGGATCGGCGGCAAAGCGCGAGCCTGCACCGGCGTCATGGCGGTGAAGCCCAATGACGCCAGGTTCGCCAGGGTGGCGGCGTCCAGCGGCAGGGAAGCGAAATCGGTGGCGGTCATTGGCGGAACCTGACAACAAGAAAAGGGCGCGCATTCTAACACCTTCCCGGGCACCCCGGGGTCGGACCACGCTAACCACTTGATTTCACGTATTATGAGCATCTCAACGGACGGTTTCGGGCTGCTGAGAATCTGCTTCCCAGTTAAAGAGAGGTCTTTTCGGCGGAGCCCTTGGTTTGGCGTAGGTGTTAGCCATCCATTTTGTCGGCCAAAATGCTCGTTTAGCCCTAGATTTTGTGCCTTATGGAATGATAGTCATTGGTAAATCAAAAAGTTGGGATGGTCCGACCCGAGATTTTGGTGGGTTCGGTCTGCGGGCTATGAGGAGTGTGAAGTTGAATGGCTTTTGTGCGGTCTTGGTGGTCTTAATTATAATTGGTTGGCTTGTTGTCAATTTTATTAATATCGTTTATGTGGTGAGGCGGTCGCGCAGTGGGTTGAGGTTTTCTGAGGTTTATTGGTGTATCTGTTTGATGTCGCTGGGTGTTGAAAGTGAGTTTTACAAAAAAGCCCCTGAAGACGATCGTTTGTTAATATGTCGTTATTTTAATATATTTAAGGTATCAAGCCTTGCTGTGGTTGTTTTCCTGTTTTTTTTCGTTGGCGCACTTTCATGAGTGGTTGCACAGATAAGGTGGGGCAACGCCAAGCCAGTTTGAGGCCTATGAGGCGGTTTCTCGAGGTGTTTGAGCCCGACGACTGGCTCGTTAGGAGCCGCTTTTGAGAACAAAAAAAAGTCTTAAGCACTAATTGAACGCGATATTTTTCAATATTTTCATTGGTATCAGACAGTTAGCGCGGTCCGACCCCGGGGTGACAGTTGACCAAGGCGTTATTGCCGGGTGGCGTGGAGCTGGTGAACCAATACGATTTGCTCGGTCGTAAGGTGTTGTCCAGCGACCCCAATATCGGTACATGGCGATACGCCTACGATGGCTATGATCAGTTGGTCTTGCAGGAGAATGGCTCGGGTCGGCGCGTTTGCTTCAGCTATGACGTTCTTGGCCGTCAGGTGGCGCGCACCGACGACTATTTGTCGTCGTCGGATTGGGCGCAGTCGCTGACCTCGGCACTAAACGGCTGTCAGGGCCAGCTTGCCGATACCTCCTGGAGCTATGATGCTTTCGACAAGGGCTTAGGGCGCCTTGCGTCTGTTCAAAGCTCCGCCGGTTACACGCAGGAGCCTTTCTACGACAGTCTGGGCCGTGTAGTCCGCACCGAAACCCGCTATGCACAAACCGACTACGTAAGCACTCAGCAATACGACGCCGATACCGGCAAAGTTGCCTCCATGACGCCCACGCATCGCGACCAGGGTCCAAGCATCAGTGTGGAGTACCGGTATAACAATCTGGGTTTCCTGACGGAGCTTGGCAAAGCGGGATCCTCGGATTACTACTGGCGGATATTGGCTCAGAATGCGCGTGGCGACGTCACCCAGCGACGCTTCGCCAACGGAATGATCGAGAATCAGGCGGCCTACAACGAGGCCACCGGCATGGTCTCGCAGATTCGTTCCAAGATGGCGCTGGCGCCTTCCTGGAGCATTCAGGATGAGACCTACACTTACGATGCCAATGGCAACCTGCTGCAGCGGTCCCAGACAAATACCGCGCAAAATGTGGCCATTGAAGAAACCTTCGAGTACGACGACCTGGATCGACTGATCCGGGCCAGCGTCGATAATCCCACCAATCCGGACGTGTCCTTCGAGCAAACGGCTCAATACGACATCGCAGGCAACCTCACCGCTCGGAATGACGCGGGCAGCTATACCTACCAGGAGACTTGTGAGTACCAGGGTGAAATCTATACCCCGGGCCCGAATGCTGTAACGCAGGTAACCGGGGCACGGAACGAACAATACTGCTATGACGCCGGCGGCAATATGCTCACCGGCGGCAACAAAACCATTTCCTATACGTCGTTCAATAAGCCGGTTTCTATTAGCACGCCGGATGCCCAGGTGCAGTTTGTCTATGGGCCCTCGCGAGAAATCCTGCGTAAGGTGAGCACGGCGTCCAATCAGTCCATCAATAAAACCTCCATTGGATCGTACGAAACACTGACGATCTCCAAAGCCGCCGCCACGACTGTGAAGGAGCGCTGGTCCTTGCCCGGCGGGGTGGTTGTTTCACTGGAGAACGACGACACATCCACGCTTAAGGATGAATACCTGTTCTCGGATGCCCTGGGCTCCATCGTCGCGGTCGCCAACCAGCTCGGTGGCGTCAACGAGCGCTTCCAGTACGACCCTTGGGGCCGCCCGAGACAAGGTCTCGACTGGGCTAGCCTGTCAGATCTGGATTGGTTCGACCTGGAACGTGACGAAAACACCACGGGCAAAGGCTTCACCGGCCACGAGATGCTGGACCAGGTCGGTGTCATCCATATGGGTGGACGTATCTATGATCCCACTCTGGGTCGGTTTATGAGCGCGGACCCGGTGGTGAAAGGGCTGCAAAACACGGAAAGCTATAACCGTTACAGCTACGTCCTGAACAACCCGATGAGCTACACGGATCCCACCGGTTACTCATGGTGGAGTAAGAACGTCACGGATAAGTGGCGCAAGTTCCGCAAAAAGTATGAGAAAGAGCTGCTGAATTTTGCCACTGGGGGTGTGGAAGCTGCGTTTCGTTATGGTAGCAGGGAGCTGGCGCGTTTTGCTGCACGTAATAAGTACGCAGGAGAGGTGCTGAGTGTCGTTGTAGTTGTGGGATGCTCCTTTACGGGTCCAGCGGCGGCCGGCTGTACGGCGGCTGCCCAGGGCGCAATATCTTCCAGTATTACCTATGCTAATGGTGGGTCGATATCGGATGCGCTCAAGGCGGGAGCAAGATCCAGTGCATTGTCATACTCTAATGCCAAGGTGGCGGGATATATCGGGGATGTTAAGGCTGATTTTGTAGGTAAAGGCATGATGCATGGCGCTAGAGGAGCATTCTTTGCCGCGGTTAGTGGCGCTGATGTGCAGTCTGGTTTTGCCGGTGGCCTTGCCGAGGGGATGTTAGGGGGGTATATAGGAGAACATATAGCTCCAAACAGCAAGGCAGGCGGGACCGTTGCTGCGGCCTTCATTGGTGGTGCGGCTTCCGGACTAACCGGAGGAAAGTTCGCCGTTGGCGCAGCTGCTGGGGCTGTAGGGTATCTGTTCAACCGGGCGGCACATATGGATTATCCCGCCCCTCCGGGAGCTCCGCGAAGTTCTGCTGCACTGCAAGCATTCGGTTCCTACTATTCATCAGATGAAGTGTTGTCAATGATGGCGGCGGGGATTGAAGTGCCTAGTCCTTTCCAGGATTGGGTATTTATGCGGGGTATGAGCTCTTATATAGACGGAATTTTTAATGTTTCAATTAGTTTATATCCGGTTACCTCTATTCCTCTGCTGGGCCGCTTCTTGGGCCCTGCGGGCCCTGTTTTTGGGGATAGGGCCTTTGGTGCCGCCAGAAATGGCTATTTCAACCATGGGCCATATAGGATGGGGTTTGGTAAACACGGGGGAGGTGCGCAATTCAGAATTGGCATTAAGCAATTATATAAAAAGGATATTGGGCGTCCCCTCAAGGGTTATGGGAAATAGGGGGGGGTATGCGTGGGAAGTTTTTTAAGATCTTTAAAATGCTTGGGTTCGTAGAGATAATAAAAATCCCAGGCAAGAGTTTTGATGATCTTTCGCCTTACGAGATAGGCCTTATGATTGATGCATTTGTTTATGATGAGGATAAATATTTTGACCCCATGGCTTTGGGGGAGTTTTTAAATTATAAAATTAATAATGATAAAGTGCGAATAATAAGAGATGAAATTAAATCTGGAATTTATAGGTTTTCGGCTGATGCGGGGCGGACGCACTGGGATGAGAATTTCTTAAAGGAAATTTCGGAAAGCCTGAAAAGTAGAAGTGACGATTCTTAAACGATATATTTTTGGTTTTTGAATTTGCAAAATAAATGCCGCCGCATGACTTTTGCGGAGAATGCCTGGGGTGACTTGGCAGATCGGCTCCGGGAAGGGCAGACGATTGGTTTTGGGTTGTCTGGGTGAAGCGACAAGCTTTTGCGGCCCATAATTTTTTTTGGTCAGGGTGTATTTTAAGAAAATTATTGGGGTGCCAATACACCTGGGGTCGGACCACGCTAACCGATTGATTTACGGCCCCCTTGAGGTCGCAGCAGGCCAATGCGTAGGGCTATGAGCCGGTTTTCGTGGTGAAAATAGGGCTCTAAATAGAACCAGTTGAGGAGCATTGGTTCGCTAGCGGCCTTTTTTGAGGAGTCCAAAGGTGCCTTAAGCTCCATTTTTTGGGTTGCTTTATAGTGTTTTCATTGAAATCCGTCGACTGGTGTGGTTTGCCCTCGGCCGAGATCCCCTGTCTGTGTGAGGCGGCAAGCCTGTTCGGATGGCTATAAGTTTTTTGGGGGGTGGCTTAAGTAAATTATTTTAAAGGCGCGCCCTTGTTGGCTGGTTTATAGAGGGGAATAAGGGAGCCTTCGGTTGCAAATTGGATGTGGTGTTTGGTGGTGTTAATTGAGCTGGCTGCGTCGACGTATTTGAGCTTCATGGTGCTGTCGAATTATTTAAGGGGGAAAAAATGAGATATCTAAAAGTAAGGGCTTCATGCTGGGTTTTGATACCGCTTCTTGCTTTTGCATCTAACTGCTACGCAGAGAGAGGCTGGTTCATCAACAACGCCGAAATCGTTTCCGTAGGCACTTTCCATGACGGCACAAATTCCGTTCTGCAAGTGAAATTCAAGGCGTCTCCGTCGGACGTGGATGATTCGGCACTGACCTGTGCGCCGACGTGGAGTAGTGGACAAACCGGCCCCTCCGATGTGATGACGCTTTCCTGGTGGTCGGATGGTAATCCGGGCAGTACCGCACAGGCGAGGTATTCAACAGCGTTGTCCGCCCACGCTCAAAAATTGCCGGTGGATTTGTACTTGGACACATCAAGATGTTCGGCCACGTCGGCGAAACCTTACGGACACTATTGGCTGGGTATCCGTTTTTCGGAATAGCGCAGCGATATGTCTCTTTACCCCGTTGGATAGGTGTGCTCACACTCACACCCGGGGTCGGACCACGCTAACCGCTTGATTTCCGGTTCCCTTAAGGCCACCAAAAGCCAATACGGAGGGCCATGAGCCGGTTTTCGGGGTCAAAAGAGGGCTCTAAGCAGAACCGGATGAGGAGCATTGGCTCGCTAGCGGCCTCTTTTGGGGGCGCAAAAGGTACTCCAAGCATCCATTCGGATGCGATATTTTTCAATATTTTCATTGATATCAGTCGGTTAGCGTGGTCCGACCCCGGGGTGGGTTGGTTACGGCAAACACACGGAAAGTGGCGCCGCGCCGGGTGAATTCGGCCCCGCTTGTCGCTAGACTAGGCGGCTTAAGCTCTGCTTACGGTCCCGCAGCCAGGCGGGACCCCTGGCCCTGTTCTGGAGCGGTTGCGGCCGCGATACGCACGCTATGAGACTGAAAACCATCAAGCTGGCCGGCTTCAAGTCGTTCGTGGATCCCACCGCGGCGTTGTTTCCGGACAACCTGACCGCCGTGGTCGGGCCCAACGGCTGCGGCAAGTCCAACATCATCGACGCGGTGCGCTGGGTGATGGGGGAGTCCTCCGCCAAGCACCTGCGCGGCGAGTCCATGGCCGACGTGATCTTCAACGGCTCCAACGCCCGCAAGCCGGTGGCCCAGGCCTCCATCGAACTGGTGTTCGACAATTCCGACGCCACCGTCACCGGCGAGTACGGCAAGTTCAACGAGATCTCGGTGAAGCGCCAGGTGACCCGGGACGGCCAGTCCAACTACTTCCTGAACGGCACCAAGTGCCGCCGCAAGGACATCGCCGACATCTTCCTGGGCACCGGCCTGGGGCCGCGCAGCTACGCGATCATCGAGCAGGGCATGATCTCCCGGCTGATCGAGGCCAAGCCCGAGGAGCTGCGGGTCTACATCGAGGAAGCGGCGGGCATTTCCAAATACAAGGCGCGCCGCCGCGAGACCGAGAATCGCATGCGCCGCACCCGGGAGAACCTGGAGCGCCTCACCGACATTCGCGAGGAGCTGGAGCGCCAGCTGGAGCGCCTCAGCCGCCAGGCCGCCGCCGCCGAAAAGTACAAGCAATATAAGGAAGAGGAGCGCCAGAAGAGCGCCCAGCTCAAGGCGCTGCGCTGGCGCGGCCTGGATCAGCAGGTGCGCCAGCTCGATCAGATCATCGCCGAGCTGGAAGTGGCCCTGGAGGCGCGCATCGCCGAGCAGCGCCATGCCGACGCGGAGATCGAACATCTGCGCGAGAGCCACAACGACGTGCAGGAAAACTTCAATCAGGTGCAGCAGCGCTACTACGCCCTGGGCGCCGAGGTGGCGCGGCTGGAGCAGAGCATCCAGCATCAGCGCGAGCGCCGTCAGCAGTTGTACGAAGAGCTGGAGCAGGTCACCGCCAGCTGGAAAGAGGCCGACCAGCACCAGCGCACCGACGCGGACAAGCTGGCGGAGCTGGACGACAACCTGGCCGGCCTGGAGCCGGACCTGGATATGGCCCGCGAGCGTGAGGAAGCCGCCGCCGAGACCCTGGCCCTGGCCGAGGACGCCATGCAGGACTGGCAGCAGGCCTGGGAAGGGTTCAACAACAAGGCCGGCGAGTCACGCCGCCAGGCGGAGGTGGAGCAGTCGCGCATCCAGCACCTGGAGAAATCCATCGAGCGGCTGGGCGACCGTCTGGAGCGGCTGGCCAAGGAGCAGGAGTCCCTGGACGCCGGCCCGCTGGCCCAGGAGATGCGCCAGCTCGAGGAGCAGGTGGCGGAGTACCAGGAGCAGCGCGAAGAGAGCGAGCTGCGCGCGGAAAGCCTGCAGGACCGCATCAACCAGATGCGTCGGGAAAACGGCGAGCGCGGCCGCGAGCTGGATGAGGCCCGCGACCGGCTGCAGACCGACAAGAACCGCCACACCTCCCTGGAAGCGCTGCAGAAAGCGGCCATGGGCGACGACGGCGCGGTCAGCGACTGGCTGGAACGCCACGCCCTGGATCAGCGGCCGCGCCTGGCGGATCGGCTGCAGGTGGCGGAAGGCTGGGAGAAAGCCGTGGAAGCGGTGCTCGGCGACGCCCTGCAGGCGGTGGCCATCGACGGCCTGGAGCGGGTCGGCGACTGGCTGGACGACCTGACCCACGGTCGCGTCACCCTGGTGCAGGCCGGCGCCGACGCCGGCGCCGCGGACGGCAGCTTGCTGCGCGCCCAGGTGCGCGGTGAAGTCCCCGAGGGCCTCCTGGCCGGCGTGCACGCCGCCGAGGACCTGCCCGCCGCCCTGGCCCTGCGCGCGCGTCTGGCGCCGGGGGAATCCGTGGTCACCCGCGACGGCATCTGGCTGGGCGCCGACTGGCTGAAGGTGGTGCGCGAGCAGGACCAGGAAGCCGGCATTCTGGAGCGGCGCCGGGAGCTGGAAGCCCTGGCGGGCCGCATCGACACCGGCCAGGCCCGGGTGGACGAACTCAAGGCCGGCCTGGAAGAGGCACGCGAGCGCATCGCCGAGCTGGAGGAAGAGCGCGAGGAAGTGCAGCGCCAGGCCAGCCGCCTGAACCGGGAGCTGGGCGAGGTGAACGCCCAGGTCAGCGCCCGCCAGGTGCGCCTGGAGCAGATCACCATGCGCCGCGAGCGTCTCAATAAAGAGATGGACGAAGCCCGCGGCCAGCTCGACCAGGAGCAGAATCAGATCAAGGAGGCCCGCGCCGTGCTCCAGGAAGCCCTGGACGCCATGGAGCAGGACTCCGGCGAGCGCGAGGCGCTGCTGTCGCGCCGCGACGAAACCCGCGCGCGGCTGGACGACGCCCGCCAGCAGGCGCGCCAGCACCGCGACCGCAGCCACCAGCTGGCGATGGACGCCCAGGGCGCCCGCACCCAGGCGGAATCCCTGCGCCAGAACCTGGCGCGGCTGGAATCCCAGGTGGCCACCCTGAGCGAGCGCAAGGCGCAGCTGGAGCAGCAGGCCGGCGGCGACGAGGACCCGGCCCGCGAACTGCAGGAACAGCTGGAAGAAAAACTGGAGCAGCGTCTGGAGTCCGAGCAGCACCTGGCCGAGGCGCGCCGCCAGCTGGAGGACGTGGAACACAAGATGCGCGACCTGGAAGGCCGGCGCGGCCAGCACGAGCGCCAGGCCCAGGAAGTGCGCGACGCCATCAACAACAAGCGCATGCAGTGGCAGGACCTCACCACCCGCCGGCAGACCGTGGCCGAGCAGCTGGATGAGGGCCATTTCGATCTTGAGACGGTGCTGCGCAATCTGCCCGAGGAGGCCGAGGAGCGGCACTGGTCCGACGAGCTGGAACAGATCGGCCAGCGCATCGCGCGCCTGGGCCAGATCAACCTGGCCGCCATCGACGAATACCAGCAGCAGTCCGAGCGCAAACAGTATCTGGATCAGCAGAACGACGATCTGGAAGACGCGCTCAAGACCCTGGAAAACGCCATCCGCAAGATCGACCGGGAGACCCGCACCCGCTTCAAGGAATACTTCGACCGCATCAACAAGGGGCTCCAGGAGCTGTTCCCGAAGGTGTTCGGCGGCGGCCACGCCTACCTGGAACTGACCGGCGAGGACCTGCTGGACACCGGCGTGGCGATCATGGCGCGCCCGCCGGGCAAGCGCAACAGCACCATCCACCTGCTGTCCGGCGGTGAGAAGGCGCTCACGGCGCTGTCCCTGGTGTTCAGTATTTTCGAACTGAACCCGGCGCCGTTCTGTCTGTTGGATGAGGTGGACGCGCCTCTTGACGACGCCAACGTGGGACGGTTCTGTAATCTGGTGTCGGAAATGGCGGAGCGGGTACAGTTTATCTACATCACGCACAACAAGATCGCCATGGAAATGGCCCACACCCTGATGGGCGTGACCATGCACGAGCCGGGTGTATCCCGTCTGGTGTCCGTGGACGTGGACGAAGCCGCCGAAATGGCGGCCATGTGATCCGGGCGATCAATGAACCTGATCCAATGAATCTGGGCGACGCGAGCCAAGCTAAGGAAGAGGCAACATGGGCCTGAATCTGGAAACACTGATCGGCATTCTGGTTATCCTGATCCTGCTGATCCTTGCCGACGGCGTGCGGCGCATGATCCGCGAGCGGCACGGCCGCCTGCGCATGCGCATCGACCGCCGCTTCGGCAAGGAGCACGGCAAACACCGGGAACCGGACAACGAGGACGACTATCCCACCGATCTGGGCAAGCCCCGGGTGCGTCGCCGGGACGAACACCCGTCCGAGTTCGACCAGCCCGGCGGCTTCGACATGGGCCGGGTGGACGACGACGCCGTCGATCCGCCGATGATGATGGACCCGGACGACGCCCGGGACGCCGATGCGGACCCGGCCCGGGTCAGCGCCGCTCGCCGCGCCGAGCAGCAGAGCCTGTTCGGCGCCGACGAGGCAGACCCGGAACAGGAAGAGGCCCCGGCGCCCCGGGTACGCGAACCCCTGACACCGCCGCCCCGGGAAGAAAGCCTGCCGGAGCCGGAGCACGACGAACGGCCGCCGGCGCCGCCCCGCCCGGAACCGCCGCGCGCCGCGGAAGCGACCCACACCGCCGAACCGGCCCGTGCCAAAAAGCCCCGCGCCCCGGCCCAGGAAAGCGCGCCCCTGGAAGTGATCGTGTTCCACCTGATCGCGCGCCGCCCGGACCGCTTCGACGGCCAGGCCATGCTGCGCCTGCTGCTGGAGAGCGGCCTGCGCTACGGTGACATGCACATTTTCCACCGGCACCGGGAAACCGCCGGCCAGGAGCGCCTGGAGTTCTCCGTGGCCAACGCGGTGGAGCCGGGCACCTTCGACATCGACACCATGGAAGAAGAGCAATTCGCCGGCATCACCTTCTTTATGAAGCTGCCTGGCCCCGGTGAACCGCTGGGTGCCCTGGACCGCATGCTCAGCGTCGGCCGCCGCATGGCGGATGAGCTGAACGGCGACCTCAAGGATGAGCAGCACAGCGTGCTCACCCCGCAAACCATGGAACATTTGCGCCAGCGCGTGCAGGAATTCGAACGCCGCCAGCGCGTCTCTCACGGCGCCTGACGCGGCGCCGAATCGCCCGCGACAGGCGAAAAGCCGCAAGCAAGACGCCGTCGCCGGCCGATGTTTCGCTTGTGGCTTGTGGCCTGCAGCTTGAAGCCTTACCCCAGCAGCGGAATGCGAACACTGTGACCTCGAAAACCCCGGCCCCGGCCGACGAAATCCGCCAACTGCGCGCCACCCTCAATGACTGGTCCTACCGCTATTACACCCTGGACGACCCGGCGGTGCCGGACGCGGAATACGACCGTGCCTACCGGCGCCTGCAGGAACTGGAAGAGCAGCATCCGGAGCTGGTGACCGCCGACTCCCCCACCCAGCGGGTCGGTGACGCGCCCCTGGACGCTTTCGACGAAGTGCGCCACGCGGTGCCCATGCTCAGTCTCGGCAACGCCTTCAGCGATGAGGAGTTGCGCGACTTCGATCAGCGGGTGCGCGAGCGCCTGGATGTGAAAGGGCCCATCGACTACGTGGCCGAACCCAAGCTGGACGGCCTGGCGGTGTCGCTGGTCTACGAAAACGGCGAACTGGTGCGCGGCGCCACCCGGGGCGACGGCGAAACCGGCGAGGACATCACCGCCAATGTGCGCACCATCAAATCGGTGCCGCTGCGTCTGCGCGGCAACCATCCGCCGGCCCTGCTGGAAGTGCGCGGCGAGGTGGTGATGCCGCACTCCGGCTTTGAGCAGCTCAACCGCCGCCAGCAGGAAGCCGAGCAGAAAGTGTTCGCCAACCCGCGCAACGCCGCCGCCGGCAGCCTGCGGCAACTGGACCCGCGCATCACCCGCGACCGCCCCCTGGAGTTCTACGCCTATTCGGTGGCGCGGCTGGAAGGCGAGGACTGGCCGGACACCCATTCCGGCATGCTCGACCGTCTGCGCGATCTGAATCTGCGCGTCAATCGCGAGGTGAAACCGTGCCGGGGCCTGGAGGCGCTGCTGAGCTTCTACCACGCTATCCTTGAGCGCCGTGACCGGCTCGACTACGACATCGATGGCGTGGTCTACAAGGTGGACCGGCTCGACTGGCAGCGCGATCTGGGCTTTGTCAGCCGCGCGCCGCGCTGGGCCATCGCCCACAAGTTTCCCGCCCAGGAAGAGCTCACCGTGCTCAACGACGTGGACTGGCAGGTGGGCCGCACCGGCGCCCTGACGCCGGTGGCCAAGCTGGAGCCGGTGCAGGTGGGCGGGGTCACCGTCAGCAACGCCACCCTGCACAACATCGACGAGATCGGCCGGCTCGATATCCGCATTGGCGACACCGTGGTGGTGTACCGGGCCGGCGACGTGATTCCCAAGGTGGTGCGCGCCTTGCCCGAGCGGCGCCCCAAGAACGCCCGGGAAATCCATCTGCCCGGGGAATGCCCGGTGTGCGGCAGCGAAATCCTGCGCGCCGATGACGGCGTGGTGGCGCGCTGCACCGGCGGTCTGATCTGCGGCGCCCAGCGCCGTGAAGCCATCAAGCACTTCGCCTCGCGCCGGGCCATGGACATCGAGGGCCTCGGCGACAAGCTGGTGGATGCCCTGGTGGACCAGGGGCTGGTGGACAACGTGGCCGACCTTTACCGCCTCAAGGCCGAGGACGTGGCCGGCCTGGAACGGATGGGCGAAAAGTCCGCCGACAATCTGATGAAGGCCCTGGAAGGCTCCAAGCGCACCAGCCTCAACCGGGTGCTGTTCGCCCTGGGCATCCTGCAGATCGGCGAGGAGACCGCCAAGGCCCTGGCGGACTGCTTCGGCGATCTGGACAGCATCCGCCGGGCGCCGCTGCTGTTGTTCCTGCAGGTGCCGGATGTGGGGCGGGAGGTGGCCAAGGCGATCGCCGCCTTCTTCGCCGAGGACCACAACGAAAAGGTCATCGACGACCTGCTCGCCGCCGGCCTGGAACCGCAGTCCGCCGGCACCCCCTCCCGGCGCTTCGTGGACACGCTGACCCTGGGTGCTTTGCTGCGCGGCGCCAAGAGTCTGGGCATGCCGCTCAGCGGCCTGGGCGACAAAAGCCTGGACGCTCTGGGGCGCCATTACCGCACCCTGGACGCGCTGCTGGCGGCGGTGGAGCGCGGTGAGGACGACAGCGGCGCCCGCGCCGGCACCCTGGAAAAGCTGGCCGAGGGATTGAACGACGACCACTGGAGGGAGCGCCTGCGCGAGGCGGAGCAACAGGCCGCCGCCCTGGCGGCGCGGGCCCCCGCCAGTGGCGGCGATGAGCGTCCCCTGGACGGCCAGACCTGGGTGCTCACCGGCACCCTGAGCCGGCTGACCCGGGGCGAGGCCAAGGAACGCTTGGAAAGCCTGGGCGCCAAGGTGGCCGGCAGCGTCTCCAAGAACACCGCCCGGGTGGTGGCCGGGGAGGCCGCCGGCTCCAAGCTGGAAAAAGCGGAGAAGCTGGGCGTCGAGGTGATGGACGAGGACGCCTTCGTGCATTTCCTGGCCGGCCACGGCATTGCCTTGCCGTGACCGGCCAGGATGGCGGCCCGCCGCCGCGCCCGGTACCATGTCGCCAAGCCGGATTCTCGAGGTCCCTCCATGCGCGTGCTGATTGTGACGTTCACGCTGCTGCTGCTCGGCGGCTGCGCCACCACCCCCACCCACATCGATGACGTCTGCGCGGTGTTCGATCAGAAGGGCGGCTGGTTCAACAACTGGTACAAGGCCGCCAAACGCAGCGAGAAGGAATACGGCGTGCCGGTGGCGATTCTGATGGCCACCATCTACAAGGAATCCGGCTACCAGGCCCACGCCAAACCGCCGCGCACCAAACTGCTCGGCTTCATTCCCTGGAAGCGGCCCTCCAGTGCCTACGGCTACCCCCAGGCGCTGGACGGCACCTGGGCCTGGTACCAGCGTGAAACCGGTCACGGCGGTGCCAAGCGGGACGACTTCGGCGACGCCGTGGACTTTGTCGGCTGGTACCATTACCAGAGCCACGTGCGCAACGGCATCGCCCTCAACGACGCCTATCATCTCTATCTGGCCTACTACGCCGGCCACGGCGGCTACGCCCGCGGCGTCTGGAAAAGCCGCCCCTACATGCAGCGCTCGGCGCGCCGCGCCCAGGACATGGCCAGCCGTTATGCGGTGCAGATGGAACGTTGCGGTCGATGATTGAAACGGTCGCAAGCGGCAAGCTTAAAGCGGTCTTTGCTTGTAGCTTGTAGCTTGCCGCTGTCAGGAGCCAGTTTGGATAACGAGTCGATTGTCTACGGCTGCATCAAACACCTGCCGTTCGGCGACGAGCGGCAGCGCAAGGCCAGTTGTTTCCACAACCGCCGCGCGGTACGCGCGTTGCCGGAGGCGGACGAGTCGCCGTTTCTGGGCCAGGACATGTTCGCCTTTTCCGCCGATCCCGGCGGTGGCGGCTACCAGACCCAGGTGATCCACTTCGGCCAGTCCTACCGGGCGGTGGAATACGAATGGGCCCACTGGATCGCCAAGTTCGAGCGGCTGCTCAAGCAGATGTACTGGGTCAGCGCGGTGGTGCACCTGGACACGGAACTGGCCGGCACCCACACCTTTCACTGGGACTGCGCCGACGATTACCACGAACCCTCCGACGACCCGTTGCGGGTACGCTGCGAGTGGTCCCGCGAAGGCAACCTTGTTTAACCTCCGACGTGTTTAAGGGCAAACGATGATTGTTCCCTGGCAGGAGATTCCCGCCGACGCCCTCGATAATCTGATCGAGGAATTCGTGACCCGCGACGGCACCGACTACGGCGAACAGGAAATCGCCACCGCCACCAAGGTGGAACAGGTGCGCGCCCAGCTGAAACGGGGCGACGCGGCGGTGGTGTTCGACGACGCCACCGAAACCGTGTCCATTTTCAACCGCGAGCAGCTCCGCGAAGCCGGCCTTTAGCCGCGATACAGCCCCACGATCACCAGCAGATGCACGCTGGCCGCCAGCAGCACCGTCCAGGTGGCGATGATCCCCACCTTGCGGAAGCTGTTCACCTCGCTGCCCGGGCCGACCATGCCCCAGGCATGGGCCAGGCGCCCCAGCACCAGCAACAGCCCGTACAGATGCAGCGCCCAGGCGTTGCCGTTATTGCCTTCCAGCAGCCCGATCAGGATCAGCGCCAGCGGCACGTACTCCACCGCGTTGCCATGGGCGCGCACCGCCCGGTTGATGTGCACGTCGCCGCCGTCGCCCAGGGACACGCCCCGGCCAAAGCGATAGCGCACCACGTTAAAGGACAGGGCGAGAATCAACAGACCGCACAGAGCGGCGTAAAGGGCGGTGATCGGGAACATGCGGCAGCCTCTTGGGTTTAAGTTTTAACTTTCAACTTCTTCTTTTTCCTTCTCAAGAATCTTCCCGCATCCAGCGCGTCCAGCAATGGCCCGTCCGCCGGCGGCGGCGCGTCGCTGATGCGGTCGGCCAGGATCTCCGCGCACAGCGGCGTGCCGGTGAGGCCGCGGCTGCCGTGGGCGATGTTCAGCCACAGCCCGGGCAGGGCGGTGGAACCGTCCCCGTCCGGGTCCGGCAAGGGCCCGGTCAGGGGCAGAAAGTCGGTGCTCTGGCAGCGGAAGCCCACGCGCCGCTCGACCACCTCGATGGCCGCGCCGCCCAGTTCCTCCCAGCGGTCCGGCAGATACTGGCGCAGCTGGGCCAGGTTGGCCCGGTCGTCGTGGTCCCGGGGCGCCGGGTCCGCGTCGTGCAGATCAAAGGTGGCGCCCACGCAGTGCAGCCCGTCCAGGGCCGGCGTCAGGTAGCCGCCGTGGCAGCGGGCCCGGGTCCAGGCGGCGCTGGCGGCGGTGGCCAGGCAATAGCTGACCTGGCCACGAATCAGCTTGAGCGGCAGGTCGCCCAGCCCGCGATCCGCCACCGTCAGCTCGCGGGCGGCGCCGGCGGTGGCGATGACGATGGCATCGGCGGTCCGCTCACTGTGATCGTCGAGTTGCGCCACGGCGGGGGCACCGGGGCGCAGCTCGCGTAAGCCACGGTGTTCCACGGTAATGGCCGGGTGGTCGAGCAGGGCGGCGCACCAGGCCGGCGGGTGCAGATAGCCGCCGCCGCGCAGTTCGGCGCTGTGTTCGCCGGCCATCAGCAGGGCGTCCGGCCAGGCACCGCTGTCGGCGGCGGCGCGGATCTTGTCGCGCTGGCGGTCGTCCACGTAATGCTGGACCACACCGTTCAGCGCACCCTGGCCGTCGCCCGGGAAGCGGTGTCGGCGCAGCCAGCGCAGGGCGTGGCCGTAGCTCAGCTGATAGAAGCGGTTCTGGGCGGTGAGGTGCGGGCTGGGCGTGCTGTAGACCACGCCGGCGCGGTTGCCGGAGGCGCCCCGGGCGATGCCCGCCGGGTCCAGCACCGTCACCCGCCAGCCGCGCTCCGCCAGGGCCCGGGCGCTGGTGGCGCCGGCCAGCCCGGCCCCGGCCACCAGGGCGGTGCCCCGTCGCAACCGGGCGGGCCGCCAGGGCCGGTCGGCTGATTCGTCGGCCCGCTCGCCCACCACCATGTGCCGTTTATGGCCGAAGCCGTCGATCCGGCGCACCTGGAAGCCGGCCTCTTGCAGGCCCCGGCGCACGGCGCCGGCGGCGGTGAAGGTGGCGAGGGTGGCGCCGGGCCGGCTGTGCGCCGCCAGTTGCCGGAACAGGGCCGGCTGCCACATGTCGGCGTTGCGGGCCGGGGCGAAGCCGTCCAGAAACCAGGCGTCCACCCGGGCCGGGCACAGCCGCCACAGCGGCTCCGCCTCGCCCAGCATCAGGGTCAGGCTGACGTTGTCCGCCAGCCACAGCCGGTGGCAGCCCGGCGATGCCGGCGGGTATTGGTCGCGCAGGGCGTCGCACAGCGCGGTCCATCGGGATTCACCCTGGGGCGCCGGCCAGGCGGCCAGAGCCCGCGCCAGGTCGTCGGCGGTGAGCGGGTGTTTCTCCACCGAGAACAGGTCCAGCCGCGCCCCCGCCGGCGCCCGGGCCAGGAACAGGTCGGCGGCCAGCAGCATGTTCAGGCCGGTGCCGAAGCCGGTCTCGCCGATCACGAACAGGTCGCCGTCGGAGAGGGCCGCGAAGCGCTCCGGCAGCCGGTTGCCGTCGAGAAACACATAGTGGCTTTCGGCGCGGCCGTCCTGGCGGGAAAAGTAGGGGTCGTCGTAGTCGGTGGCCACCGGGGTACGGTCCTGCCAATGCAGGCGCGCGGGGCGGATCGGGGCGAAATCGCCGATGGACATGATGGGGCGGTCTCCTCACACTACGCCGCTCGATGGGGCGGGCCGGCGACGCCGGGCGCGCCGGGGCGGAGATAGTAGCATGCTGGTAAAAATCTGGGCGGTGATGGCGCCGGTGCTGGCCTGCGCCGGCATCGGCTTTTTCTGGGGCCGCAGCGGCCGGCCCTTCGACATGCGCATGGTCACCGCCCTGGTGACCACCGTGGCCACGCCCTGCCTGATCGTCGCCACCCTGGGCAAGAGCGATCTGGACCTGGCCGCGCTGGCGCGGGTCACCGGTCTTTTTCTGGCGGTGCTCACGGTCACCGGGCTGGTGGCCTGGCTGGCGCTGCGGCTGTCCGGTCGTCCCCTGCGCGTGTTCCTGCCGTCGATGATGTTCCCCAACACCGGCAATATGGGCCTGCCGCTGTCGATGCTGGCGTTCGGCGACCACGGCCTGGCCCTGGGGTTGGCCTGGATGATGCTGACCTCGGTGGTGCAGTTCTCGTTCGGGCTGGCGGTGGTCAGCGGCCAGGGCCTGTCCTGGAAGCTGTTCCGGCATCCGATTCTGGTGTCGGTGGTGATCGCCGTGGCCATGGTGCTGTTCCGCGTGCGCCTGCCGGAGTGGCTGTTCAACAGTGTGGCGCTGATCGGCGACCTGACCATCCCGCTGATGCTGATCACCTTGGGCGTGTCGCTTTCCCAGCTGCGGGTGCGCCATGCCGGGCCCGGCGCCGCCTTCTCGGTGCTGCGGCTGGTGCTGGGGTTCGCCGCCGCCTGGCTGGTCTGCGAACTGGCCGGGGTGGAGGGCGTGCTGCGCGGGGTGATTCTGATCCAGTCCACCATGCCGGTGGCGGTGTTCAACTATCTGCTGGCGCAGACCTACCGTCAGGGGCCCGAGGAAGTGGCCGCCATGGTGGTGTTCTCCACGCTGCTTTCCTTCGTGACGCTGCCCTTGCTGCTGGCGGTGGCCCTGCCCTGATAGGCGCGCAACTCCGCCAGCGCCCGTTTACTCAGCCGCAATAGCGCGGTGGTGTCCCGGTTCCGGGACGCCGCTTCCAGCCGGATGAAATGCCCCGGGCCGCTGGTCAGCAGCAGGGTTTCGTAGAGCGGCCGGCGGTCCGCCCGGTTGATCAGCCAGGCGCCGCTGGCGGTAACGTGCCCTTCCAGATCGAACAGGCGTTCGCCGACGAAGCGGATCGACTGGTCGGTACTGTTGTAGACCCGATTGACGCGTTGCTGGCGGAGCTGACCGTAATGGCCGCTGACGATGCGGGTGTCGCTGAGATCCTGCCAGCCGCCGGGCAAGCCATACAGCGTCACCCGCAGGCGGGTGTCGGCGTCGGCGAACCGCCACTGCCGCCAGCCGTCGTCGCCGGGCCGGCTGACGGTGCCGTCGCCGTCCAGCCCGGCCAGCGTGGCCGGTGCCCGGTAACCCTCCAGCCGTGCCGGTGGCGCGCTCACCGCCCGGGGCAGGGTGCCGCCGGCGCGCAGGTCGGGCAGGCCGCGCGGGGCCGGTGTCTGGCAGCCGGCCAGCAGCGCCGGCAGCAGCACCGCCATTAGCGACGGGATAACGGATTTCGGTCCGGCTTTCGGCAACATCACTCTCCCTGGCAACCCAAAAAACCGCGTATGCGGTTCAGGGACCCGGCCATGATAAAGTGCCGGAAAGGCCTTGGCACGCCCCGCCCGGCAGACGGACCCAGGGGGAGACACGTGGCGGAACGAAAAAAATACCCGGCCATCCTGTTGCTGGTGAGTCTGGTCACCTTGCCCTTTCTGGTGGTGGCGACGCTGGTGTTCCAGCATCGCTGGGATCAGCGCTCCCATTATCTGGCCATGGCCGAGGACATTCAGATGTTCCGCACCGGCATGGCGGCGATCGCGCCGCTGGAGCGGGTGCGCGACTTTTCCCCGGTGGTGGGGCGCTGGCCGCTGCCGCCCCTGCGGGAGCGTTGGCAGGGCGCCCGCGACCTCACCGACCTGCGCTTGAGCGCCTTTCTGGACGTGGTCAGCGCGCGGCCGGTGCCCGGCCTGCAGGATCAGGCCCGGGCGCTGCGTCGGGACTGGCGCGAGTGGCGGCCGCCGCTGGCGCTGGACGGCACCGGCGCCGCCTTCGACAGCGTCGAGCAGGTCAACGAGCGGCTTTACGACACCCTGGCGGCGGTGCTTTATATGGCCGACCTGGCCGCCCGCACCCGCCCGCGCCCCAATGAAGCCCTGTCGCTGACGCTCACCGGCGTGCACGAACTGCGCCGGGAACTGGGCGTGATCCGCGCCGTGGGACTGTACGCGGCGGTGGGCGACGGGATGGTCGGCGAGGAGGACCGCGACCGCCTGACGCGGGCGGTGGCGCGGCTGGGCGAACGGCTGCTGCTGGTGGAAGGGCAGGTGCAGACCCTGGCCGCGCGGGCCGGCGACGACGCCCTTCGCGAGCGCTGGCGGGGGCTGCGCGCGGAGCTGGCGGACTACCTGATGTGGGCCGACGCCAACCTGATCCGGCCGGTGCCGGTGGCGGTGTCCTGGCAGGACGTGGTGGCGGAAAGCGGCGCCCGCCACGCCGCGCTCAACGGCTTTGATGAAACCCTGGTGGATCTGGCCGCGCGGCTGGTGACCCGGGCCCGGGAAAACAGTGATACCGAGACCCTCTGGATGATGGGCGGCCTGCTGTTGCTGTATCTGGGCGTGCTCACCGCCAGCCTGATGTTCCTGCACGTGGCCGGCCGCGCCATTCGCGGGCGCGCGGAAGTGCGCGCCAAGAGCCAGTTTCTGGCGCGCATGAGCCACGAAATCCGTACCCCGCTCAACGGCGTGCTGGGGCTGGCGGAACTGCTGCGCGAAACCAACCCCTCGCCCCGCCAGCAGGATTACATCGGCCTGATCGAGAACGCCGGCCGCACCCTCAATACGCTGGTCAACGACGTGCTCGATTACTCCAAGCTGGAAGCCGGCAAACTGGAACTGGAAATCGACAGCTTCGACCCGGCGGCGGTGGTGATCGACTGCGCCCACATGTTCAGCCTGCCGGCCAGCGACAATGGCGACCTGGTGCTGGTGGACGTGGCGCCGGACCTGCCGGCGGCGGTGCGCGGCGACGCGCCACGGCTGCGTCAGATTCTCACCAATCTGATTTCCAACGCGGTCAAGTTCACCCGCCACGGTTGGGTGCGGGTCAGCGCCCGTTGCCAGCCCCTGGACGAGGGCCGGGCGATGCTCACCTTCGCCGTGGAGGACAGTGGCCTGGGCATGAGCAAGGAGGAGCAGCGTCGCCTGTTCCAGCATTTCAGCCAGGCGTCGGCGTCGGTGGCGCGGCGCTTCGGCGGCACCGGCCTGGGCCTGTCGATCAGTCAGGAACTGGTGCGGCTGATGGGCGGCGAGATCCAGCTGCGCAGCGCCCCGGGGCAGGGCGCCCGCTTTCAATTCAGCCTGGCGCTGCCGGTGGAGACTTCGCCGGTGCCGATGCCCGACGCCGGCCGCGAACCGGCGCTGGTGTGGGATCAGGTCGGCAATCTCAAGACGCTGCTGGCCGATGACGAGCGCTTCTCCCATGTCACCGTGGTCACCGGTCTGGCGGCGGTGCGCGAGGCGCTGGCGAACGCCCCGGTCAGCCATCTGCTGGTGCACGGTGTCACCGACGGGGTGCTGCTGGACCAGGGGCTGGCGCCGGCGCGCCGGCGCAGCGCCGGCTTCCGCCCGGTACTGCTGTGCGGCATGCGCGAAAGCGGTGAGGTGGTGATGCGCGACGACATCACCCTGGTGCGGCGGGCGGTGCTCACCGTGGCCGAACTGCAGCAACTGCTCAGCGACAGCGGCCCCGGGCGGGTGCCGTTGATCGCCCAGCGCGAGCCGGAGGCGGCGCGCAGCGGCCTGCGTGTGCTGGTGGCGGAGGACAACCCGGTGAACCAGATGGTGACGCGGGGCTATCTGGAGCGGCTCGGCGTGCCCGGCCCGGTGCTCGGCGACGACGGTCGTCAGGCGCTGGACCACTTCGCCGAGGGCGGCGGCGCCTACCGGCTGGTGCTGATGGATCTGGACATGCCGGTGATGGACGGTTTCGAAAGCGCCCGCCGGATGCGCGCCCTGGAGCGGGAACACGGCTGGCAACCGGCGGTGATCCTGGCGCTCAGCGCCCATGTCATGCCCGAGTACGCCCGCCGTATCAAGGAGGTGGGCATGGACGGGCAACTGATCAAGCCGCTGACCCTGAGCGCCATGCAGGCCGCTCTTCACCAATACCTGAGCGGCACGCCCTAGGCGCGCAGGCGGCCCATTCTGAGACGACGCCAGCCCAGGGTGCCGGCGATTTTCAGCAGCGAACTGAGGCCGCCGGCGTTCTCGAGCGGTGCCTTGCCCCGGGCGATGCGCGCCAGCTGCAAGGTGTACCAGGACACTTCCATCATGGCGGCGTTGTCCACCGCGCGGATGCCGGTGCGGATCGGCGCCACCGGGCTGGTCACGTCCTCGCCGGCCAGCAGCCGGGCGCTCCACGCCGGGTCCACCGCCAGCGGCCGGGCCAGGCCGATCAGATCGGTGGCGCCGTCCGCCAGGGCCCGCGCCATGCCGTCCCGGGACCGGAAGCCGCCGGTCACCATCAACGGCACGTCCACCCGCTGGCGCACCCGTTCCGCGTACTCCAGAAAGTACGCCTCGCGGCGACGGGTGGACTCGCGCACGCCCGCACCGGCCATGCGCGGCGCCTCATAGGTGCCGCCGGAAATCTCGATCAGATCGATGCCACGGGCGGCCAGGGCTTCCACCACCGCCATGGACTCCTCCTCGCTGAAACCGCCTTTCTGGAAGTCCGCCGAGTTCAGTTTGATGGACACGGGGAAATCGTCGCCCACCCGCGCGCGCATCTCGTCGTAGACTTCCAGCACGAAGCGCCGGCGCTTTTCCGCGCTGCCGCCGTAGCCGTCCTCGCGGCGGTTGTGGCGCGGCGACAGAAACTGACTGACCAGATAGCCGTGGGCGCCGTGGATCTGCACGCCGTCGAAGCCGGCTTCCTTCATGATCGCGGCGGTCTCGCCGAAGCGGCGCACGATGTCGCGGATCTGTTCTTCGCTGAGCGCTTCCGGCGTGTGGAAAAAGCGCTTCAGGCCCGGGTCCTCGAAGGGCAGAGCGGAGGGCGACACGGAGCGGCGGTTGAGCGCCGCCGGCGCCTGCTTGCCCGGGTGGTTGATCTGCACCCAGATGGCGGCGCCGGTTTCCTTGCCGGCCCGGGCCCAGTCACGCAGCCGGGGCAGGTCGCGGCGATCCTCCACCACCACGTTGCAGGGTTCGCCGATGGCGCGCTGGTCCACCATCACGTTGCCAGTGATCAGCAGACCGGTGCCGCCCCGGGCCCAGGTGCGGTACAGCCGGGGCAGGCGCGGCGTCACCCGGTTGCCGGGGGTGCCCAGGGTTTCGCTCATGGCCGATTTGGCCAGACGATTCTTGAGAGTGGCGCCGCAGGGCAGGGTCAGGGGCTGGTCGAGCGTAACGGGTTGGGCGAGAGTCACGGGCTGGTCCTGGGTCGCGGTCATGGCGGTCCTCATGGCGGTAGCGCGGATAAATGACGGTGGCACGAATAATGTGGCGATCATTGAAGTGGCGATAGTGTGCCCCGACTGGCGCGGTCCATGCGGGCCAATCGCGCCGTGTTGCGCGGCCCTTCCGGCGTGCGGATAATCGCGCCCATGCTGGAAACCTACCTGGACGATATGAACGCCGGCCTGGCGCCGCTGCTGGGCGAACAGGCCGCGCCGGTGATGGCGCTGAGCCGCGAACGGCTGCTGCACAAACCCCACGGCGACCTGCCGCGCTGGCACGCCGCCGTGGCGGCGTTGCCCGCCGGGCCGGCGCCCTGCGCCTTCGATCGGGACACGCTGACCGTGGGCGCCCCTGGCGGCGCCGACCGCGAGGCCCTGCGTGGCGCCCTGGAAGGACTGATGCCCTGGCGCAAGGGGCCGTTCGAGTTCTTCGGCCTGACCATCGACACGGAATGGCGCTCCGACTGGAAATGGCGGCGGGTGGCGCCGCATCTCTCCGACCTGCGTGGCCGCCGGGTGCTGGACGTGGGCTGCGGCAGCGGCTACCACGGCTGGCGCATGCTCGGCGCCGGCGCCGATACCGTCCTGGGTATCGATCCCACGCCCCTGTTCCTGATGCAGTATCTGGCGGTGCGCCGCTACGCGCCGGCGGCGCCGTTCTGGTTCGCGCCGCTGCGCATGGAAGAGCTGCCCCCGGAATCGCGGGCCTTCGACACGGTGTTTTCCATGGGCGTGCTCTACCACCGCCGTTCGCCCCTGGACCATCTGATGGAGCTGGCCGGCGCCCTGCGTCCCGGCGGCGAGCTGGTGCTGGAGACCCTGGTGGTGGAGGGCGATGCGCGCACCGTGCTGATGCCGGAGGGCCGTTACGCCGCCATGCGCAATGTGTTCTTTCTGCCCAGCGCCGGGCACCTGGCGGTGTGGCTGCGACGGTGCGGGTTCGAGGCGGTGCGCTGCGTGGACGAGGACGTGACCAGCACCGAGGAGCAGCGCGCCACGGACTGGATGCGGTTTCAGTCGCTGCCGGATTTTCTTGATCCGGACGATCCCACCCGCACCCGGGAGGGCCACCCGGCGCCGCGCCGGGCGGTGCTGATCGCTCGCAAACGCTAGCCCGCTAGCGGTCGGCGGTGGCCGTCGGTGCGCCGGGCAGCAGCGACGCCTCCAGCAAATGATCGATAAGGCGCAGGCGGGTGGGTTCATCCAGCCGCCGCAGGGCCGGCGACAGGGCGCGTACCAGAATACCCTCGCCGTGGCGGCTGAGCGTCTCCACCAACTGGCAGAACTGACCGGGCGGATCCTGTTTGTCGAGGGGGGCGGGACCGTCCCCTTTTTTCGGCCACGCGTCGACAGCGGTCCGTTGCGGAGCCGGCCGCCGCCGCAGCCGCAGGGCACGGCGTGACAGCACCGGGCCGGGACCGTCTTCCTCCGCGGCCAGCAGACACAGGGTGTCCATCACCAGTTCGCGGATCGGTTCGTGCTGGCCGGGTTCGGCGCTGTCGGTATCGGCCACGTGCACCGCCATGGCGGTGGACAGTTGCAGTACCCGGTCCGGCAGCGTGAAGCGGGTGCGTTCGAACCAGTCCCCCAGCCGGTGGGCCAGCCCCACCGCTCCTTCCACCGGGGTACCCGGCAAACACAGCACCAGATAGCCACGCTGCCAGGTCACCAGGGCGTCTTCCTGGCGCACCCGTTGTTCCATGGCGCGGGCCAGCTGCCGTTGCAGGGCGCGCAGCTGGTCGCCGCCCAGTTCCCGACCCAGGGCGGTCAGATCCTTGAGCTGAATCGCCAGCAGCGATAACGGTAATTGATAGCGCTGGCACAGGGACACCAACGGTGTCAGCGGGTTAAGACTTTGGTTTTGACTTTGTACGCGGGTGGTGTCCGTCCCGGAGGTCATACTGTGATCCCGTGTCGAAGTTATTATGCGCTCCTGCGTTGCACGGGCCATCCCTGGCAGTATGTGACACGCATCATAGTAAGTGTTTTGCTAAGCAATACTTCCCATCCGTACCAACGGTTACATTAATACCCGGTTCGGTTACGAATCGGTTATCGGGGGGCCGCCATTGATGACCACCGTACTGCTGACCGCCTTGTTGACCGCCGCCATCACGGTGACGGCGCTGGCCCTGTGGGCGCATTATTTTTTATTGCCGACCCTGCGTCGCCGGCTGCGCGCCGACCTGGAGGAAGAGGCCCGTAACGCGGCGGACCTGATCGCCGCGCGGGTGGAGGAGGCCGTCAAACGCGGCATCAATGACGGCGTGCGCAATCTGCCGACCCGGGAAATGATCGAGGAAACCAGCCGCAGTCTGGCGCGCACCAGCACCGAAATGGTGGGCGAGCGGCTGAGCAAGTTCTTCAGCAAGAAATAATCGCGTCAGCGCTGCCGGTGCAGCAGACGCCCGATGATCAGGGCCAGCCCGAAACTGATCATCGCCAGCGACGCGTAGTCATGGGCCAGGGCGCGCCAGGTGTCCTGCCATTGGCCCAGGGCGCGCAGCAGCGCCACCAGCATCAGGCCCAGCCCGGCCACCAGAAAGGCCAGATCCAGCCGCCGGGAATGGCGGATGTCCCGGCGCAGGGCACGCACCTCCTCGAGGATGTCCTCCTGCAGCAGCTGCTGGCGGGCCACCTGGGCCGCCAGTTCGCCCAGGTGATCGGGCAGGCCGGACAGCTTCTCCAGCCACACCGGGTCTTCCCGGCGCAGCACCGCCAGCAGTTCCTTGAGGCGCACGTGATCGTCGAGCCAGTTGCGCGCCAGCGGCCAGAGGCTGAATTCGCTGACCATGCGCTGCAGTTTTTCCAGGGTGTCGGCGGGGCCGGTGATGCGCAGGGATTCTTCCGCGTCGCCGCTGTTGGGCGCCAGCAGCCAGTGCAGCATGGCGCCCAACGGGCCCCGCACGCGCACGTCCACCGGGCCCTCGTAGTCGTCGTGCAGTTCCACGCCGTCTTCGTAGATCAGCACGTAGAGCACCCACATGGGCTGCTCGCCGCGCACCCGCACCGCCGTGCCGTGCAGGGCGGCAAGCTGCTCGCGGCCCCGGGGGTCGCCGGTGAGGGCCTGGTTGAGCAGGGTTTCCAGTGCCCCGTACATAAACAGCCCGGGCAGCGAGGACGGCGAGGTCATGGGTGGCGAAATCCTTCTGTGCGGTAAAGCGAATCCTACCCGGGAGTATGACGAAGGGGGCGCCGGTTGCCAAAAGTTACGCGCCGCCGCTTAAGAGGGTCAGGTTGACTATCTATACTGGGCCGTCACATAACATTGGCTGTTTTGACCGCCCCCCGTGCCCGTGGGAACTGTTCCCGCCGGCGTTTGCGGGCTAGGCTTGTCCAACCTCCGGGCCCGGCCCGGCGACCCGTGCGTCATCCTGGGAGGGGCTGTTCACCCACATGCTGGATTCGTTGTTTTCCCATCCGGACCTCTGGAAATACGTCAGTATGCCGTTCATCGCCGGCGCGGTGGGCTGGGCCACCAACTGGGCGGCGGTGCAGATGACGTTCTACCCGTTGGAGTTCGTCGGCATCCGACCGGTGTTCGGCTGGCAGGGCATCATCCCCTCCAAGGTGGAGAAAATGGCCGCCATCGTGGTGGACAAAACGCTGCAGAAACTGGGCAGCCTGGACGAGTTCTTCCGCGAAATGGAGCCGGAGAAGATCGCCGCCCACCTGACCAAGAGCGTGCAGGCGCGCATCGAGGAATACGTGGACGAGGTGATGACCGAGCGCAACGCGGTGCTCTGGGAAAACCTGCCCCTGGCGGTGCGACGCCGGGTCTACGCCCGCGCCCGCCGCGCCATCCCCGCGGTGATGGACAACGTGGTCGACGACATCAGCCGCAACCTGGAAAACCTGGTGGACATGAAGCACATGATCGTCGAGCGCATGCGCTCGGATAAGGCGCTCATGGTGCAGATGTTCCAGGAAGTGGGCGAGCCGGAATTCCGCTTCGTCACCAACTCCGGCTTCTATTTCGGTTTTCTGTTCGGGCTGATCCAGATTCCGGTGTTCATTCTGATGCCCAGCAACTGGATCCTGCCGCTGTTCGGTTTCATCGTCGGCATCGCCACCAACTGGCTGGCTCTGAATGTGATCTTCCGGCCGCTCAATCCGGTGCGGGTGGGGCCGTTCCGGGTGCAGGGCCTGTTCCTCAAGCGCCAGCGCGACGTGGCCGAATCCTTTGCCCGGCTCACCACCGAGGAACTGGTGACTCTGCGCAACATTATGTACCAGGTAATCAACGGCCCCCGTGGCGATCGCACCAAGGCGCTGATCAAACGTCACCTGAAGCCGCTGCTCAACGGCGGCTTCGTGCGCACCGCCGCCCAGCTCACCGTCGGACCCGGCGGCTACGCCGACCTCAAGCGCGCGGTGGAGGACAAGGCGGTGGATCTGGCGGTGGAGCCGTTCGAGGACGACCACTTCAACCGCGAGCGCAGCGCCATCATCGAGCGGCTGATGCGCGATCGCATGCAGGCGCTCAGTTCCGACGATTTCCAGGACCTGCTGCGCCCGGCCTTCCAGGAAGACGAATGGATCCTGATCCTGGTGGGCGGTTTTCTCGGCGCGCTGGCGGGCCTGGCGCAGTTGATCTTCGTATTCGGGGTGGCCTGAGCATGGCGTCCCCGACCCCCTCGGACCTGGCCTGGCTGCTGATCGGCTGCGCCCTGCTGTCGTCGCTGGTGACCCTGCTGGTGGTGGGCCTGGCGGTGAAGTTCTGGCTGGGCCCGAAACTGGAGCGCCACATCGACAGCCGCTTCGAAGCCGGCGCCGACCGGCTGACCGAACGCTTCGTGGCGGTACTCACCGGCAAATCCCGGGATCTGATCCGCGACCGGGCCCGGGATCTGGCCCGTCTGGTGGGCGGCCGCCGCGCCCGCGACGACGGCGAACCGCCGTTGGAATAACCCCTTCCTCGCCGGGGGAATTGTCCGACAGACGATTGGCGGGGCCCGTCATCTTTGGCCTATACTCGCCGCCTGCGTCGAGCGACGCCTGCGTTGAGCGAGGAGAACAGGACCATGTCCGATCGCGACGATCACGACGACGATGATATCCCCCGGGACGAGCGCGGCCGTCCCCTGCGCGCCCTCAGCGGCGCCACCCGTGACCTGCGCAAGTACACCCATCAGATCTGGCTGGCCGGTCTGGGCGCCTACGCCCGCGCCGAGGAAGAGGGCAGTGGTTTCTTCGATGCCCTGGTGGAAGCCGGCCGCGAGGTGGAGCGGCGGGCCAAGGAAAAGACCCCGCGGGTGGAAGACATCAAGGAACGGGTGCGCCACCACACCGGCGAGACCATCGACCGCATGGAAAAGGCCTTCGACGATCGGCTGGGCAAGGCCCTGTCGCGGCTGGGCATCCCCAACAAGCGCGAAGTGGATTCCCTGCGCCAGCGCGTGCAGGACCTGACCAACGCCCTGGATCAGATGGACCGGGCCCGCGCCGACCACGACGCGGATCCGGACCTGGATCCGGACGACGACCTGCCCGGCACCCGCTGAGGCAGGGGCCCGCGCGGCGCCCCGTCGAGGGGCGTCGACGGGTGAAAAGGCGGTTATCCGCCCCTTCCTGACATCCTGTCCACAATTTTATCCACAGATTGGCCCGCCACGGCCTGTTTTCGCTGCCTTGCGATGGGGCCGCTGTGGCCCCGTGGTTCGGCGTCTGAAACGGACCTTGCCCGATTTCGTGAAGGGGCCGTGACGCCTTTTCACTATTGACAAGCCCACGGCGGCCCGTATTTGTGCACAGCGTGCGCGCGGGTGGGAAAGAAGGTAACAATGAACCGCCGGGCGTCAATACCTGCCGACAAAAATTATATAACCTACTGTTTTATAATGATTTTCTTATTTTGGTCAAAAAAACGTCAAACTGGGGCGGGGGCCTGAATGTGGCCGCTCGGGCGACTTTTCCGCGTTTTTCCCACAAGGTTATCCACAGTATTTGTGGAAAACCCGGCGCGATCCGGAGCGACGATTTTCACGCGCCGGCGGGGCAATGGAAAAATGGGTTAAAAATACCGCAGAACGTGGCGAGCCCGATGGATGCCGCCACCGGCGCGGTCTTCCAGGGGTTATCCACAATGCTGCCCACAGCATCTGTGCATAACCCCCGGGCCGATCAGAGGGCGTGCACCGCGTCCAGCACTTCCTCGGCGTGGCCCTTCACCTTGACCTTGCGCCACACGTCGCGCACCACGCCCTGCTCATCGATCAGGAAGGTGCTGCGCTCGATGCCTTCGAATTCCTTGCCGTACATCTTTTTGAGTTTGATCACGTCGAACAGCTGGCAGACGGTTTCGTCCTCGTCGCTGATCAGCTCGAACGGGAAGTCCTGCTTGGCCTTGAAGTTCTCGTGGCGGCGCAGGGAGTCCTTGGACACCCCGTAGATCTCGCAGCCGGCTTCCTGGAAGTTCGGGTACAGGTCGCGGAAGTTCTGGCCCTCGGTGGTGCAGCCCGGGGTGCTGTCCTTGGGATAGAAATACAGCACCACCTTGCGGCCCTTCAGCGCGGACAGGGTAACGGTGGTGTCGCTGGTCGCCGGGGCGGTGAAATCCGGTGCCGGCTGGCCTTCTTTGATGCTCATGGACGATCCTTGGCTTGTATCGTGAATGGGCGGATTGCGAAGGGGGCAGCTTACCGACCCGGCGGATGCACCGGTAGAGGTTCCCTTGCCCCCGGCGCCGGTTGTACCATAGCGCCCTTTGCACGAAGAGAGATAACGGCATGATTCGCGGTAGCATCGTGGCCCTGGTCACCCCCATGCGCGAGGACGGTTCCGTCGATTGGGAACGTCTGCGCGACCTGGTGAACTGGCATGTGGAACAAGGCACCCATGGAATCGTGGCGGTGGGCACCACCGGTGAATCCGCCACCCTGGGTTTCGAGGAACACGACAGTGTCATTCGCGAAGTGGTGGCGGTGGCGGATAAACGCATTCCGGTGATCGCCGGCACCGGTGCCAACAGCACCGAGGAAGCGATCCGCCTGACCCGCGATGCCCAACGGGACGGCGCCGACGCCTGCCTGCTGGTCACGCCGTACTACAACAAGCCGCCCCAGGAAGGTCTGTACCAGCATTTCCTGAAGGTGGCCCGGGCGGTGGACATCCCGCAGATTCTCTACAACGTGCCCGGCCGCACCGCCTGCGACCTGCTGCCGGAGACCGTGGAGCGGCTCGCCAAGGTGCCGAACATCGTCGGCATCAAGGAAGCCACCGGCAATCTGGAGCGCGCCCGGGAAATCCGCGAGCGCTGTGGCGACGACTTCCTGATCTATTCCGGTGACGACGCCACCGCCCTGGAACTGATGCTGGGTGGCGGCGACGGCGACATCTCGGTGACCGCCAACGTGGCCCCGGCGAAGATGGCCGCCATGTGCCAGGCGGCCCTGGACGGCGACGCCGACCGCGCCCGTGAACTGAATGCGGAACTTGAGCCCCTGCATCGTGATCTGTTCATAGAACCCAGCCCCATTCCGACCAAATGGGCGCTCTATGAAATGGGCCTGATCGACAACGGTATCCGGCTGCCGCTGGTACCGCTGTCCAAGGCCGCCCAGCCGCGTCTGCGCGAGACGTTGCGCGGCTGTGGACTCCTGGAGGGATGATGCATCGCAGTATTGCAGTAACCGCCGCGGCGCTGGCTCTGGCCGGCTGCGGCCTGCTTCCGGACAACAGTCTTCATTATCGTGACGCCGAGGTCATCGAACCGATGACCGTGCCCGGCGACCTGGTGTTCATCGGTGAGGAGCCGTTGTACGCGGTGCCGCGGGTGGACGAGCGCCTCGTCGGCAAACGCGACGGCGAAAACGGCTTCAAGGCGCCGCGCCCGCCGCAACTGGTGGCCGCCGCGCCCGATGATGACGCCGATAACGACGACGCCACCGCGCCGGCGCCGCCGCCGGGCCAGCAGGGCCAGGCGATTCTCGGCAAGGATGGCAGCGGCTATCCGATCATCATGATGCCCACCAGCTTCGCCTGGGCCTGGGAGAAAGTGAGCCAGGCGCTCACCCAGACCGATCTGCGCGTCACCGACCGCAACCGCGACCAGGGCGTGTTCTTCCTGACCACGCCGGAGCGCTACCAACTGCAGCCGCCCCAGGCCCAGCTCAAGCTGAGCCATACCACCAACGGTATTCAGGTGGCGGTGCTCAACGGCGAGGGCACGGCGCTGGCCGGCAAGGCCCCGGGCCTGGCGATTCTGGAAAGCGTGCACCGCGAACTCTGATCGGCGACGGCGGGAGGGTAGGGCAGTTGCGACTGGCGTCCCTGGGCAGTGGCAGTAAAGGCAATGGCACCCTGGTGCGCGCCGGCGATACGCTGGTGCTGGTGGACTGTGGCTTTACCCTGCGCGAAACGGTGCGACGCCTGGCCCTGTTCGGCCTGGCTCCGGACGATCTGGCGGCGGTGCTGATCACCCACGAACACGGCGATCACGTGCGCGGTGCCGGCGCCCTGGCCCGCAAGTACGGCGTGCCGCTGTACTCCACCTTCGGCACCGCCCGGGCGGTGACTGGCAAGCCGGCGGGGTTCCAGAACACGCTTTGGCGGGAGGTGCGACCGGGCCGTGCCTTTACCGTGGCGGACCTGGCCGTGACCCCGGTGACCGTGCCCCACGACGCCCGCGAGCCCTGCCAGTACCGTTTCAGCTGGCGCGACCGGGAGCTGGGCGTGCTCACCGACCTGGGCTCGCTGACGCCCCACGTGGTCGACTGCTACCGGGAGTGCGATGCCCTGGTGCTGGAGTGCAACCACGACCCGGAGCTGCTCGCCTGCGGTCCCTATCCGTCTTCGTTGAAGCGCCGGGTGGGGGGCGACTACGGGCACCTCAGCAATCAGCAGGCGGCCACCTTGCTGGGCCACTGCAACGTGGACCGCTTGCAGCATCTCGTGCTTTCGCACCTGAGCGAGCAGAATAACACCCCGGAACACGCCCTGGCCCAGATCCACCGGGCGGTGGCCCATGGCCAGGAACGGATCCGGGTGGCCGGCCAGAACCACGGTTTTGACTGGCTCGACATTCACTGAACCCAGACCCATCAACGCAGGTTATTTCATGGAAAAGCGCGACGAACTCTATGCCGGCAAGGCCAAGTCCGTATTCACCACCGACGATCCGGACAAGCTGGTGATCGTCTTCCGCGACGACACCTCCGCCTTCGACGGCAAGAAGAAGCAGGCGCTGGACCGCAAGGGCGCGGTCAACAACCAGTTCAACGCCGCCATCATGGAAAAACTGCAGGCCGCCGGCGTGCCCACCCATTTCGAGAAGCTGCTCTCCAACAACGAGTGCCTGGTGAAGCGTCTGGAGATGATTCCGGTGGAATGCGTGGTGCGCAACGTGGCCGCCGGTTCCATCGTGCGCCGCCTGGGCGTGGAAGAGGGCAAGGAACTGAACCCGCCCACCTTCGAGATGTTCCTGAAGAGCGACGCCCTCGGCGATCCGATGATCAACGAGTACCACGTGCGCAGCTTCGGCTGGGCCACCGATGAGCAGATCGAGACCATGAAGGCGCTGACCTTCAAGGTGAACGACGTGCTCAAGAAGCTGTTCCTGGACGGCAACATGCTGCTGGTGGACTACAAGCTGGAGTTCGGTCTGTTCCACGGCGAGGTGGTGCTGGGCGACGAATTCTCCCCGGACGGCTGCCGCCTATGGGACAAGGACACCCGCGAAAAAATGGACAAGGACCGCTTCCGCCAGGACCTGGGCAACGTGATCGAAGCCTACGAGGAAGTGGGCCACCGCCTGGGCATGACGTTCCAGTACTGATCGTCCTTTCCTGACCCGGGGCTGGTCAGGACGGCGCTTTTCCGGGAGGCTTGGGGAAAACAACAACCCCGGCCGACCGGAGAGCCGCCATGTTCCGTATCCGCACCCACAACCAGATCGCCCTGCGCGGCCTGGAACGCTTCCCCCGCGACCGCTTCGAAATCGCCAGTGATCTGTCCGACCCGGACGCCATTCTGCTGCGCAGCCATCCGCTCGGCGCCGACGCCCTGCCGGCCACGGTGCGCGCGGTGGCCCGGGCCGGCGCCGGCGTCAACAACATCGATGTGGCCCACTGCAGCGAGCGCGGCATTCCGGTGTTCAATACCCCGGGCGCCAACGCCAACGCGGTGAAGGAGCTGGTGCTGGCGGGGCTGCTGCTGTCCGCCCGCCACCTGCGCGCCGGCCTGGACTGGGTGGACGCCCTGGAGGCGGCGGACGAAGCTGACCTGCACCGCCAGGTGGAGGCCGGCAAGAAGCAGTTCCAGGGCCGCGAGCTGAGCGGCCGCACCCTGGGCGTGATCGGGCTGGGCGCGATCGGCTCGCGGGTGGCGCGCATCGCCCTGCACCTGGGCATGCGGGTGATCGGCTACGACCCGGCGCTCAGCGTCGACGCCGCCTGGCGGCTGCCCAGCCAGGTGTCGCCCATGGCCAGCCTGGAAGCGCTGCTGGCGCGGGCCGACTTCGTCACCCTGCATCTGCCGCTGCTGGACGCCACCCGGGACCTGATCGGCGCCCAGCAACTGGCGGTGATGAAGCCGGACGCGGTGCTGCTCAACTTCGCCCGCCAGGGCATCGTCGACGACCGGGCGGTGGCGGCGGCCCTGGAGGCGGAGGCCCTGGGCGCCTTTATCACCGATTTCCCCAGCCTGGCCCTGGCCGGCACCCGCGGCGTGCTGACGCTGCCCCACCTGGGCGCGAGCACCGGAGAATCCGAGGAGAACTGCGCCATGATGGCCGCCGACGCCCTGGTGGACTTCCTGGAAAACGGCAATATCCGCCATTCGGTGAATTTCCCCGAGCTGGTGCTGGAGCCGGGCCCCGGCGCGCGGCTGGCGGTGACCAACCGCAACGTGCCGCGCATGCTGGGTCCGGTGCTGTCGGAACTGGCGGAAGCCAACCTGAACGTGCTCGATATGCTCAATAAAAGCCGCGACCAGCTGGCCTACAACCTGCTGGATCTGGCGGAGGCGCCGGACCCGGCGGTGCTGGCGCGCATCGGCCGTCTGGACGGGGTGATCAACGTACGCCTGGTGCACGGTCCCCGGGAACCGGGCTGAGGGCGTGGTAAGGCATCGTGACAGTGCAAAAATGTCTTGACGATGCGGAGTTTTGCACAGCGAACGGGCATCCGTGACCCCGCCGTGAACAAGTCAACGTAAGCGCTTGATTTTGCCGGGTCTGATTTGTAAGTGATTGATTTTTATCATATTTAATATAATGGATATTTTTTCGTCATTTTGGGGCCGGCGCCGCCGGAATGGGCCCCGGGCCGATTTCCTGACAGAAAGTTCACAGACTTATCCACAGATTCTGTGGGTAACTTCCCGGCCACCTTGCCCGGCCCGTTGTAGGCCATTGGCGACCATGGCTGTACGCCTTCGACCCGGAGTCACTCAGACCTGGAGGCCGAGCGCGTTCATCAGACCTCGCATCAGTGCCGCCACCCCCGCCAGCGTCACCACGCTGGCGCTCCAGATCAGCACCAGCCAGCCCAGGCGACGGAGCCAGGGCGGGCGGCGCGGGCCGGGTTGGTGATCGTCGTTCATCAGTGGTAACCGCTGTCGCCGGGGCGCACCTTGCCACGGAACACATAGTAGGCGAAGGCGGTGTAGGCGAGGATGACGGGAATAATGAACAGCGCCCCCACCAGGGCGAAGCCCAGGCTTTGTGGCGGCGCCGCCGCCTGCCACAGGTCGATGTCCGGCGGCAGGATATGCGGCCAGCCGCTGATCGCCAGACCGGTATAGCCCAGCCCCATCAGAAACAGGGTCAGCACGAACGGCGCCACCTGGCGGCCTTGGCGCAGGGCGCGCAGCAGCGCCGCCCAGCCGGCCGCCACCAGCAGCGGCACCGGCGAGAACCAGAGCAGGTTGGGGAAGCTGAACCAGCGCTCGGCGATGGCCGGATCGCGCAGCGGCGTCCACAGGCTGACCACGATGATGGCGGCCAGCAGCGCCCAGGCCAGCGGGCGGGTCGCGGCAACCATGCGTGCCTGCAGAGCGCCCTCGGTTTTCATGATCAGCCAGGTGCTGCCCAGCAGTGCGTAGGCGCACACCAGTGCCGCGCCGGTGAACAGCGGAAAGGGGGCGAACCAGTCCAGGGGGCCGCCGGTGTAGGCGCCGTCGCGCACCGGCAGGCCGCTGACATAGGCGCCCAGCACCACGCCCTGGAAAAAGGTGGCGGTGAAGGAGCCGCCGATAAACGCCTTGTCCCAGATATGACGCTCGCGCTCCCGCGCCTTGAAGCGAAACTCGAAGGCGATGCCGCGAAAGATCAGCCCCAGCAGCATCAACATCAGGGGGATATACAGGGCGGTCAGCACCACCGAATAGACCAGCGGAAACGCCGCCAGCAGACCGGCGCCGCCGAGCACCAGCCAGGTCTCATTACCGTCCCACACCGGCGCCACGGTATTCATGGCCACGTCGCGGTGATGCTTGTCGGGAATGAAGGGGTAGAGGATGCCGATGCCCAGGTCGAAACCGTCCATCAGCACATACATCATCACGCCGAAGCCGATGATCAGGGCCCACAGCAGGGGTAGATCGATGCCCATGGTTCAGACCCTCCCGTCATCGTCGAAGGTCTCGCGCACCGCCGACAGCGGGCGCATAGCGTGGCGCTGGTGGCCGGGGCCGCCGTCGCCTTCCTCGCGGCCCTCGTCGGTGACCGGGCCCTTGCGCACCAGCCGCAGCATGTAGGCCACGCCGGCGCCGAACACGAACAGGTAGACCACCACGAACAGCCCCAGGGACAGAGCCAGCGTGCCGGTGGCGTGGGGCGATACCGCCTCCGAGGTGCGCATCAGGCCGTACACCACCCAGGGCTGGCGGCCGATCTCGGTGGTGTACCAGCCGGCCAGGATCGCCACCAGGCCGGCGGGCCCCATGGCCAGCGCGAAGCGCAGCAACCCGCGCGACCGGTACAGGCGCCCGCGCCAGCGCTGCAGCAGGCTGAGCGCGCCGAGCAGGAGCATCAACAGGCCCAGGCCGACCATCACCCGGAACGACCAGAACACCACGGTGGCGTTGGGCCGGTCCTGGGCGGGGAATTCCTTGAGGCCGGGGATGGTGCCGTCCCAGCTGTGGGTCAGAATCAGGCTGCCCAGGCGCGGTACGCCCACCGCCAGGTGGGTGGTCTCCGCCGCCATGTCCGGCCAGCCGAACAGCAGCAGCGGCAGGCCCTCGCCCGAATCCGTCTCGCCGCCCCAATGCCCCTCCATGGCAGCCACCTTGGCGGGCTGGTGTTTCAGGGTATTGAGTCCGTGCAGGTCGCCGATCAGCACCTGCACCGGCGCTACCACCACCATCATCCACATGGCCATGGAGAACATGGTGCGGATGGCCGGCTCATCGCGGCCGCGCAGCAGATGCCAGGCCGCTGAGGCGCCCACGAACAGGGCGGTGGCCAGGAACGCCGCCACCGACATATGCGCCAGTCGATAGGGGAAAGAGGGATTGAAGATCACCGCCAGCCAGTCGGTGGGCACCACCCGACCGTCGATGATCTCGAAGCCCTGGGGCGTTTGCATCCAGCTGTTGGAGGCCAGGATCCAGAATGTGGAGATCAGGGTGCCCACCGCCACCACCACGGTGGAGAAGAAGTGCAGCCCCGGGCCCACCCGGTTCCAGCCGAACAGCATCACGCCGAGAAAGCCGGCCTCCAGAAAGAAGGCGGTGAGCACTTCATAGGCGAGCAGCGGCCCGGTGACGCCGCCGGCGAATTCGGAAAAGAAGCTCCAGTTGGTGCCGAACTGGTAGGCCATGACCAGGCCGGACACCACGCCCATGCCGAAATTGACCGCGAAGATCTTGGACCAGAAGTGGTAGAGGTCCCGGTAAAGGGTCCGGCGGGTGTACAGCCAGAGACCCTCCAGCACCACCAGATAGCTGGCCAGCCCGATGGTGATGGCCGGGAAAATGATGTGAAAGGAAATGGTGAACCCGAACTGGATACGGGCCAGATCGAGCGCGAGCGACTCCGCCATCCGCTGCCTCCGTTGCGGGCCGGCCCCTTACCGGCCGGCGAGGCGTCCATTTTAGGAGAGCGCGTACACGGGGGCGCCTGGACATGGTGTCCTTGGGCATTCTGTCCTTGGACGGATTGTCCAGTCATTGGAGGCGGGCAGGATGGGCTCTTATCGCCGCAGCGCCTAACGCCGCGACTATCTACGCAACATCGGCAACGGATTCCACGGATGGGTGCACAGTCGGCGGGCGGCCAGGCCGAGAAGCAGGCCGTGGAAGCCGGCGTTGGGGAAGCGGTCCTGGATCTCGCGGATACGCTGACGCGGCACCCCGAAACGCACCAGGCCCAGGGACAGGTCGATCCAGTCGGCGCGCCGGAACGCTTCCACCAGACTGCCGGGCGGTTCGCCGGTGCCGGTAAGCTTGTGGTGTTGGACGATCATGGCGTGGATGTCGTCGCTCCACTGGTTCAGGCCGAGCTCGGTGAGATGGTGGCAGGCGAGGCGGGCGGAGGGGCCCAGGTAGTCGAAGGTGCCGGCCAGCCAGATGCCGGCATCGTGGAAGAACCCGGCCAGCTCCACCTTGCGCAGGTCGTCGCCGTCCAGGGCGCGCTGCGCGGCGACCAGGTTGATGACCCGATACACATGGTTCCGATACGGGGTCTGGTCCCGCCCGAAGCGATCCGCGTAATGATCGAACAGGGCGTCCAGTTCCGCCCGTTCCGTGATCAACCGTTTCATGACTGCCCTTGGCGGCCAGGCCGCCCGACTGCGTTCCTTGTCTCCGCAATTAACCACGCCGGCCCGGCCTTGTCATGGTTCGCGGTGCATTTTTGCCAATGCTTTTACGGGTTCGGTAAGGTGTTTGGTTGTATAGTCGGACAATATCAGGGGATTGTAGGACAAGCGATGACATTCAAGGCCCGGGAAAGCCTTTCCGAGCAGATCGCCGGTCATCTGGCCGACCAGATCATTCGCGGTGAAATGCTGGCCGGCGACCGGATCCAGGAACTGCGCGTGGCCGGCGAGCTGGAAGTGAGCCGGGGCTCGGTGCGCGAGGCGCTGCTGATCCTGGAGCGCCGCCATCTGATCGACATCCTGCCACGCCGGGGCGCGGTGGTCCGGGATCTGTCCGAGGCCCAGGTGCGCGGCCTCTATGAGCTGGTCCAGGTGCTGCTGGGGCTGGTGATCCGCAAGGCCATCAAGAACGTGCGCGAGGAAGACCTGGACCCGATCATCGCGCTGATCCACGAACTGCAGCTGGCCGCCTCGGACCGGGAGCTGGACCGCTTCTTCGAGCTCAGCTTCCGATTCCTGGAGCACGCCTATCCGTTCGCCCGCAACGCCTTCGTGGAGGACGTGCTGGCCGACCTGCACCCGGCCCTGCAGCGCACCTACTTCATGGCCCTGCACCTGGACGGCGATGAAATGAAGGAGTGCCTGTCGTTCTTCAAGGCCCTGGTGGAGACCATTTTCCGCCGCGATGTGCGCTCCGCGCTGGAGATCATCCGCGAGTTCGCGGAGCGCCAATCGGCGCTGGTTCAGGAGTCGATCACCCGCGCCCGGCAGATCGAGGCGGCCTGGCGGGGCCGCCGCAAGAAGTAGCTGCAAGCCCCAAGCCACAAGCTGCAAGCTGACCCCTGGGTTGCCTGTAGCTTGCGGCTTGAGGCTTGCAGCCGAAGTTGCGCCCGCCGAAGGGCGGGCGGAACAAAGGGGCTTGCCAGCGGCGTCCGGTCTGCCTAGAATTGCGCCCCTCTGCAGAACCGTAGCTCAGTTGGTTAGAGCGCTGCCTTGACATGGCAGAGGTCGGCGGTTCGAATCCGCCCGGTTCTACCAGTTTTCGCGCCATCCTCTTTTGCCGCCCCCCGTCACCCCCGGGTTTACGGGTGCGGTGCCGTGACCTAGAATAGACGGCTATTCCCGAGGATGACGTATGCCCTGAGCGGCGCGCGTGAGGCGTCCGCCGGGCATAGTTCGAATAACCAACCGGAGGTTCACGACATTAAGCGTGGAGGCAAAGGCCGCGAGCAGCGCGCCAGAATCAATCAGCAAATCCAGGCGAGCGAGGTTCGGCTGATCGACGTCGAGGGTGAGCAAATCGGCATCGTCACCGTCGAGGAAGCCCTCGAGAAAGCCAGTGGCAAGCAGTTGGATCTGGTGGAAATCTCGCCCGACGCGGAACCGCCGGTATGCCGGATCATGGATTACGGCAAGCATCTGTTCGAACAGAAGCAGAAGGCCAAGGAGTCCCGCAAGAAGACGCGGCAGACTCAGCTGAAAGAGATTAAATTCCGTCCCGGCACCGACTCCGGCGACTATGAGGTGAAACTGCGTAACCTCAAGCGCTTCCTGGAGGCCGGCGACAAGACCAAGGTAACCGTGCGGTTCCGTGGTCGCGAAATGGCTCACCAGGAGCTGGGTCGCGAACTGCTGGAGCGCGTGGAAGCGGATTTGGCGGATCACGGGTCCGTCGAACAACGCCCGAACATGGAAGGGCGCCAGATGATCATGGTGCTCAGCCCGGGCAGCAAGAAGAAGAAATAACCGGTCCGCCGGTTATCGCTTCTTATATATCAACCGAAACACACGAACTTGAGATAGGTACCATGCCAAAGATCAAGACAAACCGCGGGGCCGCAAAGCGTTTCAAGAAAACCGCCTCCGGTTTCAAGCGTAAGCAGGCATTCAAAAACCACATCCTGACGAAGAAATCGTCCAAGACGATTCGCCATCTGCGTCCCAAGACCCAGGTTCACGAAAGTGACGTGGCTCTGGTCAAACGCATGATGCCCTACGCCTAAACACCGGTTTTTGGAGGTCTGAACAATGGCTCGAGTCAAGCGTGGTGTGCAGGCGCGTCGCCGGCACAAGAAAATTCTCAAGCAAGCAAAAGGTTACTACGGTGCCCGCAGCCGCGTATTCCGCGTGGCGGTGCAGGCGGTCATCAAGGCCGGCCAGTACGCCTACCGTGACCGTAAGGTACGTAAGCGTCAGTTCCGTCGTCTGTGGATCGTGCGCATCAACGCCGCGGCCCGCATCAACGGCCTGTCCTACAGCCGTATGATCGATGGCCTGAAAAAGGCGTCCATCGAGATCGACCGTAAAGTGCTGGCGGACCTGGCGGTTCGCGATCAGGTGGCCTTTGGCGCTTTGGCGGAAAAAGCCAAAGCGAGTCTCGCCGCCTGAGCACACTGTCGATCCGTCCGTAACAAGACGACAGTACTCTGAAACGGGGGAAGAGCTCGCGCTCTTCCCCCGTTTTCGTTAGTGAAGCCTTCCGGGCGCATTGGAAAGAGATAACAGGGGACGGTAAATCGTATGATGGAGAACCTGGATAGCCTGGTGGACGCGGCGCTGGCCGAAGTGGCCGGGGCGGCGGACGCCCGCGCCCTGGACGAGGTGCGGGTCCGTTACCTGGGCAAGAAAGGCGAGATCAGTGCGTTGCTGAAGAGCCTGGGGGGGCTGAGCGCCGAGGAACGGCCCAAGGCTGGCGCCCTGATCAACGAAGGCAAGCAGCGCGTGCAGGCGGCCCTGGACGAGCGCCGCGAGGCACTGGAGCAGGCCGCCCTGGACCAGCAGCTCAGCGCCGAGTCCCTGGACGTGACGCTGCCCGGCCGGGGCGAGCCGCCCGGCGCCCTGCATCCGGTGACCCGCATGCGCCGCCGCATGGAGGACTTCTTCCTGCGTCTGGGCTTCGACATCGCCGAGGGCCCGGAGGTGGAAGACGACTTCCACAACTTCGAGGCGCTCAATATCCCCGCCCACCACCCGGCGCGGGCCATGCACGACACCTTCTATTTCGGCGATGGCCGCCTGCTGCGCACCCACACCTCCCCGGTGCAGGTGCGGGTGATGCAGAAAGGCCAGCCGCCGTTCCGCATCATCGCCCCGGGCCGCGTGTACCGGTGCGACTCGGACCTGACCCATACGCCCATGTTCCACCAGGTGGAAGGGTTGCTGGTGGACGAGAACATTACCTTCGCCGACCTCAAGGGCACCGTGGCCGCCTTCCTGCAGTACATCTTCGAGGTGGACGATCTGCCGGTGCGCTTCCGGCCCAGCTACTTCCCGTTCACCGAGCCCAGCGCGGAAGTGGACGTGGGCTGCGTGCACTGCGGCGGCGAGGGCTGCCGGGTGTGCTCGCACAGTGGCTGGATCGAGATCATGGGCTGCGGCATGGTCCACCCCAAGGTGCTGGAGCACGGCGGCGTGGACCCGTCCCGTTACAGCGGCTTCGCCTTCGGCATGGGCATCGAGCGACTCACCATGCTGCGCTACGGCGTCAACGATCTGCGCCTGTTCTTCGAGAACGACGCGCGCTTCCTGTCGCAATTCGCCTGAAATAGGGATCACCGAGAATGCGTTTCAACGAAGCCTGGTTGCGGGAATGGGTCAACCCCGCCATCGACACCGACACTCTGGTTCATCAGCTGACCATGGCCGGCCTGGAAGTGGACGCCGTGGAACCGGCGGCGGCGCCGTTCACCGGCGTGGTGGTCGGCGAAATCAAAAGCTGCCGCCCGCACCCGGACGCGGACAAGCTGCGCCTGTGCGAAGTGAGTGACGGCGAGAGCCTGTTCCCGGTGGTGTGCGGCGCCCCCAATGCCCGCGAAGGCCTGAAAGTGCCGTTCGCCAAGGTCGGCGCCGAGCTGCCCGGTGACCTGAAAATCAAAAAGGCCAAGCTGCGCGGCGAACCCTCCGAAGGCATGCTGTGCGGCGGCTCGGAGCTGGGCCTGGACGACCTCATCGACGGCCTGTTGGAACTGCCGGCGGATGCGCCGGTGGGCACGGATTTCCGCCAATACCTGAGCCTCGACGACACCGTCATCGAAGTGGACCTGACCCCCAACCGGGCGGATTGTCTGAGCCTGCGCGGCATCGCCCGGGAAGTGGGCGTGCTCAACCGGGCGCCGCTCACCGAACCCGCCGTGGCGGCGGTGGCCGCCACCGACGACGCCACCTTCCCGGTCACCGTGGACAACACCGACGGCTGCCCGCGCTATCTGGGCCGGGTGATTCGCGGCATCGATCCCGCCGCCACCACGCCGCTGTGGATGGTGGAGCGCCTGCGCCGCGCCGGCCTGCACGCCATCGACCCGATCGTCGATGTGACCAACTACGTGCTGCTGGAACTGGGCCAGCCCCTGCACGCCTTCGATCTGAGCAAGCTCAGCGGCGGCATCGTGGTGCGCCAGGCCCGCGCCGGCGAGCAACTGCTGACCCTGGACGACCAGACCCAGGAACTGCGCGACGACACCCTGGTGATCGCCGACCACAACGGCCCGGTGGCCATGGCTGGCATCATGGGCGGCCGGCCCACCGCCGTGTCCGACGACACCGTGGACCTGTTCCTGGAATGCGCCTTCTTCAACCCGCTGGCCATCGTCGGCCGCGCCCGTGGCTACGGCCTGCACACCGACTCCTCCCACCGCTATGAGCGCGGCGTGGACCCGGCCCTGCAGACCCGCGCCATGGAGCGCGCCACCGCCCTGATCGTCGAGATCGCCGGCGGCCGCCCGGGCCCGGTCACCGAAGCCGGCGACGCCGCCCGCGCGCCGCAACCGGCGGACATCGCCCTGCGCGCCGCGCGCGTCACCGCGCTGCTGGGCGCCGCCCTGGAGCACGACGAGATCGTCGACATCCTGGAGCGCCTGGGCATGACCGTGCGCGAAACCGGCGCCGGCGAATGGACGGTGCGGGCGCCCAGCTGGCGCTTCGACATGGCCATCGAGGAAGACCTGATCGAGGAACTGGCGCGGGTGCGCGGCTACGAACACTGGCCCAGCCGGGTGCCGTCCGGCACCCCCGCCGGCGAACCGGACGGCGAGCGCCGGCTGCCCCTGCGCCGGCTGGCCGACACCCTGCGCGACCGGGGCTACCTGGAAGCCATCACCTACAGCTTCGTGGCCCCGGACCTGCTCGCCAAGGTCGACCCGGACCATCCGCCGCTGGCGCTGATGAATCCGATCTCCGTCGATCTCGGGGTGATGCGTACCAACCTGTTCGCCGGCCTGCTGAACGCCGCCGGCCGCAACCTGAACCGGCAGATCGACCGCCTGCGCCTGTTCGAAACCGGCCTGCGCTTCGTGCCCGGCGCCGACGGCCTGGCCCAGGAACCCCGGGTGGCGGGTCTGCTGTACGGCAGCGCCCGACCGGCCCACTGGGAAGGCAAGCCGCGCCGGGTGGACTTCTACGACCTGAAAGGGGACGTGGAAGCGCTGACCGCGCTGTCCGACCCGGCGGCGTTCCGCTTCCGGCCCGGCCAGCACCCGGCCCTGCACCCCGGACAGTGCGCGGAACTGGTCCGCGACGATCAGGTGGTCGGCCACCTGGGCAAGCTGCACCCGCGCCTGGCCCGGGACCTGGACCTGCCCGCGGACCTGTACCTGTTCGAGCTGGCCCTGGAACCCCTGCGCGACGGCCTGCTGCCGCACTTCGAGCCGGTCTCCGACCAGCCCCGGGTGCAGCGCGACCTGGCCTTCGTGGTCGACGCCGGGGTGCCCGCCGGGGAGCTGGTGGCGGCGGTCCGCGCCGCCTGCGACGCGCGCCTGCGCAATGTGCACATCTTCGATGTCTATCAGGGCGAGCACATCCAGGCCGGTCGCAAAAGCCTGGCCCTGACCTTGACCTTCCAGGATGCTTCGCGCACTCTTAGGGACGCCCAGGTCAGCGACCTGGTCGAGCAGGTGGTATCCCAGCTAAAACAACAGTTTAACGCGACCCTCAGGGACTGATTTCAGGGGCTTGATCGAGGCATTTCCGATGGCGCTGACCAAGGCAGACATGGCCGACCGGCTGCATGACGAGCTCGGTCTCAACAAGCGTGAAGCCAAGGAACTGGTGGAAACCTTCTTCGAGGAAATCCGGGATTCACTGGCCGACAACCGGCCGGTGAAACTCTCCGGGTTCGGCAACTTCGACCTGCGGGACAAAAGTGAACGCCCCGGTCGAAACCCGAAAACCGGCGAAGAAATCCCCATCTCCGCGCGCCGCGTGGTGACCTTCCGGCCCGGGCAGAAATTAAAACAGCGGGTGGAAGACTATGCTCGAACCCAGTCATAACGACGAACTGCCGGCGATTCCCGGAAAACGCTACTTCACCATCGGTGAGGTCAGCGAGCTGTGCGACGTCAAACCGCACGTGCTGCGCTACTGGGAGCAGGAGTTTCCCCAGCTCAAGCCGGTGAAGCGCCGTGGCAACCGCCGTTATTACCAGCGCCAGGACGTGCTGACCATCCGCCAGATCCGCAGCCTGCTCTACGAGCAGGGCTTCACCATCGGCGGCGCCCGCCAGCAATTGTCCGGCGACGCCAACGCCGAGCACGCCACCCGCTACCACCAGATGATCCGTCAGATGATCGTCGAAATGGAAGACGTGCTGGACGTGCTCAACGCCTGATCAAACAGGCAGGATCCGGGTTCCATCCCCCGCCGTGATCCGTTATGATGCTCGCCGCTTCGACGGGGTCCCCGCCGAAGCCAGACGATTCGGGGCGTAGCGCAGCCTGGTAGCGCACTTGCATGGGGTGCAAGGGGTCGAAGGTTCGAATCCTTCCGTCCCGACCAAATCGAAGAAGAGAGGCTCGGCGTCACGTCGGGCCTTTTTTCGTTATGGCACAGGTATGGGGCGGATTGCCGGCCCTCGGCCTGCCGGCCTCGGGCGTCCGCCAGGGCGCAAGCAGTGCTTGCGCCGGGAACCTGTCGGACCCTTCCGTCCCGACCAAATCGCAAAGGAAAGAGGCTCGGCTTAACGCCGGGCCTTTTTCGTTTCCCGCGTTTTTGCCCCACTTTTTGCCCCACCGAATACTGGCTCTGCCTAAGCGATGACTCCTGCCCGGGGCGGGACACCAAGCCCTGCGCGCTATCCCGATGCGTCGCGCTCCAGCCTGGGCCAGTGGGCTGAACTGTTCCAGGAGCTCATATTGACTGTATCTCATATGAGATACAAAATGGCGGCATCCACCACAGGAGGGCAAGCCATGGCCACTCAAACCTCGATGCTCCACGTCCGCGTTGATGAAAAGCTCAAAGCGGACGCCACCGAAACGCTGGCCAGTGTCGGGCTCACGGTATCCGATGCCGTGCGCATCCTGCTTACCCGGATCACGAAGGAGGGCGGGCTGCCGGCCGGCCTGACGATGGACCCCGCCGCTCACGATACCTGGTTCCGTGAAAAGGTATTGGAAGCGCTGGCCGACACTCGCCCCGGCATTCCGCACGACCAGGCCATGGCCGACGTGCAAGCCCTGATCGACAGGAAACGCCGGGCCTGAATTGGAATGGCCACCCGATCCGCAATAACATCGTGGACCGGGTGGCGATTCAGTCAGAGCATTAATAACCCCGCGGCCCCGCCAAATCGTGTCACGCTTCTGCCTTTCCGCAATGCCCGGTAAACTGTGCTTCGAGTCACAATTCTCCCCCGTATAACCATAACAAGGAGATGTTTCATGGACCTTTTTCGTATTTGGCTGGCCGCGCTGTGTTTGTCCCTGTCCCTGATCGCCGCCGCCGCGCCGGCTCCGGAGACGTCGGAGAGCGTCGACGTGTCGCCGTTCGTCAGCGAGGACGTGTCCAGTACCATCCCTGACGCTCTGCGCGACAGCGAGGTGGTCAGCCAGCAGTGTTGCAAGGTGTGCCGCAAGGGCAAGGCTTGCGGCAACAGCTGCATCAGCCGCAGCTATAACTGCACCAAGCCGCCGGGCTGCGCCTGCGACGGCTGACGCGGTCGCCGCCGGGGCTGTATTCTTGCCGGAGAAACCGCCATGCTTCGGTAACTCCGACCAAGGAATAAGGTTTGGTGTCATTCCGTAAGAAGAACCTCCTCTGGCTGATTCCCCTTTGCCTGCTGCTGTTGCCCCTGGTGGCGCTGTTGTCGCTGCCGTTGTTCGGCCTGCATTGGCAGGGCCCGGGGTGGCGGCAGGGGCCGACCCTGGACGCGCTCTGGTATGAAAGCGGCGACTGCCGGTTGGCCGAGGCCCACGGAGTGCGCCTCAGCGGGCTGCGGCCGCTGACCCTGTCGGTGGACAGCCTGGGCATCAACGACTGCCCGTCCGAGGGCGACGACGGCCCGCTGTCGCTGCCGGATCTGCCGGGCCTGGATGTGACCGTCTGGGCGCTGCAATACCAGGACTACCCGCCCTTTCTGGCCCATCTCACCCAGGCCGCCGGCCGCTGGCGGGTGCGGGCGGAATTCCGGGGCAGTGAACTGAACGGCGAATACCGCAAGAGCAGCGGCCGCTGGCGGCTGACCGGCACCCTGCAGGCGGCGCCGTTGCGCCAGGGTGTCACCGGCGAGGCGCGCATCCAGGGGGATGGCCAGTGGCCGTCCGGCGCGCCCTTCGACAGCGACCGCTTCCAGGGCGAGCTGACCGTGCTTGGCCAGGACCTGGGCCTGGAAAACGCGGATTCGGACACAAAGGGCCCCCGGGGTGACCTCACCGTGCGCGCTCGCTGGACCGGCCTGGATTGGCGGCTGCGCGCGGCCCTGGACGAGCCGCTGGCGCTGGGCGCCGGCTGGGTGCTGACGCCGGGCCGGGAACTGACCGCCGAGGGGCAGGGCGCGGCCCTGCGTCGGGCGGACGCGAATCTGGTGGCGCGCGGACCCCAGGGCCGCGCCGCGCTTACTCTGAGCAGCGACGCGCAACGGCTGGGCCACGGGGAGGGCCGGCTGACCCTCAGCGAGGGCCTGGACGGCCAGGTCGATTTCCAATGGTTCGAGGACCGGGTGGCGGTGGCGCCGTTCCGGGTGCGCGTCACGGACCCGGCGGTGACGGTACGGCTGCGCGAGCCGGTGAGTGTGCCGCTGGCGTGGGAGGGCGAGGTGGCCCTGCCCCTGGAGGCCGCTTACCAGGACGCCACCCTGACCACCACGGACAGCCGCGTCTACTGGCGGCCCAATGACGTGCAATGGCAGGGCGCGGTGGAACTGGGTGGTCGCTGGCAGGGTTATCGCCTCAGCGGCGGCTGGCGCGGCGACGCGGGCCCCACCGGCGTGCACGGCGAACCCGCCCGGGTGCGCCTGCGCGACGCGGACCTGGACCTGACCGCCACGGTGCCGGTGGCCGGGGTGACGCCGCCCCACTGGCCGGTCACCGCCACCCTGGAAGGCCGCTATCAGGCCATTCCGTTCAGCGCTCGGGCGGACGCCCGCCGGGAGGGCGATACCTGGGCCGGTAACCTGTCCGGTCGCGGCGGGCCCTTGCCGGAGCTGGACGGCGGCGTGCTGACCCTGGACGGCCGCTGGGACTTTGCCGAGCGCCCGCGCCTGCTGGCCGGTGCCACCGTGGCCTTGTCGCGGGCGGTGCGCGAGCGCCTGCTGATCCGCCCGATCACCGCCCGCCTGACCGCGCCGCTGGTGCTGGAAGAAGACGGCCCCCATGGCCGCCTGTCGCTGGATGCCGAGGGCCTGGTGGCGGAGCGCTGGACGCTGCCGCCGGTGACCGGCGAGGCGCGCCTGAACGGTGACACCTTCGGCGCCGACCTGCGGGTGCCCCAGTGGGACACCACCCTCAGCCTGACCGGCCGCGCCCGGGGCACCGGTTACGCCGGCACCCTGAGTGGCGCCACGCCGCTGCGGCCGGTGATGAGTCGCGGGCTGCCGATGAGCCTGGAGGGCGGCGAGCTGGCCCTGGACGGCGACTGGCGCTGGGGCCGGACCCTGACCCTGGACGGTCGCCTGCGCGGTCAGGACCTGGCCCTGGATTGGGGCAGCGTGCAGGCCCGCGATCTGGATCTGGAGCTGGCCCTGGGCTGGGACGGCCAGCGCCCCAGCCTGGCCACGGTGACGCCGCTGACCCTGGCCCGCCTGGACGTGGGCGTGCCGATCACCGACATCCGTATGGATCTGGACAGCGACCTGAGCACCTGGACCGTGCGCCGCGTGCACGCCGACCTGCTGGGCGGCGAAATCCGCGCGCCGCAATTGACCTGGCCGTCGCCGGGCTGGCAGCCGGTGGTGCTCACGCAAATCGAACTGGAGCAGCTGGCCGCCCTGCAGGGCGAGCCGGCGGTGGGCTTGTCCGGCAAGGTGGGCGGCTACATTCCCTTGCAGCTGCTGCCGGACAGCGTGGCGGTGAACAACGGCCGGCTGGCCAACGAGACGCCCCTGTCCCTGGCGATCCTGCCGTCCAGCGGCGCCCAGGCCATGGCACAATCCAACCAGGCGGTGTCGATCGCCCTGGACGCGCTCAACCCGCTGCGCATCGACACCTTCCAGGCCCAGGTGGACATGGCCTCCGACGGCTGGCTGGACGCCCGGGTCACGATTCGCGGGCAGAATCCGCAACGAAACAATCTGCCGGTGGTCTTTAATTACACGCACCGGGAAAATGTGCTGGAGCTGTTGCGCAGTCTGCGCATCGGTGATCAGATCACCGACCAGGTCATGACGGAGTCGAAACGATGAAATCAATGTGGCTGCTGCTGTCGCTCCTGCCCCTCGCCGCCTGCACCCCGCGGGTGGCGTTGGAGGCGCCCAAGGAGCCGATCACCATCAACCTCAACGTAAAGATCGATCACGAGATCCGCCTCAAGGTGGAAAAGGACATCGACCAGCTGTTCAGCGAAGACAGCGACTTGTTCTGATGAGACATTTGCGGAGAAACCCCATGACAAAGCTGCGTTATCTGTTGCTCGCCGCCGCCTTGCTGTTCTCCAGCGCGGTGTTCGCGCTCGATCTGGACCAGGCCAAGAGCCAGGGCCTGGTGGGCGAACAGCCCAACGGCTACCTGGGCGTGGTCAAGGCCACCCCGGCGGCGGTGGAACTGGTCTCGGACATCAACGACAAGCGCCGCGCCGCCTACGAGCGCATCGCCAAACAGAACGGCATCACCCTGGACCAGGTGGCCAACCTGGCGGGTCAGAAAGCCATCGAGAAAACCCCCGGCGGCCAGTACATCAAAACCCCCACCGGCCAATGGGTCGAGAAATAACGGGTCGAGAAATAAAAAAAGGGCCCCGAGGGGCCCTTCTTTTTTGGCCGGGGTGACCGGCCGGGGAACGCGCCGATCAGTCCTTGAACTGCGCTTCCTTACGTTCGCCTTCCACGATGATGTCCGCGCGGCGGTTTTGCTGGCGACCCTCGGCGGTGTCGTTGGGCGCCACCGGGCGGCTCTCGCCGTAGCCACGGGTTTCCACGCTGCCCTGGTTCACCTTGTATTCCTGGATCAGCTGCTGCTTGACCGAGTTGGCGCGGCGCTCGGAGAGACCCTGGTTGTAGGACTCTGAACCGACGCTGTCGGTGTGGCCTTCCACGCGGATGCGGCTCTTGCCGTCGCGGGCGCTTTCGGCGGCATCGCGCACTTCATCGCTGAATTGGCCACGCACGTCGCTCTTGTCGAACTCGAAGTAGATGGTCTTGACGGTCTGCTCGTCCACGTTCTTGTAGATCTGGCAGCCACGCTCATCCACCCGCGCGTTCGGCGGGGTATCCGGGCAGGCGTCGCGATCGTCCGGCACGCCATCGTTGTCGCTGTCGGCCACGGAGACCACATCTTCCGGTCGGGTGGTGGCGGTGCGCTGGTCGTCGTCGGTTTCCCGGCCGCTCACCGCGAACATCAGGTTCAAGCCGGCGTACACCTGGCCTTCCCAGTATTCCCGGTCGGTGCTGTAGGCGTGCCGGGTGCCCAGGTCGAGCAGCACGTGCTTGAAGAACGCCCGCTGCAGACCGAACTCGACGCCGGCCATGGTCTCGTCGTCGTCATCGATTTTCTGCTCACCGGCGTTCAGGCCCATGTAGGGTTCGAAGCCGAGGAAGCTGGTTTCGTCGAAGTGGCGGCGCAGGCTGGCGTAATAGGTTTCCACATCCGATTCGAGGTCGGTGTACTTATGATCCACCGAATCGTTCTTGTCGTACCAGGCCTGGATCGACCAGTTGGGGCTGAACCGCCAGCCAATCTGGCCGCCGTACAGGGCGGAGTCATCCAGACCGTCCACGTCACCGGTGACTTCGTTGTCGTAGAAGAAATAGCCGCTCGCATGGCCGCCGATGTAGCCGTAACGATCCGGCACGTTTTCCGCCGCGTGCGCGGACAGCGCGAACAGGAACGGCGAGACCACGGCTGCGGTCATCATTGACTTTTTCATGGGCAAGCTCCTTTGCAAAAAAATAACGTCGTGAGTCGTTTCTTCACGCGCATTATGGGAGCTTTTCCGCCGCGCAAACGTAAACAATAGGAAAAGGCGCGGTCCGACTTACATTCCGACAATGAAAAATCACAAACCGAAATAAAACGCTGGGGTCAGCGCTCGGTTTTGGAGGCGGGCGGGGGGCCATCGGCCAGTCGCTCGGCCAGGCCGGAGGCGCGCCAGGTGCGGCGTTTGATGGCCTGGGCCAGCACCGACGGCGGGCCGTACTCCAGCAAGGTGAACGCGCTCCTGGCCCGGGTCACGGCGGTGTAGATCAGCTCCCGGGTGAGCAGTGGCTGGGGCCGGTCCGGCAGCACCAGCAGCACATGGCCGAACTCCGAGCCCTGGGATTTGTGCACGGTCATGGCGAACACCGTTTCCACCGCGTCCAGGCGGCCCGGCGGCACCCAGCGCACGCGGCCATCGGGCAGCTGAAACGCCACCCGCAGGCCGTCCTCGGGACGCTCCGGGTGGGGCAGGGTCAGGCCCACGTCGCCGTTCATCAGCCCCAGCTGGTAATCGTTGCGGGTCATCATCACCGGCCGGCCCGGGTACCAGTCGTGGTCGCCGGCCAGGCCCTCCCGGTGCAAATGGTCGGTGATCAGCCGGTTGAGGCGCTCCACCCCGAACGGGCCGCCGCGCAGGCCGCTCAACAGCTGCTGGCCGGTAAAGCGGCGCAGCAGATCCCGGGCACGCTGGTCCGGGTCGCCGGCCGCCGGGGCGGCGGCGTCCGCCACCAGAGCGCGCAGCCCCTCGTCGTTCTCGCCGCCGCCGTTCAGGAGGCGGGTGGCCAGACCGTGCGGGCTTTCGTCGGCGGCCCGAATCAGGCCCGGGTGGCCGGCACCGAACACCCGGTCCACGGCGCGGGGATCGCCGGCGTTGATGGCGGCGGCCAGATCGCCGATGCCGGGGGCGTCCTTGAAGCGCCAGTTGCGGCGCAGCATGGCGGTCTGCTGGGCCAGGGCGGCGCCGTCGCCGGCCCAGGGCGACAGGTCGGCGCCACAGGCGGCGCGCACATAGTCCAGGGTGCCGGGCCGGTAGCCGCCGGCGTCCGCTTCCCGGCACAGGTCGCCCATCACCGCGCCGGCTTCCACGCTGGCCAGCTGGTCCTTGTCGCCGAGCAGGATCAGGCGGCAATCGCCGGGCAGGGCGTCCAGCAGGCTGGCCATCATGTCCATGTCGATCATGCTGGCCTCGTCCACCACCACCACGTCGGCGTGCACCGGATTGTGGCGGTGGTGGCGGAAGTGGCGGCTGTCCGGCCGGCTGCCGAGCAGCCGGTGCAGGGTGCCCACCTCGGTGGGGATAGCGGCGCGCACCTGCTCGGCCACCGGCAGCGCCGCCACCTGCCGGCCAATGGACTCGGTGAGCCGGGCGGCGGCCTTGCCGGTGGGCGCGGCCAGGCGGATGCGCAGCCGGCGCGGCGCCGCCGGGTCCTGCATGGCCAGGGTCTGCAGCAGCCCCAGCACGCGCACCACGGTGGTGGTCTTGCCGGTGCCGGGGCCGCCGGTGATCAGGGTCAGGCCGGCGCGGGCGGCCAGGGCGCAGGCCACCTGCTGCCAGTCCGGTTCCCCGTCCACGGCGGGCTCGGGGAACAGGGCGTTGAGGTGCCCCGCCAGGCGCGCCGGGTCCGGCGCCGACCCGGTGGCCAGGCGGGCTTGTACCCGCTCCGCCACGGCCCGTTCCTGGGCCCAGTGCCGGCGCAGGTAGAGCCGCCCGCCATCGAACACCAGCGGCGCGTTGTCGTCGCCGGCGCCCACCAGCGGCCCGTGGCTCAAAATTTCCGGCCACTGACTGATCGCCGCCGGCAGTAAACCGTCCAGGGCCGGCGGTCGGCCGGCGGGCCACAGCCGCGCTTCCAGGTCCGGTTCGTCCAGGTCCAGACACAGGTGGCCGGCGGCCAATTGGCCACTGGTGAGGGCCGCCAGCAGCAGCGCCGCCGGCTCCGCCTCCGGGGCCTGGCGGTGCAGGAACTCCGCCACCGCCAGATCCAGGTCGCGCAGCAGGCCCTGTTCGCGCAGGGCCGCCAGGGCGTCGCGCCAGGCCGGCGCGGTGAACAGATCAGCCTGCATGGTCATCTCCCGGTACGAACAACTGGTCCAGCGCCTCGATCAGCGCGGAGGGCGGGCGGTCGAAGAGGCCGCCGGCGTCCGGCCCGTCCAGGCCGCGCAGGAACACATAGACGGCGCCGCCCAGATGCCGGTCCGGCTGGTAGTCGTCGCCCAGCCGGGCGCGCAACAGCCGGTGCAGGGCCAGCAGATAGAGCGCATATTGCACCTCGTAGCGGCTTTCCAGCACCGCCTCGGTCATCGCCTCGCGGGTATAGGCGTGATCGTCCGGCCCCAGCCAGTTGGATTTGTAATCGAGCACGTAATAGCGCCCTTGGTGCTCGAACACCAGATCGATAAAGCCCTTGAGCATGCCGTTCAGCGTGTCCGCCGCCAGCCGGGGGCGCGCCCGGCCCGGGGCGATATGGGTACGGATCAGGCTGTCCAGGGCCTCCACCGACACCCGCCGGGCCGGGAACAGGAACTCCAGTTCCGGCACCGCCACCGGCAGGGCGTCCAGCGCCACCGCCGTGTCGCCAAGGCCGAAGGGCGTGGTCAGCGCGTTCCGCCACCAGTCCCGCAGCACGACGTCGTGATCCTGCCAGTGGCGGGCGGCCAGCGCCTCGCTGACCCGCCGGTCCAGTTCCTCCGGGCGCGCCAGGGTGGCGGCGAAGCCGTCCCGGCCGGCCTGCTCCAGCAGGTCGTGCAGCAGCAGGCCGGGCAGGGCGCCGCGGGGAAAGGCATGGATGCCTTGCGGTTCGATCTGGTCCGCGGCGGCCACCGGCGCCGGGTCCGCTTCCGCCAGCTGGTCGCCGCGCGGATCGGCGGGGGCCAGGGTGTCCTCGTCCACCTGCTTCAGGGCGCTGTAGCTGGCGATCCACCAGGTTTCGGCCGCGCGGCCCGGGAAGTGGGCCGCGCCCCGCCAGGGCCGGGTGCGTTCGGCGGGGCGGTGGATCACATCGTTGTCCACCGGCGGCGGCTCGATGCGGATGGCGTCGCCGGCCAGCGGTGCCAGGGCGGCGCTCAGGCCGTCATCGGCCACGCCGTCGGCGCCGAACAGCAGGCGCCCCAGGGCACTCTCCGGCAATTGGTTGCGCTTGCCGTTGCCGCGCTTCACCGGCGCCACGCCCAGCCAGCACTGGTACTGGGCCCGGGTCAGGCCCACATAGAGCAGGCGCATGTCCTCGGCGAGCCGTTCCCGGTCCGCCAGGGCCACCGCCTCCCGGTCCGGTTCCAGGTCGATGTGGCGCTGGCCGTCCCGGTGATAGAGCAGCGGGGGGCGGTTGCCGTCCACCGGCTGGAAGGCGCAGGGGAAGGGCAGGAACACCAGCGGGTATTCCAGGCCCTTGGATTTGTGCAGGGTGATCACCCGCACCCGGTCGTCGTCGCTTTCCAGGCGCAGCACCGCCTCGTCGCCGTGGCCGCCGTCCTCCACCGTCTCACTGAGATGACGCAGCAGCGCCTGTTCGCCGTCCAGATGACCGGCGGCCTGCTGCAGCAGCTCCGCCAGATGCAGCAGGTTGGTGAGCGAACGCTCGCCGCTCAGGCTCTGGCTGAGCCGCTCCGGCACCGCGAAATCCAGCAGCAGGGTGCGCAGCATCGGCAGCACCCCCTGGCGCTGCCACTGGCGGCGGTAACCGTGGAACCGGTCCACCATGGCCTCCCAGCGGCGCTCGTCCCGGTTGAGGGCGTCCAGTTCGGTGAACGGAAACGCCAGGGTGGCGCAGGCCAGGGCGCTGCGCACCTTGGTGTCCGCCTCCGGGGTGGCGCAGGCGTCCAGCAGACGCAGCAGGTCGAAGGCCTCGGCGGTGGCGTACACCGAATCCCGGTCCGACAGATACACGCTGCGCACGTTGCGCCGGGCCAGGGCATCGCGGATCGCCGCCGCTTCGCTGCGATTGCGCACCAGCACGGCGATGTGCTCGGAGCGCAGGGGTCGCAGGCCCTGGTCATCGCGAAAACCGGTCTGGCCGCTGGCGGCGCCGTCGAGCAGCCGGGCGATCTCGCCGGCGCAACAGGCCGCCTGGCGCTGGCGGTAGGCGCCGCTGCTCACCGGCGCGGCGCCGTCCTCCACCCACAGCACCGCGCCGGCGCGGGGCTGGCCGTCGATCTCAAGACGGTCCTTGCGGCCCTGGGCGCTGACCGCTTCGAAGCGGATCGCGCCGTCCATCAGGAACACGTCGCCGGTCTGTTGTTCGCCGTGCTCGAACAGCCGGTTCACCGCCTCGACCATGGCTTCGGCGGAGCGGAAGTTGCGGTCCAGGGTGTGCTGGCTGTCGGTGGCCTCCCGGGCTCGCAGATAGGTGTGCACGTCGGCGCCGCGAAAGGCGTAGATGGCCTGCTTGGGGTCGCCGATCATGAACCAGCCGGTGTCCGGCTGGTCCGCGTACAGGGCGGCGAAGATGCCGTACTGCACCGGGTCGGTGTCCTGGAACTCGTCGATCAGCGCCACCGGAAACTGCTCGCGGATCACCCGCGCCAGGCGTGGCCCGTTGGCCGGGTCGGCGAGGGCGTCGCGCAGCCGGGTGAGCATGTCGTCGAAACCCATGGTGGCGGTCTGCCGGCGCATCATCGCCACCCGCCGCTCGATCCAGGCGGCGGCGTGCTCGAGCAGGGCGGTGCGCGGCGCGGCGTTGTCCTCGCGGCTTTCCAGGACCCGCTGCAGGGCGTCCAGGCAGGCCAGGTCCGGGCGCTGGTCCAGGCCCTTCTTGTTGAGCCGCAGGCCGCCGCTGGAGAAGTTCTTCAGGGCCTTGAGCGCGTCCTTGCCGGTGGCCGGAAAACCTTCCGCGTAGGCGGCCAGCTGGTCGAGCATGGCCGGCACCGTGTCCGCCTTGTAGGTGGCGCCGTGCAGCCAGCCCTGCTCCAGGGCCTCGGCCACCCAGGCGCGCAGCGCCGGCAGTTCCTCGTTCAGCGCTTGCCGCGCCCGCTGTTCCAGGGCCTGCTGCGGGCCCACCGTGTCCAGCCACAGGGCCACCGATTGCGGCAGGGCATCGTCGGCGTGCACATGGCCGATCAGCGGCCGGGCGGCGGCCAGCAGCGCCTGGGGGCCGTCCAGGCCGGCGCCGCGCAGGCCCGTCGCCGCCGCCGCCGGGAAGCGGCGGATCACCGTGCGCCAATAGTCGCAAGCGGCCTGGAACTGTTCCTCGCTGGCGTCCTCGTTGAGTTCCAGGTTGAACAGGCTGCCGGAGTCGAAGGCGTGCTGCTTGAGCATGCGGTTGCAGAAGCCGTGGATGGTGTAGATGGCGGCCTCGTCCATCCACTGGGCGGCGGCGTCCAGGCGCTGGCCGGCGGCCTGGCGCTCGGTGTCGTCCGGGTAGTCGGCCAGCAGGCCCTTCAGGATCGGGTCGTCGCCGGCCTGGCCGTCCACGAACGCCCGCGCCGCCTGGGCCAGACGGTCGCGTATGCGCTGGCGCAGTTCCTCGGTGGCCGCCTCGGTAAAAGTCACCACCAGGATTTCCGGCGGCAGCAGCGGCCGCGCGAAGCCACGGGCGTCGCCGCCGTGGCCCAGTACCAGGCGCAGATACAGGGCCGCCAGGGTGAAGGTCTTGCCGGTGCCGGCGCTGGCCTCGATCAGGCGGGTGCCGTGCAAGGGGAAGGCCAGCGGCAGGGGCAGCTTGCTCATGGGCGTTCCTCCGCGCCCTGCCACTGGAGATGGTCGAACAGGGGCCGGTAGAGCCGCTGGGCCCACACCGCCAGGGCCGGCTCGGCCTCGCCGTCCTCGCGGGCGGCCAGCAGGGTGTCGAAGTCCGGCCAGGCCCGGCGCAGGGCCGCGTCCCGGTCCACCTCGCCGACATGGCTGAAGCCGGACTCGAACACCGCCCGGGCGCTGCGTTCCGGCTGGTCCGGGCCTTTCCTCTCCCGTTGCTGCTCACCGGCGAGCCAGGCGAAGCCGGTGTCGCAGGCCACCGGCAGCGGCTGGCACAGGCCCGCCCGCCAGCCCCGCGCCAGCGCCGCCAGGTGCTCCCGGGCGCGGTCCGCCGGCAGCGGCGCCAGCCGGGCGGTGCCGTCCCGGGCCATCAGCTCGGTGGTCAGCGCCAGGCCATCGGCGCAGGCCAGCAAATGCACCGCCCAGGGCGCGCACAGCTTGCGCCAACGGTCCTTGAGGCCGCCGGTGACCAGCCGCAACCGGCAGGGGCCGTCAGCGCCGGCCAGCAGATCGGTGAGCCAGTCCTCCAGCACCAGGTCGTCCAGGGTCAGGCTCACCTCATGCTGGGGCAGCGTTCCGCCGCAGCTGGCGAGGCGCTGGAAGTAGGCCCGCAGGGGGCGGCGCAGCGGCAGGGTCAGGGCGTCCCGGTTGAACTCGGTGAACGGCGCCAGGGGCAGGGCGCCGCCGCCGGCCAGATGGTCCAGGGTGTCGGCGAGCGCCGCCTCGGCGCCGCCGTCGCCGGCTCGCCGCGCCGCCTCCAGCAGCCGGTCCTGCAGCTGCCAGCTTTGCAGACCGGACAGGGTAAAGGGCTCGGTCTCTTCCAGGCCGTGGTCGTCCCGTTCCAGGTTGGCCTTGAGCCGTTCCCGGAAAAAGTGCGCCACCGGCTGCTTGAGAAAGCGGCCCAGGGCCTCGGCGCCCACCGGTTCCAGGTCCTCCGGTGGCGGCAGCGGCGCGCCGGTGGCCGGGGCGGTGGCCGCCGCGCGGTGCAGCGGCTCCCACTCCCGGGCGAAGGTGATCGGCGCCGCGCGCCCGTCGTCAAAGAAATAGCGCCCGCTGAACGGTTGCAGCGGATGGGTCAGAACCAGAGGCTCGGAGAACCGGCGGCCGTCCGGCGCGGCCCAGCGCTGGTCCAGGTGGTCGAGCAGCTGCGCCACCAGCACCGACGGCGGCCGCTCGCTGTTGTCCCGGGCGTGGCGGCCGCTCCAGCTGATGTAAAGGCTGTCCCGGGCGCTGAGCAGCGCTTCCAGGAACAGATAGCGGTCGTCCTCCCGGCGCGAGCGGTCCCCGGGCCGGTACAGGCTGAGCCGCCGGCCGTCACCGCCGGGGGCGCCCCAGTGGCGCATCAGGTCGAAGTCCATGGGCTGCTGCTGGCGCGGATAGTCGCCGTCCTTCATGCCCAGCAGGCACACGTGGCGGAACGGAATGGCGCGCATCGGCATCAGGGTGCAGAAGTTGATGCGCCCGGCCATGAAGCGCTGGGCCAGGCTTTCGGCATTGAGCGCGTCGAGCAGCGGGCGGCGCGCCACGGTGAGCGGCAGGGGCTGGTCGAAGTCGGCCTGTTCGCAAGCCGCCAGCCAGTCGTTGAGAGCGTCGCGCAGGCCGGCGTCCATGGCCTGGTCGTCGCTGTCCTCCGGATCGAACAGGTCGTCCAGCAGAGCGCTGAAACGCTGCCGCCATTGGCCGGGCCGGGCCGGTTCGCGGCACGCCCGCCAGTGCCGGTCCAGGGTGTCCAGCAGCCGGGCCAGGCGGCCGGCGGGCTCGGCGCCCAGGCCCGCCACCTCGTCCAGGGGTTCGATGTCGCGCCAGGCCGGGCCGTCGCCGATCAGATAGCCGGCCAGCATGCGGCGCAGGCCGAACGCCCAGCTGTTCTGCTCGAAGCCGGGCAGATCCAGGCTGGCCCGCTGTTTCTCGTGCAGCCCCCAGCGGATGTTGGCCTGCTCGATCCAGCGGCTCAGCGCCGGCAGGGTGCTCTCGGCGAGGCCGAAGCGGCGGCGCAGGGCCGGTACCTCCAGCAGATCGAGAATGTCGGCGGCGGTGAAACGCCACTGGGGCAGATGCAGCAGCGCCTCCACCGCCCGCGCCAGCGGCGAGGCGGCGCCGGCGCTGCGGTCGCTGAGAGTGTAGGGCAGATAACGGGGGTCGTCCCGCTCCAGGCGACCGAACACCGCGTCGATGTGCGGCGCGTAGGTTTCGATGTCCGGCACCATCACGATCACGTCCCGGGGCCGCAGGTGCGGGTCCTCGGCGAAGCGCGCCAGCAGCGCGTCGTGGAGAATTTCCACCTCGCGCTGCGGGCCATGGGCCACGGCGAAACTCAGCGAGTGGTCCGGGCTGGCCACCGGCGGCGTCTCCGGTGGCGGCCGCAGCTTGAGGATGTCCCGCTGCAGCGTTCGCAGCAGGGTGTCGGTGGGCGGGTCCGGGTCGAACAGGTCGATCTGCTCGAAGGCGCTCTGATAATCGGCCGGGTCGTCGTGGTCGTAGAGCAGGCCGATAAAATCCCGGCCCTGCTTGCCCCAGGCGGCCAGCAGCGGGTGCACCGGGTTGTCCGGCGGCGTCACCAGGTGGCGGCGGCGGTGGTCCAGTTGCCGGCGCAGCAGGTCCCGGTCCTCGACGATATCCGCCCAGTACATCTCGCAGGGGTTCTGCACCAGCATCAGCACCTGGCAGTGGCGGCTGAGTGCCGCCAGCGCTTCCAGGGACTGCTGCGGCAGGGCGCTGATGCCGAACACCAGCAGCCGTTCGGGCAGGCCGGCGGGCGCCGGTCCGTCGGCCAGGGCCGCCACGAAGGCGTCGTGGATCGCCGCCCGGCTGAGGCCGCGCCGGTCCGCCGGCAGGTCGTCCAGCAGGGCCCGCCACAGCGCCGGCTGCCAGTGCTGGCCGGGGGGCAGGGGCACGCTGTCGCGGCGATCCGGGGCCCGCCGCAGCCGGTCCTCGCCCTGTTCCCAGTCGGCCAGCCAGTCCGCCCGGTAGACCTGATAGGCGTCGAACAGATCCGCCAGCCGCTCGGCCAGCTGGTGGCGCTTGCGGTTGTCGCCGTCGTCGTCGAGAAAGTGGCGCAGCGGCTCGAAGGCGTCCCGGTCGAGCAGGGTGGGCAGCAGCCGGTACAGCCGCCACAGCAGGCGGGACTTGTCGAACGGCGAGGTGCGCGGTACCCGGTCCTCGCCGAGCACGGTGCGATAGGCGCTCCACAGAAAGCGCGCCGGCATCTGGAAACTGAACCCCGCGGCAATGCCCAGGGCGTCCGGCTCGGCCAGCTTCAGCTTCAGCCACTGGGCCATGCCGTTGGACTGCACCAGCACGGTTTCCTCCGCCAGCGGCGGCAGCGGATGGCGCCGCAACCAGCCCGCCACCACCTCGGTGAGCGTCTCCAGCCGATTGCCGTGCAGCACCATGAAGCCGTTTTGCATTGTTCCCCCGCCGCGATGTTCCAACGGCGCCCATTCTACACGGGGAGGGGCGCCTGGCAGTCTAAGGAGAAATAATTAGTTTTTGCTTGATCCTAAAATATTATCGGTCGGAATTTTGAACAAAAAACAAAAAAAAGTTACGTCAAAACCACGTGAAGCGTTGATTGTGTAACGTTCTGGTGAGAATCTTCCTGCGTTGTGATTGTGGTCTTCGTCACATTTTTGAAGACCAAATAAAAATTTTTGACAGTGTATCGCTGCAGGGCATTGACCGGAGCGCTTTCGGTTCCGGAGCACGTTTTCAGGTGAAGAAGGGGCGGATTTGGCGGTCACCATTTTGGGGGGGGACACCGCGGGAGCGCGGAAACGGGCAGTCTGCCCGTGAGCCATAGCAAACACTTTCACTGAATGAAAAGCAGGACGATGACGGCCGGCCTCCGCGCCCGCCGTGGCGACCTCCCGTGTCCGTGTGCCTGGCGCCGCGATCCCAACCGGATGCCGCTATGGATAACCTCGACTTTCAAGCGCTTGAACCCCGCCTGCTGCTGGACGCGGCGGCGGCGATCACCCTCGACAGCACCCAGGTGGACACCTCCGCCGACGGGCAGAGCGCGAGCCATCCGGTGTCGGAAGACACCAGCTTCTCGCTGGACGGGGTCAGCGTCTCCGACGGGGGCGGCACCGACCAGAACAACGACGGCCAGCCGGAGCCGGACCAGTACAGCCTGGATCTGACGCTCAACGAAAGCGCCCTGGAGGCCGGCACCTACTTCACCCAGGACGGCCAGAACCGGCAGTCGATCACGCTCACCGGCACCAAGGCGGAAATCAACGCCGCCCTGGCCGGCATCACGGTGACGCCGGGGGAAAACTACACCGGCGACCTGAGCGTCTCCCTGGTGCTCAGCGAAAACGGGGTGCAGCGGGACACCGCCACCTACGACGCGCCGATTTCCCCGGTCAATGACGCGCCCACCTTCGACGTGGGCGACCTGCGCGCCGACGAGGGCGGCAGCCTCACCTTCACCCTGGAGAACCTGGGGCTCAGCGATCCGGACATCGACAGCGGCGACCAGAGCCTGGACCAGCTGATTCTGCAGATCGATTCCCTGCCGGAGCACGGCACCCTGCGTCTTAACGGCGCCATTCTGGTGGAAGGTTCCACCTTTGACGCCACCCAGCTGGGCAATCTGGTCTACACCCACGACGGCGTGGACGTGGCCCCCGGCGACGTGGACGGCTTCAATATCACCGTGTTCGACGGCGCTGGCGCGTCCACCTCGAAAACCCTGACGGTGGCCCTGGAGCCGATCAACCAGGCGCCTTCCATCGAAGGCAACCCGAGCCAGTACGAAGGCGAGACCACCGGTCTCGGGCTCACCTACGAGGACCGCGAATCCGGCCATGCCGACGCCCCCGGCAATGTCACCATCGAGGTGGACGGCACCGCCGGCCTCAACGGTCGCGGCCAGCTGTTCCTCGACCTGAACGGCAACGGGGTGGTCGATCAGGGCGAAGCGCTCGGCGACGGCGACACCTTCACCGCCGACCAGCTGCAGTGGCTGTCGTTCGCCCACGACGGCGACGAGCCCGGGGCGGTGGCGCCCAGCTTCACCCTGCGGGTCACCGACAACGGGGGCGGCGAGGGCCCGGAGGGCGCGCTTACCAGCGAGCGCCAGGTGGACATTCAGATCCGCCAGAACAACGATGACCCGACGCTGACGCCGACCCCTTCGCCGCTGGACGCCAGTGACACCCACGTGGTGGTGTTCGAGGACGGCATGCTCGACGCCCAGGACCCGGACAGCAGCGACAGCCAGCTGGTGTACTCGCTCACCGGCCTGCCGGAGTACGGGCAGATCCAGTTCAATATCGGCGGGGTCGGTAACCCGCACTGGGTGGCGCTGACCGTGGGCGGCACCTTCTCCCAGGCGGACATCAACGCCGGCCTGGTGCGCTACGTGCAGACCAGCCGGCCCGCCGAAGGCGTCACCCAGGACACCGGCCTGCGCTTCCAACTGCGCGACTCCGAGTACAAGGCGTTCGACGACGCCGGCGAACCGGGCCAGTGGCGCGACGAAAACGGTGACCCGCGAACCGGCACCCTGACCTTCGACCTGGATACCGTGTTCGACGGCGAGGGCGGCGGTCCGGGCCAGGGCGTGGACACCCTGCCGGTGGTCACCGGTGACGTGGTCAACAACACCGGCGCCGGCGGCTTCGACGAGGGCGACGGCACCACCCTCACCGGTGACCAGCTCCGCTACCATCTGGAAGCCGGCGATTATCCGCTGCCCGATGAGCGCATCACCTACACCCTGACCGGCCTGCCGGCCAACGGCCAGCTGCTGCTGGACGGCGCGGTGCTGGGGATCTACGACAGCTTCACCCAGGCCGACGTGGAAGCGGGCCGGGTCACCTTCCAGCACGACGGCGGTGAGAATCACCAGAGCGGCTTCAGCTTTATCGTCACCGACGGCGGCGCCTTCACCGACACCGGCAGCTTCAGCCTGGACGCCACCCCGGTCAACGACGCGCCGGTGACCGGCGACAGCCAGCAGCTGATCACCGAAGCCACCGACACCCATGACGGCATCGTCGGCCTGGGCCCGGACGACCTGATCATGTCCGACCCGGACGGCTCCGAGGACGTCACCCCGGGCAGCGCCGCGGACCCCAACGGCGAGGCCGGCGTGGACCCGCTGTGGTTCCAGATCACCAGCCTGCCGGCGGCCGGCACCCTGCAACGCTGGACCGGCTCGGAATGGGTGGACGTGGCCCTGGACGGCGCCTGGTACTCCCGGGACCTGCTGACCACCGCCGCCGACGGCACCGCCAGTGGCCTGCGTTATGTGCACGACGGCGGTGAAGTGCTGCGCAGCGATGCGTTCCAGTTCGTGGTGCGCGATGATCTGGGCGCGCCCGCCGACGCGCTGCAGCCGGACACCACCTCCGGCGCGCCCGCCGCCGGCCATGTGTCCGAGGCCGGCACCGTGGGCTTCGAAATCGCGCCGCTCAACGACGCACCGATCATCAACGCCCAGCCGGGCAGCGGCGACGCCGGCCCGCCGGCCAACGAAGTGCTGACCGTGGGCGAGGGCGACAAGGCGGTGATCGGCAACGACCGTCTGTCCGCCTACGACAGCGACAACAGCACCCGCCAGAACACCTTCCGCGTCACCGAGAACGTGGAAAACGGCAAGCTGCTGCTCAATGGCAAGGTCCTCCAGGTGGGCGGGACCTTCACCCAGGCGGACATCGACGCCGGCCGCGTCAGTTATGAGCACGACGGCTCCGAGAACCACGCCGACAGCTTCAAGTTCGTGGTCAGCGACGGCCCGAAAACCTCCGCGGAAGGCACCTTCGAGATCCTGGTGGATGCCCGTAACGACGCGCCCACCGTGGACGCCACGCCGCCGGCGGACAACCTGGTGTCCGGCTCGCCGCTGGACCTGGGCGAGGTGTTCACCATCGGCGACGCGGACCTGACCAACCTGGGCGACGGCGAGACCGACTTCATCACCGTGGACCTGCGCATCCTGGACGCCAACGGCAACCCGGTGGACGGCGCCGATGCGCTGTTGCGCGCCACCCTGGACGGCAGCGCCCTGAGCGGCGCCAGCCTGCAACTCAGCGGCACCCTGGCGGAGGTGCGGGCGGCGCTCGCCACCCTCACCGTGGAAATCACCGGCGACCTCAACCAGCGGCTCACCGTGGAAGCGGTGGTCGACGACCGGCTCGGCGGTGGCGGCGCCAACGGCGGCGCCGCCAACGAAGACGGCACGCCGATCTCCGATGCCAATAACACCGACCGGGCCAGCATCGACCTGATCGCCTCCACCAGCAACGACGCGCCGGTGGCGACCCTGCCCGACCAGACCTTCACCGAGGACACCCCGGGCCTGTTGCAGGGCCTGGACCTCAGTGACCTGGATGCCTTCGACGAAGATCTGACGGTGGTGATCAACGTGGGCGCCGGCGCGCTCAGCGTGGCCGGCGCCAACGGCCTCACCGTCAGCGGCGGCGGCACCGGCCAGCTGACCCTCACCGGTCGCCTGGATACCCTGCGCACCGCCCTGGAGAACATTACCTATACGCCGGCGGCCAACGACAACGGCACCACCACGCTGAGCATGCAGGTCACCGACAGCGATCTGCACGGCAACGGCACCGCCCTGAGCGACAGCGTCTCCGCCACCCTCACCCTCGTGGCGGTCAACGACAAGCCGTCGCTCACCGTGCCCGGCACCCAGACCTTCGACCACGACGGCAGCGGTTCCCTGGCGATCAGCGGCGTCAGCGTGGCCGACAACGCGGACAGCGGTCAGGACGTTTTCAACGATAATCAGTCGGTGACCGTGGAAGTGCTCAGCGGCGCCAATGACGCCGCCGGCCTGGTGTCCATCGGCGCCGGCCCCGGCGCCACCTCCCTGACGCTCACCGGCACCCTGGCGGAAATCAACGCCCAGCTGGCGGATCTGACGTTCACCCCGGACAACACCAACGCGGACGGCACCGCGCGGCTGAGGATCACCTTTGACGACCGTGGCAACGGCGATCAGAACGCCGACCCGGCCAACAATGAGACGGTCTCCAAAATCGTCCGCGTCAACATCAGCGGCACCAACGACGCGCCGGTGATCAGCGGCCCCGGCGACGACGGCGGCACGGTGACGGTGGCCGAGGACGGCCGTCTGGATCTGTCCGGCTATGGCATCGCCGACCCGGACGACTTCGGCGGTTCCGGCATGAGCATCACCCTCAGCGTCGACCACGGCACCTTCGACACCGAGTTGGGCACGCTCAGCAACGGCGGTCGCACCCTGACCCTCACCGGCGCCACCGAAGCCCAGCTCAACGCGCTGCTGGACCAGGCCGGTTACCGGCCGGACGGCGACTATTACGGCGCCGACACCCTGACCATCACCGTCAATGACGGCGGCAACACCGGCACCGGCGGCGCCCTGCAGGACAGCATCACCGTCAATCTGGACGTCACCCCGGTGAACGACCGGCCGGTGGCCGACGGTGACGCGGTCACCCTGACGCCCACCGACGAGGACGGCAACGGCGGTGCCGGCCAATCCCTGGGCGATCTGTTCGGCGACCAGTACAACGACGGCGCCGACGATCAGAGCGATGAAAACGGCGGCAGCGCGGGAAGTGAAGAAACGCCGCTCAGCTTTATCGCCATCACCGGCAACGACGCCAACGCCGATCAGGGCGTCTGGCAGATCCGCATCGACGGTGATTGGGTGGACGTGTCCACCGCGCTCAGCGACAGCAACGCGCTGATCGTTACCGCCGACACCCTGGTGCGCTTCCAGCCGGCGGCGGATTTCAACGGCCAGCCCGGCGGCCTGACCGTGCGCCTGGGCGACAACAGCCAGCCCGGCCTGGCCACCAGCAGCGACGGCGGCGACACCTTCAACCTGACGCAGAACGGCGACCTGGGCGACCAGACCGGCGTCTGGTCCGCCACCGCCACCGCCCTGGAGGCGGACATCACCGCCATCAACGACGCGCCCACCGTCACCGACGGCAGCGTGTCGCTGCCGGACATCGATGAGGATTCCTCCGGTAACGGCCACAGCGTCGCCGATCTGGCCGGCGACAACTTCAACGACGACACCGACGATCAGACCGACGTGGCGGAAAGCGGCGGCAGCAGCGCCGACGCCTTCGGTGGCATCGCCATCATCGACAACCCGGCGGACGCCAATCAGGGCCGCTGGCAATACAACACCGGCAGCGGCTGGGTGGACGTCCCCTCGGACGTGTCCGTGGACAACGCCCTGGTGCTGGGCCCGGACAGCCGCGTGCGCTTCCTGCCGGCGGCGGACTACCACGGCACCCCGGACGGCCTGAGCTACGTGGTGGCGGAACGGGACGGCAACGGTGACAACCAGGCGGCCAACGCCGGCCAGCGCGCCGACGTGACCTTCGACGCCACCGGCATCTGGTCCGACAGCGCCGACGCGGTGGCCCTGGGCATCACCGTCAAGCCGGTCAACGACGCGCCGGAACTGGGCGCCGACCTGCCCACCGAAGTGGTGGTGGTGGAGAACGAGGGGCTGGGCACCGGCAGTGAACGGAAACCGCTGGTGGACGCCGGCACCGTAACGTTGGACGACGTGGACGGCGACGACTTTGGCGGCGGCACCATCACCGTCACCCTGGACGACGCCACCGCCGCCGACGTGTTCTCCCTGGTGGACGACGAAGCGCCGGGCATCGCCTCCCTGGAGAGTGGCAACGGCAGCCTCACCATTCATCTGGCGGCGGGCACCAGCGCCGCGCAGGTGACCGCGCTGATCGAGGCGCTGCGCTACGAAAACACCAGCGACGCGCCGGATACCACCACCCGGGATTACCGGATCGTGGTCAACGATGGCAACAACGACGGCCAGGCCGGCGGCCCCCAAGCGCTGGACAGCAACACCCTCACCGGCAGTCTGCGCGCGGTGAACACCAACGACCTGCCGCAGGCGGTCAATGACCAGAAAACCACCACGGAAAACAGCACCACCACCGGCAATGTGCTGACCAACGACAGCGACCCGGACGGTGACGATCTGATCGTCAGCCAGGTGGGTGGTGAAAGCTCAAACGTGGGTGAGGCGGTGGACGGCGGCGACGGCGGCCGCTTCACCATTAACCAAGACGGCAGCTACAGCTTCGATCCCAACGGCGACTTCGATGATCTGGCGGTGGGTGAGTCCCGTACCACCTCCATTGAGTACCAGGTCAGCGATGGCGAGGGCGGCTTCGACACCGCCACGCTGACGATCACCGTCACCGGCCTGAACGATGCGCCCACGGTGGTTACCGGCGATGTACCGGAAGCGCAAAGCAACGACGACAGCGACACCATTACGCCGCTGGATGTGTCCGGTGCCTTCACCGACGTGGACGGCTCCGACACCCTGACCTACAGCGCCAACGGTTTGCCGCCGGGTCTGAGCATCAATACCAGCACCGGTGTCATCAGCGGTACCCTCGAGCGTGACGCTTCCCAGGGCGGCGATGATGGCACCTACACCGTTACCGTCACCGCCAGCGATGGCAACGGCGGCACGGTGAACATGAGCTTCGACTGGACCGTGAGCAACCCGGCGCCGGAGGCCAGCAACGACACCGCCACCACCAACGAGGACACCGCCACCACCGGCAATGTGCTGACCAACGACAACGACCCGGACGGTGACGATCTGACGGTGAGCCAGGTCAACGGCGAAGCCGGCGATGTGGGGGAAGCGGTGGACGGCAGCCACGGGGGCCGGTTCACCCTCAATGAGGACGGCAGCTACAGCTTCGACCCCGACGGCGACTTCGACGATCTGGCGGTGGGCGAAACCCGCACCACCTCCATTGAGTATCAGGTCAGCGATGGGGAAGGCGGCTTCGACACCGCCACCCTGACCATCACCGTGACCGGCGTGAACGATGCCCCGGTGGCGGTGAACGACACCGGTACCACCACGGAGAACAGCACCACCTCCGGCAACGTACTGACCAACGACAGCGACCCGGAAGGCGACACCCTGACCGTCAGTCAGGTTGGGGGTGAGGCCACCGATGTGGGCGAGGCGGTGGACGGCGACAACGGTGGCCGCTTCACCATTAACGAGGACGGCAGCTACAGCTTCGACCCCAACGGCGACTTCGATGACCTGGCGGTGGGCGAGTCCCGCACCACGTCCATCGAGTACCAGATCAGCGATGGCGAGGGCGGTTTCGATACCGCCACCCTGACCATCACCGTCACCGGCGTGAACGATGCGCCGACGGTGGTCACCGGCGACGTGCCGGAAGCGCAAAGCAACGACGACAGTGATGTGGTGAACGGGCTGGATGTGTCCGGTGCTTTCAGCGATGTGGACGGCTCCGACACCCTGACCTACAGCGCCAATGGTCTGCCGCCGGGGCTCAGCATCAATGCCACCACCGGTGTCATCAGCGGCACCCTCGAGCGTGACGCTTCCCAGGGCGGTGACGATGGCACCTACACCGTTACCGTCACCGCCAGCGATGGTAACGGCGGCTCGGTGAACATGAGCTTCGACTGGACCGTGAGCAACCCGGCGCCGGATGCCAGCAACGATACCGGTACCACCACGGAGAACAGCACCACCTCTGGCAATGTGCTCACCAACGACAGCGATCCGGATGGCGACGATCTGACGGTGAGCGCCGTTAACGGCGAGGCCACCGATGTGGGCGAGCCGGTGAACGGCGACAACGGTGGCCGGTTCATCCTCAACGAGGACGGCAGCTACAGCTTCGACCCCAACGGCGACTTCGACGACCTGGCGGTGGGCGAGACCCGCACCACCTCCATCGATTACCAGGTCAGTGATGGCGAAGGTGGCTTCGATACCGCCACCCTGAAAATCACCGTTACCGGCCTGAACGATGCGCCGACGGTGGTCACCGGCGACGTGCCCGAGGCACAAAGCAATGACGACAGTGATGTGGTCACCGGACTGGATGTGTCCGGGGCTTTCAGCGACGTGGACGGTTCCGACACCCTGACCTACAGCGCCAATGGTTTGCCGCCGGGTCTGAGCATCAATGCCAGCACCGGTGTCATCAGCGGCACCCTCGAACGTGACGCCTCCCAGGGCGGCGACGATGGCACCTACACGGTCACCGTTACCGCCAGCGACGGTCATGGCGGCACGGTGAACATGAGCTTCGACTGGACCGTGAGCAACCCGGCGCCGGATGCCAGCAACGATACCGGTACCACCACGGAGAACAGCACCACCTCTGGCAATGTGCTCACCAACGACAGCGATCCGGACGGTGACGATCTGACGGTGAGCGCGGTTAATGGCGAGGCCGCCGATGTGGGCGAAGTGGTGGACGGCGACAACGGTGGCCGGTTCATCCTCAACGAGGACGGCAGCTACAGCTTCGATCCCAACGGCGACTTCGACGACCTGGCGGTGGGCGAGACCCGCACCACTTCCATCGATTACCAGGTCAGTGATGGCGAAGGTGGCTTCGACACCGCCACCCTGAAAATCACCGTTACCGGTGTGAACGATGCGCCCACCGTGGTCAGCGGCGACGTGCCCGAGGCACAAAGCAATGACGACAGTGATGTGGTCACCGGACTGGATGTGTCCGGGGCCTTCACCGATGTGGACGACTCCGACACCCTGACCTACAGCGCCAACGGCCTGCCGCCGGGGCTCAGCATTGATGCCGGCACCGGCGTGATCAGCGGTACCCTCGACCGGGACGCCTCCCAGGGCGGCACCAACGGCACCTATACCGTGACCATCACCGCCGACGATGGTCATGGCGGCACGGTGGACATGAGCTTCGACTGGACGGTGAGCAACCCGGCGCCCATCGCCGACAACGACACCGGTGCCACCACCGAGAACAGCACCACCACCGGCAATGTGCTGACCAACGACAGCGACCCGGACGGCGATGATCTGATCGTCAGCCAGGTCAATGGCGAAGCCAGCGACGTGGGCGAAGCGGTGGACGGCGACCACGGTGGCCAGTTTACCCTCAACGAGGACGGCAGCTATTCGTTCGACCCCAACGGCGACTTCGACGATCTGGCCGTGGGTGAAACCCGCACCACCTCCATCGAGTATCAGGTCAGCGACGGCGAAGGCGGCTTCGATACGGCGACGTTGGAAATCACCGTCACCGGCGTCAACGACGCACCCACCGTGGTCACCGGCAACGTGCCCGAGGCACAGAGCAACGACGACAGCGATACGGTCACGCCGCTGGACGTGTCCGGCGCCTTTGCCGACGTGGACGGTTCCGACACCCTGACCTACAGCGCCGACGGTCTGCCGCCGGGCCTCAGTATCGACACCGATACCGGCATCATCAGCGGCACCCTGGATCGCGATGCCTCCCAGGGTGGCACCGACGGCACTTACACCGTGACCGTCACCGCCGACGACGGCAACGGCGGCACCGTGGACATCAGCTTTGACTGGACGGTGAGCAACCCGGCGCCGGTCGCCGACAACGACACCGGCACCACCAACGAAAACAGCACCACCACCGGCAACGTGCTCACCAACGACAGCGATCCGGACGGTGACGATCTGACCGTCAGCCAGGTCAATGGCGAAGCCGGTGAGGTGGGCGAGGCGGTGGACGGCGATCACGGCGGCCAGTTCACCCTCAACGAGGACGGCAGCTATACGTTCGACCCAGACGGTGACTTCGACGACCTGGCGGTGGGAGAGAGTCGCACCACCTCCATCGAGTACCAGGTCAGCGACGGCGAAGGCGGCTTCGACACCGCCACCCTCACCATCACCGTGACCGGTGTCAACGACGCCCCCACGGTGGTCACCGGCAATGTGCCGGAAGCGCAAAGCAACGATGACAGCGACACGGTCACGCCGCTGGACGTGTCCGGCGCCTTTGCCGACGTGGACGGTTCCGACACCCTGACCTACAGCGCCGACGGCCTGCCGCCGGGCCTCAGTATCGACACCGATACCGGCATCATCAGCGGCACCCTTGATCGCGATGCCTCCCAGGGCGGTACCGACGGCACTTACACCGTGACCGTCACCGCCGATGATGGCAACGGCGGCACCGTGGAGATGAGCTTCGACTGGACCGTCAGCAACCCGGCGCCCATCGCCGATAACGACACCGGTGCCACCACCGAAAACACCACCACCACCGGCAACGTGCTGACCAACGACAGCGACCCGGACGGCGATGATCTGACGGTGAGCGCCGTTAACGGCGAAGCCGGTGAGGTGGGCGAGGCCGTGGACGGCGACCACGGCGGTCGCTTCACCCTTAACCAGGACGGCAGCTACAGCTTCGACCCCAACGGTGATTTCGACGACCTGGCGGTGGGCGAAACCCGCACCACCTCCATCGAGTATCAGGTCAGCGACGGCGAGGGCGGCTTCGACACCGCCACGCTCACCATCACCGTGACCGGCGTGAACGACGCGCCCACGGTGGTGAACGGCAACGTGCCGGATACCCAGAGCAACGATGACAGCGACACGGTCACGCCGCTGGACGTGTCCGGCGCCTTCGCCGATGTGGACGGCACCGACACCCTGACCTACAGCGCCGACGGTCTGCCGCCGGGCCTCAGTATCGACACCGATACCGGCATCATCAGCGGCACCCTCGACCGGGACGCCTCCCAGGGCGGTACCGACGGCACCTACACGGTCACCATCACCGCCGATGATGGCAACGGCGGCACCGTGGACATCAGCTTCGACTGGACCGTCAGCAACCCGGCGCCCATCGCCGACAACGACACCGGTGCCACCAACGAGGACACCACCACCACCGGCAATGTGCTGACCAACGACAGCGACCCGGACGGTGACGATCTGGTGGTCAGCCAGGTGGGCGGCGATGCCGGCAATGTGGGCGAGGCCACCGACGGCAGCCACGGTGGCCGGTTCACGATCAACCAGGACGGCAGCTACAGCTTCGACCCCAACGGCGACTTCGACGACCTGGCGGTGGGCGAGACCCGCACCACCTCCATCGAGTACCAGGTCAGTGACGGCGAAGGCGGCTTCGACACGGCCACGTTGGAAATCACCGTCACCGGCGTCAACGACGCGCCCACCGTGGTCACCGGCAACGCGCCGACCGATCAGAACGGCCGCGACGCCGAGCCGGTGGAGCCGCTGGACGTGTCCGGCGCCTTCACCGATGTGGACGGCACCGACACCCTGACCTACAGCGCCAATGGCCTGCCGCCGGGGCTCAGCATCGACCCGGCCACCGGCATCATCACCGGCACGCCGGAGCGCAGCGCGTCCCAGGGTGGCGTGGGCGGCACCTATACGGTCACCGTCACCGCCTCCGACGGCAACGGTGGCAGCGTGCAGCTGCAGTTCAACTGGACCATCGCCAACCCGGCGCCGGTGGCCAGCGACGACGGCGCCGTGGCCGACGAGCTCACCGGCACCGGCGGCAACGTGCTGGACAACGACCAGGATCCGGACGGCGACCCGATCACCGTGGACGCGGTCAATGGCGACACCCTGGCGGTGGGGCAGTGGGTGCGCGGCGATCAGGGCGGCCGCTTCCAGCTGCAGGCCGACGGCAGTTTCCGCTTCGACCCGCGCGGCGACTTCCGTAGCCTGAATGCCCGGGAAAGCCGCGACACCTCGATCCAGTACCGCATCAGCGACGGCGAGGGCGGCTTCGACACCGCCACCCTGACGGTGCGCGTGGACGGTCGCAACGACCCCTACGTGCCCACCGATCCGACGCCGACGCCCCCCGATCCGCAGCCGCCGATCGTGCCGGACCGTGGCACCGAGGACATCGATGGCGACGGCGATCCGTTCTCCGGTCGCGGCGACGATTCGCTGCGCCTGGGCGGCGATTACGACGACTACTTCGAGCTGCCCGAGATCCAGCCCATCGAGCTGCGCATCGCGCTGCGCGATGTGGTGGCCAACGAGGACATCTATCTGTTCGCGCTGCCCGCCAACACCTTCCACAGCGAGTCGGATCAGCCGATCAGCGTGGAGGCGACCCAGGCGGACGGCAGCCCGTTGCCGGCCTACATCACCTTCGACACCGACTCGCAGACCTTCCGGGTGGACCGCGCCCAGGCGCTGACCCTGGGCGTGGAGCGGGTGGATGTGAAGGTGGTCGGTCACGACCTGGCCGGCAACGAAGCGAGCGACACCTTCGTGATCCATCTGCTGCCGCAGAACGAGAAGCCGGTGGCGGAGAAGGACCAACCGGAGCCGGCACCGACGGCGTCCGCTGACGATCGCGTCGGCGTCCTGGGCGAGCCGGCCCGGCCGATGCCGGAGAAAGGGGCGCCGTCCCTGGCGGAATCCCTGGCGGTGGCCGGTCACTCCGGCTTCGCCGGCGAGCAGGCCCGGGTGATGAAGGATCTGATGACATTGCTGGCGCATTCCGAGGAAGCGCTCTAGGCACCGGCGGCCCGCCGGGCCGCCGGCACATTTTTTTAATACCGAGTTTGAATGCAGAGGTCAGGCATGCAGGTTTCCAATAAAAAACACAGTTCTTCCCGGCAAGCGCCGCGCCGCGCGGTGTCCGCGCTGGCCCTGGCGGTGGCCCTGGCCGCCGGTCTGGCGGCCAGCGGTTGCGCGGTCAATCCGCAACCGCTGGACCGTGATCAGATCCATGACGCCATCGAGCAGGATCAGGCGATGATGGACGCCATGGCGGACCCCATCACCGGCCCGTTGACCCTGGACCAGGCCCTGGCGCGGGCGCTCAAATACAACCTGGACAACCGGGTCAAACTGATGGAAGAGGCGCTCTCCGAGCGCGGCTTCGAGCTCGCCAAAATGGACATGCTGCCGGTGCTGGCGGCCCGCGCGGGCTACAACAACCGCAGCAACGTGAACGCCTCCAGCAGTGAGTCGGTGCTCACCGGCACCCAGAGTCTGGAGCCCTCCACCTCGGTGGATCAGGACCGCCACTACGCGGACCTGGAGCTGTCCTGGAACGTGCTCGATTTCGGCGTCAGCTATCTGAAGGCGAAACAGGAAGCGGACCGCTATCTGATCGCCGCCGACTCCCGCCGCAACGTGATGGCCAAGCTGCTGCAGGAAACCCGCACCGCCTACTGGCGGGCGGCGGTGACCCAGCAACTGTCGGCGCGCATCGACGGGCTGCTGGAAGAGACCGGCGCCGAGCTGGACCGTATGAACGAGATTCAGCAACGCCGCCTGCGTTCGCCCATGGACGTGCTGCAGGAAAAACGCCAGCTGCTGGCGGTGATGCGCAGCCTGCGCAGCTTCCGGCGCACCGTGGACGCCGCCCAGATCGAGCTGGCGGCGCTGATCAACCAGCCGCCGGGGGTGCACATCGAACTGGCGGACAGCGAACAGCTGCCGGAACTGCCGGAGCTGCCGGTGGACGACCTGGACACCCTGGAGCAGGTGGCGCTGGCGCACAGCAGCGATTACACCGGCCAGCTCTACAACGCCCGTATCGCCCAGCGCGAGGCGCGCAAGAGCCTGCTGCGGCTGCTGCCGGGCCTGGAGTTTTCCTACGGCGGTCACTACGACTCCAACAGCTATCTGTACAACGACACCTGGGCGGAAGCCGGCGTACGGGTGAGCTGGAACCTGCTGCGCCTGCTCGCCCTGGGTGACATCCGCGCCCAGAACGAAGCCCGCGACAATCTGGTGGCGGCGCGCCGCCTGGCCGCCAACATGGCCACCGTGGCACGGGTCAACCTGGGCTGGCAGCAGTACCGCAACGCGCTCAACGATCTGACCCTGTCCAATGAGTTTCTGACCATCGACGAGCAGATCGCCGACTACAGCGGCCAGGCCCGCTCCAGCAACGCCATGTCCGGCACCCAGACGCTGATGAACGAGGCCCGCGCGCTCAACTCGGTGCTCACCAACTCCCTGGACTACGTGAAAGCCCAGGACGCTTACGGTGGCTTCCTGTTCAGCCTGGGCTTCAACCCGGTGCCGGAGAACTACCAGAGCTTTGACGTGCAGGCGCTGTCCAACCGCATCAACACGGCGTTCGCCGAATGGACCAGCGGGCCGTTGCCGATCGAGGCCGGCTCGCCCTGGTTCACCGAGAACGTGGCCGGCAGCAACCAGCCGCCGCTGGCCCGCGCCACTGACCGGGAAGCCGCCGCGCAATGAGAGCAGGGTGGTTGATTGGAGTATTCACGGCGCTGGTCATCAGCGCCGCGCCGGCGGCGGTGCGCGCCCAGGCGGTCAACGGCGACGGCGATATCCGGGGGCAGATCAGCGCGGTGGAGCACACCGTGCTGGCGGCGCCGCGTCAGGGACGCATCCTGGAAGTGAAGGCGCGCCTGGGTGAACGCGTGGCCAAGGGCAATGCCCTGGTGCGTTTCGACTGCCGCTCGCCCCAGGCGGAACGGGACGTGGCCCGGGCGCGGCTGTCCGCGGCCCGCGCCCAGCACAAGGTCAACAAGGACCTGCAGGCCTACCAGAACATCAGCGCCCTGGAAGTGGAACTGTCCGGCGCGGAAGTGGAGCGGGCCGCCGCCGAGCTGAAGGTGGCGGAGGTGCGCCTGGGTGACTGCGTGGTGGACGCGCCCTTCGACGGCGAGGTGATCGGCCGCAACGTGAACCCCTATCAATGGGTGTCCGCCGGCGAGCCGATGCTGGAGTTGAGCAGCGTGGTGCGCTTCGAAATCGAGGTGGTGGTGCCGGCCGCCTGGCTGACCCGCGTCAAGGAAGGCTCGCCGCTGAGCTTCGTGGCCGACGCCACCGGCCAGACCGTGGCCGCCAAGGTGGCGCGCATCGTCGACCGCATCGACCCGGTCAGCCAGACCGTGCGGCTGATCGCCACGCCCACCGGCGAGGCCGCCGGCGTGCGCCCGGGCATGAGCGGCGCGGTGCGCTTTCCCGACCAGGCCGGGGCCGGTTCATGAATCAACGGGTGGTGCCCGGTGCCGGCGTCTCCACGGACCGACTGGCCAGCCTGATCGCCCTGCAGCAGCGGCTGCTGGACGCCGAGGACCTGGCCCAGGCGGAGTACGTGCTGGTCAATGATTCCGCCTATCCGTTTCCCGCCCGGCAGTTGATTCTGTTCCGCGACGGCGTCCTGCGTGCCCACTCCGGCGCCGCCGAGGTGGACGCTCAGAGCCCCTACCTGCAATGGGTGCGCCGGGTGGCGCGGGCCCTGCACTGGGACCGGGACGGCGACGCCGGGCCGGCCCGGGAGGTGGACAAGGCAACGCTGGCGGAGCGCGCCCCGGAGCTGGCGGAGCAGTGGAACGAGTACTGGCCGGCGCGCGGCCTGTGGGTGCCGATCAACGTGGGCGGTCGCGCCCGGGGCGGCCTGCTGCTGCTGCGCGAACGGGCCTGGAGCGAAGCGGAAGGGCGCCTGCTCGGTCACTGGCTGGCCACCGCCGAACCGGTGCTGGCGCGGCTCTCCCGGCGCCCGCCGCTGACCTCGAAACGGAAGCTGGCGGTGGCCGCCGTGGTGGCGGTGACCCTGGCGCTGGTGGCCATCATCCCGGTGCCGCTGTCCATGCTCGGCAACGCGGAGATCGTCCCGGAAGCCAGCAGCATCGTGCGTGCGCCCATTGAAGGGGTGGTGGCGCGGCTGGCGGTGTCCGCCAACCAGTCGGTGGAGCAGGGCCAGCTGCTGGTGGAAATGGACGACGCCCGCATCCGGGGCCGGCTGGCCGCCGCCGAGCAGGCCCTGGCGGTGGCCCGGGCCCGCTATCAGCGCGCCCGGCAAAGCGCCTTCGCCGATCCCAAAGCCAGCGCCGAACTGCCGGTGCTCAGCGCCCAGGTGGATCAGGCCGGCGAGGACGTGGCCTTTTACCGCCAGGAACTGGAACGGGTGCGGGTCACCGCGCCCCGCGCCGGGGTGGCGCTGGTGCTGAACCCGGACGACTGGGTCGGGCGGCCGGTGCAGCTGGGCGAAAAACTGATGGAGGTGGCCGACACCCACGGCTCCGAAGTGGAGTTGTGGCTGCCGGCGGCGGACGTGATCCCGCTGTCCGACGGCGCCCAGGTGAGTCTGTTCCTGAACGTGGACCCGGCGGCCGTGCGCCACGCCACCCTGACCCAGGTGAACTACCGCGCCGAGCAGGCCCCCAACGGGGTGCTCGCCTACCGCGCCCACGCCCGCCTGGCGGAGGGTGAAGCCCTGCCCCGGGTGGGCTGGCGCGGCACCGCCCGGGTGGAAGGAGAGCAGGTGGCGCTGGCCTATTACCTGCTGCGCCGCCCCTGGGCCACGGTGCGGAGCTGGCTGGGCTGGTGACCACGGCGACCCCGGACCTGCCGCATCTGCGCCAGGATCTGCAGTTGCACCCGGTGGAGCGCGACGTGGACGGGCGCCGCCGCTGGCTGCTGCACGATCCGGTGGCGCAGCGCTTCTTCCGGCTCGGCGAGCAGACCGTGCAACTGCTGCCCTTTATCGACGGTGGCGCCGCCGAGCCGGCGGCGGAGCGCGCCCGGCGCACCCTGCGGCGCCCGGTCAGCGCCGAGCAACTCGCCACCCTGGCGGAATTTCTGCGCGGCCATCATCTGGTGGTGGCCGACGTCGAGCAGCAACGGCGCTTCCAACGGCTGCGCCAGGCGAAGCCCAAGGGCTTCATGTGGTTGCTCAAGCATTACCTGTTTATCCGCGTGCCGCTGGCCAACCCGGACCGCTGGCTGGGCCGGCACCTGGGCAAGGTGGCCTGGCTGGGCCACCGGCGCACGCGCCTGGCCCTGGCGATATTGCTGATGCTGGGGGCCTGGCTGACCCTGCGCCAATGGGACAATTTCTGGGCCCAGTTCGCGGCGCTCAAGGCCATCGGCGGCTGGCTCACCCTGGGCATCGCCCTGGTGCTGGTGAAGGCCCTGCACGAGCTTGGCCATGCCTTTACCTGTAAGGCGAAAGGGGCCCGGGTGCCGACCATCGGGGTGGCCTTTATCGTCGGCTGGCCGGTGCTGTACACCGACACCAGCGACGCCTGGCGGCTGACCCGGGCCCGCGATCGGGTGCAGATCGACCTGGCCGGCATGGCGGTGGAGATCGGCATCGCGGTGGTGGCGCTGCTGGCCTGGCACATTCTGCCGGACGGCGCCCCGCGATTGGTGTGTTTCTGGCTGGCCACCACCACCTGGATCATGTCCGTGGTGATCAACTGCAACCCGCTGATGCGCTTCGACGGCTACTACCTGCTGTCGGATCTGTGGCGCCGGCCCAATCTGGAACCGCGCTCCCAGGCGCTGGCCCGCTGGAAGCTGCGCGAGCTGCTGTTCGCCTTCGGCGAGCCGCCGCCGGAGCCGCCCCAGCGGCGCATGATCCTGTTCGCCTTTGTCGTCTGGGTGTACCGCTTCTTTCTGTTCCTCGGCATCGCCCTGGTGGTGTACCACTTCTTCATCAAACTGATCGGCATCATTCTGTTCGCCGTGGAGATCGGATATTTCATCGTGCGTCCCGTCCATAACGAAGTCCGCCGCTGGTTCACCGGCGGCCGCCGGCCGCGCTGGAACCGCGCCCTGGCGCGTACCCTGACGATCCTGGCCGGCGCCTTGCTGCTGCTGGTCTGGCCCTGGCATTCGCAGCTGCATCTGCCGGCCTTTTTGCAACAGCCCACCCAACGGGTGGAGGCGCCCCTGGGCGGGCGGCTGGAGCTGGCCGTCGGCAACGGCGACCGGCGTGACGCCGGCGCGCCCCTGGCGGTGGTGCGGGTGCCGGAAACCGACTACCGGCTGACCGCCGCCCGGGCGCGCCTGGCGCAGCTCACCGACCAGTGGAACGCCAGCGGCCTGAACCGGGACCTGCTGTTCGACAGCCCCCTGGTGGGCGCGGAACGGGCCACCCAGCGGGAGCGGGTGCGTCTGCTGGACAGCGAGCGGCGTCTCGGTGAGCTGACGGCACCGGCGGACGGCTATGTGCAGACCGTCAATCCGGACCTGCTGAACGGCGGCTGGGTGGGGCAGGGCGAGTGGCTGCTGACCTACATGCCGCGCCGGCCGGCGGAGCTGGTGGCCTGGATCGGCGAAGCGGACGTGCTGCGCCTGAAGGAAGGCGGCGAGGCCACCTTCTATCCGCTGGCGCCGGCGGGGGCACCGCTGAAGGCGTGGGTGGAGAGCATCGAAGGCCAGCCGGTGGAACGCCTGCGCCAGCCGCAAATGGCCACCCTCAACGGCGGCCCGATCCGCGCCGAGGCCCGCCGCGACGGCACCCTGGTGCCCGAGGGCAGCCTCTATCGCGTGCATCTGCGGGTGGCGGCGCCGCAGGGCGATTGGACCCCGGTGAATCCGGCCCGGCGCGGCGCGGTGGTCATCGACACCGAGGCACGCAGCTTCCTGGGCAGGATCTGGCGCCACGTGGTGGCGGTGTGGCGCCGGGAAGCGGGCTTCTGAGAACGCCGTCGGCTCAGGTCATAAAGGTGGGGTAGAGGGTGGCCAGCAGCAGCGCCGCCATCACCTGGTTGAAGCGCGCCAGCCGCCGCCCCTGATAAAGCCAGTCGCGCAGGGCCACGCCGAACAGGCTCCAGGCGCTGATCAGCGGCGCGCTGACCACCAGAAAAGCCACCGCCAGGGCGGTCAGGGTCGGGGTGAAGCGGGCCGGATCGGTGAAGCTGGCCACGGCGGTCAGGAACATCATCCATGCCTTGGGGTTGATCCACTGAAACAGGGCCGCCTGCCAGAAGCCCATTGGTCGGGCCCGGTCCGCCGTGGGCGCGGCGCCGGCCTCGCCGTGGCGCGGTCGCTCGCGCACCAGCCGCCAGGCCAGCCACACCAGGAACAGGGCGCCGGCCACCCGCAGCCCCAGCATCAGCGATGGGAAGCGGGCCAGCAGCGGCCCCAGGCCCAGGCCGATGGCCAGCAGCACCACCTGGCAGCCGGCCAGGATGCCGGCGATGTGCGGCAGCGAGCGGCGGAACCCCACATTGGCGCCGGACGCCATCAGCATCAGATTGTTGGGGCCGGGGGTGCCGACCATCACGGCGATGAACGCCAGCATCGCCGGCAGCGTCTGGAACTCCATGAACACCTCGCGGACTCCACCTCACCAATAACGGGCCCCAGGGTAGGTGGACGGTGCGCCACGATACAGATATAAAATGACGTAATTGAATCGGTACAGTTTGCATCCGCTGGCCACTGTGCCGATGATTCCTTCGCCCACTGTATCGGTGCCCCCATGACGGACGCTTCCCCCGGCAAACGCTATCAGCAACTGGCCGACCGGCTGCAGACGCTGATCCTCGATCAGGTCTATCCGGTGGGCAGCCGGCTGCCCGGGGTGCGCAAGCTGGGCCAGCAGCACGGCGTCAGCGTGGCCACGGCGGTGAGCGCCTGCCGGGAACTGGAGCAGCGCGGGGTGCTGGAGGCGCGGCCCCGGGCCGGCTTCTTCGTGTGCCCGCCGCCGGCCCGGCGGGACGCCCCGAGCCTGCCCAGCGCCGGGCGGCGTCCGCGCCCGGTGACCGGCCAGGAGCGGGTGCTGCGCATGGTGCAAGCGGTCAACGACCCGGCCCTGGTGAACCTGGGGGCGGCGGTGGCGGACCCGGATTTCCAGCCGGTGGCGCGCATGGAGCAGGCGTTTCGCACGGTGCTGCGCGAACAGCGCCGGCGCTGCGTGGGCTACGAATTTCCGCCCGGCGCCCCGGAGCTGCGCGCCGGCCTGGCCCGGCGATTGGCGGCGCTGCGCTGCCCGGTGGCCCCGGACGACGTGCTGATCACCAACAGCTGCCAGGAAGCCGTGGCCATCGCCCTGCGCATGGTGACCCGGCCCGGCGACACCGTGGCGATCGAATCGCCCACCTATTACGGCCTGCTGCAGGTGATCGAGTCCCTGGGACTCAAGGCCCTGGAAATCCCCACCGATCCGATCCAGGGCCTGTCCCTGGAGGCGCTTGCCCTGGCTCTGGAGCGCTGGCCGGTGGCCGCCTGCGTGGTGGTGCCGAATTTCTCCAACCCGCTGGGCAGCTGCATGCCGGATGCCCGCAAACGGGCGCTGCTGGACCTGTTGGCCGGGCACGACGTGCCGCTGGTGGAGGACGATATCTATGGGGACCTGCCCCTGCGCGGCCCGCGCCCGCTGCCGATCAAGGCCTGGGACCGGGACGGTCGGGTCTACTACTGCTCGTCCTGTTCCAAGACCCTGTCCGCCGGCCTGCGGGTGGGCTGGCTGGTACCCGGCGCCCACCGGGAGCGGGCCTGGTATCTGCAGTTCATCAACACGGTGTCGGTGGCCACCCCCTCGCAGCTGGCCCTGGCCCATGTGCTCGACCACGGCCACTACGACCGCCACCTGCGCACCGTGCGCGACCAGCTGGCCCGGGCGGTGGCGCGGATGACGACCCGGGTCACCGAGCTGTTTCCGGACACCACCCGGGTCAGCCGGCCCGCTGGCGGCTTCGTGCTGTGGCTGGAGCTGGCCGCCGACATGGACACCACGGAGCTGGCCGAGCGGGCGCTGGAGGCGGGCGTCAGCTTCGCGCCGGGGGCGCTGTTCTCCGCCTCCGGCAAGTTTGACCACTGCCTGCGGCTGAACTGCGCGGTGCGCTGGGACCAGCGAGTGGAACGGGCCCTGGCCCGGCTGGCGGCGCTACTGTGAACGGCCGCCCGGGCGCAGGTCGCTGGGGCGCAGGCCGTAACGCCGCCGGAACAGGCGGCTGAAGCTGCTGCTGTCGAGGAAGCCGCAGCGCGCCGCCAGCTCCGCCACGCCCAGGTGCGCCGGGGCGCTGGTCAGCAGCTGATGGGCGCGGTGCAGGCGGGCCTCGCGCAGACAGCCGGCCACGGTGTCCTGGTGGCGGGCGAACAGCCGGTAGAGGGTGGCCCGGGAACAGCCCAGGGCGCGGGCCAGGGTATCCGGGCCCAGATCCGGCTCGTCCAGGCGCTGCAGAATCAGTTGCCGTGCGCGCAGGTAGGCGGCCTCCGGTTCGCTGTCCTCGGCGGGGATGCCGAAGGCGGTGCCCAGGGTCGCCACCGCCAGGGAACGGGTCTGCTCCAGCAGCAGCGCCCGGTGGGCCCGGGGCAGGCGCTCTCCCTCCACCGCCAGCCGGGCCAGATGACTGGCCAGGAAGCCGCTGATCGGCGTTTGCCGGAGACGCGCCAGCAGCGCCGGCAGATCCAACCGGTCGGTGGCGAACAGGGGCGAAAGGGCGGGGCGCGGCAGGGTCAGATGGATACCGGCATGGTCGCTCCAGTTGATCCGGCAGGGCTGGCGCGGATCGTACAGAAACAGCTCACCGGGCCCGGCGATCAGCAGGGTGCCGTCGTCCAGGCGGTGTCGGCGCCGGCCACGCAGCACCAGCCCCAGGGTGAGATCGTCCTGGTCGTCCCGGCGGCAGTGCAGGCCGTGGCGGTGGCCGCTCAGGCGCTGGGATTGGTACCAGAACAGCGAGCACTGCGGCCCCACCAGGCCGGCGGCGCGGGCCGCGAAGGTGCGCCGCTGTTCCGGCGCCGGGGCGTCGGCGGCGAAGTCATAGAACACGGTGTGCCGCCAGTAATCGTAATTGTCCGGGTGCGGCGCCGCCGGCGTGGCCAGGGCCAGGTACACGCACCGCGAGGGCAGGCCGTCCCGCGGCGTCCACGCGCCCTGGTCCGGCGACCAGTTCCAGATGTCCGCGTTCCAGTCCGACACCGGTTGCCCCCGGTCCCCCGGCTTGTTCATGGCCCCGCTCCGCGTGCCCGAAAAACCCGATAATGCGACAGGGCGGCCGGCTTGGCGACGATTAAATGGCCAGCCCGGCCTGCGCCATCAACGACTCCAGCAGGGCCTCGCACTCACCGCTGATCACGGTGACCCCGTTCACGCTGATCATCAGGTCCGCGCCGCTGTAGTCCAGCTGCACCCGGCTGCTGGCGGCGCCGTCCACCACCAGCTCGCCATTGCCGTAGCAGAAGCCGTTGCCCGGCAGCGGGTCGGTGAGCCGGTGCGGGGTGCTCACCCGCACCCAGCCCTCGGCGGCGTCGTTGAACAGAAACAGCCGCCCGCCGCCGGCCAGGGTGGGCAGCGGTTGCGACAGGTTGCTGATGGTGCTGTCGAACAGCACTTCGAAGTCCTGAAAGCGGTAGCCCACCATCACCGAGCCGTGGTCGGTACTGAGGGTGTAATTGCTGATCACGTTGGCGTCCGCGATCACGGCGTTGCCGAACGCATTGCCGGCGTCCTCCGGGCGGATACTGAAGCCGCCGGACAGGGACCATTCCTGACTGAACGACGACGACGAATTGATGCGGTTGCGGTAGTTCGAAAACGCGGAATACGGCCGGTTCGGGTCAGTGAAATCGAACACGATGCGGCCGTCGAAGGCGCGGCTGGGATAGAGCGGATCCACGCAATCCTCGAACACCGCTTCGGCGGGGGCGCCCTGGTCGTCCTCGGTCAGTTGAAAGACGCCGTCCGGATTGTCGCAGGTGGGCGTGCCGTTGAGGCCCTGGGAAACCAGTATATTGGCGTTGCGTTGCAGGCGCGGCAGGATTTCCAGCGCCAGCCGGGCGTGCACCAGCACGGCGGCGGCGTTGTCGGTGTCGATCAGCAGGGTGGTGCCGTCGGGCACCTCGCCGCCGGGTCCGCCGTCACCGCCGCCGACATCGTCGTGATCGTTGCCGGAGCCGCCGCAGGCGGCCAGGGTCAGGGCCAGTAGCAACAGGCCGGCGGGCCGAAATTCGCTGGAAAACGACAACAACATAAAAGTACCCCCCAAGGGCAAAAAGCGGACATCGGTTTTGGGGGGGGATTATCGGCGGGCGCCGGTGGCGGGTGTCAGGCCAAGCGTCTCAGCCGCTTGGCCGCGCGTCTCAGCGGGGCGGCGCGGTACACGCGCCGCCCTACGCCTTACTCTTCCAGGGCGGCCAGTTCGTCCTCGAAGAAGAAGCGGTCTTCGCCGAACGCGGGCTCCAGGTGGTTGAGCCAGGTGGCGTCCGGGTTGTACTTGGCGAAGAACGGCCGTTGCACCCAGTCCGCGTTGCGGCCCTGGATCAGGCGCAGCACGAATACCTTCTCGCCGTGGATCTCGGTGATCCCCTGGATTTCCACCTTGCCCGGGTGGCTGGACATGCTCGGGCCGCGGGCGGTACGCGCCAGGCCGGAGACCCGCTGCATGGCGTCCCGGTAGATTTCCCAGGCGCGCGCCAGGGGCACCTCGAAGTAGTGGCGGGCGCCGGTGTCGCGCTCCACGAACATGTAGTAGGGCACGATGCCCAGTTCCACCTGGGTCTGCCACAGCCGTGCCCAGTCGTCGGCGTTGTCGTTGATGTGCGCCAGCAGCGGACCCTGGGCGCGGATCTGGGCGCCGGTTTCGCGCACCCGGCGGATCGCCTCCCGGGCGATGGCCGGTTCCATCTCCCGCCAATGATTGTAATGGGCCATCAGCGCCAGATGCTTGCCGGCGGCGCCCACTTCCCGGAACAGATCCAGCAGGTCCTCGGCGTCCGCGTCGGACACGAAGCGCTGCGGCCAGAAGGTCAGCGCCTTGGAACCGATGCGGATGGTGCGCACCTGCTCCAGCTCCAGCAGCGGCTCGATGTGGGCGCGCAGGTTCTTGGTCTTCATCACCAGCGGGTCGCCGCCGGTGATCAGAATGTCGGTGATTTCCGGGTGGGCCCGCACGTACTTCTTGAGCTGGCCGGCCTCCTTGGTGGCGATTTTCAGATCGTTGTCGCCGATGAACTGGGCCCAGCGAAAACAGAAGGTGCAGTAGCTGTGGCACACCTGCCCCTGGCTCGGGAAGAACAGCACGGTTTCATTGTATTTGTGCTGGATGCCGTCGATTTTCTCGCCGTCCACTTCCGGAATGTTGTGTTCCATCTGGCCGGCCGGGTGCGGGTTGAGCGCCTCGCGCACCGCCGCCACGGTGGCGTCGATCTCCGCCTTGTCGCCGCCGCGCAGGGCCGCCGCCACCCGTTCGAAATGTTCCGGGGCGAGCATGTCCTTCTGCGGGAAGGTGAGCTGGTAGATGGGATCGTCGGGCACCCGGTCCCAGTCGATCAGTTCGTCGATGACGTATTCGTTGACGCGGAACGGCAGCACGCTGGCCACCACCTGCATGGCGAAACGGGTCTCCTCGTCGAGACGCTGCAACGGTTCGATCTTGTCCAGTTGGCGGGCGGTGAACACTTTGAATCGGCGGGCTTCCCAGTGGCCCGGTTGCGGATGCTCGCGCAGGGGGATGACCGTATTGGCCTTTGACATGGTTGTCGCTCCTCATCATGCGCCGGCGGGCGACAGGCGCGCGCCGGTACACTGGCCGCTTAACCAGCGTGTGGTGTGTGTGTACTACCGACAGCCGGTGACACCGGCCGGAAGCGGGCTCCGGGAGCCCCATGTGGCCCCGGCGGAACAGCGGCCGGAGCAAGCGCGTAACGGAACGCGGCGGGTTTCGAAGGGCGGTGGGCCGGCCTTCGAGGCGGCGTAGTCTACGGCCTGCACCGGCAAAGCGCAAAAACGCGACGGACCGCAACGACGCCATCCATGGTATGTTTCACCGGTCATCAGGGAGGGATCCATGCAGGATTTGATCATCAGGCTGGCGGCGCCGGTGGAGCACGCTCTGGCCTGGCTGTACAGCTTCTGGCCGGCGGTGGCCGGTCTGGTTGGTGTCACCCTGGCCGTGATGGTCACCCTGCACGTGGCCCAGCATAAACGGGACGCCCGCGCGGCGGCGGCCTGGACCGGACTGGTCTGGCTGGTGCCGTTTCTCGGCGCCGCCCTCTACCTGATGCTGGGCGTCAACCGTATCCAGCGCCGCGCCCGCCAGCTCACCGGCGGCGGCATCGACGCCGCCCTGCGCGCCGGCCAGGAGCAGGGCACCCCGCTACAGACCGACCGCCTGCAAGTGCTGGCGCGGCTGGTGGGCCGGCTCACCCGGCTGCCGCTCACCGGCGGCAACCGGGTCGCCCTGATGGAGGCCCCGGAAGCGCTGGATGCCATGGTCCGGGCGGTGGACGAAGCCACCGAAAGCGTTTATCTCGCCACCTATATCTTCGGCAACGACGCCGCCGGCCGGCCCCTGGCCGACGCCCTGGTGCGTGCCCACCAGCGCGGCGTGCAGGTGCGGGTGCTGCTGGACGGGGTGGGCGCCCTCTATTCCCTGCCGCCGATCACGTTCCGGCTGCGCCGCCAGCGGGTGCCGGTGCAGCGCTTTCTGCACTCCATCGCGCCCTGGCGCATGCCCTACATGAACCTGCGCAACCATCGCAAACTGATGGTGGTGGACCGGGCCCTGGGCTTCACCGGCGGCATGAACATCCGCGCCGGCTATGTGTCCGAGCCGGCCACCATTCAGGACCTGCACGCCCGGGTGGAAGGCCCGGCGGTGGCCCATCTGCTGCTCAGCTTCGCCGCCGATTGGGCGTTCACCTGCCGGGAGGAACTGAACGACAACTACGCCGGCGAGATGGACCTGGGCACGGTACAGGCCCGTGGCGTCAACACCGGCCCGGACGCCGACTTCGACAAGCGCCGCCTCACCGTGCAGGCGGCGATCGGCGCCGCCGAGCGTGAGATCCGTCTGGTGACGCCGTACTTCGTGCCCGGCCAGACTCTGCTGGCCAGCCTGCAGCTGGCGATCCTGCGCGGTGTGCGGGTGGTGATCCTGGTACCGGAGAAGAACAACCTGCGGCTGGTGCAATGGGCCAGCCTGCACGCCCTCAAGTGGCTGGCCAAGGAGGGCGCGGAAATCCACGCCTCGGCGCCGCCCTTCGACCACACCAAGCTGCTCACCGTGGACGGCCACTGGGTGCAGCTCGGCTCCGGCAACTGGGACGCCCGCAGCCTGCGTCTGAATTTCGAGTTCGACCTGGAATGTTATGATGATCCCCTGGCCGCCGACGCCAATGCGCTGATCGACCGCAAACTGGCCCGGGCCCGGCCGCTGGCCGACGCCGACTTCCGCGCCATGGCGCGCTGGCGCCTGGTGCGCAACGCCCTGGCGCACATGCTCGAACCCTATCTCTGACCTGCTGACAAGGACCCGCGACCCTATGCGCCTGCCCCGTGCCCCGGAACTGCCGGATGCCCTGGTGACGCTCTCCCGACTGCAATTTCTGCACGGCTTCGTGGTGGTGGCGGTGGCCTCCGCCATCTGGCTGCCGGACCCGGTCACCGCCCGGCCCTGGCTGGACATCGTGCCGCTGCTGGCGGCTCTGTACGTGTTGCTGCAAACCGGACTCTACTTTGGCGCGGAACTGGCCCGGGAAGGCCGGACCCTGGCGCCGGCGGCCAGCCTGCTGCTGGTGATGGGCGCGGCTACGCCGTTTCTGCCGGCCTGGCTGTCGGTGCCGCTGATGGCGGTGGCGGTGATGATGCTGTTTGGTCTGGAGAAGGTGGGGGCGGTCCGCGAGCACTGGCCGGAGGCCTGGCTGCGCGGCCGCAAACAACACATGCAGTTCGTGATGGTGTCCCTGGCCAGCGTGCTGTTCTGGCTGATCAGCCAGGACAACCGGGCCCTGCTGAATGCCGCCGGCGGCTGAGCGCCGGCGGCCAGGGTTACTTCTTGGCGGGTCCGCCCGGGCCCAGCAGCGCCCAGATGATCAGACCGACCACCGGCAGTACCAGTACCAGAATCACCCACAGAATTTTCTCGCCGGTGCTGGCACCGGACTGCACGATCTTGATGATGGCCAGAATATCCAGCACCAGAATGATCAGACTCAGAATCTTACCCATTGTCCCGCTCCCTAGGTGTGATTGAACAACCCCTACGACGCTAGCCGGCCCCCGCCCCCCGGTCCAGCACCGCAAGGTAAAAGCCGGTAAAGCCCCGGACTGGCGTCCCCCCACCGAATCATTACAATGGACCGCCGTTAGAACGCCCCGTTTAAAAATGCCCCGGTAGCTCAGTCGGATAGAGCAAGCGCCTCCTAAGCGCTAGGTCGCAGGTTCAATTCCTGCTCGGGGCGCCATTTCCGTGACCGATCCGAATTTACCCACCTTTACAGACACCGCCCGTCGGCCAGGGCATGCTTTATCGCATCCCAAACAGCAGTGGTGATGGATCATGAAAGTCAGCCCCCTGGGTCCGCGATGCGGCCGGTTTTTCAACAGCACCGATCAGCGGGACGTGGAGCGCCTGGCGGGCCAGTACGGCGCCCACCGGGACGAGGTAAGGGCTTTCATCGATGAACTGCGGTCGGTGGACGAAATCGACCATCTGACCTACCAGGCCATGCACCAGCTGGTGGCCAGCGAACTGGCGCTGCCGTTGCCCCGGGACTTCGCGGCGGCCTGATCCGCGCACTATGAAATTTTTCGCAGAAAACTTTTCTGAAGCAGGGGCAACGATTTTCACGTGAAAATGACGTGACCGGGCTCATTCTCCTGGCACCACCCAGGAGGTCGCGTCATGATCGGCTTCACCTTTCTCAGCAAGCGCTTCGACAGCAGCAATCCGGACGATGTGGACGCGGTCGCCGACCACTACGGCGTGTTCGCCGACGACGTGCGCGCCTTTATCGACGAGGCCCGCCGCCACGGCGAGATCGACCGGCTGACCCATCAGGACGTACACCGCCTGGTCGCCAGCGAGCTGGCCCTGCCGGTGTCGGACGTCAGCCTGACCCACTGATCCGGCCCCGCCGATCCGCGCTGGCTGCCCCGCCGGGTTCGCGCCGGTGGCGCTTTTGACGTAACGTTCCCTCCGATCGTGCCTCCATGGTTCCGTAACGCCATGGACCGCCACCCACCCGGAGGACCCCGCCATGAAAGACACCCGGCCTCTGCTGCTGCGCAGCGGCACCGACTTTCCCCCGGTGCGGCGGCGGCGCACCCGTATTCTGCAGGTCAATCTGGGTTATCTCTGCAATCTGAGCTGCGTGCACTGCCACGTGAACGCCGGGCCCACCCGCACCGAGCAGATGAGCCGCGAGGTGGTGGACCAGGTGATCGCCGTGCTCGACCAGGGTCAGGTACAGGTGCTGGACCTGACCGGCGGCGCCCCGGAAATGAACCCCCACTTTCGCGATCTGGTGCGCGCCGCCCGCGTCCGGGGCGTGACCGTGATCGACCGCTGCAATCTGACCATCGTGCTCGAGCCCGGCTATCAGGACCTGCCCGACTTTCTGGCGGAGCAGGGCGTGCAGATCGTCGCCTCGCTGCCCTGCTATCTGGAAGACAACGTTAATCAGCAGCGCGGCAAGGGCGTCTATCAAGGCAGCATCGAAGCGATCCGCCGGCTTAACGCCGCCGGTTACGGCGACGGCGAGGCGTTGCCGCTGGACCTGGTCTACAACCCGGTGGGCGCCCACCTGCCGCCGCCCCAGGCCGCTCTGGAAGCGGACTACAAGCGCGAGCTGGGCGAGCGTTTCGGCATCCGTTTCAACCGGCTGCTGACCATCACCAACATGCCGATCAGCCGGTTTGGCGCGGTGCTGCTGGCCCAGGGTGCCTTCAACGATTACATGCAACTGCTGCGCGACAACCACAATGTCGCTAACCTGGACGCGGTGATGTGCCGCGATACCCTCAGCGTGGACTATCGCGGCTATCTCTACGATTGCGATTTCAATCAGATGCTGGATCTGCCCCAGGGCGGCGGCCAACGCCACCCCCACCTCGGCGAACTGCTGGCGGCGGATAAGGACGGCGAGGCGGTGTTCGTGGCCGACCATTGTTTCGGCTGCACCGCCGGCGCCGGCAGCAGTTGCGGAGGAGCCCTGGAATGAGTGTCAGCGTGATAGTGCCGGTGCTCGACGAAGCCCGGTGTCTGGAAAGCTTTCTCGCCGGCCTGCGCGAGCGCCTGGGCGAGCAGGACGAGATTATCGTGGTGGACGGCGGCAGCGAGGACGGCAGCGCGCTGATCGCCCGCGACCACGCCGACCTGGTGCTGCACTGCGACCGGGGCCGGGCCCGTCAGATGAACCTGGGTGCCGAACGCGCCAAGGGCGACTGGTTGTGGTTTCTGCATGCCGACTGCGGCAAGGTCAAACGGGGCCACCTGGCGGCCCTGCGCGCGCTGCCCGAGGACGCCCAGTGGGGCCGCTTCGACGTGCGCCTCTCCGGTGACCACCGCCTGTTCCCGATGATCGGCCACGCCATGAACCTGCGTTCGCGCTGGACCGGCATCGCCACCGGCGATCAGGGCATCTTCGTGCGCCGCGCGCTGTTTCTGGAACTGGGCGGTTTTCCCCTGCAGCCGTTGATGGAGGACGTGGCCCTGAGCACGCGCCTGCGCGGCCGCGCGCCGCCGGTGTGCCTGCGCCCGCGTCTGGTGGCGGACAGCCGCCGCTGGGAAGAGAACGGCGTGCTGCGCACCACCCTGCTGATGTGGCAGCTGCGCTGGCGCTACTGGCGCGGCGAAGACCCGGCGCGCCTGCATCGGGACTACTATCGCCACCACTATCGTCAATCCTATACCGGCCCGCGCTGACCATGGGCGCGCCGGACCCGCGATCCGACACCCTGCTGATGGTGTTCGCCCGGGCGCCACGCCTGGGCGAGGTGAAGACCCGGCTGGCCCCGGCCCTGGGCGAGCAGGGTGCCCTGGCGGTGTACCAGCGCCTGCTGGACCGCACCCTGACCGTGGCCGCCGGCCACCCGGGCCCGGCGCGGCTGATGCTGGACCAGGACGACCCGGCCCTGGCCCGTCGCGCCGAGGCGTTGGGGCTGACCGTGGGCCGGCAACGAGGCGACGGCCTGGGCGAGCGCATGGCCCGGGCTCTTGCCGAGGGCCTCAGCGAGTTCCCCCGGGTGCTGCTGGTGGGCTGTGACTGCCCGGTGCTCGATCAGACTTACCTGGCGCTGGCCGATGACCACCTGAGGCACGGCCGGGTGGTGCTGGGCGCCAGCGAGGACGGCGGCTTCGTGTTGATCGGCGGCAGTGACGCCACGGTCTGGCGACCGGACCGGTTCGCCGGGGTGCGCCTGGGGGGCGGCTACGCCCTGGCCGACACCCTGGTGGCGCTCAACGATGTGTCGCTCCACGACCTCTCCGGCAACGACGAAGGCGGCGTGGCGGTGCTGCCGCCGCTCTGGGATGTGGACCACCCGGAAGACGTGGCCCGGGCCCGGCAGTTGGGCGTACTTCCCTGAAATCGTCCCACTCCCTGGGACGGCAACGATGAGCTGGTGATTTTTTGTCCGTATACTCGGAAGCCAAGGCGGTGCGCCACGGTGTTCGAGCGCGCCCCCGCATTATTCAAGGGAGTGACGGATGCAAGAGCCAGCGGTGCTCAACGACGGCGTGATCGCCGAATTGCGCGACATCATGGGCGGCGATTTCGACACCCTGGTGGAATCCTACCGCCAGGACGGCCGCCAGCGGCTCGGCGCCCTCCAGCAGGCGATCCGGGAAGGCCACGCGGAAGGCGTGCGTCAGCAGGCGCACAGCTTCAAGGGCAGCAGTGGCAACCTGGGTGCCCAGCGGGTATCGGCGCTTTGCCTGGAAATGGAACAACTGGCCCGGGACGACCGGGTGGACGCCGCCGGCGAGCGGCTGGCGGCGCTGGAACAGGCCTTCGAGGAATCCTGCCGGGCCCTCGGCGCGCAACCCGCCTGAAAAGCAGGCCACAAAAAAAACCCCTCTTCCAAAGGGGGTGGAAGAGGGGGGGTTGTGAGCGCTATTTCTAGCGCCTTGGGGGGATACCTGTTGATGTGTTAAATGCTACCGGCCATGCCCTCCGGGTGCTGTAAAAACCGGTGAGCGATTGTAAAAGTTGGCGATAGTGTGGCGGCAATCTGTAGCGCGCCGCCGGCGACGAACGGTGGATGGTCCCGCCCGTTGATCGGAATTTGTAAGAGATATCTTACAAGGCTGTAAGCATTTGTACCATTCTTACGTGCGTTTTTGTCTCAACTTTCCCTCACGTCTTCCCCTAAGTGATTGATTGCAAATAGATATCACTTTTCCGGCGTTTTTCCGCCCCGAGATTTTATAGATGTTTAACCCGCGACGCGGAAACGGGTTGATATAGTGTCTCCCGTGTTCAGGGAAAAGAGCACAGGGATTGGCTAAGGAAGGCGGACACGGAAGTCCAGGTGAGCGCAATCGGGTAAGGACAACTCGACGCAAAAGGGCGGCAGGATGCCGCCCTTTCTCATTTCCGGCTACCGAATTACCGGTTCACCGATTTCACCACTCGCGAATCAGCTGGTCACGCTTGTTGGCCACGCCATCCCACTCCTCGGCGTCCTCCGGCGAGTCCTTCATCTCGGTGATGTTCGGCCACTTCTCGGCCAGTTCCGCATTGATTTCCAGAAAGTCCTGCTGATCCTCCGGCAATTCGTCCTCGGAGAAGATCGCGTTCACCGGGCATTCCGGCTCGCACAGCGCGCAGTCGATGCACTCGTCCGGGTGAATAACCAGGAAATTGGGGCCTTCATAGAAGCAATCCACGGGGCATACTTCCACGCAGTCCGTGTGTTTGCACTTGATGCAGTTTTCACCTACTACGAACGTCATTAGCCTGTCCTCGCCAGGGGTGTTCTCGTCTCGTTCCGCGCCGGCATCGCGCCGACGCCATGCGACTTGGGGGCGGCGCTAGTCTACCGGACTGCCAGCTTCAGGCAAGCGCCGCAACCGGTCCGCGAACGCATATGGATATAACGCGTTACCCTTTGCCCAGCGCCTTGAGCGCATACAGCCGCTCCAGCGCCTCCCGTGGCGTCAGCGAATCCGGATCCAGGTCCGCCAGTGCCTTCTCCACCGCGCTGGGCGCGCCGAACAGATCCGCCTGGGCCGGTGCCGTGGCCGGAGCGGGCGGCGCCGACTTGGGCCGCTCGCCCTGTTCCAGCTCCGCCAGTTTATCGGTGGCGCGGCGGATCACCCCCGCCGGCACCCCGGCCAGTTGCGCCACCTGCAGCCCATAGCTGCGGCTGGCCGGCCCCTCCTGCACCCGGTGCAGAAAGACGATGCGGTTGTCGTGTTCGCTGGCGGTCAGGTGCGCATTATAGACGCCGGGCAACTGCTCCGGCAGTTGCGTCAGCTCGAAATAATGGGTGGCGAACAGGGTGAACGCCTTGAGATTGCGGGCCAGATGTTCCGCCGCCGCCCAGGCCAGGCTCAGCCCGTCGAAGGTGCTGGTGCCGCGGCCGATCTCGTCCATCAGCACCAGGCTTTCCGGGGTGGCGTTGTTAAGGATGTTGGCGGTCTCCGACATCTCCACCATGAAGGTGGAGCGGCCGCCAGCCAGATCGTCGGAGGAACCGATGCGGGTAAAGATGCGGTCCAGCTTGCCCACCCGGGCGCTGGCCGCCGGCACCGCGCTGCCAATATGGGCGAGCAGGGCGACCAGGGCGGTCTGGCGCATGTAGGTGGATTTACCGCCCATGTTCGGGCCGGTGATGATCACCATGCGGCGCTGGTCGTCCAGATGCAGGCTGTTGGGCACGAAGGCGTCGTCCAGCACCTGCTCCACCACCGGGTGGCGGCCATCGACGATCTCCACCACCGGCTCGGTCACCAGGTGCGGCTGCACCCAGCCCAGCGCCTCGGCCCGCTCCGCGAAAGCGGCCAGCACGTCCAGCTCGGCCACCGCCGCGGCGCTGCCCTGCAGCCCGGCCAGCTGCGCCGCCAGGGTCTCGATCAACTGCTCGTAGAGCCGTTTTTCCAGGGTCAGCGCCTTGCTCGACGCGGACAGCGCCTTGTCCTCGAACTCCTTGAGTTCCGGGGTGATAAAGCGCTCCGCGTTCTTCAGGGTCTGGCGGCGCTGGTAATCCATGGGCGCGTTGTCCGCCTCCCGCCGGGACAGCTCGATGTAATAGCCGTGCACCCGGTTGTACTTGACCCGCAGGGTGGAGAAACCGGTGCGCTCGCGCTCCCGGGTCTCGATGTCCACCAGCACCTGGCCGGCGTTCTCGCTGATCGAGCGCAGCTCGTCCAGCTCGGCGCTGTAGCCCTCGGCGATCACGCCGCCGTCGCGGATCAGCATCGGCGGGTTTTCGATCACCGCCTGCGCCAGCAGCGCCGCCTGCTCGGGAAACTCGCCCAGCCGCTGGTGCAGCGCCGCGAACGCCTCGTCCTCCGGCAGTGCCGCGTGCAACGCCGGCAGCGCCTCCAGGCTGGCGCGCAGGCGGGTCAGGTCCCGGGGCCGCGCCGAGCGCAGCGCCACCCGGCCGAGGATCCGCTCCATATCACCGATCCGGTCCAGCACCTCGCGCACCGCCTCGAACCGCCAGCCATCGCGCAGCGCCGCCACCCGCCGCTGGCGATCGCCGAGCACCGCCCGGTCGCGCAGCGGCCGGTGAATCCAGCGCTTCAGCAACCGCGCCCCCATGGCCGTCTCGGTGCTGTCCAGCACCCAGGCCAGGGTCGGTGACTCGTCGCCGTTGAGCGTCTCGGTGAGCTCCAGATTGCGGCGCGTGGCCGCGTCCATGGCCACCCCGTCGTCGAACGCCTCCATGGCCAGCCCGGTGACATGGGGCAGGCTGCTGCGCTGGGTGTCGCGGGCGTACTGCAACAGGGCCCCGGCGGCGGCCACCGCCACCGCCGGCGGCTGCCCGAACCCGGACAGGTCCTGCACCCCGAACTGCTTGCACAACTGCCGCAACGCCGCCTCGCCGTCGAACTCCCACGGCGGCCGCTTGCGGCACCCGGCGCGCTCCACCAGCGCCGCCGGCAAACCATGGTCCTCGCACACCAGCAACTCCGCCGGCTGCCAGCGCTCCAGCAACGCCTGCAACTGCTCGTGCCCCTCCACCCGGGTCACCACGAACCGCCCGGCGGCCAGATCCAGACTGGCCGCGCCCACCGCCGGCCCGTCCTCGAACAGGGCGCACAGCAAGGTGTCCCGCCGCTCTTCCAGCAGCGCCTCGTCGCTTACCGTCCCCGGCGTCACGATGCGCACCACCTTGCGCTCCACCGGCCCCTTGGCCAGCGCCGGATCGCCGATCTGCTCGCAAATCACCACCGACTCGCCCAACTTCACCAACCGCGCCAGATACCCCTCCGCCGCGTGATACGGAATCCCGGCCATGGGAATCGGCTTGCCATTGCTCTGCCCGCGCTGGGTCAGGGTGATATCCAGCAACCGCGCCGCCTTCTGCGCATCACCGAAAAACAGCTCGTAGAAATCCCCCATCCGGTAGAACAGCAACTGATCCGGATGGTCGGCCTTCAAGCCGAGGTATTGGCGCATCATGGGCGTATGCCCGGAAAGGTCGTCCTTTGCCATAAGCGCGGTATCGCCTGTTTTCTGGAGAGTGTGGGTGACGGCCCGGGAAGAGGGCGGGCCAGGCGGGAGAGAATAGCAAACCCTTGCGCATGGCTCTATTGGGCCAGAGCCTTCCTGCTACCGATCCTCCCGCGTATGCCAGAGCCGCAGGATATAGACGGTGTCATTGGTCACTTCGTAACGGATCTCGTAATGGCCAACCAGAAGGCGCCGCACCGCCCTGGGTTGGAAGGTATCCAGCCGCTCGCCGAGCCGTGGGTTCGTCAGCAGGGCGGTGGGCGCGTCGGTGAGTTGCCGTACGGTGCGCGCCGCGGCGGGTTGATTGATCGCCGCCAGAAATTCATAAAGCCTGACCAGATCGGACAGCGCCTTGCTGGTCCACTTCAGCTTCATCGGCGCGGAGCGGGCAGGGGCGAGTCGGAGCCCAGACTGTCTGCCCAATCACTAATAGCCTGATGGTCGATCACGCGTCCGGCGTCCACGTCAGCCAGCGCTTCGCGGGTGAGCCTGTCACGTTCCTCTTCCAGGTCGAGCCAGTCGGCCAGGGCCTGGCGGACGATCCAGTTTTTGGATCGCTCCAGCCGGATGGCGGCTTCGTCGATGCGATCCGCCAGTTCCAGGGGAACGTGGGCGGTGACTGAACGGGTCGGATTGGACGCTGACATGGTCAACACCTCTTTGGGTGGGAATGTGTCGGTGTGATTAAGGATAAATCGATCTTAATCGTCGCCGGAGCGAGTGTCCACCGCGTCTCCCGACCCCCCCATAAACCCCGAAGGCGTCCCCCCCGTCACCTGCCGGAACGCATAGGAAAACGCCGCAGTACTGCTGAACCCGGCCAGCCCTGCCGCCTGGGCGATGGTCTTGCCCCGCGCGAGATGGTCGATGGCCCGGACGATGCGCGCCCGTTGCCGCCAGGCGCGGAAGGTGAGGCCGGTTTCGGCGGGAAAGAGGCGGCTGAGGGTGCGCACGGAGGTGGCGGCGCCGGCGGCCAGGTCCGGGGTGGTGAGGGCGAGGCCGGTGTCGGAGAGGGCCAGTTGGGCGACGCGTTGGCCCACCGGGCTGGTGGGCAGGGGCAGGTAGGTGGGGGCGTCGACCACGGCGCTGAGTTCGTGGAGCATCAGTTGGCCGATAAGCAGCTGTTTGTCGGCGTCGGTGTCGGGGGCGAAGGCGGCCTGGGTGAGTTCGCGCAGCAGGGGTGAGACGCGCAGGGCGAATTCCCGGTCCAGGGGCAGGTGCGGGGCCCAGTGGCGGAGGGCGTCCGGGTGCCAGTGGAGCAGGCGCATTTCGGCGCCGGAGAGCACATCCAGGCGGTGGGTGATGCCGGCGGGGATCCACACGGCGAGCTGCGGGGGCACCAGCCAGCGGCCGGTGTCGGTGTAAATCTGGGTGGTGCCGGAGAGCGCCAGGATCAGTTGCGCTTCTTCATGGTGGTGGGGGTCGATGCGTTCGCCGGGGCGGCGCGCTTTTTGCCGGATGCGGAATAGCGGGCGGTTATCGCCCGAGGTGGTGAAGTCGGCTTGGCGTGTCATCGATAATCGTTGGCGTAATTTCCGGTGCCGGCGATGCTAGCATGGCCCGATTGCAACGGTCGACCGGGCGTTTCGGGCCGCGGTGCGTTGCCGGGAGCCTGCCAGCCAGATGAGTGACACCACGCTTTCTTCTTCGTCTTCTTCCTGTTCTTCCACGGGTGATGGCCTGCCGGCGCGCGAGCGGCGCTGGGCGGCGGTGGCGGTGTTGCTGGGCATCGCGCTGAGCAATCTGAGCACCGCGGTGGTGAACATCGCCCTGCCGGATATGGCCCTGTCTCTGGGCGCCAGTGATGCGGCCACGGTGTGGGTGGTGAACGGTTACCAACTGGCGGCGGTGGTGTGCCTGTTGCCGGTGGCGGCGATGGTGGAGGCGCTGGGGCTGAAGCGGTTGTTCGCCAGCGGGCTGGCGGTGTTCACCCTGTCGTCGCTGGTGTGCGCGGTGGCGCCGACCCTGGGCACGCTGGTGGCGGCCCGTTTGCTGCAGGGCGTCGGCGCGGCGTTGTTGTCGGTGGCCGGGGTGGCGCTGGTGCGGGTGATCTATCCGCAGCGGCTGGTGGGCAAGGGCATGGCCTGGCTGGCCATGGCGGTGGCGGTGCCGGCGGCGCTGGGGCCGACCTTCGCGGCCATGGTGCTGGCGGTGGCGTCCTGGCCGTGGATTTTTCTGATCAATGTGCCGTTGGGCGGGGTGGCGCTGTGGTTGTTTCTGCGCACGGTGCCGGGCAGCGAGCGCACCGCCCATCGGTTCGACGGGCTCGGCACGCTGCTTAATGGGCTGGCGTTCGGTTTGTTGGTGGTGGGCGTTGGCACCCTGGGCAGCGGCGACACCCGCCTGGCGGTGGCGGAGATTCTGGCGGGGCTGGTCTGCTTCGTGTTGTTGTTCCGGCAGCAGCGGCGTCATCCGTCGCCGATGCTGCCGTTCGATCTGCTGCGGTTGCCGGTGTTTTCCCTGGCGGTGCTGACCTCGTCCTGTTCCTACACGGCGCAGATCCTGGCCTATGTGTCGTTGCCGTTTCTGTTCGAGCGGGTGCTGAATATGACGCCGGTGCAGAGCGGGCTGCTGATCACGCCCTGGCCGCTGACCACCGCCATCGCCGCCCAGTTGGCCGGGCGGTTGGTGGTGCGTTATCCGGCGGCGGTGCTCAGCAGTGTCGGGTTGGGGATTCTGGCGGCGGGGCTGGTGCTGATGGTGTTTCTGCCGGCGGAGGCGGCCTATTGGCAGATCGCCTGGCGCATGGCCCTGTGCGGGGTCGGCTTCGGTCTGTTCCAGACCCCCAACAACACCGCCATGATGACCACCGGCCCGGCGTCGCGCAGCGGCGCCGCCTCGGGCATGAACGCGGTGGCGCGGTTCGCCGGCTGGACCCTGGGCTCGGCGCTGGTAACGCTGCTGTTCGGCCTGGGCGGCGAGCGCGGGCCGGCGCTGTGCCTGGCGGTGGGCGCCACCTTCGCCGCCGCCGGCGCGCTGGCCAGCGCCGCGCGCCGCTGGCGGGAGGTACGAGCCGGCGGTTGATATATGGGAGGGTCTCATCGAGGGTTTCACCTCCCGCCTTGAGGTGCTGGATTACGGCCGCAAGGCGGCGACCCACTACGGGGACATCCGCGCGAATTCGAGCGGGTCGCCGGGTTGCGCGTGGAGAACCGGCTGCACGCGTGATAGGCGCCCGCGGCCCTTGCGAGCGGTTTGATGGGGTTTGTCCGTGGCGGCGAATCGGACAACAATAGCCGGCTTCCTTTCTGACCAGAGCCGCCCCTGATGGACACCGTTTCCTCCGAGCTTCCCGATCACATTCAACGCGGCAATATCTGGCGGCTGTCGGTGTCCCAGGCGCTGGCCGGCGCCAATGCCGTGGTGGTCTATGCCACCGGCGCCATTGTCGGTGATGCCTTCGCGCCGTCGCCGGTGCTGGCCACCTTGCCGGTGTCGATTTTCGTGGTGGGCATGGCGGCGTCGATCCTGCCGGTGGGCGTGATCGCCCGGCGGCGCGGACGGCGCACGGTGTTCCTGCTCGGCGCCGGGGCCGGCGTGTTGGCCGGTGTGGTGGCCACGGTGGCGGTGCTGGTGGCGTCGTTCTGGCTGTTTTGCCTGTCCACCTTCTTTGGCGGTGCCTACGCGGCGGTGGTGCTGTCCTACCGTTTCGCGGCGGCGGACGGGGTGGCGCCGGCGCGGCGGGCGCGGGCCCTGTCGCTGGTGATGGCCGGCGGCGTGGCCGCCGGGGTGATCGGGCCGCAGCTGGTGACCTGGACCATGGACCTGTGGCCGCCGTTCACCTTCGCCGCCACCTTCGTGGTGCAGGCGGCGGTGGCGGCGTTGTCCGCGTTGCTGCTGATCGGCGTGCGTCTGCCGCCGCCGACGGCGGCGGAGCAGGCCGGTGGCCGGCCGCTGGCGGTGATTGCCCGCCAGCCCCGTTTCGTGGCGGCGGCGGTGTGCGGCGCCGTCTCCTACCTGGTGATGAACTTCCTGATGACGGCGGCCCCGCTGGCCATGCACCTGTGCGGGCACTCCCAGGCCGCCGCCAATCTGGGGCTGCAGTGGCACGTCATCGCCATGTACGCGCCCAGCTTTTTCACCGGCAACCTGATCGCCCGCTTCGGAGCCGGCCGGGTGGCCGCCGTCGGTCTGGTACTTACCGGCGTGTCCGCCGCCGTCGGGCTGCTGGGGCTGGAGATGCGTCACTTCTGGTGGATGCTGGTGCTGCTGGGCCTGGGCTGGAACTTCGGCTTTCTGGGCGCCTCGGCGATGGTGCTGGAATGCCACCGGCCGGAAGAGAAAACCCGCGTGCAATCGCTCAACGACTTTATCGTTTTCGGGCTGATGGCGGTGGGCTCGTTTTCCTCCGGCGGCCTGCTCAGCGCCTACGGTTGGGAGCGGGTGCTGTGGGTGTCGTTCCTGCCGTTGGTGCTGGCGGCGCTGGCGCTCACGGTGGCGCTGCGCCGCCGGGCGCCGGCGACCGCCTGATCAGCCGATCTCTTCCATGAAATCCAGCGCCCCTTGCTGGCGGATCACGCGGCGGTGCTGGTCCCAGAGCTCGGCGACGCGCTCCGGGTGGAGCTGCTGGCGGTCCAGCAGCACGCGGGTATTGAGTTCGCCCACCGGGGTGGGGCTGGGCACCTTGCTGAACACGAACTGATTGCTGATCAGGTCCAGGAAGGGGCCGGCCTTACTGGTGGGCATGATGAAGATCAGCTGCAGGCCCAGGGTTTCGGTGAGGTAGCGGATCACGCTTTTGGAGCGGCTTTCGTCCATGTGCATGAAGGCTTCGTCGACGATCACCATGCGCAGGTGGCTGTCGCCTTCGTTGAAGCGGAAGGCGCTGGTGATGGCGGCGGCGCGGATGATGTAGGCCGGTGTCTCCAGCTGCCCGCCGGAGCCGGTGCCGTACTGGCTGAGGCTGATGGGCGCCTTGTTTTCCGGGTGTTTGAGGATGTCGTACTGGCGGTAGCGGCGGTAGTCGCTGATCCGTTCCAGTTCGCGCAGGGCCTGTTGTTCGTCCCCGTCCAGCAGCAGGCCGAGCAGCCGGTCGCGGACCGTTTCCGCCTTGGCGGAGAGCGGCGTGTCGAACAGGCTGGCGCCGTCGCCCAGGTTGGGAATATCGAGCACTTCCTTGAAGAAGCTCCAGTATTCCTTGTACTCGGGGATCCACGCCCACTCAAAGGAGAAGCGCTCCCGGTCGGCGCCGAACTGGTGGTGTTCCAGTTCGCTGTTGAGGCTTTTCAGCACCCGCTCGCCGTCCTTGATGGCCTGGTGGATCTGGCTGCACAGGTCACTGATAAAGGTGGTGTTGAAGGTGTTGCGCAGGTCCGCCAGTTTTTCCTGTTTTTCCAGCAGCACGTTATTGCGCAGCCGGTTGTGCAGATTGTCCAGCTGCTGGTTGAGGCCGTGCACGTGGCCGAAGAAGGGCGCGCTGTGCATGTCCTCGGGGCTGTCGGCGAGCACCTGGTCCGCCGGCTGGGCCTGCTGGTTGTAGCGGTCCAGGGTGCGCAGCAGGTCGCCCAGGCTTTGTTCCAGCTGCCGGGTCAGGGCCCGGTCCTCCTCGACGAAGTCGATCTCACCGTGGGCCTGTTGCAGGCGCTGATCCATGGCCTGGATGCGCGGCTCCACGTCCAGGCCCGGCCAGTAGCGGGTACTGGCATGCAGGTTGGCCTCCGCGTCGTCCTGTTCCTGCTGGCAGCGCTCGCTCTGGTCCGCCAGTTTGCGGATGCCGGCGTCGCAGCTTTCCAGGGTGGCGGTGAGTTTGCCGTGGGCCTCGTTGAGGGCTTTTTGTCGGGCTTCCAGGTCCCGGTGCAGGGCGCGGGCGCGTTGCTGCTTGTCTTCCAGTTCCTGGTGGTCGCTGAGATCCAGGGCGGCGAGGGCCTTGTCGATCTCTTCCAACTGGCGCTGGGCATCCAGCAATTGGCCGGCGGCGCCGATCCAGTTCAGGGGCCGGAACGCCTGGACCTGATCGTGCAGCTGCTTAACGGCCTGGTAATCCTGGGCGGCGCGCTGGTAGGTGTCTTCCAGGTCCCGCTGTTCGTTGCGCTTGGCCTGCAGGTTGCGTTCGCGGGCGCCTTCGCCGAACACCAGCTGGCCGTCGTCCAGGTCGCAACGGAACAGGGCGTAGTTGCCGGAGCCCAGGCCATCGGCGGTGATGCCGCGGCGGGTGGTGCGCAGGGCGTCGGCGTCCTCCACCCGCACCACGCTGCCGTAGGAGGCTTTCAGGTAATGCTCGGCGGTGCGGTGGCTGAAGCGCAGGGCCAGGAACAGGGAGTCGTCCGGCAGCGACACTTTTTCCGCGTCGCGGCGGGCCTGTTCGCCCTGGATCACCCGCGCCCGGTTGCGCTGTTTGCCGGCCAGGCGGCGGACAATGCGGATCGCCTCGGCCTCGTAGTCCGCTTCCACCAGAATGCCGAAGCGGGCGCCGCCGATGTAGCCCTCGATGGCCATTTGCCAGAGCGGGTCCGCCACTTCCACGTGGTCGCACAGCACCCGGGGCTCCGCCTGGGGACATTGCTGGCGGATCGCCTGCAAGGCGATTTCCACATCCTGAGGATAGTTCACCCGCCGGGATTCCAGGTTGCGGATCTGCTGGTCGATTCTCTTTTGCTGCTGGTCCAGGCCTTCCAGGGTCTGGCCCCGCTTGCCGACCAGCCGGTCCAGGCGGCGCGCCAGGGAGTCGCCGTCCTGGCCCGGCGATGCTTGGTGTTCGCCGTGCAGGTGATCCGCCAACTGGTTGTGCAGTTGCTGCTCGGCGCGCACCCGGGTCAGTCCTTCCTCCAGCGGTGACAGGTCGATCCAGTCCCGGGCCAGCATCTGGTTCAGGTCGGGCAGGGGAGTGTGCTGTTCGGCCAGCAGCGCCTTGCTGGTCTGGCGCCAGTGCTTGCTGGCGAAGCCGGGCAGTTCCAGCTCCACGCTGTGGCGGGCCAGCAGCGCCACCGTATTGCGCAGGGCTTCCAGGTTGCGGGTACGCTGCTGGTCCTGTTCCAGCAGCGGGCGGGCGCCTTCCTGCAGTTGCCGGGTGAGCTGCTCGCGGCGTTGCTCCAGCTGTTGTTTGTCGCGCAGGGCCGGGATGCCGAGGATGCGCGCCTGCAGTTCCACCAGTTCCTGGTGGGCCTGGTCGAGGCGCTGGCGCACCTGTTCCGCTTCTTCCCGGTTGCCGGTTTGCTGCTGGCGCAGGCGCTGTTGTTGTTCCTTGAGTTCCAGGTACTGCTTTTGATTGGCGCGGAAGCGCTGGGCGGCGGCGCCGTAGGCCTGGGTGGTGCGCTCCAGCCAGTTCTCCAGGTAGTCGCCGGCCTGGCCGCGCGCCTGGGCGAGCAGGTCCACGTTGCGCTGCAGCTGCTCCGCTTCCTCGGCCATGCCGTGCACCGTGCGCATCAGGTCGCGGATGCGGCGCAGGGTATCGCCCATGTCGTGGGGTTCCAGTACCTCGCTGGCCACGAACTGGTTGATCGACTCCACCGGCTTGTAGGCCATGAAGCGGGCGAAGGTGCGCGCCGCGTTGCGTGCTTCGTTGCGCGAGACCGCGTCGCGCTTGCCGCGCAGGGCGCCGTACAGCCGCGCCAGATAGGCGCCTTTTTTGTCGTAGGTTTCCACCGCTTTCTTGCCGAAGCGGCGGCGCAGCTGGTGGGCGATGTCGGTGATCGCCACGGTGTGCTTGCCGTCCACGTGCTCCTGCACGAAGTCCGACAGGCTCAGCATTTCCCCGGCCACGATCATCAGCAGCAGTTCGTCCTGGCGGGCCTGGGCGCTGGCGCCGGCCCGGTCCAGATGGGCGCGCACGCCGATCACGGCGGTGAAGGGTTCGGCGGTTTCGCCCTGGGTGGGGTGGAACACGCCGGCGATGTAGCCGTCGCTGTCATAGGGCCGCGCGAAGGCGCCGTCGTCGCAGCCCAGCACGTAGGAGGCCAGGGTGCGCACCTGCTTGCCGCCACGGCCGCGCTGGGTGGTTTCGTCCTGGCCCGGGTTGTAGGTGAACAGGTTATCGTGGGCGGCGGTCATCAGCGTCTGCAGGGCGTCGGCGGCGGTGGTCTTGCCGGAGCCGTTGCCGCCGGAAAACAGATTCACCGGGCCGTAGTCCAGCTCGCCGGCGGGCAGGTTGCCCCAGTTCACGGTGATCGAGCGCTTCAGGTACATGGCTGTGGGTCCTCGCGCTCGTCGGTGAGCGTGGCCAGCACCGCGTCGGTGACCAGGCCGGTGATGCCCGGACGGATGGTCAGCCAGGCTTCGCTGTCCGCCAGGCCGGCGTCGCCGGCGCCACGGATCAGGCGCAGCTGGCGCAGGCGGCGGAACAGCGCCTCGCGCTCCACGCTGCCGTCCGGCAGCGGCCGGCCCAGCAGGTTCTTGCTGGCCAGATTCAGGGCTTCCAGGGGCAGGGTGGCCTGGCCGTGCTCGTCGATCTGGCCGTCGCGCAGGCATTTGTCGTACTCGGCCCGCAGCACCAGGATCAGCGCCACCTCCTGCTGGCTCAGGCGCTGGCGCAGGCCGCCCTGGGCGCTGTCGTCCTGGTCCGGCTGGCCGGGCACCTCGGCGCCGGGCGGGAACAGCCGCACCGAGGCGAAGCGGCGTTCGTGGTGCAGGCGCACCCGCAGCACGCTCAGGTAATCCTCCACCAGCTCGGGAATCCGCAGGTAGCGGTCGTACAGCTCCGCTTCCTTTTTGCTTTCGTCGCGGCACAGCACGCCGCGGTCGAGCAGGCGGATCATCAGTTCCGAGAACTGCGCCGGGGTGACGCCTTGGGCGTCCAGGGCGTCATTCAGGGCGTGCCGTAGTGTCATCCTGTTCCAGTTCCAGCAGGAAGCCGTCGCGGCGCACGAAATAGTGCTCGTCGCGGACGACGTCGGTGGGTTCGATGCGCAGCCGGAAACCGGCGGCGGCGTGGTCGGCGCTGCCCAGCTCGATCACATGGCTCAGCGCCAGCAGATCGCGGGCGGTGTTCACCGGCAGGTCGCGGTTGTCGATGCGGCGGCTGGCGCCCAGGGCTTCGCGCAGATAGTCGCGCAGGGCGCCGCCATTGATGTTGAAAGCCTTTTCCAGCAGCTGCTGGGTGGCCAGCTCGCGCAGGGTGTCCCGGTCCGGCTCGGCCAATTCCTCCATGCGGTGGCGCACCACCCGCTGCGCGCGCGGCTCGCGCAGGCGTACCTGGGCCGGGTCCACCAGCCCCAGATGCAGGCCGGCCATGGCGTCGCCGGCTTTTTCCAGCCGCGCGCCATAGGCGTCGTCGTCCAGCTCCGCCAGGGTCTGGCACAGGCCGACGATGTCGCTGTGCTTCTGGCTGTGCAGGTAGCTGAGCTGGCGGATGATGATGTCCGCCCGGCGGGTGAACCCCTGCAGGGTGCGGCGCAGGGCCGGCAGCATGATCTCGGAGGCGTTGCGCATGCGCGCCTCGATGCTGTCCAGCAGTTGGAACAGCACCGAGGCGTCGGCGCTGACGACCAGATCCGGGGCCCGCTGACGCAGATCCTTCTCGGCCTGGGCTTTCCAGGCCCGGGGCTTGCGTTTGATGCGTTCGATCGTGGTCTGAATGCGGTCGCGGTGTTTTTCCACGCTGTCGGCGGACATGCGGATCGCCACGTCCGGCTGAAAACGCTTTTCCATGAACTCGAAGAACTGGTCGCTGGCCTGCTGCACCAGCTGCCTTGATTCCACCTCGCGCACCAGTTCCCGCTTGCGCTCTTCCAGCTCGGCGATAATGTCGGTGAAGTCGGCGATGATGCGTTCGGAATGTTCGTGGGCGTCGAGCAGGTCATAGACCTCGCCGCGCTCGCCGAAGGCCGCCAGGGCATTGAGGGTATTGCGGGTGTTGCGGTGGCGGGTGCGTACGCTGCGCCCGTCCACCTCCACCAGGGTCTGGGTGAACAGCCGGCCGCTGCGGCTGAACGGGTAGGTGGACTGGAACGAGGCCTCGTCCTTGTCGCGCTTGAGCCAGCCGTGTTCCACCAGCAGGTTGAGGATCCAGCCGGCCTGCTCCCGGTTGTTGCGGAAGCGCCCGGCCTCGTCGTCGCCCTCCAGCAGCGGCGCCCGCTCCAGGGCCTCGCCGAACACGTCCAGCACCTGCTCGCGCCGCAGCGATTCGCCGTAGTCCGCCTGGCTGCTGTACAACCGCTCGTGCAGCAGACGCACGCACTCCACCACCTGCTCACGGTACTTGCCGGTGAGCGGCTTGAAGAACTGCTCGCGTTCGTCCGTGAAAAACATGAAAGGGCACCGGCGCTCGACCAAACGCGCTATTTAATCAGGTTGCCGGCCGTCTTCAAAGACGGCCCCGTAACCGGCCGGTTACACATCCGCAACAGGACCCCTACCGGAACGGCCGTGCCCGCCACGGGACCGTCATCTTGCCGGTCCAGGCTGGGTGATTTTCCAGGGCCGATCCGGCTGAAGGGGGTAAACCATGGCACTGTCCCGACGCGATATTCTGCAACTGATGTTCCTGGCCGGCGGCGGCGCCGCCCTGGCCGCCTGTGGCGGCGGCTCCTCGTCGTCCGGTTCGTCCGCTGGTGGCGGAGAGACGCCCCGCGACCCGGACGACGGCGGCGGCAGCCCGACGTCGCCCCCGGAGCCTGCCCGGGAACTGCCACTGCGGGCGGGGCCGCTGTCCAACATCGGGCCGCTGGTGGACTCCGGCGTGGACGGCGTGCTGATTCCGGAAGGGTTCGCCCTGCGCCGGGTGGCCACCGCCGGCCGCCAGCCGGTGTCCAAGCTGCCGCTGTTTCTCTGGCACCCCCTGCCGGACGGCGGGGCGGTGTTTTCCCAGTCGGACGGCGGCTGGGTGTACGTGTCCAACAGCGAGTTTGTGCCGGGCGGGGTAGGGGCGCTGCGCTTCGGTGCCGACGGCGAGCTGCTGGACGCCTATCCGATCCTGGTCAATACCCGCATCAACTGCGCCGGCGGCGCCACCCCCTGGGGCACCTGGCTGTCCTGCGAGGAAGTGGAGGACGGCCTGGTCTATCAATGCGACCCGGTGGGCACGCCCCGCCAGGCGCAATCCCACCCGGCCCTGGGTCGCTTCAAACACGAGGCCGCCGCCGTGGACCTGGCCACCTCGTCGGTGTTCATGACCGAGGACGAGGGCGACGGTCGCCTGTACCGGTTCCGCTCCGCCGGCCGGGTCAGCGCCGTCAACGGCGTCCCGGGCCTGGACCTGGACAATGGTGTGCTGCAGGTGCTGGAAGTGGAAGGCTTCGAGAACGGTGCCTATATGGAAGACCTGGCCGGCGCCCGGGCGCTGCGCCGGGTGGCCTGGGTGGACGTGCAGTCCCCGGACGAACCGCAGGCCCGGGTGCGCGCGCGCATCGAGGACGGCACCGGCCAGGGCGCGCCAGGGACCCGCTTCAAGGGCGGCGAGGGCATCTGGATCCAGTACTGGCCGGAGGGCGAGCGCGACACCGTGACCGGCTTCGAGCATCCGTTGCGGGCGGTGGTGTTCTTCGCCTGCAAGGGCGACAACCGGGTGCACGCCCTGGACGTGGACAACGACCTGATCGAGGTGGTGTTCGACAACGAGCAATTGATCAGCGCCGGCGAGGACGCTTTCGACGACGTGGACAACCTGGTGGTCAGTCCCATGGGCGACGTGGTGGTGGCCGAGGACGGCGACGCCATGCGCCTGATGGTGATGGTGCCCAACCAGCCGGCCAGAATCCTGCTGCAGGTGCCCGGCGGCGGCAGCGAGCTCACCGGGCCGGCGTTCACCGCCGACGGTTCGCGTCTGTACTTCAGTTCCCAGCGGGGTCCCGCCGGCCTGCTCGGTCTGCCCCTGGGCCGCACCTATGAGCTGACTGTGCCGGCGGCGTTTCGCGCCGGTTGAGCGGCCTGCCCGTTGCATCCGGCGGGGCTTGTGCCTAGGCTTTCCGGTCCGGCACACCGAGAGAGACGGCGACAATGGCATTCAAGGTTTATGTGGACGGTCAGGAAGGCACCACCGGTCTGCGGCTGTTCGATTATCTGGAGCGGCGCGACGACATCGAGCTGCTGCGGATCGACAGCGCCCTGCGCAAGGACCCGGCGGAGCGCGCCCGTCTGCTCAACGCCGCCGACGTGGCATTCCTGTGCCTGCCCGATGCCGCTTCCCGGGAAGCCGCCGCCATGGTCGAGAATCCGGATACCTGCCTGATCGATGCCAGCACCGCCTTTCGGGTGGCCGACGGCTGGGTCTACGGCCTGCCGGAACTGGCCCCGGGCCAGCGCGAGAAGATCCGCGCCAGCAAGCGCATCGCCAATGTGGGCTGCCACGCCAGCGCCTTTATTCTGGCGGTGCGGCCGCTGGTGGACGCCGGCTTGCTGCCGGCGGATTACCCGCTCACCGCCACCTCCATCACCGGCTACAGCGGCGGTGGCAAAAGCATGATCGCCGACTACGACGCCGACGCGGACGGTGTTCTGCGCGCGCCGCGCTCCTACGCGTTGGGCCTGGAGCATAAGCACCTGCCGGAAATGCAGCGCTATGCCGGCCTGGGACTGGCGCCGGTGTTCGTACCCACGGTGGGGCCTTTCCTGAAAGGGCTGGCGGTGACCGTGCCGCTGCACTTGTCCCACCTGAAGGCGGGCACCGGCGCCGACGATCTCTACCAGGCGCTGCGCGGCCGTTACGCCGACGAGCCCTTCGTGCGGGTGCACGCGCCGGACGATCCGGCCAATCTGAACGGCGGTTTTTTCGACGTGCAGGGCAGCAACGACACCAACCGGGTGGACCTGTTCGTGTTCGGCAACGGCGAGCGCCAGTGCGTGGTGGCCCGGCTCGACAACCTGGGCAAAGGCGCCGCCGGCGCCGCCGTGCAGAACATGAACGTGCACCTGGGCGTGGATGAAGCCACCGGCCTGAGCGCGTGACGCCCGGCCTGGCGCGGAGCATGCGCGGGTTCAGCGCCCGCGCAGGGCGCGCTTGAGTTCCGCCTTGTTCATCTTGCTGCGGCCGTCGATGCCCACCTTTTTCGCCTGCTGGTAGAGCTCCTTGCGGCTCCAGTCCTCATAGGGCGGCTGCTTGCCGCCTTTCTTGCCGGCGTTGCGGGTGTTGGCGATGCGCGCCGCCTTGGACTTGCTCAGGCCCCGGTCGCGCAGCGCCTCGTACTGATCGTCGTTCTTGATCTGCTTGCCGTGATTCTGGCTGGCCATGGGATCACTCCTTGATCGTTGACAAGGGCTTCCATGGTGCGCTGCCCGGCGCGGCGGGTGGTGTATAAAAATGCAAAAACCGGATCAGGCCGATCCGGCCGCCCGGGCCAGCTGCTCGGTGTCCACCCGCACGAACACCGAGTCGGCGCTGGCGGTGAGCACGTCGCCGGCCCACACCTCGCAGATCACCCGGCTCTTGCGGCCCACGTCGCCCTCCACCCGGCCTTTCAGCAGCAGCGGTACGCCCATGGGGGTGGGCTTCAGGTAGCGGATATCCAGGCGGCCGGTGACGCAGTTGATGGGCGGCTGGCTGCCCGCTTCGCGGCCCTCGGCCCGGTAGTGGTACGCCATGGCGGTCCAGTTGGAGTGGCAGTCGATCAGCATCGCCAGCAGGCCGCCGTAGACCAGGCCCGGCCAGCCGGTGAACTGCGGGTCGGGGGTGTGGGTGGCGACCACGTGCTCGCCGTCCTCGTGCCAGTGGCTTTTCAGGTGCAGACCGCTGGGGTGGGCGCTGCCGCAGCCATAGCAAATGCCGTCCGGGTGGCCCCGGTCCTGAAGCGAAAGGGTGTCTGTCATTGCTGGGTCCCGAGCCGGGGCGCCGCTTGCGTCGGCGCCGATACACTGTTTCTATCAAGCACTGTTTTTATCTAGCACTGCGTTTTTGAAACGCTGTCTCAAAAAAACGCCGTCACAAAAAACAATACGGCCCGCCCCCTGTCAAGCGCGGCCCCGCCAAGAGTGATCGTCCATGACCGAGAACGCCCTGTTTCGCCGCGAAGGCGACGTCTACCTGCCCGGCGAGAACGCCGGCGGCCCCTGGAGCCCCGACTTTCTGCACGGCGGCGCGCCGGCCGGGCTGCTGGCGTCGGTGCTGGAGCCCGCCGGCACCGAGGGCGGCCTGCGGCTGGCCCGCTTCACCGTGGACCTGCTGCGGCCGGTGCCGTCGGCGCCGCTCACCGTGGAAGTGCAGCGGGTCCGGGACGGTCGCCGGCTGCGGCTGTTGCAGGCGGACCTGAAAGCCGGCGAGGTGATCGTCAGCCGCGCCAGTGCCCTGTATCTGGAACAGGTGCCGCTGGAGGTCCCGCCGGCGGCGCGCTTTCCGGCCGGCGACCTGCCGCCCCGGGGCGGTGACGACGAGGCCAGCCTGTCCGAGGCCGCCGGTCGCGCCCGGGGGCAGGCGCCCCTGCCGCTGCCGGGCCTGCACCATACCGTGCGGGTGGCGCGGCTGGACGGCGTGGACGGCAGCGGCCGTGGCCGGGTGTGGATGCGCCTGCCGGTGCCGGTGGTGGCCGGCGAAACCTGCTCGCCCTCGGTGCACGCCGCCGCCCTGGCGGATTTCGGCAACGGGGTGGGGCAGTTGCAGGTCAATCCGCGCACCGGCTGCATCAATACCGACATCAGCCTCTATCTGCACCGGGAGCCGCTGGGGCCGTGGCTGGGCATGGATGCCCTGGCGCGCATGCAGCCCAACGGCAACGGTCTGGTGGAGAGTACCCTTTATGATCAGGACGGCCCGGTGGGCCGGGTGCTGCAGGCCACCCTGGCGATGCCGGTGTACGCCTCGTCCTGATCACCGTTATTCCGATCACACCTGCCCGGCCCACACCTACCCGACCACCGGGGCGGACCTGTATCATGGCCCGCCTGACAGTTACGCACGGAGAGCGTCGGTGATCGATATCAATGAGCGCGCCCGCCGTCTGGCGCGGCAACTGACCGGGCACGGGCTGAAAATGGCCACCGCGGAATCCTGCACCGGCGGCGGCATCGCCTACCGGCTGACGGACCTGGCCGGCGCCTCCGACTGGTTCGAGCGGGGTTTCGTGACCTACTCCAATGACGCCAAGATGGAGATGCTGGGCGTGGCCGCGGCCACCCTGGACCGCCACGGCGCGGTCAGCGAGGCCACGGTGCTGGAAATGGCGCGCGGCGCGCTGGTCCGCTCCCGCGCCGACCTGAGCGTGGCGGTGAGCGGCGTGGCCGGCCCCGGCGGCGGCAGCGCCGACAAGCCGGTGGGCACGGTCTGGATCGCCTGGGCCCAGGGCCCGGACTGGTCCCGGGCCGGGCGATTTCAATTCGGCGGCGACCGCACCGCGGTGCGCGACGCCACCATCGACGCCGCCCTGGAGGGGCTGATCGCCCGTCTGGAGGCGGTCTGAGTGCCGGGGGTTGCAGCCCGGTCCCACACTGCCCATAATGCTGTCCAGATAGACAGTGCTGGCCAGGAGGTCAGCATCACCGGAGAACACTGTCCCGGGATCAGGACACTGTTCCAGGACAAGGAATCGGAGAGGGGTTTCAAATGAGCGACAAGAGCAAGGCACTGTCGGCGGCGCTGTCCCAGATCGAGCGCCAGTTCGGTAAAGGTTCGGTAATGCGCATGGGCGACCAGAAGCGCGAGCGCATGCCCTCCATTTCCACCGGTTCCCTGGGCCTGGACATCGCCCTCGGCATCGGCGGCCTGCCCAAGGGCCGGATCGTGGAAATCTACGGCCCGGAATCCTCCGGTAAGACCACCCTGACCCTGAGCGTGATCGCCCAGGCGCAGAAGAAAGGCGCCACCTGCGCCTTCGTCGACGCCGAGCACGCCCTGGACCCGGATTACGCCGAGAAACTGGGCGTCAACGTGGACGACCTGATCGTGTCCCAGCCGGACACCGGCGAGCAGGCCCTGGAAATCACCGACATGCTGGTGCGCTCCGGCGCCGTGGACGTGGTGATCGTCGACTCGGTGGCGGCGCTGGTGCCCAAGGCCGAGATCGAGGGCGAGATGGGTGACACCCACGTGGGCCTGCAGGCCCGCCTCATGAGCCAGGCCCTGCGCAAGATCACCGGTAACGTGAAAAACGCCAACTGCCTGGTGGTGTTCATCAACCAGATCCGTATGAAGATCGGCGTGATGTTCGGCAACCCGGAAACCACCACCGGCGGTAACGCCCTCAAGTTCTATTCATCCGTGCGCCTGGACATCCGCCGTATCGGCGCGGTCAAGCAGGGCGACGAGGTGACCGGCAACGAGACCCGCGTCAAGGTGGTGAAGAACAAGGTATCGCCGCCGTTCCGCCAGGCCGAGTTCCAGATTCTCTACGGCCAGGGCATCAACCAGCTCGGTGAAGTGCTGGACCTGGGCGTGCAGCAGGGCCTGGTCGACAAATCCGGTGCCTGGTACGCCTACCAGGGCGAGAAGATCGGCCAGGGCAAGCAGAACGCCTGCGACTACCTGGCCGAGCATCCGGACGTGGCCCAGGCCATCGAGAAGGAAATCCGCGCCCGTCTGCTGGCGGTGCCCAGCGAGCAGCCGGCCGAGGCCGAAGAGAAGTCCGAAGCCACGGATGAGTAATCGGCGCGACGGGGCCGGCGACGGCCCCGTGGACGAGGCCACCGTGCGCCAGTACGCGGTTAAGCTGCTGGCACGACGGGACCACGGCCACCAGGAACTGCGCGGCAAGATGCGGCGCCGGTTCGGTGACCAGGCACCGCTGGACCCGGTGCTGGAATGGTGCCAGGAACACGACTTTCTCAACGACCGGCGCTTTGCCGGTTTTTTCGTGCGTTCGCGCATCGAACGGGGCCAGGGGCCCCTGCGCATCCGCGCGGAACTGCGTCAGAAGGGCCTGGGTGACGAGATGATCGGCGCCGCCCTGGACGAGGCGGACTGTGACTGGTTCGCCCTGGCCCGGGAGGTCCACGGGCGCCGCTTCCGGCATCCGCCGGCGGACCGCAAGGAAAAGGCCAAACAGCTGCGCTTCCTGCAGTCCCGGGGCTTCGACGCGGAGCAATGCTTCGCCGCCCTGGACGTCGCCGGCGAAGAGGACGAACCGACGGACTGATTCCGGATCGGTGCTTTTTTTATGGGGAACGTTGATGGAATACCTGGGTGACCCCTGGCTGGTGGCGGCGCTGCTCGGCTCCGGCGTGATCGCCGGCTTTATCAATACCCTGGCCGGCGGTGGTGGTCTGCTGATCCTGCCCTTGCTGATGCTCACCGGCATGGGCCCGGCCCTGGCCAACGGCACCATGCGGGTAGGGGTCCTGATCCAGTCCCTGGAAGGGGTGCGCCAGTTCCATCGCCACGGCTCCATGCCGTTCAACACCCTGCCGGGCATTCTGGTGCCCACCCTGGCCGGCGCCCTGCTGGGCACCCTGGCCGCGTCCTTTCTGCCCACCGACATTCTGGAACCGGTGCTGCTCGGCACCCTGGTGCTGATGGCGGTGATCATGGTGGTGAAGCCGGCCACTTTGGTGGCCGGGCCGGACGAGGCGCCCCGCGCGCTGGCGTCCACGCCGGCCGCCTGGGTGGGGTTGTTCCTGACCGGCGCCTACGGCGGTTTCGCCCAGGCCGGGGTGGGCTTTCTGCTGATCGCGGTGCTGGCGGGCCAGCTGCGTTACGACCTGGTGCGCACCAACGGCCTCAAGCTGGCCATCACCGGCGGCTTCACCGTGCTGGCCCTGTCCATCTTCGCCTGGCGCGACCAGGTGGCCTGGCTGCCGGGGCTGCTGCTGGGCGCCGGCACCCTGCTGGGCGTGCGTCTGGGCGTGGGCTTTGCCCACAAGGTGTCCCAGCGGGTGCTGAAGTGGATCCTGCTGGTGATGGTGGTGGCGGTCTGCACCGCCGCCTTTTTCAAGTAAGCGGCCCCATCGCAACCGCCCTGGGACAACGCTATACTGCCGGTCCCTAATTTCCGGTAAGTGTTTGTTCCGTATGACCAGCGCTGAAATCCGCCAGGCCTTTCTCGATTATTTCGCCCGCCAGGGACACGCCAAGGTAGCGTCGTCCTCCCTGGTGCCGGAGAACGATCCCACCCTGCTGTTCACCAACGCGGGGATGAACCAGTTCAAGGACGTGTTCCTGGGCCGTGAAAAACGCGACTACAGCCGCGCCACCAGTGCCCAGCGCTGCGTGCGCGCCGGCGGCAAGCACAACGACCTGGAGAACGTGGGCTACACCGCCCGCCACCACACCTTCTTCGAGATGCTGGGCAACTTCAGCTTCGGCGACTACTTCAAGCGTGACGCCATCCGCTTCGCCTGGGAGTTTCTCACCGGCGAGCTGGGCCTGCCGGAGGAGCGCCTGTGGGTGACCGTGCACGTCTCCGACGATGAGGCGGCGGACATCTGGCTCAAGGAAATGGGCGTCAGCGCCGAGCGTTTCTCGCGGCTGGACGAGGACAATTTCTGGCAGATGGGCGACACCGGCCCCTGCGGTCCCAGCTCCGAGATTTTCTACGACCACGGCGCCGATGTGCCCGGTGGCCCGCCGGGCTCCGAGGACGGCGACCTGGACCGTTACATCGAGATCTGGAACCTGGTGTTCATGCAGTACGACCGCCAGGACGACGGCGAGCTCAAGCCGCTGCCCAAGCCCAGCGTGGACACCGGCATGGGCCTGGAGCGCATCGCCGCGGTGAAGCAGGGCGTGCACTCCAATTATGAGATCGATCTGTTCCAGAACCTGCTCAAGGCCGCCGCCAAGGCCACCGGCTGCGACGACCTGGAAAACAAAAGCCTGCGGGTGATCGCCGACCACATCCGTTCCGCCGGCTTCCTGATCACCGACGGCGTGGTGCCCTCCAACGAAGGCCGCGGCTATGTGCTGCGCCGCATCATCCGTCGCGCCCTGCGCCACGGTCACCAGTTGGGTCAGAGCCGGCCCTTCTTCCACACCCTGGTCCAGGCGCTGGTGGACGAAATGGGCGACGCCTATCCGGAACTGGCCCGGGAGCAGGCACGGGTGGAAAAGGCGCTGCTCGCCGAGGAAGAGCAGTTCGGCCGCACCCTGGCCGCCGGCATGAAAGTGCTGGAAGGCGCCATGGCCGACCTGGACGGCAACACCCTGCCCGGCGAAGTGGTGTTCCAGCTGTACGACACCCACGGCTTCCCGCCGGACCTGACCGCCGACGTGGCCCGCGAGCATGACCTGGAGGTGGACCTGGAAGGCTTCGAACGGGAAATGGACGCCCAGCGCCAGCGCGCCCGGGGCGCCGGGGCCTTCGGCAACGACTACGGCGACCGCCTCAATATCGAGTCGGTCACCGATTTCTCCGGCTATGAGAAACACGAAGACCAGGCCGAGGTGGAAGCCCTGTACCGCGACGGCGCCGCCGTGGACCGTCTGGACGCCGGCGACACCGGCATGGTGGTGCTCAAGCGCACCCCGTTCTACGCCGAATCCGGTGGCCAGGTGGGCGACCGGGGCGTGCTGGCCGGCGACGGTGGCCGCTTCGACGTGGAAGACACCCGCAAACGCGGCCAGGCCCACATCCACATTGGCACGGTGCGCGAGGGCGCGCTCAAGGTGGGCGACAAGGTGGACGCCTACGTGGACCTGGAACGCCGCCGCGCCATCATGCGTCACCACTCCGCCACCCACCTGCTGCACGCCGCCCTGCGCCAGGTGCTCGGCGAGCACGTGCAACAGAAAGGCTCCCTGGTGGCGCCGGACTACCTGCGCTTCGACTTCTCCCACGGCGAAGCCCTGAGCGCCGACCAGCGCGACCGCATCGAGGCCATCGTCAACCGCCAGATCCTCGCCAACGCCGCCGTCACCACCGAACTGATGGACATGGACGCGGCCCGCAAGGCCGGCGCCATGGCCCTGTTCGGCGAGAAGTACGCCGATGAAGTGCGGGTGCTGACCATGGGCACCGACGGCTTCTCCAAGGAACTGTGCGGCGGCACCCATGTGCAGCGCACCGGTGACATCGGCCTGTTCAAGATCACCCTGGAAACCTCCGCCGCCGCCGGTGTGCGCCGCATCGAAGCGGTCACCGGCGAATACGCCCTGGCCGCCGTGCGCGACCAGGAGCGCGCCCTGGAGGAGATCGCCGCCACCGTCAAGAGCAGCCCGGAGCTGGCCGCCGGCCGGGTGGCCGCCCAGGCCCGCCGCCTGCGCGAGCTGGAAAAGGAAGTGGAGCGCCTCAAGCAGAAACTGGCCTCCGGCGCCGGTGGCGACCTGACCGCCGACGCCCGCGAGGTGGCCGGGGTGAAGGTGCTGGCCACCCTGGTGGACGGCGCCGACGCCAAGACCCTGCGCGTGACCATGGACAAGGTGAAGGACAAGCTGGGCTCCGGCGTGATCCTGCTGGCCGCCGCCGACGGCGACAAGGTGGCCCTGGTGGCCGGCGTCACCAAGGACCTCACCGACCGGGTCAAGGCCGGCGACCTGATGAAACGGGTGGCCGAGCAGGTCGGTGGCAAGGGCGGGGGACGCCCGGACATGGCCCAGGGCGGCGGCACCGACGCGGCGGCCCTGCCGGCGGCCCTGGAAGGTGTGTACGGCTGGGTGGAAGAGCGGCTCTGAAAAACCGTCGCGGCTGAAGCGGTCACCCGCGCCCCCGGGGACCTTCACATGAAACCCCGGCGCGAAAATGCTATCCTTTCGCGCCCCTTTTTGCAGAAAAAGTCATCTATGGCACTCATCGTTCAGAAATACGGCGGCACCTCGGTCGGTACCGTCGAACGCATCCAGGCCGTCGCCGAACGGGTGGCGCGCTTCCGGGAGCGGGGGGATCAGGTGGTGGTGGTGGTATCCGCCATGAGCGGCGAAACCAACCGTCTGATCGAACTCGCCAACGGGGTTTCCGACAGCCCCAGCACCCGTGAAATGGACGTGCTGGTGTCCACCGGCGAGCAGGTCACCATCGCGCTGCTCTCCATGGCGTTGCAGCGACGCGACGTGGACGCCCGCTCCTACACCGGCTGGCAGGTGCCGATCCGCACCGACCACAGCCACTCCAAAGCCCGCATCGAGGACATCAACGACCGCAAGATGCGCGCCGACCTGGACGCCGGTCGCGTGGTGGTGGTCGCCGGGTTCCAGGGCGTGGACGACGACGACAACATCACCACCCTGGGCCGTGGCGGTTCCGACACCACGGCGGTGGCCCTGGCCGCCGCCCTGAAAGCCGATGAGTGCCAGATCTACACCGACGTGGACGGCGTTTACACCACCGACCCGCGGGTGGTGGACACCGCCCGCCGCCTGGACAGCATCACCTTCGAGGAAATGCTGGAAATGGCCAGCCTCGGGTCCAAGGTGCTGCAGATCCGTTCCGTGGAGTTCGCCGGCAAATACAATGTGCCGCTGCGCGTACTGTCCAGTTTTCAGGAGGGCCCGGGCACCCTCATTACCGTCGACGACGAGGTGGATATGGAAAAGCCGGTTATCTCTGGCATCGCTTTTACCCGTGACGAAGCAAAGATCACCGTGCGTGGCGCCCCGGACACCCCGGGCATCGCCTTCAAGATTCTTGGCCCGGTCAGCGATGCCAACATCGAAGTGGACATGATCGTGCAGAACGTGGGTGCCGACGGCGCCACCGACTTCACCTTCACCGTGCACCGCAACGACTTCGCCAAGGCCAAGGAAGCGCTCAAGAAATCCGCCGAGGAGCTGGGCAACCCGGAAATCATCAGCGATGACAAGATCGCCAAGATCTCCCTGGTGGGCGTGGGCATGCGCTCCCACGCCGGTGTCGCCAGCAAGATGTTCGAGACCCTGGCCGCCGAGGGCGTCAACATCACCATGATCTCCACGTCCGAGATCAAGGTGTCCGTGGTGGTCGCCGAGAAGTACCTGGAACTGGCGGTCCGCGCCCTGCACCAGGCCTTCGAACTGGACCAGCCCGCCGCCTGAGACCGACCGGCAGCGGGGCCGCCGCCACGGCGTGTCCCGCGCTGCCGGATATCCCGCCCGGCGGGAAGACTTTGTTAAATGGTTACGGCATAATGCGGCCTTCGCGCCCCGCGGACATGTAGGCCGTACCGTATGATGGATGCATTGAGAGCGGTCCGTTAGTCTTGGGAGCGAAATTGCGCTCACAGAACAACCTGAAGGACCCAGGAGGGATATTTCCATGCTGATACTTACGCGCCGCGTCGGTGAGACGCTGATGGTTGGCGATGAAGTCACCGTCACCGTCCTTGGCGTCAAGGGCAACCAGGTACGCATCGGTGTCAACGCGCCGAAGGAAGTGGCGGTACACCGCGAAGAGATCTACCAACGCATCCAACACGAAAAAACCGGCGAAGGCGGTGAGAATGGTTGATTTTTGGGCTGTATTTTCCAGCTAAGCTGGTATCATGCGCGCCTGAATCGACATTCCCATGAAATGACGATCCGAGTTCCGGAGAGGTGGGTGAGTGGCTGAAACCAGTTCCCTGCTAAGGAACCATACGTATTACTCGTATCGAGGGTTCGAATCCCTCCCTCTCCGCCAGATACAAAAAAGCCCGGCTCAGGCCGGGCTTTTTTGTATCTGGCGGAGAGGGAGTATTGGATTCGCCCCCTCCGGTTCGACCGAACGGCGCAAAGCGCCGTGAGGGGCGTCGCCGCCAGCGGCGACGGGGCGCAGCCCCGAGCGAAGCGAGCCAATCCCTCCCTCTCGGCGCGCGCCAGCGCGCCCAAGCGGTGGAATCCACCCCCACCGCCTAATCGCGGCTGAAGCAGCGATAGCCCGACAACCGCCGGGCTCTAACGCCCTCCTCAATAAACGAACACCGCCCCACTGTTCGAGGCGCCATTCCCGGTGCCATCGTCATTCGGCGCTCCCGCCGCCAGCGTGTCGCCGTCGGCGGCCAGGGCCAGACCCTGGCCGAATCGGTCGCCGGAATCCGGCGTCGGGGCTTTCAGGTAATGGCGCTGCGCCCAGACCCCGCCATCGAGACGGAACAGATACACCGCGCCGGCGCCATCGGCAACGTTGTCCGCCTGGGTGCCATCGATACCGGCGGCGGTGCTTTGTTCGCCCTGGGCGGACACCGCCAGGGCTGCGCCGGCGGCGTCCAGGGCCACCCGGAAACCGAAGCCGTCATCGGCATCGCTGTTGGAGGCCTTTACGTAGGCGCTCTGGGCCCAGGCGCTGCCGTTATGGTGGAAGACGTAGGCGGCGCCGCTGCTGAGCGCGCCGTTGTCGGCCTGGCCGGCATCCACGCCGTCGCCGTCGCTGTCTTCCTGGTTAGCGCCCACCGCCAGGGTGTCGCCGTCCCGGTTCAGGGCCAGGCTGCGCCCGAAGTTGTCCGCGGACTCGGTGTTGGAGGCCTTGATGTAGGCGTCCTGGTTCCAGCCACCGTTCAGGCGGAACAGATAGACGGCGCCGGCGGTGGCCGCCGTGTCGTCGTTTTGTTCGTGGTTCACGCCGGTGGCGGCGCTGGCTTCGCGCAGGGCGTTGGCGGCCAGCACCGTGCCGTCGCCGGACAGGGCCACCTGGTGGCCGAACCAGTCCGAGGCGGCCAGGTTGGACGCCTTGAGATAGGCCTCCTGGGCCCAGGCGCCATTGTCGCGGTGGAACAAGTAGACCGCGCCGGCCTGGCTGGCGCCGTTGTCATCGCCGTCGCCGGCCACGCCGCTGGCCTCGAACGGCGCGCCCACCGCCAGCCGCTCGCCGCTGTCCGACAGGGCCAGGTCGAAGCCGAAGTAATCGCCGGCATCGGTGTTGTCGGCCTTGATGTAGGCCTCCTGATGCCAGGCGTCGCCGTCGTGGCGGAACACATAGGCGGCGCCGCTGCTGGCGGCATTGTCGTTGGCGCCGTCGCCATCGATGCCGGTGGCGTCGCTGCTTTCGCGGACCGCGCCCGCCGCCAGCACGGTGCCGTCCGCGTTCAGCGCCAGGGCCTCGCCCAACTGGTCGTACTGGCCGGGGTGGTCGGCGCGCAGCACCGCCTCCCGGTGCCAGTCCGCGCCGTCACGGCGGAACACCTGAACGGCGCCGGCGTAGGCCACGGTGCCGTCCGCGCCCTCGTCACCGGGGGTGCCCACCGCCAGGGTGGAGCCGTCGGCGGACAGCGCCACATCCGTTCCAAAGTAGCCGTTCACGGCGTTGTCGTCCCTGCGCAGCGCGCCGATAGCCTGGTTCAGGCCGCCGCTCACGTAGACCGCCTCGGAGCTGGCGCAGCCCCGGCTGTTGCAGGCTTCCAGCATGTAGGCGGCGTTCAGACGGTCGGGCAGAAAGACGATCTGGTCGTAATGGTCCCGGGGGCCGCTGAACCCGGCCGCCAGGCTGTAGCCGGACGCGCCGTCCGGATTCACCAGCAGGCGGTAACGGGTGGCGGCGCCGTTGTCGTCCCACTCGAAACGCAGTGCTTTCGCGTTCGTGGGGGTCATCGTCAAGGTGGGTGCGTCCGTGTCCTGGACCGGTGGATCGGCGTCATCGTCGCTGCAGCCGACGAGTGTCAGCGCCGTGGTGATCAATGCCACCAACGGGGCGTTGCGCGACCGTTGAGAGCGTATGCCGTATCCCCCAACCCGATAAAAGGGGCTCTCGTAGTACGTCATGATGTATAGCCTTTTGTTTTGTGTATCCGGCACCTTGCATGCCATGTCGGTGAGAAAGTGGCGAGACTGATTATTTGAATGAGAAGAGCCTCGACACCCCGAGGCACTATAGACAGGGGGGGCACCCCCCGCAATGCGCCGCCGCCGGCCGGCATTCACCATCCCTTCACAATATCCATACACCTCTTCACGCCCACCCATTGTACAAACGTACCAATAGCTTGACGAAAATAGCTGCACAAAAAAACGCCGGGAGCGTTTTTTGACGTCGCACGAGCGACGGCCCGAAGGGTGACCGCCATGGACGGCAGGTCACAAAAAAAGGCGCGCCGTCCCGACGGCCGCCAATAACACGACAAGAGGGTGGAAACATGGTCAGCGAACGGTGCCGGTTAGCGTTCGCCGCCTGGCTGTTGGCGGCGGGTCTGGTAATGACGGGATGCGGCGGCGGGGGCGGTGGCTCCGACGGCGGAGGCGGCGGTGGCGGGAACGGCGGCGCGCCCAACCCCAACCAGCCGGAAGAGGAAGCCCCGGACCCGTTCACCGAGGGCCGCACCTTCCAGGTGGCGCCGGGCCCGGACGCCACCCGCCAGATGGTGGAGGCGATGATCCAGCTCAAGCCCCGGGACACGCTGGAATTCGGCTGCGGCTTCTTCGAGCTGGACGAGGGCCTGCTGATCCAGGCCACCGAGGACGTGACCATCAAGGGCTGCGGTAAGGACAAGACGGTGCTGTCGTTCCGCGACAGCATCAACGTCACCGGCCTGGAAGCCCTCAACGTGCGCGGCATCACCGTCAGCGACCTGACCATCCTGGATTCCCCCGGCGACGCCTTCAAACTCAAGGGCGTGAAATGGGGCACCCTGCGCAATGTGCGCGCCATCTGGTCCGGCGGCGGCGGGCCGATCACCGCCGCCAACTACGGCCAGCGCCTGAACGTGGCCTGCACCGCGCCGCCCTTCAATGAGGGCGACCCGGCGCCGGACTACGTGCCCAGCTCCGACAGCGGCCGCTACGGCATCTACCCGGTGGAATCGGAAAACATCCTGGTGGAGGGCTCGGAGTCCATCGGCGCCTCCGACGCCGGCATCTACGTGGGCCAGACCAGCACCGCCATCATTCGCGACAGTCGCGCCGCCTACAACGTCATGGGCTTCGAAATCGAGAACGTGCAGGGCGGCGAATACGACGACAACGTGGCCGAGTGCAACACCGGCGGCTTCCTGATCTACGACCTGGAGAACATCACCCAGTACGGCGACACCTCGGTGATGGTCAACAACCTGGCGCGCAACAACAACACCTACAATTTCGCCCACAGCGGTCTGGTGTCGGTGGTGCCCCGGGGCGTGGGCTTTATCACCCTGGGCTACGACAACATCGAGGTCTACGACAATGTGTTCGAGGACCACAGCACCGCCGCCGTGCTCTACATCAGCTACGAGCTGATCGACGGCCCCGGCAACACCGCCGACAAAAAGCTCGACCCCTACACCGAGGGGCTGCACATCCACGACAACGTGATGCGCAATTCCGGCTACGACCTGCCGCCGCCGGACCTGCAGAAAACCCTGGCCGGCGACATCGAAAGCGTGCTGCCCACCCTGATCGGGCTGAAGAACCTGCCCACCCTGAACAACCCCGCGGAGCTGCTTTCCAGCCTGCAAAACCTGGCCAATCTGGGCAAGGGCGCGCACATTATCTGGGACGGCCTGCGCGACGATCTGGACGCGGACTGCCCCTATCCGGTGGACGCCCAGGGCAACCCGGTGCCCGCCGACGAGAACGGCAAGCCGATCCACACCAACCAGCACCCCAACCCGTCCTGCCATTACAACGCCTACAAGTTCAACGACCAGGGCCAGCGCAAGCAGCCCACCTGGGGGTCCTGTTTCCACGACAACGAGCTGTCCGACGACAGCGCCCCCTACCTGAACTTCCACGGCACCGATGGCCTGGAACTGGTGATGGGGCTGCTTGACCAGGACCTGTCGATTCTCACCCCCGGCGGTCTGCTCGACATCGTCGGCGGACTGTTGAACTTCCCGTCCGACACCCGGCTGTCCGACCACGATTGCCAGGCGCGCTTCGGCCAGGTGCTGGCGCCGCTGCCCCGGGTGGAAATCCCGCCGTTCGAACCCAGCGGCGACTACGACCCGGCCACCAGCGAGGAATACATCGCCTATCTGTGCGAGCAGGAAGTGGAAGAGGGCGAGATCAACCGCGCCGCCCTGGAAGTGGACTGCCCGCTGCTCGAGCAGTACAACCTGTTCGCCGACCCGCGCGACCCGCGCAGCCTGCCCCATGAAGGCGGCGTGCCCTTCGTGCTCAACACCAAGCTGTTCTCCGACTACGCCACCAAATACCGGGTCGCCTTTATTCCGCCCGGCGAGCAGGCGGTGTACCGGGACGGCCAGGACGGCAACAACGTCAACGGCGCCATCGACTTCCCGGTGGGCACGGTGATCGCCAAGACCTTCGCCTTCACCGACGAGGCCAACGGTAGCGAGGAACTGGTGGAAACCCGCTTGCTGATCAAGCGCACCAGCCAGAGCGGCAAGGCGTTCTGGGCCGGGCTGCCCTACATCTGGGAACAGGAAGACGGTCAATCGGTGGCGCGCTTCGCCCCCGCCGGCGGCAGCCGGGCGGTGCACTGGCACTACCGCGACGCCAACACCGGGCAGGTATTGAGCGGTGACACCGACGCCTACTCGGTGCCCAACGCCAACCAGTGCATCACCTGCCACGGCAACGACGACCGGCCCGGCGGCAGCGCCCCCATCGGCCCGAAACCGCGCAACCTGAACCGCGCCTACCAGCCGGAAAGCGCCTTCATGGGCAGCGACGGCCAGGGCGGCTTCCCGCGCGTCAACCAGCTGCAGTACTGGATCGACCAGGGCCTGCTGGCCGGCGCCCCGGAGCTGGAGCTGGACGGCCAGGGCGTGGCCACCAACATCGAGCGCCTGCCGCGCTGGAACCTGCCCGGCGACGGCGGCCTCACCGCCAACTCGCCGGCGGATGTGGAGCAGCGCCTGCGCGCCTATCTGGAGGTGAACTGCCAGCACTGCCACAACGATAAGGGTGCCGCCTCCAACACCGGCTATTACCTGGACCACTTCCGTGACGTGGACGCCGGCTACGGCATCTGCAAGAAGCCCACCGCCACCGGCGGCGGTTCCTGCGGTCGCCAGTACGTGGTGGTGCCCGGCAACAGCGCCGAGTCCATCGTCTCCTGCCGGCTGGCCGCCGAGCACGACCCGCAGCGGATGATGCCGCCGATCGCCCGCAGCATCGCCCACGATGAGGCCGCCGCGCTGCTCGACCAGTGGATCAACACCGTGGTGGACGGCGACTACACCAACGCCGGCGGTTGCCGGTAGTCCGACGGGTTGGGGAAGATCGCGGAGGGACCACCGCGATTTTCCCCGGGTCCGAAAAAGCTAAAGATTCCGGCGCGACGGCCGATGGTTCTTACCGGTCTACGCGCCGCTTTCCCGCCCCCTGAATCCTCTTCCAATTCCTTGATTTAAAACAATAAAACCGTCGATTCCCCGGTTTTCTCCGGGCCGTCGCGCTAGCCTGCGCCGGTGGCCAGAAACCAAGGGGGAGACACGCATGCAGGCCTTGAAAAGATTGGACGACCTGACGGTGAAAACCAGCTGGAGCCTGGTGCTGGCCGCCTTTACCGCCATGCTGTTGCTGATCGGCGCGGTCAGTGGCTACGCCAACCATCACAACCGGGATGCCTTCCGCGCCCTGGACCGGGCGCACCAGCAGCGCACCGACACCCTGCGCGACGCCTACGCCACCCTGCTGGAAGAAACCCGCGCTCTGTCCCCGGGCCAGGCGGCGCGGGCCGCCGATGAGGTCCTGTCCGCGTCGCGCACCGCCCTGGACGGGCGGCTGGCCGACTTCGAAACCATGGCGGACCGGCTGGACGCGGTGCTGGCCGGCGTGCTGCTGGCCTCCCTGGTGCTGGTGGCGGTGGTGCTGTGGGGCATCACCGTCAATGTGATCCAGCCCCTGCGGCGGGTGGCGGCGCACTGCGAGCGCCTGGCCGCCGGCGACCTGTCCGAGCCGGTGGCGCGCCGGGGCGGCAACGAAATCGGCCAGCTCTACAGCGGCCTCGGGCGGATGCGCGACAACCTGGCGGCCATCGTCGGTCAGGTGCGCGCCAGCAGCGACACCATCCTGGACGGGGCCCGTCACATCGCCGCCGGCAACGGCGGCCTGTCGGCCCGTTTCGAGCAGCTGGCCGCCGCCCTGGAGCAAACCTCGGCCAGCATGGAACAGCTCACCGCCACCGTGGCCAACAACGACGAGCACGCCCGGCGCGCCGATGAACTGTCCCAGGGCGCCAGCCGGGTGGCCCACCGGGGCGGCGAGGCGGTGCGCGAGGTGGTCACCACCATGGAGGAGATCCGCCAGGGCGCGGAGCGCATCCGCGGCATCACCGACCGCATCGAGGGCATCGCCTTGCAGACCGATCTGCTGGCCATCAACGCGGCGGTGGAAGCGGCCCGCGCCGGCCAGCACGGCCGGGGCTTCGCGGTGGTCGCCGGCGAGGTGCGCGCGCTGTCGCAGAACACCGCCGCCCTGGCCAAGGAGATCACCGAGCTGGTGGGCGACACGGTAGAGCGCATCGAGCGCGGCGGGGAGCGGGTCAATCAGGCGGGGGCCACCATGAGCGAAATGCTGGAGGCGGTGGATCAGGTCACCGGCATCATGGCGGCGATCCGGGTGGCGTCCGGCGAGCAGACCCGGGGCATCGGCCAGGCCAGCCAGGCGGTATTGGAGATGGATCGGGTCACCCAGGCCAACGTGGGTCTGGTGGCCGACGCCGCCGGCGCCGCCGCCCGCCTGGAGGGTCAGGCGGACACCCTGCGCCGGGAGATGGCGGTGTTCGTGCTGGCGCCGGCTCAGGCCCCGGCGGTGGCCAGCGTGCGCAGGCAGGTCTCGGTGTCGTCCCAGCCCAGGCAGGCGTCGGTGATCGAGACCCCGTAGGCCAGTTCCCCGGCCAGTGGCTGGTTGCCGCCCCGCAGATGGCTCTCCAGCATCACCCCGGCCACGGTGCGGTCGCCGCCCCGTCGCTGGGCGATCAGCTCGTCCAGCACCGCCGGTTGCCGGGCCGGGTCCTTGCCGCTGTTGGCGTGGCTGCAATCCACCACCAGGCGCGGGTTGAGGCCGGCGCGCTCCAGGGCGTCGCGGGCCGCGGCCACGCTGGCGGCGTCGTAGTTGGGGCCGCGCCGGCCGCCGCGCAGCACCAGATGGGTGTCCGGGTTGCCGGCGGTGTGAATCAGCGCCGGGTGGCCGTGGTCGTCGATGCCCAGATGGGCATGGGGGTGGGCGGCGGCGCCCATGGCGTCCCGGGCCGCGCCCAGCTCGCCGTCGGTGCCGTTCTTGAAGCCCACCGGCAGATCCAGGCCGCTGACCATTTCCCGGTGAATCTGGGATTCCGTGGTGCGCGCGCCGATCGCCGCCCAGCTCAGGGTGTCCGCCAGGTAGTCCGCTGCCAGCGGGCTGAGCAGTTCGCTGGCCAGGGGCAGGCCCAGGTCCACCAGATCCAGCAGCAGCCGGCGTGAGCGACGCAGGCCCTCGGCCAGATCGCCGCGGCCGTCCAGGTGCGGATCATAGAGCAGCCCCTTCCAGCCCACCGTGGTGCGCGGTTTCTCCACATAGGCGCGCATCACCAGCAGCAGCCGATCCTCGGTTTCCACGGCCAGATCGCGCAGCCGGCGACCGTACTCCAGGGCCGCGTCCGCATCGTGCAGCGAGCAGGGCCCGGCGATCACCAGCAGACGCGGGTCGTCACCGCGCAGGATGGCGCGCACCTGGTCACGCTGGTGGCGGATGCGCGCGGCGGCGGCCTCGGACAGCGGCAGCGCCTCGCGCAGCGCGGCCGGGGAGGGCAGCGGCTGGGCGCGGCGGGACGACGACGGAAGGTCCGAGGCGTCGCGGACGGCGGCAAGACTGGCGTTCATATCCTTGTTCCTTTCCACAAAATAAAAAACCCCCGGTGGGCAGCCAACCGGGGGTTTTTCGGACTTCTTCGGCGGCGGCCCGGGTCGGGCGCGCCTGCCGGGTACGGTCAGGCGCGCGAGCGGCTAAACCAATACCCGTAGAAGAAATCAGCGGCGCACGCCACCGCGGCCGGCGAACCGGCGGCGGTGAGAAGCGATGTCTGGCGAGCGTCGATCATGAAATTCTCCAAAACGTTGGGCCAAGCCTAACCCGGTTTGCCCGGCGGAACAATAGTCGCGCTAAAGCGTCAGGCGATGGGGCAGGCGCGCCGCCTGGCGCGGGTCGTGGGTGACCATCACCAGCACCCGGTCCGCCAGCCGGGCCTGCAAGGTGTCGAACAGGGCGTCGGCGGTGGCCGGTTCCAGGCCGGTGAACGGCTCGTCGAGCAGCACCACCGGGCTGTCGCGCAGCAGTACCCGGGCCAGCGCCAGGCGCCGGCCCTGACCGCCGGACAGGTGCAGGCCGGCGGGGCCGATCCACAGATCCAGGCCGCCGCGCCGGCGCACCGTGTCCGCCAGCCGGGCCTGCTCCAGGGCCCGCCAAAGCTCGTCATCGCTCGCCGCCGGGCGCGCCAGGCGCAGGTTGTCGCGCAGGCTGCCGGTAAACAGCTGCTGCTGTTGCAGCATCAGGGCGAAGCTTCGCCGCCAGGCATCGGGGTCCGCCTGCCGCTGGGTCACGCCGCCGAAACGGATGTCGCCGGTGTCGGCGCGCTGCAGCCCCATCAGGCAGTGCAGCAGGGTGGACTTGCCGGCGCCGCTGGGGCCCACCAGCGCCAGCGGTGAACCGGCCTCCACATCGAAACTCAGATCGGAAAACAGCGGCGCCTGCCCGGGCCAGGCGAAGCTCAGGCCGCGCACGGTCAGGTGGCCGTCGGCCACCGGTTCGGCCCGGCCTTCGGCGGCGGGCCGGGGCAGCGGCGTGCTCATCAGCGCGTCCAGCCGGGTTACCGCCGTGGCGGTGTCCGGCCAGCCCTGCCAGGCGGCGGCCAAGGGCAGGGTGACCTCGGCGGCGGCCAGTACCATCAGCATCAGGGCCAGGGCCAAGGGCGCGCTCACCGCGCCGTCGCTCACCGCGCCGATCACCAGCAGCAGCACCCCCACCGACAGCGCCTGCATCAGGCTCTGGATCAGGCTGTGGGTGAGTGCCTGCCGCCAGGCCAGCCGGTGTTCCAGCCCGGCCAGCGCCGCCAGACGCGGTTGCCAGGCGGCCAGCAGGGTGGGCCGCAGGCCGTAGGCGAGCACGTCCGGCAGGCCGTTGAGGGCCTGCACCAGATCGCCGCGCAGCCGCTCCCGCCAGGCCGCCCGCTGGGCCAGCGGTTCGGCGGCGGCGTTCGCCAGACCGCGCAGCAAGACGGCCATCACCAGGAAGCCGGCCAGCAGCAGCGCCGCCGCCCCGGCGCCGGCCACCCACAGCGCGGCCAGCAGCAGGGCCAGGGCGGTGACCGCCGCCACCAGGGTGGGCTGGGCCTGGCCCAGCCAGGCGTTCTCCAGGCGCTCCACGTCGCCCAGCAGGCGCTCCAGCAAATGGCCGCCGCTCAGCGACGACAGCGGCCCGGGCACGCGCGGCAGAATCGCCGCGAACAGCCGGGTGCGCAGGCGCTGCATCACATGGAAGGTGGCATCGTGGCTGACCAGCCGCTCGAAATAGCGGGACACGGTGCGGCCCACCGCCAGGGCGCGGATGCCGGCGCTGGGTGCCAGCAGGTTGAAAGCCACCGCCGGGCCACCGGCGGCCAGGCCGGCCAGGGCGGCGGCGCTGATGAACCAGCCGGACAGGCCGAGCAGGGCCATGGCCGCCAGCGCGGTCACCGTGGCCAGCAGCACCGCCCGGGTCAGTCGCCGCCCCTGGCCCCGGAACTGCCGGCGCAGCCAGGCGCCGGTGGTCGGTCGGGAATCAGTCATGGGCGGGCCCCCCGCTCAGCCACAGGCTGTGGTCGGCCAGCGGCGCCAGGGCCGGGGAATGGGTGGCGATCACCAGGGTGCGGCGGCCCTTGCGCGCCGCCAGGGCGGCCACCAGCCGGGCCTCCGAGGCCGGGTCCAGTTCCGCGGTGGGCTCGTCCAGCAGCAGCAGCGGCGCCGGGCTGAGCAACGCCCGCGCCAGGGCCAGCCGCCGGCCCTGGCCGCCGGACAGGCCGCCGCCGTTCTCGTCCAGAGGCGTGGCCAGGCCGGCGGGCAGGGCGGTAAGGCCGCATTCCGCCAACACCGCCTCCAGGGCGGCGTCGTCCGCGTGCGGCGCCACCAGTCGCAGGTTCTCCGCCACCGTGCCGTGCACGAACCAGGGATGCTGGCCGGCCCAGGCCAGCCGCCCGTTGTGTTCGGCGAGCAGCGGCGCCGGGCGGCCGTCGTGCAGCACCCGCCCGTGCTGCGGCGCCAACAGGCCGGCGATCAGCCGCAGCAGGGTGCTTTTGCCGGTGCCGCTGTCGCCGCGCAGCAGCAGGCAGCCGCCGGCGGGCAGGGTGGCGGACAGTTGCTCGAACAGCGCCGGCTGGTGGTCGGCGAAACGAAAGCTCAGCGCGTCCAGGGTCAGCGAAGGGGGAGGATTCCCGGCCGCTCCTGGATCAGGGGAGCCCTGATCGGCGGCGTCATCATCACGCACATCGTCAGCCAGCAGCGGCGCCAGCACCTCGGCGGCGGCGCGGGCGGCGGCCCGGTCGTGGTAGCCGGCGGCCAGTTGCCGCAGCGGCTGGTAGAACTCCGGCGCCAGCAACAGCAGCCACAGGCCGGTGCCGAAGGTCAGCGCCGGGCCCGGGCCGAAGGCCACCAGCTTGAGCAGATGCAGGCCCACGTACAGGGCCACCAGCGCCACCGACAGGGCGGCGAACAGCTCCAGCACCGCCGAGGTGAGAAAGGCGATGCGCAGCACCTTCATGGTGTGCCGCCGGTACTCGCCGTTGACGGTGTCCACCGCGCGCCGTTCGGCCTCCTCGCGGGCGAAGGCGCGCAGCGTCAGCACGCCGCGCAGCCGGTCGAGAAAGTAGCCGCCGAGAAAACGCAGGCTGTCCAGCTGCCGGTCGGCGGCGCGCTGGGCGCCGGTGCCCACCAGCATCATGAACACCGGGATCAGCGGCGCGGTGCACAGGAAGATCAGGCCCACGATCCAGTCGACGCTGAACGCGGCCACCAGGAACAGCACCGTGGCCAGGCTCGCCACCCGCCGTTGCACGGCGAAACCGGCGTGGTAGCGGCCCACCGCCTGGGCCTGCTCCAGCAGGGCGGTGCTGGCCTCGCCGGGGGGCAGGGCGGCGCCGGCACCGCGCAGCAGGGCGTCGGCCACCCGTTCGCGCACCGCCCGGGTGATGTCGGCGGCGGCGCCGGCGCTGTAACGGGCCCGGGCGGCGCCGGCCACGGCGCGCAGGGTCAGGGCGAACAACAACAGCAGCGCCGGCACCACCAGGCCGCCGTGGCCGGCCAGCAGACGCGCCGCCAGCCAGGCCAGGGCCGCCGCCTGGGCGAGGGCCAGAGGGGTGTCCGCCAGGGCGCAGAGCAGCAGCCGGCGCACCATCGGCGCCGCGTGCTGGCGTTGCCCGGCGAGCCAGACTTGATTTGGGTCAATGGACATGCTGATTATGGATTCCGCTCGGTTCCGCTTGATGGGGCCGGTGCTTATGCTGACGGTGGCCACGGACACGGACCACGACGGGGGTCAATGTTAGACCCGATTGTCGGCCCTTTCATCCGTGTGGCGTGGTCTTCTCGCTGGCTGTGTTGGCCGGTGTGCTAGCAGGGAGTAAACGCGGATGATCGATGCCACTCTGGTGGAGCTGTCGCGGGCCCAGTTCGCCCTGACCGCGATGTACCATTTTCTGTTCGTGCCGTTGACGCTCGGACTGTCCTTCATGATCGCCATCATGGAAAGCGTCTATGTAATGACCGGGCGCACCATCTGGCGCGACATGACCAAATTCTGGGGGCTGCTGTTCGGCATCAACTTCGCCATGGGCGTGGCCACCGGCATCGTCATGGAGTTCCAGTTCGGCACCAACTGGGCCTACTACAGCCATTACGTGGGCGACATCTTCGGCGCGCCCCTGGCCATCGAGGGCCTGATGGCGTTCTTCCTGGAAGCCACCCTGGTGGGGCTGTTCTTCTTCGGCTGGGACAAGCTCGGCAAGGTGCAGCACCTGGCGGTGACCTGGCTGGTGGCGCTGGGCTCCAATCTCTCGGCGCTGTGGATCCTGGTGGCCAACGGCTGGATGCAGAACCCGGTGGGCTCCGCCTTCAACCCGGACACCATGCGCATGGAGGTGAACGACTTCGCCGCCGTGATCTTCAACCCGGTGGCCCAGGCCAAGTTCGTGCACACGGTGGCCGCCGGCTACGTCACCGGCGCCGTGTTCGTGCTGGCGATCAGCGCCTTCTATCTGCTGCGCCACCGCCACGAGGCGCTGGCCAAACGGTCCTTTACCGTGGCCGCGTCGTTCGGGCTGGCGGCGGCGCTGTCGGTGGTGGTGCTGGGCGACGAGTCCGGCTACACCATCACCGACAACCAGAAAATGAAGCTGGCGATGATCGAGGGCATGTGGCACACCGAGGAGGCGCCGGCCCCGTTCGCCCTGTTCGGCATTCCCGACCGGGAGGCCCAGGAAACCCACTACGAGCTGAAGATTCCCTGGGTCATGGGGTTGATCGCCACCCGCAGCATCGACCAGGAAATCCCGGGCATCCGCGAGCTGATCGCCCTGTCGGAGCTGCACATCCGCGACGGGCTGCTGGCCTACGACGCCCTGGAAACCCTGAAGACCGACAGCGCCAACGCCGAAGCCCGCGAGGCATTCCTGGCCAACCAGGAATACCTGGGCTACGCGCTGATGCTGAAGAAGTACGTGGAGGACCCGCGCCAGGCCAACGACGAGCAAATCGCCCTGGCGGTGCGCGACGCCCTGCCCAATGTGGCGGCGCTGTTCTGGTCGTTCCGTTTCATGGTGGTGATCGGCTTCTACATGATCGCCCTGTTCGGCCTGGCCTTTTATCTGGTGTCCCTGCGCCGGCGGGTGCCGCGCTGGTTCCTGCGCGTGGCGTTCTACACCCTGCCGCTGCCCTGGGTGGCCGCCGAGCTGGGCTGGCTGGTGGCGGAATACGGCCGTCAGCCCTGGGTCATCGAAGGGGTGCTGCCCACCTTCCTCGGGGTCAGCTCCATCGGTGTCAGCGACATCCTGATCACCCTGGTCGGCTTCGTGGTGATCTACACCACCCTGGCGATCATCGAGGTCCGCCTGATGCTCAAGACCATCCGCAAGGGTCCGGAGGAGGCGGAAAGCGGCGACGATCCCGCCCGCCTGGACGAGCGCTTCTCGCCGGCTTTTTCCCGGCCCCAGGAATAAGGAGACAACGCCATGTTGTTTGATTATGAAGTGTTGCGGTTGATCTGGTGGGCGCTGCTCGGCGTGCTGCTGGTGGGCTTCGCGGTCACCGACGGATTCGACATGGGCACCGCCGCGCTGCTGCCGGCGGTGGCCCGCACCGACGGCCAGCGCCGCCAGGTGATCAATACCGTGGGACCGGTGTGGGAAGGCAACCAGGTGTGGTTCATTCTCGGTGGCGGCGCCATCTTCGCCGCCTGGCCGGCGCTCTACGCGGTCAGTTTCTCCGGCTTCTATCTGGCCATGTTCCTGATCCTGGTGGCGCTGATCATCCGCCCGGTGGCGTTCAAGTTCCGCTCCAAGCGCCCGGAGCCGGCCTGGCGGGCCCGCTGGGACGCGGCCCTGTGTTTCAGCGGCGTGGTGCCGGCGCTGATCTTCGGCGTGGCGGTGGGCAACGTGCTGCAGGGCGTGCCGTTCCATTTCGACGATACCCTGCGGCCGTTCTACACCGGCTCCTTCTTCGCGCTGCTCAATCCGTTCGCGTTGCTGTGCGGCCTGGTGTCCCTGGCCATGCTGATTCTGCACGGCGCCACCTGGCTGCAGATCAAGGCCGACGGCGAGCCGGCGGAGCGGGCCCGGCGCTATGGCATGATCGCGGCGCTGGTGGTGATCGTGCTGTTCGCGGTGGGCGGCTTCTGGGTGGCGCAGCTGGACGGTTACCGCATTGTCGGTGACCTGGACCCCAACGGCCCCAGCAACCCGCTGCGCAAGGAAGTGGTGCTGGAAGCCGGCCTGTGGATGAACAACTTCGCCAAATGGCCGCTGCTGTGGCTGGTGCCGGTGGTGGGCTTTGGCGGTGCCGTGCTGGCGCTGCTGGGTCTGGCCACGCGCATCGGCACGCTCAGCTTCCTGGGTTCCAAATTGTCGGTGGCCGGCATCATCACCACGGTGGGGGCGGCCATGTTTCCGATCATTCTGCCCAGCAGCACCGACCCGGGCCACAGCCTGACGGTGTGGGACGGTTCCTCCAGCCATTACACCCTGGGCATCATGCTGATCGCCACCGTGCTGCTGCTGCCCATCGTGCTGCTCTACACCGCCTGGGTGTACAAGGTGCTGTGGGGCAAGGTCAGCGAACGGGACGTTAACGAGGAGATGTACTGATGTGGTATTTCGCCTGGATTCTGGGGGTGGGCCTGGCCTGCACCTTCGCCATCCTCAACGCCATGTGGTTCGAACTGAACGAGGTCACCGAGCAGCAGCGACAGCAGGGCGACGACGGCGACGCCTGAGGTCGACGACGGCGGGTGTGATGCAAATAGGGTGAACAGGTCCTAAAATGGCCGCCTTTCGCTGAATCCTGTTGTCGTTGATCGAGGGAGAACCCCATGCAAGACGTGGTCATTGTCGCCGCCACCCGTACCGCCATCGGCCGCTTTCAGGGCGGCCTGGCGGACCTGCCCGCCACCAAACTGGGCGAGATCGTGGTCCGCCGGCTGCTCGCCGATACCGGCGTGGACCCGGCCACCGTCAACGAGCTGATCCTCGGTCAGGTGCTCACCGCCGGCGTCGGCCAGAACCCGGCCCGCCAGACCGGCATCCAGGCCGGCCTGCCCCAGGAAGTGCCGGCTCTGACCATCAATAAAGTGTGCGGCTCCGGCCTCAAGGCGGTGCACCTGGGCAGCCAGGCGATCCGCTGCGGCGAAGCCGACGTGGTGATCGCCGGCGGCCAGGAGAGCATGAGCCTGGCCCCCTATGTGCTGCCCAAGGCGCGCACCGGCCTGCGCATGGGCCACGCCAGCCTGGTGGATACCATGATCCAGGACGGCCTGTGGGACGCCTTCAACGACTACCACATGGGCATCACCGCCGAGAACCTGGCGGAGAAATACGGCCTCACCCGGGAGCAGCAGGACGAATTCGCCGCCGCTTCCCACCGCAAGGCCGCCGAGGCCATCGAGTCCGGCCGCTTCAAGAATGAAATCACCCCGGTGGAAGTGCCCCAGCGCAAGGGCGAGCCCAAAGTGGTCGACACCGACGAGCAACCCCGCGCCGACACCACCGCCGACTCCCTGGGCGGCCTGCGCCCGGCCTTCAAGAAGGACGGCACGGTGACCGCCGGTAACGCCTCCGCCCTCAACGACGGCGCCGCCGCGGTAATGCTGATGAGCGAAGCGCGCGCCAACCAGCTGGGCCTGCCGATCCTGGCGCGCCTGGCCGGCCAGGCCAGCGCCGGCGTGGACCCGGCGATCATGGGCATCGGCCCGGTGTCCGCCACCCGCCGCTGCCTGCAGCGCGCCGGCTGGAGCCTGGATCAGCTGGACCTGATCGAAGCCAACGAAGCCTTCGCCGCCCAATCCCTGGCGGTGGGCAAGGAACTGGAGTGGGACTTCGACAAAGTGAACGTGAACGGCGGCGCCATCGCCCTGGGCCACCCCATCGGCGCTTCCGGCTGTCGGGTACTGGTGACCCTGCTCCACGAAATGCAGCGCCGGGACGTGAAGAAGGGCCTGGCCACCCTGTGCATCGGGGGCGGTCAGGGCGTGGCCCTGGCGGTGGAACGCTGATCATGGCCGACACCCTGACCCTCACCCGCCCGGACGACTGGCACCTGCATTTCCGCGACGGCGAGATGCTCGCGGAAACCGTGCCGGCCACCGCCCGGGTGTTCCGTCGGGCCATCGTCATGCCCAACCTGACGCCGCCGGTGACCACCGTGGCCCAGGCCGCCGCCTACCGCGACCGCATTCTCGAGCGGGTGCCCGCCGGCAGCGGCTTCGAGCCGCTGATGGTGCTGTACCTCACCGATGAGACGCCGGTGGAGGAGGTGGCCCGCGCCGCCGCCAGCGACTTCGTGCACGCCTTCAAGCTGTACCCGGCCGGCGCCACCACCAACTCCGACAGCGGCGTCACCGACCCGGGTCGCATCGGCCACCTCTACGAGGCCATGGAAAAGCACGACGTGCCCCTGCTGGTGCACGGCGAGGTCACCGAGGCGGAGATCGACATCTTCGACCGGGAGCGGGTGTTCATCGACCGTTACCTGAACGACATCCGCGAGCGCTTCCCAGCCCTGCGCATCGTCTTTGAGCACGTCACCACCGGCGAAGCGGTGGACTTCGTGCGCGACGCCGGCGAGCTCACCGCCGCCACCGTCACGCCGCAACATTTGCTGATGAACCGCAACGATCTGCTGGTGGGCGGGGTGCGCCCGCACAACTACTGCCTGCCGGTGCTCAAGCGTCGCACCCACCAGGAGCGCATCCAGCGGGCGGTGCTGGACGGCCACCCGCGCTTTTTCCTGGGCAGCGACTCGGCGCCCCACGCGCGCAACAAGAAAGAAGCCGCCTGCGGCTGCGCCGGCTGTTATTCGGCGCGCGCCGCCTTGCCGCTGTACGCCAGCTTCCTGGACCGCTTCGGCGCCCTGGACAAGCTGGAAGGGTTCGCCAGCCACTTCGGCGCCGACTTCTACCGGCTGCCGCGCAACACCGACACGGTGACCCTGGAGCGCCGCGACTGGGCGGTGCCGGACACGGTCACCGCCGCCGGCGAGGCGATGGTGCCGTTCTGGGCCGGTCAGGCGCTGCCCTGGGCGATCCGCGGGCAATGAGCGGGCCGCCCATTCCCCTGGTGGTGTTGACCGGGTTTCTGGGCAGCGGCAAAACCACGCTGCTCAACCGCTGGCTGGGCCAGCGTGGCGACCTGGCGGTGGTCATCAATGAACTGGGCGACATCGGCATCGACCAGGACCTGGCGCGCCGGGTGGGCGCGCCGATCAGCCTGCTGGCCGGCGGCTGCGTGTGCTGCGCGGTGCAGGGCACCCTGCGCACCACGCTGCGCAACCTCTATATGGCCCGGGCCGGCGCCGATCTGCCGCCGTTCTCCCTGGTGCTGCTGGAAACCACCGGCGCCGCCGACCCGTTCGGGGTTACCGCGGTGCTCGAGCAGGACGCCTGGCTGCGCAAGCGCTTCCGGCTGCGCTCGGTACTGACCACGGTGGACGGCGTCGCCGGCGAGGCGGCCCTGGCCCGCCACCCGGAGGCCCTGGAGCAGGTCACCGCCGCCGATGTGCTGCTGCTGACCAAGACCGACCGGGTCGGCGCCGACGGCGCCACCCACGACCACCGCGCCTTGATCGAACAACTGCGCCGGCTCAACCCCCGCGCCGAGGTGGGGGAGGCCGCGTCCGCCACCGCCGACCTGCTCGACCGGGACTTTCCCAGACAGTGCCGCATCACCGGCGCGCTGGCCCCGGCCGGGCCGCCGGCCCCCGGCGATGCCCTGGCCCCGGCGGCGCCCCTGGCCGGTCCCGGCCATCGCCTGCACCCGGCCGGTCTTCGCTGGCGCGGACCGATCCCCTATGATCGGCTGCAGGAGGCCCTGGCGGCGCTGCGCGACAGCGCCGGCGACGAGCTGGTGCGCCTCAAGGGACTGGTGGCCATCGAAAAACTGGACGGCCCCCTGCTGATTCAGGCGGTCACCGGCCAGCCGCTGGAGATGGCGCCGCTGCCGGCCTGGCCGGACGGCGACGACGACAGCCGCCTGGTGGTGATCGCCGCCGGCGACGACCCGGCCCGGCCGGCGAGCTGGCTGGCGGATTGGCGCCGGCGTCTGGCGCTCAAGGAGGCACCGACATGCGACTCACGCGGATAGGGATGGATCTGACCGCCGGCCTGCTGTGCGCGCTGCTGAGCGGCGTCGTCGCGGCCGCCGGCGACGGCGACCGCCGCCAGGCGGGCACTCTGGAGCTGGCCCTGCACGGCCAGGCGCTGGTGGCGCGCCTGACCCTGCCGGCGGCCCAGGTGGTGGGCTTCGAACGGGCGCCGGCCAACGACGAGGAAAAAATGGCGGTCACCGAGGCCCTGCAGCGGCTCGGCGAAGCCCGCAACGTGCTCGAGCCGATGCCGGAAGCCCTGTGCAGCGTGACCCGGGAACAGGCGGAAACCGCGCTGACCCGTGAAGACCCGACCCCGCCGCTGACCTTCCAGGGCCGCTATGCCTGGCGCTGCGAGCACCCGGAAGCGCTGCTGGGCGTGGACATTCCGTTGCTGGAATACGTCAACGGCGTGCCGCTGGAGACGCTGGTGGTGGGCCCGGACGGCGAACGCTCGCAGACCGTGCGTGCGCCGCAAACCCGCATTCCCTTTTTTGACGCGGAAGGGGTTGACGCTGAAGGGGTCGACGCCGACTAGGCACGGCGGCGCATATTTTTCAAAGCTATACCCCGGTGCGCCGGCCGGGTCGGGTATGCTGCCGGCAGGCCAGTCACTCACGCAATGACTCACCAATAAGAAGGAGCGCCACGTGCCCGAGCGAATGGACGACGCCTACCTGGCCGCCGATCGCATCATCGAACAGACCGGCGGCGAGATTCGCCTGGGCCTGCCGCTGGGCCTGGGTAAGCCCAACCGGCTGGTCAACGCTTTGTACCGGCGCGTGGAGGCCGACCCGTCCCTGTCCCTGGACATTTATACCGCTCTGTCCCTGGGGCGCCCGGCCGCCGGCAGCGATCTGGAACGGCGCTTCCTGGAGCCGTTCGCCGACCGGGTGTTCGGCGATTACGAGGAGCTCGACTACCTCAAGGCGGTGCGCAAGGACGCCCTGCCGGACAACATCCGCGTCTACGAATTCTTCTTCCAGCCCGGCAGCCTGCTCAACAGCGAGAGCGCCCAGCGCCACTACATCAGCGTCAACTACACCCATGCCGCCCGTGACATCAACGCCCGTGGCGTCAATGTGGTGGCCCAGTTGCTGGCGGTGCGCGGCGAAGGCGACGCCCGCCGCTACAGCTTTTCCTGCAACCCGGAAGTGACCCTGGAACTGCTGCCCATGCTCAAGGCCCGCCGCGAGGCCGGCGAGACCATCGTGGCGGTGGGGCAGGTGCACCACGACCTGCCGTTCATGGGCAACGACGCGGAACTGGGTAAGTGGTTCGACGAGATGGACATCGTGATCGACGATCCCCAGGCCCAGACCCGTCTGTTCAGCACCCCCAATATGCCGGTGGTGCTGCAGGATCATTTCGTCGGCCTGCACGCCAGCACCCTGGTGCGCGACGGCGGTACCCTGCAGATCGGCATCGGCGCCCTGGGCGATGCCCTGGTGCATCACACCCGCCGCCGGGAGCAGCGCAACGACGACTACCGGGGGCTGCTGGACGCCCTGGAGCTGCCCGAGGAACATCGTGCCCTGATCGACGACGAGGGCGGCGACGGCCGCTTCGAACTGGGCCTGTACGGCTGCAGCGAGATGATGACCCATGGTCTGCTGCGGCTGATCGACGACGGGATCATCCGCCGGCCGGTGTACCACTGGATCGGCCTGCAGCGGGAATGTCTGGAGCACGCCGAATGCGTGCCGGGTCTGGACCTGATCGACGGCCTGCGCCGGCGCCGGCACATTTCCTCACCGTTGCGCCCGGAGCAGCTCAAACGGCTCACCGACTTCGGCGTGCTGCGTTATGGCCTGACCGTGGAAGGCAACCGCCTGCGCCTGCCCAACGACGACAGCGTGCCCAACGATCTGGACCATCCGGATACCCGCGAGGCCCTGGAGACCTGGCTGGGCGATAGCCTGAAGGGCGGCATCATCATGCACGGCGGCTTCTTTCTCGGGCCCCGGTCGTTCTACCAGCGGCTGCGCGAGCTGGACGAGGAGACCCGCGCCAAGATCAACATGACCCGGGTCAACCAGATCAACGACCTGTACGGCGGCGAGGACCTGCGCATCGCCCAGCGTCGCGACGCCCGCTTTATCAATACCGCCTTCACCGTCACCCTGCTGGGCGCGGCGGTGTCCGACCAGCTCGACGACGGCCGCGTGCTCAGCGGCGTGGGCGGCCAGTACAACTTCGTCAGCCAGGCCCATGAATTACCCGGGGCGCGCTCCATCCTGATGACCCGGGCCTGGCGTCAGCGCGGCGGCGAGGCGGCCTCCAACGTGCTGTTCTCCTACGCCCACAACACCATTCCGCGCCATCTGCGCGACATGGTGGTCACCGAATACGGGGTCGCCGACCTGCGCGGCAAGACCGACGAGGAAGTGGTGATGGCCATGCTCAACGTGGCCGACAGCCGCTTCCAGGTGGAACTGATGGAGCAGGCCCAGCAGGCCGGCAAGCTGCGCCACGATTACCAGATTCCCGAGCGCTTCCGGCATAACAATCCGGATTTCCTGCGCCGGGTGGCGGAGCAGGGCGACGACCAGGCCTTCGCCACCTTCCCCCTGGGCACGGATTTCGACGCCACCGAGCAGCGCCTGCTGAAAGCGCTGACCTGGCTGAAGGAAACCGTGGGGCAGAAGGACTATTTCAAGCTGGCCCGGGAAGCGCTGCTGCACGACCACGACCCGGAGAAGCACGCCGAGGCGCTGCAACGGATGGGGCTGGCGCAGCCGGACGGGCTGCGGGAGCGGCTCTATCAGCGTTTGTTGCTGACCGCGTTGGATCAATAACCCGCGCCGGATCGCGGTCGGACGATCAGGGCGTTTCGTTATCGTCGTCGCGGGGCGGCGGCGGATTGCGGCGCCGGCTGGAGAGCACGCGCCAGAACGGAATGCGCCGGGTCACCGCCACCATCTCGTCCACCGAATCACCGATGCCGGACAGCCGGTCCACGGTATCGCGCAGCCCGGCCAGCTGATCCACATGGGCGGAAATCTTGAACACCACCATGTAGAACTCCAGCAACGCCCGCAGCAGGGTGGCGAAAAACAAAAACAGCAGCGGCCCGCCGATAAACAGGAAAAACAGCCCCCGCCAGGTGGAGGCCATGAACGCCTCCACGCACAGATACAGCAACCCCAGCGCCATGGCCGTCAGCGCCACCCCGTATACGCCGGGAATCACCTGGATGATCATGTATTTGTCGAAGCGGAAATTGAACAGTTCCCGCCAGTACTCCAGCGCCCAGAACCAGCCGCGCCGCAGGCGCTCGTTCACGGCGTCGCCTTGCGGACCCTGGTCGCCCTCCGGTGGGGTGGGGCGTTGCGGTTGCTCGTCTACCATTTCGCGTACTGCTCCTCGACGAAACCGTGCAGGCCCCGTACCGTCAGGGGCGCCTCGCCGGCGAGGCGGATCTCGCCGTCGAAGCGCCCGAAAAGTTGATGAAAATTGCTGGCGAACAGGCCCAGGTTGAGCCGTTCCCGGTGGCGGCCCAGGGGGGTGAAGGTCAGTGCCACCTGGCCGCAACGGCTGGTCACCCGCCAGGGCTGCTGCAAATCGTCGCGCCGGTAGTCAAAGCGCACGCCGTCCACCTTCACCAGCAGGTCGTCCAGCCACAGGCAGTTTTCGTTGACGCCGGTTTCGTTGACCCCGCAGGACAGGTTCAACCCCAGCCGGTGGCCGTTCACCCGCCCGGACAGGCAGGCCCAGTTCCAGAACGTTTCCCGGCGCATGTAGCCGGCGGAAAAATCATGGTGGCCGCCGGCGTTGCCGAGGGCGGCCAGATCCTGTTCTTGGTCGCCGCGCCGCAGGCTGCCGTGCACGTCCACCCCGGCCACCTTGTTGGCGTAGGTCCAGCCGCTGATGCCGGTGCGCGTGCACAGCGACATGGGCCGGTAGCCCGCCGGCTCGTGCAGGGCCGCCCGCAGCTCCAGATCCGGCAGGGTCACGCGCAGGCTTTTTTGCCGGCCGTCCGCGTCCTGCCGGTAGCCCATGCGGATCGACACCTTGCCCTGCTCAAAGCGACTCTCGCCGTCCAGCGGCGAAGTACTCAGGGTCAGCGCCCGGGCCAGCGGCGAACGCCAGGTGTGCTCGCGCAGCCGCCCGCTGGCGGGCTCGAACACGTAGAAAAACGCCAGCCCCAGATACGCCGTATCGGCCAGGGCGCAACCGATCAGCAACTCGTCGCTGACCAGCCCGAAATACTGGAATTGCTTGTAATGGAAATGCCGCGCCCGGCGCGGCGCCGGTTGCCCCATGGGGCGCCGGTAATCGTGGTCGCGCCCGTTGATGCGCGCCACCGTGTCCGGAAACAGGCCCAACCGGACCTGACCGTCCGGCGTCACCAGCTCGGCGGGCTGAGGGTCGAGCTGCGGATCAAAACCCGTGGCGATGTGCATGGCGGTCCCGGTCCCCGATAAAAAACCAAGCGCTCAACATAGCCAGCGGTGTCACGGCGGGCAAGCAAGCGCTCGGTTCTGTCCGACAGTCCGGGGCGGATGCGGGATTACGAGGCGGTACTGTCCGCGGAGCGATGCTCCAGGGAGCGGCGCACTTCCTCCGCCCACTGCAGCCAGGCCCGCTGGTCCAGGATGCCGCGGCGCACGGTCAGGTAGTTGTAGACGTTTTCGTCCCGGCCGCTCTCATCCAGCCGCTGCGCCAGCGCCTCGAACGTGGCCAGCCGCTCGCGCCGCTGTTTGGACAGGATGTCCAGTTCGCTGAGCAGAAGCTGGGTGTCGGCCAGCGCGCCGCCGGCCACCTTCACCATGAAGGCGTCGCGGATGCGCGCCGGCCCCGCCGGCTTCTTTAGCCAGCGCACCAGCTCGGCGCGACCGGCGTCGGTCAGGCTGTAGAGCTTTTTGTCCGGTTTCCCTTCCTGCGGCACATGGCGGTAACGCACCATGTCCTGCTCACTCAGTTTCCCCAGTTCAAGATAGATCTGCTGATGGGTGGCGTTCCAAACCAGGCCGATGCTGTTGGCGAACTCCCTGGCGAGGTCATAGCCGCTGGCTTCCTGGTCTTGCAGAAGGACAAGAATGGCATGGCGCAAAGACACGGCTCACTCCTCGTTGTTTCGTTATCGTTGCTTTGCAATCGATAGTAGAGAGCGGCCAAAGTGCTGCGCAATCCGTTGTATACGCACTTTTGTAAAAACTTGGTGTTATTCCTTCTGCCTGCGGTACGAGCGTAAGTATTTGTTACCAGCGTGTTTTCTTCAGTGAGGAAAAAAGTCGGCAATGTGGTTGTCGCTAATGTGGTTGCCGCTAATGGCGCACCTGCATATCGCGATAGTAAAGCGCCGACTGCAATAGCTGTTCATCATCCAGGTTCGGAATCACCTTGCCGATCACTCCGTAGCTGGCCTTGCGCGTGGTATCCACGCCCACCGCCGCCACCTTGCGCAGAATCGGCCCAAAGCGCAGCAGCTCGATGGGCTTGTTGAAGTACCATTCCAGGGCCCGGTCGGTGACGGTGCGCAGATAGTGCACCAGGTCCTCCCGCGCCCCCTCGAAGTGGCCGTCCTGGCAGCGCTCCGCCAGCCCGCGCCCGCGCGCCGCCAGCCCCTCGTCGATGGGAAAACCCACGTACCACCAGGCGTGCCCGGGTCCGGGAAAGCGAATTTCGTCCATGTACTCGGCGGCGGCCTGGTTCTGCGTCAGATCCATCTTGCGCGCGCTGCGCCCGATCACCACGCCGCTGGCCTTGGAGATGGTGTCGGCGGCCAGCCGCACCAGCCGCCGCTGGGTGCCGCCCAACCCGGAGTAGGACGCCGGGGTCAGGAAAAAGGCGGCCAGCGCCTCGTCGATAAAGGTGGTCATGATCTGTTCCACCACTTTCGGTTCCGGCTCCCGGGCACCGTCGCGCATGCGATGGATAAAGCCGTCGGTGAGCCGGTGCAGGCGGTCGCTGGCGCGGAAGGCGACATAGGTGGTCGAGGTCATGGCGGGTCCTTATCTCGCTAAACAGGGGCGCTAAACAGGTTGTTTCCTGTGGCATCATAAAGGAGGGAAGAGGAGTTGAAAGTTTAAAGTTTGGCCCTTCCTTTTCCCGCCTGAATGCCGGATCATGCGCCCCCGGATAAAGGAGCGTGCCCATGCACACGGTGGTGACGCCGGACGCGGAACAAGTCACGCGCTGGCTGGAACAGGCCAACATACAGTTCTACATCTGCGATCAGTGCCACGGCCTGCACTTTTCCGAGCTGCAAAGCCGGGAAGGGGTGGTCGATGCCCGTCTGTTCGTGGAGGAGGACGGTTTGCTGCTCTCCACCGAGCTGGAGCTGCGGCCCGCGGCGATTTTCGCCGCCCAGGCCGAACTCAGCCGCCTGAACATGGACTACCCGTCCCTGAAGCTGTTCCTGGACATCAACGACGATGCCCTGCCGCGCATGGTCGCCTGCGACCTGCTGCTGGGCCGCCAGGGCGTGACCTTCGACCAGTTCATCTATTTCGTGCAGGCCACCCTGGACGCCACCGTGCAGCTGCTGGAAGATTGTCAGCAGGCCGACTGGCTGTTCTGGCCGGACGAAGACGAGACGCCCCCGCCGGAATCCGGCGCCCTGCACTGAACCCGTACCACCGGGCTCGTTCACCGAGGACACTGCCCTGACCAATCCGGCCGATGTGATCGGCGGCCCCGGCGGCGACCGCTGCCAGCGCCTGATCGACGATCTGGTGGCGCGCCACTACGCGGTGGCGCCGGACTATTTTCCCGCCCATCTGATTCGCGCCCTGCGCCGGGAAGCCCTGTTGCGTGACCGGCGCGGCGAATTCCAGGCCGCCGGCATCGGCCGCGGCCGTGATCAGCACCGCAACGAACGGGTACGCCGGGACCGCACCCTGTGGCTGGACGGCTCCACCCTGGCCCAGTGCGCGCTTTTCAAGGAGATGGAGCAACTGCGGCTGGCGGTGAACCGGGCCCTGTTCCTGGGGCTGTTCGACCTGGAAGCGCACTTCGCGCTCTATGACCCGGGGGCCTTCTACCGCCGGCATCTGGACGCCTTCAACGGCAACAACGGCCGGGTGCTGTCGGCGGTGCTCTACCTGAACCGGGACTGGCGCGACGATGAAGGCGGCCGCCTGCGCCTGTGGCCGGACCCGGACGCCAGCGAGCCGGACCTGGACGTGGCGCCCCGCGCCGGCACCCTGGTGTGCTTTCTCAGCGACCGTATCCCCCACGAGGTGCTGGAAGCCCAGCGCCAGCGGCTCAGCATCGCCGGCTGGTTCCGCTGCAACAACAGCACCGCCGTCGCCGCCGACCCGGCCCGCTAGATAGCTGCAAGCTACAAGCAGGCCTGCCTTCCTCCCCTTGAAATATCGTTTCCCACCCTTAAATAAGGCCGTGTGACAGCTTTAGCCGGCTAACCCGTCACGACACTGACCTTGTCCTTTCGGTCGCCTTCGGGGACCGTTCGAGATGTATTGGAGGTAACGTGATGAACACCTTGGCACCCCTGTTCCGACATTCCGTGGGGTTTGATCGCTTCGACGACTGGCTGGAAAGCGTGCTGCGCGCCGACCAGTCCAACGGCTACCCGCCGTACGACATCATCCGCGAGCAGGACGGCACCTACCGCGTGGTGATGGCGGTGGCCGGATTCGGCCGCGACGAACTGGACATCACCGTCCAGGAGAACTTGCTGCGCATCACCGGCAAGCCCCGCGACAACGCCCCCGACGACACCCGCACCTGGCTGCACCGTGGCATCGCCCGGCGCGCCTTCGAGCGCAGCTTCCGGCTGGCCGATCACGTGCAGGTGGAAGGCGCGCGCTTCGAGGACGGCCTGCTGGTGGTGGCCCTGACCCGGGTGGTTCCGGAGTCCGCCAAACCCCGGCGGGTGCCGATCCAGGGCGCTGGCAACACCGTTGATGGCGGCGGCGGCGAATAAATCGCCGCCCGACCGGAGCCGGCGGCCCGGGCGCTTGCAAAGGCCCGGGCCTTTGGCCACAATGCGCGCTCGCTGAAAGGCGAGCGATGGCCGACCCGCCGGTCCCCCCGCAACGACAAACTGTGAACCCCGCCAGGCCCGGAAGGGAGCAACGGTAGCAGTGGACTCGTGTGCCGGGGTGCGGCTGGCGGGAAGGCCTCCAATTTCCTTCCCCGCTTCCTCCTTGTCTCGCTCAGCCCGGTTCGAACTCGGGCATTACTCGTTTGAGGAACGCGTCAAACAGCGGCACCGTGAACGCGGTATCCCCGTGGCTCGGGCTCCAGATCATTCCTTTCTGAATAAGATTGTTGCGAATCGGCGCGAGCGAAGCGGAAGTACGTCCCGCCTTGGCGGCGATTTCGCCGCTGCGATGAGGACCCCCACCCAGTTCCGCCATGGCTCTGAGGTAACTTTTTTCCGCCGGGGTGAGTCGGTCGAAACGCACCATGAAGAAGCTTTGATCCAGTTCGGAGATGGCCTGCTCGGTGGCTTCCTCCACATCCTGCTCCGTGATCGGGCTGGTGGTGGCGACCTTCCAGGCGCTCGAGCCCCACTCCTGAAGGAAGTAGGGGTAACCGCCGGTATGCGCAAGCACCGCGCGGAAGGCGCCGTCGGTATACGCGACGCCTTCCTCCAGGGCGGGTTTGATAAGCGCTTGCCGTAAATCCTCTTCCCGAGTCAAAGGCCCCACCTCGGGGTAGTCGAACAGCCGTTCCGCGTAGGATTTTGCATTGCCGGCACGCCCCCGCAACTGCGGCAAGCCGGCACCGACCATGACGATGGGCAGCTGTCGCTGGCTGCAGTGGTGAAGGGCGCTGATCAAGGCGGCGAGCTGGCTTTCTTCCACATACTGAAGTTCATCGATAAAGAGGGCGATGGCGGCGCCAGCCTGGCGGGCCGCCAACCCGGCCTGTTCCAGCAGAACGCCCAGGTCAGTCTCCAGGTCGCCGTTGTCCGCCAGCCCGGGTTCCGGCTCCCGATCCAGACCCACCTCGATGTCGTTGAAGGTGGCCTTGAGCGAGCGGGCGAAGCCCACCAGGGCGCGCAGGCCGCGGTCGGCCAGGTCCTTGGCCGCCGCCACCCGGCTCAGGCTGAGCAGAACCGAGCGCAGCCGGGGAGCGAGAATGGCGGGCAGGGACCGGCCTTCGGGCGCTTCCACGCGAATCGTCGGGTTGCCTTCAGCTTCGCAATCCAGCCGCATTCGGTCGAGCAGAACGGTTTTGCCCACGCCCCGCAGGCCAACCAGAATCACGCTCTTCGCATGACGACCTCGGCGGGCTCGCTCAATGGCCACGTGCACGCGCTCGCGCAGATCGTCGCGACCGGCCAGGGCAGGCGGGGGTGCACCGGCGCCCGGCGCGTAAGGATTGGTGATGGGATTCATGTCTATAGCCAGATTAGCAAATTTATCTCCAATCAATAATTTCCCTAAAGTACCTTGAGAATGCAAGGTGGTCGGGCCCTTGTTTGGTCGATCCGCTGTCCCCCACCGGCGAGATTCGCTAGCATACGGGTTTTCCCGAAGCCCCCGAACGCCGTCCGGCTGGAGAGCGATGAGTTACCAGGTTCTAGCCCGCAAGTACCGCCCGCGCACCTTTGATGAGCTGGTCGGTCAGGAGCACGTTTCCCGGGCGCTGACCCATGCGCTGGATCAGGATCGCCTGCATCACGCCTACCTGTTCACCGGTACCCGTGGCGTGGGCAAGACCACCATCGCCCGCATTCTGTCGCGCTGCCTCAACTGCGAGGAGGGCGTCAGCAGCCAGCCGTGCGGAGTGTGCCCCACCTGCAAGGAAATCGGCGAAGGCCGCTTCGTGGATCTGATCGAGGTGGACGCCGCCAGCCGCACCAAGGTGGAGGACACCCGCGAGCTGCTGGAAAACGTCCAGTACGCGCCCACCCGGGGCCGCTACAAGGTGTACCTGATCGATGAGGTGCACATGCTCTCGGCCCATTCCTTCAATGCGTTGCTGAAGACGCTGGAGGAACCGCCGCCCCATGTGAAGTTCCTGCTCGCCACCACCGACCCGCAGAAGATGCCGGTGACGATCCTGTCGCGCTGCCTGCAGTTCAGCCTCAAGGCGCTGCCGGCGGAGCAGATCGCCGGGCATCTGAAGACGCTGCTGGAACGGGAGATGATCCGTTTCGAGGAGCCGGCGCTGCTGGCCCTGGGCCGCGCCGCCCAGGGCTCCATGCGTGACGCCCTCAGCCTCACCGACCAGGCCATCGCCTTCGGCGGCGAGCAGCTCAGCGAGCAGGCGGTCAGCGCCATGCTCGGCACCGTGGACCGGGGCCATGTGCGGACCCTGCTGGAGGCCCTGTCCGGCGGCGAGGCGGCGGCGGTGCTGCGCGCCCTGGCCGGCATCGCCGAGCACGCCCCGGACGAGCTGGCGCTGCTCGACGAGGTGGTGGCGGCGCTGCACGAGCTGGCGGTGATCCAGGCCCTGGGCGGCGACGGTGCCGACGCGGACATGGTGGCGCTGGCCGGCCGCTTCCAGGCGGAACAGATCCAGCTGTATTACGACGTGGCGCTGCGCGGCCGCCGGGACGTGCAGGAGGCGCCGGACGCCCGCGCCGCCCTGGAGATGAGCCTGCTGCGCATGGTGCTGTTCTCCCCGCGTGGCGTGCTGCCCGGCGGGGAGGCCCGGGGCCCGGCAAAAAAGCCTGAGCCGGCGCCCGCCGCCGGCGCCACCGGCGGCGCCCCTTCCGACATGACCGCTTCGGCGCCCGGCGCCCCGGCGCCTTCGGCTTCCCCGCAGGCACCGCCGGCGGACCGGCCCACCGCCACCCCCGGCGACCTGCGCGCCCTGCTGGGCGACGACAAAGCCGCCCGCCGCAAGCCGGCGCCCGCCGAGTCGCCGGCCCCGGTTCCAGCTGAAACCCGGACGCCGGCCGACCCGGCGCCGGCGGACCCTGGTGGCGCACCGGTGGCGTCCACCGCCCGCGACGACGATCCCCCGCCCTGGAGCGAGGAACCGCCGCCCTGGGACGAGGCGCCCCCGGCCATGGCGGACGACGCCCCGGTGGCGGCCCCCGCGCCGGCGCCGGTCGCCGCTGGCACCGAACCGGCGCCGGAGCGCGCCCCGACGCCGCGCCGGGAAGACACCCCGCTGCCCCTGGCGGAGCCTGAATCCGACCGCGACGTGGGCGCCTGGTGGGCGGCCCTGGTGGAACGGCTGCCCCTGGACGGCACCGTGCGCAACCTGGCGCGCAACGCGGTGCTCACCGCCCGCGACAATGACCAGTGGACCCTGCGCCTGGCCACCGGCCATCAGGTGCTGGTCAGCCAGGAACGTACCCAGGAACTGGCCGGGGCCCTCAGCGACTACTTCCAGCGCCGCATCCGTCTTAATCTGGAGTTCGAGGCCGACGCCGGCGACACGCCGGAGGCCCTGGACCAGGCACGCCGCGCCGAGCGGCTGGCGGAGGCCCGCCAGGCCCTGCTCGACGACGACACCGTGCGGACCCTGATCGACCAGTTCAACGCCCGCCTGGATGAAAACAGCATCCGCCCGCGGGAACTCTGAGCCCAGCCAACCGAGGTTGCCATGGATTTCGACATGAACAATCTGCTGCAGCAGGCCCAGGCCATGCAGGAGAAAATGAAGAAGGCCCAGGAAGACGTGGCCAAGGCAGAAGTCACCGGTGAAGCCGGCGCCGGCCTGGTCAAGGTGGTCATGAATGGCCGCCACGACGTGAAAAGCGTGGCCATCGACGACAGCCTGATGGGCGAGGACAAGGACATGCTCGAGGACCTGCTGGCCGCCGCCGTCAACGACGCGGTGCGGCGCGTGGAGCGCCAGCAGCAGGACATGATGAAAGGCATGGCCGGCGACTTCCCGTTCCCGCCGGGCTTCAAACCGTGAAACACGCGCCCCTGGTGGAATCGCTGATCGAAGCCTTCACCTGCCTGCCCGGGGTCGGGCCCCGGTCCGCCCAGCGCATGGCCTACTCGCTGCTGGAGCGCGGCCGCGAGGACGGTCGCCAGTTGGCCGGTGCCCTCAGCGCGGCCATGGACGGCGTGCGCCACTGCCAGCGCTGCCGCAACTACGCCGAGGACGATCTCTGCCCGATCTGCCAGGACCCGCGCCGCGACGCCGGGCTGGTGTGCATCGTCGCCTCGCCGGCGGACGTGCTGGCCCTGGAGCAGTCCGGTGAATACCGGGGGCATTATTTCGTGCTGATGGGCCAGCTCTCGCCGCTGGACGGCATCGGCCCCCGGGAGCTGGGTCTGGATGTGCTGGAGCAGCGCCTTAACGAGGGCCAGATTCAGGAGCTGATCCTGGCCACCGGCACCACCGTGGAAGGGGAAGCCACCGCCCACTATGTGCTGGACCTGGCCCGCGAGGCCGGCGTCAGCGTCTCGCGCATCGCCCAGGGCGTGCCCATGGGCGGCGACCTGGAGTTCGTGGACGGCGCCACCCTGGCCCAGGCCCTGCGCGGCCGCCGCCCGTTTTCCCCCTGACCCGGCCGCGCTACACTGAGATTCACCTCCGGAGGAAGGACCCCGCCATGCAAACCACCCTGGTCACCGGCGGCGCCGGCTACATCGGCTCCCACACGGTGCTGCGCCTGCTTGAGGAAGAGCGCCCGGTACTGGTGCTCGACAACCTGGTCAACAGCAGCCGCGAAGCGCTGCGCCGGGTGGAACGCATCACCGGTCGCACGGTGACCTTCGTGGAGGGCGACATCCGCGACGGCGCCTTGCTCGACCGCCTGTTCGCCGAGCACGACATCGGCGCCGTGATTCACTTCGCCGGCCTCAAGGCGGTGGGTGAGTCGGTGGCCCAGCCGCTGCGCTACTACGACTACAACGTGGTCGGCGCTCTGCGCCTGTTCGAGGCCATGCAGCGCGCCGACGTGCGCACCCTGGTGTTCAGTTCCTCCGCCACCGTCTACGGCGACCCGGCCACGGTGCCGATCCGTGAGGACTTTCCGCTCAGCGCCACCAATCCCTACGGCGCCACCAAGCTGCACATCGAGGACATGCTGCGCGACCTGCATGTGGCCGACCCGTCCTGGAGCATCGCGCTGCTGCGTTATTTCAATCCGGTGGGCGCCCACGAAAGCGGCCTGATTGGTGAGGACCCCAGCGACACCCCCAACAACCTGATGCCCTACGTGGCCCAGGTGGCGGTGGGCAAACGCGAGCGGCTCAATGTATTCGGCGGCGACTATTCGACCCCGGACGGCACCGGCGTGCGCGACTATATCCATGTCATGGATCTGGCCCAGGGCCACCTGGCGGCCCTGGACGCGCTGGTCGGGCAGGGCGGCCTGATCACCACCAACCTGGGCACCGGTCGCGGCTACAGCGTGCTGGAAATGATCCGCGCCTTTGAAAAAGCCAGCGGCCGCCCGGTCCCCCACACCATCGTCGACCGCCGTCCCGGCGATGTGGCGGTGTGCTACGCCGACCCGGCCCATGCCGAGCGCGTGCTGGGCTGGCGCGCCCGGCGCGGCATCGACGAAATGTGCGCCGATCACTGGCGCTGGCAGGAACGCAATCCTACCGGCTATCGCTGACTTTACGGTCACGCCGACCGCTTCGTAAAAATTCGCTAACCGGTTGGTTCGTCGCACCCAATTGCGACCTCTTACCGATTTCGCTTCCGGCATCGTGATAGGTTTTCTTCACGTTTTTTTGCCGGAAGCATTATGGCGGAAAGCCTTTCCCCACCGACGTCTCCAACGCCGCGGCAAGACCGCCGGCTCGCCCCCCGGGATGCCTTTCAATGGGCCTTCGATGCCATGGCCGCGCGCCAGTGGCGACAGGCCGCCGGCCGCTGGGCCACCCTGCGCGTGGTCTACCCGGACCATCCGCCGGTCTGGATTCAGGCGGCGGTGGCCCTGCGCGAGCTGGGCAGTCACGGCGAAGCGCGGCAGCTGCTGGCGGAAGCCCGGACCCGCTTCGAGGACCACCCGGGTGGCTGGGTGCAGGGCGCCAACACCGCCCTCGCCGATGGCGACGCCGCGCTGGCGGCCCGCCTGCTGGCCGAAGCCCGTGAGCGGTTTCCCGATGACCCGCCGGTGTGGGTGCGCAGTGCCCATCTGGCCCAGGCCACCGGCGACCACGACGCCGCCCTGAGCTTTAACCGCCACGCCCGCGATGCCTTTCCGGACTGGGCGCCGGCCTTCGATCAACACGCGGAACTGGCCATGGCCGCCGGCGACTGGGACACCGCGCGCCAACGCTGGGCCGAGGTGCGCCGCCGCTTCCCCGACCACCCGCCGGGCTACCGCCGCGCGGCGGCGCTGGAGGAGCAACAGGGCCACCACCGGGAAGCACGCCGCCTGCGGCTCGCCGAGGAACACGGCGTGGACTGGCTGGAAGAAAGCGACGCGCCCGGGCCGGCGGTGGTGGCGCCGCCACGCCGCCGGAACGGGCGCAACTTCGTCGACCTGGTGTGGACCAAGGCGCGCCTCAACCTGAAATCCGAAGCCAACCGCAACCACCTGCGCTACCTCTGGTGGGTGATCGACCCGCTGCTGTACATGGCGGTCTTCTACGTGGTGTTCGGTCTGCTGCTGCACCGGGGCGGCGAGGGCTTCGTCGCCTATCTGCTCACCGGGCTGGTGCCGTTTCAGTGGTTCGCCAAAACCGTGCAGCACGCTTCCAACACCATCGTCGAAGGGCGGGGCCTGATGAACCAGGTGCGCATCTCGCCCCTGTTTTTCCCGCTGGTGGCGGTGATGCAGAACGCCGGCAAGCAGACCCTGGTGTTTCTGATGCTGGCGGTGTTTCTGCTGCTCTACGGGCTGGCGCCCACCGTGCACTGGCTGGCACTGGTGCCGGTGGTGCTGGTGCAATTGCTGCTGATGGTGGTGGTCGGCTGCGCCCTGGCGATGATGATTCCGTTCGTCCGCGACCTGATCAATCTGGTGCCCACCGGATTGCAGTTCCTGCTGTTCGTCAGTGGCGTGTTCTACACCGTGGACACCATTCCGGAGCAATGGCGCGGCCTCTTTATGACCAACCCGGTCGCCAACCTGCTGCACCAATATCGGCTTATTCTGCTCGAGCACCGATGGCCGGACTGGAGCCAGATGGGCTGGCTCACGCTCGGTTGTGTGATCGGCCTGGTGGTGGTGATTCTCGCCTACCGGCGGCTGGAAGGGGTGTTTCCCCGGGTGGTGGTGGAATGAACGGCCAGCCGGTGATTTCCGTTCGTGACATGGGCGTGCGCTACAAACGCGCCGGCAGCCTGTTCCGACGCGCCCGTTACTACCAGGTGTTCCAGGGCCTGAACTTCGAGCTCCACCGGGGCGAGACCCTGGGCATCGTCGGCCGCAACGGCGCCGGCAAATCCACCCTGCTGCGGGCGCTCGCCGGCATCATCCAACCGGACAGCGGCCAGGTGGTGAACCACGGCGTCAGCGTCGCCCTGCTGGCCCTGCAGGCCGGCTTCGACGGTGAACTGCCGGGCACCGACAACGCGGTGCTTAGCGCCATGCTGCTCGGCTACACCCGCCGCCAGGCCCTCGACCGCCTGGACCAGATCGCCGACTTCGCCGAACTGGGTGATTTCATGCACGAGCCGGTGAAGACCTATTCCTCCGGCATGCGCGCCCGCCTGGGCTTCTCGGTGGCCATGTTCCTGTCGCCGGACGTGCTGCTGCTCGACGAAGTGCTCGCGGTTGGCGACAAGGCGTTCAAGAAAAAAGCCGAGCGGGAAATGATCAAGAAGATGCATTCGGACCAGACCGTGGTGTTGGTATCGCACTCGGAGCAGGTCATCCAGCGAAACTGCGATCGCGTTTATACACTATCCGGGCAGTCGATTCACGAGGAAAGGCAATGATCAAGAAACGCTTCTATGTCGCCAAAAGTGGCGATGTCGCTTACCTGAACATTGCTAAAAGCGGATGTACCGCCATCAAGGTGGCGCTATCGGATTTCCGGGATTCATCACCGGAGCAGGTCGGTTTCAACGTGCACAATCCCGGAGATTACGACCTTCTCTTTCTGGACGTGCTGTCGCCGGGCAGCCGGCTCCTCGACCAGGTCTTCAAGTTCACCTTTGTTAGGGACCCGGTGGACCGGGCGCTGTCCTTCTACCGAAACAAGATCCTGATTTTTGACGAAAACGTCACGCCTTATTACCAGGAACGGGGCATTGAATACGGGTGTGAGGCGGACACCTTTATCCAACGGCTGGTCGACATCGATCCCCAAGACCTGGAGGAACACCTGTATCCACAGGCGGAAACGGTATTTGAAGGCGAAAAGACCCTGGTGGATTGGATCGGTTGCCTTGAGAACATTGAGGAGCACTGGAGCGAGCTGACGACGATCATCGGCCACCAGGTCGGCATAAAGGCCATCAACAAGACCGAGAAAGACGATCGGAGCGAGGCCTCCCCGCAGTCCATCGCGGTGCTCAGAAAGTACTACCGCGAGGACGGCTACTGCTTTGGCTACTACCAGGACGGCGAGGTGGACGAACGTATGAAGAACCGGCGCGCCCGGTTCGAGTCATGCCGCACGGCCCGCCCCCACGTCGGACCGGATGGCCAGCTGGTAAACCGCGTCTACCTTGAAAACATACATTCCCAGGTCGCCCATCTGCGCCGCCAGGTGGCCGGCGTGAATGGCCGGTTGGACCGAATGAGTGAGGACTATCAGCAAATGAAGGCCGATATGGAGCCGCGTGAACCGATGAGGGCACCTTCGTTTTGGGATAAGTGGCTCCGAAGGAATCGTTGAATGAGTACTATGCAAGAGCGCGTCGCGGTCATCACCCGCACCAAAAACCGGGCCCTGATTCTGGGTCGGGCGGTGGAAAGTGTGCTGGGGCAGACCTACCAGAATTGGATCCATGTGATCGTCAACGACGGTGGCGAGGCGGAGCCGGTGGAAAAGGTTCTGGCACCGTACAAGGCTCGTTACGGCGACCGTCTGATGGTGATTCACAACCCTGAATCCCTGGGTATGGAGGGAGCTTCGAACAAGGGTATCACCGCCTGCGAGTCCACTTACGTGACCATCCATGACGACGACGACACCTGGGAACCGGAGTTTCTCGAGACCTGCGTCCGTACGCTTCAGGGTACGCCCTTTCCTTCGATTAAGGGGGTGGTGACGCACACCAACCAGATCTTCGAGCGGGTTGACGATAACGGTGCCCGGGAGGTCTCAAGACGGGATTTCGACCCCTGGCTAGTGTCCGTATCCCTGCCGGAGATTACGGAGATCAACAAGTTCATGCCGATCTCCTTTCTGTTCCGCCGCGAGGTCTTCGACGTTATCGGTCTGTTTGACGAGTCTCTGCCGGTGATCGGTGACTGGGAGTTCAATATCCGATTCCTTTCAAAATTTGACGTGATCGTCGTGAAAGATCGCCTGGCGAACTATCACATTCGCGTCGAGGGCAACGCGGACTACGCGAATACCGTGACAGCGGGCCGCGATCGCCATCTGTTTTACCGGGACCTGATCGTCAACAAACACCTGCGCGCCGACCTGGAAGCAGGTCGCGTAAGCATGGGCATGCTGATGGCCTGGGGTGACTACTTCCATCGTCTGGGCGGCAACACCTGGCGGTTGGTGCAGGTGGTGGAAAGGCTCAAGAGCGTGGCGCCCCTGCGCGCCCTTCGCAAGGTGTTGCGGGTATGACGGTCGCCGCGGTAGTCGTCACCTTTAATCGCAAGGAGCTGTTGTTGGAAACCCTACGCGGGCTGACACGGCAAAGCGTTCCGGTGGAACGGATTTTTCTGGTCGATAATGCCTCGACGGACGGCACGGAACAGCTTTTGGAGGCTGAAGGCTGGTTGGCGCGTGACAAGGTCACCTATATGAAGATGAGCCATAATCTCGGCGGCGCCGGTGGCTTCGAAAGAGGCATGAAGCTCGCCTACGAAGCCGGGTATGACTGGCTTTGGACCATGGACGATGATGTTGAGCCGGACCAGGACGCGCTGGAGGCGATGCTCGGCTACGGCGGCTTCTCTCAATGCATCAACGCGACCAAGATCTTCACCGAGAACGGCGAGGTTCAATACTGGGAACAGTTCTTTGACTTCGCCACCGGGCGTTTGGTCGACCTGAAGAACGTCTCCTTCGCCTTGGGTCGCGACTGGTGCCCGGTGAATGTGGCCTGCTTCGAGGGCATGCTGATCCATCGTGACCTGGTGGCGAAGATCGGTTTTCCGGACCCGGCCTATTTCATTTATCACGATGACACCGTGTACGGGGTCAAGGCGTCTTTCCACACCACCGTGATCTATACCAGAAAGGCGGTGTTCAGAAAGAAAATCTACGGCTATGGCGACCCTAATCCGTTCCGATCCTATTACATGGTCCGCAACGCCTTTCGGCTCAAGCGCGACGCCTTCAACGCGGCGCCGGTGGGTCATTCCAGTCGCTACACCAACTTTCTTTTCTTTCTCAACCTCTCGCGCTATTCGCTGCGTGCTCTGGCGCACCAGCCCGGCCTGCCCATGATCAAGGCGCTTATGAGAGGTTGGCGCGATGGAATCGGAGGTCGTTAATGAAGCGCATTCTGTTTGTCGGGGCGGGGTTCTCCGGCGCGGTCATTGGCCGTGAACTGGCCGTGGCCGGCTACCAGGTGGACATCATCGACCGGCGCGACCACATCGCCGGCAACTGCCACACCGAACGGGACCCGGACACCGGCGTCATGGTGCACGTCTACGGACCGCACATCTTCCATACCGACGACCAGGAAGTGTGGGACTACGTGCGGCGCTTTTCCGCGTTCAAGCCCTACGAGAACCGGGTGAAAAGCACCGTGGGCGGGTGCGTCTACTCGCTGCCGATCAATCTGCACACCATCAATCAGTTCTTCGGCAAGACGCTCCGGCCGGAGGAGGCCAGGGCCTTTATCGAGGCGCAGGCCGCCACCCATATCGACGACCCGCAAACCTTCGAGGAGCAGGGGCTGCGTTTCGTGGGGCGGGAACTGTATCAGGCGTTTTTTCACGGCTACACCACCAAGCAGTGGGGCTGCCACCCGTCGGCGCTGCCGGCCAGCATCCTCAAGCGCCTGCCGGTGCGCTTCAACTACAACGACAACTATTTCTTCCACCGTTTCCAGGGCATGCCCGAACACGGCTACACCGCCCTGGTGGCGGGCATTCTCGATCACCCCAACATCCGGGTGCGTCTTAATACGCCGTTCGAGGCGGCCATGGCCCGCGACTACGATCATGTGTTCTATTCCGGACCGCTGGACGGCTATTTCGATTACAGCGAGGGTCGGCTCGGCTACCGCACCCTGGACTTCGAGCGGTTCACCCACGACGGCGACTACCAGGGCTGCGCGGTGATGAACTACGGCGACGAGTCGGTGCCGTACACGCGCATTACCGAGCACAAGCATTTCTCGCCCTGGGAGCAGCACGAGGGCAGCGTCTGCTACAAGGAGTACAGCCGCGCCTGCGGGCCGGACGATATTCCCTATTACCCGATCCGCCTGGTCGACGAGAAAGCCATGCTGGCCCGCTATGTGGAAAAGGCGGAAAGCACCGCCGGCGTTACCTTCGTGGGCCGCCTCGGCACCTATCGCTATCTGGATATGGATGTGACCATCCGCGAGGCCCTGGACGTGGCGCGGGGTTTCCTGGAACACCGCCGCACCGGCGAGCCGGTGCCCGCGTTCTTCAAGGCGCCGCTGTGACCGACTGTTCCGAGAAAGCCCCGAGCGGCGCGCGGTTGGTGGCGGTGGTGGTCACCTACAACCGCCTGGCCCACTTGCGCACCTGCCTGGCGGCGCTGCGCGGGCAGGCGTGTGACGCCATCGTGGTGGTCGACAATCATTCAACCGACGGCACTGGAGACTGGCTGGCGGAGCAGCAGGGCGCCGATCCTCGTCTCGATGTGCTCACCATGACGCGCAACCTGGGCGGCGCCGGCGGCTTCGAGGCCGGCTTCCGCCACGCCCGAGCCCGCTACCGGCCGGAATGGCTGGTCTGTTTCGACGACGACGCCTGGCCCCGGCCCGGTGCCTTCCGCGCCTTTCTGGACTCGGATCTGGACGGTATCGACGCGGCGGCGGCGGCGGTGTACTTCCCGGACGACACTGTCTGTGAGATGAACCGCCCGGGGCTCAACCCGTTCTGGCATCCGCGCCGTTTCCTGAAGACGGTGCTCGGCCAGGGCCGCCGGGGCTTTCATCTGGACGACGCGGATTACCGCGCCGGCGCCCCGGTGGACATCGACTCCACGTCCTTCGTGGGCTTCTTCGTGCGCGGCGCCATGGTGGACCGGGTGGGTCTGCCGGAAGGGCGGCTGTTCATTTACGGGGACGACGTGCTCTACGCGCTCAATGTGCGCCGTCAGGGTGGCCGCATCGCCTTCCTGCCCTGGGTGCGCTTCACCCACGACTGCGCCACCTTCTCCACCCACGAAAAGACCTTCGAGCCGCTCTGGAAAGCCTACTACACCTACCGCAACGGCCTGCGTGTCTACCACACCGCCGCTGGCGTCCTGTTCTGGCCGTTCCTGCCGCTGAAGCTGGCCCGCTGGCTGTTGAATGCCCGCCACTACGACGACGCGCGGCCCTACCTGCGGCTCACCTGGGCGGCGCTGCGTGACGCCGCCGCCGGTCGCTACGACCGGCCCCACGAAGCGGTGCTGAAAATGGCCCGCGGCGAACGCTGATCAGCGCGCGCCGAACCCGGTGGCCATGGTGTGCAGGGTTTTCATCACGATCAGAATATCCAGCACCGGCCCCAGGTGCTTGATGTAGTAGAAGTCGTGCTCCACCTTGCGGCGCGTGTCCACCACATCGGAGGCGTAGCCCTGCTGCACCTGGGCCCAGCCGGTGATGCCCGGCTTGATGATGTGACGGTAGCGGTAGAAGGGCACCGCCCGGTCGAACGAGCGGGCGAAACGCGGCTGCTCAGGTCGCGGCCCGATCAGGCTCATATCGCCTTTCAGCACGTTCCAGAGCTGCGGCAGCTCATCCAACCGGCTGCGTCGCAGCAACCGGCCCAGCGGCGTGATGCGGTGCTCTTCCTCATCGGCGAAGCGCGGGCGATCACCGCGGTCGTCGTCCGGCAGCCGCATGGACCGGAACTTGAGCATGCGGAAGGGCTCGTTGCCGGCGCCCACCCGATCCTGAATGAACAACGCCGGCCCCGGCGACTCCAGCCGGATCGCCAGCGCCACCAGCGCCAGCACCGGCAACGCCACCGGCAGCAGCAACACCGCACCGGCCACATCCAGCAGCCGCTTGCCGAGCAGGTACAGCGGATTGGGCTGCAGCGCGCGCAGATCCGACAGGCTGAGCCCGTCCAGATCGACGCTGCCATCCAGCGACTCATGCAGATACTTACCGCTGAGCACCGGAATATTGCGGGCATTGTGCCGCGCGATAAACCGCACCCACTCATCGCTGAGCGGCGCATCCGTATCCACCACCAGCGCGTCGAAACGGCGCCGGTCCCGAGGGCTTTTCAGCACCAGAAAGCGAGCGCAATCCCGGCAATCCGGCGGCGTCGTCAGGCGCCCGCCGGGCACCAGCGCGAACTTGGTGTAGCGAAAGCGCGCCTTCAACAAGACCGTCGCCACCTGGGCGCCCATCAGCAGCGCGAAGCCGATAAACAGCGGCTTGCGCGCGTAACCCAGCCGGCAGGCGGTGATCGTCAGCAACGTCAGGCCGATGGTGACGGCGGTCACCGACAATTGATAGGCGATCAGATTGCCGCCCGGGTACTGCGACAGCGCCCGTGACAGCAAGGCGTTGACGACAAACGCCAGGGACAGAATGCCCAGGGTCAACAACTGATTGGGGTCCGCCGGCGAATCCCAGTAGCCGTAGCCCAAATGAAAGGGCACCAGCGCCACCAGCACCAGCGACAGCGCATAGCCGAGCGGCGTGTTGAGAAGAATGCGTTCGTACCAGCGCCGATGGCGTGTCGGTTCGAACTCGAGAAAATTCTGCGACGGAGTTGATATTACCGCGCCATCATTGGGCATACCCAATCCCTCGAAGTCGTGCGTCCGGGTCCATGGGAGGGGGGAGCCTTGCCATCGCTGGCACGGCTGAACACGCAGTTTAATGGCAGAAAAAGGGCGTGAACGGGGCGGGTTGCGGGGTTTGTGAACGGCTAGGTCAACGTCGTGTGAACGAGCCCGCCAAATAAGAGAATTTTAAAAAAGAAGGAGCCGGGCAGGCGCCCGGCTCCGGCGAAACGATCAGCCTTCGACGGTCACAAAGATCGGATTGGAATAGAACCACAGATCGTTATAGTTGCGGGCATTGATGGCATCGAAACGCGCGGCGTCGTTGCTCAGATCCACCTTGCGGTCCGGTTGCGGTTCGCCGTCCACGGTTTCCCCCGCCACGTTCGGCGCCAGATTGGTACCGCGCAGGCGCAGGTACTGATCGCCGGTGATGGTGAGCGTGTGGGTGACGGTGGCGAAACCGTCCTCGCCCACGGTCCAGTCGTTGGCGTTGAAGCGGGCCACCACCCGGGTGCTGGGGTTGGTGGCCTCGGCGTAGCCGGCCTCTTCCGGGGCGGCGGGCGCGCTCACGTCGCCGGCGATCAGATCCACGTGGTCCACCACCGGCCGGGCATTGACCAGGTGGCCGCTCTCCAGCGGGTACTCATAGTGGTTGCTCTCCGGGCTGCGGAAGCGGATCGTCACCGTCACCTGCTCGCCGTTGGCGACCGCCAGCTCGCCGCCCATCACGGCGCCGTCGTCGACGCCCTCGGCCTGGAAGTCGAGGGCGTCGATCAGGTCACCGAACACGCCGAACAGGCGGCCGCCACGCAGCGCCGTCAGCAGGTCCGCCGGCGTACGCGCATCGTCCTCCAGCCACACATAGGTCTTGGCGTATTCGCCCGGCGCGTAGCCGCTGCTGTAGCGCCCCTGGGCGGTGGTGAAGTGGTAATCGGAATTGGCCACCGTCCAGATCCGGCGGCCCTCGCCCAGCAAGGCGTCCCAGGGCCCGCCCAGCTTGGCCACGATGTAATCGGTGCCGCCGTAGGTGCGCGAGGTCAGATTGGCATCGGTGTAGGCCTCCACATAGCCGCCCCGGTCCGGCTCCATCTGGTTGCCCACCATGCCCTCGATGGCGAAAAAGATCTCCGGCGCCAGGTCGTTCATCTCCCGCAACTGGGCCACCGTGTACTTGTTCATGTACCGGTTCGGATGGTTCAGCAGCATGTAGCTGTCGGGATGGCGGTCACGCAGCCACGCCAGCGCCTTGAGGGAATCCGCATGGGTGGAGTAGGCGCGGGTCTGGTCGCTCAGCGACGCCACCAGGGCCGGATCGAACAGGGACGGGTCCCGATTGGTGAACCGATACTCGAACTGCGCCACCGCCCGCAGGCTGTCCTCGCCGTAGGGATCGTCCAGGCCGATGCCGATGTTCACATGATCGTGGGTGGGCATGTCCCACTCCACCGTGGAAAACACGGTCTTGCCCTGGTAGCGGCCGTCGGCCCGGGCCTGTTCGACGTAGGGCTTCTCGTACTCCACCAGCCCCCGGGAAAACGGAATGGCGCCGCCCTGCAGGCTGGTGCCGGTATGGTCCCGCCCGGACAGCCGCAGATGGTTGGACAGCGCCATCCAATCCAGCTGGTAACGATCGAAACCGTCATCGAGCACGCTTTCCAGCGACACCTGGGCGTCGTCCGACTGGAAGGTATGCACATGCAGATCGCCTTGGGTCCAGCCGCCGGACCGCGCCACCGGCGGCGTCGGATCCGGGTCGCCGCCGCCGACCGGATCGTTGTCGCTGTCGCCACCGCAGGCGCTCAGCGCCACCGCGCAGGCCAACAGCGTCCAGCGCGCGCGGCGGGAAAAAAGGGAATCAGCGCGAACATTCATGGGGACTTCTCCAGGTAAAAAGGGGCGGGCGCCCGGTTAGGAAAAAAGCACCATAGGGTCCTTATGTGACGCGCGAGTGACCGGGCAACGAGGTGGGGCGTCGAAACGTCGCACGCGCTCACTCAATGTCGTGCGGAGGCCAAACAGAAGTCGGGGATAGAATAAAGAAACACTGTTTTCTGAATTTGTTGTGTGATTGTCATATAGCAATGGGGCGTGCCGGATTCCACACTGATCCCGGCTCGCTCAACGGATAAAGACGACAACATCATGACAACCTATAAAACCACCGCCTCCCTGGGGCCGGTGCGGACCGTGGACGATATTCGGGCACTGGAACAGGCCGCCTACCAGGACAGAGTGCCTTCCCGGAGCCTGTATGAGGTCCTGAGCGCCAATGCCGCCCTGCACGGCGGCCGGCCCGCGCTTACCGTGTTGGAATCGGCGGCGCCCGACGCCCACTTCGTGACCCGCACCCACGCGCAACTGCTCCGCGATGTAACCCGGATGGCCAATCTGTTCACGCGTCTCGGGGCCCGCCGCGATAGCGTTATCTCGATCCTGGGTCGTACCCATCCGGAGTTGCCCACGGTGATCTGGGGGGCCGAGGTGGCGGGTGTCGCCAACACCGTCAACTACCTGCTGAGTGCCGAGGTGATTGCCGCTCTGCTTAACGCGGAGCAAGCCGAGATTCTGGTCTGCCCGGGGCCCGGGCGGGACGCGGAGATCTGGGACAAAGTGGAGCGCGTGGTGGCCGCCACGCCTTCCCTGCGGCTGGTGCTGGTAATGGGCGAGGTACCGGAATGGCTGGACCCTTTGCGTTATCTGTCACTGCACGACCAGCTCTCAGGGATCGCCGATAGCGACCTGAAAGCCACGCCCCCCGGCCCTGAAGACCGGGCGGCCCTGTTCCATACCGGCGGCACCACCGGTGTGCCAAAGCTGGTCCCGCAAACCCACCGTAACCAGATCCACGCCGCCTGGTGTCTGAGCCAGCTCTTCGATCTGTCGGAGCGCGACGTGGCGCTGAACGGCTTCCCGCTGTTTCATGTGGGCGGCACGTCCACGGTGGGCCTGAGCGTGCTGGCGGCGGCGGGGCACCTGGTGATGCTGACCGCCGATGGCTTCCGCAATCCGGCGGTGGTCAACAATATCTGGGCGCTGGTGGAACGCCACCAGGCCACGGTGCTGGGAGGCGTGCCCACCACCATCGGCGCCATCGCCGAGGTACCCGTGGGCGGGCACGATGTGTCCACCCTGCGTTTCGTGCTCACCGGTGGTGCTTCCCTGACCCGCGCCGCCGCCGACCGCTTCGAAACACGCACCGGGGTGCCTTTGCTGGAGCAATACGGGATGACCGAGACGGTCGCCGCCATCGCCGCCACCCCATTGCATGGCCGCCATGTGCGCGGCAGCGTCGGCTTACGCGGTCCATTCAGCGACATCCGGATACGTCCCCTGGGACGTGAGCGGGAGCCGGTGGAGTGTGCGCCCGGTGAAGCAGGGGCGGTGCTGGTGCGCGGCGAACAGGTGGTCGCCGGCTATCTGGACCCCGCTCAGACCCGCGCCGCCTTTACCGACGATGGCTTCCTGATTACCGGCGATGTCGGCTACCTGGATGAGCACCAGTATCTGCACCTGACCGGCCGCGAGAAAGACCTGATTATCCGCAGCGGCCACAATATCGACCCGCTCTCCATTGAGGAGGTGGCGAACGCGCACCCCCAGGTCCGCCTGAGCGCGGCGGTGGCCATGCCGGATCGTTACGCCGGCGAATTGCCGGTGTTGTTCGTCGCCCCCCAGGAGCCCGCCCGCTTTGATCTGCCCGCTTTCCAGCGCTACATGCAGGATCATGTTCACGAGCCGCCGGCCCGGCCAAAGCATATCTTTCTGATCGACGAGATTCCGGTCACCGGTGTCGGCAAGATTTTCAAGCCGCGCCTGCGCGCGCTGGCGGCGGAGTACCAGGCCAATCATTCATTCGATAACAACGAACGGGAGAAAAAATCATGACTCTGAAACGCACCTTTTCCGGCATGGCGTGTTCAACGCTGGCCGCCCTTTGCCTGGCGGGCCCCGCCACGGTGTTCGCCGAGGACGCCGATAAAGAAGTGATTCATTGGACGCTGCAGGCGCATCTGCCGCCGGGCAGCGGCTCCTGGCAGGACAGTGTGGTGGCGGTCAAGGAACGGCTCTACGAACGCACCGACGGTCGGCTCGATATCAAATTGCACTCCGCTGGTTCCCTGTTCGATGCCAAGGAAATCTTCCCGGCGGTGAAGCGCGGGGTGATCGAGATCGGCTATACCTCGCCGGCTTACCTGATGAGCTATATCCCCACCGCGGGCCTGGCGTTTTCCGTTCCCGGGGCGTTCCAGAACGTTTGGGAGGCGGAATATTTCTGGACCCACCTGGGTTTTGAATCGCTGATCCGTGAAGAAGCTCGGGAGCAGGGCGTTCACTACTTTACCGACAAGCTCTATCCCACCGAAATGGTATTGAAGAAGCCGGTGGAATCGCTCGAGGACTTCAGCGCCTTGAAAATCCGCTCCGCCGGGTTGATGCAAAGCTTCGTGTCCGAAGTCGGCGCCGCCGCCACCTATGTGCCGGGGCCGGAAATCTATCAGGCACTGTCCACCGGCGTGGTCGACGGGGCGCACTGGGGCGCGGCCCAGGAGGCCAACGCGCTGAGCCTCTACGAGGTCGCCAAATACCACGTGCGTCCGGCGCTTGGCATTGGTGGCGTTGAAGCCTTCATCATCAACGACAAGGCACTGGCGGCATTGCCGGAAGACATTCGCGAAATCGTGGTGGAGACCCTCGATGAGCACTTCTGGGAACGCACCAATGAGTACCTTTATCAGGAAACCCTGATGCTCAAGCAGCTGGCGGACACCCAGAACGTGAAAGTCATTGAGCTGCCCGATGATGTCCAGCAACGCATGTGGAAGGTGGGCGCCGAGTTACGCGCCGAGGAAGCGAAAAAGAGTGACCGCGCCGCCGAGGCGGTGGAACGGTTGAACGGTTTCCTGCGCTCTCTCGGTCGTATTGACTGACCACCGCGCAGTGAAGCACCGGGCCGGCGCCTCGTCGGCCCTCTCTTTTCCCGTGCTCTGGAGGCGATGTGTCCCGACTCGCTCAACTGGCCCCCCTGATCAGCGCGCTGAATCATCGTCTGGGGGCCTTTTTTATCAGCTATCTCGCGTTGCTGATGGCGTTTATCCTTTTGTATGAAATCATCGCGCGTTATTTGTTCTCCGCGCCCACCATCTGGGCGCCGGAACTGGCGCAGCTGTTGTTCGGCGCCTATGTCATGCTGTCCGGCGGCTACCTGCTGGCGCACAAGGGCCATGTTAATGTGGACCTGATCTACAACCGGTTCAGCCCGCGTGGCCGGGCGGCGGTAAACCTGCTCACTTCCTTCCTGTTCTTCGCCTTCCTCAGCGTACTGTTGCTGGAGGGCTGGACCATGGCCCGGGAATCCGTGGCCATGCTGGAGACCTCGAGCTCCGCGTGGAACCCGCCGATCTGGCCTCTGAAGCTGACCATTCCGCTGGGCGCCACCCTGATTCTGTTGCAGGGGCTGGCGGATACGCTGGTCGACCTGGATGTGTTGTTCAACGGCCCGGCCATCGAGGAGCACGGCAATGACGCCTGAGTTGCTCACGCTTCTGTTTTTCGGGGCCTTGCTGGTGTTCGTCTTTCTCGGTGTGCCGCTGGCGTTCGTGCTGGGCGGGGTATCGGCGATCTTCCTGTATTTCACCTGGGGCATGGACGGCTTCTACATGGTATCCAGCCGGGTCTGGAGCACCATGAACAGCTTTACCCTGATTTCGGTGCCGCTGTTCGTGCTGATGGCGCTGATCCTTGAGCGCACCGGCCTGGCCCGGTCCCTGTACCGCATGATGCATCTCTGGATGGGCGGGTTGCGGGGCGGCCTGGCGATCGGCACCGTGGTGATCTGTACCGTGTTCGCGGCCATGGTGGGCATCAGTGGCGCCGCCGTGGTGGCGATGGCGACGGTGGCGCTGCCGGCCATGCTCGAACGCGGCTACGACCGCCGCATGGCGCTGGGTTGCATCAACGCAGGCGGTGGCCTCGGTATTCTGATTCCACCCAGCGTGGTGATGATCATCTACTCCATGAATACCGGTGTGTCGGTGGGCGACCTGTTCGCCGCGGGCATTTTACCCGGTGTGCTGCTGGCGACGCTGGTGGGGCTGTATATTGCCGTACGCTGCTTTCTGCAGCCTGGCCTGGGGCCGGCGCTGCCGCCCGAGGAACGCGCCGGCTGGCCGGAGAAAATTCAGTCGGTGAAAGCGGTGATTTTGCCGGTGCTGATCGTTCTCATGGTGCTGGGCTCGATCCTCGGCGGTATCGCCACGCCCACCGAAGCGGCGGCCATCGGCGTGCTCGGCGCGCTGCTTTCCGCCGTCCTGCACGGCACTTTCCGCCTCGCCATGCTCCATGAGGCTCTGGTCAAAACCCTGGGCATCAGTGCCATGATCATGTGGATCTTTATTGGCGCCCATGTGTTCTCCACCGCCTACAGCGCCATGGGCGCCCAGGCTCTTATCGAGGGGCTGGTGATGCATCTGCCGGGGGGAGCGATCGGCGCCTTGCTGGTGATGCTGGGGATCGTGTTTCTGATGGGCATGTTTCTCGATCCCATCGGTATCATGCTGATCACTCTGCCGGTGTTCATGCCGATCGTGAACCACTTCGGCTTCGACCCGGTCTGGTTCGGCATTCTCTTCATCATCATGATGGAGGTCGGTTACATGACGCCGCCGTTTGGCTTCAATCTGTTCTATCTCAAAGGCGCGGCCCCGGACCACATCACCATGGCTGACATCTACCAATCGGTGTTGCCTTATGTACTGGTGATTCTGGTCGGATTGACGATCATCGGGCTGGTGCCGTCGCTGGCCCTGTGGCTGCCCGGCGTACTGCGCTGACGCGCCTCACCGGTCGCCCGATCGCAACGCCTGCAGACGCAATGCCAGGTGCACCTCCAGGGAGCGGCGCTCGCCCTGCCAGTCACCGATACGCTCGGTGATGGCTTCCAGGCGGTTGTGGACCGTGTTGACATGCACACCCAGGGTGCGCGCGGTGGCGCGCGCATTCTGCTGCAGGTCGAGGAACAGGCACAGTGTCTCGCACAGGCCGCCGTCGCGCTCCTGATCGTGTTTGATCAGCGGGCCGATGGTGGCGCTTAGAAACTGATCGATGTCGGCGGCGTCGCGATGCGCGAACACGGCGTCATACAGATAGTAGGCCGACTCCCGAATGCGGCCGCTGTCGCGACCGAGTTTGCGGGCCACGCGCAGGGCCTGACGCGACTGTCGATGGTGGGCGGGTAGCGCTGCCGGGTCCGTGATCACCGGGGAAACACAAATCAGCGCGGGCAGACCGGATTGGTCGAGCACCAGGTTTTCCACCGCCTGGCCGGCCGCTTCCGCGTCGTCGCTTTCCATCAGCAGCACCAGAGCGGCGTCCAGGTGCGCGCTCAGTTTTCGGAAGGGCCGCAGCCCGGATTGCAACCGTCGCAGCAGGTAATGGCGCTTCGAGGGCGCCGCTTCGATGACCACGCAGAGCAACGGTCGGGACACGTCCAGCCCCAGCTTGGCGGCGCGGGCCCGCGCCGGTGGGCCGGCCTGTTCCAGCAAATCCTTCACCGTCTCTTCCATGGCCTGCAGACTGGAGGCCGCTTTCTTTTCTTCCAGTAAAGCGAGCACGGCGCTGGCCGCGGCGCAATGTTCAAGGATGCGAATGCGGTCGTCACTCAATGGTGTGGTGGCACGCACCCACAGCGCCCCGAGGTGGTCGTCGCCGCTGGAGACCGCCATCACCCGAGCCCCGGTAGCGGCCACGGACCGCCCCCGATATCGACTGTTCTCCACCGCCGCCAGCAACGCCGGTGTGGCGGGTTCGATGGCATTGCTCTCCGGCGCCACGTACAGCACCTGGCCGGCGGGATCCAGGAACGCCGCGGGGCCGTGCAGCAGGTGGCTCACCAGCGTCACCAGATCCTGCTGGCTGCCGCCGCGGGCGAGCAGGGCGGTCAGCCGTTCATGGGCATCGGCGGCGAACTCCAGCACTTCGACTTTATCTTCGAGTGCCCGGTTGGCGCCCTCGGTATCCTGGATCGCCTGCTGCTTTTGCTGTAGGAAACGGGCATTGCCGATGGCCACGGAGGCATGGGCGGACAGTGCCATCAACGTGGCCACCTCCCAGGGCTGGTGAGTGCGCCGGTAACGGTCGGCCACGATCAGAATGCCGATGACCCGTTCATCGGCGAGCAACGGTGCCGCCACCACCGACATCAGCCCTTCCGCATCAATGGCTTTATCCACCGACGGGTCGTGAGTGAATCGGGTGTCCGCCAGATAATCCTGGGTGACAAAGGCGGAGCGGGACCGGCCCACGTAACCGGCAATGCCCGAGTGACCCCGCGCCACCATGTGTTTGATCTGTTCGGTATGGCCGCCGTCCACCGCCACCAGCCGCGATTCGCCGTCCTGCTGCATGGCCAACCAGGCGATGTCGCTGCCCACCAGCTCCCGCCCGCGCATGACGATGCCCTTGAGCACCGCGTCCAGGCCCTTGAGCTCGGTGAGGGAGCGGGCACTGTCCGACACCGCCCGCAGCGCCCGCTCGTTGAGCTGGTACTGTTCGATGCGGCGGGCCAGATCAATACTCTGATTCAGGGTGGTCAACAGCCTCTGTTTATCGTCCGGTGACGCCGGCAGTGACTCCACCTCGGCCAGCAGCCCGGACATGCCGGCCACGCTGCCGTCCTGGTCCAGCTCGGAGACGATGCGGCGGTAAAACGCGATCAGACGATCCATCAGTGCCCCTCAATGCATTAAGCTTGTGACTTTATCATAATAGATGGGCCTTTTTGGGGCATTTAAATCTATTGTGCGTCCTCTCCAGCGCGCCTCTAATGGCCGGTTTAAGAATCGGAACGACGGAGGCCATCATGAGCGACCCGCTGGTACGGGTAGACGAACAATCGGGCATTGCCAGGGTCGTGCTGAACAGCCCGGCCACCCTGAACGCGCTCTCCATTCCCTTGCTCAAGGCCCTGGACGAGGCCGTGGACCAGCTGGTCGACACGGACAGGCTGCGCTGCCTGATCCTCACCGGCGAAGGCCGTGCGTTCTGCGCCGGCGGCGACCTGGCGGCGTTCAAAAGCGACATCGACGCCGGCCAGTACCACCGCTTTCTGGCGCGGCTTGAGTGCGCCCAGCGCGTGTTCAACCGCATCGAGCGCTTACCCGTACCGGTGATCGGGGCGGTGAACGGCGTGGCCGTGGCCGGTGGCCTGGAGTTGCTGCTCTGTTGCGACATTCTCTATGCCGCCCGCTCCGCGCGCATCGGTGACGGCCATGCCCGCTATGGCGTCATCCCCGCCGGCGGCGCCTCGGTGCGCCTGCCGGCCCGCATCGCCGACGGCCCGGCCAGGGAGATGCTCCTCACCGGCGAGCTTTACCAGGCGGATCAACTGGCGCGCTGGGGCCTGGTCAACCGGGTGGTACCGGACTCGGAACTGGAGGACGCCGTGCTGGCCCTGGCGCGCACCCTGTGCCGGAACAGTCCCGCCGGACTGGCCCACATCAAAACGCTGGCGCGGGAGAACCTTCAGCGCTCCCCCGAGCAGGGGCTGCGCGCCGAAATCGACACCTTTACCCGCTATGCGCGGCACCCCGACTTCCGGGAAGGGCTCGCCGCCTTTGCCGAAAAGCGGGCGCCGGTGTTCGAAGGAACGGGAGGAAAAGGGCAGGGATAACAAAGGCACTGACGGACGCATGAACTGGTAGGACAAGCGGCGAATTCCTTTCTGTTAAACTTGGCGCCCCGATGGCACCAGACCGATTCGCCGGAACAGCGTGGCCGCCGGGAACGCGGAAAAAAATCGACACAATCAAAAAGGGAAAACGATGAAAACGATTCATGCACTTTGGGGTGTGCCTCTGGTGGGGATGCTGGCGGCCTGTGGCGGCGGTAGCGACAGCTCCGGCGGCTCTGAGCCTCGTGATCCCGCCCCCGAGGGGTTCTACGAAGGCACCAGCGATGTGGGGACCGAACTGTTCGGGGTGGTACTGGATAACGGCGACTACTACATCCTCTACGGAGAGGAAAACGGCGCCATGTACGAACTTCAGGGTGTGGTTCAGGGCACCGGCGTGACGCGCGGCGACCGCTTCACCTCCTCCAACGCCAGGGACTTCAGTTTCGTGGCCGAGGATGTGTTCCAGGGCAGCCTGGACGCCACCTTTACGCGCAAGCAGAACCTGACCGGCACGGTCCAGGAAGACGGTAGCAGCGAACAAGTGGGTTTCAGCCTGGCCTACGACGACAGCTACGAACACACCCCCGACCTGGCCGAGGATGCCGGCCTTTATTACGGCATCGCGTTGATCCCGCAAGGCGGCCAAATCGAGGTCGAGGTGGACATCGACGAGCAGGGCAACTTCCAGGGCGAGGACGAATCCGGCTGCCAGTTCAACGGCACCATCGCGCCCCGGGAAAGCGGCGACGTCTACAATCTGAGCGCGACCTTTGAAGGCAGCACTTGTACCTATGAGGGCGAGACCCTGCAAGGGATCGTGGTGGTGCAGGACCGTGAGATCATTGCCGTGGCCCCCAACGCCGACCGCACGGGGGGTGTTTTCCTGATCGGTCAGGAAGCACTCTGAGAGCTGCCCCCAAAGGGGGCGTTTGGCTCCCCCGGCCCCGTCGCCTGCCGGCGACGGGGCGTTCGCGGGGTGAAAGCGGTGCTTTCACAATTCCCCGCTCACCCTGCTGGGCTCCGCCAGGTAAACATTCAGAGCCAAATAAAAAACCCCGCCATCTTTCGATGCCGGGGTTCTTTATTTGGCTCCGCCTGCTGGGCTCGAACCAGCGACCCGCTGATTAACAGTCAGCTGCTCTACCAACTGAGCTAAGGCGGAATAACTTGAGGCGCGTATAGTAGTGGCGGCCCCCGGGGGCGTCAACACCCGGGGGACCGTTTGCTGCTTATTTAGACAGCGCCTGCTCGATGCGACGGATCGCCTCTTTCAGGGTGTCCATGCCGGTGGCGAAGGACAGGCGCAGGCAGCCGGGGGCGCCGAAGGCGGAACCGGGTACCAGAGCCACTTCCGCGGTCTCCAGCAGTTTGGCGGCCAGGTCGGTGCAGCTTTCCACCCCGTCCATGGCGGCGATGGCGCCGGAGAAGTCCGGGAAGGCGTAGAAGGTGCCGTCGCCGGCGGCGCAGGTCACGCCCGGCAGCTTGTTGAGGGCATCCACCACATAGTCGTGACGTTCCTTGAACGCCTTGACCATGTCCTTCACGCACTGCTGGTCGCCGGACAGGGCGGCCTCGGCGGCGGCCTGGCTGATGGAGGCCGGGTTGGAGGTGCTCTGGCTCTGCACCTTCTTCATGGCCGCGATCAGCTTCTGGGGGCCGCCGGCGTAGCCGATCCGCCAGCCGGTCATGGAATAGGCCTTGGAGACCCCGTTCATCACCACGGTGCGGTCATACAGCTCCGGGCAGGCGTTGACGATGTTCACGAACGGCTTGCCGGTCCACAGGATGTGCTCGTACATGTCGTCGGTGGCGACCACGATGTCCGGGTGCTTCTTGAGCACCTCGCCCAGGGCGGCCAGTTCCTCTTCGGAGTAGGCCATGCCGGACGGGTTGGACGGGCTGTTGATCACGAACAGGCGGGTCTTCGGCGTGATCGCCTTCTCCAGCTGTTCCGGGGTGATCTTGAAGCGGCTGTCCACGTCGGTTTCCAGGATCACGGGCACGCCGCCGGCCACTTTCACCATGTCCGGGTAGCTCACCCAGTAGGGCGCCGGGATGATCGCCTCGTCGCCGTCGTTGAACAGCGCCAGGGCCATGTTGAAGAAGCTCTGCTTGCCGCCGCTGGACACCAGGATCTGGTTGGCCTCGTAGTCCAGGCCGTTCTCGTTCTTGAATTTGGCGATGATGGCCTTCTTCAGGCCGGGAGTGCCGTCCACCGGGGTATACTTGGTTTTACCGGCGTTGATCGCCTCGATGGCGGCCTGTTTGATATGATCCGGGGTATCGAAATCCGGCTCGCCCGCGCCCAGGCCGATGATGTCCTTGCCCTCGGCACGCAGTTCAGCGGCTTTGGAAGTAATCGCCAGCGTCGGGGAAGGCTTGATGCGTTGTACGCGGTCGGAAAGGTTGATATCGGACATGCACTCCTCATCTCTCTAATGAGTTGACGCCCCGGGCGCCATGCCGGGGGCACCCTGGACGGCGCGCCGTGGCGCGGTTCAGGGCCAGTAATGTTACCGCATTCGGGGAGCACCTCCCAGCCTGAGCCCCGCCGGGCCCATGGATTTTTCCCTTTATTACCGCACCGAGGACACATGGCAGACACCGCCTTCAAGCTGCATTCGGAGTACCAGCCCGCCGGCGACCAGCCCACCGCCATCGCCAGTCTGGTGGAGGGCATTCACGATGGACTGGGCCACCAGACCCTGCTCGGCGTGACCGGCTCCGGCAAGACCTTCACCATGGCCAACGTGATCCAACAGGTCCAGCGGCCCACCATTATCCTGGCGCCCAACAAGACCCTGGCCGCCCAGCTCTACGGCGAGTTCAAGGCGTTCTTCCCGGAGAACGCGGTGGAGTACTTCGTCTCCTATTACGACTACTACCAGCCGGAAGCCTACGTCCCCAGCTCGGACACCTTCATCGAGAAGGACGCCTCGGTGAACGAGCACATCGAGCAGATGCGCCTGTCCGCCACCAAGGCGATCCTGGAGCGCCGCGACACCATCATCGTCGCCACCGTGTCCGCCATCTACGGCCTGGGCGACCCGGCCAGCTACCACGCCATGGTGTTGCACCTGGTGCGCGGCGACCGCATCGACCAGCGCGACCTGCTGCGCCGGCTCGCCGAGCTGCAGTACACCCGCAACGAGATGGACTTCCGCCGTGCCACCTACCGGGTGCGCGGCGACGTCATCGACATCTTCCCGGCGGAGGAAGAGAAAGAGGCGGTGCGCATCGAGCTGTTCGACGACGAAGTCGAGGACATCAGCATCTTCGACCCGCTCACCGGCGAGGTGATCAAGCGGGTGGGGCGCATCACCATCTACCCGAAGAGCCACTACGTGACCCCCAGGGAGACGGTGCTCAAGGCCATCGACCAGATCAAGGTCGAGCTGGACGACCGGCTCAAGACGCTCAAGGACAACAACAAGCTGGTGGAAGCCCAGCGCCTGGAGCAGCGCACCCGCTTCGACATCGAGATGCTGCAGGAGCTGGGCTACTGCAACGGCGTGGAAAACTACTCGCGGCTGTTTTCCGGCCGCCAGCCCGGCGAGGCGCCGCCCACCCTGTTCGACTACCTGCCCGAGGACGCCATGCTGATCGTGGACGAATCCCACGTCACCATCCCCCAGCTGGGCGGCATGTACAAAGGCGACCGCTCGCGCAAGGAAACCCTGGTGGAGTTCGGCTTCCGGCTGCCCTCGGCCCTGGACAACCGACCGCTCAAGTTCGAGGAATGGGAACGGCTGGCGCCGCAGATGGTGTTCGTCTCCGCCACCCCGGGCCCCTACGAACAGAAATTCGCCGGCCAGGTGGTGGAGCAGGTGGTGCGGCCCACCGGCCTGGTGGACCCGGCCATCGAGGTGCGCCCGGCGGGCAGCCAGGTGGACGACCTGCTCGGCGAGGTGCGCGAGTCGGTGCAGAAGGGCGAGCGGGTGCTGGTCACCACGCTCACCAAGCGCATGGCCGAGGACCTTACCGAGTACCTCAACGAGCACGGCGTCAAGGTGCGCTACCTGCACTCCGACATCGACACCGTGGAGCGGGTGGAGATCATCCGCGACCTGCGCCTGGGCAAGTTCGACGTGCTGGTGGGCATCAACCTGCTGCGCGAGGGCCTGGACATGCCGGAGGTGGCCCTGGTGGCGATCCTCGACGCCGACAAGGAAGGCTTCCTGCGCGCCGAGCGCTCGCTGATCCAGACCATCGGCAGGGCGGCGCGGAACCTCAACGGCCGCGCCATCCTTTATGCCGACGAGATCACCGGCTCCATGCGCCGCGCCATGGACGAAACCGAGCGCCGCCGGAACAAGCAGATCGCCCACAACAAGGAACAGGGCATCACCCCCCAGGGGCTCAAGAAAATGGTCCGCGACATCATGGACGACGCCTACACCACCGGCGCCGGTCAGCCGGACCGCAAGCGCAACCGCAAGGTGGCCGAGGACAAGGGCAAGTACGTGGCCCGCTCACCGGCGGAGGTGGCCAAGGACATCGAGAAGCTGGAAGCGGAAATGATGGAGCACGCCAAGAACCTGGAATTCGAACAGGCCGCCGCCGTGCGCGACCAAATCCACAAGCTCCGCGAAGAAGGCTTCATGCGCTAATTTGGCTACAAGCTACAAGCTACAAGCTACAAGCTACAAGCCTGCTGCCGGCGCGGCCTGCTTGAAGCTTGAGGCTTGAGGCTTGTGGCTGCCTTCACGCCGCCAGGCCGCTGCACTCCCGCACGCACGCCATGCAGGCATCGGCGCAATCGCGGCAATGGTCGTGGTCGTGCTTGCCGCACTCCTCGCCGCAGGCCTTGCACACCTCCGCGCACAGCGTGCACAGCTCGTTGGCGAAGCGACTGTCCTGGGCCAGATACTGCGCCGCCAAACGGCAGATCGCCGCGCACTGCAGATCCAGGCGGATGCACTCCGCCATCGCTTCCCGGTTGCCTTCCTCCAGGCAGCTCACCGCGCACTGATCGCAGTACGCCGCGCAACGGTTGCAGGCCTCGATACAGCTACTGTGATTGATCGCCATGACATCCTCCTTGACAGGGATCGTGGTTCACCCCCTCACGCTAACAACCACCCCCGCCCACCACCATCGACCACCCCGCATTCTCGACTTACCGGGGTCTGACCCCGGTAAGGGGTTGTTTTTATTGGGGTTGGGGTGGGTTTTTGGGGGTGTTTGGGGGCTTAGAGGGCGGTTTTGGGGTGGAAAAAACGGCGATAAGGTGAAGGGGGCTGTATCCTGTGTGCCCTCATTCCGGAAGTAAGGAGTTCCCATGCCCATCGCCATGGTGATGCACGAAGCCGGCGGCCCCGAGGTTCTGAACGCCGAGCCCATCGAGATCGGCGCCCCCGGGCCCGGCGAGCTGCATCTCAAGCAAACCGCCGTGGGGGTCAATTTCCACGACATCTACGTGCGCTCGGGGCTCTACCAGACCCTGCCGCTGCCCGGCGTGCCCGGCCTGGAAGGGGCCGGCGAGGTGCTGGCGGTGGGCGAGGGCGTGGAGCGCTTCCAGGTCGGTGACCGGGTCGCCTACATCGCCCACGGCTACGGCGCCTACGCCGAAGAGCGGTTGATCAAGGCGGACAACGCGGTGCCCCTGCCGGACGGCCTGGACGATACCCTGGTGGCCGGCATGATGGTGCGCGGCCTCACCGCCCGGGTGCTGATGACCGACGTGTTCGCCCTCAAGCCGTCGCACACCCTGCTGGTGCAGGCCGCCGCCGGCGGCGTCGGGCAGCTGCTTTGCCAGTGGGCCCACCACCTGGGCGCCACCGTGATCGGCACCGTGGGCAGCGAGGCCAAGGCCGAGCAGGCCCGCGCCGGCGGCTGCGACCACGTGATCCTTTACCGCGACCAGGACGTCACCGCCACCGTCAAGGAGATCACCGGCGGCAAGGGCGTGGACGTGGCCTACGATTCGGTGGGCAAGGACACCTTCTACGGCTCCCTGGCCTGCCTGGCGCCGCGCGGCCATCTGGTCAACTTCGGCCAGTCCTCCGGCCCGGTGGAGCCGCTGGCCATGCCACGCCTGGCGGCCGCCTCGCTGAGCGTGACCCGGCCCATGCTCGGCCATTACATCGGCGATCTGGCACGCCGCGATCAGGTGGCCGGGGAGTTCTTCGCCGCCCTCCAGGACGGCACCCTGACCCCCGCCGCGCCGGCGATCTACGATCTCAAGGACGTGGGCCGCGCCCATCAGGACATGGAGGCCCGCAAAACCCACGGCGCCGTGGTGCTGCGGGTGCGATGACCTACCCCGTCCCCGGCGGCCCGGTGGACCGCGAGCTGGAGATCAATAAAAGCCGCTTTATCGCCTGGCTGCGCCCGGTGCGCAGCCGGGCGGAAGGGCAGGCGGTGCTCGACCAGGCCCGCGCCCGCTACCCGGACGCCACCCACCACTGCCACGCCTGGCTGATCGGCGCGCCGAATTCCGGCCAGGGCGCCATGAACGACGACGGCGAACCCTCCGGCACCGCCGGCAAGCCGATCTTCAATGTGATCCAGCACAAGGGCGTGGGCGATGTGATGGTGGTGGTGATCCGCTATTTCGGCGGCGTGAAGCTCGGCGCCGGCGGCCTGGTGCGCGCCTACGCCGGCGCCGCCGAGGCGGTGCTCTCCGCCATGGAAGTGATCGAGCAGGTGCCGGAGCGCACCGTCACCCTGCTGCTGGATTTCGCCCACGAGCAACCCCTGCGGCATTGGTGCGACCAGCACGACGGCCAGCTCGATGAGATCGACTATGGCGAGCGGGTGCGCGTGCGCCTGACCCTGCCGGAAGCGCGGCTGCCGGAGTTGGACGCCTTCTGCGCGGCCCAGGGTATCGATCGCGACTGAAGTCCGGAAATCCCGCCATGGGATTGACGCAATCGGTCATTGGCGCCAGCGGCCGCAGGCGCCACCCTGGGGGTCGATATCGATGACAACAACAGGAGCCTCCCCATGCCCGTGGTCGACCCGGATCCCAAACGTCTGCCGGACATTCTCAAAAGCATCCCCGCCGACACCCCCATCGTCATGCTCAACCTGCTGCGCTTCCGCGACAAAGCCCGCTACAAGGACGGCGAGGCCGATTACGACGGCCGCGAAGCCTACCGCCGCTACTCCAAGGTGGCGTTCCAGAAAGTCCAGGGCGTGGGCGGCGAGATGGTCTGGAGCGGCCACACCCTGGCCGGCGTGATCGCCCCGGAGGACGAGCACTGGGACGAGGTGCTGCTGGTGCGCTACCCCTCGATCCAGGCCTTCGCCACCATGCTGGCGGACCCGGAATACCGGGAAGCGACCAAGCATCGCACCGCCGCCCTGGAGGAAGCGCGTCTGATCTGCAACCGGGAAAAATAGCAGGCCGGCTCAGCGACCGGCAGGCCGGGGGGCGTTCAGTCGGGGCGGGCCTCTGGCGGGGAATCATGGAGCATGCGCCGTGTCAGGATCTTGATCTGATCCAGGGCCTGCTCCTCGGTCATATCCCCGTTGGGGTTGTACCAGTAGGCAATGCGGTCACATTGACTGAGGATCGCGAGGGTGACCACCTTGGTACTTACCGCGCCATTGCGCGGTACATGGTCACCCACCAGATCCTCCACCTGATGGCGGTAGCCCGCCATGCGCGAGCTGAAATCCCGGGCCGCTTCCTCGGGCAGGAACATGCGCGCGAATTGCGGATCGATCAGACGGTCGTTGGCGCGGGCAATGGCCCGGTGGCGCAGCTTGTAGCCGGCATGCCGGCGTACGACTTCAAACAGCCTCTGTTCGCGGGGGATTGCCTCTATGCCATCAAGAATATAGCCGAAGAAATCATTCATGCCTTGATCGATGGCGCCCACCAGCAGGGCTTCCTTGGATGGGAAATAGTTGTACAACGTCGGTGCCTTGAGCCCGACCCAGCTGGCCAGCGTCCGCATATTCAGGTTTTCATAGCCGCGCTCGGCGAACAAAGCGATGGCGGCCACCAGGATGCGGTTGCGCATGGTGCCGCCGGCGCGTAGCGAGACCTCTTCCAGGTCCTTCTCGATATTCTCACCCATGTACTGCGGAATGCCGCGGTCATTGGGCAAGCGCGCCCCATTGCGTGAGCGTCGGGTCTCCGATTGCGTCATAACATCCTAAAGTTGTAATCAGCACATGACTTTGCCGGCCCCATTCTTGGGTAATTCGGCCCTGAAATCCACAAGCCTCGGGATTTTGTGGTGGCGGATGAGTGCCTGATACCGCGTCGCCCGCGCCGCTGGCGCGGCGCAGCGGCATGAGAGTTCAGGGTTGGGGTTCCTCGGAAACCGAGGAAGCGGAATGGCTAGAGGAATGGCAAGAGGCGGTGCCACGGCGGCGCCGTTGCAGGGCCACCACTTCGCCCATGATGCCGCGGCGAAATGCCAGCACGCAGACCACGAAGACGATGCCCATCACCATCATCACCGACTCGCCGAGCGTGTTGAACCAGGTAAGGCCGGTGGCTCCGGCGATCAGGACGCCGAGTTCGCCGATTTTGTTCTCCAGCATCACCAACGCCAGCGCACCCACCACCGGCCCGGACAACACACCCATGCCGCCCACCAGGGTCATCAGAAGGGCATGGCCAGAGGTCATCCAGTGCACGTCGGACAACGTCACGAAGCCCAGGCTGATCGCCTTGAGCGCACCGGCCAGGCCGGTCAGCGCCGCCGAGAGGGTAAAGACGATCAGCTTGTAGCGCGGTGGGTGGTAGCCCAGTGAGATGGCCCGGGGCTCGTTATCCTTGATCGCCTGCAATGCCTGGCCGAAGGGGGAGTGCACCACCCGCGCGATAAACAGAAAGCAGACCATCGATATCACCAGCACGGTGTAGTACATGGTCAGGTCGTCATGCAGGTCAAGCACGCCAAACAGGCGTCCCCGGTCGATGCCCTGCAGGCCATCCTCACCGCCGGTTTGCGGTATTTGAACGCATAGGAAATACACCATCTGCGCCAGCGCCAGCGTAATCATCGTGAAATAGATGCCGGAGCGCCGGATGGAAACAAAGCCCACCACCAGGCCGAGCGCGGCCCCGGCCCCCAGGCCGGCGAGCAGCGCCAGCTCCGGCGGCAACGCCCAGGCCTTGACGCCATAGCCGGCCAGGTACCCGCCGACGCCGAGGAAGGCCGCGTGACCGAGTGAGGCCAGCCCGGTATAGCCGAGCAGTAGATGAAAGGCGCAGGCGAACAGCGCGTAGCACAAAATTTTGGTGCCCAGCACCGGATAAAGACCGGCCCAGGGCGCCACCACCAGCCCGATCAGCAGCAGGGCATAGGCGCAGGCCCGTGGCGACAGGGCGCGGGACATGGAAGAACGGGTCATTCGTGACCTCCGAACAAGCCGTGAGGGCGGATCATCAGAACCAGCACCATCACCAGAAACATCACCATGGAAGAAGCCTCGGGGTAATACACCTTGGTCAGCGCCTCCACCAGGCCCAGGCCGACGCCGGTGACCACGGTGCCGAGAATGGAGCCCATGCCGCCGATCACCACCACCGCGAACACAATCACGATCATGGTCTGGCCGGTCAGCGCGGAGACCTGCATCACCGGCGCCGCCAGAACCCCGGCGAACGCCGCCAGGGCAACGCCGAAGCCGAAGGTGAGACTGACCATCATCGGAACGTTGATGCCGAAGGCCTCAACCAGCTTGGGGTTCTCGGTAGCGGCACGCAGATAGCTGCCCAGCCGGGTTCGCTCGATCACGAACCAGGTGGCCGCGCACACCAGTAGCGAAGCGACGATTACCCATAGCCGGTAATTGGGAATCATCAGAAACCCCAGGCTGGTGATGCCGGAAATCGGCGGCGGCCCGTAGGGGCGACCGGAAACGCCGAAGGCGGAGCGTATCGCCCCCTCGATGATCAGCGTCAGACCCAGCGTCAGCAGCAGGCCATACAGATAATCCAGGTGATAGATCCGCTTGAGAAAAAACCGCTCAAGCAGGATGCCGAACAGCCCCACCACCAAGGGTGCCAGGAATAGCATCACCCAATAGTTGATCGAGAAATAATGCAGCCCGGCCCAACTGAGTACCGCGCCGAGGACGAACATGGCGCCGTGCGTGAAATTGATCACGTGCAGCATGCCGAAGATCACCGCCAGCCCGAGGCTGAGCACGGCATAGAAACAGCCGTTGACCAGTCCGATCATCAGTTGAGCCATCAAGGCCGTGATCGGTACGCCAAAAATCTCCATAACCCTACCTTTTGGTTGTGGATTACACACTCAGCAGTTGTGCCACCCGGTCCGCCTGGGCATCCAGTTCCGTCGGCACCAGCGTGTCGATGATGCGGCCGTGTTCCATGAAAAGAAGGCGGTCGCACAGGCCGGCGGCGAAATGGAAGTTCTGCTCCACCAGCACGATGGTGTAGCCGCGTTCGCGCAGCGTGCGAATGGCTTCGCCAAGCGTTTCAACAATCACCGGCGCCAGCCCTTCGGAGATTTCGTCGAGCAGCAGCAGGCGTGCGCCGGTGCGCAAAATGCGCGCCAGCGCCAGCATCTGCTGCTCGCCGCCGGACAGCGCCATCCCCGGGCTGTGCCGCCGTTCCGCCAGATTCGGGAAGAGCGCGTAGATCTCATCCAGGCTCAGGCCGGCATGCCGGTCGCCAAGCTGCGGCGGTAAACGGAGATTCTCTTCACAGGACAGGCTGGCGAAGATGCCGCGCTCCTCCGGACAGTAGCCCACACCCAGACGGGCGATCCGGTGGGTGGCCAGGCCCACTGTCTCCCGGCCGAATACCCGCACCGAACCGACGCGGCGGCCGGCCAGCCCGAGGATGGCCCGCAGGGTGGTGGTACGGCCCGCGCCGTTACGACCCAACAGGGTGACCGCTTCGCCGGCCCGGACGGTGAGATCGACGCCTTGCAGCACATGGGATTCGCCATACCAGGCTTGCAGATTGTGCAGAGCCAGAACTTCCCGCGCCTCGCTCATACCAGGCCCCCCCGCTGCTGGCCGCCGCCCAGGTAGGCACGGGTGACCTCCTTGTTGTGCGACACTTCCTGATAACTGCCGGTGGCGAGCAGGCGGCCGCGCTGCAGTACCGAAAGGGTGTCGGCGATACTCGCCACCACCTTCATGTTGTGCTCCACCATCAATACCGTGCGCCCGGCGCTGACTTTCTTGATCAGCGCGGTGACCCGGTCCACGTCCTCGTAGCCCATGCCCTGGGTCGGTTCGTCGAGCAGCATCAGCAGCGGGTCCATGGCCAGGGTGGTGGCCAGTTCCAGCGCCCGCTTGCGCCCGTAGGGCAGCGCGCCGGCAGCCTTGTCCGCCAGATCCGCGAGGCCCACCTGGTCAAGAATCGCCAGCGCCTGTTCATTGAGTTCATCCAGTACCCGGATACTCCTCCAGAACCGAAGCGAAACCCCGAGCTTGCGTTGCAGTGCGAACCTCACGTTGTCGAGCACGCTCAGACCTGTGAATACCGCGGAGATCTGAAAGGAACGGACCATCCCGAGCCGCGCCAACTGACGCGGCGGCAGGCCGGTCACCGGGCGGCCGTCGAAGCGGATCTCGCCGGCGCTCGGTTCCACGAATCGGGTGAGCAGATTGAACAGGGTGGTCTTACCGGCGCCGTTGGGGCCGATAAGCGCGTGGATGTGACCGCGCTGCACACTCAGATCAACTTCGTCGACGGCGGTGAAGCCCAGGAATTTCTTACTCAGCCCGCGGGTCTCCAATACCGCGTCGGTCATGTCCCATTCCCCGCCCTTTTGACCAGCTCGCAACGGGATTCGGACAGCGGCTGATAGGCGCGTTCGGCGGGAATGGTTTTCACCAGCTCGTAGTAGTCCCATTCGCCTTGCGATGCCTTGGGGGTCTTTACCTGGAACAGGTAGACATCATGAATCATCTGACCATCCGGACGCAGGCGCCCGTTCTTGAGGAAGAGGTCGTTGAATTCACGTTTGCGCAGGTCGGCCATGACGGTATCGGCGTCGTCGCTGCCCAGCCGCTTAACGGCACCCAGGTATTGAGTGATCGCGGAATAGGTGGCCGCGTTGAGCATGTTCGGCATCTTGCCGGTCTTCGCCTGGAAGCGGCGGCTCCAGGCCCGCGCCTGGTCGTCCTGATTCCAGTAAAACCCTTCCACCAGCAGCATGCCCTGCGTGGTGGCCAGACCGAGAGCGTGGACATCGGTCATGCTGGCGGACAGGCCAACGATCTTCTGCTGCTGGCTGATACCGAATTCATTGGCCACCCGGATCGCGTTGTGCAGATCTGCGCCGGCGTTGGCGATACCGATGACATTCGCGCCGGAACTCTGCGCCTGGAGCATGAACGAGGCGAAGTCGGAGGCGCCCATGGGGTGGCGCAGCGAACCGACCACTTCGCCACCGGCCTGCTCCACGGCCCGGGTGGCGTCGTATTCAATGGCCTTGCCAAGGGCATAGTCCACGGTCACGAAGTACCACTTCTTGTGGCCCTGGCTGGTAAGGGTGCGGCCCAGGCTGTTGGCCAGGGAATAGGTGTCCCAGGCGTAGAACACCGTGTTCGGGGAACACTGCTCGTTGTTGATGGCGGTGGACCCGGAGCCGGTAACCATCAGCATCCGGTTCTTGTCGCGGGTGACTTCGGAGACCGCCAGGGCCACCGCTGAGTTGATCACGTCGGTGATCATGTCCACGCCCTGGGTGTCGTACCACTCCCGGGCGCGGCTGGCGGCCACATCGGTTTTATTCTGGTGATCGGCGGTAATCAACTCCACCTGGAAAGCCGGGTCCTCGTTGGCGACGAAGTCGTCCACCGCCATGCGCGCGGCGGTCACCGCGCCTTCGCCGCTGAGATCCGAGAAGATACCGGACATATCCGAGAGCACACCGATTTTTACCTTTCCGTCCGAAATGCTGGCGGCGCCGACACTGGCGCCGTACAGCAGAGTCGAAACGAGCACGCTGGTTTTTATTAGCTTATGCATGATGCTTCCTCATTGTTGTTTTTGGTTTGTGGTCGCGGCTTCAGGCGGTGGCGCGTGTCGGTTCGCCCAGCACGCGAGCGGCCCAGTCGCCCAGGGTCTTGAGAGTGGTTTCGGTTTCCGGCAGGAAAGGGAACAGGGTGTAGACGTGCACCGAATCCCTTATCGGCAGGAAGGTGACGTCCACATCCGCGGCCAGGGCCCGTTCCCGCAAACGGGTGCTATCGCTGTACAGGGATTCGCCTTCCACCGCCGAAAGCAGGATGGGAGGCAGGCCCCGCAGGTCTCCGAATAGAGGCGAAACCAGCGGATCGCGGGGTTCATGCTCCTGAAAATAGGAGGCCGCCATCAGGGCCAGACCGTCGCGGTGGGCGGCGGGGTCCTCGCCGGCGAAGTCCTTGATGCTGGCGCCGGACAGGGTTAAATCGGTGAACGGGCAGATGGCCACGATGCCCGCCGGCAGCGGGTCGCCGGCCATCTTCAACGCCAGACTCAGAGCCAGCGCCAGACCGCCGCCGGAGGACTCGCCACTCAGCAGGATGCGTGAGGGTGCCACCCCGGCGCGTAGCAGCCCCCGGTAGGCGTCCACCGCATCGTCCAGGGCCGCGGGGTAGGGGGATTCCGGCGCCAGCCGGTAGTCCACGGTAACGCATTGGCCATCCACGGCGTCAGCCAGACGCGATGCGTATTCGAGCGAACTCCGCGCGGAGCCCAGCATGTAACCGCCACCATGAAAATGCAGGATAAGCGGGCTGTCGGTGCCGGCCGCGCCAACCCGGAAAGCGGGTACGCCGCCCAGCTCGACCTCTGCCACCGTGTTCGCGTCGCGCAGTGGAAAATGATGGGTTAAAAAGCGCTCATAGCCTTCGCGCATACCGTCATGGCCACGGGCCACGTCTTCCGGGGTTAGCGCTGATTTCCACATCTCGAAGGCGCGCTGGCTTTCCGGGCGCTCCATGGTCTTTGCTTCGCGGGTGGCGGACAGGCCAAGCACCTCGCCGGCGGGCCGGTCCACTTCCTTGAGTACGTCGTACTCCCAGACGAAGGACCAGGTGGTCTCCGACAAGGGGTCGATATGTTGCAGGCCCTTCCAACGACCATTGCGGGATTTGATCCGCTGAGGGTCGGACTCGTGCACCATCTTCACCATGGCGCGGGCGCCGGACTGTACCCGGGTGGTACGGGGGCGGCGGCGCTGCTCGTATTCCGCCAGGCCGGCCGCCGGGTCGGCACGGTGGCGCTCCAGCATGGTGGCCAGTACCCAGGCGTCTTCCATGCCCTGGCAGGCGCCCTGGGCCAGAAACGGCACCATCGGATGAGCCGCGTCGCCCATCAGACTGATACGCCGGTCGGTCCAGCGCTCGATCGGGTCGCGGTAGAACATGCCGGTGATGAAGGCACTGTCGATTTCATCCATCATCGCCTGAGCACGCGGCTCCAGCCCGGAGAAGGAGGCTCGGAGTTCATCGATGTCGCCGCTTTCGGTCCAGGATTCCCGACGCACTTCGCCGGACGGTACCGACGCCAGGATGCTGTAGAGGTTCTGCGGGCGAATCCAGTAGGTGATCAACGTGCGTCCCGGGCCGAACCAGTAGTTACCGCGCTCCGGAAGGTCCACGTGCTTCAGTCTTTCCGCGGGGATCAGCGCCCGCCACATCAGAATGTTCGAAAACTGTACGTCGTCGTTGTCCTCGCCGAACAACTGCTGGCGGACCACCGAATGGATGCCGTCCGCCCCGATCAACACGTCACCGCTCAGCGTTTCGCCGTTATCCAGTTGCAGGGTGACGCCGCTCTCATCCTGCTGCACGGCGCTGCAACGCAGCCCCAACCGCAGGCTTGCCGGAGGCAGGCGGTCGGCCAGGATGCCGATCAGGTCGGCGCGGTGGATGTTGTACAGCGGCGCGCCCCAGCGCCGTGTCCCGGCGTCACCCAGCGGCACCTCCCACAGCTGCTTGCCGGTGAGGATGTCGCGCATGTCGAAGGACTGGGGAATCACCGACTTGGCGGCCACGGCTTGTTCCAGACCTAATTCACGCAACACCACCGAGCCATTGGCCGCGATCTGTATGCCCGCGCCGATCTCGGTGAGCTTGGGAGCCTGCTCCACGATGGTGGCGTCGATACCCTTGTGGCGCAGAGCAATGGCGGCGGTCAGACCAGCGATACCGGCCCCGACGATTAAGACGTGCATGGTGTTCTCCCGTGCCTTTGTTGTGATTTATTCTTCTACGAACGAATGTTCGTACGTGATGGCGAGAAGTGTCATACCGAAGCGGGGGAACTGTCAATACGGTGCGCGCGGATGGCGGGACGCTTCCCCAGCGTCTTTTCTGCATAAGCAAAGAACGAATCGTCGGTTGCAGGTTATAAAAAACCGGCTACCATCCAGCCCATTCCCCGGACCACCAGACCGCTGGAGCCTTGGCCGACGATGACGCCGGATATTTTGTTCACCTCGCTGGTCGTGGCCGCCGTGCTCGGCGCCCTGGCCAGCAACCGGGTGCCCGCCGAGGTCACCATGATGGCCGCCCTGGTGGCGGTGCTGGTGGGCGGTGTGATCAGCCCGGACCAGGCCCTGGCCGGCTTCGCCAACCCGGGCCTGATGACGGTGGCGGTGCTCTACGTGGTGGCCGCCGCCCTGCGCGACACCGGCGCCATCTACTGGATCGCCCATAAGCTGCTGGGCCAGCCGAAAACCCTGACCGGCAGCCAGACCCGTCTGATCGCCCCCACCGCGCTGCTCAGCGCCTTCCTCAACAACACCACCGTGGTGGCGATGATGATCCCGGCGGTGCAGGAGTGGGCCCAGCGCCTCAAGCTGTCCGCCTCGCAACTGCTGCTGCCGCTCAGCTACGCGGCCATCCTTGGCGGCACCTGCACCCTGATCGGCACCAGCACCAACCTGGTGGTGGACGGCATGATGCAACGCCGTGGGCTGGAAGGTTTCCACATCTTCGATCTGGCCTGGGTGGGCGTGCCGCTGCTGCTGGCCGGCTCGGTGTTCCTGCTGCTGCTCGGCCGCCGCCTGCTGCCCAACCGCGCCGGCCTGGTGGAGCAGGTGGAGCGGGCCCGCGAATACCACGTGGAAATGGTGGTGCCGGAGGGCAGCCCCCTGCACCAGAAAACCATCCAGGACGCCGGCCTGCGCAACCTGACCCACGGCTACCTCACCGAGATCCAGCGCGGCGACAAGCTCTATACCGCCGTGGGCCCGGACATGCAGATCCTGGCCGGCGACCAGCTCGCCTTTATCGGCGCTCCGGACTGCGCCCGCGAGCTGCAGCGCATCAACGGCCTGGTGCCGGCCCACGGCGGCGCCCACAAGCTCAAACTCAACAACCACCAGCGCTGCCTGGTGGAAGTGGTGATCGGCCCGGAATTCCCGGGCCTCAACCACACCGTCAAGGACAGCGCCTTCCGCACCCGCTACCAGGCCGCTATCCTCAGCATCAGCCGGGGCGGGCGCCGCCAGCCCGGCAAGGTGGGCGAACAGATCCTGCGCATTGGCGACACCCTGTTGCTGGAAACCGGCCAGACCTTCGTCGAGCAGTACCGCTACCGCCGCGACTTCATGCTGGTCAGCCCGCTCAGCGATTCCACCCCGCCGGATTTCTCCAAGGCGCCGCTGGCCACCGCCATCCTGGTGGGCATGGTGGCGATCAACGTGATCGGCCTGCTGTCGGTGCTGGAAGCCGCCTTTATCGCCGCCGGCCTGCTGCTCGCCACCCGCTGCGTCACCGTCAACCGGGCGCGCATGAACGTGAGCGTCAACCTGCCGGTGCTGGTGGTGATCGGCGCCGCCTTCGCCCTTGGCACCGCCCTGGAGGAAAGCGGCACCGCCGCCTTCATCGTCGAAGGGCTGATGGGGCAGGGCATCGACAACCCCTGGCTGGCGCTGCTGGTGGTCTACCTGATCACCGCCCTGTTCACCGAGGTGATCACCAACAACGCCGCCGCCGTGCTGGTGTTCCCCATCGCCACCGGCGTCGCCGACCATCTGGGCGTGTCGCCGATGCCCTACATCGTCGCCGTCATGTTCGCCGCCAGCGCCAGCTTCATGACGCCGCTGGGCTACCAGACCAACCTGATGGTCATGGGCCCGGGCGGCTACCGCTTCACCGATTACCTGCGCATCGGCGTGCCCATGTCGATCCTCGCCGCCGCCGTCACCACCGCCCTGATTCCGGTTTTCTGGCCGTTCGGCGGCTAACCCACACTGTTACGGAGAATGTCATGTCAGGCCCCTACGAAAAACGCGAGAACGACTCCAAAGCCGAAGTCATCTGGCACCAGTCCAACGTCACCAAAGCCGATCGGGCCAAGCAGAAATCCCAGGTGCCGAAATGCATCTGGCTGACCGGCCTGTCCGGGTCCGGCAAGTCCACGCTGGCCAACGCCCTGGAAGTGGCGCTCACCGAGCAGGGCAAGCACACCTACCTGCTGGACGGCGACAACGTGCGCCACGGGCTGAACAAGAACCTGGGCATGAGCGATGAAGATCGCACCGAGAACATCCGTCGGGTGTCCGAGGTGGCCAAACTGATGGTGGACGCTGGTCTGGTGGTGGTCACCGCCTTCATCAGCCCGTTCCGCGCCGACCGGGACGCGGCCCGGGCGCTGTTCGAGGACGGCGAGTTCGTGGAAGTGTTCGTCGACGCGCCCCTGGAAAAATGCGAAGAGCGCGACCCCAAGGGCCTCTACAAGAAAGCCCGTGCCGGCGAGATCAAGGAATTTACCGGCATCGACAGCCCTTACGAAGCCCCGGACCGGGCCGAGGTGGTGATCAACACCGCCGACAACGACATCGAAGCCTGCGTCAAACAGCTGATCGCCGTCATCGGGGTGTAAACCGTCGGCGGCGCAGGCCCAGCACGGCCAGGGTGAGCAGCAACAGCGGCGCCATGGGGCCGCCACCACCGCCGCCGCCCTCATTGCTTTCCGGAGCGTTGTGCTGAATGAAGGTGCGGCCCTGGATTTCGCTGCCGTCGTCCGTCTGCCAGGCCACCGCCATCACGCCTTCCTGCAGGATCACGCGAGGCTCGCCGCCGGGGGTGAACTCGCCCAGCGCCGACAGGTCGGCGAACGGCGTGTCCCGGTCGCCCACCAATTGGCCGTCGCGGTCATAGGCGGTGAGGCCGGCCACCGGCGCCTGGCCATCTTCCTGCCAGGCCCATACGCCGACCATATTGCCTTGGCCGTCCGCCGCCACGCTGGGCGGCGTGAAGGTGCCGGTCTGCGGGTTCGAGGCCAGCAGCAGGGCGGCACCGGCGGTGCCGTCGCCGTGCCAGCGGCGGCCGTGGATTTCGAAGGTTTTCTGCGGATCGTCGCCCGGGGTGTTGTCTTCCAACCAGACTCCCACGAAGCCGTCGCCGCCGACGCTGGCCACGGCGGGGACGGACTGATAAACGTCGCTGCTCGAAGCAACGCCGTTGTCCAGTTCCTCAAAATGGTCGTCGTGCAGCGCGATGCCGCCGGGGCTGAGCCGGCGGAAAAGCGCCTCGGCACGATCCTCAATGGTGACCACCAGGGTGCCGTCCGGCGCCATGGTCATGCCGCCCGGCACGATATTGCGAAAGGCGCTGACCTCGTCCGCCCAGGTTTGGGTGTGGTCTCGCAGATAGCGAACCCAGAAAAGATAGCCTTCCGAGCCGAGGCTGCTGGCAGTGACATAATCACCGTCCGCATCCACCACGATATCGCTGCGGCAGGCCGGAATACCGGGTGCCGGTATTGAACGAGGGGCGGCCACGGTCTGGCCGGTGTCATTACGATTGACGCGGGTGTACCAGCCCTCCTCGTAACAGTACTCGTCACTACCACCGCCCTCGGGGTCGTAGCTGCCCCAGCTGACCATCAGGTTGCCATTGCCGTCGCTGTCCACGGACGGCCGGCCCAGATGAAGACTTTCGCCTTCGGCAACCTGATGGACCCGCACCGGGGCGCCGACCGGTTCGCCGGCGGCATTAAAGCGCTGCGCGGCCACGTAATCGCGCGCATTGGCGTCTTCGCCCCGGGCGGCCCACACCAGCGCCCAGCGATTGCCGGGAAGGGCGGTGATATCGAAGCTCTGGATTCGGTAGCCGGCTTCCGCCTGCTGAAGGGTCAGCTCGGCGCTGGGTTCATCCAATCGGATGTCCGCGCTGGCCGGCGCCGCGCCGATGGCGGCCGATAAAATCAGCGGCAAAGCAGCGCGCCGTGAGAATGCGTCCTTCATTCTTTAATTCCCCAGTCGTATTTTTATTGCGAATAAACCTATCACGGTGTGTCGGCTGAAACGATCTTAAATCGGCGGATTCATCGCGCCGCCCGTGGCGGCGAAGCCGAAAAGCCGGGCGAAGGGGGCTGTGCGCATTGAAAAACCGGGCCCGAGGTTCAACCATACGAATTTGGCCCGATCATCGCTTGGCGGGGTGATTTCATTTTGGCACCATTGTGCCAGCCGCCATTGGAGGCCGGTGGATACAACAACAATCAGGGAGGAGAGAGCCATGGCCTACACGGTCTGGATCAACGTCTGTTTTCCGGTGGGGGACGACCCCGTACCCGATATGGAAGCCTTTATCGGTGACCGCGAGGACCTGGAGATCGAGGGCGTGAATCGCTTCGCCACCCCCGTGATCGAATACCCCGACCCGGAAGACGGCAGTGGCCTGGTGGACCCGTACACCACCATCATGCCCGACGGCCACGGCCTGGAGATCCTTTATCGGGCGCCGGACCCGGACAACGGCCCCGAGCAGCTGCTGGCCCTGATCCGCGAGATCGGCCGCGCCTTCCCCACCGCCCGCATCGGCGACGCGCTGCGCGATTACTCCGAGGAAGACGAGGAACTGGAACTGGAGTTCACCCGCGAGCAACTGAACGCGGAGCTCGAGGCCAGCCGCCGCCCCACCCAATAGGCGCGCGGGGCGCCGCTCAGCGGCGCCGTCGGCGTCGGCCCAGCAGGGCCATCAGCAGCAGGGCCCCCAGGCCGGTGGCACCGCCGCCCCACAGGTCGTCCGCGCCGCCGTCGCCGCCGTTCTGGCCGTCACCGCCGGCCCCGTCATCGCCGTCGCCGGCCAGGGCGTTGCCGGCCACCTTGGCGCGCAGCACCGCCTGGTCCCCGGCGGTGCCCTGCCAGGCCACCACCGCCAGGTCATCGCTCAGCGCCACCTTTGGATCTCCCGTAGGGGCCATATCGTCCAGGTCGCTCACGTTCGCGAACTCGGTACCGCGCTCGCCGATCACCTCGCCCCCGGCGCTGATCACGGTGCCCCGCGCCGCCAACGGTCGCGGGTCGTCCACCACCACCCACACGGATACCAGATTACCGGCGCTGTCGGTGGCCACTCGCGGCACGCTGTAATCGATGGCGAAGTCGTACTCCTCATTATCCAACAGCAAGGTGTCGCCGGCGGTGCCGTCGGCGGCCCAGCGCTGGGCCCGCACGGTACGCTGGAAGTCCGGGTCCTCGGCGATGATGTCGTCCTGGTTCCAGGACGCCACGAAGCCGCCGTCCGCGTCGTCGCTCACCGACGGCAGGCGCTGCACCAGGCTGGCGCCGGATTGTCGGTTCTGGTCCAGGCGCCCGGCGCCATCGTCCACCGGGTTGCCGTTCAGGTTGAAGCGCTGGCCGTAGACCACCGCCCGATCTTCCCAGGCCGCCAGCAGGGTGCCGTCGTCGTTGAGCGCCACCGACACATGGAAATCCACGTTCCCGGCGACCTGCACCGGGCCGGCCAGATCGCCGCCGTTGCTGCCGTAGGTGCTGAACAGCAGCGGCTCGCTGGACTCCTGGCTGCCGCGCTCGAACCAGGCCAGCACCGCGTTGCCGCCGGCGTTGGCCGCCACCTGGCGGGCGCACACCGATCCCTGGGGCGACGGCGTGGTCACCGACGTGACGGTGTCGTCCGGGCTCACCCGCACCATCGCCATGCCGGTCTGGCAGAGCGCGCCCCGGGTAAAGTCCGCGCTGGCGCTGTTGCCCCAGCTCACCCACAGGTTGCCGGCGTCGTCGGCGGCGATGGCCGGCGACGCCAGAACCCGGTCGTTGTCCTCGGCCAGTACCACGGCATCCGCCAGGGCCTGGCCGGCCTGATCGTAGCGGCGCAGCCACACCTGGCCCGCGCCGCCGTCGCCGTACTCGCTCCACACCACCGCGAAGCGCTCTCCGGGCAGGGCCGCCACATCGAAACCGGAGAACTGGCGGACCGAGGCGTCCAGGGTTTTCAGGGTCAGGGCGGGAACCGTCAGGTCGGGGAGGGAGGCCTGGGCGGCGGGGGCGATGAACGCGCCGGCCACCGCCAGCGCCAGCGGCGCGCGCCGCGGGATCGGAAATAACATAGCAAAAACCGCTCGTTGTTCTGATTAGAAGAAGAACGGCCATTGTGTCGGCCCGGGCGGTCTCCCTGGCATCCCCTAAACAGGGTGTGTACGTTCGTCCCGGCGGCTGGGACGCGATATTGCTCACTCAAATAAACTGCACTAGCATCGGGTCTTCTTACGGGGGACCGTAAAACAATGCCAACAAATCTCAGCGTGAAGAACGAGGCAAAGCCGTCGATTTCGCGCTAAGCTTCTGCTGCAATTGTTTTGGTTAACGGAATTGTCCGGCTCCCCCGGACACACCCACTTATGGAAGCAGGGTATGAGTAGCAACGCCTGGTACGTGGTCCAATGCCGCGCCAACCAGAATTTCCGTGCACAGGAAAACCTGGAAAACCAAGGCTTCACCTGCTTCCAGCCGTGTCTCCGCGTCGAGAAACTGCGCGCCGGCCGGCGCACCCACCGCACCGAACCCCTGTTCCCCGGTTACCTGTTCGTCCAATTCCAGGATTACGGCCCCAGCTGGCACACCGTGCGCTCCACCCGTGGCGTCAACCGGCTGGTGGCGTTCGGTGATCAGCCGGCGCGGGTGCCCGAGGGGGTGGTGGACGCGTTGATCCAGCGCACCCGCGATGACGCGGAGAAACAAGACAGCCGCCCGGCGATCCGCGCCGGCGACCGGCTGCGCATCGAACACGGCCCCTTCGCCAACCTGGAAGCCACCTTCCAGGCCTTTGACGGCGAACAGCGGGCCATCGTGCTGCTGGAAATGCTGCACAAACAACACCGCCTGAATCTGGCTCTGAAGGACGTGCGCCCGCTGGCGGCGCAGCACTGAGGCGGCGACAACCGGCGCGGCCCGCCGCGCCCCTGGCAAAGCAGGACCGTTCCCGGGGAATCGACGGCCAACCCCGTGGCGGTAGCGTGCCCGCAGGCCGCTGACGGCGGGGCGGGCTCAAGGATTCGCCGGTGCCGCCGATAGCGGAGTCAGGCGGCGGGCGGTGCGTCTCGCAATTCAGTAGCCGGCATGTAAAATGCCCCCTTCAGAACATCAACGAACTGGCAGCAGGAAAGCGCTTGTGGTGAACCCGGGTAACAGATGGAAGACGGCCTTTCTGCTGAGCATGGGCTTCGGCCTGAGCGGCGCCGCCGGCGCCGCCTCCTGGACCGCCCCCTGGGTGGAAACCGGCGACCTGCAGGCCCGCCACCATATTGAAGCGCTGTCCGCCCAGGGCTGTTTCGACGGTCTGACCCTGACCTGGCCGGTGAACTGGTCGGCGGTGGCCCACGGCCTCAATGGCGCCAGCGACGCCTGCCAGGCCACCGAACACGCCACCTGGCTGCGCGCCCGCCTGGACCGCGCCAAGAACGCCGGCCGCACCGCCACGCTCACCGTCGGCGGCGCCAACGACGAACCCCTGTTCCGCCACTACGGCGACCAGCCCCGGGGCGAGGCCGACGCCTCCGCCGCGGTGAGCGTCACCGGCCGCCGCTTCGCCGCCCGGGTGCGCGCCCAGTACGTGGACAACGACCGGGAAGACCGGGAAGCCCGCCTGGACGGCAGCTACGTGGCCGGTCGCTTCGGCAACTGGCAGCTCGGCGCCGGCGCCATCGACCGCTGGTGGGGCCCTGGCTGGCACAGCTCCCTGGCGCTGTCCAACAACGCCCGCCCGGTCACCGGCCTGTGGTTCGGCCGACAAACCCCCTACGCGCCGCGCTCCCGCTGGCTGTCCTGGATCGGCCCCTGGGACTTCCAGGGCTTTGCCGGCCAGCTGGAGCAGGACCGGGCGGTGCCTGACGCCAAGCTGATCGGTGGCCGCTTCACCTTCCGCCCGGCCAATTTTCTGCAGATCGGCCTGACCCGGCTGTTCCAGTGGGGTGGGGAAGGGCGCCCAGACGGCTTTGACTCCTTCAAGGACGCGCTGATCGGCAAGGACAACGGCCAGAGCACCGGCTTCGCCGAGGAGGACGACCCCAGCAACCAGGTGGCCGGGCTCGATTTCCGCGCCAGCTTCCCGGTGTTCGGCGTGCCCACCGGCCTGTACGGCCAGGCCATGGGCGAGGACGAGGCCGGCGGCCTGCCGTCCAAGTTCTCCACCCTGGCCGGCCTGGACCTGCTCACCGGCCTGGGCGAGGGCCACCAGCGAATCTTCCTGGAAGCCTCGGACACCGTGGCCGGCCGCACCTTCAGCGACGCCCGCTACAACACCGCCTACGAGCACAGCACCTATCAAAGCGGCTTCCGCTATTACGGCCGTAATCTGGCCACCACCTTCGAAGGGGACGCCCGCACCCTGACCCTGGGGCTGCAGCAGTTCTTCCGCAACGGCTGGGTGGCCACCGCCGCGCTCACCAACGCCACCCTCAACGCCAAGGGCGGCAAACGGGCGGTGGTCGCCGACGGCGGCGCCGAGATCCTGCAGGCGGTGGACGAACAGGACGTGGTGGTCGCCGAGCTGCGCCTGGAGCATGGTCTGCTGGGCGGGCGCATGACCTGGGCCCTGGCCGCCAGCGACGACCCCATCGACACCTTCGACGGCGAGCGTGAGCGGGTCACCGCCATGGCCCAATGGCAACGCAGCTTCGCCTGGTAAGCCTGGCCGCTGAAAAAAGACAACCAACGGAGTGATTCAGGGAACATGAACGCATTACGGTTACTTTCCGCCGCGCTGCCGGTGCTGCTGCTGGGCGGCTGCACGGTGGTGCCCGGGTCCCACCATTCCGAGTCCCCCGGCTGGTTCGCCGAGGATGACGGCGCCGACGCCGAGGCGCTGCCGGACATCATTCGCGTGCACCAGATCAGCACCGCCATCCTCGATGCCCCCAAGACCGGCGTCGCCACCGGCACCCCGGAAGGGCTGGAGTCGGTGTCCGAGGACTATGACTACGAAGTGGGCCCCGGCGACGTGCTCAACGTCACCGTCTGGGACCATCCGGAGCTGACCATCCCCGCCGGCTCCCAGCGCAGTTCCACGGAATCCGGCAACTGGGTGCACAACGACGGCACCATCTTCTATCCGTACGTGGGTACCGTGGAGGTGGCCGGCCTCAACGTGAACGAAATCCGCACCATGATCACCCGGCGCCTGGGCCAGTACATCGAGAACCCCCAGGTGGACGTGACCGTGGCCGCCTTCCGCAGCAAGAAGGTCTACGTCACCGGCTCCGTGGGCCAGCCCGGCACCTACCCGATCACCAATATTCCCCTGCGCCTGGTGGACGCCATCAGCGCCGCCGGCGGCATCAGCGAAACCGCCGACTGGTCCAACGTGCTGCTGACCCGGGACGGCCGCGACTACAGCCTGTCCCTGCGCAACATCTACCAGGACGGCAACGCGGCGCAGAACATCCTGCTGCAGCCCGGTGACGTGATCAACGTGGCCCGCGCGGAAGAGAACAAGGTGTTCGTGCTCGGCGAGGTGATGCGCCCCTCCAGCCTGCCCATGGGCCGCAACGGCATGACCCTGGCCGAGGCCCTGTCCGAGAAGGGCGGCCTGGACCCGCGCTCCTCCGACGCCTCCGGGGTGTTCGTGTTCCGCAAGGCGCCGGCCGGCGCCGACCACGGCATCGACGTCTACCAGCTTAACGCCAAGGACGCCGCCGCCCTGGTGCTGGCGGACAGTTTCTCTCTGCAGTCCCGGGACATCGTCTATGTCACCGCCGCGCCGCTGGCTCGCTGGAACCGGGTGCTGAGTTTGCTTGTTCCCACTGCAAGTGCCGTCTATCTGGGTAGTCGTGCGGAAGATCAGTTGAGGGACTAAAGGAAGAGCCTTGTTTGAACGCATCCTGGTGGTCTGCGACGGCAATATCTGTCGCAGCCCCACCGCCGCCGGCCTGCTGGCCACGCACAAGCCCGGGGTGGAAGTCACCTCCGCCGGCCTGGTGGGCCTGGAAGGCCACGGCATGGACGCCACCGCCCTGGCGGTGGCGGAGGCCCACGGCATGCAGGGCGGCGACCGGCACCGGGCGCGCAAACTCACCGGCGAACTGTGCCGCCTGGCGGACCTGATCCTGGTGATGGAAGGCCGCCAGCGCGAGCGCATTATCCAGCGCTTTCCGGAGGCCAGCGGCAAGACCATGCTGCTGACCCACTGGACCGGTGGCCGCGACATTCCCGACCCGTTCCGCCAGTCCCGGGAAGTCCACGAACGCATCTACCCCATGATCCGCGACGCGGTGGCCGCCTGGGCCGCCAAACTCTAGATAAAGGAAAACGCAGGAATGACCGACCAGCACGCTTCTCGGGGACGCCCGGCCACCACGGACGACGACATCGATCTGCAGCGGCTGTGGGCGCTGCTGGTGGATGGCCGCTGGCTGATCCTGGGGGCGGCGCTGCTGGCCTTCGTGCTGGGGCTGGCCTATGTGCAGATGGCGGTGCCCATCTATAAGGCGGAGGGCCTGCTGCAGATCGAAAAGAAGCAGGGCGGCATGCTCGGCCTGGACCAGTTGGACCGGGCCCTGGGCGGCGCGGAATCGCCCACGGCGGCGGAAATCGCCATCCTGCGCTCGCGCATGGTGCTGGGCGAAGTGGTGGACCAGCTGCGCCTGGACACCCGCATCACTCCCCAGACCCTGCCGCTGATCGGCCGCTTCCAGTTCGCCCCGGGCGTGGTGGACGACGCCGGCCGGGCGGTGCCCGCCAGCGTGCGCGACGGCGACGCCACCGTGGTGGTGTCGGAATTCCAGGTGCCGGAGGCGTACCGGGGCCGCACCTTCCAGCTGCGCCCCGGTGACGGCGGCCAGCCGGCCCTGTACCTGGGCGACCGACTGATCGCCAGCGGCCCCGCCGACCAGCCGCTCACCGGCGAGGACGGCCAGGTGGTGTTGCGCCTGGCCACCTGGGAGCCCGACGGCGAGACCTTCAACCTGACCCGCCTGTCCATGCTCTCCGCCGTCAACGGCATCCGCGGCAGCCTGACCGTGGAAGAGCAGGGCCGCGACACCGGCATGCTCAATATCAACCTCACCGGCCCGGACCCGGCCCGCGCCCGCGCCATTCTCGATGCCATCAGCGAGGCCTACCTGATGCAGAACGTGAAGCGTCAGGCGGCGGAAGCGGAAAACAGCCTGGAGTTTCTCAACGAGCAGCTTCCCGAGGTGCGCGACACCCTGAACGACGCCGAGGAAAAGCTGAACGCCTACCGCTCCGACAGCGACTCCGTGGACATCAACATGGAAACCCAGTCCCTGCTCGGCCGGCTGGTGGACATGGACGCCAAGCTTAACGACCTGAAGATCAAGGAAAGCGAGGTGGCCGCCCGCTACACCAAGGAACACCCGGCCTACCGCACCCTGCTGGAGCAGCGCCGCTCCCTGGAAGCCCAGAAAGCGCGCCTCAACGATCAGATCGGCAACCTGCCGGAGACCCAGCAGGAAATCCTGCGCCTGATGCGCGACGTGGAAGTGGACCAGCAGCTCTACGTGAGCCTGCTCAACCGCGCCCAGGAGCTGCGTATCCTCAAGGCCAGCACCGTGGGCAATGTGCGCATCATCGACGACGCCGTGGTCTACCCCGGCGCGGTGGCGCCCAAGAAGGGCCTGATCCTGGCCCTGTGCACCGCCCTGGGCTTCCTGCTCACCGCCGCCGTGGTGCTGGCCGCCGGCCTGCTGCGCCGGGGCATCGAGTCCCCGGACGAGCTGGAGGAACTGGGCATCCCGGTGTACGCCGCCGTGCCGCTGTCCGAGGAGCAGGCCCGCCGCGACCGGGTGGCCGATATGCTGCGTCGCCGCAAGCGCCGTAGCCACGGGGACGGCGCGCCGCTGCTGGCGGTGAACGACCCGGGCGACCTGGCGGTGGAAGCCCTGCGCAGCCTGCGCACCAGCCTGCACTTCGCCACCATGGAAGCCAGCAACAAGGTGCTGATGATCTCCGGCCCCAGCCCGGAAGTGGGCAAGTCCTTTATCACCGCCAACCTGGCCACGGTGCTGGCCCAGGTGGGTCAGAAGGTGGCGGTGGTGGACGCGGACATGCGCAAGGGTCACCTGCACCGCTACTTCGGCCACAACGGCCAGCAAGGGCTGTCCACCATTCTGTCCGGTCAGGCCGACCTGGACACGGTGATGGCCGGCACCGACATCGAGAACCTGGACTTCCTGCCTCGGGGCCAGGTGCCGCCCAACCCCTCCGAACTACTAATGCACCCGCGCTTCAAGCAGCTGGTGGAAGACCTGTCCCAGCGCTATGACTTGGTGCTGGTGGACACCCCGCCGGTGCTGGCGGTGACCGACGCCGCCATTATCGGCCAGCTGGCCGGCACCAGCTTGCTGGTGGCCCGCTTCGGGCAGAACTCGGTGAAGGAAGTGGACGTGTCGATCAACCGCTTTGATCAGAACAAGGTGGAGATCAAGGGCGTGATCCTCAACTGCATCGAGCGCCGTGCGTCCAACGAATACGGCTACTACGCCTACAAGTACGACAGCAAGGATTAAAGCCTATCGCGGTCGGACGACCGCTCCTACACCCCACCGTAGGAGCGGTCGTCCGACCGTGCCCCCAGCCACAACTGACACCCCGTCCGGTACGACCGCGATCTTCCCGAATCAACCACACCCCCTCATGGGTAATCTCAAGCTGGCTACGGCTGGCTTCGACTACGTCGGCTAAGATATGAGGAGAAGGCCAGGGCGGTGGAAGTTGAGATTCCTGTTGAATAGTCAGTAAAAAAACGTTCAACCTGTTGTTAAACTCAGTTTTGGATTAACTAAATGAAAGTGACAGTTTTTGGCACGGGCTATGTTGGCTTGGTTCAGGGTGCTGTCTTGGCGGAAGTAGGCCACGACGTCGTGTGCGTGGATATCGACCAAGAAAAAATTACGCGGCTTGAACGGGGCGAAATTCCTATCTATGAGCCTGGGCTGGAAAGTCTTGTGAAGGAGAACGTGACCGCAAAAAGGCTTCGCTTTACCACCAATGCCAAAGAAGCGGTATTACACGGCGAGTTGCAGTTTATCGCCGTAGGCACTCCCCCTGATGAGGATGGAAGTGCAGATTTGAAGCATGTTCTTGCTGTCGCTGAAACCATCGCTGAGCATATGCAAAGCCACCGAATCGTCGTGAACAAATCCACAGTGCCTGTCGGTACGGCGGATGAAGTGAAAAAACGCATCGCCAAAACCCTGAAGGAATCCGGCAAGCAGACACTAACGTTCGATGTGATCTCAAACCCCGAATTTCTCAAGGAAGGCAACGCGGTAGGCGATTGCATGAAGCCGGATCGTATTATTATTGGTACCAACAGCAAGCACACCGAAGAAGTGATGAGAGAGCTTTATGCCCCCTTCAATCGCAACCATGACAAAGTCCTAATTATGGATCCGAGGAGCGCTGAACTCACCAAATACGCTGCGAACTGCATGTTGGCTACGAAGATCAGCTTTATGAATGAGATGGCCAACTTGGCTGAGATGTTGGGTGCTGACATCGAAATGGTTCGCCACGGTATAGGCAGCGATCCCCGAATCGGTTACCACTTTATTTACCCCGGGGTGGGGTACGGTGGCTCTTGTTTCCCTAAGGATGTACAGGCGCTTATCCATACCGCAGATAAGTTGGATTTCGACGCTAAGATTTTGAAGGCGGTCGAAGCGCGCAACTTGCATCAGAAGACAACCCTGTTTCAAAAAATCAGCGCCTACTTTGAGGGCGACCTTGTGGGTAGGACATTCGCGCTCTGGGGATTGGCCTTCAAGCCCAATACCGACGACATGCGTGAAGCGCCAAGCCGGGTTTTGATGGAAGCACTATGGGCTGCCGGAGCACAGGTACAAGCCTACGATCCTGAAGCGATGGAAGAAACCCAACGTATCTACGGTGATAGAGACGATCTGAGTCTGTGTGGTACAAAAGAGGCAGCGCTGAAGCGGGCAGACGCACTGGTGATTGTCACCGAATGGCAAAATTTCCGGGCGCCGGATTTCGATTTGATTCAGGAGCTGTTGACCACTCCAGTTGTTTTCGATGGCAGGAACATGTTCAATCCCAAACGTATGAGCGATAAGGGAATATTTTATATATCGGTAGGCAGGGGTAGGGCCGAACTGGAAGATAGACAATGAAAGTGCTTGTGACAGGCAATGCCGGTTTTATCGGCTTCCATACCGCCCGACGATTGCTGGAGCGCGGCGACGATGTGGTGGGCATTGATAATGTCAACGATTACTACGACACCAGCCTGAAAGAGGCCCGTCTGAAGGAGTTGGAGAAGGCCGCCGCCCGATCAACCGGCCGCTATGAATTTTTGCGCGGAGACTTGGCGGACCAAAAAATTGTTAACGGCTCCTTCGAAACACATCAGTTTGACCGGGTCATCCATTTGGCGGCTCAGGCTGGCGTGCGATATTCGTTGGAGAATCCTCACAGCTACGTGCAGAGTAACATTGTTGCTTTCACCAATATTATCGAAGCCTGCCGACATGCCAGTACGCCGCATCTAACCTATGCGAGCACCAGTAGCGTCTATGGAGCGAACACTAAGATGCCGTTTTCCGAGCACGACGGCGCAAATCATCCCCTTCAGTTCTACGCGGCGACCAAGAAAGCCAATGAGATGATGGCACATAGTTATAGCCATCTTTTTGGTTTGCCCACTACCGGCCTGCGCTTCTTCACAGTGTATGGCCCGTGGGGCCGACCCGATATGGCCTTGTTCCGGTTTACGCAGAAGATCCTCAGAGGTGAGCCGATCCCGGTATTCAATCACGGCAATCATACTCGTGATTTCACTTACGTCGATGATATTGTCGAAGGTGTTCTGCGAGCCAGTGACAACATCGCAACACCCAATTTCGATTGGTCTGGCGATAAACCTGACCCTGCAAGCAGTAACGCACCTTTCCGTCTCTTCAATATCGGCAATAACAATCCGGTGAAGCTAAGTGCTTACATCGAGGCGATAGAGATGTCCCTGGGGATTCTTGCTGAGAAAGAATTACTGCCGCTCCAGCCGGGTGATGCGCCAGATACCTATGCAGACAGCTCTGAGTTGGAAAAGTCTGTTGGGTATAAGCCAGAAACATCAGTGGAATCTGGTGTGGCCAGATTTGTTAGTTGGTATAAAAGTTATTATCACGGAGTCGATCGATAATTATGAAGATTCTAATCACCGGCGGTGCTGGGTTTATCGGTTCCGCGGTAGTGCGATATATCATCGACCATACCGAAAATAGCGTTCTCAACGTAGATAAATTGACCTATGCCGGGAATTTGGAATCGTTGGAATCCGTCTCCGCCAATGAGCGATATCAGTTTGAGCATGTTGATATCTGCGACCGGGCATTGCTGGAACGTGTCGTTGATGAGTATAAGCCGGATGCGGTTATGCACCTGGCCGCGGAGAGCCATGTTGACCGCTCCATTGATGGCCCCGCCGCGTTCATCGAAACCAATATCGTCGGCACGTACACATTGCTGGAAGTCTGCCGGCAATACTGGCAGGCACTGGATGCCGAACACCGTGCCGACTTTCGGCTACACCATGTTTCCACAGATGAGGTCTATGGTGACTTGGAGGGTCCGGAAGGGGTATTTACAGAGCAGACCCCCTACGCTCCAAGTTCCCCCTATTCCGCTAGCAAAGCCAGCGCCGACCATTTGGTGAGGGCATGGAGTCGCACCTACGGGTTGCCCGTTGTCATTACTAATTGCTCCAATAATTACGGCCCTTATCACTTTCCAGAAAAGCTGATTCCTTTGATGATCCTGAATGCTCTTGAAGGCAAATCTTTGCCTGTCTACGGTAAAGGGACCCAGATTCGCGACTGGCTTTACGTAGAAGACCATGCCCGGGCTCTCTACAAGGTGCTGACTAAAGGAATGGCTGGCGAGACCTACAACATTGGCGGGCACAATGAGATGCAGAACATCGAAGTTGTGCGTACGCTGTGCGAGCTTCTTCAAGAATTGGCCCCGCCGATCAACAACCCCCGTCTCGAAGCAATAAGCCATTACCAAAATCTTATTACTTTTGTTAAAGACCGGCCGGGACACGACCTCCGCTACGCCATCGACGCTAGCAAGATTGAGCGTGAACTAGGCTGGGTACCTAGTGAAACCTTCGAAAGTGGCTTAAGGAAAACCGTACAGTGGTATCTAGACAACCATGAATGGTGTGCGCGGGTACAAGACGGAAGTTATCAGCGTGAGCGATTGGGCGCGGCTGTAACAGCATGACAATTTTGCTTCTTGGTAAAAATGGACAGGTCGGCTGGGAACTCCAGAGAGCTTTGGCTCCGCTTGGTGTGGTGATCGCGCTGGGCCGGCATAGCTCCAACGGCCTTTGCGGCGATCTGGCTAAGCTGGATGATTTACGCAAAACCATCCGCGAGATCAAGCCGACCATCATCGTCAACGCCGCTGCTTATACGGCGGTAGATCGTGCCGAGGAAGAGCGTGAGCTAGCTCGTATCATTAATGCAGAAGCGCCAGCGGTTCTCGCAGAGGAAGCCAAAGCTCGAGATGCGCTTTTGACACATTACTCCACCGACTACGTGTTCGATGGCTCAGGCACTCGTCCTTGGCAAGAGCAGGACCAAGCTATGCCGATCAACCATTATGGGGCCACCAAATATGCGGGCGAGCAGGCGATCCAAGCTACGGGGTGCCGACATCTTATCTTCCGAACGAGCTGGGTGTATGCGACAAAGGGTAATAATTTTCTTGGCACTATGGCCAAACTCATTGAAGAGCGGGATTCGTTGAAGGTGGTCGGTGATCAGGTGGGGGCTCCCACCGGGTCGGAATTAATCGCTGATGTGACCGCTTTGGCTCTGCGCGAGACCCAGAAAAATCCGGAGATCTCAGGCATCTTTAACTTGGCGGCGTCAGGAGAAACCAGCTGGCATGGATATGCAACGTTTATCGCTAAGTGGTTTCAGCGGCAACACGTACCGCTGCGGGCTACTCCTGATCGCATTCAGTCGGTACCGACGGCGGCTTGGCCTACACAGGCAGTGCGTCCGCTCAATTCGCGATTAGATTCGGGAAAGCTGGAAAGAGCTTTAGGGCTGCGACTGCCCGCTTGGCAAAGGGGCGTCGAACGATCATTAACAGAGCGCAGAAACTTCACAACACCGCAGGATTGAATCATGGCCCGCAAAGGAATCGTACTTGCCGGTGGCTCCGGCACGCGTCTTTACCCTATCACCAAGGGTATCTCTAAGCAGCTGTTACCCATATACGATAAGCCGATGATTTACTATCCCTTGTCGGTGCTCATGCTTGCCGGTATCCAGGAAATACTGATTATCACTACTCCAGAAGACCAGGCAGGCTTCGTCCGTCTTCTGGGAGATGGCTCGCAGTTTGGTATCTCCTTGAGGTATGAAGTACAGCCCAGTCCAGATGGTTTGGCACAAGCATTTATTATAGGGGAAGATTTTATCGGGAAAGACCCTGTGTGCTTGGTGCTTGGCGACAATATCTATCACGGGCCCGGGCTCTCGACGTTGTTGCAGGCAGCTAATGATCGTAAGGTCGGCGCCACAGTTTTCGGTTACCAGGTAACTGACCCTGAACGTTTCGGGGTTGTCGAGTTCGATGAGAATCAGCGTGCGGTTTCCATCGAAGAGAAGCCCGAAAGGCCGAAATCCCGGTACGCGGTAACTGGCTTGTACTTTTACGATAACGATGTAGTCGAAATCGCGAAATCGGTGAAGCCATCCCTGCGTGGCGAGCTGGAGATCACTAGCGTCAATCAGGCCTACATGAACCGAGGGGATTTGAAGGTCGAGCTTCTTGGACGTGGCTACGCCTGGCTTGATACCGGGACGTTTGACTCCTTACACGAAGCTTCCGGTTACATCGAGACCCTTGAGAAGCGTCAGGGTTTAAAAGTGGCCTGTCTGGAAGAAGTGGCTTATCGCATGGGCTTTATCAGTAGAGATCAATTACTCGCCCAGGCTGAAGTAACCAGAAAGAACGGTTATGGCGGTTACTTGAAGCAGTTGGCCGAACAAGAGGTCTGAGCGGAATGAAGGTGATCGAAACTGGCATTCCTGAAGTTAAACTGATAAAGCCGCAGGTTTTCGGTGATGAGCGTGGATTTTTCATGGAAACATGGAATGAGCGCGCCTTCTCCGAAGCAGGGATTGAAGCAAGCTTCGTGCAAGATAATCATAGTCGCTCACAACAGCACACCTTGCGCGGACTTCACTACCAGCTCCCACCGTATGCTCAGGGTAAGCTGGTGAGGGTAACTCAAGGAGAGGTTTTCGACGTCGCGGTAGACATTCGTAGGGATTCACCAACTTTTGGTAAGTGGATAGGTGCGGTCATTTCGGAAGAAAATCGGCTGCAGATGTGGATTCCGCCCGGTTTTGCTCATGGATTTTATGTCATTAGTGAGATGGCGGATTTTCAGTATAAGTGTACGGACTTCTACGCGCCTGAACACGAGAGATGCATCCGTTGGGATGACGAAGCATTAGGGATAGAATGGGGAATAAAAAAAGGCCAGAAGCCGATTATATCTAAAAAAGATGCCCAGGGAGAAGGTATTAAAGATGCAGAGTTGTTTGCCCGTTGATTATGCTGGAGTCCTGCTGGTGTTTGGCGGATTACTCTTCAGGAAAGAGATTTAAAAAATGAATTTTTATATTCACCCCCTCGCAGATGTTAAGTCAAAAAGCATTGGAGAAAATAGCCGAATTTGGCAGTACGTTGTCATTTTTCCGGAGGCTAAAATCGGCTCTGATGCCAATATTTGCTCGCATTGCCTTATTGAAAACGATGTGGTCATTGGTGATCGGGTGACTGTAAAGAGCGGTGTGCAGCTTTGGGATGGGCTGCGTATTTCTAATGATGTCTTTATTGGACCTAACGCTACATTTACGAATGATCGTATGCCGCGTAGCAAAAAATTTCCTGATGAGTTCCTGGAAACAGTGCTAGAGGCCGGAGTTTCTATTGGTGCAGGTGCCGTGATTTTGCCGGGGATACGGATTGGCACCAATGCTATGGTTGCTGCTGGAGCTGTCGTTACGCGCTCCGTCCCTCCTAACGCTATTGTAGTCGGGAACCCGGCTCGGATCATGGGCTATATAGATGCCAGCGATAACGGTGCAATCCGCACCAATAACGTAGAAAAAAGCATAGAACCTGGAATTCATAAAACGCAAGTGCCAGGGGTTAGCCTGCATAAAATGGAGCGCGTCACAGATATGCGCGGAAGTTTAACGGTCGGTGAATTCGAAAAGACGATCCCGTTTAGCGTGAAGCGTTATTTTATGGTTTTTGATGTCCCCAGCGCCGAAACGCGAGGGGAGCATGCGCATAGAGAATGTCATCAGTTCCTTATTTGTGCTCGAGGGAGTTGCTCTGTTGTGGCTGATGATGGCAAGAACCGCCAGGAATTTTTACTTGACCGTCCAGATGTCGGCATTCATTTGCCACCAATGATTTGGGGTACACAATATAGATACTCTTCCGACGCTTTATTGCTTGTCTTTGCTTCGGACTATTATAGTAACGAAGATTATATTCGAAATTACGAAGACTTCAAAAAACTATCTGGTGCCTGATGATTCCTTTTCTCGACGTTCATGCCGCTTATTTTGAGCTAAAAGACGATATCGACAAAGCTATATCTCGGGTATTAGAGAGCGGTTGGTATGTTCTCGGACCAGAGGTTGAAGCGTTTGAGGCCGAATGGGCAGAGTATTGCGGGGCTCAAAACGCAGTCGGGGTGGCCAATGGGCTAGACGCGCTGACGCTGGCTTTAAGAGCGCTCGACATCGGAGCTGGGGATGAAGTCATCGTGCCGTCGAATACCTATATTGCCACTTGGCTGGCGGTATCCAGCGTTGGCGCCACCCCGGTGCCGGTCGAGCCTGATGCGTTTACATATAATGTCGATCCAGAACGGATTGCGGAGGCGATCACCCCCAAGACTCGGGCTCTCTTGCCAGTCCATCTTTATGGGCAACCTGCTGATTTGGACCCGATCATGGCTCTCGCCAGGGCACATGGCCTTCGCGTAATCGAGGATGCGGCCCAGGCCCATGGAGCTCGCTATAAAGGGCGCCGTATCGGCGCGCATGGCGATATTGTTTGTTGGAGTTTTTACCCTGGTAAGAACCTTGGTGCGCTTGGTGATGGCGGGGCTGTCACTACGGATGATGCCCAACTTGCAGAGCGTATATGCGGTCTGCGCAACTACGGATCACGTAAGAAGTATGTGAACGAAGAGTTGGGAGTCAACTCACGTTTGGATCCCATACAGGCAGCAGTGCTCCGCGTTAAATTGAAGACCCTTGATGTGTGGACGGAGCGGCGTCAAGCAGTTGCTAAAATTTATACTGACGGGCTTGTGGATACTGGATTGATTCGTCCCCAGGTGCCGAATTGGGCCGACCCGGTTTGGCACCTCTATGTCATCCGTAGTCCAGGGCGTGATGCCTTACAACAGAGTTTGGCTGACGAAGGAATAGGTACATTGATACATTATCCTATTCCGCCGCATATGCAGGCCGCCTATGCCGGTCAAAATTTAACGCCTGGTGCTCTGCCTATTGCCCGTGACTTGGCATCGGAGGTGCTAAGTTTGCCAATGAGTCCTCATTTATCGCATGCCGATGCAGGGCGCGTGGTGAGCGGAGTTAGAAAATGTTTATTAGAATTTTAAGTGCTTTTTTTAGGCGAATGTACAGGTGGGCTAGGGTTTGGAAGTTTAATATTCTATCCACTAACAAATACTTCGGCGATGCGCCACAAAAAAAACAACCTACCTTTTTGTCGGGGCAGGGAAAAATTTTTTTCGGCAAAGGAGTGAAGATTGGAGTTACCACTTCACCTAAATTTTGGTCTTCGGAATGCTATATAGAGGCACGCTCAAAAGAGTCGGAGGTGAATGTAGGCGAAAATACCTGGATCAATAATGGCTTTTCAGCAATTTCGCATAAAGACTCGATAAAAATAGGTGGGTGGTGCTTGATTGGCCATGATGTATTCATCGTCGATAGTGATTTTCACTGTGTTGACCCGGCCTCGCGTCACTCGGGTGGGGCGGTAGACTCCGGCGCAGTATACATTGGCGATAACGTCTTTATAGGATCAAAAGTGACCATTCTCAAGAAATCAATGATAGGTGATGGATCTGTAGTCGCAGCAGGCAGTGTGGTCTCCGGAAAATTCCCGCCTAACAGCTTGATCGCAGGGAATCCCGCTAAGCTAGTACGGACAGTATAAATGACGCAGGCTCGTGGGCTCATCCGCTCTATGATGGTGATTGGTAGCGCGCAGGCGGCAAACATATTTCTATCTATATTGCGCATGAAAGTGCTGGCTGTGTTATTGGGGCCAACCGGCGTAGGCTTACTGAGTGTCTACAATAATCTGAATACAATGGTAAGTGATGTCGCTGGGCTAGGGATGAAGTCCAGCGGGGTTAGACAAATTGCCAGCGCCCGTGGTGAAGAAACAGAACTAAGTCGCACTAGGCGCGTGCTAGTGGTGGCTCATCTGGCACAGGGCCTGCTAGCTATGTTGGGGGTATGGCTCTTACGAGAGAAAATATCCACTTGGCTGTTCGGCGACTCGACGTATGCCACACAAATAGCGCTCATCGGTATCGCGATATTGCTGACGTTAATGGCGAATGCACATATTGCCTTGCTTCAAGGTTTGCGTCGAATTGGTGACCTCGGACGTGTGACCGTTTTGAGTGCGCTTTCTGCAACGATAATAGGGTTGCTGGCCGTTTGGCTTTTGGGCGAGGGAGGGCTGATCTGGCTCGTCCTTGTGCAGCCAATAGCAGCTTTAGTTACTGCACTAATTTATGTACGGTGCTTGCCGAAGCCGACGATGCGTCATTTAGGCATGGCAGAGATATGGCATATTTGGAAGCCCATGGCCAGACTTGGACTGGCGTTTATGCTGGGTGGACTAGCAACAGCAGGCACATTGCTTTTGGTCCGCGGGCTGATTACTCAGGAAATGGGGCTGGAAGCGGCTGGGCATTTCGCCGCTTCCTGGGGGATCACCATGACCTACGTAGGGTTTCTTTTGGGGGCGATGGGGGCGGATTTTTACCCACGGCTAACCGAGGTAATCAAAAACCCTACGAAAACAGCTAAATTAGTAAATGACCAAACTCAGTTAGGCTTGGCTATCGGTGGGCCCGTTCTATTGTTGCTGATAGGTTTGGCTCCCTGGGTTATTAATCTGCTGTACTCCTCGGACTTTGCTCCAGCAGCGGAGCTCCTGCAATGGCAAACGGTTGGAAATATTTTCAAAATCGCAAGTTGGCCCATGGGATTTTGTTTGGCGGCCGCAGCTAGAGGTAATATATTTCTGCTCGTTCAGATAAATTTTAATTTTCTATTTTTGGGTATGTTGTTTCCTACACTTTCTCACTATGGAATAATCGCTGCTGGCCCCGCATTTATGATTGCCTATATTTTGCATTTTGCTTTATTAAACATCTTAGTGTATCGCGCTCACTCCTTTCGGTGGGAAATCCTGTCACTTGTCCTGCTTGGCTTGCACGTTATTCTCGCTTCAGGACTGCTTCTCCTCGCCTTGCTGGCGCCGCCCTTTGCTGCTGGTATCGCGTCGCCGTTCTTGGCACTAATCACAGGGGTATTTGGTCTGCGTGTTGTTCTAACCAAGATTGGACTAGAGGGGCGAGTTGCTACCAAGCTGGGGCGAGTGTATGCAATCGTCGGATGGCCTATCGCAGAGCCTAATGAGCGATATGATGACTGATAGTCCTGTTGTCACCTTTGCGTTATTCGCTTATAACCAGGAACGTTTTATTCGTGAAGCTGTGGAGGGGGCTTTCTCGCAGACACATGAGCGATTGGAGATTATTTTGTCGGATGATTGTTCGACTGATAGAACTTTCGAAATTATGACGGCAATGGTCTCAAATTATCAAGGTGGCCATCATGTGACTCTGCGACGTAATAAAAAAAATATTGGATTGGCTTCTCACGTAAACTTAGTTCTAGAGCATTCTCGTGGAGATATTGTGCTAATGGCTGCAGGAGACGACGTATCGTTGCCTAGCCGGGCTGCCATATCCGTTGAGATATTTAGGAAAAACCCGAAGGCGATGGCCGTAATGTTGTCTGCAGATGTCATAGACGACAATGGAGATATTGTAGGGCGGCGTTTGGCATGTGGAAAGAAAAAAAGAGAAGTTACTCAAAATATTGACCATCTCCTAAGTTGGCGACATGCAACGTTTGGCGCGACGAGAGCAATCCGTAAATCTGTATTTGAGGAGTTTGGCCCCTTAAAGGCGGACTGTCCGACAGAGGATACTCCCTTTTTAATGCGCTCTCTTATCTGTGGCGATAATATTCTGTCGCCTCAAAAGGGCGTCTTATATAGAAGACATAATGCTAATCTAAGTGGTGTCCGCTCGCTGCTTGAAATGAATGTTGATGCTATATATAAGCAGTATGACCATGACGTTAGACGAGCTAGGAAAAATGGACTTTTGACTGGTAGGAGTATGGACTCACTGCTTAGCTGGATGCCAAGAGATCGCAGGGTGAGAGAGATTAGACTCAAGATTCTAAGTAAGACATCTGTAAGTTTCGCGGACATTTTATTCTGCTCGACGCACCCTGCATTTTCTTTCAAGGATAAATTAAACATTCTGGTGTCTTTTTTTTGCCGATTCGGAGCGGGGAAATCATGAAGCCGATTGCGCTGATTGTCTCGGAGCATGAATCGAGTAATCTTGGCGATCAAGCCATAGCAAGATCCCTTGAATCATTATTGTCCCGACGTTTTGATGTTAGGTTTTTATCTTTTGGTGGGCGATGTCGGTCTTCGTCTCAGGTCGCATTAAGTTTTTACAAGCGGAAGCTATCGTTTTTTCGTTGGCTGGCAAAAATATTTTCACCCAAAATCAAGGCGCGCATTCGTTGGTATATTTTGGGCGGTAGGCGCGGCTTTAGGAACTATTGCATGTCCCCGATCAGGGAGAGTTCTATTGTGATAGTAGGTGGTGGCCAACTTGTAAAGAATAACGTGGCTCTGTTTTGTGATCGGTTGTCGGTTATTGATGGCGTCGCTAGGGATTTCAATGTTTCTGTCGCTCTCGTAGGTGTTGGAGTTGATCAGAAAATGAATGTGTTGACTTGGGGGTTGGCTAGGGGGCTGATAAAGAATAGCGAGTTTATAATGGCTCGGGATGATATCTCTCGACGGCGCATTCTGAGAAACTCAGATTATTCAGGAAGATGTTTAACACTTCCGGATGCCGCTTTTGCTCTGGATAATCCGGGCTTCTCGGCAAGTAAACAGAGAAGCAGGTTGTCTGCTGGAATTAACATTATGAGTGGCAGCGCCTTGCTTTATGGGAAGAGTGCTGATGCATGTTTTAGTCAGTTAAATATAAGTAGGCGCTACTGTCAGATAGTGAAGGACATGTATGAAGAAGGTATTTCCTGCGTGATATTCACTTCTGGATCTCCGGAAGATTTGGTGGAAGCGGAGAATGTAAAGAAAATCATTTTTAATGAGGCAGGGTTCGATGTGCCTGTCTTTCACCCGCAGAGCTTGGACGAGCTCTTGGCTTTTCTTTCTACAGTTTATCATGTGGTTGCGGCAAGAATGCACGTTGGCATACTATCTTACATCTCAGGGTGTAATCCAGTCTGCATAAATTGGGATGATAAAGTTTACGGTGTGTGGTCTGCGGTTGGGCAAGAAAATCGAGTAGTCGAATTAGACTATTTTTTAAAAAATGAAAGTAAAGACAATTTTATAAAAAAAATCCATTCTTTAAAGGCTCCGAGTTTTCAAGATGTGTGCGATCTTCGAACAAAGGTGAGGTTGGAAATTATAAAAGAATTTGATCGTGCTCTTGCGAAAGCAAATAATTCTAGCGTAGCAATCAGATGAGTCGGCTTTTTTCATTCCTTTTGCCTGATCTCCGTGGTGGCGGAGCTGAACGTGTGAATTTGCTGTTAATGCATGAACTTCTTGAAAGAGGCTATAGTGTAGATTTAGTCTTATTAAAAAAAGACGGTGCGCTTTTGAAGCAAATTAGTTCGCACGTGAGAATTATTGATCTACAAGCTGGCCGTGTTAGAAATGCGTTTAGGCCGCTGATGCGCTATTTGCAACGACAAGACCCTAGCGCACTGTTGGTTTCCATGTGGCCTCTAACGACCATTGCTGTGTTGTCTGCGAAAGCTGCCCGGTTTCATGGGCGGGTGGTGTTAGTGGAGCATTCAGCGCTTTCCCGTTCACCGCAGAATAAAGGGCTGTCGGGTTTTGCTCTCCGTGCAAGTATGCGCTGGGTGAATCCATTAGCAAATAGCGTGTTAGGTGTATCGAGCGGAGTGCTGGATGATCTCCATGGTCTCGGGCTGCCAAAGGATAAAGGTGGAGTCATCTATAACCCAGTTGCAATTAGCAGCGAGAGCAGGTTGCCAAGTGCCTGGCTCGAGCATCCGTGGGTGAGATGTCCTAAGCAGTTCCGCCTGCTGGCGGTTGGCGCGCTTAAGCCGGCGAAGGATTACCCGACAATGCTGTCCGCTATAAAGAGGTTGGTTGACTCTGGCTTGCATTTGTCCTTGTTAATATTAGGTACTGGTCCATTGCAGGGAGAGCTAGAAGAACTGTGTCGGTCTTTCGGTCTAGAGAAACACGTGCACTTCGGAGGGTTCATGCCGGATCCGGGACCGTTCTACCGTGCCGCCGGATTGTTCGTACTTTCTTCTGCATGGGAGGGTTTTGGAAATGTTATCGTCGAGGCCTTGGCAGCCGGCACGCCGGTGGTGTCGACGGATTGTCGGTCCGGGCCTGCGGAGATTTTGGATAAAGGCCGCTATGGACGCCTAGTTCCCGTGGCGGACGGTCGTGCGCTGGCAATGGCAATAGGTGACACCTTATCTGCAAATCATGATGTAGAGGCATTACAGTCCCGGGCGAACGATTTCAGCACCAAGAAGATTGGCCAAGCGTACCTGCAAGTATTAGTTGAATGACAGGTGTTGTGAATTTTTGTCAAGCAGAGTGGATCTTCTGAGCGACGCATTCTTATGAGAAAGCTCACGGCGATCCGTGGAAAAAAGATATGAAAGGCAGAATTCTTTATCTCTCTTATACCGGCATGCTTGAGCCGCTTGGGCGCTCCCAAGTGCTGAGCTATCTGGCGCGGCTCTCGAACGAGTATACGTTTACGTTAGTAAGCTTCGAGAAGCCAGTGGACCTCGCGGATGCAAACGCGGTAACAAGCCTGCATTCTGAATGCAACCGACAGGGTATTGACTGGCGTCCCCAAGTCTATCACTACCGGCCGCGGTTGTTGGCGACGGCATGGGACTTACTCGTGCTGCTCTGGCATACCTTTCGGCACTCATTCAAGCAAGAGGTTCGGCTGCTCCATTGCCGTAGTTACATTCCGGCTATCGCGGCTTGGATGTGCGGCAAATTGACACGGAAGCCTTTTATTTTCGATATGCGAGCATTGTGGCCCGAGGAAATGGTAACGGCGGGGCGCCTACGGAGAGGAGCGTTGACATATCGTATTCTAATGTGGGTTGAGCGCCGCTTACTGCGGCGAGCCGCGCGGGTAGTAAGCTTGACTCAGGCGGGCGTCGATCACCTGCTGATGGCTTACCCCGAACTATCACCGGCTAAGTTTGAGGTGATTACCACTTGTGTGGATGTTGAACGCTTCCATGCACCAGCCAGCCGATCGGCAGATTTGAAAGCCGGCGATCGTAGTCCTTTCGTGGTCGGAACCATGGGTACTTTACTTAGCGGATGGTTCTACCTTGATGCGTTCTTTGCTTTCTTCATGGCGGTGAAAAGGCTCAGGCCTGATGCCGTAGCCAGAATCGTTACACGTGACGATCATGGAGAGATTTTTCGGATGGCTGTAAAGGCCGGGGTTGACAGCACTGACGTCGAGGTCCGCTCTGCGTTACCTACAGAGATGCCAGAGCTGTTAGCTGACATGGACGTCGGAGCCATGTTCTATGCCCCCGATATCGGTCGGGCACCGACGCGGCTAGGTGAATTTCTGGCTTCGGGCGTGCCGGTGGTAGGCAATACTGGGATTGGGGATCTGGGTCGCCTGATCGACGGCTACGGCGTGGGGGTGGTGGTGGACGACGCGCAGAACTCAGCGGCGCTTGCCGAGGCGGCTCAGGATTTGCTTGGACGTTACGACGGCATACTGGCATCCGGTGCCTGCCGACACGCGGCCGAAGATTACTTTTCGGCCGACAAGGGCGCAGAGAAATATCGACGAGTCTATCAGGCCCTTATTTTAGAGCGCGGTTCTAGCGGTAGGGCGGAGAAGGCGCCTTGAAGCTCACAATACTTTCTAAATACTCCCGCCTCGGTGCTAGTAGCCGCCTCCGATCTCTGCAGTACGTTCCGGCAATAGAAAATTCCGGAATCGGCGTTCAGCATAAATGTTTGTTCGACGATGAATATTTGACAGAGTTGTATTCCGGTGCTGGACGTAACCCTTCCTCTCTAATCCGCTGTTATAAGAGAAGGCTGGTGGATCTGCGGTCGCTTGGTAATACTGATTTGATATGGATGGAAAAGGAAGCGCTACCTTACGTCCCTTATTTTATTGAGCGGGCGATGATGCCTGCGTCAGTGCCTTGCATCGTTGATTACGATGATGCAATATTTCATAACTACGATCTTTCCAAAAAATGGCTGATTCGGCGCCTCCTCTCAAAAAAAATTGATCAGGTGATGGGAAAAGCCGCTGTTGTCGTATGCGGAAACTCTTATTTGGCTGAACGGGCGCTAGGGGCAGGTGCGAAGAAAGTTGAGATTGTGCCTACTGTGGTCGATCTGAAGCGATATTCCGCCAATCACCTCAAGCCGAAAGGCGACGAGATCATCATCGGGTGGATAGGATCCCCATCCACACAGCATTATTTGTTGCAGTACCGCGATGCTTTGTCTGCTGTCTGTGCTCAAGCAAAAGCTCGACTGATGCTTATTGGGGCACATCCGGATTTCGCTAAGGAACTGGGCTCTATACCTGTGACAATTGTACCCTGGTCCGAAGAAACCGAAGTACAGGCCATCTCAGGTTTCGACATTGGTATCATGCCTCTCCCTGATGAGCCCTGGGAGCGTGGTAAGTGCGGCTATAAGTTGATTCAGTATATGGCCTGTGGAAAAGCCGTGGTCGCCTCGCCGGTAGGCGTCAATACCGAGATTGTGGAGCGCAGCCAATCCGGCTTTCTTGCGCGGAATATCGAAGAGTGGCGAGCCGCACTTTATACCTTGGTTTCTGACAATGAGCTTAGGATTGAGATGGGTATGCGGGGGCACGATTCGGTTGAGTGTCATTACTCGCTGGATGTGCAATCAAAAAAGATTGTCGAGATTCTCAGACAGTTTGCTGATAGATAGTGATCGAGCAAAGTCGATATGAAGTGTTTTTTTATTGCAAATAGTGAGTGGTATCTCAGCAATTTTCGCGCCTCCACCCTCCATGAGTTCTCTCGTATCGGCGAAGTGGTATGCCTTTTCCCCCGAGGAAGTGGAGACGGGTCATTGGATGCCATGCCAGTTGTTAAGTCGCCATTTCGTTTGAACCCGGTGAGCCTGAATCCAGTGATTGAAATGTTCGGGCTTTTAAGCTTCCTGTGGGTCGCTGTCCGAGACCGTCCAGATCTTTTTTTTTCATTCAACCCAAAGACTAATCTTTATTCTTTAATTGTTGCCTGGCTGTTGAGAATTCCGTGCATTCCTAATGTATCGGGTGTGGGGGTGGCTTCCCAGCTAACGGGCTGGAAAGGCACGGTATATAGGGGGGTGGCGTCTTTTTTCTACAGAAGGGCAGCGCATGTTTTATTTCAAAACCCCGACGACTTGGCATCTTTTATCAAAGATGGCTGGGTTAGCCCTGACCGGGCATCTTTGATACCCGGGTCCGGCGTTAATTTGGATCTATTTTTCCCCAAGCCAAGCGAAGGTCGAAAGTTTACTTTTTTGCTTGCCGCGAGACTCATAAAGAACAAGGGTATTGTGGAGTATTTGACCGCAGCCAGGAGCATTGCCGACAGCATGCCCGGGTGTGAGTTTCTCTTGGCGGGTGTGCCCGACCGTTCAGATAGGGCAATAGATCCTCGTTTAATGGATAAGCTTTGCGACCACCCCAACATCCATTTTCTAGGGCACGTTAGGGATATGCCAGGCCTTCTCGCCGAAGTTGATTGCGTGGTTTTGCCTTCTTACTATCCGGAAGGTATCCCGAAGAGTTTGATTGAAGCCGCGTCTTCGGGAAAGGTGATTATTACCACAGATACCCCGGGTTGTCGTGAGGTGATTGATGGTAATGGCTTGCTTATTGAGCCGGGCTCTGTTGCCTCTCTGGCGCAAGCTATGCAGTCAATACTAGAAAAGAAAGAAAACGAACTTTCAGCCATGAGATTGGCATCCAGATCATTAGCGGAAAGCCGTTTTGATGAAAAAATCGTGATAGGCCGATATGTTGACCTCGCCAAATCGCATTGCTGAAAGAGCTGGAAGAAAAGGCGCTCATCGAAATAAACGGATCAGGCTTTAGAGACACTGTATGGCTGTGTACTGGGTATTGTTTTTCTTGCCTCTTTTTGGGGTGCTTTTCTTTCGTGCTATGTCGAATGATGCTGATAAATTCATATGGGGCTTGGTGTTTTTTATTTTCACCTTGGTGGTTGGTCTTAGATATCAAATTGGCGCAGATTGGTTTTCGTATTCCTATCATTTCGAATTGGCAAGAGCGGACTCGTTATTTGAGGTGCTGTCCGACGGTGATCCTGGTTATTATTTTATAAATTGGATTTTTTCGCACTCCGGAGGCAATGTTTATCTTGTTAATTTGGTTTGTGCTGCGTTTTTGATTTTGGGAGTGGTTGTCTTTTCCCGAAATCAGGCGATGCCATGGCTGTGTTTTCTGGTCGCTGTCCCTTACGTCATCATCGTGGTCGGCATGGGTTATACCCGTCAGGCTGCCGCCCTTGGGTTTCTGCTGCTTGGTTTGGTTGCTTTAACTAAAAAACGCCCGCGCGCTTTTATCATTTGGGCTTTGATTGCCGCGACTTTTCACAAGTCAGCTGTGTTGATGTTGCCTGTGGCCGCGCTGGCTGCGACTGAGCGTCGAGTATGGTCAGTGATATGGGTCGGCGTTATAGCTTTGGCTGGGGCCTATTTCTTCGTGTTGGACCATATTGACAAGTTGTGGGATAACTATATCACCTCAGAAAATTACGATTCTCAGGGCGGCTTGATTCGAGTGCTGATGAATGTTGTTCCTGCGTTGCTATTCCTGGCGTTTCGTAGTCGGCTGCGATTATCTGAGGCGGATAGGAGGCTTTGGTCTTGGATGGCGCTTTTCGCGTTATTGTGTGTGCCGCTTGTTTTGATATCTTCAACTGCCACGGATCGCGTAGCACTTTATCTGATCCCGCTGCAACTGTTTCTTTTCTCCCGACTTCATCTTATTGCTCAAGAGCCAGTGCTTCGTTCCACGATAGTTCTGGGTGTCGTTCTCTATTACGGCGCTGTCCAACTGGTTTGGTTGCTCTTCGCTAGCCATACGAGTGCTTGGCTCCCTTATCAGATGGTTGGCTTTTCTTCATGATTTAACCAGCCGCGCACGGTGCTGGAGGCCGCGTCCATGGGGCGGCCCGCCATCGTCACCGACGTGCCCGGCTGCCGCCAGGCGGTGGTGAATGGCGAAACCGGCTGGCTGTGCGAGGTGAAGAGCGCCGAGTCCCTGGGCGCCTGTATGCAGGACTGCCTGGCGCTGCCCCGCGCGACCCTGGCGGCGGCGGGGCAGGCCGCCCGCCGGCGCATCGAGGCGGAGTTCGACGAGCGCCTGGTGGTGCGGGCGGCGTTGGATTGCCTCGAGGGCGCCCGCCCGTAACCCCCAAGCCTGCGTCCGCTTAGGCTTACATCCTTTTCCGTTTTGGCTTACAGATGCTGGTTCGCTTGCCGCTTATACTGGTTATAGGATCAGTGTTCCGGCTACAGGCTGCTGTTCGCGCACAACGAGATGGTGCGGGGGCTGGGACCTGATTCTCTAAGCCTCGATCTCATTGGGTTTGTTGTCACTTGACAACAAAAATAAGAAACGATAGGTTTTGGCGGGAGATCGATATGGCGCGTGGAAAGCATCCCAAGGCGGCCATCGAAAAGGCGCTTCAGTATGCTGAAGCCAGAGGGTGGACGGTGCGAAAGGCCGGCAAAAGTGCACACGCCTGGGGTGTTCTTGAGTGCCCGAACAACGACCCCCGAGTGCCGTTGTGGCAAGTTCTGCCGAAATGGGGTCTGGTCCACGCCCAGGAACGCGGAGGCCCATGCGCGAGCTATCATTAAATGGGTGGAAAAGTGTAAGTACACCGGAGGTGGGGAATGAGTACGTTTGAATTCCAGCTTCATTTTCAGCTTCCTGACGGCGAGGCCGACCCCGAACTCTGGCTGGACGCTCTGTTCGAGGCAGGCTGTGACGATGCCTTGGTTGGTCTCGCCTCCCACGGCTATCTGTCCCTCGACTTCAACCGGGAAGCGCCGACCGCCTGGGAAGCGTTGCAAACCGCCGTGCGAGACGTAAAAACGGCTATCCCAGAAGCGCGATTGGTCTCCGCGGGGCCGGATTTGCTTAATTTATCTGAGCTCGCCGAGCTGATGACGGACAGGCTGGCAAAAGTCACCCGGCAGGCGATGCGTAAGTATGCGAAAGGTGAGGTGAAAAGAACCGCCACGCGATTCCCATCGCCTCGGGTATCCGGAGGTACCCCCCTTTGGCACGCGGATGAGGTTCTCGCATGGATGATGGAAAACCGGAAAATTCAGGCGACATCAGAGCCTGCGCAATCGCTTATCACGCTGGCTTCCGCGATACGAATGCTGAACAGCACCAAGGAATACCACCAGAGCCGTGCCGCTGCCCCTGAGCTAATCCAAAAGGCGGAACAGCTCCTGGTTAGCTGATCACCACCGCCGGCTCTTGCCATGAGCTGGTGCTGCCGTCCGCTTAGGCTTACATCCTTTTCCGTTTTGGCTGACAGATGCTGGTTCGCTCGCTCTTTATACTGTTCATAAGATCAGTATTCGGAGATGAGGGATGGCACAGCATGACACCGGCTACAAGCTGCTGTTCGCGCACAAGGAGATGGTGCGGGATCTGCTGCTGGGGTTTATTCAGGAGCGTTGGGTTGCTGATCTGGATATGAGTTCGCTGGAGAAGGTCTCAGAGAGCTTTGTCTCCGATGATTTGCGCAGCCGTCATAACGACGTGATTTGGCGGGTGCGGTGGCGCGGTCGGTGGGTTTATCTGTATTTGATGCTGGAGTTTCAGTCGACCGTGGATTACTTCATGGCGGTGCGGCTGCTCAGCTATATTGGGCTCTTGTACCAGGACCTGATTCGACGTGGCGAAGTGGAACGAGGTGGCGCTCTGCCACTGGTTTTGCCGATTGTTTTATATAATGGGGCGGTTGAGAGGAGGCCGACACCATGCTCGAAGATCGCATTAAGGAATGGAAAGCACAGTACCGGCGGGAAGGCCTGCAAGAGGGCCGCGAGGCCGGTCTTCGGGCCGGCCGCCAGGAAGGCCGCCAGGAAGGCCGCCAGGAGGGCCGTCAGGAAGGCTCCACCATCGAGGCGCGCCTGATTCTCTCACGCCTGCTGGCCCGGCGTTTCGGCGCATTGCCGGCGGAGGTGCGGGAACGGCTGGATCAGGCGCCGCTGGAGCAACTGGAAAACTGGATCGATCGCTTCTACGACGCGGGCTCGCTGGAGCAGGTGTTTCACTAGCGATTCGATCCAAACTCTTTGTCCGGGGGGACAATGGAAAACCATATGGATCGGCTGGAGGGCGTGGCGTTCGAGCGTGTCACCTTCACCGCCGCCGCCTTTGCCGATTGGCTTCAACTCATCAAGCAGCAGCTGGACCTGATGGCCCTGGTGGGGCAGTGCCAGTTACACGCGGTGGGCTACGTGGCCGGGCGCACCTGCGGCTGTGGCGTGCACACGCCGCTGTCCGGGTACCCGCGGGCGTGTTGCCTGGGGCTGGTGCGTTCCCATCTGCTGTTGGCGGAGCTGGCGTTGTCCGCCGCCTGGCTGGACGGGCAGGCCGGGGCCTATCTCCTGGCCGGCTCGTCGGATCTGGAGCGGTCGTTCACCGAGTGGTCCCGGGAGCGGGTGGCCGCCGGCCTGATTACCCTCACCGGCTGGTGCGGCGCGCTGCATCATGCGGTGCTGGCCCTGGCCTGCGAAGAGCTCGACGCCGGCCGGGTCACCGCCCTGGATCTGACGCTGTTGGGGCGGATAGAGCGGTGACCATCCATCACCATGGCGCGGTGGACGGCGTCACCGGTGCTTGCCACGAACTGGTGCTGGGGCCGGACGCCAGCCTGTTGATTGACTGCGGGCTGTTCCAGGGCGAGGACGCGGCGCCCCGGGGCGGGCCGGATCAACTGGCCATCGGGTTCGACGTGCGCCGCGTCAAGGCGCTGGTGGTTACCCATGTGCACATCGACCATGTGGGCCGTATTCCCTGGTTGCTGGCCGCCGGCTTCGAGGGGCCGATTCTGTGCAGCGAGCCGTCCGCGCGGTTGCTGCCGCTGGTGCTGGAGGACGCCTTCAAGCTGAGCCTGAGCCGCCAGACCGAGGCGGTGGAGCGCTATCTCCAGGTGATCGAACAGCGTCTGGTGGCGTTGCCCTACGACCAGTGGCACGAGGTGCACGGCGGGGCGCGCATTCGCTTGCGGCGCGCCGGGCACATTCTCGGGTCCGCCTACGTGGAGTGCGATGTGGCGGGGCACCGGACGGTGTTCTCCGGCGATCTGGGCGCGCCCCACGCGCCTTTGCTGGACCCGCCGACGCCGCCGGAGGGCTGCGATACCCTGGTGATCGAGAGCACCTACGGCGACCGCCGACACGGAGGGCGGGCGCGCCGCCGGGAGCGGCTGGCGGCGGTGCTGCGGCGGGCGCTGCGCGACCAGGGCACGGTGCTGATTCCGGCTTTCAGCATGGGGCGCACCCAGGAGCTGCTCTACGAGCTGGAAGACATTATTGAAGAGGGCGGCGACGGCGAGGCGGTGGACGGGCTGCCCTGGCGCGAGCTGCCGGTGATTCTGGATTCGCCGCTGGCCACCCGCTTCACCCGGGTATATCGGGAGTTGGCCCGATTCTGGCCGGCGGAGGCGCGGGCGCGCCGGGCGGCGGGGCGTCGGCCGCTGGCCTTCGAGCAGCGGCTGACCGTGGACGACCACGCCGCCCACCAGCGCATGGTGCGCCACCTGGTGGAAAGCCGCCGCCCGGCCATCGTGATCGCGGCCAGTGGTATGTGCACCGGCGGGCGCATCGTCAACTACCTGAAGGCCATGCTCGGCGACCCGCGCCACAACGTGCTGTTCGTGGGCCACCAGGCCGCCGGCACCCCGGGGCGCGCCATTCAGACCCACGGGCCGAACGGCGGCTATGTGGACCTGGACGGCGAGCGCCTGACCATCCGCGCCGGCATCGAGACCCTGGGCGGCTACTCCGCCCACGCCGACCGGGACGGCCTGATTCACTTCGTCACCGGCCAGAGCCGCTGGCCCTCACGCATTCTGATCGTGCACGGCGATCCGGACGCCAAACAGGCCCTGGCCGACGCCCTGCGGCAACGCTACCGGGCGGCGGGCAGGGCGGTGTCGGTGGAATGCCCCTCGTAGCGCCTGCCGTGGCTTGAGATGAATTCAGGCATTAGACGCTTTATTCGGTTTCCGGTAGTATGAGATTGGTGCTCATTTCTTAATCAAAGGCTTAGATGGAAATGCAACAGCAAGGACATTTCAACATACCCGGACGACTCCCGTTCCTGGAGGCGGTATGTTGGGATTTGCGCGATGTGCATGACCTTACCCCGGACGAAATGCTCAACCGTTATGAACGCGGCTGGGAATACCGGGGAGCGCTGGCCGATCTGGAAGGTCAGGAGAGAGCTTTTGTGCATAAACTTGCCGTGGCCAAGGGGTCTTGGCTGCAAGTAGATGTTTGATCACGAACATCATTGCAAGATTCTGCGTGTTCTCGACGCTCTGGATCCCTCCATATTCGAAAAAACCGGATCTTATTTCGGCGGCGGCACCCTGATTGCCTTGCTCCACGATGAATATCGCTGGAGCAAGGATATCGACTTTCTATGTCCCGTGGGGCCCGGGTATCGCGACTTGCGTAAAGCGGCCGCTGAAGCCGGGCATTCTCCCACCTTCCTCTTTCAAAACGTGGATGACCTGGAGTTCCCGCGCGAACTTCGGGCGGACCAATATGGTATCCGCTTTCTGGTGATGGCTGATGGCACGCCCATAAAGTTCGAGGTTGTGGCCGAGGCCAGGATCGAGCTCGGTAAACCGGAAAAATACCCTTGGCTGAACACTCCCTGCCTGAATCGCGTGGACCGATACGCGGAAAAATTACTGGCGAATGCGGATCGATGGGCGGATTCGGCCATCGAATCCCGTGATTTAATTGATTTGGCGGTTCTGAGGTTGCATGAAGGGCTTTGCGAAGAGGCCATCTCGAAAGCCGAGGAGGCCTATCCCGTCGTGGAACCGCTCGCCAAGGCCTTGCAAAAGTTTCAATCCTCCCAGGCTTATCGAAGCAAATGCTTCGACGCACTGCGGATCCAGAACCGGTCCGTGATTATCGACGGCATTGACTTGCTTGCGACGGACCAGGGCATGGGACGAACCGAGCGTTCCCGCGACGAACTCTGATCTGCTTTTAATGCTTGCGGAGCGATATGGAACGGTGTCGTTGATCGACATTGCCCGACAGGTTGGACCTGCGGGTGTTTCGTCCTTGAGTGATAAGGCGTTCGGTTTGTCCGTTTTTTCTTCCGCCATTCTGTTTATTTTCCCCGTTGCGCTGATGCTCGAGCCCTGGTCGGCCGGGCTGGTGGCTCTGCTGGCCGGCGTTTGGTCGTTGGTGGCGCTGTGCCGCCGGGCTGAGGTGCCCGTTGCGGCGGCGTCCGGCGCCTGGCTGCTCGCTCTGCTGGTGTTCGGCGGCCATTGGCTGCTGGACGCCGGGCGCGGGGGTGGGGTGCCGATGGCGGCGCATACTCTGGCTTCTTTGCCGTATTGGCCGTTGCTGGCGGTGGGCCTGTTCCTGGCCTGGCGGCGGTTTCCGCCGGCGCCGGCGGCGCTGTGGTGGGGCGCGGCCCTGGCGGCGGCGGTGGCCGGGGCCCTGCTGTTGCATCAGTGGGGCGGGACCGTGCGGGTGCGCGTGCGCACCGACATGAACTCAATCCCGTTCGGCAATCTGTCTCTGTGCTTCGGGGTGCTGGCCCTGCTGGGCGGTCTGTTCCAGCGTCGCGATCCGCGCCAGGGCACGCTGTTGGTGGTGGCCGGCGTGCTGGGGCTGGTGGCGTCGCTGCTGTCCGGCACCCGCGGCGGCTGGATCACCGTGCCGGCGGTGGGGCTGATGCTGGTCGCCTGGCGGGGTGGGGCGCTGTGGCGCCGCTGGTCGTCGCTGCCGCTGGCCTGGCGGGCGGTCGGTGGGGCCGTGCTGTTGGCGCTGGCGGTGTTCGCGGTGGCCCGGGTGTGGCCCCGGGTGGAGGATCTGTTCAGCGATCTGCAGCGCTTCGCGGCGGACGGCAATACCCGCACCTCCGTGGGTCTGAGGCTGGATATGTGGGGCACCGCCTGGTCGCTGTTCCTGCAGAAACCGTGGCTGGGCTGGGGCGAGCAGGGCCTGGCCCTGGAGTTGCAGCGGCTGATTCTGGCGGGTCGGCTCAACGAGCAGGCGCAGTACTTCGGCTACCAACTGCACAGCGACGTGCTGGACACCCTGGCGCGCCGGGGGCTGCTGGGGCTGGGTACGCTGCTGTCGTTGTATCTGGTGCCGGCCTGGCTGTTCTTGCGGGGACGGCGCGAGGTGGGCGCCGTGGCCATGGCGGGGCTGCTGACGGTGGTGATGTTCGCCGGGTTCGGGCTGACCCAGAGCCAGTTCCGGGACCCGCACACCCTGGCGGGGTACCTGGTGCTGATGTCCGGGTTGCTGGCGATGTCGGGTCGGCTGGACCGGGGCCGGCGGCCCGGCTAGGGCATTTTACAATTCGACGTATTCTTTTACGAAAATCCACCTTTCACGGTGTTCGCGTGCGCGCGATTGTCATGTGAATGGACTAAACTGCGCCCTGCGTTGAGAGATTTGAGAGAATCCAGGGCCCGCCCTGGCAGCTTATCACGCTTTTTTCGTATCTGTGCACCCCCTCTTTCGGGTCTGTGCAAAATATTGTGGATCGGTTATCGTCCGGCCCGCCAACCTACACCAAAAAGGAAATCGGCATGGAAGTCGGAGTACTGGGATCGTTTCTGGTACCGCTGAGCAGTATGCTCGCCGCGTTCGGATTCTTGCCGCTGGCCCACCGCCTGGGCTTCGTGGATCACCCGAACGGCCGTAAGCAGCATGCCACCCCGGTGCCCCTGGCGGGCGGCGGCGTGGTGTTCGTGGGCCTGATGGTGGCCGGCCTGGCCACCGGCCTGTGGAACGGCGACGGCTGGGGCTGGTTTCTCACCGCCGCGGTGATTCTGACCACCGTGGGCACCCTGGACGACATCTATGACCTGAGCGCCCGCTGGCGCTTTCTGATCCAGGGCGTCACCGTGGCTCTGGCCTGCGCCGTGTCCGAGGTCTATATCAACAGCCTGGGCCTGCTGTTGGGCGAAAGCGTGCTGTTGCTGGGCGGCTTCTTTGGGCTGGTGTTTACCCTGGTGTGCGCGCTGGCGTGCATCAACGCCTACAACATGATCGACGGCATCGACGGCCAGGCCGGCAGCGTCACCTTGATTACCCTGGCCGGCGTGGCGGTGCTGTCCACCGTGTCGGGCCACGAAAGCACCGGCCTGTTCGCCGGGCTCTCCTGCCTGGCGCTGCTGGTCTATCTGATGTTCAACCTGGAAGTACCCTGGCTGCGCGGTCGCAAGATGTTCCTGGGCGACGGCGGCTCCAATCTGCTGGGCTTCCTGGTGCTGTGGCTGGTGGTGCTGGGCAGCCAGCGCGACGGCAGCTTCGCGCCGATCGTGGCGGTGTGGCTGGTGGGCGTGCCGATTCTGGACATGCTGGCGGTGTTCATGCGCCGCACCCTGAGCGGCCGCTCGCCGTTCAGCGCCGACCGCACCCATATCCATCATCTGCTGCTGGACCACGGATTCAGTGCGCGCCAGGCGCTGCTGGTGGTGGTGGCCATGCACGCCGCCATGGTCGGCTTCGGGGTGGTGGGCACCCTGGCCGGTTGGTCGGAGCTCACCCTCACGGTGGGTACCTTCGTGGCCGGCGGCGCTTACTTCTCGCTGAGCTTTCTGCTCGGCACCGGCCGCCTGACCACCCTGGTGGCGTCCCGCACCGAACGTTGAGAGGCGGCGCGGTTCAGGGATCCTGCAGGGGCCGCTGGCGGCCGATGATCTCGGTGGGTTCGCCCACCCAGATCAGCTTGTAGCCGCATTCCTCCAGCGCGCGCAGGGCGGGCTCATCGTGGTCGCGGAACGATTCCGGAATGGCGGTGGGCATTTTCAGGTGCAGGCGCACCAGGCCGGCGGCCAGATCGTCGGTGGGCCGGCGCGGGTAGCGCACCAGAATCACCTGCTCCAGGCCGGTGGGGGTCTCCAGGACCACGGTCCAGACTTTCTCGTAGTGGTCGTCCACGTCCATGTTCATTTTATTGTCCTCCTTGGTTCGTTGAAGCTTTACACGGGTTGTCCCTGGCCGTCTGTAGGATAAAAAGGGAAATCCTTGTAAGAAAAAACTTACACGGTCCGGGCCGTCGGTCGGCCTGATACCAAATGAGAACGATTAACTCCTTGATTCCATTGAAAAATAATCGCGAAAGGGTAGCGCACGCCGAATAATGGCGGCATACTCCGCGCATAATTTCCGGCCATCAAGGAGCGCCCCCCATGAAAGGTCATCCGGACGTGATCGAATGTCTGCAGGAGCTGCTGCGCGGCGAGCTGGCCGCCCGCGACCAGTACTTCCTGCATTCGCGCCAATACGAGGACCAGGGCTACGGCAAGCTCTACGAGCGCATTAACCACGAGATGGAAGAGGAAACCCAGCACGCCGACGCCATTCTGCGCCGCCTGCTGTTCCTCGAAGGCACGCCGGACATGAGCCCGCACCCGATGCAGCCGGGGCGCACATTGATGGAAATGCTGGAAGCGGACCTGCGGCTGGAATACGAGGTGCGTGAGAACCTGGCCAACGCCATCGCCCTGTGCGAATCGGTGCGCGACTACGTCACCCGCGACATGCTGCGCCAGCAGCTCGCCGACACCGAGGAAGACCACACCCACTGGCTGGAACAGCAACTGCGCCTGATCAAGCACATCGGCGAGGAAAACTACCGCCAGTCCCAGATCTCATAAATAAGAAGGCGCCCCCGAAGGGGCGCCGGTGCTCGATACGATGGAGAATGACGTCGTGTCGAGCCGCCACACGGGTGGTCACATCCGTGCTGAGCCATGGACGCGCGACCTTGAGAGCCTGCCCTTCCGCGTGAATTACGGCAATGGCCAGATAGAAATAATTTGTATACCGCCGGTGATCGCCTGTCCCCAAGTCCTTCTTCTGAGTAAAAAATGACCGTTTCGCCCTAATGCTCCTTTTTGTATAGCGGCGTAGCATGCTTGTCCCGTGGAACAGACCCGATAAACGCACAAGAGGGATGTTGGCGTGGACACGGAGGTACTGGGCTCCTTTCTCGTGCCGGTGAGCAGCGCGCTTGCTGCTTTCGGCTTCCTGCCGCTGGCCCGCCGGGTCGGTTTCGTGGATCACCCCAATGCGCGCAAGCAGCACGGCATGCCGGTGCCTTTGATCGGCGGCGTGGTGGTGTTCGTGGGGCTGATCATGGCCGGTCTGATCACCGGACTGTGGCGCGGTGAAGGCTGGGGCTGGTGTCTGGCGGCGGCGCTGGTGCTGGTGGCCATTGGTACCCTGGACGATATCTTCGATCTCAGCGCCCGCTGGCGGTTCCTGTGGCAGGGCATCACGGTGGCGCTGGCCTGCGCCGCGTCCGGGGTCTATATCGAGACGCTGGGGGCCCTGTTCGGCGGCGGCGCGGTAATGCTGGCGGGCCTGGTAGGGCTGGGGTTCACGGTGCTGTGCGCGCTGGCCTGCATCAACGCCTATAACATGATCGATGGCATCGACGGCCAGGCCGGCGGCGTTACGTTGATCACCCTGGCCGGCGTGGCGATCCTGTCGGCGGCCTCGGGGCACAATGGCACTGGCCTGTTCGCGGCGCTGGCCTGCCTGGCACTGCTCACCTATCTGCTGTTCAACCTGGAGATTCCGCTGCTCAGGGGCTGGAAGATGTTCCTGGGCGACGGCGGCTCTACCTTGCTGGGTTTTCTGGTGCTGTGGCTGCTGGTGGCCGGCAGCCAGCGCGACGGCGGTTTCCCGCCGATCGTGGCGGTGTGGCTGGTGGGCGTGCCGATCCTGGATATGCTGGCGGTGTTCGCGCGCCGCCTGCTGCGCGGGCGCTCGCCGTTCGCCGCCGACCGCACCCATATCCACCACCTTTTGCTCGACCGGGGGCTGCATGCCCGGCAGGCGCTGGTGGTGGTGGTGGCGATGCACGGCGCCATGGTGGCCTTCGGCGTGGCCGGCACCCTGGCCGGCTGGTCGGAGCTGGCCCTGACCCTCGGCACCCTGGTGGCCGCGGCCCTCTATTTTTCCCTGAGCTTCCTGCTCGCCGGCCGCCGGTTGCCCCAGGGCAGCACCGTCTGACGGGCTCCTACAGGCGAGGGCGGATGTGCTATTCTCGCGCCTTCCCGAACATCCCGACCCCGGCGCGACCTGATCTATGCTCAACGGACCCTTTCCCCCCTGGCCGTCCTTCACCGAGGAAGAAGCGGACGCGGTGCGCCGCGTGCTGCTGTCCAATCGGGTGAACTACTGGACCGGCGACGAAGCGCGCCAGTTCGAGCGGGAATTCGCCGCCTTCGCCGGCACCGAGCATGCCGTCGCCGTGGCCAACGGCACCGTGGCCCTGGAGCTGGCCTTGCAGGCGTTGGGCCTGGGGCCGGGCGACGAGGTGGTGGTGCCGCCGCGCACCTTCGTGGCGTCCGCCAGCGCGGTGATCAAGGTGGGCGCCACGCCGGTATTCGCCGACATCGACCGGGACAGCCAGAACCTCACCGCCGCCACCGTGGAGGCGGTGCTGACACCGCGCACCCGGGCGGTGGTGGCGGTGCATCTGGCCGGCTGGCCCTGCGACATGGACGCGCTGATGGACCTGGCCCGGCGCCACGATCTGCGTGTGGTGGAAGACTGCGCCCAGGCCCACGGCGCCACCTGGAACGGCCGCCCGGTGGGTGGCCTCGGTGACGTGGGCTGCTGGTCGTTCTGCCAGGACAAGATCATGTCCACCGGCGGCGAGGGGGGCATGATCACGGTCAACGACCGGGACCTGTGGTCACGGATCTGGAGTGCCAAGGACCACGGCAAGAGCTGGGCGGAGGTCTACGAGCGCGACCACCCGCCGGGCTTCCGCTGGCTGCACGAGGGCCTGGGCACCAATGCCCGGCTTACCGAAATGCAGGCGGTGATCGGCCGCCTGCAGCTGGCGCGCATGGCGGACTGGACCGGCATCCGCCGGGCCCATTGCGACACCCTTTGGAATTCCGCCCGGTCCATGCCCGGGCTGCGCGTGCCCACGCCGTCGGCGGCGGTGGGGCACGCCGGTTATAAAGGCTATGTGTTCGTGGCGCCCGAGGCGCTGGCGGACGGTTGGGACCGGGACCGCGTCATGAATGAGGTGGTGGCCCGGGGCGTGCCCTGTTTTTCCGGGTCCTGCTCGGAGGTGTATCTGGAGAAGTGCTTCCAGGATCGCGGCCTGGCGCCGGCGGCGCCGCTGCCGGTGGCCCGGGAGCTGGGCGAGACCAGCCTGATGTTCCTGGTGCACCCGACCCTGGACGAAAGCCACCTGGCGCGCACCGTCGCGGCGCTGGGCGAGGTCATGGCACGGGCCACCGGCGCAACCGAACAGCGGTGACATTTTGCTGAAATTTACAAAAGCCTCTGCTAACGTGCGGTTTTCCAAGCCATTCCACGGTCCGCGATGAATTCACCCCTGCTGCAACGAGTGGGCGCACGACTGCTGCGCACCTCCCGCTGGCAAAAGCGCGCCATCATGCTGGTGGCGGACGCGCTGGCGTTGCCGGTGTTGCTGTGGATGGCGTTCGCACTGCGCTTCAGCAGTTTTCTGGTGCCGGTGGAGCCGTTGTGGCTGATCGCCGCCAGCGCCCTGGTGCCGCTGGGCTTCCTCTATGCCTGCGGGTTCTACCGGTCCATCGTCCGTTATCAGGGCACCGAGGCGGTGTGGTCGGTGCTGTTCGGCATGTCCGGCGCGGTGGTCACCCTGGCCGCCATGGTCTACATGACCAACGCCTGGCTGCCGCGTTCGATTCTGATGATCTTCTGGATACTGGCGGTGCTCTATCTGGGCGTCAGCCGTACCCTGGCCCGTCGCTTCCTGCTGCACGCCATGGCCCACAACTCCAACCGGGAACCGGTGGCGGTGTTCGGCGCCGGGTCCGCCGGCGCCCAGCTGGTGCGGGCTCTGCAGGCGGGCCGCGAGCTGCAGCCGGTGATGGTGGTGGACGATTCCCGCAGCAAGCAGGGCACGCTGTTGTCCGGCGTGGAGGTGGGCGACCGGGACCGACTGCGCCAGCTGGTGGCGGCGGGGCGGGTGCGCTCGGTGCTGCTGGCCATGCCGTCGCTGCCGCGCCACCGGCGCATGGCGCTGGTCACCTGGCTGGAAACCCTGGACGTGCGCGTGCAGACGGTGCCCACCTTCGCCGACATCGCCACCGGCAAGGCGCGCCTGGACGAGATCAAGGACGTGGCCATCGAGGACCTGCTGGGCCGCGACCCGGTGCCGCCCCGGGAGGACCTGCTCAGTTACTGCATCCGCGACAAGAGCGTGCTGGTCACCGGCGCCGGCGGCTCCATCGGTTCGGAACTGTGCCGCCAGATCCTGCTGATCGGCCCGCGCCGGTTGATTCTGTTCGAGCAGAGCGAAGTGGCCCTCTACGACATCGAGCGGGAGCTGCGCGACAAGCTCAAACTGGCCGGCCGCCATATCGAGCTGATCCCGGCGCTGGGCTCGGTGGTCAACCGTGGCCATGTACGGCGCCTTTGCGAGGCCCACGGGGTGGACACCCTGTACCACGCCGCCGCCTATAAACATGTGCCGATGATCGAGGACAACCCGGTGGCCGGCCTGCGCAACAACGTGCTGGGCACCCTGGAAGCGGCGGAGGGCGCCGAGGCCGCCGGGGTCAAACACTTCATTCTGATTTCCACGGACAAGGCGGTGCGGCCCACCAACGTGATGGGCGCCACCAAGCGCTTCGCCGAACTGCTGCTGCAGGGCATGGCCGCGCGCGGCAGCGCCACGGTGTTCTCCATGGTGCGTTTCGGCAATGTACTGGGTTCGTCCGGTTCGGTGGTGCCGCTGTTCCGCGACCAGATCACCCGGGGCGGACCGGTCACCGTCACCCACCCGGATGTGATCCGCTATTTCATGACCATCCCGGAAGCGGCCCAGCTGGTGATCCAGGCCGGCGCCATGGCCCGGGGCGGCGAAGTGTTCGTGCTGGACATGGGCGAGCCGGTGCGCATTCTGGATCTGGCCCACGCCATGGTGCGTCTGATGGGGTTCACCGTGCGCGACGAACATCATCCGGACGGCGACATCGAGATCGTGTTCTCCGGCCTGCGGCCCGGTGAAAAGCTCTACGAAGAGTTACTGATCGGCGAGCGTGCCAGCGGTACCCGCCATGCAATGATCATGCAGGCCAGCGAGGAAATGCTCGGTATGGAACAGCTGCAGGCGGCGCTGGAGGCGTTCCGCGCGGCGCTGGAAAGCGGCGACGGCGAGGCGGTCAAGGCTCTGCTGCGCGAGCACGTGTGCGGCTACCGCTGCGCGCCGCCGATGGCGGCGGGCCCGCGACCGGCGTCATCGGACGATAAGATCGCCGCCGGGCCGCTGCATTAATCACCGGTCATCCGTCTTTACATCCCTTCACTGAAATCTTCTTTCCTCTTCGTTAATCTCTCACTATTCATTCACGCGGACGCTCGCATGATCCGCGCTGCTAACTTATTGATTTGATGTGACTCACGGAAACAATTGGTTACTCTATGTACAAAATCGGTGTTTTTCTGTACGCTCTGCGCCGTGAGCAAAGTGTGAGCAATATCACATTTTTTTCATTCTTCCGTGCTGCGGGATAAAAAGTAATGACAAAGCCCTACGATGAGCAGGCTGGCTTCAGGAAGAAGACGGGGGAAAAGGATTTCAAAATCAGACGCGTAGGTGGCCGGTCCCAGCCTGCCGCCGAGCCCGCGCGTGATTCCGGTTGGACCTTGCTGGACCAGGTGGCCGGCAAGACACCGACGGTGGCGGTGGAACCCGAGCCGCCGGCCGCCGCGCCCGCCGCTTTCGCCAGCGCCGCGCCGGCTCCCGTTGCCGCGGCCAGTACCGCTGTTCCCGCCGCCACCCGGCCGGTGGCGGCGGGAACAGCGGCGCCGGAACCGGTCGCCGCGCGCCCGCGCTTCCGGTCGTTGCTGTCCGGTCAGCCGGAGCATGCCACCGAGGCGGTCAGCGGTGCCTACAACGGCACCCCGCTGAAAGCGCTGCTGCGCCGCATCGCCGAACGTCAGGCGATGAATCGCCCGTCAGGGTTTGATGAATGGCGTTGATTTCGGTTGTTTCCCCCAAGGGCGGCGTGGGTAAGACCACCTGCGTCGCCAATCTGGCCTACGGCATTCGTCGTCTCGGTTACCGCGTGGTGGTGGTGGATTTCGACGCCCAGAATGCCCTGCGTCTGCATTTCGGCGTGCCGTTGAACGACGGCGACGGCTATGTGCACGATGCGGTGGAGACCGACGACTGGCGTACCCTGGCGCGGCCGGTGGCGGAGGGCGTGCATTTGCTGGCCTATGGCGACGTGCCCCGGGAAGAGCGGCGCGCGTTTGACCGGGCGCTGGAGCAGCCGGGCTTTCTGGAGCGGCCGATGGCGTCGCTGACCGCCACGCCGGGCACGGTGGTGATCGCCGATCTGCCGCCGGGGGACTCCAATGCGCTGTGGGCGGTGAGCCGCCTGGCGGACCTCCGTATTACCGTGCTGCTGGCCGACTCCGCCTCTGTGTCGTTGCTGCCCCGGGTGGAAGAAGGACACTTTTATCCCGAGGACGTGCCCGCCGACAGCCACCATGGCTATGTGCTGAACCAGGTCGATCCACGGCGGCGCCTGAACACGGAAATCACCGATTTCATCGCCCGGCGCCATGGCAATGAGCTGCTCGGGTTGATCCACCACGACGAGGCCTTTCCCGAGGCCAACAGCCGGCAGCGGTCGGTGTTCGAGCAAGCGCCCAACTCCAGAGGCGCGGCGGACATTTCCCGGTGCGTGGCACGTGTACTTGAACAATTGGCGGAAATGGACGGGACCGCCGTGGTTGAGGTGCCGGGCGGCGCTTCCTGAGGGTTTTCAATGACGGCCAGGACGGATCGGGGGCGGACCCTGCGCGGGCGCGTAATGTTGTTTCTGGCGGTGTTGTTGGCGACACCGCCTTTGTTCTTTTTCATCACCACGCCGATGGACGCCAATCACCAGATCGTGCTGGGTCTGTGCGGCGCGGTGCTGGCGATTCTGGTCAACCGGCTGAGCCCGGACTCGCGGCGCGCGTCGGTGGGCTTGATGTTGCTGTCGGTGGTGGTGTCCAGCCGCTACCTGTACTGGCGCACCACCGAGACCCTGGTGTTCCAGACCGGTTTCGAATACGTGCTGGGCTACGGTCTCTACGCCGCCGAGCTGTACGCCTGGATCATTCTGTTTTTCGGCTATATCCAGACCCTGTTCCCGCTGGAGCGGGGCATCACGCCGATGCCGGAAGACGTGAGCCAGTGGCCCACCGTCGACGTTTATATCCCCACCTACAACGAATCCCTGCCGGTGGTGATGGACACGGTGCTGGCCGCCCAGGAGCTGGAGTACCCGGAAGACAAGATTCGCATCTATCTGCTGGATGACGGTGGCCGCCAGGAGTTCGCCGCCTTCGCCGCCCGCGCCGGCGTCGGTTACATCGCCCGCGAGGAACACAACCACGCCAAGGCCGGCAACCTGAACCACGCCATGCAGCTCACCGACGCCGAGCTGATCTGCGTGTTCGACTGCGACCACATTCCCACCTCCGGTTTCCTGCAGAGCACGGTGGGCGGCTTCTGCGTGGACCCGGGCCTGTCCATGCTGCAGACGCCGCACTATTTCTATTCCCAGGATCCGTTCGAACGCAATCTGGCGGTGGGCGAGGGCCTGCCCCGGGAAGGGGAGCTGTTCTACGGCCCGGTGCAAAAGGGCAACGATTTCTGGAACGCCACCTTCTTCTGCGGCTCCTGCGCGGTGATCCGTCGGGAGGCCCTGGACGAGGTGGGCGGCTTCGCCGTGGAGACCGTCACCGAGGACGCCCACACCGCCCTGAAGATGCAGCGCAAGGGCTGGCGCACCGCCTTTCTCGGCCTGCCCCTGGCCGCCGGCCTGGCCACCGAGCGCCTGTCCCTGCACATCGGGCAGCGCGCCCGCTGGGCGCGGGGCATGACGCAGATCCTGCGTCTGGATAACCCCCTGTTCGGGCGCGGCCTGACCGCCGCTCAGCGGCTGTGTTATCTGAACGCCGCGTTGCACTTCATGTTTCCGCTGCCCCGCGTGGTGTTTCTCACCGCGCCGCTGGCCTACCTGCTGATCGGGCAGAACATCATTGCCTCCTCGGCGCAGATGATTCTGGCCTACGCGGTGCCGCACCTGTTCCACGCCATCTATACCAACTCGCGCCTCAACGGCCGCTTCCGCCACACCTTCTGGGGCGAGATCTACGAGTCGTCCCTGTGCTTCCATCTGATCAAGCCGACCCTGGTGACTTTCTTCAACCCGCGCGCGGGTAAGTTCAACGTCACCGAGAAGGGCGGCCTGCTCAAGGAAACCTTTTTCGACGTCAACCCGGTGAAACCGCACCTGGTGGCGGCCTTTCTGCTGCTCGCCGGTCTCGGCTGGGGGGCGGTGCGCTGGTATTGGAACGACTACTACGGCGTGCAGCGCGACGTGATGTCGCTGAACCTGTTCTGGGGCGGCTTCAGCCTGTTCATCCTGCTGGCGACCATCGCCGTGGCCCGGGAACGGCGGCAGGTGCGCGGCTCGGTGCGGGTGGAGCTGGATCTGCAGGCCACGCTCTATTTCGACGGCGGCCACACCCTGGCCACGCGCACCGTGGACCTGTCCATGACCGGCGGGCGGCTGCGCAATCCGGAGGGCAGTTTGCCGGATCAGGCGGTGGAGCATCTGGAAGTGATCATGAACGGCCGCTCGGTGCTGCTGCCGGCGGAATTGATGGGCGGCGATCATCGCTACATTCGCCTGCGCTTCGGCCAGCTCGATCTCAACCAGCGCCGCCGTCTGGTGCGCGTCGTGATGGGCCGGGCCGACGCCTGGCTGAGCGACGGCCGCCGCCGCCAGGATCACCCGATCCGCGCGTTCTGGCCGGTGGCCCGCTGCGTGCTGGGTCTGTTCCTGCCGGACCTGATGTCCCGGGACCCGGAAGAGCGGGAAGCCAACCGGGTGTTCCACGAAGGCAAACTGTGGCGCTGGATCATGCCCATCGCCATGCTGTTCCTGGTGGCGGTGCTGGTGCTGCTGGCGGTGCGTCCGGCGCTGGCCCAGGAAGGCCAGTCGGCCCGGGTCACGCCGGTGGCGCCGCCCACCTCGGTGGCGCCGGTGCCCGCGGAGCCGCGCAGCGTCAGTCTGGAGCAGCTGGGCGAGGCCGGCGGTCTGGTGCTCACCGGCGACGGCAGCCAGGCCGGGGTGGGGGTGTCGCTGCCCGCCGACGAGGTGGTGGTGGAGGCCAGCATGGTGCTGCGCCTGCGCCACGACCCGGCCCTGGCCGCCGGCCAGGGTGAGCTGGTGGTAACGATGAACGGCGAGCCGGTGCAGCGCATCCCTCTGCGTGAAGGCGACGGCGAGGTCCACGAACACCGCTTCGACATCAATCCGGCGCTGCTGCTGGACCACAACCGGCTGGGTTTCCGGCTCTACGGGGTGGTGGACCAGACCTGCCTGAACCCGCTGGACCCGCGCATCGGCGCCCGGGTGATGCCGGCCACGGTACTGAACCTGGCGGTGGAGCGCCTGCCGCTGGCCAACCGCCTGGACCTGCTGCCTTCGCCGTTCTTCGATCCGAGCGCGTCCGGGCCCGTGCAAATCACCCTGGCGCTGTCCGATCCGGACGACCCGCAACAGGTGCACGCCGCCGCGCTGGTGGCTTCCTGGTTCGGTGCCCAGAACCGCTATCGGGATCTGAGTTTCCGGGTGGTGAACAAACTGCCCGACGACAACGCGGTGGTGCTGACCACCGACGGCACGCCGCTGCCGGGGCTGGCGCCCCGCGCCATCGCGGCGCCCGGGCTGCGCATGGCGGACAATCCCCGCACCCGGGGCAAGCTGCTGGTGCTGCAGGCGGCGGACGGCGCCGGGCTGGTGGAAGCGGCCCGTTTTCTGATTCATCCGCAGACCGTGCTGTCCGGCGAGCAGATGGCCGCCAAGGCGGTCTCCACCGCGCCCAGCCGGCCCTATTCGGCGCCGCGCTGGAACGCCGGCGACGCCATCCCCCTGCGGCTCGGCGATCTGGTGCCACCGGAGCAGCTGCGCGTCAGCGGCATCACCCCGGCGCTGATCCGGGTGCCGTTCCAGGTGGCCCCGGATCTGGAACTGTGGCCCGGTGACACGGTGCCGCTGCGGGTGCGTTACCGGTTCCCGGACGGCGACTGGCTGAACACCGATAAATCGCGGCTCGACGTGGCGCTCAACGGCCAGTACCTGGGCTCGCTGCCGGTCACCCGGCGCGGCCTGTTCGAGCATCTGTGGGGGCTGGCCATGGGGCCGCTGCGCCAGGAGCAGGCGGTGCTGCCGGTGCCGCCGTCGCTGATTCACGGCCAGAACGAACTGACCTTCTATTTCAATCTGGCGCACCGCTTCGCCGACCCCTGCGCGGTGACCCTGCCCACCGACGTGGTCAGCCAGGTGTACCCGGATTCCACCCTGGATCTCACCGAGACCTGGCACCTGGCGGAGGTGCCCAACCTGCGGCCTTACGTGGCCGCCGGCTTCCCGTTCACCCGCTACGCGGATCTGGCGCGCACGGCTCTGGTGCTGCCCAGGAAGCCCTCGCTCTCCACCCTGGGGGCGGCCTTCACCGCGCTGTCGCGGCTGGCGGAGTCCACCGGCGTGGTGGGCGACAAGCTGGCGCTGGCCATGGGCGAGGACCAATTGCGCGCGGTGGTGGACCGCCACTGGCTGGCGCTGGTGCCGCTGGACGATCCGATGGCGCGTACCCTGGTGCGCGCGCCGTACTACCTGAGCGAGGGCCGCCTGCGGGTGCGCGCGCCGTCGCTGGGCGAACGTTTGCAACAATGGCTGCTGCACGGCGAGTCCCTGCAGCGCGGCCCGGCGGATCGGGCGCTGAGCAGCCGCTCCCTGATCCAGGGCGCCATTGCCGGTGACACACCGCTCAGCGATCAGCGTCAGATGGTGCTGCTGACCAGCAACGACGCCACCGGCCTGGCGCCCCTGGTGGAGGCCCTGGACCGGCAGCAGGTGCGCGCGCTGATGGGCGAGGATCTGTCGGTACTGGATGAGGAAGAGGTGGTGCGCAACTTCCGCATCCATCCGGTCTCCCCGGACGGACACAACGACTGGCCGACCATGCTGCGCTGGTCCCTGGGGCAGCGGCCGGACGTGCTGCTGGTGTGCGCGCTGTTCGTGCTGGTTTTGATCGCGGGCACCCTGGTGCCGCTGCTGCGCGCCCGCGCCGCGCGGCGTCTCAATGAACATGGGGAACGGAAAAAGCGATGAGTGGGAAGCGCTTCAATGAATGGCTGGTGGCCGGCCTGTTGGGGACCACGCTGACCATGGCGCCGGGGCTGTCCCTGGGCCAGAGCGGCGATGCGTCGGTGCAGCGGTTGTTGGATCAGGCGGAGTTCTGGCGGGGCAACAACCGCCCGGATCTGGCCGCGGATACCCTGCAACGGGTACTGGCCGCGGACCCGGACAATCCGGCGGCGCTGTACCAGATGGCGGTGCTGGAGCAGGAACGGGACCCCGCCGCCGCCCAGCGCTACGCCGAGCGACTGCGCCAGGTGGCGCCGAACAGCGACTATGCCCGCCGCCTGAACGAACGGCTGCGTCGGCAGGACGTGGACGCGGAGCAACTGCGCGACGCCCGCCAGCTGGCCCGCGCCGGCAACGCGAAAGCGGCGGTGAGCCGCTATGAAGAACTGTTTGACGGCGCCCCGCCGGCGGACCTGGCGCTGGAGTATTACCAGACCCTGGCCGGGGTGGAAGGGCGCCGGGCGGAGGCCCGCGCCGGCCTGCAGCGGCTCGCCGAGCAACGCCCCGGCGATCGCCCGGTGGCGGTGGCCCTGGCCAAGGTGCTGACCTACGACAACGCCACCCGTCCGCGCGGCATCGAGCAGCTGCGCGCGCTGTGGCAGGCGAAGCAGGACCGGGAGGTGCTGAACGCCTGGCGTCAGGCGCTGCTGTGGCTGCCCGACACGCCGGACAGCGTGGCGCCGCTGCGCCAGTATCTGGAGGCGTTCCCCGATGACGAGGCGGTGGCCGCCAAGCTGGCCGGCGCCGACAACCAGGGGCGCGCCGCCCGGGGCCGGGGCTATGCCGCCCTGCAGGCCGGCCAGGTGGACCCGGCGGAGCAGTCGTTCCGCGCCGCCCTCAAGGAAGACCCCAACGACGCCGACGCGCTGGCCGGCCTCGGCCTGGTGCAGTTGCGCCGGGAGCGGTTCCAGGACGCCCAGCGTTCCCTGGAGCGGGCCATTCAACTGAACCCGGGCAAGGCCGCCGAATGGCGGCCGCCCCTGGAAAGCGCCCGTTTCTACGGCCAGCTGGCCGGAGTGCGTGCCGCCTTCCGCAACGGCAATTTGGACCAGGCGTTCCAGGACGTGCGCCCGCTGACCCGGGCCCCGGGCAACCAGGGCCGTGACGCCAAGCTGCTGCAAGGGGAGATCCTGCTGGCCCAGGACCGCGCGGTGGTGGCGGAAAGTCTGTACCGGGACCTGTTGGTGGAGCGCCCGGCCATGACCGAGGCCCGCGGCGGCCTGGTGCGGGCGCTGCTCGCCCAGGGGCGCTACCAGGACGCGGACGCGGAGTTCGAAAAGCTGCCGGCGGCGGCCAAGGAGCAATTGAGCTATCTGCGCCAGCAGCGGGTGGACAGCCTGCGTCAGCAGGGCGAGGACCTGATCGCCGCCGGCCGCGCCGGCGCCGGCGAGCAGTCCCTGCGCGAAGCCATGGCGGTGGCGCCGGACGATCCCTGGACGCGCCTGTCGCTGGCCCGTTTCTACGACGACCAGGGCCAGCCGCGCCGCGCCCGGGCGCTGATCGACCCGCTGCTGGAAGGCACGCCGAGCGCGGCCGACCTGCAGGTGGCGGCGTTGCTGGCCGAGAAGCAGCAGCGCTGGGAAGACGCCCAGGCGCTGGTGGAACGCATTCCCGCCAACCAGCGCGACGACCAGATCAACCAGCTGCGTGATCGGGTGCGTGGCGGTGCGCGGGTGGCGAGCCTGCGCCGGGTGCTGGCGGAAGGTGACGAATGGCAGGTGGAGAACGCCCTGGACGATCTCTACCGCAACCCGCCCACGGACTCCGCCGAGCTGGGCCAGGTGGCCAGCCTGCTGGTGGACCAGGGCGAGGACGCCCTGGCGGTGGCGCTGGTGCGCCGCGATCTGGACCTGCACCTGAGCGAGAACCAGGCGGTGACGCCGTTCCTCGCCCACGCCTCGGTGCTGTCGCGCACCGGCAACGAGCGCGAGGCGCGCCGGCTGATGGCGCTGCTCGACCGCCGCGCCGCCGATGCGCCGCCGGCCCGCGCCGCCCTCAACGACACCCGCGACCAGTTGCTGCTGGATCAGGTCACCGCCCTGCGTGAGCGCGGCGAACTGGCCCAGGCCTATGACGTGCTGGTGGCGGAACTGGAACGGCGGCCCCGGGAACCGGCGCTGCTCCACGAGCTGGGCAACCTCTATCTCAAGGGCGAGCGCTTCGCCGACGCGGCCAGCGTGTTCGAATGGCAGCTGCAGCGCGACCCCGGCGACGTGGTGGCCCGGCGCGGCGCGGTGGCCGCCGCCCTGGGCGCCGGCGATGCCAACCACGCCGAGGAATTGCTGCGCCAGGTGGCGCCGCTGGAAGACGCGGAACTGATGCTGCTGGCGGCGCGCACCGCCGAGGCCCAGGGCGACAAACGCCAGGCGCTGACCTTCGCCAATCAGGCGGCGGGCATGGAGCGCAGTGGCGGGCCCTCGGTGGTGGGCGTGGTCAATCCGTTCCGGGACGGTGGCCGTTCCCGGGATGACGGCCGCTGGGCCGCCTTCAGCGGTGCCGACGACCGTTCCGGCGCGGGTAAGGGCGCCGGCGTCTGGCTGCCCGGCGAAACCCGGGTGGCCGGACGCTGGCAGCCGGACGGCGAGGCCCGTGGCTACCTGAACCGCTCCTACGACGCGGCGCCGGCCACGCCCACCCCGGCCAGCCCCTACCAGAGCGGTGGTGGCGAGGCCTGGGCCGGCGACTGGCGCCGGCCGGACCGGGGCGACACCGTGGGCGAGGCCTACGCCGACGGCGGCTCGCGCGGCGCTGACAGTGCGCGGCGCAGCGCCGCCGCGCAACCGGTCAAAGCGGCGCCCAGCGAAGAACGGCTGGTGCGCATCGACGACCTGCGCGGCGACCTGCGCCGGGCACTGTCGCCAAAAGGGCAGGGCGGTCTCTCGCTGCGCTTCCGCGACGGCGAGGAAGGGCTCAGCCAGCTCACCGAGATTCGCGGCGACATCGGTCTGTCATCGGTGCCGTTCGGCGGCGGCCGCTTCACCGCCACCGCCTCGCCGGTCTACCTGAACGCGGGCACCCTGGAAGGGGACGCCACCCGCCGCTTCGGCAGCACCGGCGCGTCCTCCGCCGCCGCCTCGGCGGTGGTGGAGCAGCTCAGCGGCGTGGGCGACCTGATCGATGGCATCGACGATGTGGCCGACAATCTCGACGCCGCCCAGGGCGCCTTCAACACCGCCGAGGCCCAGCGCGACAACGCCCAGACCAGCGTCAGCACCGCCCAGCAGAACCTGGCCGACGCCCAGGATGCCCTGCTCAATGCCAACAACCCCACCGACGAGGAACTGGCGGCGTTGCAGGCGGCGGTGGACACCCGCGAGTCCCAGCTCAACCAGGCGCAGAGCACCTTCAACGAACGGCAGAACCAGTTCGCCAACGCGGAGAATCAGCTCGACGACGCCCAGGACAACTTCGAAAGCAGCGTGCAGCGCAATGTGCTGTTTGAGTCGGGCATCGACCTGGACGCGCTGAGCAGCGAGCAGCGCCAGTTCGTGGACAACTACCTGCAGCGTGAATTCGGCAGCAGCGACTTCTCCCTGGACGCCACCAATACCGCCGACTACCGGGCCCGCGCCGCCGCCGTGCGGCAACTGGTCAGCAACGTGGCGGCGCGGGCCGGTGCCTATCGCCGCGCCGCCGCCTATGGCAACCAGAGCGACGCCGGCATGGCGGTGGCGTTCGGTTACCGGGAAGGGGCGTTCAGCGGCGACATCGGCAGCACCCCCTACGGGTTCGAGGTCACCAACCTGGTGGGCGGCATCACCTGGGCGCCGCGGGTGGCCACCCACACCAACCTGCGGCTCACCGCCCAGCGCCGCGCGGTCACCGACAGCCTGCTGTCCTACGCCGGCGTCGAGGACCCGGTCACCGGCGACCGCTGGGGCGGCGTGACCCGCTCCGGCGCGGAAATCGGCCTGGCCTATGACAACGGTCAGGTGGGCAGCTACGGGGATCTGGGCTTCTACAGCTACCAGGGCCACAATGTGGACACCAACCAGGCGGCGGTCTTCAACCTGGGCGCCTACGTGAAGCCGATCAATGAACGCTGGCGCACGCTGCAGACCGGCGTGCATCTCAACTATCGCAGCTTTGATGAAAACCGGGGCCAGTTCACCTACGGGCACGGGGGCTATTTCAGCCCGCAGGATTACGTCAGCCTGGCCTTCCCGATCACCTACAAGGAAACCTACAACCGCGTCAGCTGGAACGCCCGCCTGCAACCGGGCTTCCAGAGTTACACGGTGGAGGAAGCACCGTATTTCCCGACCCTGGGAGAACAACAACAATGGATGGATATTCTGGTGGACGCCGGCGTCGCCACTGCGTCGTACTACGACGCCGAGAGCAAGAGCGGCTTCGGGCTCAACCTGGGCGCGGGGCTCGACTATCAGTTGTCGCCGGCGTTCAGCCTGGGCACCAGCATCGATTACGATACGTTCGGGGATTACTCGGAAACGTCCGCGATGATCAACCTGCTTTACACCATGGAGCCGTGATCATGGATAAAAAGACCGCGAATCAGGCACGCTCGCTGGAGTACTTCCGGGGCCGGCAGTTCAGCGGCCAGTGGCGGTTGTTCATGACCGCCCTGGTGGAGGAGCTGAACGCCAGCGCCGGCAGCCAGGAGATGCTGGCGTTTTTCGGTCATCTCGGCACCAAGATCGCCAGCGACCTGCCGATCGATGAGCAGGACACCCTGGAAGGGCTGGAGGCGGCCATCAACCGGCGCTGGAACCAGCTGGACTGGGGCTGGTGTCAGTTTCACGGCGAATCGGACATGATCGTGATCGTGCACGATGCCTGGCCACGGCTGGACGGCACCGTGCGCGAAACCTGGACGGCGGCGCTGGCGGCGTTGCTGGGCGGCGCCTACAACGCCTGGCTGCGCGACCAGGGCGGTGATCGCACCGTGGAGGTGCAGGTACTCAAGGCCCAACCGGATGGGCCGCTGGAATTTTGCTATGGCTGTTGAGGATGACGGCGGTGCCACACGGCGCGCCGGCTGGCTGGTGGCACTACTGGTCGGGCTGGCGTTGATGCCGGTGGGCGCGGCGGCACGGGATGCCGGCTGGCGCCACTACGAGCAACGTTACATGACCGACGACGGTCGGGTGGTGGACACCGGCAACGGTGGCGTCAGCCACACGGAAGGGCAGGGCTGGGGCATGCTCATGGCGGTCTATTTCGACGACCGCCCCCGTTTTGAAAAACTCTATCAGTGGACCCGCCAACACCTGCGGCGGCCGGTGGACGGCCTCTACGCCTGGCGTTATCAGCCGGACGCGGAACCGCGCATCGTCGACCCCAACAACGCCACCGACGGTGACCTGCTGATCGCCTGGGCGCTGCAACGCGCCGGCCAGCGCTGGGGCGTGCGCCGTTACCTGGCCGACTCGTTGACCCTGCGCGAAGCGATTCGCCGGCATCTGCTGCTGGAATACGGCGGCTATCTGGTGCTGCTGCCCGCCCGCTCCGGCTTCGTCCACGACGGCTACGTGAACCTGAATCCGTCCTACTGGGTGATGCCGGCCCTGGATGAGTTCGCCCGGCTGGAGCCCAACGGCCCCTGGCGGCGCCTGATGTACGACGGCGCCCGGCTGATGCACGAGGCCCGTTTCGGGGAACACCGGCTGGTGCCGGACTGGCTGCGCCTCAACAAGGACGGCAGCCTGGCGCTGCCGGAGGCCTGGCCGCCCCGTTTCGGTTTCGAGGCGGTGCGGGTACCCTTGTATTTTTACTGGATGGGCCTGGGCGACGCCGGTGCCCTGGACGGCATCCGCCGCTACTGGATGCGGCCCCGGCCGCCGGCCTGGGTGGATCTCGCCAGCGGCGAAAGCGCGGACTTCACCCTGTCCCGGGGCGGGCTGGCGGTGCGCGCGCTGCTGCTCGGCAACGGCGACAGCATTCCCCTGTCGCCCGGTGGCGACGACGACTACTATAGCGCCTCGCTGCTGATGCTCAGCCGCATGGCGTGGCGGCCTCACTCGTAGCCCGTAAACGATAGCTCGTAAATGATGGCTCGTAAAAGAATGTAATTAGCCCGGACGCCGCGAACCGCTTGTGGAACACGGCACGGCGTTCTGTTTCATAATAAAAACATTGCCCGGGCCCGTTGTGTTGCCCCGAACTTTTTCTCAAGGAGTCTCCATGGTCAGGAAAGCGGTCATTCCGGTGGCGGGGTTTGGCACCCGCATGCTGCCGGCCTCCAAGTCCATTCCCAAGGAAATGCTGCCGATCGTGGACCGTCCGGCCATCGATTACGTGGTGGAGGAGGCCGTGGAAGCCGGCATCACCGAGATCATCCTGGTCAGCCACGGCAGCAAAACCGCCATTGAGAACTTCTTCGACGGTCACCCGGAACTGGAAGCGCAACTGGAAGCCAAGGGCAAGACCGAGCTGCTGGAGAGAATCCGCCGCCCGCTGCCCGACGGCGTGCAGGTGATCAGCGTGCGCCAGGGGCCGCCCCAGGGGCTGGGCCACGCGGTCTGGCAGGCGCGCCAGGTGGTCGGCGACGAACCCTTCGTGGTGATCCTGCCGGACGTGCTGGTGGACGGTGACGGCCGGGGCAACGATCTGAACAACATGATCCGCCGGTTCGAGGAAGAGGGCGCCGCCCAGATCATGGTGGAGAAAGTGCCCGACGAACTGGTGCACAAATACGGCATCGCCGATCTCGACGGCACGCCGCCCCAGCCCGGCGACAGCGCGCCCATGCGCGGCGTGGTGGAAAAGCCGGCCCGCGAGCAGGCCCCCTCCAACCTGTCGGTGGTGGGCCGCTACGTGCTGCCGCCGGAAGTGATGGACCTGCTCGGCGACACGCCGCCGGGTGCCGGCGACGAGATTCAGCTCACCGACGCCCTGGCCACCCTGATCGGTCAGGCGCCGGTGGAAGCCTATGCCATGCTCGGCCGCACCTTCGACTGCGGCAGCAAGGAAGGCTACCTGGAAGCGATCCTGCATTATTCGCTCAAGCACGCGGAAATCGGCGACGCCGCCCGCGCGCTGATTGATCGTTACCAGGCCTAGAGGACGTCATGCGCATCGATATGTTCGGCGACACCCTGTGCGCCATGGTCACCGCCGCGGCGATGGCCCAGAGCGGCCATCGGGTGCGCTGGTGGCTGCCGCCGGGCCGGATCGCCCGGGCCCTGGACGACGACCGGGTGCTCTATCAGGAGCCCGGCCTGTCGGAACTGGTCAGCGCCCAGCGGCGTGCCGGCCGGCTGGACTGTCGCACCGACGAACCGGGACTGGCCGATGTCAACGGCGAGCCGGCGGTCAGCGAGACGGCGCCGGTGGTGTGTCTGGCGCTGCAGCCCGGCGACCTGGAACGGGCCGGCCATCTGGCCGACTGGGCCGGCCGGGGCGGCGCCCGCCTGCTGGTCAACCAGAGCGTGTTTCCGGTGGGCACCACCGAGCAACTGCAGGCGCGCCTGCGCGATGCCGGCGCCGACACCCCGGTGGTGTGTTTGCCGGATACATTGCAGGAAGGTCAGGCGGTGGATTCCTTTACCCGGCCGCACCATATTCTGCTGGGCTGCGACGAGCGCGAGGCGGAAGTGCTGATGCGCGAGCTGCTGCGGCCCTATAACCGCCGCCGCGATGTGCTCAAGGTGATGCTGCCGCGCGAAGCGGAGTTCACCAAGCTGGCGATCAGCGGCATGCTCGCCACCCGGCTCAGTTACATGAACGACATGGCGCTGCTGGCCGAGGAGCTGGCGGTGGACATCGACGTGATCCGTCAGGGCGTGGGCTCGGACCCGCGCATCGGCGAAGCCTATCTGTACGCCGGCTGTGGTTTCGGCGGCCCTGGCTTCAGCCGTGACGTGATGAGCCTCACCGACACCCTGCGCAGCCGGCGCATCGGCGCCGAGTTGCTGGAGCAGGTGCTGCAGATCAACGAGCGCCAGAAGGAAGTGCTGTTCCGCAAGTTCTGGCGCCACTATGAAGGCGACGTGGAAGAGCGCCGCGTGACCCTCTGGGGCGCGGCCTTCAAACCCGGCTCGGACCGCGTCGACAACGGTCCGGCCTTGCGTTTGATCGAGGCGCTCTGGGCTCAGGGTGTGGATGTGCACGTGCACGACCCGCTGGCGTTGCCGGAGCTGTCCAACTGGGCGCGCGGCAAGGGCACGCTGACGCTGCACGACGACCCCTACGAAGCGGCCCGCGACAGCGACGCCCTGATGCTGGTCACCGAATGGAAAGCCTACTGGGGCCCGGACTGGGACGACCTGAAAGAGGCCATGCGCACGCCGCTGATTCTCGACGGGCGCAACATCTACGACCCGGCGTACGTGAAGCGTCAGGGCTTCACCTATCACGGTATCGGGAGAGGCTGATGACCGCCGTACCCTTGCACGACCTGCCCCCGCGCCACACCGACGCGGCCCGCGACGCCGACCGGGCCCTGCGCGAACACGCGGAGCAGGCCCGCCACTGGCATCTGGCGGACCTGTTCGCCGACGACCCGCAACGCTTCGAGACCCTGAGCCTGCACGCCGGCGGCCTGCTGGCGGATTTCAGCAAGCAGCGGCTCACCGCCGAGACGCTGGAAAAACTGCGTGCCCTGGCCGGCGCCCGTGGTCTGGAGACCTGGATCCGCTGCCTGTTTGACGGTGGCGAAGTGAACTGGACCGAGGGCCGCCCGGCCATGCACTGGCGCCTGCGCCAGCCGCCGCGCCCCCAGGGAGAGCCGGATCCGGTACAGGAACAGCTGGCGCACATGGAACGCATCGTCAAACGGATTCTGTCCGGCCAATGGCGCGGCTGCGAAGGCGACGCCATTACCGATGTGGTCAATGTGGGCGTGGGCGGCTCCGACCTGGGGCCGCTGATGGCCTCGGTGGCGTTGCACGAAAACCATCCCCGCGAAGGCCGGCGGCCGCGCGTGCATTTTGTCTCGTCCATGGACGGCAGCCAGATCGCGCCGCTGCTGGACGAGCTGAACCCGGCCACCACCCTGATCGTGGTGTCATCCAAATCCTTTACCACCGTGGACACGCTCAGCAACGCGGCCACCGCCCGCTATTGGCTGGAGCAGGCGTTCCCGAAAAGGAACGGCGCCGTGCTGCGCTGTCATTTCGTGGGCGTGTCGGCGAAGCCGGAGCGCATGAGCGAGTGGGGCATCCACGAGGACAACCAGCTGTTGTTCTGGGACTGGGTGGGCGGCCGCTATTCCCTGTGGTCCGCCATCGGTCTGCCGATCGCGTTGACCATCGGCATGGACGGCTTCCGCGAACTGCTCGCCGGCGCCAATGAGATGGACCGGCATTTTCAGGACGCCCCCTGGGAGCACAACCTGCCGGTGCTGCTCGGTCTGGTGGACGTGTGGAACCTGAACTTTCTCAACATAACCGCCCGCGCGGTGCTGCCCTACGACGGGCGACTCAAGCACTGGCCGTCCTATGTGGAGCAGCTGGAAATGGAATCCAACGGCAAGTCCGTGGACCGCGACGGCGAGGTGGTGGATTACCACACCTGCCCGGTGATCTGGGGCGAGGTGGGGCCCAATGCCCAGCACGCCTTCTATCAACTGCTGCACCAGGGCACCCAACCGGTGGCCTGTGAATTCATCGCCGCCGCCCGCCATGGTCGCCGTAACGGCAACAGCGCCGAGCTGCAGCCGCTGGAAGAACAGCACATCCTGACCCTGGCTAACTGTCTGGCGCAATCGCGGCTGCTGGCGCTGGGCGACCGGGCGCTGGCCGAGGATGACGGCACCCCCATCCACAAGCGCTATCGCGGTAACCAGCCCAGCACCACGTTGCTGCTGGACGAACTGACGCCGCGCCACCTCGGCGCGCTGGTGGCCTTGTACGAGCACAAGGTGTTCGTGCAGGCGGTATTGTGGGGCATCAATCCCTTCGACCAGTGGGGCGTGGAAATGGGCAAGAAAATCGCCAAGGATATGATTCAGGTACTCGAGAGCGGCGCTGGCGCCGACGGGCTGGATGCCTCCACCCGGGCCCTGGCCGCCTACGTGCGCGAGACCCAGAAGCCGTAGGAGCGGTCGTTCGACCGCGATCAGGACAATGAAAAAGGACTCCCCATGACCGAACTTTCCGATTCCCTGTTCCGCGCCTACGACATCCGCGGCATTTATCAGGACACCCTGAGCGGCGAGGCGGCGCGGCTGATCGGCCTGGCCATTGGCTCGGAAGTGCGCACCCGGGGCGGCGACACCGTGGCGGTGGGCCGCGACGGCCGGCTGTCGTCACCGGTGCTGGTCGACGCCCTGTCCGACGGTCTGCGCGCCAGCGGCTGCAATGTGGTGGACGTGGGGCTGGTGCCCACCCCGGTGCTGTATTTCGCCACTCACCACTACCACGACGCGGACTCCGGCGTGATGGTCACCGGCAGCCACAACCCGCCGGACTACAACGGCTTCAAAATCGTGATCCAGGGTACGGCGCTGTCCGGCGACGCCATCCAGGCGCTGAAAACACGCATCATCGAACAGGACTTCAGCGCCGGCGAGGGCACCCGTGACCAGCGCGATGTGATGCCCGCTTACCTCAACGCGGTGCAGCGTCGCCACCAGCTGGCCCGCCCCATGAAAGTGGTGGTGGACTGCGGCAACGGCGCCGCCGGGGTGTGCGCGCCGGAGGCGCTGATGCTGCTGGGCTGCGACGTGACGCCGCTGTACGCGGACGTGGACGGCACCTTCCCCAACCACCACCCGGACCCGGGTGATATCGAGACCCTGAAGGATCTCACCGCCGCCGTGCGCGAGCAGGGCGCGGACCTGGGTCTGGCCTTTGACGGCGACGGCGACCGGCTGGGCGTGGTGCTGCCCGACGGTCAGGTGGTGTATCCGGACATTCTGCTGATGGCCCTGGCGGAGGACCTGGCCGGCCGGGTGCCCGGCGCCAAGGTGATCTTCGACGTCAAATGCACCGGTGAGCTGTTCGACGTGGTCCGGCGGGCCGGCGGCGAACCGGAAATGTGGCGCACCGGCCACTCGCTGATCAAGGCGCGCATGAAGGAAACCGGCGCGCTGCTGGCCGGCGAAATGAGCGGCCACATCTTCTTCGCCGAGGACTGGTACGGCTTTGACGACGCCACCCTGGCGGCGGCCCGCCTGCTGGTGATCCTGAGCCGCTTCGACGGCGACGCCATGGCGTTCTTCGACCGCTTCCCGAAACTGCACTCGACCCCGGAAATCCAGATCCCGGTCACCGAGGAAAACAAGTTCCGGATCATCGAATACCTGCAGGAAAACGCCGACCTGGGCGACGGCGAACGCTGTGTCATCGACGGCATCCGCATGGACTACGCCGACGGCTGGGGCCTGTGCCGCGCCTCCAACACCTCCCCGAAACTGGTCACCCGCTACGAAGCCCGCGACGACGCCACCCTGGCCCGCATCCGCCAACGCTTCGAAACCGCCATCCACCACGCCATCCAAACCGCCGGCTGACCTGGGGTCAGACCCCGATAACCACCTGATTTGCAAGAATTTTTTCTTGTAGGGAGGGTGGTTTTCGGGCTTAGAGCGGTATTTTCAGCGGTGAAAAACGAGCTTTAGCCATTCGCGGCCGAGCCTTAGACGGCATTTTTTCCCGGCAAAAAAGCGGTCTAAGCGCTCCTGATGCGCCTCTCAGCCAAGAAACTTCCCTTAAATCAAGGAGTAATCGGGGTCTGACCCCGGGGCGGGGGGTGTGGTAGTATCGGACCAAGCAAGCGCTTGGTTTAGTTGAGGAGGTGGCGTGGCGGAGTTGTCGTATTTCAATGAGACCCACGGGATGGTGCGCGAGACGGTGCGCAAGTTCGTCGAGCGGGAGATTCTGCCGTTCGTGGATGAGTGGGAGGAGGCGGGGGAGTTTCCCCGGGAGCTGTACGGGAAGGCCGCGCAGGCGGGCATTCTCGGTATTGGCGCGCCGGAGCAGTGGGGCGGCAGCGGCGAGGACGTGTTCATGAAGGTGGCGGCCTGTGAGGAGATGGTGCGCTGCACTTCCGGTGGCGTGGGGGCCAGTCTGGGTTCCCTGGACATCGGGCTGCCGCCGGTGTGGAAGTGGGGCTCCCAGGCTTTGCAGGCGCGGGTGGTGCCGCCGGTGCTGGCCGGCGAGAAGATTTCCGCCCTGGCGATCACCGAGCCCGGTGGCGGGTCCGACGTGGCCAATCTGCGCACCCGGGCGGTGCGTGATGGCGATCACTTCGTGGTGAACGGCTCGAAGACCTTTATCACCAGCGGCGTGCGCGCGGATTTCTACACCGTGGCGGTGCGCACCGGCGATCCGGGGTTCGGCGGTATTTCCCTGCTGCTGGTGGAGAAGGACACGCCGGGCTTCACGGTGGGCCGCAAGCTCAAGAAGATGGGTTGGTGGGCGTCGGACACCGCGGAACTGTTCTTCGAGGATTGCCGGGTGCCGGCGGAGAATCTGATCGGTCCGGAGAACGGCGGCTTCTACTGCATCATGAGCAACTTCCAGATGGAGCGGCTGGTGCTGGCGGTGACCGCCAACATGACCGCCCAGGTGGCGCTGGAAGAAGCCATGAACTACGCCCGCGAGCGCCAGGCGTTCGGCCGTCCCATCGCCGGTTTCCAGGTGACCCGCCACAAGCTGGCGGAGATGGCCACCCAGGTGGCGGTGAGCCGGGAGTTTACCTATCGCACCGCGGCGCGCATCGCCAACGGCGAGGACTGTGTCCTGGAGGTGTCCATGGCCAAGAACCAGGCCACCCAGTGCGCCGACCGGGTGACCTGGGACGCGGTGCAGATCTTCGGCGGCGCCGGCTACATGCGCGGCACGGTGGTGGAGCGGCTGTTCCGCGACAACCGCATCCTGTCCATCGGCGGCGGCACCTACGAAATCATGAACGAAGTCATCGCCAAGCGGCTCGGCCTTTAGCCGTCCGGGCGCTCAGTCGTCCCGGCGTTGATGCCCACGCCGCACCTGGCCCGGGGTTTTCCCGGTCCAGGTGCGATACGCCTTGCTGAAACTGGCCTGATCGCTGTAACCCAACCACTCCGCGATGGTGTCCAGCGATACCCGCGACTCGGTCAGATAACGGGTGGCGAAGCCAAGGCGCACTTCATTGCGAATGTCACTGAACGTATAGCCCGACAAGGAAAGATGCCGTCGCAGACTGCGGGAGCTCATGCCGAGACGGAGGGCCACCCGCTCCAGGGTGGCGTCACGTCCCGGTTGCTCGGTGATCAGTCGACGGGCGCGCCGCACCACTTCGTCGCTGTCCTGCATCGTCCCGGCGTCGACGGGTGGCGTGGGAGCACCGCCCCCGATGGTGCCGCGCAGGGCGTCCAGCGGCACCACCACCTGGTTGTATTCGCCGCTGAAACGCACCGGTGTGCCGCCGGCGGTCCGATGCCATTGATGGGCGGGCAGCGCGCTGGGGAAATCGAACTCGATGGAACAGGCCAGGGAAAAAGGCCGGGTCAGTGAATGGACACTGCCCAGATAGATCTTGCATACGAAGTCACGCAACTCCCCCAAGTCCCAGGTATCTTCCAGACGGATCATGGCCACCCGGCCATCGCAGTGCAGTTGCAGGCCCATGATCGGCAGGGTGACGCGGAAATAGTGCAGGATCATTTCCGCCAGACAGCGCGGGTTGTTGCCGCTGTTCTGAGTGAAGCCACGCAGACCATGGCCGTGCAGGTCCAGTCCCTGACCGAACTGAAAAGGCGCGCGCTCGTCGCCGAGTTCCCGTTTGCAGCGGCCAAGAATATGGCACACTTGTTCCATTGATAAAAAAAGATCCGGTTGATTCAGGGTGTGTTCGTCCAGTCCCGCTCCTTCGAGAATACCGGTCGCGTCGATGCGTTGTTGATGCAGAAAGCCCAGCAGTCGACGACCGTAACGCCCTGAAATCATAGGTATGCGCAAACTCTCAGCGGACTTCCCGTCCATAATTTTCATCCCCGAAAACACTGTGATGTCGTGGCTCTAAACGGTATCGGTGCGCTCTCGACGCATTGCTCTTCACGTCCGTCCGACGGTTTGTGTTGCCTCTTTTAACAAAAAGCTGGCCAGTTTTGCTATTAAAAAGTACCGCTTTTAAAGACAAAATTTTTCTCGCCTGAAGTCAGTGGGATGACATGGAGTATTCACATGGCGAGCAAGAAGAAAGTGGCGCTGAAGGCCAGATACGTGCCTATTTCAAGGGTTTCCGTGGAATTGATGCGGAAGATGTACGACGTCTATCACCGCTACTACGACAACATCAGCCTCGATCTCTTCTCAAAGGATATGGTGGAGAAAAATGGCGTTTTTGTGATCGAGGAACGTGCTACCGGCCGCACCGTGGGATTTTCCACACTAAAAGTATTGGATATGGAAGTGGGCGGCAGACGGGTAACCGGTGTGTTTAGCGGCGACACCATCATTGAAAAAGAATATTGGGGTACGCGCGTCCTACAGATGCAGTTTTTCATGAAGATGATTCGTGAAAAATTGAAGCGTCCTCATAGACCGCTGTTCTGGCTGTTAATCTCCAAGGGCTATAAAACCTATTTGCTGTTAGCCAATAATTTTTATACCTACCATCCCCATCCGGAAGGGCGTTTCGATTATCTTGCCGAGCACGTCGAGAATTATTGTGGAACGCTGTTTCCCGAGTCGTTCTGTCAGCAACGCCGGTTACTGGACTTCGGCGAGGGCTATACCTTTTTGAAAGAGGACGTGGCCGGCATCACCGACGACATGCGCGGAAGCAACGCCAAGATCCGCTTCTTCGAGGAGTGTAATCCCTCCTGGCAAAGAGGGACGGAGCTGCCCTGTATCGGTCTGGTGGACAGCCATCTGTTGTTGCGCTACCCGTTCGATCTTTTGCGCAAGCGGCGGCGTGGGACGATGGCCGCGGCGCGTCCGGTGGCCTACGACCGGGCGGGGTGAGCATGTCGGGACATCGATTGCTGCGGCTGGCGGCGGCGCCAGGCGCCCGTCGTTTTGCCGCCGGCTTGAACGCTATCGAGCGGGTGCAACGTCAGCAGCTGGCCAGCCTGCTGCGCCAGGTGGCGGCGTCGGAAGAAGGCCGCCGCCGCGGCGTGCGCGCCGACTGGAGCTGGGAACAGTTTCGTGACCGGCTGCCGGTGACCGGCTACGACGATTGGCGTGAGGCCATCGAGCAGGGCCGCGCCGGTGGCGACGGCCGGCTGATCGATTCGCCCCTGGTGCGCCACCAGCCCACCAGCGGTTCCACCTCCGCGATGAAATGGATTCCCTACAGCAAACGTTTTCTGGGCGAGCTGGACGCGGCCATCAGCCCGTGGATGGCGGACCTCTATCGGCGCCACCCGGGTTTGCGACGGGGCGGCCATTATTGGTCCATGTCCTGGATTCCCACGGAATTGCGCGAAAGCCTGCGTGAGGACGTCAACGACGATCTGCAGCTGATGTCGCTGGGCAAACGTCTGTTGGCCGGAGCCACCCAGACGGTGCCGCAGTCCGTGTCGCGGGCGCGCACCTCCGACGATTCCCTGTTCGCCACCCTGGCGTATCTGGCGGCGGATTCCCGTTTGAGTCTGATCTCGGTGTGGAGCCCCACCTTCGGGCTCGGGTTGCTGGATGCCCTGGCGGCCTGGCGCGAGGAACTGGCCGGGACGCTGGAGCGCGGCGACTGGGGCGAACGGACCGAGGCGATGGGCGGGCAACGTTGCCCCCGGTCGTCCTGGGCCGCCGCCCGCCTGCGGGCCTGGGACGGCCAGGACCCGGGGTTCTTCCAGCGCCTCTGGCCGCGCCTGGCGCTGGTCAGTGCCTGGGACACGTCGGCGTCCGCGCCCTGGGCAGAGCGGTTGCGTGAGCGGCTGCCCCAGGCGGGCTTCCAGGGCAAGGGCCTGTGGGCCACCGAGGGCGTGGTGACCATTCCCTATGCGCGACGGCATCTGTTGGCCTACCGCAGCCATGTCTACGAATTTCTCGATCCGGAGGACGACCAGGTGTACGCGCCCTGGGAGCTGCGTACCGGCCAGCGCCTGATTCCATTGATGAGCACCGGTTCCGGGCTGCTTCGGTACCGGCTCAATGATCTGGTGGAGGTCACCGGGCATCTGGGGACCGTGCCGGGGCTGCGCTTTATCGGCCGCCTGGGCAGTACCGACCTGGTCGGCGAAAAGCTCACCGGGCAGGCGGTGCGTCGCGCCCTGGAGCAGACCGACATGCCGCCACGGCTGGCGCCGGTCAGCGTGGTGGCGGTGGACGACAGCGGGCAGGGGAAACCCGGCTACATCCTGTTGCTGGACGGCGAGCCATCCCGGACCGACGCCGAGGCCGCCCGGGTGGCGGCGGCGCTGGAGCAGGCCCTGTGCGCGAACTTCCACTATCAGCTGGCGCGCAACCTGCAGCAGCTGGCGCCGGCCCGCTGCGTGGCGCGGCCGGGCATGCACGGCTTCTATCTGGAGCAATGCCGGCGGCGCGGCATGATCGAAGGCAACATCAAGATCGAGACCTTGCAGCACTGGCGTGGCGCCTTGCCCGACGCCCTGCGGGAGGCGGTAAGCAGGGAGGCGGTGTCATGAGCCACTGCATCCGTCCGGCCCGCCAGGACGACAACGGCGCGATCCTGGCGCTGCTGGAAAGCACCCCGCAGGAGGGCGCCGTGTCGCTGAATTTCGAACGCCGCCCGGATTATTTTCAGGGCGCCCGGGTCAGCTGCGAGGAGCCGGATGTCTGGGTGGCGTCGCCGCGCCTTGAGCCGGAGCGGGTGGACGCGGTCTACAACGTGGGCTGGCGGCAGCTGTGGGTGAACGGCCGCGTGCGTCCGGTGCGCTACGCCCACGATCTGCGCATCGCCCCGGATTGCCGCAACGGAATGCTGCTGCATCGTCTGTTTCGCACCTTGCGGGCACAACTGACCCCCGGGGAGTGGATGCGCACCGTGATTCTGCGCGACAACCGCGCGTCTCTGGCCACGGTGGCCAGCGGCCGCGCCGGGCTGCCGGTCTATTACCCCTGCGGCACCATCGAAACCAGCCTGATCTATACCCGCCCCCGGCGCGCCGGCACGCCGGCGGACGTCACCGTGCGGCGCACCGGGCGCGGGGACGAGCTGGAGATGTCCGCCTTGCTGGCGCGGGAGGGCGCCCGCAAACAGTTTTTTCCGTGGGGCGCGGCGGAGCAGCTGGCCGGCGACGGCTTCCTGGGCGTATGGCGTGGCGAGCGCCTGATGGGGCTGCTGGGCTACTGGGATCAGAAAGCCATCAAGCAAACGCGGGTGCTCGGCTACCGGGGTGGCCGCGGCTGGTGGCGGCCTTTCTACAACCTGCACAGCCGGGTGCGCGGCGGTTTCCGGCTGCCGCCCCCGGGTGGCTATCTATCGTATTTGAGCCTGCACACCGTGGCGGTGGCGGACAACGATCCCTTCTGGTTGCAGTGTCTGCTGGACCAGGCGGTGGCCGACTTCCATGGCCGCTACGACGCCCTGGTCTGCGGTTTCTTCCTGGACGATCCGCTGGCCGCCGTGGCCGCCGGCTATCGCCGCCAGTGCCTGTACAGCGACCACTTTCTGGTCAGCTACGACGGCGACCCACGGGCGCACCTGGACGCGGACCGCTTGTTCTACGCGGACGTGGCCAGGCTATGACCGATTACCTGGGCATGTGGTACCGGGCGCGGGCGCGCCACGGCATCGACGACACCATACATTTCGCGGTGATCGAACCGGCTACCGGTCGGCGGCACGAATTTCCGGTGCGGCATCGTGACCACGATGGCATCGGCGGACTGTTTCATTTGCTGCGAGGCTGGCGGGTGCCGCTGCCGCCCATGCCGGTGAGCCGGCAGGCGGCGCCGCCGCCTTTCTGGCACTGGCTGCGTGCCTTGCCGGGGCGGCGGGAAGCCACGCCGCCGGCACCGCCCTGGCGCGCCTTCCCGGCCTCCGACGAACCGGCCACGGTGGCCAGTGCCTGTCTGAGCCGGGCGCACACCTTCGCGCTGCGGCAGCGGGCCCGGGACCAGTCCCTCTCCCTCAACGCGGTGCTGCTGACCGCGCTTCATCAGGCCGTCACCGATACCCTGCTGCGCGCGCCGGTGGCGGGCCGCTGGCTGTATCCGGTGAACATGCGCGGTGCGGTGCGCGGCGAACGGGATGACCAGAACCTATCCAGCGGCTTTTATGTGACGGCGCGGCCCGAGGATGGGCCGGTGGATCTGGACCGGCGGGTCCGCGACGGGTTGCGCGCCCAACGCCACTGGCGCTTCTGGCACGGCGCCCGCGTCGGCCGCTGGGTCGGCCAGGGTGGGGTGAACTGGCTGTGCGATCGGTTCCTGGCCGGCTCGCCGAAACTGGGCTCGTTCACCTGCCTGGGCGAATGGCGGCTGGACCTGGCCGCGGCGGGCTTTCCCCCGGACGCGCTGCTGACCCTGTGCGGGCCGGGCAGCCCCAACCACCCGGTGTCCAACGGCGCCATGATCGTCAACGACCGGCTGACCCTGTCGCTGAAGCTGGACCCTTCCCTGGGGGCTGGCGCGGACACCACCCGCGCCTGCCTGGCCGCCTGGCGCGACCGCCTGGAGCGATCCGCATGAAGAAAAAAATGCACGGTGTCATGGCGCTGCTGGTGGTGCTGCTGACGGTCGGCGGCCTGGGCGCGTTGTACGCGGTGCCGCCGGCGGCGCCGGCGCCGGCGCCGGTGGCCGCGCCCCTGGCGCTGGAAACCCGCGCCGCGCGGCGGGCGGAGACGGTGGTTCCGGTATTCAGCCAGGGCCGGGCACGTGCCAGCCGGCGGGTGCCGCTGAGCCTGGAGGTGTCCGGGCGGGTGGTGGAGACCGTCCCCGCCCTGGCCGATGGCGGCCGGGTCACCCGGGGGCAGGTGCTGCTGCGCCTGGATCCGGAGCCCTTCGAGCTGGCGGTGACCCGGCGCCTTAACGACGTTCAGGCGGCGCGCCTGCATCTGGCGCGCAGCCGCGCCCAGGCCAGCGTGGCCAAGGGTCGCAACAGCGTGGCCACGCCACTGGCCCGCCACGAGCCGCAACTGGAGGAGGCCCGTGGCCGGCTGGCGGCGGCCGAGGCCGGGTTGCGCGAGGCCCGCCGCCAGCGCGAGCAGGCGGTGCTGCGGGCCCCCTTCGACGGCGTTCTGGAGGCGGTCAGCGTGGAGACCGGGCAGCACGTTCAGGCCGGCGGGACCCTGGGTCGCTTGCTGGGCCTGGCCCGGGTGGAGGTGCGCCTGCCGGTGCGTGACGACTGGCTGGCCCTGCTTGGCATCGACCCGGGGGACGGCGCCAGCCTAGCGTCGGTAACGGTCACGCTTACCGGCCGATTCGCCGGGCGCGACGGCGTCTGGCCGGCGCGGCTGGCGCGACGGGAGGGCGGCATCAACCGCAATCGCATGGCCTCCCTGATCGCCGTGGTGGACAACCGGGACGCGCCCCTGCCGCTGGAGCCGGGGGTGTTCGTGCGTGCCGAATTGACCGGGCCGCCGCTGGCCGGCGTGGCGGTGCTGCCGGCGGCGGCCCGGGCCGGGGACGACACGGTCTGGGTGGTGGACACGGACCAGCGGTTGCGGCGCCAGCCGGTGACGATCCTGCACAGCGATGCCGGCCACCTCTATCTCAGCGAAGCGCCGCGCCGGCCGGTGGTGATGGCCGGCGGGCGGCCGCTGCTGGAGGGCATGCGCATCCAGCCCCGGCCAGCCGCCGACACGGTATCCCGGGCCGGGGAGGGCACGCCTTGAAGGGCAGCATCGGCTGGTTCGTCAATAATCCGGCGGTGGCCAACCTGTTGATGGTGGCGCTGCTCGGCGCCGGGCTGCTGGCGATCCCGCACACCCGGCAGGAAACCCTGCCCAATGTGCCGTTGGACCGCATCGGTATCTACGTGGGCTACCCGCAGGCCACGCCGGACACCGTGGAAGCGCTGGTGTGCACGCCGCTGGAAAACGCGGTGGACGACGTGGAAGGCGGTACCGAGCTGATCAGCGAGGCCCGCGAAGGTTTGTGCACGGTGCAGCTGGACGTGCTGGAAGGCTACGACACGGCCCAGGTGCTGGAGCGCATCCGCACCCGCATGGACGCCCTGGATACCTTGCCGGAAGGCGCGGAGCGGCCACGGGTGCGCGAGCTGATCGTCCGCAACCGGGTGGCCCGGGTGCTGCTCAGCGGCGCGGTGCCGCGCGGCGATCTTTATCGGCTGGCGCAACAGGCGCGCCGCGACTTGCTGGCCGACCCGGCGGTCTCCAGCGTGGACATCGAGAACCTGCCCGAGCGGGAGATGGTGGCGTCGGTGGACCGCGATGATCTGTATCGCTACGACCTGACTCTGGATGAGATCGCCGCCGCCGCCCGGGACGGCGCCCGCCGGGTGGCGGGCGGCCTGTTGCGCGTCAGCGGCGGCGAATGGATGCTGGAAACCGGAGCCCGCCCGCGCAGCGCGGCGGATTACGGCCGGCTGGTGATCCGCGGCGCCGAGCAGGAGGGCGACCTGCTGCGCCTGGGTGACGTGGCGCGCATCGAGGATGGCTTTTCCCGGGACACCCTGGCGGCCTGGCTGGACGGGGAGCCGGCGGTGGCGCTGGACGTCTACCGCACCGGCGGGCAGAACGTGCTGGCGGTGGCGGCGGCGGTGAACGCCTACCTGGAACAGGCGGACCTGCCCGCCGGCGTGACGTTGACGCTGTGGCGCGACGACGCCCGGCAGTTCCGCGACCGCTCCGGGCTGCTGTGGCGCAACGGTCTGCAGGGGCTGGTGCTGCTGACGTTGATGCTGGGCGTGTTCCTCACCCTGCGGCTGGCCGGTTGGGTGGCGCTGGGCATTCCGGTTTGCATGCTTGGCGCCTGCGCGGTGCTGCCGCTGATGGGCGAGTCCTTCAACACCATTTCGCTGTTCGCGTTCATGCTGGTGCTGGGCATCGTGGTGGACGATGCGGTGATCGTCGGCGAGAGCGTGGACCGCTGTCGCCGGGAAGGTCTGCGCGGCGCCGAGGCGGCGGTGACCGGCACCCGGCGGGTGGCGAGGCCGCTGCTGTTCGCGGTGCTCACCACCCTGGTGGCGTTCGCGCCGTTGTTGTTTCTGCCCGGCCCGGAAGGCGCCCTGATGCGGGTGATTCCGGTGGTGGCCATCGCCATTTTGCTGCTGTCGCTGGTGGAGTCGCTGTGGATTCTGCCGGCGCATCTGGCCGGGCAGCGACCGGCGCGGGGCTGGCTGGCCCGCTCCGAGGCGCTGGCCGGGCGCGTCAACGATGGCCTGGAGACGTGGCTGGCCCGGCGCGCGCGGCCGCTGTTGCGGGCCTGTCTGCGCTGGCGCTATGTGGTGATCCTGGTTTTCGTCGGGCTGTTTCTGTTCTGCGTGGCGCTGGTGCACAGCGGCTGGCTGACCATGGTGCTGTTTTCCCGGGTGCAGGGCGACCGCGTGGTGGCGGAGGTGGTGTTTCCCCAGGGCACCGGGGAGCAGCGCCTGGGCCGCGAGGTCACGGCCTTGCGCGAGTCCGCCGCGCGCCTGGCGGAGGACCTGGCGGACCAGGGCGTGCGCATCACCCGGGTGTTCGCCGAGCAGGGCGTGCGCCGCAAGGTCTCCAACGCCCCGGACCCGGGCGCGCGCTATCGGGTACGGGTCAGCCTGGCGTTCCAGCCGGCGCCGGGCGTCACCCCGCAGCCGCGCCGGCTGGCGGCCCGCTGGCGGACCCTGCACGGCGGGGTCGCGGATGCCTTGTCGGTGAAATTCCATGCCAATCTGATGACCGTGAAGCCGGACATTCATATCAACGTGTTCCATCCGGACCTGGATCGGTTGCAGGTGCTCAGCGAGCAGCTGGCGCAGCGGTTGGAGCGCATGGAAGGGGTCCACGAAGTGGCCAACGGCACCCGGGCGCGCCGCACCGTGGTGGAGATCGACCTGCGCGAGGAGGGGCGGCTGGCCGGGCTCGACACCGAGCGGCTCGGTGCCCAGGTGCGCCACGCCTTTCACGGCGTGCGCGTGGACCATTGGTTCGAGGAGGACAGGGAGGTACCGGTGATGGTGCGCCTGGCCGAGGCGGACAGCGGGCGCCTGGAGGACGTTCGGCAATTGCCGGTGCGCTTGCCGGACGGGGGTCGCACCGTGCTGGGCGCGGTGGCGGAGGTCCGGCGCCATCCGTCGCCGGCCACCATCAGCCATTACGACACCCGGCGCAGCGCCACGGTGAGTGCCTACGTGGACGAAAAAGTCACCTCGCCGGCGCGGGTGATGGCCGCGCTGCGGAGCTCGGTGCTGGATCCGATGACGGCGGCGGACGCCGAGGCGGACTGGGATGTGGCCGGCAAGCCGGCGGCCATCCAGCGCTTTCTCGGACGACTGTCGCTGGGCTATCTGCTGGCCCTGGGCGCGATCTTCTTTCTGCTCACCGTCCTGTTCGGCGGCTATGGGCAGCCGCTGCTGGTGATGATGGCGATTCCGTTTGGCATGGTGGGCGCTTTCCTGGGGCACTTCCTGCTGGGCTACAGCCTGACGCTGTGGTCCCTGGTGGGGGTGATCGCGGTCAGTGGCGTGGTGGTGAACGACAATCTGGTGCTGATTGATGGCATCAATGGCCTGCGGGAGCGGGGCGTGGCGTTCCGGGAAGCGGTGGTGGCCGGCGCCAGCGAGCGGCTGCGGCCGATCCTGCTGACCTCGCTGACCACTTTCGCCGGGGTGGCGCCGCTGATGCTGGAGACCAGCGCGCAGGCGCGCTTTCTGATTCCGATGGCGGTGGCGCTGGCGTTCGGGGTGCTGTTCGCCACCCTGGTCAGTCTGGTGCTGGTGCCCTGTCTGCTGGTGGCGGCGCGGGATTGGCGACGGCCGGCGCGCGAGGCGCCGGCCGGCTGAGGGTCAGTTGGTGGTGCACTCGGCGCGGGAGCCGTCGATCTTGCAGCGGATCTTGTGCAGCAGGTCGAGCATGTCCGGATCGTAGTAGCCTTCCTTGCGCAACTGATCGCGGGCGTCCTGCATCATCAGTTCGTACTCGCGCTTGTCCTTGTCCGGGATGTCCACCCACCATTTTTGATCCACCGCCTCGGCTTCCCGGTCGAGCTGCTCGAGCACGCGGTCCAGGTTCTGGTAGAAGTATTCGCGGGATTTCTGGGCGATCTCGGCGGGGAAGCGGTCTTCCTTGGCGACCACCTGCATGGTCAGTTGCAGCAGCGGATAGTCGATGATGCCGCCGTCCGGCTGCAGGCCCTTGTACAGTTCCAGCACGTTGTAGGCGACCAGCGGCGCGGCGATCACGTCCACCGAGCCGTTGTTGAACTTGCCGGCGAAGTTGGTGATGTCCGAGGGCACCGGGGTGGCGCCGGCGGCGGCCACCATCTTGGCCTGGGTGGGGTCGAAGTCCAGCACCGCCACTTTCTTGCCGGCGGCCTTGGCCAGGGTGTTGATTTCCCGATCGTTGACGAACAGGTAGGCGGCGCCGATCGGGGCGATGCCGATCACTTCATAGGAATTGGCGGTGAGCTTGTCGGCGCGGCTGGGGTGGGCCAGCACCTGCAGGGCCACTCTCATGTGCTCCATGGTGGGCAGGGCGCCGATGGAATCCAGGGTGCCGGCGTATTTGTTGAACTGGCGGGCGCGCAGGCCGGTGATCAGGGAAGCGTCACACTGGCCGGCTTTGAGGTCCTCGGCGGCCACCTGTTCGTTGGTATAGACCCGCAGGTTGGCCTTCAGGCCCCAACCCAGGGCGGCGGCGCGCCAGTCCTGCATGGCGGCCATGGTCGGGCCGGCCTGGCCGGCGATGTCGAACACGCAAACAGTGCGCTCAATGGGCGCCTGGGCCACGGCATTGCCGGCCAGTGACAGGGCCAGCGCCGCCAACAGAGCGGATACGCGTTTTGTCATCATTATGGTCCTTCATCCATGTCGTGATTCCATGGATGGTAGGCGGGTGGCGCCAGGACACAAAACCCTGGCGCCCGCTTCGCAAAGCGTTTCGGTCACTCAGAAATTGTAGTTCTTCAACCGGTTGGCCTGCTGGCGATAGAGGGTCACCGGGTCGGTGCTCCACAGGTCGTGCAGGCCCAGCACCTGGTTGACCTCGTCCAGGTGGTTCATGCGGTAATCGTCGCGGATCACCATGCCCAGGTGGCTGGAGCAGCTGCTGACCAGGCCGTCGTTGGGCTCGCCGAGAAACACGATGGAGGTAGCCCCGAGCAGCACGTCGGACGGGTCCAGGCCGTTGGTGAGGGGCTTGGCGCCGCTCCAGGAGAAATAGGAGATGCCGTTGGAGGCCACGCGCGGGGCGTTGCCGCAGTATTGCGCCGGCACGCCTTCCGGATACTGCTGGTTGAACGCCACGGTTTCGGCGGTGGTGAGGGCCTTGAGCGCGGCCAGGATGTCCTGGTCGTTGCCGCCGCCGCTGAACAGATCGATCAGGCCGGCCAGGGCGTTGCCCAGGTAACCCACCAGGTCGCCGGAGAACGGCACGTTATCGACCACCCCCTGCAGCACGTCGGCCAGCCGGGCGCCCCAGTTGACGCCGCCGACGCTGGTCACCGAGGACACGTACTGCGGATACACCGAGGCCACGTAGCGGATGGTGGGGCCGCCGTGGCTGTGGCCGATCAGGTTGACCCGGTCGGCGCCGCTGCTCGCCAGGATGGTTTCCACCTGGCGGGCCAGCTGCTCGCCGCGCACCACGGTGTCCTCGGCGGCGCTGACCTGGGCCACGTAGACCTGGGCGCCGCCCTGGCGCAGTTCCTCGGGAATGCGGTACCAATAATCGACGCCGGCGGCGGTGTCGAAGCCGAACAGGCCGTGCACCAGCACGATCGGGTAACGGGTCTCGGTGTACCCGGCGGTGGCGGGGCCACTCAGCCCCAGCAGAAGCAGTGCGCCAAGCAGCGCGTGAATAAACGTTTTCATAAGCTTCCCTGATGTTTGTTGTTGAAATGTGTTTTTGCCCAATGTCCTATTGGGGGACGCCCGGCGGTTGGCGGGGTGTTCAAACAGACTAATTCCGCTGTTGCCGGGATTTCACTAATAAAAAAGTCGTAATCCGATCAGTGGTTATGCAACAAGGACGACGAAAAAGGAGAACACGGATGCGGGTATGGATCCCGAGCCTGCTGATTGTACTGGTATTGGCGGCGTTGGCGTGGGTGCTGGTGCCGTTTCCCGGTGATAACGGCCAGCCCACGGTCACCCCAACTTCTGCCCCAAAAACCCCGGTGCGGGCGCAGCAAGGGGGCGATGATTTCGAGGCCTACGTGGCCCGGGGCGGCAAATTGGACGAGACGCCGGCGTCCTGGCGGGGCACGGTGCCGGACGGCGAACTGCGCGCCGACGCCAATGGCGACCTGGTGGTGAGCGAGGGCGTGCGCTGGCGTTTCGATTATTTTTTGTCGGCCCTGGGTGAAGAGGACCTCAATGTGCTGCGCGCCCGGGTGGCGGCCCACCTGGACCAGGTGCTGCCGCCCCGGGCGGCGCGCCAGGCCTGGGCACTGTTCGAGCAGTACGTCGGTTATCGGGCGGCGTTGCGCGGCCTGGAGGAGCCGGGCCGTGAGCCGGCGGCCCTGCGGCGCAGCCTGGAAGAGCGCCAGGCCCTGCGCGCCCGGTGGTTCGACGCCACCGCCCGGGAGGCGTTTTTCGGCTTTCGTGATCGCTACGACCGCTTCGCCCTGGCGCGCCGGGAAATCCTTGAGAATGAGGGCCTGAACCAGGCGCAGAAAGAGGCCCGTCTGGCCGAGCTGGAGGCATCGCTGCCGGAGGATCTGCGCGGCATGATCACGGCGTCACGGCAGCCGGTGCGGCTGGCGGCGGACGTGGCGACGTTGCGGGAGCAGGGCGTTTCGGAAGCGCGCATCTATCAGCTGCGCGAGCAGGAACTGGGCGCCGAGGCGGCGGACCGTCTGGCGGCGCTGGACCGGCGCCGTGAGGAATGGGATCGCCGCTATCAGGCCTATCGGGAACAGCGCGCGGCGATTCTGGACAGCGGCCTGGCGCCGGCGGACCGGGACGCCCAGGTCCAGGCGCTGCGTGAGCGCCTGTTCGAGGAGCAGGAGCGCCGCCGGGTGGAGGCGCTCGACCGTATCGACTCGCCCTGAGCCTCAGCCCTTGGTCTGGTTGGCCACCGCCTCGGCGGCCTTGGCGGCGGCTTCCTCGTCGCCCAGATAGTAGTTGCGGATCGGTTTCAGATCGTCGTCCAGCTCATAGACCATGGGAATGCCGGTGGGAATGTTGAGCTTGACGATTTCCTCGTCGGAGATGCCGCTCAGGTGCTTCACCAGAGCGCGCAGGCTGTTGCCGTGGGCACAGATCAGCACCTGCTTGCCGGCGCGCACCTGGGGCTCGATCTCCGCCTGGTAGTAGGGCAGAAAGCGCGCCACCGTGTCCTTGAGGCTCTCGGACAGCGGCACCTGCTCTTCCTTCAGATCCTTGTAAACGCGCAGCCGGCCGGCGTAACGCTCGTCATCGCGGTCCATCTTCGGCGGCGGGGTGTCGTAGCTGCGGCGCCAAATCAGTACCTGCTCGTCGCCGTATTTCTCGGCGGTTTCCGCCTTGTTGAGACCCTGCAGGGCGCCATAGTGCCGTTCGTTGAGGCGGTAGTCGCGGATCACCGGAATCCACATCTGGTCCATGTTGTCGAGGATGGTCCACAGGGTGCGGATGGCGCGTTTGAGCACCGAGGTATACGCCATGTCGAACTCGAAGCCGGCTTCCTGAAGCAGCACGCCGGCCTGGCGGGCTTCCTCGCGACCCTGTTCGGTCAGGTCCACGTCTTTCCAGCCGGTGAAACGGTTTTCCTTGTTCCAGACGCTTTGGCCGTGACGGACCAGTACCAGTTTGGTGCTCATGGGGATGTCCTGTGGGTTTCCGTGAACGTGAAGGCCGCGAATCTTACCAGAATCGCCGGGGAGCTACACACCCGTGGGCCCGTCAAACACCAGTCTGTTCGCCAGATCGAAAAAATAGTCCCGTGACCAGATATCAAGGGAGGACGGTGCCCGCAGAAACGGGCGCACATCCTGCCTGGCCAGATCCACGTTCAGCGTCTCGATGCGCGCCGCCAGAAGATCGTGCAGGGCGCCGCCGGTCAGCACCGGGCCCTGCCAGTCGCCACTTTGCCGCGCCCGTTGTTCCAGATGGGCCAGATTCAGCGCCACCCCGCGTTGTACGTACCACTCGAAATCGAACCAATCGCGTCCCTTGACACGATTCTTCCAGCGCCGGAATAGCAGCGCGTGCATTTTTCCGGCGAACAAATCCGGTAGCGCATAGCACTTCACGTAAAAAGAATAGGGCTGAACCAGCAGTTTTTCCTCGGTGATGAATCCGCCCGGAGGATCCGTGTCCACCTCGAACTTGATCTTCAGTGTTTTCTGACCGCTCACGGCGATATCGTAAATGCTGGTGTTCTTTTTCAGGAAGGCGGAGACGACGGCGGATCGCACGCTCTTCTTACGCTCGGCGATGTCCACCTCGAAGCCGAAAGCGGCGAATTCCGTTTCCAGTGCCTTGAAGTAAGGCTGGAAGGAAAAGCCCGCATCATGGGTCAAGAGAGAGAAATCCAGGTCCTCTGAAAATCGCGGCAGGTGGTGGAAAATCCGCAAGCAGGTACCGCCATAGAAAGCGGCTTTATCGAAAAAACCCGCGCGCTGTAATCCGGCCAGAGCGATCTCCTGCATCACTTCCCGCAACGCATGGCCGGCGTCTTCCGGCGGATAGCGTGTGAGCATTTGATCGATAATGGTCATCTCGGGGCCTCCAAGGGATCACGTTTGCAATATTTTCAGCAGCGCGTTCATCTGACGGGGCTTGTGCCCGGAGCGGACATAGGCCTCCACGATCGACAAATCCATATTGCCGATCGCGGCTTCATCCAGTCGCAAATCATCGAACAGGAAATCGGCCATGGCCGCGACGCTTCTCGCCGGCAGGTTCCGCGTCAGCAATACCTTATCGCAAAGGGCTTTCTCCGGTCCGGCGATCAGGAAGGTGACCTGGTCCGAGGCCTGGTGCTGCCGCAAGCCCACGGGGAAAAGCCCGGCGGGCACCGTCAGGTAGGAGAACCTGCCGAGCGCGTTATCGAACACGCGTCCGCGGCGAACACATACCGAGGTAAGCTCGTAACTCCGCTCCGGAATCAGGCCGTGCCAGGACAGCGCGTAATCCAGCGACACGCAGGAGGGGCCGTACAAGCGGTTGGCGATCAGGGGCAAGGACAAAGCGCCTTCCCGCCAGTCAGGGCCAACCACGTACAGGCCTCTTTTGATCTGAATCAACACGCCTTGCCTCAGCCACTCGGCGATCTTGTCGTTCGGTCGCCGGTAGGCCCTCAGCAGCGTCATCAGGGTGCCGTGGCCGAGAGGCAGAGGGGCCAGTCGCCGGAGTTCGTTTTCCAACATGCCGCGGCCTCCAAGCAGGTTGTGCTGAATGGCAAAAAATGTCGGGTTAAACGGATTTTATCCGATTATCGTGTCATGAGCATCCGTTTTTATGAAGGCGCCAGCGCCGTTTCAGGCGCCGCCCGCGATCCGTATAATGCGCCGGACCATTGGCAAGCCCGGGACCGACATGAGTTATCTGTGGTGCGAGAGCGCCGACGCCCTCGCCGACTGGGCCGCCGACCTGCCCGCCGGCGCGCCCCTGTACCTGGATACGGAGTTCATGCGTGAACGCACCTATTACCCCCAGCTGGCGCTGGTGCAGGTGCACGATGGCGACACCATCCGCCTGATCGATACCACCCGGGTGGCGGCGGCGGACCTGGCGCCGGCGCTGGCCGACCGGGTGCTGGTGATGCACGCCTGCTCGGAGGACCTGGAGGCGCTGGCCACCTTCACCGGCGCCTATCCGGCGCGGGTGGAGGACACCCAGATCGCCGCCGCGCTCACCGGCGAGGACATGCAGATGAGTTACCAGCGGCTGGTGGAGGACCGGCTGGGCGTGAGTCTGCCCAAGGGCGCCACCCGCACCGACTGGCTCAAGCGACCGCTCAGCGAGGAGCAGCTGCGCTATGCGGTGGACGACGTGAAATACCTGATCGAGGTGGCCGAGGGGCTGCGCGAGGAACTGGCGCGGCTGGGCCGCCTGGACTGGTGGCGGGAAGAGTGCGAGCGGCTGCGCGAGGACGCCCTGCGGCGCGCCGAGCCCGGCGACGCCTGGCGCCAGGTGAAGGGCGCCGGCGCCCTGCGCGGTCGCGAGCTGGCGGTGCTGGAGGCCCTGGCGGAGTGGCGCGAGGCGCGCGCCCGGGCACGGGATCTGCCCAAGGGGTTCGTGCTGCGCGATCCGGCGTTGCTGGATCTGAGCCGGGCGCCGCGGCCCGGCGAGGACGCGCTGCGGGCGGCGGGCCTGCACCCCAAGGCGATCCGCCGTGACGGCGATGAGATTCTGGCGCTGATGGCGCGGGCCGCCGAGGCCACGCCGCCGGCGCCGCTGCCCGGGCCGCTGGAGCCGGCCCAGCGGCAGCAGGTGAAAGCCCTGCGCGAGCGGGTCGGCGAGATCGCCGGGCAGCTGAACCTGAAGCCCGATGTGCTGGTGCGCCGCCGCTGGCTGGAGGCGCTGGTGCGCGACCCGTCGCGGCTGCCCGAGCCGCTCACCGGCTGGCGCCATGATCTGGTGGCCCGGCCGCTGCTGGAACGGCTCTGAGCCGACTCGACGGAGATTCCAATGCTGAAAGGCAAACTGTTCTGTTCGATCTACAAAAGCCCGCGCCGCCAGGAAATGTACCTGTACGTGGAGCGCACCAAGGGCCTCAAGGATCTGCCCGAGGCGCTGCTGGAGCGATTCGGGCCACCGCGCCACGTCACCGACATGATTCTTGATCCGGCGCGGCCGCTGCACCGGGCGGACGTGGGCCAGGTGATGGCGAAGATTCGCGAGCAGGGTTTCTATCTGCAGATGCCGCCGCCGCCGGACCAGGATCTGTACCTGGCGGAAGGCCACCCGGACCGTCCGCGCCGTGCGTGAGCGGTTCTGGGAATTGCCGCTGACGGAACTGGACGCCGACGAATGGGAGGCACTCTGCGATGGCTGTGGACGCTGTTGTCTGGTTAAACTGCAGGACGAGGACAGCGGCGAGGTGGCCTTCACCAACGTCGCCTGCGCCTACCTGGACGACCAGGCCTGCCGCTGCACGGTGTACGCCGAGCGTCATCGTCATGTTCCCGACTGCCTGAGCGTGACGCCGGACCTGGCGGCGCATTTCGATTGGCTGCCGGTGACCTGCGCCTACCGGCGCCGGGCCCATGGCCAGGCCCTGAACGCCTGGCACCCGCTGATTTCCGGTTGCCCCGAATCGGTGCGCGAGGCGGGCATCAGCGTGGCCGGGCGGGTGGTGTCTGAGCGCGGGGTGGCCGAGGACGACCTGGAAGAGCATATTGTGCACTGGGTGGGCTGAGCCGCCCTCCGATCAACTGGAGTAACCGTGACGACGAAAGCCTATATGTGGGGATGGTTCGCCTATTTACTGGGATGTGTGGGGGTGCTGTTCGTGCTGTGGTACATCACCCGGCCGTTCGCCAGCGCCGTTCGTTTGCCACTGCGCGCGGTGGGCGCGGCCTTGCTGCTGACGCCCTGGTCGGTGTCGCCGGAACACGGCGAACTGGCGCCGGCCTGGGTGGTGGTGGTGTTCGACGGCCTGTTCCAGGAAGACACCAGCCCGTGGCGCGCCGGCGCCCCCTTGCTGGCGATCCTGGTGGTGGCGGTGCTGGTGGCGCTGGCCGAAATCTGGCGCCGGCGGCGCAAGTACGGCGACCGCTACGACGATTACGATGACGACGAGTACGCGGGGGCGGAGTGAGCGACTGCGTGTTCTGCCGCATCCGTGACGGTGAGTTGCCCGGCAGCGTGGTCTACCGGGATGATCGGGCGATGGTGCTGCTGGATCTGTTCCCGGTGCGCGAGGCCCATTGTCTGGTGATTCCCCTGGAGCATCAGCCGCTGCTGCAGGATCTGTCGCCGGAGCTGACCGCCCATCTGTTCGAGCTGGCGCGGCGCACCATCCGCGCCCAGAAGCGCGCCGGTCTGGACGTGTTGGCGCACAACGTGATGGTCAACGACGGCCGCGAGGCCAACCAGCACGTGCCCCACGTGCACATCCACGTGATTCCCCGGCGCGGCGGCGACACCCTGGCCACGGCGCTGACCTGGGGCACGCGCATGATGAACATCTTCGGCCTGGCCAAGCGTCGCCATCGCCTGGACCGGCTGGCGGGGCTGCTGGCGGAGCATTTTCCCAAGGCCTGACCCCGCGCCGGATCGCGACTTCAGTGGCGATAAAGACGCCTCAAGGCCGGGCGCAGCAACGCACCCGCAGCGGCCAGCGCACGGTTCTTTTCCCTTCTCCCCAGCGTTCCCGCAGGGTGGGCAGAAACGCCGCCAGCGGGTCCTCGCCGGCGGCCCTTGCCGTGACCAGCGCCGACCAGGTATCCAGGTAACCGGCCATATCCCGCCAGCCCCAATGCCGCCGGATCGGCGCGGTTGCCAGGTCGGACCGTTCCGGCCAGGGCAGGGGCAGGCCACGGTAACCTTCCACCACCTGCCAGCGGGCCGCCGGCCACCAGGGCCGCAGGGTACGGTCGTGGAAGTCTTCCACCAGCCCTTCCAGCCCCTCCACCGTGCACAGACCATAGCTGATGACGGCCAGGACTCCGCCCGGGCTCAGTACCCGGCCGGCTTCATGGAAAAAAGCGGGTAATGGAAACCAGTGCAGCGCCTGGGCCACGGTGATCAGGTCCAGGCTGGCGTCGGCCAGGGGCAGGGCATCGGCGCGGGCGGCCAGATAGTGGGCGCGCCCGGGCGGCGCCGCGCGCAACTGCTCAAGGCTGACGTCGATGCCGAGTACCTGGTCGAAGTGCGCCTCCAGGGCGCGGCAGGCCTGGCCGCTGCCGCAGCCCAGATCCAGAGCCCGGCGGCGGGCCGGCGCCCGTTCGGCCAGGGTGGCGAACAGGCTGTCGGGGTAGTCGGGGCGATGGGATTGGTAGTCGGCGCCGCGCCGGAACAGGCGCTCCGGCTCGCGGGTCACGGCGGGGTACCGGGGGCGAAACGGGCCTCCCAGACGCCGCCGTCGCCCCGTTCCAGGTCCAGGGCAATGCCGGCGCGCCACTGGCCCAGGGGCGCCGCGCACCAGGCCACGGTGCCGAACAGGTGCAGGGGCGCGCCGGATTGTTCCGGCAGATAGACCCACAACTCCACATCGGTGTCCGGGGAAATCGGTTGCGGAAAGCTGACGCCGAGGCCGGTGCGGGACAGATCCCGGCACAGCAGGTGCAGGGCCTCCTGGTCGGCGCCGGCGTGTTCCGGGCGCAGCGTCAGAGCGACCCCTCGGGGAGCGGGCTGGCGGGGATGCTGGCGGTGCTCGTCCCGGTGTGGCATGGGCTTATCCGTAGATCAGGCGGTCCACCACCGCGGCGGCCACCGCGATGGCGGCGGTGACCGCCAGCAGGGCCCCGAGCAGGGTCAGGGCCGGCCGCCAGCTTTTCGGCAGCGGTTCGGTGGCGCGCGACGGGGCGCGATCAGGTTCCGGACGGTTCATACGGGCCTCGTATCGCGTGAAACGTCCGTGCAGATTAGCTCATATCCACGGTGAAATCATTCCCCGTCATCGCTCATCCCGCCTGGATTTTCTGGAACACCCAACCGTGCACGCTGTCCGAAAACAGCGGCAGGAAGGCGACGATCAACAGCACCGTGAGCATCACCGAAATGGGCAACAGGAACTTCTCGTAACGGCGGAAGAAACTGCCGCTCTTGAGCTTCGCGCTTTCCACTTCGTCGTCGCCCACCACCTGGCGGGTCAGCAGATGGTTGAGCGCCACCGGCGGGGTCAGGTAACCGAGCTCGAAGGCCACCAGGGCGATCATCCAGAAGTGCAGGGCGCTGATGCCGTTGGCCTGGGCCATGGGCGCCATGGCCGCGTTGACCAGAATCACCGCCCCCAACGGATCGATGAACATGCCCACCAGCACCAGGGCGACCACGAAGAAGGCGGCGGCGATCCACACCGAGCCGAACGCGCTGGGCAGTGCCTCCAGCACCCCGGAGCGCTCGATAATGCCGGAGGCGGCCATGGACATGGCCATCAGCAGCAGCAGGGCGCCGATGTGCCCGGTGGTTTCGGTGGTGGCGAAGCGCATGGCGCCTTCCAGTTTTTCGGAGATGCCTTTTTCCGGCGCATAGTGCGGGTCCTGGTCGCCGGTGGGCACCAGGTAGTGCACCACCAGGAACAGGGTGAACAGCAGGTTGCGCCACAGGTCGCCCCACAGCGCCGACTCCAGTTCGGTGGCGTTGACGTTGGCGGGCAGGGTGCCGCCGCTGATCGCCTGATAGCCTTCCCAGATCCCCATGTAGGAGCTGATCAGCATGCCGGCCATGAACAGGGCGAACAGGTGCACCACATGGCGGCTGAATTTCTCATACAACAGGATGGCGATCAGCATCACCGGCAGAATGATCGGCGCGGAGAATTCATCCAGCTGGCGGGCCAGCAGGTCGTTGAAGAACAGCGCCACGGCGCCCACCACGATGCCGTAGGGCATCAGCGGCACGGCGCGCTTGAGGCTGGCCGGCAGGGCCTTGGCGAACGGCGCCACCCGGGCCGGGGTGGTGCGCGCGAACTGGCTGTACAGGAAGAACACCAGCAGGCTGAGCACGAACACCTTGCCGCCGGCGGAGAACATCTCGGCGGTGGTGACGTTCTTGTTGAGCGCGGCGATCACCACCACGATCAGGCAGGGCCGCAGCACCACGCCCATGGAACCGGACATGGCGGTGGCGGCCAGCGCCAGCTGCTTGCGGGCGCCCACCCGGATCAGTTCCCGGTAGATGGTGGCGCCGGCGGCGATCACGAAAATGCCAGAGGCGCCGGTGTAGGCGGTGAGCACCGCGGCGAACGACAGCACCACCACGCACATTAGTTCCGGCGACAGGTTCCAGGGCCGCATCAGATCGAACACGATGTGCGTCAAACGGGTCTGCTTGAGCATCATGCCGATCCAGATGTACAGCGCCAGGTTCAGGAACAGGGTGGACAGTTCCATCATCATGTTCATGTAGACGCTGACGCCGTGGAAATAACCCTGGCCGTAGAACTGCAGCGACGCCGAGATGCACATGAAGCTGAACAGCGGAATGGTGAGCAGGGCCTTGCCCCAGGAGCCGCCGGTTTCCAGATCGCGGGGCGGTTTGAGCAATTGATAGAGCGCCGCCAGCGCCAGCACCGCGAAGCCGATGATCCAGACCCAATGCAGGTAGAAGGTGTCCACGGTGACGCCGGCGTTGGCGGCGCGCAGGTCCGACCCCCGGTAGGCGATGGCGGAAATCAGCAGCAGGGTGTTGGAAATCACCTGGGCGCCCAGGGAGATCACATGGTCCTTGCGGGTGCGCGACGGTCGCAGGGAAATGTGATGGCGCTGGAAGGTGGTGGTGGTGGCGCAGATCAGCAGCAACAGGGCCAGCAACAGACGCTTGTAGTCGCCCAGGGTGGCCACCACCGTGGCCACGCCGCCTTCCATGTTACGGAACGCCACCACCCCCGGCGTGACCTTGTCCTCGACGGTCTGGTAACGGTCCCATTTGGCCCGGCAGTTGGCGCGGGCGGCCATCAGCGACTGGCGCACCGCGTCCCGGTCCACGGCGCCGCCGCCGAGAATGTCGGCGAGTGGGTCGTCGTTGGCCTGGGCCTGGCGGCGTTGCACGATCTCGTCGGTGCGCGCCTCGATGTCCGGGTTCCGTTCACAGCTGGGCGGCGGCACCAGACCGGCGGTGCGCAGCAGAAAATACTCGTCCCAGGTGGATTCCCCGATCTTGAGAAGCTGGGAATGAATAATCTGGCCCGAGGACAGAAAGACCACCAGTAGCAACAGCAGAAATACCGGCAGGGTGGACAGCCATTCCTGGGAAGAACGATGGAGAAGACCCCCGTTTCGTGTCTCCATGGAGCGATTCCTTTTTTTGGTTTTTATTGTCCTGATTTTGTTGTCGTGGCGCGCGTTTTCCGTTGTGTACAAATATAAACATCGATGCTATAGAATCGGCTTCGGTACCGCAATGCGAATCAGAACAACACAAAAAACAAAGGGGGAAAGCAATGCGCCATTCGGATGTGATTACCTTGCCGAAACTGCTCACCCGGGTGCCCGACGTGCTCGGTCATCTGCCCGCGCTGCTCAAGGGGTCGCGGATGAGCAAAATCACCGACACCGGGAAACCCGTGGGGCTGGGCGTGGCGTTCGAACGCGCCGCCGCCGAGCACCCCGCCGGCATCGCGCTGATCCAGGATGAGCGTGCTTTCACCTATCGCACTCTGAACGGTTGGGCCAATCGCATCGCCCATTATCTGGCGTCGCTGGGCCTGGCCAAGGGCGACACCGTGGCGGTCAATCTGGAGAACCGCCCGGAGCTGGTGGCCACGGTAATCGCCTGCGCCAAGCTGGGTGTGTGCGCGGCGCTGCTCAACACCTCCCAGCAAGGCAAGGTGCTGGTGCACAGCATTAACCTGGTAAAGCCGAAAGCCGTGATCCTGGGTGGCGAACAACGGGCGGTGGTGGACGCGGTGCGTGACCAGCTGACGCTGGACGGGCCCTTTCTGTTCTTCGCCGACCAGGACACCCTGGCCGACCCCGGCGAGGCGCCACAGGGCTATGTGAACCTCGCCGAGGCCATCCGCGAGCGCCCCGACGAAAACCCGGCCAGCACCTATCACACTTTTTTGCGGGATCCGCTGTTCCATATTTATACCTCCGGCACCACCGGCCTGCCCAAGGCGGTGGTGTTCAATCATGGGCGCTGGGAAAAGGCCTACGGGGGGTTCGGCTACTCCTCGGTGCGGCTCGGCGATCAGGATCGCCTGTATTGCACGCTGCCGTTCTATCACGCCACCGGGCTGGTGGTGTGCTGGGCCTCGGTGATCGCCGCCCGGGGCGGCCTGGTGCTGGCCCGGCGTTTCTCGGCCAGCCGCTTCTGGCACGAAGTGCGCAAGCACAACTGTACCGCCTTCGGGTACGTGGGCGAGCTTTGCCGGTATCTCCACGAGCAGCCGGAGCGCCCGGACGACCCCGACAATCCGGTGCACACCATCGTCGGTAACGGCCTGCGTCCGGGTATCTGGAAGCCCTTCAAGCGCCGCTTCGACATTGATCGCATCGCCGAGTTTTACACCGCCTCGGAAAGCAACGTGGCGTTCACCAATGTGTTCAACTTCGACAATACCGTGGGGTTTTCGCCGGTGGGTTACGCCATCGTCAAGTACGACAAGGACGCGGAGCGGCCGTTGCGCGACCGGCGCGGCCGCATGGTCCGGGTGGGCAAGGGCGAGGCCGGGCTGATGCTCGGTGAGATCACCGACAAGACTCCGTTTGACGGCTACACCGATCCGGAAAAAACCGAAAAGGCGATTTTCCGTGACGTGTTCAGGAAAGGCGACGCCTGGTTCAACACCGGCGACATGATGCGCGACATTGGCTTTCGCCATGCCCAGTTCGTGGACCGTCTGGGCGACACCTTCCGCTGGAAGGGCGAGAACGTGTCCACCACCGAGGTGGAACAGATTCTGGACGACGCCGATCCGGTGGTGGAGTCGGTGGTCTATGGCGTGGAGATTCCCGGCACCGACGGTCGCGCCGGCATGGCGCAGCTGCGCCTGGACCGGCCCCACGAGGAAGTGGACTGGGCGGCGTTCACCGCGGCCCTGCAACGCGCGCTGCCGCCGTTCGCGGTGCCGGTGTTCCTGCGCGTGATTCAGGGCGGTGTGCAAACCACCGGCACCTTCAAACATCAGAAGAACACGCTCAAGGAAGAGCACTACGATCTGGCGAAGGTGGACGATCCGGTTTACGTGTTACTGCCCGGCGAGCGCACCTACCAGCCGCTCACAGCGGGCATCCAGCAGCAGATTGACGGCGGCCAGCACCGGTTCTGACGCCGGGTTATCGCGGTGGAACCACCGCTCCTACCGAGCGGCTCAGGGCGCGACGCCCTTCCGGGACCCTTGAGAACAGGACGTTCGAAAGGGAGCCTACAGGGACGTACTCG